>NZ_JONM01000008.1 GCF_000711875.1 Andreprevotia chitinilytica DSM 18519
AGGGGTCGGCGGGAGCGATCCTGCAACCCGGCGGCGCCGTGTTCAGCGAAGCGGGCCAGCCATTTGTAGCCGGTCTTGGGGCTGATGTTGAAGGCGTGGCACAGCGCACGGACATTGGCGCCGGGGGCTTGGGCCAGCAAGACGAATTCGTGGCGTGAGGACATGGTGGAATACTCCTTCCAAGGCATCGCCTGCTCCTGTGAATGGTAAGGCGATGATCATAAAAGGTGTTACCCATGTCTCCCGACAAGTGTTACCTATGTCTCCCGGCTGAACACTGCGCTCAACCCAACCTACCGATGGCGATGGGTTTTCATGGCGGCAGGTAGAGCGACAGGCAAGTGAGATAACACCACCGGTATGACAAGAGGTTTCGGCTAGAATGGTCGAATGCGTCTGACATCAATCAGAACTACCTTATTTTTCATGGGTTTGGGGCTGGCCACCGTGCCGGCCTCTTCCGTCTGGGCCGCCCGGCATGCCAAGGCCAAAGTGGCCAAGGCGGCGCACAAGCCCGTGGCAGCTGCCGAAAATCCACAGCCGGATGCTGCACCAGCGAGCGAACTCGGTGATGCACCCTTCGACCCAGCCAAGCCGCCTGCGCGTCTACGGGTGCTGGTGGCGCAGGGCGCATCAACCTATTTCATCGCCAAGGGCAAGCCGCACGGTGTCGAATACGCCATGCTGCTGGAGCTGGAAAAATTCCTGAACAAGCAAAAAGCCAAGGGCGCGCAGGCGGTCAAGCTGCAGCTGATTCCGGTCGACTCCGGCGAGTTGATCCCGATGCTGAAGAATGGCGAAGGTGATATCGCAGCCGGCCTGATGCCGGTGAACGACGCCGCCAAAACCCTCGTCGCCTTCACCCAACCGTATCTGACCGACCGCTGGTGCGTGGCGCAGAACCGTAATGCGCCAGCGACGGATGAACCCTTCGACAAGTTGCTGCTGCCCGGTGCCAGCTACGGCAAGCGGGTGCTGGAAGACAGCGGCAAGTCGTATGAGGAAGCCCCGCTCGGCAGCAGCAGCGAAAAGCTGCTCGGCGGCCTGAACAAGCCGGGCGCGGACGGCAAAGCCACACTGGCAAGCCGCTACGTGCTCGATCTGTGGAGCAAGCGCTTTCCCAATGTGAAGGTCGGCAACTGTATCGATCAGCCGGGCTCGGTGGCTTGGGCGGTTTCGAAAGACCAACCGGTGCTGAAAGACACGCTGGACCGCTTCATCACCCAGCAAGGCCCGAAACTGGCCGAAACAGCGGCGAAGGTCACCCAGCGTTACCTCTCTGACGATGGCGCGGTGCCGACGCCGACCCAGATCGACCCGATCGACAAACTCGGCTTCTTCGCCCCGGCTTTTCAGTTGGTTGCCAGTGCCAATAACCTTGATTGGCTATTGCTCGCCGCCATCGGCCAGCGCGAAACCAAGCTCACGCCGATGGTGCGCAAGAACGGCGGCCCCACCGGAGTGATGCAGGTCAATCCACAAACGGCGCGCAAGATGGGCGTGACCGATCCGCACGGCAATGAAGGCAATATCACTGCCGCCGGGCGTTACCTTGCCTATCTGCGGCGGCTGTTCGACAACGCCGGCGTGTCAGACGATGACCAGCTGTATTTCATGATTGCCGCCTACAACGCCGGCGAAGGCCGCATCCAGCAACTACGCCGCCAAGCCGCCAAACAAGGATTGGACCCGAACCGCTGGCAGGGCAACGTCGAAACCGTCGCCCGCAAGAGCGTCGGCCCGCGCTTGCTGGATTACGTGAATACGGTCAGCCGCTATTACCTGGCGTATCAAAAGGCGGGCAAGGGCGCGGCGAGCGACGTAGCGGCGAAGTGATCGCGCAATCTTCCGCACGAGCCGTAGCCCGGACGGCATTGCCGGCCGGGGCCGCTATGTGAATGCCCCCGGGCCCGGGGGCGCTATGTAACCAACTTCCGGCCGGGGCCGCTGTGTGAGCAACCTCCGGCGGGGGGGCCTTAGCCAGCATCACATCCCCGGCCGGCAAAGCCGTCCGGGCTACGGTGGGACGCCAATATCCAGCAGCGCCAACTCGCATGGCTGCGGCCCGACAACCGTAATGCGATACGAGCCATGCATCGCGCTGGCCCAGCCCCATGCCGGTGAGATGTCTTCGTTGGTCAGCAGGCTGTCTCCGCCGACAACATGTTCACGCAACCCCGCTTTGAACGCTGCTTCCCGCAAAGTCCACAGCAGAAAGAAACGCCGCTTGGCCTCAATGGCATCTGCTTGGGCAATCCATTGCGCTTCATCGGCATGAAAGGCATGGGCCGAGAGCGCAATCGCATCGCGCTTTCTGGTGCAGTTCTCGATATCCAGCCCATAGCGATCCGCATTGACCGTGGCGGCAACAAGATCGCCGCTATGCGAGATGCTGCCCTGCAATTCCGGTGCGGTGGCAAAGACGGGATAAAGCGCACCCTCAACGATATCGACTAACGGATAGTCCCGGCCCAATTGGCGGGCAGCAGCTTGTGCCAATAACACCCGCCCGAGGATGAATTGCTTGCGGCGCACGGGGGCGTGGATTTGGGCGAGGCGGGTTTGGCTGGATTCCGACAGCTGCGCGATATCGGGTAGGTGCGCTGCACGATCCGAACGGCTATCGATCAGCAGCACAGTCAGAGCCGCAGGCAGCGTGGTCACGCCAACCCACCGTTCACCGAAATCACCTGCCGCGTGATGTAGCCGGCATCCGGCGACAGCAAAAAGCTCACTGCCGCCGCGACTTCCTCCGGCCGCCCGACCCGTTGTGCCGGGATCATTTTCATTGCCTGTTCCAGCACCAGCGGATCGACCATTTCGGTCTCGATCAGCCCCGGCGCGACGCAATTGACGGTGATGTTGCGCTTGGCCAGTTCCAGCGCCAGCGCCTTGGCCGCGCCGATGATGCCTGCCTTGGCGGCGCTGTAATTCACTTGGCCGCGATTACCGATCAGGCCGGAAACCGACGACAGCGCCACGATGCGGCCCGGCTTGCGGGTCTGGATCATCGGCATGGTCAGCGGGTGGAGTACGTTGTAGAAGGCGTCGAGGTTGGTGTGAATTACGCCGTCCCATTGCGCATCGGTCATGGCCGGAAACGCGTTGTCGGCGGCGATGCCGGCATTGCAGACCACGCCATACGGTGCGCCATATTCGGCAACATCAGCCTCAAGTGCCGCGCGAGTGGCGGCCCGGTCGGCGACATCGAATTGCAGGATGCGGGCGTTACGTCCCAGCGCGACGATTTCGGCAGCGACGGCTTCGGCTTCATCGAGGCGGCTGCGGCAATGCAGGATGACGTCGTAGCCATCACGTGCCAACCGCAAGGCGATGGCGCGGCCGATGCCACGACTGGAGCCGGTGACGAGGACGGTGCTCAAGCTTGTTGCTCCTGATTGTTCTGCAGCAGGGTGTCGAAGTTGTCTGGTTGCAAGACGGAGAGCGTAGCCTCGGCGAGCAGCTTTCCATCGGCAGCGCGGATCTCACAAGCCATCATTGTCATGCCGTTGCCAGCGGCGAAGTCATGTTTGGCATGGATCGACAGCGGTTCGCCCAGCGCAAAACCGCTCACGTGACAGACGTATTTGCGGGTGCCAAGCAGCAGCCCCGGTTTCACCGGTTCGCCGCGTTCGCGTGCTTCCCACCCCGCCAGCGCCGCCATCGCTTGCGCCATGTATTCGATCCCGACCCACGCGCCGATCTGACCAGTATTGCAAAACAGCGAATCCGCCCGAGGGGTGACGCCTGCGACAATTTCGCCGGGCGCGAGGGCCAGCACCGCATCCAGCAAGCGCATCGGGCCGGAATGGGGGACGAGTTCGGCGATGGTCGGCAGATTGTTTGGTATGGGGTCTGGCACGGAGGTCATCGGGTCAGCACCAGCGCAATATTGTTGCCGCCAAAGGCAAACGAATTCGATAGCGCGGCGCGGATTTCGCCAGTCTGGCCAACGTTGACCAGCGGCAGTGCTGGCAGGGCCGGATCAGCGACGCCGTCCCACACATGCGGTGGTAGGCGGTGCTCGGCATCGGTCAGCGCCAGCCAGCAGAAGGCGGCTTCGATTGCACCGGCCGCACCGAGCGTATGGCCGGTTAGCGACTTGGTTGAGCTGGCCGGCACACCCGGCAGCATGCCGGTGACGGTGAGGGCTTCCATTGCATCGTTTTGTGGTGTGGCTGTGCCGTGCAGATTGACGTAGCCGATGTCGGTCGCACTGAGATTGGCGCGGGCCAGCGCTTGGGTGATGGCCGCGATTGCCCCGGCCCCGGTCGGGTCTGGCGCGGAAATATGGTGGGCATCGGAGGTCTCGCCCCAACCGGCCAGTTGCACTGCGCCATCGTCGGGTTCGCGGCTCATCACGAACAAGGCTGCGCCTTCACCGATGTTGATGCCGCAGCGGGTGGCGGAAAACGGCCGGCAACGCGCTGCATCGACCGCCTCCAGTGACGAAAACCCGGCGATGGTAAATCGCGCCAAGGTATCGACACCGCCCGCCAAAACAACATCGGCCAAGCCGGCTTGCAGTAGTCGTGCGCCGCTGGCCAACGCCTTGGCGCTCGATGTGCAGGCGGTAGAAACGCAATACGCTGGCCCGCGCGTACCCAACTCGTATTGCAGCAGGGCCGCCGGCCCACCCAACTCTTGTTGCGCGTAATCGAACGCTGGAGGGAACTGGCCCGTGGTGGTGTGGGCCGCTATGGCAGCTTCGCCCTCGGCGATACCTGAGGTGCTGGTGCCAAGCACGATGGCGATGCGTTCTGGCGGTACGCCGGCACACAGCCGATCCAGTTCGGGGCGGATTTGCGCCAGCGCAGCCAGCAACACCGCGTTGTTGCGCGAGCGCAGGCCGATAGGCAGATGCGCGACGCTGGGGAGCGCTGCATCGATTAGCCCGAGCGTCAGCGTGCGACCGGGGCTGTAGGCATCCGTCTGTTGCATGCCGGGGCTGCTGCCGCTGAACAGATTGTGGCGCACGGTGGCCACGTCGTTGCCCAGCGCGCAGAGCAGGCCCAAGGCATTGAGATAAACGGGAGGGCGGGATGCGGTCATTCGAAGTCGCTCATTCGGAATCGGTCGCGGCGGAGTCGATGGTCAATATATAGCCCGCATCGCGGTGTTCCAGCTTGATGCGGCTGGCCCACGGTGCTTGGGCGGCGGGCGGATTGCCGGATAAGTAGGTCACCACGGCGACGATCTGACCGTTGCGCAGCAAGGTGCGCGTGTTGCCGACCGCATCGACGCTCCAGCCGCTTGGCAATGCGGCACGCAATGCATCGAGCGGGGTATAGGCCAGCAACAGGTCGTTGATGAGCTGCTCTGGCGGCAGCTTGAACGGCACGCTGCCTTTTTCGGCCTGTAGCGTGTCGCCGTCATAATCGAGGCTTAGCGCACGCAGGCCGAGTGCCATCAACACCACGCGCAGATGGTTGCTGTCGATCTCGGTGGCGGCGTCGATGGTCCAATGCTGGCCGGCGGCATCGATGCTGATCTGCTGGGCCATCGTGCGATCCGGGCCCAGCGATGATGGTGCAACGTGCCAGAGCGCGGGCGTGGTCAGCGCTGCGCATGCGGCCAGCGCTAGCGCCGCCAGTGCCATCAATCCGGCGCGCATGCTTTCACCAAGGCATTCAACCAGCGCTCCGGCTGCTGCACGCACGGGTTGGTCTGATCCCATGCATAGCCGGCCAGAATGGCGGAGATCATCCGGCGGATATCAGCGTTTTTGTCCTTGTAGAAGATCAACTGCTGGAAGCGGCCGTCGTACCACGCGTTGACGAAGGCGCGGAAGGTATCGACACCGCGTTTGAGCGGCACGGCATATTCGCTTTGCCAATCCACCGTTTCACCGTTGAACTGGCGCGCCAGCAAGCCTGCGGCCAGATGCGCCGAGGTCATGGCGATGGTTACGCCGCTGGAAAACACCGGGTCGAGGAATTCGCCGGCGTTGCCCAGCAGCGCGTAGTGCTGGCCCCACAAGGATTTGACGTTGGCCGCATAGCCGCTGATATGCCGCGCTGGCGTGTCCCATGTTGCATTTGCCAGCAAGGTGGCGAGTGACGGGTCTTCGTTCACCAGTGCCTGCAATCGTTCGGTATCACTGCCGGTGTAGCGATCCAGAAACGGTTGCGCGGCGACGACGCCGAGCGAGCAGCGGCCATTTGAAAACGGAATCAGCCAGTACCACACGTCCTGATGTTCAGGGTGGATGGTGACGCGGATCTTGTTGCGATCGAACGTACCCAGGGGAATGCCATCCGCAATATGGGTGAAGATCGCGCCACGCACCGGGAAGTCGGATGGTGTTTCCAGATCGAGCAGGCGTGGCAGGGTGCGGCCGAAACCGCTGGCGTCGAGCACGAAGGCTGCTTCGATCTCGTAGTCGTTGCCATCCGCATCGCGCACTTTCAGCCACGGCGCGTCGCCTTCCACATGCGCTTCCAACACTGTATGCCGGTAGCGGATATCCGCACCTTGCCTGGCTGCGCCATCAGCCAGCACCTTGTCGAAGGTGGCGCGCTGCACCTGATAGGTGGTGCCCCAGCCGGCAGAGAATTTGTCGCGAAAATCGAAATCGGTGTAGTCGTCACCGCAGACGAATGCCGCACCGTTCTTGTACTGGAAGCCGGCTTCGACCACGTCTTGCAGCAAGCCGGCTTTCTCGATCCATTCCATGCATTGGGGCAGCAGACTCTCGCCAATCGAAAAGCGCGGGAAGGTTTCCTTTTCCAGCACCACCACGTGCCGGCCTTGCCGACGCAAGAGCGCCGCGGCGACAGCACCGGCCGGGCCTGCACCGATCACCAGCACATCGGTTTGTTCGCGGGGTTTACTGCTCATGGGATGGGGTCTCGGTAAATAGGGCGACGTCTGCGCCGCTGCGGCGCAAACAAGGGGCGATCAACCAGGCAAGGCCAACGCCGGATAGCGTCGCGATGCCAAAGGTGGAGAGGGCCGGCGTGCGGCTGAATGCCAGCAGGCCGAAGGATAGGATGGTGCAGACTGCTGCGAGCGAAATGGCCAGCCGGATGCGGACCTCACCCGGATGCTCGTTGACGAAGATGCCGTAGTCGATGCCCATGCCGAGCAAGAGCAGCAAGGTCAGCACGGTGAGCAATTGCAGCGGAATGCCGATCCAGCCAAAGAGTGCCAGCGTGGCGATGCTGGCGAGGAGCGATGGCGCGAGTACGCGCCAGGTATCGCGCCGGTAGCGTCGCCATAGGATCAATGCGGTCAGCACATAAGCGGCGATCAGGCTCAGACCGAGCCGGTCGCGATAGCGGCCCAGCAGATCGGATACCTCTTGCGCCTTATCCACCCAGCGCACGCCGGGTAGCTGGAGCGCAGCCAAATTCTGCCGGGTCGCTGTATTCCAGAAGCCGCTCAGCATCACCATGCTGGCGTAACTGCCGTCCGGCATCTTGCCCAGCCACAGGTGACGGGCTGGCAGCGAGGCGGACGAGGCGAGCCAGTTTTCCAGCGTGAGGGGTGGTGTCGTAGTTTGTTGGCGGCGTATCCACTCGGCGGGCAAGCCGATGTCGTCGGCCAAGCTGTTGAGCAATGCCTGAGCGCGCAGGACTGCACGCTCATGCGCAATGGCGATTTGTTCAGTCAGCGGTGGCAGCCAGCGGGTGATGGCTTGGTAGCTATCGATTTCATGCCGGGCGACAAAGTCATCCAGCTGCCGCGCCAATGCCGTTTCACGCTCCAGCACTTGTTGCGGATCGTGCCCGGTGACGAAATAAAGCTGCGCGGGGCTGGCTAGTCCCAACAGCTTGCTGATTTCCATTTGCTCGGCCATCAATTGCGGATCGATGCCGGCCAGTGCGCGGACATCATCGCGGCGTTCCAGTTTCAGCAGCCCGCCAATCAACACCGGGGCAATCAGCAGCAACAGGATCAGCGCGGTACGGGGGCGCTGGATGCGTGGCCAATGGGCCAGTAGACGCAGAAGCTGTTCACCGAGCCAACCCGGCTCCAGCTTGGTTGGGGCAAGCCGGGGATACCACACCAGTTCGGATAGCCAAGCCGAAGCAATGCCAGTGGCAGCGAATACGGCCATTTGCGCCAGCCCGGGGAAGGGCGTGGCCATCAGCCACAAGTACGCCAGCGCGGTGAAGACGGTGGCGATCAACAGGCTGGGCAGCAAGCGCTCCAGCCGTTTGCCAGCTGGTACGGCTGCGCCGAGGCTGGTCGCGTGCAGCAACAAGCTGAAATCAACTGCTACGCCAATCAGGCTGGCGCCGAAGACCAGCGTCAGCATGTGGACCTTGGCGTAGACGGCGAACGTCACGGCGGCGGCAATGGTCGTGCCGGTGCCGATCGACAACGCCACCAGCGGCAAGGCCCGCCAGCCGCGAAACACCAGTAGCACCAGCAGCACGATGCCGATCAGTGAGCCGATACCGATGGTGGACATCTCGTGCTCGGCTTGCGCGGCAGCTTTGGCGGCGTGCAAAACGACACCGGCGCGCAACACAACGGCGTCGGGCTGTGCTGTCTTCAGGTCGGCAATGGCTTGATCCAGCCCGGCCGCCACGCGTTTTTGCACATCGAACGAAAAAGCGCTGCCCGCTACGGTGTACATCAATACCGCGTAATGACGGCCATCAGCTTCGACCCACAATTTGCCGCCATCCGGTCGCACCCGGCTCATGTCTCCAAGGCTGGCGAGCCAGTGGCCGAACAAGCCGAACGGGTCGTCTTGCCACGCCAGGCCGCTGGTCGAGACAGTGGCATAGGCATTGGCAAGCGCCTGGTTATGCCAGTCATAGGAGGACTGCAGCAGTTTGCGGTCGGCTGGGGTGACGAGGGCATCGCGGTACTGTGCGTAGAAATCACGCAGGGTGGCGAGATCGAGGCGGTTGCTTTCGTCACTGAGCGGCAAGGGCTTGAGCTTGGCGGCGATGAGATCAGCAGCGTGCGCGGCACGGGTTTTGTCCTGCGCGCCGACCAGTACGATCAGTTGCCGCTCGGATGCCTTGGCGAGTGAAGCCAGCGCTTTTTCGGCGACGGCATCGTGTTCATTACGCGGCAACAGGGCGAAGAGATCGGTATCGAGTCGTTGACCGAGTTGGGCGTGAGTGAGCGTCAGCCACCCGCCCGCCGTGAGCAGCACCAGTAACCAGACGAGGGCGAGCGTGCGCCAGAGGCGGGTTTCGGTCACCTGGGTGCTACGCCCCGCTGCAGGGTTTTACTTCCCCCTTCAAAAAAGGGGGGATGGAACAGCGAAAATTGAAATGTCCGGCTCTTATTCAAAATCAGCAATTTCCGCAGGGAGCAAAGCATCGCCATTGCTGACCTGACTGAAGGTGATGCGCGTGACATCGCCGCTGGCCGCATCCAGCTCGATCTGGTCGATGGCCTTGCTGCCATCGAGTTTCAGCCCGCGAATCAGTTTGGCGAGCGCCGCATCCTTGGGGGCGAGCTGCAGCTGCCAGCCTTTCACGCTGGCATCGCCAGTCACGTTGAAATAACGCTCCAGCGTGGCAAAGTCGCCGGCGAACAAGGCGAACAGCACAGTGCCGACGGTTTTTACCGCCGGCTCCTTGTCGGCCGAGAGTTGCATCAACACCTGATCGCCGCTCTTTTGCACGATCGCTTGCCGGCTGATTTTCAGCTTGCTGGCGAACGGTTTGATGGTCTGCCACACCACGCCGCGCTGCTTATCCACCACGAAATGGCCGGTGGATTTGAGCGGCTTCTTCACGCCGACCAGTTCGCGGGTTTGTGCGAAATCGCCGCGTACCACGCGGCTGTCGGTGACTTGTTTGGCGACGCGGTCGAGTAGGTCGCTGGCCTGGGCGCTTGTCATTGCGAACAAGAACAGGCATGCCCAAAGCAAGCAGCGAATTCTGCAGGAGCGAGCTTGTGCCCCACAAGCGTGCGATGGCTTGCCGTCGCTCAGCTTGGAAATACCCTTGGGGTGCTCGCGATGACGCTGCTTCGAATGACACATTGCCATCGCGAGCAAGCTCGCTCCTACAGGGGGGGCGATGCGATTTGCTAAGTCCGTGGCATGGTTCACGGGAGAGGTACTCCAAGCTTTTCAAACAGGATGGCTGGCGATACGAAGCACATCTCGCCGCTGGCAATGGCGACCGCGACCTGCACGGTATGGCCCTGCGTGAGCTTCTCGTCACTGGCTGCGTCGCGGATTTCGTACTGGACCTTCAACCGGTTCTGCCATTCGACCAGCGTTGCTTCGACGATGATTTTTTGCAGGTAGCCGATCGGTTTGGCGTAACGGATGTTCAGTTCGATCACGGGCCAGCTGTAGCCGGATGCCTGCATCTGCGGTACGTCGTAACCGATGTCTTGCAGCAGTGCCGTGCGGGCATGTTCGAAATAGCGTGGGTAGTTGCCGTGCCAGACGATGTTCAGCGGATCGAGATCGTGAAATTGCGGCACGAGCTCGACGCGTGCGCTGCGCAGTTTCGGGGACTGCTTGCTTCCCCCTTTTTGAAGGGGGATCGAGGGGGATTTCGAGGCTGCTGCAAGTTGAGATGTCGCAGAAACCCCCCCTAACCCCCCTTCAAAAAAGGGGGGAGGTGTTGAAGATTTCGACGGTCGCGTCTTAGTCATAAAGTGCCCAGCGGTGCGCCGCGATCGCCGCCAGCAACTCACGTAGCGTGGGCTCCAGCGCGCTGTCTTCGCTGATGAAAGGGATTTGGCCATTGAGGTCGGCGACGAACTGCGCCGCCGCCGCTTGCAACGGCAGAGCGCCGTTTTCGGTTCGCTCGCGCAAGGCGATGCCCTGGCGCACGGTGATCAGCATGGCGGCAACGACTTGCTCGGTGAGCGTGAGCACACGCAAGCAATCACGTGCCGCGATGGTGCCCATGCTGACCTTGTCCTGGTTGTGGCATTCGGTCGAGCGGCTGAATACCGAGGCGGGCATGGTCAGCTTCAGCGCTTCCGCAGTCCAGGCCGAGGCGCTGATCTGCAATGCCTTCAAGCCGTGGTTGATGGCAGCTCGCTCGCCGGTCGCGCCGGAAAGATTGGCGGGCAGGCCGTTGTTGTAGCGGGCATCGACCAGCAGCGCCATTTGCCGGTCCAGCAGATCGGCTACATTGGCGGCGAGGTTCTTGAGGCTATCCATGGCGAAGGCGATGTGGCCGCCGTAGAAGTGCCCGCCATGCAGTACCCGCTCGCCTTCACCATCGATGATCGGGTTGTCGTTGGCGCTGTTGAGTTCGTTCTCGATCATGCTGCGGAAGAATGGCAGCGCGTCTTGCAGGACGCCGATCACGTGTGGCGCACAGCGGAGCGAGTAGCGATCCTGCAAGCGATGATCCTGGCTGTTGGTATCCATCAGGTCGGCGCGCAAACGGGCGGCGATCGCTTGTTGGCCGGCATGCGGCTTGACCGAGAACAAGGTGGCGTCAAAGTGATACGGGTTGCCGCCAGCGGTGACGACTGCCAGGGCGGTGATGCGGGTCGCCAGCCGGGATAGATAGTCGGCACGCTGCCATGCCAGGCAAGCCAATGCGGTCATGACCGCCGTACCGTTCATGATCGCCAAGCCTTCCTTGGGGCGCAGCGTGAACGGTTTGCGCCCGACGGCCGCCAAGGCTTCGGCGGCCGGCACGATCTGGCCCCGGAAGCGCACGTCGCGTTCGCCGCACAGCGCGGCGGCCACGTAGGAGAGCGGGGTCAGGTCGCCGCTGGCACCGACCGAACCCTCGGCCGGGATCAGCGGCAGGATGTCGTGTTCCAGCAGCGCGGCGAGCTGTTCCAGCAAACCCCAACTCACGCCGGAAAATCCGCGCGTCAGTGATGCCAGCCGCGCGGCGAGAATCGCCCGCGTGGCCGGTGCATCGAAATGCTCGCCCAAGCCGCAGCCGTGATAGGTGTACAGATGGTGTGGCAGTTCGGCGACCAGATGCATGGGAATGCCAACGGTGCACGAGTCGCCATAACCGGTGGTAACGCCATAGATCACGCCTTCCTCCGCCAGCAAGCGATCCAGAAAGGCGGAGCCGGCATCGATGCGGGCGCGAAACGCTGGCGAGGAGTCGAGTACGGCGCGAGCGTTGCCGTGGGCGATGGCGACGATGTCGTCGATGGTGAGTGGTGCGGGGCCGAAGGGGATGTGTTTCATCGGGTCCAAAACGGGAAAAAGTTGAACCACTGGAATGGTGCGGTGCTGCATTCCTTAGCCATCATAGCTGCGAACGCTTGCGCGGGTTCGGCAGCGGCGGCCCGCCGGTTCTGCCGGGGCAGCACGACGCGTTCAGCCAGGGTGGCGAGGGTGATGTGAAAGCAGTTGTTGCGGCGACAGGCGATCATGCCGATCAGCGGGCATTTGAACAGGCTGGCGAGCAGATAGGGGCCGAATGGCAGCGGTGCGGCCGCGCCGAGGAAATCGACCTCAACGATGCCGCTGGCGTGTGCGTTGCTATCCGACAACGGCACGCGATCGCCGGCAATGACGACAAATTCGCCAGCCTCAACGCGCTCGGCCAAGAGCATGGCGGTGGCGGCAGAGATATCGCTCACCTGGATCAAATCAATCTGGCTGGCCGGGTTCAGCTCGCGCATCAGCTGGTTGAAGCGCTGGGCTTGTGGCGTATGCACCAGCACGTTCAGCCGGATGCTGCTTTTCTCGCGCGCGAGCACACGGCACAGCTCGGCATTGCCAATATGCGCCGTCACGATCACCGCGCCCTGGCCGGCGGCCATCCGGTCTCTTAAGACGCCCGGGTTTTCGATGGCGTAGATCACGCGATCGAGATCGCCGCTCCAGACCAGCAGCTTGTCGAGCATCATCTCGGCGAAGGCGGTGAAGTGCCGATAGATATTGGCAAGCGTAGGGGGCGGCGTGTGACCGGCTGACGCACGGTGCAGCCGGGTCAGATAGTCCTTGGAGGCGTGGCGCGCGATGGCGTTGGTGAGTACGTACCAAGCCAGTACCGGATAGAGCACCAGCCGGAATGGCCAGCGCCCGAGCCGGTGGTAGATGGCGAACATCAATTTCATGCCGGAGAGAAAGCCGGCTTCGCCAATTTTGGCCCAATGCGAAGATTGCATGCGGGGCTAAGCGGTTCGTTCGCCAGCGCGGCCGGTGACGACGCGCCACAGCAACATCGGCAAACGCGGCAGCATGCCGATCAGGAGCCGGACGCCTTGCCAGACCATCAGCAGGTTGTCACACCACAGGCGGTAATGCGAAACGCCATCCTGCGGATAATGCACGCGGGTGGGTACGGTGAGGATGGGTACGCCGGCCCAATCCAGCCGCACGATGATGCTGGAGTCGAAATCCATGTGCCGGCCGATGGGCGCATGCTGGATGACGTGCATGGACTCGGCGAGCGGGTACAGCCGGAAACCGCACATCGAATCGCGAATGCGCAGGCTAAGCGTGACGATCCACACGAATACATGAGTCAGGTAGCGGCCGTACAGGCGTTCTTTGGGGACGGTTTCGTCAAAGATCGGTACGCCGCAGATGATGCTGTCGGGGTGGGTGGCGGAGAGCCGCAGGAATTTGGGGACGTCGGCCACGTCGTGCTGACCATCCGCATCAAGTTGCAGGGCATGGGTATAGCCGCGCTCGAATGCATGGCGCAGCCCGTACAGCACTGCGGCTCCCTTGCCCTGATTGTGCGAGTGACGCAGCAGTTCGATATCGTCGCCGCTTGCCAGTGCATCGAGCACCTGCGCACAGGCCGCGCTGCTGCCGTCGTCGACCAGAATCACCGGCAAGCCCGCCGCACGCAATGCGGCCACCACCCGGCCAACTGCATGTTCATGGTTGTAGACCGGCACGATGGCGCATGGTCTATGCATTGCCACCTCAGTCATTGCCGGCTTCTCCTTCTGCTCGGTCTTCGTTGAATCGCAATTTACCGCTGGCACACACGTACTGGCCCTTCTGATAAACAAACTGTAATTGTCCCCGCTCCGGCTTGCATTCCAGCGTGAGCGTCACCACAGCGCCGGGCAGGATGGCGTGCTGGAACTTGATCGCATCCATGCCGGCAAAATGCGGCGGCAGTGTAAGCAGCTTACGGGCAAAATGCACGGCCCATTCGATCTGCACCACGCCAGCCAGCACCGGCGAGCCGGCAAAGTGCCCGTCGAACCAGGCCAGCTCCCGCCCGATTGCCAATTCAAGCGTAGCGGTGTTGCCGGTGGTTTGTTCGGTGATCACCTGCGGCCAGCGCTGCGGGGCGAATAGTGCTGCGATATCGTGAGCGGCGATCTTGCCCATTGCGTTCTGCGGCAGGGTGGTGACAAAGCGCCAGCGGCGCGGCAGGCCGATCCGCTCGATGCTTTGCGCGAGCAGGGTGCGCAAGGTGCGGGTGAAGGCGGGTTCGCCCTGGGTGGCTAGCTCATTGCGGCCGGTGGCATTGAGCACCACGGCCGCGCCAACCTCTGCACGTGCGCCTTCCAGCACCGTGACCCGTGCATCGTCGATCCAGCCGCTTGCGCGCAAGGCGTCTTCGATGCGGGTGAGCGAGATGCGTTTTTCTTCGATCTTGGCGATGCGGTCGGCGCGGCCGAGCAGCCGGAAACCGCTGGTGGTCAGCTCGGCACGGTCGGCACAGGCGAACCAGTCCTGGTCGGGCAGGAAGGGCGAGCGGGCATACAGCGCACCTTCTTCATCCACCTTGACCGCGACGCCGGGCAAGGCCGCCCAATCTGCCGTTGGGTCGTTCCGCCAGGCAATGCCGCCGGTTTCCGAACTGCCATAGATTTCATGCACCGATACGCCCAGCCGTCGCGTCGCGTCGCGACTGGCCTCTGCTGGCAACGGCCCGCCAGAGGAAACGATGGCACAGAAATGCCTAGCCAATTCCGGCCACGCCAGATGATCCGGCAGCCGTTTGAGAAAGGCCGGGCTGCTGATCAGCATGGCTGGCCGTTCGGCGGCCTGCCACAAGCCTTCCGGGTAGGCGATGGTGTCGCCGACGAGTACGCCGCCACTACTCAGTGGCCAAAGTACGCGAAAGAGCAGCCCGTACAGATGTTGCGGAGAAACGGTGCCGACGACCGGGGTACCGGGTGGGCAGCGCTGGCCGAACAGCTGCTGCTGCGCAGCCATTTCCGCGTCGAGCTGATGCAGCGCCTTGGCAATGCGTAGCGGCGCGCCGGTAGAGCCGGATGTGAAGACCTCGACCGCCACATGGTTGGCTGGAATCGGCGCGAGCGAAAGCGGGGCTGGATCGCACCGCCAGTCGGTCAGGCTGCCGTTGCCCAGATCGCCAATGTAAAGGTTGGCGTGCTCGCGCAAGGCGGCACAGCTTGTCACCGTGTTGTCACCCGGCAGGATGACCGTGCGGCGGTCGTGCCAACCGGCTAATAGCCAGACGGTAAAGCGGTAGACGTCCGGCTCGAACAAGGCGATCGGGCCGGCGGCTGATGCGGCGGCGAGGGTGGCGATGGCTTGCGTGACGTCATGGCGCAGGGTTGCCCGTGTGAGCAATTCGCCACCGTGCAGCGCAACCGGCAAGTCATCCGAACCGGCTAGCGCGCCGAGCGTTAAGGAATAGCGCGGCTCAAGCATGTTGACGTACCCGGCGGCGAATCAGCCATTCAATGCCAAACATCGTTCCGATCAGCAGGTAGGCAATCAGGCCGTTGTACAGCGCCCAGATTTTGGGCGGGGCAAAGACGGTGGCGAGCGCGATCAGGCCGTTGGCGGTGAAGAACACGCACCAGGCTTGGGTGACTTTGCGGGTGTAACGCACGCCGGATTCCGGCAAATCCGGCTCGCGCAGGCGCGCCAACCGTTCGATCACGGTTTGTGGCGCATGCAGGCTGGCAGCAAAGACGGCAAGCAAGCCGGCATTGACCAGCACCGGGTAAAGCTTGACCGGCAAATCCGAGCGCGCGATCAGGGCGGCTGCGCCGAGCAGTAGCGCAATCGGCCCGATCCAGCCGGCGCCGGGCAGCGCATGGCGTTTGTGCCAGGCAAGCGGCAGCAAGGCGAGTCCGGCTAGCCAGAATGGCCAGCCAAGCCAGTGGAACAACCAGAACAACAGCGGAAAAACGAGCCCGATCAGGCCGGAAAGCCAAGACATGCGTGTACAGATGGCCTGTTATTTGGTGCGATTGGCGCTGACGAAGGCGACCAGCGTCGCCACCGAGGCGAAGTGTTGTCGTGTTTCGGCTGAATCGGCAGACAGGCTCAGCCCGTAGCGTTTCTGTAGTGCCACGCCAAGTTCCAGCGCGTCGATGGAGTCCAGGCCCAGACCCTCAACAAACAACGGTGCATCGGTCTCAATATCTGCCGGTGTAACGTGCTCAAGATTCAGGCTATCGATGATCAGGGTCTTGATTTCATCGACCAAGGGATTGAGCGGGGGTGTCATGCGTCTTGCTTCCTTGCCTGAGTGTTCTAATTGCCAGCGTAAACGGCGGGGTGGATGAATGGGGTGGATTCATTGCGTACGAGCTGCCAGCCGTCGCTTAATGCCTGCGTTGTGGCGGTGCCGAGCATGAAACGCAGCAGTGCCAGCCCAGGTTCATTGTTGTCGAGGTGCACGCCTGCCTGGGTTTGCAGCGAGAAGTCGTCGCCACGCATCAACGCCAGTACGCATGAATAGGGTGCGGCATCGGCGCTGGAATTGGCGGCGGCAAAGTCGGCGTAAATCTCGGGTAGCGGGGCATCGCACAGTATTAACCGGACACTATTCGCACCATCTGCCAGCAGCCCGAGCGCTTCGACGATGCCCGCCAAGGCGCTGTCGCGACCGGCAGCAATCGCGGTGACGTTGACGACTTGTTTGCTGGCAATGGTGAACAAGCCGGCTGTCGCGTTGTGGACTGCCATGCTGAACGATTGCGGCGATACCTCGCCACTGCTGGCCAGCGACTGCAGCAGTTCGACCGAACGCGGCACTTCGCCATGCCGGGAAGCAAACACGATCGGGCTGGTGTCGTCGGGGAGTGCGTACAGCGATTCAAGCGCGATGCGGCCGAACCGCTGCGCGCGCCGCCGCAGCATGGGGGGCATGGCTGCTACGGCAGGTTCGCCGTCGACACCAATCTGCCGCTCGCCGCGTGCCCACGCCAGCCAGCTTTCGGCATCCGGCAATCCCGGAGCCCAAGCCGCCCAGTTTTTCAGGCGAAAACAATGCGCGGTGGAGGAGGTCATCTCGGCAAATCTTGGTAATGGCGTGCAACGGCGCAAGGTGATGCGCTGTTGCGGCAGCCGAAAAAAATAGCCGGAAATGATGCCGGAGCAGGGGAACTATTTCAATGCAGTGATAACCCTTGGTAGGCGATGGGTGTCAATAGGTCAATGCCGGGTACTGCATTCAATCGTCACCACGATCCTGCAAGTCTGGAAACAGCACCTCGTTGTACCCAAAGCGGGTCAGATCGCGAATCCGCCTGGGGTAGAGAACGCCCCACAGGTGATCGCATTCGTGTTGCACCACGCGGGCGTGAAAGCCGGATACCGTCCGGTCGATCACGTTGCCGTGGGCGTCGAAGCCTTGGTAGCGCAACTGGGTATGGCGCGGCACTTCGCCCCGCAGGCCGGGCACGGACAGGCAGCCTTCCCAGCCCAGTTCTTCCTCATCAGTCAACGCGGTAAGCACCGGGTTGATCAGCACCGTTTCCGGCACGGCCTCGGCAGCCGGGTAACGCGGGTTCTGCTGGAAGCCGAAGATCACCACCTGCAGGCTCACACCGATCTGCGGTGCGGCAATGCCGACACCGTTGTAGGCGTGCATGGTCTCGAACAGATCGGCGACCAGTTCATGCAGCTCTGGCGTATCGAACGCGGCGACCGGTTCAGCCTGCAGCAGCAGGATCGGATCGCCCATTTTCAGTACGGTGCGGACAGTCATTGCGGCTCTTTGATGGATGAATGGTGGGGAGTGCCGGGAAGTATATCGTCAGCAGAATGCTGCTTTCATAACCGTTTTTTGCGGTCATAGATCAGGTGGACGGGTAGGGCGGGTTGTAGTGAACGATATCGGCAACTCCCGCAATGTCGCCGCGCTATGGTTAAATTCGCCATCCAACGCTGGACCCGGTCCGAGAAACGATCATGCAAAGCTTGTTCAAGACGATTGCGCTGGTGGCCCGCCACAATTCGCCTGCCATCGGCGAACCGTTGAAGCAACTGGCCGCCGCGCTGGAAGGCTGCGGCATCAAGGTGTTGATAGAAGCGTCGGCAGCGGCCGAACACGGTATCGAAAACCACACCACCGTCGCCCGTGAGTTGATCGGCAATCAAGCCGATCTGGCGATCGTGATGGGCGGCGATGGCACGATGCTGGGGGTGGCGCGGATGCTGGCGCCGCACCAGATTCCGCTGATCGGTATCAATCAGGGCCGGCTCGGCTTCATGACCGATATCTCGCTGGATGACATGGAGCGCGTGGTCAAGGAAATGCTCTGCGGTGCATTCGTGCCAGAAGAACGCATCTTGCTTGAAACGGTGATCCGGCGCGGCGAAGAGGAATACGGCCCGGCGCTGGCGTTCAACGATGTGGTATTCAGCCGCGGCTCGGCCGGCTCGATGATCGAGTTCGAAATCTTCATCGACGGCCAATTCGTTTACAGCCAACGCTCGGACGGTCTGATCGTCTCCACGCCCACCGGCTCGACCGCTTATTCGCTGGCATCTGGCGGCCCGATCTTGCATCCAAGTTTGCCGGCTTTGGCGCTGGTGCCAATTTGCCCGCAATCGCTGTCGAACCGGCCAATTGTGGTCAACGATACGTCTGAAGTTGAATTTCTGTTGACCCGTTCCAGCGATTCGCGTGTTTATTTCGACAATCAATCCGATTACGAATTGAAGGAAATGGATCGGGTATTGATTCGCCGTTATCGCAATACGCTGCGGATTCTGCATCCGGTTGGATATAACTATTACGACATGCTCCGGGCGAAGTTGCATTGGGGGCAGAAACTGCTTTGAAGATCAGCCTATGTTGATTTCCCTCCGCTTAAAAAATTTCGTCATCGTCGATGAACTCGAACTTGATTTCACCTCCGGTTTGACCGTGCTTACCGGCGAGACCGGTGCCGGTAAATCCATCGTGCTGGATGCGCTCGGTCTGTTGCTGGGTGACCGGGCCGATGCCGGCATGCTCCGGCATGGTACGGATCGGGCTGAGCTGGCGGCAGGGTTTGATCTGGATGGAACCCCAGCCGCTGGTGAGTGGCTGGCTGAAAACGACATGACCGGCGACGAGGCGGATCGCTTATTGCTGCGTCGTACGCTCGATAGCGCGGGTAAGACCAAGGCGTTCATCAATGGCGCGCCAGCGACCTTGGCGCAGTTGAAAACATTGGGCGAGATGCTGGTTGATATCCACGGCCAGCATGCGCATCAATTGCTGCTGCGGCCGGATACGCAACGCGAGGTGCTGGATGGCTATGCCGCAGCCGGGCAACTCGCTGGCGATGTGGCGGCAGCCTTCCGCCACTGGCATCAACTCGCCGAGCAACTGGACGACTCCCGCCGTAACGCCGCTGCGTTCGATGCCGAGCGCGAGCGCCTGCAGTGGCAAATCGACGAGGTCGCGGCACTGAGTCTGGCCGAATCCGAGTGGGAAGAACTGCAGGCTGAGCACAAGCGCCTGCATCACGCTGCCAGCCTGATCGAGGGCGTGCAGATGGCGATCGGCGT
Source organism: Andreprevotia chitinilytica DSM 18519 (assembly GCF_000711875.1). Taxonomy (GTDB): domain Bacteria; phylum Pseudomonadota; class Gammaproteobacteria; order Burkholderiales; family Chitinibacteraceae; genus Andreprevotia; species Andreprevotia chitinilytica. The sequence goes on from NZ_JONM01000008.1 coordinate 19,601, forward strand.
GCTCGCGGACGGAGACGAGAACTGCCAGGGCTGGTTGTCGCAAGCGCAGCATCGCGTGGGTGAATTGGCCGGCTACGATGTGGCGCTGGATGAGTCGCTCGAACTGTTGGCGGGGGTCGATGCGCAGTTGACCGAAGCGGTGAATGCCTTGCGCCGCTATGCCGATCATTTGGAGCTGGACCCGGCCCGTTTGCAGGATGTCGAGACGCGGATGGATGCCGTGTGGCGCATTGCCCGCAAGTATCGGGTCGAGCCGGAGCAGCTGGTCGCTGAATTGACCGCATGGCAATTCCGGCTGGCCGAACTGGGTGGCAGCGAAGGGCTGCGCAAGCTGGAGCAGGCTGTGGTTGCCGCCGAAGCCAGTTATCGCAAACAGGCCGGAGCGCTGTCCAAAGCCCGCCGCCGCGCCGCGCCCGAGCTGGCTGCGGCGGTGACGCGAGAAATGAAGCCGCTGGCCTTGGCCGATTCGAAGCTGGAGATCGTGCTGGAAGCGTGTGAGCCGTCTGCGCATGGATTGGAAGGCGTCGATTTCCGCGTGGCACATGGCGAGGCACCGGCGCGCGCCTTGGGCAAAATTGTGTCGGGTGGTGAGTTGTCCCGGATCAGTCTGGCGCTGCAGGTGATCGTCTCCAGCCGTGCAGGTGTTGCGACGCTGGTGTTCGATGAAGTGGATGTCGGCATCGGGGGCCGCGTGGCGGAGATCGTCGGCCGTCTGCTGGCGCAGTTGGGTGATGCTCGCCAAGTGCTGTGCATTACCCACTTGCCACAAGTGGCGGCGCAAGGTCGCCAGCATCTGCAGGTGAGCAAGGCCAAGACCGGCTCCGGCATCATCAGCGCAGTGCGCAGCCTGAGCATCGAAGAGCGCATTGATGAGATTGCCCGCATGCTGGGCGGGGTCGATATCACCGAAACGACCCGCAAGCATGCGGCGGAGTTGCTTGGGTATGTTTGAGCAAAGGCATTTTGACTCTGCTCAAAGTCTATCCCGGCAACGTATTGGTTGCCGTTCCCCCCTTTTTGAAGGGGGGCCAGGGGGGATTTCTGCGGCATCTCAACTCGCAATGACGTCGAAATCCCCCTCCATCCCCCTTCATAAAGGGGGAGGCCAAAGGCTGCCGCGCTTTGAACAGGTGATTAGCGAGATTTTAAACTGGTTCAAAAATGGTCTCTGAGCCAATTCCAGTCTGGACCCCCGACGATGAGCGCTTCATGCGCGCTGCGTTGGCCGAGGCAAAGAAAGCTTGGGCCAAGGGTGAGGTGCCGGTCGGCGCGGTGATCGTCAAACACGGCGAGATTGTCGGCCGTGGGCACAATCAGCCGATCGTTCGCCATGATCCATCCGCCCATGCCGAGATGATGGCGCTACGCCAGGCCGCACGCCGGCTAGAGAACTACCGCCTGCCGGGCAGTACGATGTACATCACGCTGGAGCCTTGTCTGATGTGCGTTGGCGCGATGTTGCATGCACGGTTGCAGCGCATCGTCTTCGCTGCCGAAGATCCCAAGACCGGCGCGGCCGGCAGCGTGATCAATCCTTTCCCGGATCGTCGTCTTAACCATCACACCGAGGTGGTGGGCGGGCTGCTGCAGGCCGAAGCGAGCGAGATGCTCAAGCAGTTTTTTCGGGAACGGCGCGATGCTGAAAAGGTGCGTAAGCAGCAAGCTGTCTGATTTTCCTCACACTCCGTAGGGCGGTGCTTGGCGTATGCCAATGAAGTAGTACACTAGCCGCGCGAGGCACTTATAAGTGTTTTCACCTAGGGATAAGGAGAACAAGCAATGAGGAAGCTGCTGTTGCCGCTGATGTTGGTCGCGGCCGGGTTTACGGCTGGCGCACGCGCTGAAAGCGTTGTGTTCCAGGACAATTTCGATAAAGACCTTGGCTCGTGGGTGGGGCAAGGCGGCGATGGCTCAGTGCCGATGCACGTCAGCATCGTCGACGACCCGCTCGTTCCAGGTACAAAGGCGGCGCGGTTCGATCAGCCGGTGAATAGCGGCGATATCTTCACCAAACAGACTTTCCCGGCCGGCAAATACAAGATTGCATTCGATTACCTCGGTACGTGTTCATTCAATTGCGGCGGTACGCTGGGGATTCATATTGGCTATCCCGGCAATAAAGAATACTGGATTGCCGGTACGGCTAATTCCGGTTTCCCGAATCGACTGTCCGACAATGGCAAGTGGAATCACTATGAATTCGAATTCACCGGCAAATTCGATTTCCATGTGACGTGGGAACAATGGGATAGCGCCAAGGGCAAGGGCAAGGACGTTTACCTCAAGAATCTGGTCCTGACCAGTTTGGGTGGTAGCGCACCGGCTGCAGCAGCTGCGAAGGTCACCCCGGTGACTGGCGGTGCTCCTGCGCCGCAAACCCCGCAATCGGTGATGTATTTCACCGCTTGGGGCAAGGGCCATGGCTTCTGGGTGAAGAATCTCGACACCAGCGGTGCCGCCAAGAAAATCACCGTGCTTGAATACGCATTCGGCAATGTAGATGGCAAGAAATGCGTCGTCGGCGTGGATAAGGCCGGCGTAGGCGCAGCAGCGGACGACTATTGGGACCCGATCCCGACCGCCAATACGCTCGATGGTCAGGCAGACAAGGGCGATAACGGTCTATATGGCCATTGGAACCAGCTCAAGCAGCTGAAGAAGAAATACCCGAACCTCAAGGTCGTGATCAGCCTGGGTGGTTGGACCTGGTCCAAGTATTTCTCTGATGCTGCTTTGCCGGCCAATCGCGAAGCCTTCGTCAAATCGTGCGTCGAGGCCTACATCAAGGGCAATGTGCCGAACAAAAATGGCAAGGTCATCGATGGCTTGGCCGCTGGCGTGTTCGACGGCTTCGATATCGACTGGGAATACCCGGCCGCACCGGGTAACGACGGCAATATCGTCCGCCCGGAAGATACCCAGAACTACACCGCGCTACTGGCCGAGTTCCGCAAACAGCTCGATGCCGTCAAGCCGGGTTACCTGCTGACCATCGCTGCACCGGCCCCGTCGTCCAAGACGGATCTGATCGAGCTGGACAAGATTCCCTTGTCGCTCAACTGGATCAACCTGATGACGTACGACTTCTCCGGCCCGTGGGACAAGTTGGCTGCGCCGCACTCCACGCTGTACGGTGGCCCGAAAGACCGCGTTTCCATCGATGCATCGGTGAAGGAATACCTGAGCCGTGGCGTGCCATCGCAGAAGATCGTGCTGGGCGTGCCGTTCTACGGCTATGGCTGGATTTTGAACAGCACCGACGGCAACGGCCTGTATCAGACCGCCAAGTCGTCCGCCAAGGGCACTTATGAAACGGGCACCGCCAGCTACGCCGATGTGAAGGCCAAGCCGGGCAAGGTGTTCCGCGATGAGAAAACCCGCGCCGTGTGGAAGCTCGATGGCAATGAAATCTGGGTTTACGACGACGTACAGCTGATCAAGGACAAGATCGATTTCGTGAAGAAGCAGAAACTGGGCGGCATCATGGCCTGGGAATTGTCGGGCGATACGCCGGATAGCGAACTGGTTTCCACGATTTACGACAACCTGATCAAGCAGTAATGATCACGCGGTAAACAGCCGTAGCAGTAGACAAAACGGGGCGCTGGTCGCCCCGTTTTGTTTGGCCGCGCCGAAGCGCTGGTTTGAAACGGCAGGGCCGGAATGGCAAGATAAAACGATGAAATCTTCCCGCAATCGCATCGAAGTCGATATTCCTCAGCAACGCCTGCGCCTGTTCAATGCGGCGGGCGAACTGCAGCGCGAATACACGGTATCCACTGCCAGGAATGGCGTTGGCGAATTGTCCGGCAGCTACCAGACGCCCCGTGGCCGGCATGTGATCCGCGCCAAGATCGGGGCCGGCATGCCGCTCAACGCGGTATTTCGTGGCCGCCGGCCGACCGGTGAAGTGCATACGCCCGAGCTGGCTGCCGCCAACCCGGATCGAGACTGGATTCTCACCCGTATTCTGTGGCTGAGCGGCATGCAGCCAGGGTTCAACCGGCTGGGCGGCGTGGATTCGATGCATCGCTATATCTACATCCACGGCACACCCGATTCGGAACCAATGGGCGAGCCGGCCTCGCATGGCTGCATCCGCATGCGCAACGCCGATGTGGCGGCGTTGTTCGAGCTGGTCGATGCCGGGACCGAGGTGCGGATTCTTGCTCCGACAACGAACGCGGTGTGCTACCCGGTCGGGACGAAGGTAGCCGATGCGCTGGCGGCAAGGCTGCAGCCACCGACTGGCGTTACACCCCATAGTCCGGTGCCTTGCATCGCTCCCCCGGCCTTGGCGATGTTCGATCATGCGGGTGAGGTGCTAGCACTGGGGCGACTGGTTCCGGGCGGGAATGCTGAACTGCATGGGCGGCCGAACAACGGGTTGCCGGTGCCGCTATTGCGCGCCTTGCAGCAGCAGGCGGGCGCTTTGGGGTGGTACAACCTGCGCGCGTTGGTCCCTGATTCGTGGCTCCAAGCTTGTCTGGATGCAGGCGGCGAGGTGGTGTCCGAACCGTTGCCATCTGGTGAATGGATGGGCGAGCGGGCGGTCCGCTGGCCATCCTTTGCACAAAAAACCATTGTCACGCCTGACTGATAGAACGCGTCGACCTGAAGCCGTTCGCGATCGATCCGGTACAATCCGCCGCGCTTTTCGGCGTGCTTACCGCGTGCTGTCGTTGATTGCCGGCACCCAAACCGTTCGTGCCGGTAGGCCGGCTGCTCCAGCTAATCTCTCCGCCATACCGCGCTTAAAAGCGCTATGAAACAAACATGCGCTGAGCATTTCGATGGTTGCGCATGGCCAGAGACAGTCAGCAGAGACGATGCAAATGAAGGATGAAGAATGCGATATATCACCGTGCTGATCCTGCTATTGACCGGCATTGTCCGCGCGGAGCCGACCATTACGCTCACCTTGCAGGAATATCCGCCCTTCATGGGTGAGTCGCTGCCCGACAAGGGCTTGATGACTAGCGCGGTGGTGGCGGTGTTCCACCACGCCGGCTACCTCGTGGTGTTGCAACCCACGCCGAACAACCGCGCCATCGAAGCGCCACGCCGGGGTCTGGTCGATGGCAGTTTTGGCTGGGCGAAAACGTCAGAGCGGGAACGAGACCTTTACTTCACCGAGCCGGTGATGGCGCTGCGCATGGTGTTCTGCCAACAAAAGGGGCTGAATCACCCGTGGCAAACGCTGACGGACGTCGCCCACTACCGGGTTGGCACCACGCTCGGCAATTTCTATTCGGATGAATTCGATGCGTTGGTGCATGCCGGCACGCTGAAACCGGACGTCGCCCAGAGCGATGAGGCCAATCTGCATAAGCTTGCCCTCGGCCGGATCGACCTGTTTCCCATCGATGCCGAAGTCGGCCCCTATCTGATGAGCCATACGCTGACGCCGGAAGAGCGCAGCAAGCTGACCTGCCCGGATCAGGCCTACTGGAGTGCACCGCTGCACGTGGTGATCTCGAAGAAACTGGCCGATGGGGCCGCCATTGCAGCTGCGTTCGACAAGTCGCTGAATAGCATGCGCAAGACCGGCGAGCTGCAGCGGGTCATCGATACCACGCGGCAAAAAATCCTGAGCGAGGCGGCGCATAAGTAGGGCGCGGCGCGGGGCCTGACCACCTCGCGCACAAATGCTCGTCATTTCCGCCGATCCGGTACAATCCCTCATCCTTTCAGGGCGCCCGCCGCGCCCTGTTTTCATTTTTGGAGTTATCGCCATGGCCCATCTCTCGCTCGCCTTATTGGGCGCTTCATCCTCGCTTGGCCAGGCACTGCTGGACGTGATTTCCGACAGCACTTTGCGTTTGTCCGCCTTGTTTCCACTGACCACTGCCGAAGAAGAAGGCCTGATTGAATTCCGTGGCGAAGACGTGCCTGAGTTTGCCGTCGTCGGCTTCGATTGGTCGCAGACCCGCGTGTTGGTGAACTGCCAGCCCGACGTTGCAGCGGTGTTGAACGAAGCGGCCGATGCCGGCCTGATCGTGATCGATCTCACCGGCCTGACTTCTCCGGGTGGCAAGTTGGCGCATGGTCATGTGCTGTCGCTGCCTGATCCGTTTGCGCAACAACTCGCCACGCTGGTTTCCCCGCTGGCCGAACTGGGCACGGTGACGCAGGTCACGGCCACTGGTTTGCTCTCGGTCTCGACCGAAGGCCAGGCCGGCATCGACGTGCTATCCGGCCAGACGCGTTCCTTGTTCGCGCAAACCGAACATGAAACCGCCGTTTACCCGAAGCGGATTGCCTACAACATCCTCGGCGGCTTCGGCCCGCTGGATGATGCCGGCATCACCGCCGAGGAAACCGCCGCCATCGCCTTGCTGCAAAAGCAGCTGCCATCCGATTGCACCATCGACGTCACCTGCACTCGCACCCCGCATTTCTTTGGCCACGGCGCCAGCCTGACCGTGCGCTTTGCCCAGCCGGTGGACCGTGATGCGGTATTGGCAGCCCTCAAAGCGGCCGAGCGCGTATTCGTGCTACAGGCTTCCGGTGAATCCGGCATCGCCGCCAGCCAGGATGCCGTCGGTGGCGACAAAGTCTGGGTGAGCCGTCTGCGCCAGTCAGCCGATGGCCGCAGCATCACCCTGTGGAGCGTGGCTGACAACACCCGCTTGCCGGCGCTGGCCGTGTTGCAATTGCTGACCTTCATCGCCGCGAAAGAACAGTAAAACGGAACAACACCATGCTGCCCCCGATCTCCCAACGCATTGCCACCGAAATCAACTGCCGCGCCGCCCAGGTCGATGCGGCCATCCAGCTGCTGGATGAAGGCGCCACCGTTCCCTTCATCTCCCGCTATCGCAAGGAAGTCACCGGTGGGCTGGACGACACGCAATTGCGCAATCTGGAAGAGCGTCTGCGTTATCTGCGCGAGCTGGAAGAGCGCCGCACGGCGGTGATCGCCAGCGTGCAGGAACAAGGCAAGCTCACGCCGGATTTGCAGGCCGCCTTGCTCGATGCCGATAACAAACAGCGGCTCGAAGACCTTTATTTGCCGTACAAGCAAAAGCGCCGCACCCGTGCCCAGATCGCCCGCGAAGCTGGCCTGCAACCGTTGGCGGACATGCTGCTGGCCGATCCGACGCTCAACCCGGAAGCGCAAGCCGGTGGCTATCTGAATGAGCAGGTGGCAGATACCAAGGCCGCGCTCGACGGTGCCCGCGCCATCCTGATGGAACAGTTCGGTGAAGATGCCGAGCTGCTGGGCAACCTGCGTGAATACCTCGCCAAGAACGCCAGCGTGAAAACCGGCGTGGTCGAGGGCAAGGCGGAAGAGGGCGCCAAGTTCAGCGACTATTTCGAATATCACGAGCCGCTGGCGGCGATGCCGTCGCACCGGATTCTGGCAGTGCTGCGTGGCCGCAACGAGGGCGTGCTGACCTTCACGCTGGCGCTGCCGGAAGATCTGGAGGCCGATGCCAAGTCGACCGGCCCGAATGTCTGCGAAATGAAGATCGCCAAGCGTTTCGGCATCGAGCACCAAGGCCGTGCCGCCGACAAATGGCTGGCCGATACCGTGCGCCTGACCTGGCGCGCCAAAATCTTCCTGAGCCTGGAAACCGAACTGGTGAGCCAGTTGCGCGAAAAAGCCGAACTGGATGCGATCAAGGTGTTTGCCAGCAACCTCAAAGACCTGCTGCTGGCGGCACCGGCCGGCCCGAAGGCAACGATGGGACTCGATCCCGGCCTGCGCACCGGCGTGAAGGTGGCGGTGGTCGATGCCACCGGCAAACTGGTCGATACCGCGACGATCTATCCGCATGCCCCGCGTGACGATTGGGATCGCTCGATTGCCATCCTGGCGGCATTGGCGGCCAAGCATAAGGTCGAATTGATCGCCATCGGCAACGGCACTGCCAGTCGCGAGACGGACAAGCTGGCTGCCGAACTGATGAAGAAATATGCCGAGCTGAAACTGACCAAACTGGTTGTCTCTGAAGCCGGGGCATCGGTGTATTCGGCATCCGAACTTGCTGCCCGCGAATTCCCCGATCTGGATGTGAGCATCCGTGGCGCGGTGTCGATTGCCCGTCGCCTGCAAGACCCACTGGCTGAGCTAGTGAAGATCGATCCGAAATCGATTGGCGTCGGCCAGTATCAACACGATGTGAATCAGGGTGAACTGGCGCGTTCGCTCGATGCGGTGGTCGAGGACTGCGTGAACGCGGTCGGCGTGGATGTGAACACCGCATCCGCTGCGTTGCTGGCGCGGGTGTCTGGCCTGACCAGCACGCTGGCCAGCAATATCGTGCAATTCCGCGATGCCAACGGCGCATTTGCCGACCGTGCCGCCTTACTCAAGGTGCCACGCCTGGGCGACAAGACCTATGAGTTGGCCGCGGGCTTTTTGCGTGTGATGAATGGCCGCAATCCGCTCGATGCTTCGGCCGTGCACCCGGAAGCGTACCCGGTGGTCGAGAAGATTATCGCCAAGGTGCAGAAGGACGTGAAAGCGCTGATTGGCGATGCCGGTTTCCTGAAAAAGTTGAACCCGGCTGAATTCACCGATGAGAAATTCGGCGTGCCCACCGTGAAAGACATCCTCGCCGAACTGGAAAAACCCGGTCGCGATCCCCGCCCGGAATTCAAGACCGCCAGCTTTGCCGACGGGGTGGAAGACCTCAAAGACCTGCAACTGGACATGGTGCTGGAAGGCGTGGTGACCAACGTGACCAACTTCGGCGCGTTCGTCGATATTGGCGTGCATCAGGATGGCCTCGTGCATATCTCGGCCTTGTCGAACCGCTTCGTCAAAGACCCGCGTGAAGTGGTGAAGGCCGGCGACGTGGTGAAGGTGAAAGTGCTTGAAGTGGACATCAAGCGCAAACGGATCGCGCTGACCATGCGTCTGACCGATTCAGCACGGGATAACGCCGGTGCGGATACGGGCAGCAAGGCACCAGCCAGCCGTAATCAACAACGCGCAGTGCAGAAGCAGCCAGAGCCGCAAGGCGCGATGGCCGCCGCACTGGCCGGCTTGCTCAAGCGCTGATATGGATTGGCACGGCCAAGGGATCGCTGCTGCTCGAGCCGGACGGCTGGACGAAGCGGTGGCGCTGCTGCGCCATGCCGTCAAGGCTGCGCCGAAAGATGCCGGCGTCCATGCCGATCTCGGCCTGACGCTGGCGCGCCAGTCCGATTGGCCGGCGGCACAAGCGGCGTTGTCGCGGTCGCTTGAGCTGGCACCGCGCCATTCGGCGGCACGGCTCAATCTGGCGAATGTGCTGCGCAAAATGGGCAACGACGACGCGGCCCGCGATCAGCTGGAGCAACTGCTGCGGCGCGACCCTCACCATGCGCCGGCTCGCTTCAATCTTGGGAATCTGCTGAAAGACCATCAGGATTGGTCGGCCGCCGAAGCGCAGTATCGCCAAGCGTTATTGGCGAATCCAGACCACCAGGAGGCTGCGCACGGACTGGGCAATATGCTGCTGCAGCAAAACCGGCTGGAAGAGGCGGTGGCGACTTTACAAAAGACCGCCAAAGCATCACCACGGCCAGCCGCCTGGCATGATTTGGGCAATGTCTATCGCGCCGCCGGACAGTGGGCGGATGCCAGAGCGGCATATTGCCAAGCGTTGAATCTGAAGCCGGATTTTGCCTTGTCGCGCTATGTGCTCGGAACGCTGGATTTGCAGGAAGGCAATTGGCACGAGGGCTGGCAGGGCTACGAAATGCGCTTCGAGGCGCTGGGCCGCCCATTGCCGAAGAGCAGACTGCTGCGCTGGCGTGGCGAAGTCGTTCACCGCTCGGCGGCCTTGCTGGTGTACCCGGAGCAAGGCTTGGGTGATCTGATCCAGTTCGCACGCTTTCTGCCGCAGCTGCGTGAGCGTTTTGGTCGGGTTGCGATGGTGTGCCCGTCGTCGCTGCTGCGCTTGTTTCAGGCCAGTTTTCCAGATATCGCGTTTTTGGCACGGGCCGAGGATGAGACGGGATTCAGCCACTTCATCCCGATGATGTCGCTCGGTGCGTTGTTGGGTATCACGGAAGCATCGTTGGACGGTCGTCCTTATCTGCTAGCGGGTGAGTCATCTGCGTTGTCGGTCAACGGTTTGAAGGTCGGCTTGGCTTGGACAGGCAGCCCGGCTCAGGCGGATAACCGCTGGCGCAGCATTCCGTTTGATGAGCTGGCCCCGTTTTGGCATACGCCCGGTGTTGCCTGGTTCAGTCTGCAATATGGTGTCGAGGCTGATGCGCCCTTGCGCAAACTGCCTGATGGCGATTTTGCCGATACGGCGGCGCTGATTTCACAGCTCGATCTGGTACTGACCGTCTGCACATCCATTGCGCATCTTGCTGGCGGACTCGGCAGGCCAGTGTGGCTGATGAGCCGGTTTGATGCGGATTGGCGTTGGCAGAACGAGCGGGTGGATTCGCCTTGGTATGGTAGTTTGCGGATTTATCGGCAATCCCAGCGGGCGCAATGGGGTGGATTGATTGCCGACGTTCAGCGTGGCCTTGGCACCTAGGAAAGGGGCTGATGCCACGGAGGCGGCAGGGCGCTCTTGCGAAGGGTGGATCGATCATGGATTTTCCACCAAAGAAAAAACCGGGCATTAGCCCGGTTTTTTCCTTTCTGCAACAGCCGATTAGAAATCGGTGCGCATGCCAACCGAGAACTGGTTGGATGTTTCGCCCGGCAGAGCAACCAGGGAACCCGAGTTGTTCTGGAACGAAGCACCGCCCTTGGCGGCATCGTTCTTCAGGTGAACGAGGTAGGTGTACAGGCGGGTTTGCTTGGTGGTGAAGTACACCAGACCCAAGGTGCCTTGTTGACCGTTCTGACCATCCACACCCAGGTATTTACGGCTGTAGCCGTACAGACCTTGTGCTTGCAGTTTCGGGCTGAAGTTATAGTTGCCGGTTACCACATAGTTGTTCCATGTGAAGGTGCCGGTTGGGCGTTTGTCGCTAATGTGTTCCCAGCCTGCGCCGATCTGGGCAACGTCGAATTTGTAGCCCACTGCGACTTCGGTGCCATTGACCGAGGCGCCCGAAGTGACGTTGGTGCCGACATTGTTGGTTGCATCGGTGATGCCTGCGACGTTGGAGAACGTACGATTGCGGGCATATTGATCAGTCAAACCCAAGACCAGGCCGCCGTTCGTATAAAGGCCGGATACCCCCACAATTGGCGCACCCTTGCCAATCGTTGTCGCAGTATCCTGGCCATACGTTGTGCGTACCTGGAAGCCGCTAAATACCGGCGAGTCATAGCTGAAGCTGGAGTTCAGGCGAGCGTTCAGCTGGGCAAAGACAGCCTTGTTGCCCTTGAAGTCGCCATCATCTGCAAAGTTATCGAAAATGGACGACAGATTGCTGGAGGTCAGCAGCGTTTTGTACGCGCTGTCATAGTTACCTACACGTAGCGTGCCGTAGTTATTGCTTTGTACACCGATGAAGTTGTTCCGCGTGCCCCAGTTTGTGCCGCCCAAGGACTTGTTGCCGTTTGCGTCTTTGGCGCCTTGAGCGCTTTCAACTTGCCAAATGGTAGCGAAGCTGGAGTCATCCCACTTGTCGACGCCCTTGAAGCCGATGCGGGAGCTTTGATCCCAACCCGTTGCCTTGTTATTCGGTGTGGCGCCATACGGGTTGTTGCCGTAGTTGTTGTAATCGAGGGAGTAGCGGATGGAACCGTAGATGGTCACATCGGCAAAAGCCACCGGTGCAACAAAGGCGGCGCTAATCGCGGCAGCGATCAGTTTTTTCATTTGAATTTCTCCTAAGCGTCAAAAGCAGTCATGGTCAGGCTCACTGACCACGAATCTGGAAACCAATGGTCTATGCCATCAGGGTTATCATTCCGGGTTGACCGGGTTGATAACAAGCGGTCGTTTGCCACAACTTGACATGGCAATCGCCCTCCTTGTATGCCGACCCAAAGTGTAAGCACACAATGTGTATGGAATATTACAATTGGATTTACAAGGACGCTTAGGACTAAGAGGGTATTTTTTTAGAGTAAATAGTGATTAGAAGTTGGTGTAAACAGAAGAAAACAGCGTTTTTAGTGCGGTTCCGGGTGATAACTGTCGCATAAATGCCTCACCCACCAGGTAAGAGTGAATGTTGTTTTGTTGCATTAATGCGACATCCTCGCTCGCGAGGATCCCGCTCTCGGTGACAACGATCCGATCAGCAGGGATCCGGGGCAGCAGACCCAGCGTGGTATCAAGGGTGACTTCGAAGGTACGCAGGTTACGGTTGTTGATGCCCACCAGCGGGGTTTTCAGTTCCAGCGCAGTATCGAGTTCCTCGCCGTTATGCACTTCCACCAACACGGCCATCCCCAGCGCATCGGCGATGGCTTCGAAGTCTTTCATTTCAGCGAGCGAGAGTTCTGCCGCGATCAGCAGAATGCAGTCCGCCCCCCAGGCGCGAGCCTCGAACAGCTGATATTCATCGACCATGAAATCCTTGCGCAGTACCGGCAGGGCGCAAGCGGCACGTGCGGCTTTCAGGTAGGACTCGTGACCTTGAAAGTACTGCACATCGGTCAGCACAGACAAGCAAGCCGCGCCGTTCGCCGCGTAGTCGGCAGCGTGCTCGGCGGGCTGGAAGTCGGCGCGGATCACGCCCTTGGACGGGCTAGCTTTCTTGATCTCGGCAATGATGCCCGGTAGCCCTTGGGCGTGCTTGGCGCGGATGGCGCCGACAAAATCGCGATGGTCAGCGTTGGCTTCGGCTTGGGCGCGGATTTCGGCTAATGGAATAACTTTGCAGGCGGCGGCCACTTCTTCGCGCTTGGTCGCCCAGATCTTTTTCAGGATGTCGGACATATATTCATTTCCCGAATGATTGGGTGAGATTGATCAGCGCATCGAGCTTGGCGCGTGCCGCGCCGCTGGTCAGTGCTTCGTGGGCGGCATTGATGCCATCCTCAAAACTCACCGCCTTGTTGGCGGCGTAGATGGCCGCGCCGGCGTTGAGCAGCACGATATCGCGACAGGGACCAGTTTCGCCGGCAAGGATGCGATCGATGATTGCCTTTGACTGTGACACGTCGGCCGCATGCAGCGCCTTCACGTCACAGAATTCGAAACCGAAATCACGCGGGTCGATCTCGTACTCGTTGATCTGGCCGTCTTTCAGTTCTGCCACCAGCGTTTTATCCATCAGGCTGATCTCGTCCAGACCATCCTTGCCGTGCACGACCATGACGTGTTTGCTGCCCAGTTGCCGCAACACGCGCGCCTGGATGCCGACGAGGTCCGGATGGAATACGCCCATCAACTGATTTTCTGCACCGGCCGGATTTGTCAGCGGGCCGAGGATATTGAAAATGGTGCGTACGCCCAATTCACGGCGGATCGGGGCGACGTATTTCATCGCCGGGTGATGGTTCGGCGCGAACATGAAACCCAAGCCGAGTTCGTCGATACATTGGCCTACTTGCTCCGGGGTCAGGTTCAGATTGATGCCGAGCGCTTCGATCACGTCGGCCGAGCCGCTCGAGGACGATACCGAACGCCCACCGTGCTTGGCGACGCTCACGCCGGCCGCGGCGGCCACGAAGGTTGAACAGGTCGAGATATTGAAGGTGTGGGCGTTGTCGCCGCCGGTGCCGACGATATCAACCAGGTTGGTGCGATCCTTGACCTCGACCTTGGTGGCGAACTCGCGCATCACGGCGGCGGCGGCGGCGATTTCCGACACGCTTTCGACCTTTGTGCGCAGGCCCATCAGCAGGGCGGAGATTTGTACCGGCGTGAGTTCGCCGGACATGATTTGCCGCATCAGATGCAACATCTCGTCGTAAAACAGCTCGTTGCTGTCGATCAGCCGGTTGAGGGCTGCTTGAATGGTGATCATGGCTTTGCTCCTGGCATGCTCGCCGCATGGGGCCGGGTTGCCGACGCCGATGCGGGATCAGGCCGCTATCAGGCGAATTCTTTGAGGAAGTTATCGAGCATCTGGTGGCCGTGCTCGGTCAGGATCGATTCCGGGTGGAATTGCACACCCTCGATGGGCAGGGTCTTGTGCCGCACACCCATGATTTCGCCGTCGGCAGTCCAGGCGGTCACTTCGAGGCAATCCGGGCACGTGGCACGCTCGATCGCGAGCGAGTGATAGCGTGTCACGGTGAAGGGCGAGGGCAGATCCTTGAACACGCCTTTGCCGGTGTGCTCGATCGGCGAAACCTTGCCGTGCATCAGCGTTTGCGCGTGAATGATCTTGCCGCCGAACGCTTGGCCGATGGATTGGTGGCCGAGGCAGACACCCAGAATCGGCAGCTTGCCGGCGAAATGCTTGATGGCTGGCACCGAAATGCCTGCTTCGGTCGGCGAGCATGGGCCGGGGGAAACCACGAGGTACTTGGGTTTCAGCGCCTCGATTTCTTCCAGCGTGATTTCGTCGTTGCGATACACGTGCACGTCCTGGCCAAGTTCGCCGAAGTATTGGACGAGGTTATAAGTAAACGAATCAAAGTTATCGATCATCAGCAGCATGGCAGTATTCCTTGTATCCAGTCAGGGGCGGAGCCGGTCAGCTCAAGCATCCAGTCCGTGTTGAACCAGCTCGGCGGCGCGCAGCACGGCGCGGGCCTTGTTCAACGTTTCCTGCCATTCGCTTTCGGGGACAGAGTCAGCAACGATGCCGGCGCCTGCTTGCATATACAGGGTGTTGTTCTTGACGACGGCGGTGCGCAAGGCAATCGCCACATCCATGTCGCCATTGAAGCCGAGATAGCCAACCGCACCCGCGTAGACGCCGCGCTTGGTGGGTTCTAGCTCGTTGATGATTTCCATTGCCCGGACTTTGGGCGCGCCGGAGACAGTGCCGGCCGGGAAAGTCGCCTTGAGGACATCAATGGCGCTTTGGCCTTGTTTCAGCTGCCCTTCGACGCTGGAAACGATGTGCATCACGTGCGAGTAACGCTCGATGACCATCTTGTCCACGAGCTTCACCGAGCCAGTCTGTGCCACACGGCCGGCATCGTTGCGGCCGAGATCGATCAGCATGACGTGTTCGGCGATCTCCTTGGCATCGGCCAGTAGTTCTTCGGCCAATGCTTCATCCTGCTCGCGGGTTTTGCCACGCGGACGGGTGCCGGCGATCGGGCGTACGGTGACGGTTTCGCCTTCGAGCCGGACCAGGATTTCCGGTGAAGCCCCCACGATGTGCATGTCGCCGAAATGATAGAAGAACATGTACGGCGACGGGTTGATGCTGCGCAGCGAGCGATAGAGCGACAGCGGCGATTCGGCAAATGGCACGGTCATCCGTTGCGACAGCACCACCTGCATTACATCGCCATCGCGGATGTAGTCCTTGATCTTCAGTACACCATCCTTGAATGGCTGTTCGCCGAATTCCGAGACGGCAGTGCCAACTTCCTTGGCCGGGCCCTGCAGCGGGAGGCGCGCGGGTTCACGCAGCTTCAAGCGCAGTTCGAATAGGCGCTCTTCCGCCGTGTTGTATGCATTCGGCGTGTTCGGGTCGGCGTAGACCACGAGGTAGAGCTTGCCGGAGAGGTTGTCGACAACGACGATTTCTTCGGACAGCAGCAGCTGGATATCCGGTGCACCGATCGGATCGGGCTTGTTGCTGTGGGCGAGTTTTTTCTCGATATAACCAATGGTTTCGTAGCCGAAGTAACCAACCAGTCCACCGAGAAAGCGCGGCAGGCCGGTGTTGGGCGGGGCTTTGAAACGGGACTGGAAGGCTGCGATGAAGTCGAGCGGATTGGCGTCGCTGCGTTCGATGACTTGATCGTCTTGAATGACTTCGGTGTGTTGGCCGACCACCTTGAGGCGGGTACGTGCCGGCAGGCCGATGAAGGAGTAGCGCCCGAAGCGCTCACCGCCAACAACGGATTCCAACAAATAGGAATACGGTTGATTGGCGAGCTTCAGGTAAACGGAAAGAGGGGTATCGAGGTCGGCAAACAGCTCAAGGATCAGCGGAATGCGGTTATAGCCCTGTTGTGCCAGAGCGGCGAATTCGTCGCGCGAGATCATGGTGACTCCAATGAAACGTGGTCAAAGCGGAAAGGGGGTCTGCTGGAAGGGTTACCAGCGACGCCATCGCCATTCGAGCCAGATTTCGTTGGAGTGAAATGCCATGATTGCGGAAAATTCGTGTCGGTGAAATGTGGGCCTATTCTTGCCGAATTGGCGAAGATCGGTCAACCGCGCCCCAGCAAATAAGTGCGTGCGGCTGAGGAAATCCGACAATTCGCCCCTAGAGCGCGGGTAGCGCTTCACCTTTTGGCCACAGCAGCCACAGTTTTCCGCGTTGTTTCATCTTGCCTGCGAGTGCGCCGGCGGCGTCGCCTTTGCCAAAGAAGAAGTCGGCACGGACTTGGCCGGTGATGGCATCACCTGTGTCTTGCGCTGCAGCAACGCGTGTCAACGCCGCGCCATCCGGTGTGGTGGTCGCGATGAGTAGCGGGCTGCCCGGTGGCACATGTTTCACATCCACTGCCAAGCTGTAGCCGGGGGTCAGCGGTACACCGAGCGAGCCGGGCGGGCCGTCGTTACTGGCGGGCAAGGGGCGGAAAAACACGTAACTTGGGTTGCTGGCGAGCAATTCTGGCGTGCGTTGCGGGTGCGCCACCGCCCAGGCGCGAATGCTCTGCATGCTGACGTCTTCAGCCTTCAGCTCGCCTTGTGCGATCAGCCATTTGCCGATGGCGCTGTAGGGGTGGCCGTTCTGGTCGGCATAGCCCAAGCGAATCTCTCGGCCATCGTCCAGTTTTACCCGGCCAGAGCCCTGGACTTGCAGGAACTGCAGGTCCATCGGGTCTTCCAGCCAGGCCAGCACTGGCGCGCTTAAGCCGCTCTCGGCGATATCGTTGGCGGCGGGATAGGGAACGAGTTTCTTGCCTTCCAGTTTGCCGCGGATACGCTTGCCTTTGAGTTCCGGGTAGAGGCTATCCAGCTGTACGGTGATCAGGTCGGCAGGTACGCCATAGGCAGGAACATTTGCTTTGGCGGTGCGGGTGAGTGAGCCGGGGTAGACCGGTTCGTAATAGCCAGTAATCAGTCCCTGGTCGCCACCATCTGGATTGCGCAAGGAGATGGGCGTGAGCCGGCTTTGCATGAAGGCGCGAACCTTGGCGGCATCTTGCGGCAAGGCTTTGGCATCGGTGCAAACTGCGCTCCAGCGGGTTTGCTTTGCAAGTACGCCGCAGCCGTTTTTCCAGGCGTTGAAGCCGGCGAGCCAATCGGCATTGCTGATCGTCGGCAGTTCGTTCCAGCCCACCGTGACGTACTTGGGTTCGGCTGATTGCGAATACGGCGTGGTGCTTGGTGGCGTAGCGCAGCCGGCGGGAAACGCGAAGCCCAAGGCTGGTAGGACATGGCTGAAAAAGCTGAAAAAACGGCGAATCAAATCAGGCGTCTCCGCTCGGATGCTTGGGTTCCAGACCTTGTTTGAAGGCCGCGAGCCCAGCACGCTGCAGCTCCAGCGTTTGCACTGTCATTTGCAACATGCCGACTTGCATTTGCAGCCATTGCTCGATGGTTTTCAGTTCTACGATCTTGCGCTCGATTTCTTCTTCAGTGAGCGGCGGCATGAAGGGGTTGGGCGCGCCAGTGCCGGCTTTCATGAACTGGCTGAAAAAAGCGAACGGATCATTTGGGGTGTCGGCCATGGCAAAGCTCCTTTGACGGTTGGCTAGTGTAGTGCTTCGCGATGTACTACCGCTAAAACAAGAAAGCGGGCAATCGCCCGCTTTCTGTCTAGCTCACGTGCTTAGTCCTTCAGTGTAGCGGCTTCAACCGATGCCAAGGCCGACATGTTGACGATACGGCGTACCGATGCCGTTGGCGTCAGGATGTGGGCCGGTGCGGTAATGCCCAGCAGGATCGGGCCAATGGTCACGCCATCGCCAGCGGTCATCTTCAGCAGATTGAACGAGATGTTGGCGGCGTCCAGATTCGGCATGATCAGCAGATTGGCTTCGCCTTTTAGTGTCGATTCCGGCAAGACCTGTTGGCGCAACGATTCCGAAAGCGCGGCATCGCCATGCATTTCGCCGTCGACTTCCAGATCCGGCGCGGCTTTGCGCACCAGTTCCAGCGTGGCCTGCATTTTGCGGGCGGACGGACTGTCCACGCTGCCGAAGCTGGAGTGGCTCAGCAACGCCACCTTGGGCTGGATGCCGAACTTGCGCACGGTCTCGGCGGCCATCAAGGTGATTTCGGCCAGCTGTTCCGGGCACGGGTCCTGATTCACGTAGGTGTCGGTGATGAAGATGTTGCCGGTCGGCAGCAGCAGCGCATTCATTGCCGCAGTGGTCTTGCCGGGCTGACCGAGCACGTTCTGGATATACCAATGGTGGCGGTGATACTGGCCGTGTGTGCCGCAAATCAGCGCATCGGCTTCGCCACGCTGGACCATGATCGCGCCGATCAGCGTGGTCTTGGTGCGGATCTCGGCACGCGCCAGTTCTTCAGAGACACCACGACGCATCATCAACTGATAGTAGTGCGTCCAGTATTCGCGGTAGCGCGGGTCGTTTTCCGGGTTGCAGACCTCGATATCCACGCCTTCCTTGATGCGCAGGCCGAGTTTCTCGATCCGGCTCTGGATAACGGCCGGGCGGCCGATCAGGATCGGTTTGCACAGGCCCATGTCGACCACTTCCTGCACGGCATGCAGCACGCGGAATTCTTCGCCTTCACAGTAGACGACGCGCTTCTTGGCCTTGCGCGCAGCAGAGAACACCGGACGCATGAACAGGTTGGATTTGTAGACGAACTGAGTCAGGTCTTCGATGTAGGCGCCGAAGTCTTCGATCGGACGTGTTGCCACGCCAGCATCCATCGCTGCCTTGGCCACAGCCGGGGCGATCTTGACGATCAGGCGCGGGTCGAACGGTTTCGGAATCAGGTAGTCCGGGCCGAAGGTCAGATTCTGGCCGACGTAGGTATCGGCAACGACATCCGATTGTTCGGCGTGAGCCAGCTCGGCGATGGCATCGACCGCAGCGATCTTCATGCTCTCGGTGATCGCGGTGGCGCCGACATCGAGCGCACCGCGGAACATGAACGGGAAGCACAAGACGTTGTTGACTTGATTCGGGTAGTCAGAACGGCCGGTGCAAACGATGGCATCGGCGCGGGCGGCGCGAGCATCCGGCGGAGTGATTTCCGGGTCCGGGTTGGCCAGCGCAAGAATCAGCGGGTTCGCTTGCATCTTCTGGACCATCTCGCCGGTGACGAGACCTGCACCAGAGAGGCCGAGGAAGATATCCGCGCCGACCAACGCTTCCTGCACGGTGCGGTGCGGGGTATTGCGTGCGTAGCGCTGCTTGGTTTCATCCAGGCCGGTGCGCTCGGTGTGGATCACGCCCTTGGAGTCACAGACCAGGATGTTTTCCGGGTTGACGCCCAGCGAGACGAGCAGATCAAGGCAGGCAATCGCTGCTGCGCCGGCACCACTGGCGACCAGTTTGACTTGGCCGATATCTTTGCCGACGTAACGCAGACCGTTTTTCACGGCGGCGCCGACGATGATGGCGGTGCCGTGCTGATCGTCATGGAAAACGGGGATTTTCATCCGCTCGCGCAGCTTCTTCTCGATGTAGAAGCACTCGGGCGCTTTGATGTCTTCGAGGTTGATGCCGCCGAAGGTGGGTTCCATCGCTGCGATGGCTTCGATCAGCTTGTCCGGGTCTTTTTGTTCCAGCTCGATGTCGAACACATCGATGCCGGCGAATTTCTTGAACAGGACGCCTTTGCCTTCCATGACCGGCTTGCCGGCGAGCGGGCCGATGTCGCCCAGGCCCAGCACGGCGGTGCCGTTGGTAATCACGGCAACGAGGTTGCCACGGGCGGTCAGGTTGCGGGCTTCGGCGGGGTCTTCGACGATGGCGGTGCACGCATAAGCGACACCAGGAGAGTAAGCAAGGGCCAGTTCACGCTGGCTGGAAAGCCCTTTGGTCGGGGAGACCTGAATCTTGCCGGGGCGGGGGTAGCGGTGATATTCGAGGGCTTTCTTTTTGAGTTCTTCATCCATGGTGGAGCTCTATGCAGTGGTCGATGTAGTCGATGAATGCTGGACTTCAGTCAGCAAGCAAGCAAGTCAGGGATTTGCCGGATGAGACAAATGCCTATGGAAAATATCCATAGGCCAGCCCTTTCAGCCTAGTTCAGAATCGGACGGATACCGCCTGATCTCCCAGCCAGCCGCGCAATTCCGCGATCATTTCCTCGCGCAGCGTTACCCGCCAGTCGATCCCCAATTGCACCAGACACCGTGCACCACCACCTTGGTAATCGATCTCGACCGGGCATACGCCGCCCGCATTATTCGCGATGGTGGCTTTCAACTTGCCTACATCGGCGTTGCCATTGATCTGCAAGGTGAGGGCGCGGGCGAACTGGCTGCGCGCTTCGGCCACATCCATCACCGCATCGGCAACGATGCGCACCCCGCCGTTGAAGCGGTCCTCGGAAACTTTGCCGGCAATGATCAGCAGAGCGTCGTCCTTGAGCTTGGCGCGATTTTCTTCGAGCACTTCGGAGAACAACGACACCTCGATCTTGCCGCGGCCATCGTCGATCTGCACAAACGCCATGCGGCCACGATCGTTCACTTTGATGCGAATTGCCGTCACGATGCCGGCCAGATACTGCATTTCCTTGCGCGGCTGCAATTGGTCGAGGCGGGTCTTGATGAAGCCGCGAATACCCTTGGCGTGGGCGTCGAACGGGTGGCCGGACAGGTAGAAACCGACAGCGGTTTTTTCCTCGGCCAGCGTGATCTTGTCGTCCCAACGCGGTACTTCGATTTCCGCCACGCTCGGCACGGATGCGGCATCGAACACATCAAACAGCGAGCCTTGGTTGACGTTGGCCGCTTCGGTTTCCGCCAACTGCATGGCTTGTTCGACATTAGCGAGCAACTGGGCGCGGTGATTGGTAATCGCGTCGAACGCGCCTGCGCGGATCAATGCTTCAATCACGCGTTTGTTGACTTCCTTCTTGTCGGTACGGCGGCAGAAGTCGAACAGGTCCTTGAACGGGCCATTCTCGGTGCGCTCGCGCACGATCATCTCGACCGCGCCTTCGCCCACGCCCTTGACCGCGCCAAGCGCGTAGCGAATCTCGCGTTTGCCGACCGGTACGAAGCGATAGAAGCTTTCGTTCACGTCCGGCGCGAGGATTTTCAGTTTGTTGATGTCGACGCAATCGTCGTAGAACACCTTGAGCTGATCGGTGTTGTCCAGTTCGGACGACATGGTGGCGGCCATGAAGGCAGCCGGAAAGTGGGCCTTGAGCCACGCGGTATGGTAGGAGACGACCGCGTAGGCGGCGGTGTGCGACTTGTTGAAGCCGTACTCGGCGAACTTCGCCATCAAGTCGAACAGCATTTCCGCGAGCTTGGGGTCGTAGCCTTTTTCGGCCGCACCTTGCGCGATCTTGCCGCGATGCTCCGCCATTTCCTCGGCTTTCTTCTTACCCATGGCGCGGCGCAACATATCCGCGCCACCGAGCGTATAGCCGCCGATGATCTGCGAAATCTGCATCACCTGTTCCTGGTACACGATGACGCCGTAGGTCGGCTCCAGGCATCGCTCCAGATCGGGGTGGAAGTAGTCGGGCTGCTCGATGCCCTTTTTACGGTTGATGAAGGAATCCACCATGCCTGAGCCAAGCGGGCCTGGTCGGTAGAGCGCCAGCACAGCGATGATGTCTTCGAAACGGTCGGGCTGCAGTTTTTCCAGCAGCCGCTTCATGCCGTCCGACTCGACCTGGAAGACGGCGGTGGTGTTGGCGTCGCGGAAGACTTGATAGGCGGCTTGGTCCTCGAAGCCCAAGCTCATCAGGTCGAGTTTCTGACCGGTCTGCTTTTCGATGTACTGCAGCGCGAGTTCGATAATCGTCAGGTTGCGCAGACCCAAGAAGTCGAACTTCACCAGACCGATCTGTTCGACGTCGTCCTTATCCAGCATCGAGACCGGCGATGATTCCGCGCCGCTGGCTTGATAAACCGGGCAGAAGTCGGTGATCTGGCCGGGCGCGATCAAGACGCCACCAGCGTGCATGCCGATATTCCGTGTGAGGCCTTCGAGTTTCTTGGCCAGCCCCCACAGCTCGTTCAGTTCGTCTTCTTTCTCCAGTCGCTCGGCCAGTTCCGGCACCATTTCCACTGCATCGTCGAGCGAGTATTGCTTGCCCGGCGCGGCGGGGATTAGCTTGGAGATGCCATCACAGAACATATAAGGCAGATCGAGCACGCGACCGACGTCGCGCACAACGGCCTTGGCGGCCATGGTGCCGAAGGTAGCGATCTGGCTGACGGCCTCGGCACCATATTTCTCGCGCACGTATTCGATCACGCGCCAACGGTTGTCTTGGCAGAAGTCGATATCGAAGTCAGGCATCGATACCCGTTCCGGGTTCAGGAAGCGCTCGAACAGCAAGGCGTAGGCGGTCGGATCGATATCGGTAATGCCGAGCGAGTAGGCGACGAGTGAACCTGCGCCGGAACCCCGGCCCGGGCCGACCGGGCAGCCGTTGTGCTTCGCCCAGACGATAAAGTCCGCCACGATCAGGAAGTAGCCGGGGAAGCCCATCTGAATGATGGTATCGGTCTCGAACTTGAGCCGCTCCAGATAGCGTGGGCGCTCGGCATCGCGCTTTGCTTCGTCGGGATAGAGCAGCGCCAACCGTTGTTCCAGGCCTTCCTTGGCCAGATGAACGAGGTAATCGTCCAGCGTCATGCCATCGGGTGTCGGGAAGTCCGGCAGGTAGTTCTTGCCGAGCGTGACGCTGACGTTGCAGCGCTCTGCGATATGCACGCTGTTTTCGAGCGCGGTCGGCACGTCGGCGAAGAGGGCGGCCATTTCATCTGGCGTCTTGAAATACTGTTCTTCGGTGAATGTGCGTGGGCGGCGTTTATCGCCGACGACATAGCCTTCGGCAATGCAAACACGCGCTTCATGGGCTTTGAAGTCGTCCGCATCCATGAACTGGATCGGGTGGGTGGCGACGACGGGTAGATCAAGATCTGAGGCAAGATCGAGATGACCTTGTACCGAAGTCTCGTGCTCGTTCTTGCCGGCGCGTTGTAGTTCCAGATAGAAGCTGCCAGGGAAGAGGGCGGACCACCAGCGCGTCGCAGCCAGGGCAGCATCGTAATTGCCGTTGATCAATGCCTGGCCGATTTCGCCCAGATGCGCGCCCGAAAGGCAGATCAGTCCGGCGTTATTGCCGTTGCTGAGCCATTCTTTTTTCAGCTCGGCGCGTTCGCGGTACTGGTTGGTACGAAAGGCGCTGGTCAGGAGTTCACAGAGCCGGCCATAACCATCGCGGTTTTTGGCCAGCAGCAGAATGCGTTGCGGTTTGTCGCGGTCTTCCTCGTTTTCGACCCAGGCGTCGACGCCAATGATCGGTTTGAGGCCGTTGCTGCGGCAGACCTTGTAAAGCTTGACCATGCCGAACAGGTTCATCAGGTCGGTGGTCGGCACGGCGGGAAGGCCGAGGGTCTTGGCGCGTTTGACCGCATCATCGATACGGACGATGCCATCGGTTACGGAAAATTCGGAGTGCAGGCGGAGATGTACAAAGGCGGGCTGTTTCATCCACGCATTTTACCATCCGCGTTTCGGTGCTGCCCGTGTGTCGGCGCCCACTTGTTTGATGAATTTCCGACGCGTAAGCTGCAGTCGTACTTCGGAGGTACTTATGGACTCAGTTAGTTCGCTCGTCAACGCAGCCAGCAGTGCTACGGGCGTGCAGGCCGCTGCCGGCACCCAGGTGTTGCGCAAGGCGTTGGATCTGCAGGCGCAGACCGCTGCAACCCTGTTGCAATCGGTGCCGCCGCCGGCGCAATACAATAATCCTTCCAATCTTGGCCAGAGTATTGATGTAAAGGCTTGATCGTTCAGCTGTTTCACACAGTTATTCAAGGCGACCCCCGGTCGCCTTTGTTGTTTCTGATGCATGGGTTTGGGAGAGATCGTGGTGTTTTGTGCGGCGCACAAAAAAATGCTTGACACACTTGCTTCGGGTGTCAACAATGCGTCTTATGTTGCAACGCACAAAGGAGATCTACCATGTCGTTCATTAACCAGTTCACCGAAATTCAGCAATCCAACCTCGAAAAATCGCTGCGCCTGAGCAATATTGCGCTGGCCGGTGTCGAGCGTCTGATCAACCTGCAACTCGGCATCGCCCGCGATCTGATCGCTGAGAATGCTGAAACCGCCAAGGCGCTGTCTGAAGTCAAGGACGTGAATGGCCTGGTTGCTTTCCAACGTCAACTGGCCCAACCGGCTGTTGAAAAGAGCCTGACCGTTGCTCGCAACGTGTTTGAAACCGCCAGCGCGACTCAGCATGAGCTGAACTCCCTGGTGGAAGAGCAAGTTCTGGCGTTCAACAAGAACCTGGTTTCGTCGCTGGACAAGGCCATTGAATCCGCTCCGGCTGGTGCTGGCGCTGCGGTTAGCGTGCTGCGCAATGCGGTTGAATCGGCTGCCAACGCCTACGACACCGCCAGCAAGACCACCAAGAAAATCGTGACCGAGCTGACCGATGCTGCTGTTAGCGGCGCCGAGAAGACCGCCAAGGCTGCATCCCGCGGTGGTAAGGCTGCTTAATTAGCTGCGCTTACGCTCTTGCATCATAAAAAACGGCCTCTTCGGAGGCCGTTTTTTATTGCGCGCCTGACGTGGGCAAAGGCTGCATGGGTAAAGGCTGAATTTGCAGCAGTAACTGAGCCAATAAACTGGCGGGCTCTACTGGTACGGCGCTGCTGCTGATGCCGGGAAGACCTGTCTGCCAATCTGGAGTCGGGTGGCAAGGGACGAAGGGTCGTTCATCGGCCCAATCCAGATAGCATTGCGCGTCATCCTGAATCGAGATGAGCTGTTCCTGCGCCAGTTGCTGCCACGAGGCCGGATCAAATTGGGTCATGGCTTTGCCGGGGATTTTGTGTTCGCCATCGGTCGATAGCCAATCCAGCACGGCGGTTTGCTGATTCACATAGCGCTGATAGAGCGATGCCAGAAACGCGCCTGCACCACCGCCACCTGCGTGTAGCCATGCGTGAGGAAGTTGCGGGGCCAGGGCATCGATCAGCGGCGTGAGCATTTGCAGGTTCGCTAATGTTCCCCCCGCTGCAATCATCCAACCGAATTGCGCTGCCAAAGCGGGTTCGCCGGCGAGCATCACATCAACGCCATCTACCCCTGCGGCATCCCACAAGAAAAAATCATCCAGCGTCAGGTTGACCCACAAATGTATCGATTCATGCTCGGCCTCGTTCGCCGGTGTACCGGCGTTTTGCCAGCGCAACGCGAACGTGCTGAAGCCAGCCAATCGTTGCTGCATGGCCGGGATCAGCGCGTCTGGCGCCACGATCACGACGGGAGTCGGTCCCGGCATCATCTTCTAATGGCCTTCACATTGGTTGAGTAGCTGTTTCATGGCGGTGAGATCGAGTAACTCGATCAGCCGGTTCTGCACCTTGATCAGCCCTTGGTCTTGGAAGCGGGACAGCGTGCGGCTAACCGTTTCCAGTTTCAACCCGAGATAACTGCCGATTTCCTCGCGCGTCATGCGCAGATGGAAACTGCTGCTGGCGTATTGGCGTTGGGCAAACCGATGCGACAGATTGAGCAGGAAGGCGGCGACGCGCTCATCCGCAGTCATGTTGCCCAACAACAGCATCACGTCCTGATCGCGGACGATTTCGCGACTCATCACTTTGTAGAAGTGACGTTGCAGCGCCGGGATCTGGCGCGACAGGCTTTCCATTTCGGTGAAGGGCAGTTCGCAGACTTCGCTGTCTTCCAGCGCGATGGCATCGCACATGTAATGGTCGGCGCTGATGGCATCAAAGCCCATGAGATCACCGCTCATTTGGAAACCGGTGATCTGCTCGCGGCCGTCTTCCGAGACCACGCTGGTCTTGAAGAAGCCCACCCGGACTGCAAACAGCGCCTTGAACGGCTCGCCAGCCCGGTACAGCGCCTCACCCCGTTTGATCGGCTTGCCTTGGGTCACCAGCTGTTCCACCGCCTGCATGTCTTCGACCGAGAGCCCCGTTGGCAGGCACAGCTCGCGCAAACTGCAAGTCGAGCATGCATGGCGCAAGTGAGGGAAGCTGATGTCGTGTACGTGGATTGGAGAAAGCATGGGAGGGCCGCGACTCTGTTGCTTGATGGAAACGACACGTCAGCCAAACTGGCGACGTGCGCTGGCAGGTATCAGTAGCCATCATACAGCGCTGTTTCGGCGATGAATAATCAAGCGGCGTGTGTTTTGGGGCCAAGCTTCGGCGGCGGATGGTCGTTTTCCCGGATGAAGGGTATTTCGCGTGCGTAACTGAGACGGAAATCACGCATATACACAGATCATTTATATGCTTTCGTGTTTTGCAAAGAAATGGCCGGTTTTGATTAATTGAAATGCTTGAGGGTGAGTAAGTCATTTTGCATGTTATTGCGGCGGATGGATTTGCTATCTCAATAATTTAATTCAGGGATATGTGCACGTAAGCGATTGCTGGTGATTGTTGTTGATGGGTTTCATGTTTAATAAAAAACGCCCGACGAATCGGGCGTTTTTTATTGGCTAAATGAAAGTGAGTGTTTTATAGGGCCGTCGCATTATTTCCGGCCGGATGATTTACCGGTTTGCGCGGCGGTGGAATTGCTGGTCGATTTCGCAGAGGTGCTCGAAGTCGAAGAGGTCGAAGAAGTTGTGGTGCTTGTCGCAGTGCTTGAGGGCGACTCGGTATGCGTGGTCGAAGTGCTGGTTTTGCCAGTCGTAGACGACGGAGCGGTGCTCGAAGGCGATTCGGTGTGTGTGGTCGTGGTGCTGGTTTTGCTGGTGAAGTAGGCCGAGGGTGCTGTGCTCGAAGGAGATTCGGTATGCGTAGTCGATGTGCTGGTCTTGCTGGTGCTGGTCGATGGCACCGTGCTCGAAGGCGACTCGGTATGCGTAGTCGATGTGCTGGTCTTGCTGGTACTGGTCGATGGCACAGTGCTCGACGGCGATTCGGTGTGCGTAGTCGAAGTACTGGTTTTGCTGGTGCTGGTCGACGGCGCGGTGCTCGAAGGCGACTCGGTATGTGTAGTCGACGTGCTGGTTTTGCTGGTGCTGGTCGACGGCGCAGTGCTCGAAGGCGACTCGGTATGTGTAGTCGACGTGCTGGTTTTGCTGGTGCTGGTCGACGGTGCAGTGCTCGAAGGCGATTCGGTATGCGTGGTCGAAGTGCTGGTTTTGCTGGTGCTGGTCGATGGCGCAGTGTTCGAGGGCGATTCGGTGTGCGTAGTCGAAGTGCTGGTTTTGCTGGTGGAATACGACGGCGCAGTGCTCTTGCTTGTGTTCGATGTAGATGTCGAGGTCGATGTCTTGCTGGTCGACTTCGTCGTCGTGTACGAAGACTCGACGGCATAGGCGGTAGAATAGGCCATTGCACTGCAAAGCAGGGTGGCAAGCAAGGTGGTTTGAGTGTGGTTCTTCATTTCGTTCTCCAATCAAAAAGTCGATGGCAGAACAAAACCCGAAAAGGGAGGATCGCATTGAATCAGGCGGCCCCGCTGCCATATCCCGATGGGACTTAGGTCGGAAGCTTTGCGTCCCCAGCTTTCACTGGTTTTGCCTCTACTGGAGTTGAGTCCAATTGGGGTTCGAATTGATTCGAATGGTTTCCAATTGGCTTCAACTTGGTTTGCAGTGTAATTGGGGTTTTCTGAATCGAATGTGATGTTTCCTACACTCAGGCGCTCGAACGGGATTAACGGCAGCGTGAAAAGGATCGGCGGTAAAGATTGCAGTTTTTGAAATGATTGTTTGTGATGGTGATCACATTCAATTCTTGTCTACAGGATTGCCCCATGGCGCAAACGGCGCAGAAATTGATATCCCCGGCAATGCGCCGACAGCAGGGCGCGTTATCGCGCAGCGATTCCATGCCCTGTTGGCATCCACATCACATTGATGCTTCTGCATGTTCGAACTTGATCTAGGCGCCTTGTTTCTGGCCGGCTTGCTGGGTGGCGGGCATTGCCTTGGCATGTGCGGTGGCGTGGTGACTGCATTCAGCCTGCAGCTGCCACCTGGCCCGCGCTGGCGCTATCACCTCGGCTTCAATCTCGGCCGCTTGCTGGGCTACGCGCTGATCGGTGCGATTGTCGGCGGGCTGGGTTCGCTGACCACGTTGCTGTCGCTGCAAGCCGTCAAGACGGTGCTGTTCGCATTGGCGCAAGCCTTGCTGATCCTGATGGGCTTGTATCTGGCCGGATGGTCTGGCTGGCTGCGCCGGGTCGAGAAACTGGGCGTGCCGGTGTGGCAGCGCATCCAGCCCGTTTTGCGGCGACTGTTGCCAATTCGCAACTGGCCGCAAAGTGTCGCCGTCGGCATGTTGTGGGGCTGGTTGCCGTGTGGATTGGTCTATACCGCTAGCCTTTCTGCCTTGGCGAGTGCCTCACCCGTCAAGGGGGCCGCAATCCTTTTTCTTTTTGGAATCGGCACCTTACCGAATTTGTTGCTGATCGGCGCTGCATCTGGCTCGCTCCTTGCCTGGATGCGGGCGCAGTGGGTGCGAAAAACCAGCGGCGTGTTACTGATTGCAATCGGGGTGTTCCGGCTCTGCCAGATGGCGCTATAACGTGATTGGGCGGTCGAACTTTTAGTGTTGACCTTGCCTAACCGACAAGCAGCGTTCAGGGGAGACCGGTCATGGATATCTTCGACACCTTCGCTTCGCGGTACGAGCGGAACCGGGAGGAGGAGCTTACGCTCAAGGAATACCTTGAGCTGTGCAAGGCGGACCGAGCGGCATACGCCACAGCGCCAGAGCGGATGCTGATGGCGATCGGCGAGCCAGAGTCGATCGACACTCGGCTCGATTCGAGGCTCTCGCGCATATTCCAGAACAAGATCATGCGGCTTTATCCTGCCTTCAGAGAGTTTTACGGCATGGAGGAGGTGATCGAACAAGTGGTCGCTTACTTCCGGCACGCCGCGCAAGGGCTGGAAGAAAAGAAACAAATCCTCTATCTCCTGGGGCCGGTGGGCGGCGGTAAGTCGTCGATCGCCGAAAAGCTCAAGGAGCTGATGGAGAAAGTGCCGTTTTATTGCCTCAAAGGCAGCCCGGTACATGAATCGCCGCTTGGCCTGTTCCACGAATCCGAAGACGGCCCGATTCTGGAAGAGGAATACGGCATCCCCCGCCGTTATCTCAAGAACATCCCCAGCCCGTGGGCGGTGAAGCGGCTGCATGAATTCAATGGCGACGTGAACCAGTTCCGCGTGGTGAAGCGCTACCCGTCGGTGCTGCGGCAGATCGCGATTGCCAAGACCGAGCCGGGTGACGAAAACAATCAGGATATTTCATCGCTGGTCGGCAAGGTCGATATCCGCAAGCTCGAGAAATACGCACAGGACGACCCGGATGCCTACAGCTATTCCGGCGGTCTGTGCCTGGCGAACCAGGGGCTGCTGGAATTCGTCGAAATGTTCAAGGCACCGATCAAGGTGTTGCACCCGTTGCTGACGGCTACGCAGGAAGGCAACTTCAAGGGCACGGAAGGCTTCGGCGCGATTCCGTTCGAGGGCATCATCCTTGCCCACAGCAATGAATCGGAATGGAAGCAGTTCAAGAACAACAAGAACAACGAGGCTTTCCTCGACCGGATTTACATCGTCAAGGTGCCGTACTGCCTGCGCGTGAATGAAGAAACGCGTATCTACGACAAGCTGCTGCGCAATTCCTCGCTGTCCAAAGCGCCGTGCGCACCCGGCACGCTGAAGATGATGGCGCAATTCGCCGTGTTGTCGCGGCTGAAAGACCCGGAGAACTCCAGCCTGTATTCCAAGATGCAGGTCTACGACGGCGAGAACCTGAAAGATGTCGACCCGAAAGCCAAGTCGATGCAGGAGTACCGCGACTTTGCCGGGGTCGATGAAGGCATGGCCGGGCTGTCGACGCGCTTTGCGTTCAAGATTCTCTCCAAGGTGTTCAACTTCGATCATCAGGAAGTGGCCGCCAATCCGGTGCACTTGCTGTATGTGCTGGAGCAACAGGTCGAGCGCGAGCAGTTCCCGCCGGAAGCCGAGCAGCGCTACATCGCCTATGTGAAGGAATTCCTCGCGCCGAAGTACGTCGAGTTCATCGGCAAGGAAATCCAGACGGCTTATTTGGAAAGCTACTCGGAATACGGCCAGAACATCTTTGATCGCTATGTGACCTTCGCCGACTACTGGATTCAGGATCAGGAATACCGCGATCCGGATACCGGCGAGAGCTTCGATCGCAACTCGCTCAACAACGAGCTGGAAAAGATCGAGAAACCGGCCGGGATTTCCAACCCGAAGGACTTCCGCAACGAGATCGTCAACTTCGTGCTGCGGGCGCGGGCCAGCAACAACGGCAAGAACCCGGCATGGACGAGTTACGAGAAGCTGCGGATGGTGATCGAGAAGAAGATGTTCTCGAATACCGAAGAGCTGCTGCCGGTGATCTCCTTCAATGCCAAGGCCAGTGCCGACGAGCTGAAGAAACACGAAGACTTTGTGAACCGCATGGTGACCAAGGGCTACACGCCCAAGCAGGTGCGCTTGCTGTGCGAATGGTATCTGCGGGTTCGCAAGTCGTCTTGACGTGTGAGGCGTGAGGTTTTGAAGGGAACGGCATTGGCGCCTTATCCCCCAACCCTCGCGCTTCACCCCTCGCGGGGTTGCTATGTTTCATCTGATCGACCGGCGTTTGAACGGCAAGAACAAGTCCGCGGTGAACCGCGAGCGCTTCTTGCGTCGTTTCAAGACACAGATCAAGGAAGCGGTGGCACGAGCGGTCAAGGATCGTTCGATCACCGATATCGAGAAAGGCGAAAAGGTCTCGATCCCGGTCAAGGACGTGAGCGAGCCGACGCTAGGGCATGCGCAGGGTGGCGTGACCGAACGTGTATTTCCCGGCAATCGCGAATATCTGCGCGGTGACGAGATTGACCGGCCGGAGGGCGGGGGCGGTGCCGGCGGGAGTGGCGGCGCGGGCAATGACGGTGGTGGCGAGGACGACTTCGTCTTCGAACTCTCGCGCGAGGAATTTCTCGATTTCTTCTTCGACGATCTCGAACTGCCGCATCTGATCAAGACGCAGATGCAGCAGACGGTGACGATGAAGTCGATCCGCGCCGGGTTTACCAGCGATGGCACGCCGACCAATATCCATGTGCTGCGCAGCCTGCGTTCTGCCATGGGACGGAGAATCGCGCTGTCTGCCGAGCCGACCGAAGAACTCGATACCTTGCAGGAACAACTCGACGAGCTGCTGGAAAGCTGCAACGAGCACTCGCCGGAAGTCGCCATGCTGCAAGCCGAAATCCGCCGGGTAAAAGGGCGGCTGTCGAGCATTCCCTACCTTGATCCGTTCGACCTCAAATACACCAATCGCGTCCGCATTCCGATGCCGACCACGCAAGCGGTGATGTTCTGCGTGATGGACGTCTCGGGGTCGATGGATGAGCAGAAGAAGGACATCGCCAAGCGCTTCTTCATCCTGCTCTATCTGTTTCTCACCCGCGCTTACGACAAGATCGAACTGGTGTTCATTCGCCACCACACGCAGGCCTTCGAGGTGAACGAAGACGAGTTCTTCCACGCCCGCGATACTGGCGGCACGGTGGTCTCCAGTGCGCTCAAGCTGGTGAAGCAAGTCATCCACGAGCGCTATGCCAGCAGCGACTGGAACATCTATGTGGCGCAGGCGAGTGATGGCGATAACTGGGATTCGGATTCCCCGATCTGCCGTGATTTGCTGGCTACCGACTTGTTGCCGCTGCTGCAGTACTACGCCTATGTCGAGATCACACAAGGGGACCCGCAAAACCTGTGGTACGAGTACGAAGCCGTCGCCTCGCAGCACAAGCACTTTGCCATGCGGCGAATCAAGGAGGCCGGTGAGATCTGGCCGGTGTTCCGAGATCTGTTCAAGAAGGAAAAAGTGGGAGCCTGAGCCGCCAATAAAACCCTGCTGGCGGCGTTGTGCTCGCTTGCCGTACGCGTTGTACTGTCTGCGTTTCGCACGCCTTGCCAGCACTGCTGCGCTGGGTTTTCTTAGCGGCTCAATAGCCCCTTACTGACCCAAAGGGAGCCCTTGAATGACCACCACATCGAAGGCACGCCGCAAGAGCGCGCCAACCCGCACCCCGCTTTCCACCGGCTCGGAATGGACCTTTGAGCTGATCGAACGTTATTACGACGAAATCGCCCGCATCGCTGGCGATTTCGGCCTGGACACCTACCCGAACCAGCTTGAAGTCATCTCTGCTGAACAAATGATGGATGCCTATGCCTCGGTCGGCATGCCGGTGATGTACAACCACTGGAGCTACGGCAAGCATTTCCTCGCCACGCAAAAGAACTACCAGCGCGGCGCCATGGGCCTCGCCTATGAAATCGTCATCAACTCCAACCCTTGCATCGCCTATCTGATGGAAGAGAACACGATGACGATGCAGGCGCTCGTCATCGCGCACGCGGCGTTCGGGCATAACAGCTTCTTCAAGGGCAATTACCTGTTCCGCACCTGGACCGAGGCTGATGCGATCATCGATTACCTCGTGTTCGCCCGCGGTTACATTGCCGAATGCGAAGCGCGTTATGGCGAAGATCGCGTCGAAGAATTGCTCGACTCGTGCCACGCGCTGATGAATTACGGTGTGGATCGCTACAAGCGACCGCAAAAGCTCTCGCTGGACAAGGAACTGGCCAAGCAGGCCGAGCGCGAGTCCTATCTGCAAAGCCAGGTCAATACGCTCTGGCGCACCATCCCCAAATTGATGGAGGAGCGGGAAGCCGAATCGGAGGCACGGCGTTTTCCGGCTGAGCCGC
The DNA here is from genome assembly GCF_000711875.1 of Andreprevotia chitinilytica DSM 18519. Lineage (GTDB taxonomy): Bacteria > Pseudomonadota > Gammaproteobacteria > Burkholderiales > Chitinibacteraceae > Andreprevotia > Andreprevotia chitinilytica. The sequence goes on from NZ_JONM01000008.1 coordinate 52,423, forward strand.
AGGAAAACCTACTCTATTTCATCGAGAAATTCGCGCCGCTGCTGGAGCCGTGGCAGCGCGAGATCGTGCGCATCATCCGCAAGGTGGCGCAGTACTTCTATCCGCAGCGGCAAACGCAGGTGATGAACGAAGGCTGGGCGACGTTCTGGCATTACACGATCATGAATCAGCTGTATGACGAAGGCCTGATTACCGATGCGGCGGTGATGGAATTCCTGCATAGCCACACCAACGTGGTATTCCAGCCGGGCATCGATAGCCCGTACTTCAACGGCATCAACCCGTATGCGCTGGGTTTTGCGATGTACCGCGATATCCAGCGCATCTGCCGCGAGCCGACCAAGGAGGACGAAATCTGGTTCCCGGAGCTGGCCGGCCAGGATTGGCGTCAGTCGCTCGATTTCGCCATGCGTAACTTCAAGGACGAGAGCTTTATCAGCCAGTACCTCTCGCCGAAACTGATCCGCGATTTCCGCTTCTTCGCCATCAAGGACGATGATTACCAGCCGCGGCTGCAGGTGTCGGCGATCCACGATGATGCCGGTTATCGCGAGATCCGGCAGATGTTGGCCGCGCAGTACGATCTGACCAATCGCGAACCCAATATCCAGATCTACGACGTGAATACCCGTGGCGACCGTATGCTCACGCTGCGCCATTACCAGCACAATCGCCGCCCGCTGGCCAACAGCGTGCACGAAGTGCTCAAGCACATCGCACGGCTGTGGGGGTTCTCGGTGAAGCTGGAAAGTGTCGATGCCGAGGGCAAGACCATCCTCAGTTACGAGTGCCGGCTGGAAAAGCGCCACGGGCAGTGAACTGAACCAAGCAGAATCATCTGTAGGAGCGAGCTTGCTCGCGGTGACGCCGGTTCATTCGGCGGGGCAATCGCGGGTAAGCTCGCTCCTGCAATATTTTCAAACCGGGCGATAAACTACCCGGATCGTTTGCCCGTTGGAGTCATCCATGCGTTTCCTGCTCGCCCTTGCCAGCTTGGTCACTGCCACCGCCTTTGCCGGTGAGGCTTACCAAGCACAAGGCGAATGCAACGGTTTGCCCAAGTTGCCGATGACGGTCGCCAGCGGCTTTTGCGTCGGGTTGGCTGCCGCCGATCTGGGCATGCCACGCGGAGTATTGCCGCTCAAGGACGGCAGCGTGCTCGTGACCGATATGGGGGGGTGGGGACGCGGCAAGGGGCGATTGTTGCAGCTCAAGCGCGATGGTAATCGCTACGTGCCCACCGTGTTGCTGACCGAATTGAACCGCCCGCACGCGCTGCAGTTCGGGGCGGATGGCATGGTTTATCTGGGCGAGGACGACCGGATTGTCCGCTTCGATCCGGCGCAGCAGCCCGTCAAGCCGGAGGTCGTGATCAACGATCATCCGCCCGTTGGTCGCCATCCACTCTCGACGTTCGCTTTCGGCAAGCAAGGTGAGCTGTATGTGAATGTCGGTTCGGCGTCCGATAATTGCGAAGAACACATCGATACGGCCGCACCGGTTCTGAAATCCTGCACCGAGGCGGAAGGTATCCAAGGCCCGATGCGCGGTGTGATCCGCAAATACGTGCAGAAAAATGGCAAATGGACTTGGACACTCTTCGCGCGTGGCCTGCGCAATTCGATGGCGTTGGCGGTTAACCCGGTGAATGGCGTGCTCTGGCAAGGCGAAAATGCCCGCGATTACATCAACCGCAAAATGCCCGAGCTGAAGGATGACGAAAACCTGCCGCACGAAGAGCTCAACAAGGTGGTGCAGGGCGGGCATTACGGCTGGCCGTATTGCTACGACGATAACGTCGCCGCGCCGGAATTTCCGAACGCCGACTGCAAGGCGATGACTGCACCGGTACGCCTCTGGCCCGGCCACGCCGCACCGCTGGGCATGACGTGGTACAGCACCCCCAAGGCGCCGGCCACATGGCGCGACGGATTCATCGTGACCTTCCACGGCTATCGCAATAATGGCCATCGCCTTGTGTTCCAGCCATTCAACAAGAAAGGCGAGCCGGAAGGGGACTACAAGGAACTGATCGGCGGTTGGGAGAACATCGCCGGCAAGCAGCCGATGGGCGCACCGACTGACGTGAAAATGGATGCAAATGGTGTGTTATGGGTGACGGAAGATCGCAACGGTACGCTGCTTGCCGTCGTACCGGGCCAATAACTTACGCAATAAAAAAGACGGATGCATGACAAGTGCCGTCCATCGTATGGATGGAGAAAGCGCTCGTATGTCACACCTGCTGTTCTAGCATGAGGGCTCGACCGATCAAGTTGCGAAGGGGCGAGTCATGAAAGCACCGGTATTTGGCTGCGTATCACATGAATGGCTGCGCGAGTTGTCGTCGGCAGACCTGGAGCTGCTTGATAAAGGCTTGTGCGAACTACTGCGGAAACGCCCAGGTGCGTTCTCGTTGTTTACCGCCAAGGCGATACGCGATTCGATCCAGTGCATCTTGTTCGATCGCTACCTAGCCCGGGGCCGGGTAGCGTAAAAAAAAGCCGCTCAAGGTTGAGCGGCTTTTTTTGTATTGCGTGGGCGAGCCTTAGAGGCTGTTCAAAGTCTTTTTCGGCAACGGCTTACGTTGCCACTCCCCCCTTCACAAAGGGGGAAGTAAAACCCTGCAGCGCTTCTAGTTGGCGGGTTGCGAGACTTTGAACAGGTTCTTAACGGCTGAGCAATACGGTCGGCGATGCAGGCAAGCCCAACCACACCATCGGGGTATTCAGCAGTTCGATCTTGCTGATGGCCTTGCTACCCGGCACGTTGATTACCCAGCTCTTGAAGCTGCCGCCGTTCAGCGGATCTGACGCCGTTGCCGGAATAGCGGCGGTTGGCGCGAACCAGCTGCGGAAGCCGCCTTGCAGTACGCGGTAGATTTGCGAGTTATCCGCGTAGGTCACGCGCACCGTGTAGTCGCAGCCACTGCCTTTGCAATACCAGTAGTACTTGCCGGTATCGATCTTGAAGTCGCTCAGGTCTTGCGCGCTGCTGGGGTCGAAGTTCTGCAGCAGATTGCCGGTGTATTGCAGCGGCGGGTAAATCTGCGAAACGCCAGCAGTACCGGCATAGCTATAAGTGATCGCAATGCTGTAGACCGGCACGCCGGTTTGCACCGGCAAGCCCTGATTGAGCCCCCATATACCGCCACTGGTCGTCGCCACCTGCACCGGCACGCGTTGGCGCGAGAGCGTATCCCAGCGCGAATAGCCGGTGGCTGATTTCGCGTCGACATACATCACGCCGCCGCTATAGCTATGCACACCGTTGGTGTCGGTGGTGGTGTTGCCCTCGAACCATTCCTGCATCTTGCCAGCGTTGAAGTCGGCAAAAGTGGCGAATTTGTAGCCGGGGCTTTGGTCGCCGGCGCCGCCCTGCATCGGGTCTTGCTTGTAGCAATTGCCGCTGGCATTCAGCTGATGGCCGGATTTGCAGCTGTTGTAGCTGGACGCGGTACTCGGCACCAAGGGGCTGAGAAATTCCTTGCGATTGACGTCGTAACCCCAGGCAGAGCCGTTCAAGCTGCCGCCAACGTAGGGGAATTTGCCGACCGCGTAGGCTTCCCCTGCATGCGGCAAGCCATAGGCGTGGCCTTGCTCGTGAATGAAGATGCCGGAATAGCGATAGTCACCCACGCCAGCGTTTCCGCCACCCAAACCGCCACCCGGATCGTGGTATTTGCCAGAGGCGGTATCGATAGCAAGGATCGGCGCGTAGTACTGGTTATCGGTGCCGCCGTCACCATTGGCCGCACGGATGGACTGGATCAGTGACAGCACGGCGCTCATCACGCCAAAGCCGTCTTTTTGCTGATCCATCGACGTCACGGCATAAGCTGGTTGGTTCACGCTGTTGCTATCAGCGCGGGGGCCGACGACCAGACTGGGCCAATTGACCCGCCCGATGGCATGCGTTTGCACATTCAGCGAGGCTGCTGGCCATTTGGCGAACATCTCCAGTTGCGTGGCCGCATCTGGCGCTTTGGTCGTCGCGTAGGGCTGGGTGTTGCTGTCATTCGCGCCAAACAGATAGAACGGCAGCACGTAGAGATTCATGGTCGAATCCGCGCCCACGTTCAAGGCATGCGCCACGCTGGTGGTGTAATTGCTGGATGAAACCTTGATGCTCACACCGGGCGCCAACCATGCGCCGGGGACGACTGCGCTCCAGCGATCAGTGGCATAAGCGGGGCCGGCTGATTCGGATGGGGGTAGGGCCGATGGCGGATTGAGCGCGATGCTGCCGACTTTGGTGCTGCCTTGCCAGGCTTCCAGTGTCGGCTTTTGCACGTCCGCCTGGGCAATGGCGATCAAGGCCAGCGCATCGCGATTGCCGATCAGGTTGAGCCGGCCGGTGGTGTTCGGCAGCGTCCAGCTCAGCCCGTTTTCCGGTACGACGTGGGTTTGCGCGAATTCGACTTTGCTCAGCGAGACTGTGCTGCTGGTGCTGCCGCCGCTGTCACTTCCGTTTCCTCCCCCGCCGCCACCGCAGCCGGCGATCAGACTGAGCGAGCATAACAAGGCGGATAAAGCATGGCGGGGACGGCTGTAACGCATAGCGGATTCCGAGAGAAGGGCTGTAAGGTCAGTGACGCAGCAGCCTTTATACCTTACATCAGCGATTGATGATGCTTGGGGTGTAAGGTCTAGACCTTATCTCGGAAAACTGTTGTTTAAATGCAAATGAGGGATTGCATTGAGCCGCCAACAAACCCCAGCGTAGCGGTGCTGGCAAGCCGTGCGAAACGCAGGCAGTACTCAACGTACGACAAGTGAGCACAACGCCGCCAGCAGGGTTTTGCTGGTGGCTTTCAGTGCAGCATGGTGGGTTGCGCGCCCGGCTCTTCTTCCGCCATTTCGGCATGCAACAACTCGCCCTCCAGATTCGGGTAAAGCGGTGTGCCGCAGTCGTCGCAATAGTCGAGCGGGAAATCGTGCTCGTGCACGTGGATCGCGGTGATGCCGATTTCCTTGAGGATGGCTTCGATTTCGCTGATGCAGTCGGTGTGCTCGTCTTCGCCATCCAGCAGCGGCCAGACCACGCCGTGCAACACCTTGTCGTCGCCACGCCGGGTGAAGCCGACTCGGTACTCCTCCAGCTGCTGACTGTGGAAGGGCCCGATCACCGCCTGCAATTGGCGCGGCTCGATATTGAGCGTCATCAGCAGATAGGCCACGGTAGCTTGCAATGAATAGCCGCGTGACAGCCGATCCGCCTCGCGCCAGGCGTTGTGATACGACCCCGGCATCGAGAGCGAGAAGGTGGAGCCCGCGAGCAGCTTTTGCATGATCCCGGCACCTTGCTTTTGCCATTGCGCCAATATTTCTTCGCGGTCGCCGTCGTCTTCCTGCCAGCGGAACAGCGCCGCGCCGGCAGGGGCAAGCACCACGCCAAGCAGGTAGCGCGTATCGGCAAGGAAAGTCTTGGTTTCGGGCAGCTCGCGCGCATCGAGTTTGAGGTTTTTCCCATCGCGTGCGGCTTGTGCCAAGGCTTGGGTCAGTTCGGCGGTTGGGACGAAACCGTGCGGCAGCTGATCCGGGCTGAACAGAAAATCGGCCAATGCCAGCTTGGTGCCTTTCGCCAGCACGTGCGCTCCGAGCTGCACTTTCAGGTTTTGCAACGTGTCCGGCGAAATACTGCCGCCACCGATCTGCCAGCGCGACCACGCCAGCGCCGGCGCGGTGATCAATACGGCATCCCATTGCGCGCCGTTGACCTCGATACGGGTGGCTTCGCAAATGCTTTCGATCATGTCCGCCAAGGCTTCATAGGCGCGGCCATCAGCTTGGTTGGCGGCGTCGAGCGCGCTGTTGAGCGTGTCTTCTTCGCGCTCGCTGATCAGCCGGGTGATGCGTTGTGTGAGCCGGCTTTCCCAAAACGCATCCTCGATGCGCCCGGACGAATCCGACAGCCCCTCCGCCAGGCGCAACAGCTCGGTTTCATCGGCGGTGCTGCGGCCGCGACGGGCAGGGCGGTTGCGTTTCAACATGGCGGTGTCTCGGAGAGTGAATCCGCTATTTTAGCGCGTATGGGCGCTTAGACGCGCTGCATCAACGCGGCATCCGGCCCGTAAGCAGGAGCAGCGCTCAGACTGACAAATCCCCAGCGCTGCCAGAACGGCACGGAGCCTTGCACTGCAACAAGTAGCGTGCGGCCATAGCCTTGTATTTCGCCCCAAGACAGGGCGGTTTGAATGAGCGCTTGCGCAACACCACGACCCCGCGCTGACGGAATCAGCGATAGATCGTGGAGGAAATGACAATCTGGTTTGGGCGGCAGGGCCGCGATCTCTTGATCCAATTCGGGTGGGGTGTTGCCGGCCCAAGGATGGGTGAAGAAGTAGCCGACCGGTTCGCCATCGATCTTTGCCAGCCAGTGCGAGTCGGGCGATAGCATGAGTTTCCGGGCGAATACCGCGCGAGCTTCGAGGAATCCGGCTGGGTAGCACGCGGCCTGGATCGCGCAGACGGCGTCCAGATCATGGCTGGTGATCGGGCTGATCTGGATGGAATGGTTTGATGAATCAGTCATTTAGCATCAAGTGCGGGATGAGGCGGCGAGGATAAAGGCGGCAACGCCTCGCGGCAAGCCGGTAAAATGCCGTCCTTTCCTGTTTGTTAGTCGATTGCCATGAATGTCTGCCAATCCTGCGGTGCCTGTTGCGCGGCCTACCGTGTGAGTTTCGATGAATCCGAGCTGCAATCGGAGGGCGGTAGCGTGCCCGATGCCTTGGCCGACCCGGAAACCGGTCGTACCTGGCGTCTGCGCGGTACGGATTACGCTCGGCCGCGGTGCATCGCGTTGCAAGGTGAAATCGGCAAAAGCGTATCTTGCGGTATCTACCGCGAACGCCCGAACCCTTGTCGCGAATTCGCACCGTTGGCTGAGATTGGCGTGTTTTCCGAGGCGTGTAACCGGGCGAGGGCGCGGCATGGGTTGCCGCCACTGATTGCTGCGATCGAGTGAAACGATCGGCGTTTGATGAAGAAAGAGAGGTTGAGATGAAGCAGGTATTCCTAGGAATGGCGCTGTTATGGGCGACCGCGGTTCATGCTGAAGGGGCATCATCCCGGCTGGATGAGGTGCTCAAGAGTGGCACATTGCGCGTCTGCACCACGGGCGATTACCGGCCGTATAGCTTGCTGCGGGCGGATGGCAGTTTCGAAGGCATTGATATCGATCTGGCGCAGTCGTTGGCGAAATCGCTGAATGTGAAGCTGGAGCTGGTCAAAGCCACGTGGCCCACCTTGATGGCGGACTTTACGGCGGGCAAATGCGAAGTCGCGGTGGGCGGGGTTTCGGTGACGCTGGAGCGGCAGAAGCGCGCATTCTTTAGCGATGTGCTCGAAGTGGATGGCAAGACGCCGATTACGCGTTGCGATAACGCGCAGCGCTTTCAGCATATCGTCGATATCGACCGGCCAGATGTGCGCGTGATCGTGAACCCTGGCGGCACCAACGAGAAGTTCGCTCGCCAGTATCTGCCGCATGCCAACTTGATCGTCTACCCAGACAACGTGACCATTTTCAAGCAGATTGCCGAGGGCAAGGCGGACGTGATGGTGACCGATGCTTCCGAAACGCGCTTGCAGCAAAAGCTCAATCCCGGCTTGTGTGCGGTGAATCCGGATAAGCCATTGCAGTACGGCGAAAAAGCTTTCTTGTTGCCGCGTGGCGATGGCGTGTTCAAAGCCTATGTCGATCAGTGGTTACATCTGGCCAAGGCAAACGGTGAATACCGGGCGACGGTGGATAAGTGGTTGAAGTAGCAACGTTGGCTTTAGAGCTAGCATTGAGTGACGCTGAAAACGAAAAAACGCCCGGTTGAACCGGGCGTTTTCTATTTAGAGCAACTCGAGAGCAACTCGGCTGCGCTTACCGCTTAGCGGAACTTGCGGGCCGGCTTGTCGCCACCGAAGGTGCGCGGACGATCACCGCCGAAGCCGCTTTCGCGACGATCACCACCGCCGAAGCTGCGTTCACGGTTGCCGCCTTCACGGCCGCCGCCAAAGCTGCGGTTGCCGTTGTCGCGGGATTGGCCTTCAGCCGGGGCGCGATTGCCGCGATCGGCGAAAGAACGATCGCCTTGCGGACGGTCGCCACGCGGAGCACCGCTGAAGCTGCGTTCGCCACCGAAGCTACGCTCGCCTTGCGGGCGATCACCGAACTTGCGTTCGCCGCCGTAGCTGCGATCGCCTTGTGGACGGTCGCCACGTGGCGCGCCGCTGTAACCGCGTTGTTCGCCGCCGAAGGAGCGTTCGCCACGGTCACCACCGTACGGCTTGCGTTCTTCACGCGGCTTGTAGCCGCCAGCATCACGGTTGAAATCGCGCTGGCCTTCCGGGCGAGCACCTTCCGGACGCGCGCCTTGGTAGCCACCTTCCGAACGGCCACCTGCGTAGCCGCCACGACTTTGACCATCGCGATTGCCGCGATAACCGCCGCTGCCGCCTTCGCGATTGCCACGATAACCACCGCCGCCACCGCCATTACCACGGTAGCCGCCACCGCCGCCTTCACGCGGAGCGCGATCGGCCGGGTTGAAACGGGCTTCCAGACCTTCCAGCGCCAGGGTAGCCGGAGCGATGTTGTAACGACGACGAATCTTGGTCAGCAGATGGAAATCGTTCTTGCCGACCAGCGACACGGCGCGGCCTTCGCGACCGGCACGGCCGGTACGACCGATACGGTGCACGTAGTCTTCAGCGAACTTCGGCAGATCGAAGTTGATGACCAGGCCAATGCCGGCCACGTCGATACCGCGAGCAGCAACGTCAGTCGCCACGATCACGTCGATTTCGCTGTGACGCAGACGGTTCAGCACCTTGGTGCGAACGCGCTGTTGCAAGTCGCCGTGCAGCGCATCAGCACGCACGCTTTGCATGCGCAGCCAGTCAGCGACGGAATCGGCATCGATCTTGGTGGCGGTGAAAACGATGGCCTGGGTGCCCGGAGCCGCCTTGATCAGCGCTTCGGTCAGCTTTTGCTTGTGTTCGTAGCCATCGGCGAAGTGAATGGATTGTTCAACGCTGTCGGTCGGGTTGCCGGTGGCAGCCAGTTCGACCTTGCGCGGGTTCTTCATCATCGGCAGCGCGAAGCGTTGGATGGTTTCGGACAGCGTGGCGGAGAAGAGGGCGGTTTGGCGCTCAACCGGCAGTTCGGCAACGATGGTCTGGATATCGTCGATGAAGCCCATGTCGAGCATGCGGTCGGCTTCGTCCAGCACCAGCAGTTCCAGGCGACGGAAGTCGATCCGGCCGCCGCGCATCAGATCCATCAGGCGACCCGGGGTGGCGACCAGCACTTCGAACGGTTGCGCCAGTTGCTTGTGTTGCACCGGGTACGGCACGCCACCAACCACGCTCACCACTTTGCAACGCGGAATGCGGCGGGTGAATTGCGTAGCGACCTTGGCAACCTGGTCGGCCAGTTCACGGGTCGGGGTCAGTACCAGAACACGCGGGCCGCGGCTGTGGTGGGTGGCCGGCTTGGCCAGCTTGTGAATGGCAGGCAGCAGGAAAGCCGCAGTCTTGCCAGTACCGGTCTGGGCGGAAGCCAGCAGATCGTGACCTTCAAGAATGACGGGAATGGCTTGCGCCTGAATCGGGGTCGGGGTGCTGATGCCTTGCTTGGCAACGTCTTGCGCCAGTTCTTCGGACAGGCCGAGGGTCACAAAGGCGTTGATGGCATCACCAGCACGAGCTGCAGCAGGAGCGCGCTCGGCGGATTCGTGCTCAGCGGTTTCAATCACGCTGGCGACGATTGCGTCGAGGGAGTGAGCGGTGGTGTTTTCGTTGGTGTTGATTTCGGACTGGGACATCTTGGTTCCTTGCAAGTGAAGCCGCAAGCGAAGCCGAAATATGTCATGCGTATCAAAGGTCAATACGCAACCAATGGCTGCTGTAAAAACAGGCCGTGGTTTTAATAGGGCGAAGTACGAATGAATGGCTGGAGCTTCGGAGCTTTTTCAAGCTTGGGCAGCAGCGCTGGTCGCAATCCAATCCCGCAACATTTCGGCGGAGCAATTCCGCGGCAGGACATCGACGCTAACCAGCAAGAACCGCGCACATCCCGGCGTTCAAAAGCGCCAAGTGAAGCTGTACCGGAGAGAAGGTCAGGTATCGATGCAAAAACAAACCCGCGCAATCCTGATCGGCGCGGGTTGATGCGCTGCATTATGCCCGTGTTGTGGCGGGCGTGCAACAAGTTGATGATTTTACTTGAAAACTAGTTGGGAACTTGTTCCGAAATGCCATTGGCATCGCCCATGCCACGCAGAAAATCGCGCAGCAGCCGTTGTTCGATCCGGGCTCTTTGCCCCAGCGGCACCGGGAGTTGCAGGTGCAGCGCGATTTCTTCGCAGTCTTCCAGATTGAGCCGCAGCCTGGGTTCCAGCGTGGGTGTTTCGAGCGCGTAGCCGCGGGATAGCTCACGGGCGTGGCGGGCAAGATCGTCCGCGTATTCGCTGACAATGGCTGCGGCCGCGTCGAGCAGCACGGTTTCGGCCTTCTGCCAATCATCGCCACGCTCGATAACGATATGCACGGTCTGCACCACGTAACTGCCCAGCATCGTTTCGTTGAACACTGGGTTGGACAGCAGAAGGCTGTTCGGCAGGGTAATGCCACGGCCGACCGTGCCTTTATGTGCTTGTGCGTGGCTGGATTCGGCAATGGTGAACGACAGCAGGTTGGTATCGATTACCTGTCCCTTGATGTTGGCGACCTCGATCCGGTCACCCACCGAAAACACGTTGGTGCTGGTGCGGTAGATCGACCCCATCATGCACAGGATCATTTCCTTGGTCGCGAGGACGATGGCGGCAGCGATGGCGACTAGCGAGACAGCCAGCGTCTGCAACTCGTGCCCCCAGATGGAGACCAGCCCAAAGACGGAGATGCCCAGTGCGATATTGCGCAACGTGACCAGCCAGCGGCGTTTGACCTCGGCGCTCAGATCACGGCGACGCAGGATGGAGCGGCGCACCAGGCTGCGCGCAATCAGTAGTGTCACCATGAAAACCACGGTGGTGATGAGATCGCGTGGGAAGGTCTTGTCCGCCAGCGACGGCAACAGGGAATCGATGATGGAGGTGGGGGTAAAAGGCAGCATGGGCGGTATTTTAACTGGCTTCGATCTTGCGGGAAGTCTTGCAGGGCGCTACGGTGCCAGATTCATCGAGTTATTGATATGACATGGGGCATGACATGACGACGCCAGTTCTGAAGCAATTGACCCGCGACGACCTCGCTCGCTTGGGGGACGCTGCCCGTCAATCGCCGCGTTTACGCGCCAACCAGAACTTCCATCCCGTGCTGGAAGACCCGATCCAGCGTCTGGCCATCGCCATGCAGCCACGCACCTACGTGCGCCCGCATCGGCACCCGCATACGTTCGAATTGCTGTTTCCGCTCGTGGGGCGTTTTGTCGTGTTGCACTTTGACGCTGCAGGTGTGGTCACGCGCCGCACTGTGCTGGGGGAGGGCTCGGCCATTCTGGAAACCCCGGCTGGTGAATGGCACGCAGTATTGTCGCTGGATGATGGCGGCGTGATCTTTGAAGTCAAACACGGCCCATACACGCCGATTGCGCCGGAAGACTACACCGCTTGGTCGCCGGCAGAAGGCACGTCGGAAGCTGAAGCGTTGATGGATTGGTACGCGATTGCGCAAGTTGGCGAGCGCTTTAGCGCGCCGTAATTAACCCATTGCCAGCAAAGTGGGCGCACTGGCGTCTCGCGCGGTGTAGCTGGCAATGGCGTTGTTATTGCCATAAAGCGGCGGCAACGGGCGGTTCTCGTTCGAAAGACGCCCGACCAGCCAGAGCCACGTCAGCCAGTTTTGCGTGCTGTTGGCCTGCCACGGTGAAAACAGATTGTTGATCAACGAGGCGTTGCTCTGCGCCTTGAGCCAATCCGCAAAAGCCGCATTGAAATCGAAACCTGCTTGGGATTGATCTTGCTGCGCCATATCCGGCGAGCTATTGGCATCGCTGCTGGGCGTGACGGGGGGCTTGCTGCTAACGCTGGTGGGAAGCGGGCGGAATATTGGCGTGTTGGCAGACAGTGAAGGGATCTGATTCAGCATCTTGATGCCCGATGATCTGGTTCTGGATGCTGTTGATCATCGCGCTAAATCGTGCTCAGCGCTGTGAACGGCTGACGCAGAATCTGGCCAGTTTTCACATGTGAATCAGGGCTTTAGCCATATGGCGTCTTGCTGTCGGATGTGCGCTTGCTCAATCAATGGAAATCGGCCCGCCAGCACTTCTGATGAAGGCCCACTTCTTTGGTGTCGGTAGCTGCTTGATGTCGTATTCCGCCTTGAGTGCCTCGGATCGGTTCGGGAATTCGATTACCGCCAGCAAGCGTAACGGCGGGCGTGACCGCGTGTAGCGTGCGCCCTTGCCCGACACATGCACGGCATAGCGCTTTGCCACATCGATCGCCACGCCGGTGTAAACACTGCCATCGACGCATTCAATCAAGTACACAAACCAGGGTTTTTGTTCTTTCAATTCCGGATCCAATTCCCAATCAGCCCCCAGACTCAAACTCGTCTAGACGTCATGGGCGCGTAATACTGGATGTCTACACTCCGCCGCATTCTGATCGAATGTGAACCGAGAGCAATGTCGCTTTCCTGGCAACAACTCGAAACCCTGCTCGCCGACAGCGCCGCATCGCTGTACGGCGGAGAGGCAGTTTCCCAGCTCGAGCACGCGCTGCAAAGCGCTGAATGCGCCGAGCGCGACGGGGCAAACCCCGCCTTGATTACTGCTGCGCTGCTGCATGACGTCGGCCATCTGGTGGCCGGCCAAGGCGATACTGACCTCGCCAACGGCATCGATGACCGGCATGAGCAAATTGGGGTCGCGTCGCTCAAGGAGCTGTTCGGCGATGCGGTGTTGGCGCCGATCGCACTGCACGTCTCGGCCAAACGCTATTTGTGCGTGATCGAGCCCGGGTATCACGCGGCGCTGTCGGAATCCTCCCGCCAATCGCTTGCCTTGCAAGGCGGCCTGATGAGCGCCGACGAAACCCGCCGCTTTGCCGCCAATCCCCATGCCTACGCCGCCGTTGCGCTGCGCCGTTGGGATGACGAAGCCAAAGTCATCGGCAAGGTCACACCGCCGCTCTCCCATTACCTCCAGATCGCTGCCGCCGTGGCCCGGAATCCGCAATGAAGCCTGATTTGCCTGTAAGTAACACTGCGCCGGAATTGCTGCGCGTCGATGGCATTGCCAAACGCTTTGGCGAATTTATCGCGCTGGATGGCATCGATCTGTCGGTCAGGAAGGGCGAATTCCTGTGTCTGCTCGGCCCTTCCGGCTGTGGCAAAACCACCTTGCTGCGCATCATCGCCGGGCTGGAAGCACAAAGCGCCGGGCGAATTTATCTGCATGATCGCGACATCACCCGCCTGCCGGCGAGCGAGCGCGATTACGGCATCGTGTTCCAAAGCTATGCCCTGTTCCCGAACCTGAACGTGGCGGACAACATTGCCTATGGCCTCACCGGCCGGCGTGAGGACAAACAGCGCCGCGTCACCGAATTGCTCTATCTGATCGGCTTGGCCGGCATCGAAGCCAAATACCCGGCGCAGTTGTCTGGTGGACAGCAGCAGCGGGTCGCCTTGGCGCGGGCGCTGGCAACGTCTCCCGGTTTGCTGTTGCTGGATGAGCCCTTATCCGCGCTGGATGCCCGCGTACGGGAACACCTGCGCCGCGAGATCAAAGCACTGCAACAGAAACTCGGCGTGACCACCATCATGGTGACGCACGATCAGGAAGAAGCCCTGACGATGGCCGACCGCATTGTGGTGATGAATCACGGTGTGGTCGAGCAAGTCGGCACTCCAGAGCAGATCTACAGCCAGCCGGCCAGCCGTTTCGTGGCGGATTTCGTCGGCCAGACCAACTGGATTCCTGCGACGTTTTCGGCTGAGCACGGTGTGCAGGTCGGCGACGTGGGCATCGCCATCCAGACCTTGCCACCGCTGGCAGTAGGCTGCGGTGAACTTGCCTTGTTCATCCGCCCGGAAGACGTGCAGTTGCACGCCTATTGGGAAGGCGGCGCGATTGGCGAAGCCAACACCGCGCTCGGCGATGTCGACAAGATCGAGTTGCTGGGCGGCGTATATCGCATCGGCCTGACTGTGCCGCTGTGGGGCAATCTGGCCGTCAACGTGGACGTGAGCCGGGGCGAGTTCCAACGCTTGCGCCTATCCAGCGAACGCCGTGTCCCGGTCACGCTGCCGGCGGACAAATTGCGTGCCTTTGTCGAACCTGCCAAGGCCGAGCCAGCCTTGCCGGAGTCCGCCGAGGTGGACGCATGATCGCCTTGCTGCAAGCACTGCGGATTCCTGGCTTTGCGGACCAAGGCCCCGCCGTGGAACGCAGCCAGCGTATTGCAGGTGTGCTCGCCAGTTTGGTAGCGCTGGCGCTGATCGCCTTCATGGCATTGCCGCTGGCGGCGATTCTGGGCAAGGCGCTGACGGACAAGGCCGGCGCATTCGTCGGCCTGGCCCAGTTTGCCGAGACCGCTGGCGGTGCCTCCTTTTGGCATGCCGTTGGCAATAGCTTTGCCGTATCGCTGACGACCACGCTTATCGTCCTGCCGCTGGCTTATGGCTTTGCCGCCGCGTTGACGCGCACCCGTATGCCGGGCAAACCGTTGTTTCGCGGCTTGGCGCTGATCCCGCTCTTGGCCCCGTCGCTCTTGCCCGGCATCGCGCTGATCTATCTGTTCGGCAACCAAGGCATCCTGAAAAGCTGGTTCCCGGACGGCAGCATTTATGGCTTTTGGGGCATCGTGATTGCGGAAACGTTTTTCACCTTCCCGCACGCCCTGATGATTCTGATTACCGCGCTATCGGTAGCTGATTCGCGCCTCTATGAAGCGGCAACGGCGCTGGGTGCAGGGCGTATCCGGCGCTTCTTTACCGTGACACTGCCCGCGGTGCGCTATGGCGTGATCTCGGCCGGTTTGGTGGTGTTCACCTTGGTGATTGTCGATTTCGGCGCACCCAAGGTGATTGGCGGGCAATACAACGTGCTGGCGGTCGAGGCCTACAAGCAGGTGATCGGCCAGCAGAATTTCCCGAAAGGTGCGGTGATCGGCTTGCTGTTGCTGCTGCCAGCGGTGCTGAGCTTCGTGATCGATGCCGTGCTGCAAAGACGCCAACGCGCATTGCTGACGGCGCGTGCGCAGCCGTTGTCGCCGGTGCGGAATGTATGGGTGGATTTGCTTGCGGCTGGCTGGTGCAGTCTGGTCGGCGGCGCGTTGCTGGCCGTACTCGGCACCGCCGTTGCCGCCGCCCTGATCAAGCTGTGGCCCTACAACCTGACCCCGACGCTGGCGCATTTCAATTTCGACAATATGGATGGTGGCGGCTGGGCGGCGTTCTGGAACAGCCTGAAGATGGCGAGCGCGACAGCATTGGCCGGTACTTTGCTCGTGTTCACCGGTGCTTACCTCACCGAAAAAACCGCTGCCGCGCCGTTGGCCCGCCAATTGATCCGCCTGATCGCCATGCTGCCGATGGCCGTACCGGGGCTGGTGCTCGGCTTGGGCTACATCTTCTTCTTCAACGATCCGGCCAATCCGCTGCATATGTTGTATGGCACGCTGACGATTCTGGTGATTTGCTCGGTGATGCACTTCTACACCACCGCCCACCTCACTGCCGTAACGGCGCTCAAGCAGATGGATCGCGAATTCGAAGCCGTCGCTGCCTCGCTGAAAGTGCCGTTCTGGATCACCGCCTGGCGCGTGACGTTGCCGGTATGCCTGCCGGCGTTGTTGGAGGTGGCTCGCTATTTCTTCGTGTCTGCCATGACCACCGTGTCGGCGGTGATCTTTCTGTATACGCCCGACAGCATGCTGGCGTCGGTCTCCGTGCTGAATATGGATGACGCTGGCGATACCGCTGCCGCTGCCGCCATGGCGACGCTGATTGTGGTGGCCTCAGCACTGGTCTGCCTGGTGTTTGGTTTGGCGTCGCATGGTTTGAGCCGGCGGACGCAGGCTTGGCGGCAGAGATAAGTAAATGCAAATACAAAGCCTGTAGACACAGAGAGCAAAGAGAAAGGCATACGAGCGCACCGAGAAACCGGAGCCTGTGCAGAGCAAAGTTGTAGGAGCGAGCTTGCTCGCGATGGCAATGCATCAATTCACGATGCAATCGCGAGCAAGCTCGCTCCTACAGGTGTTCTTCTCAATCGGCTTTGGTGTTCTCCGTGCTCTCTGTGTCTACAGATGTTGATCTTCAACCGGGCTATGCCCGGTTTTATTGGCCCAAAAAATTCGTCTAGATGACTTGGAGTGACAACGAATGCGCGAACCGATCCTGCTTACCCCCGGCCCGCTGACCACCAGCTTGACCACTAAAACCGCCATGTTGTCTGACTGGGGCTCGTGGGATGCGAGCTTCAACACGCTGACAGCGGGCGTCTGCGCAGACTTGATCGCCATCGCCCACGCGGCCGATACGCATGTCTGCGTGCCGCTGCAAGGCTCGGGCACCTTCGCGGTCGAGGCCGCCATCGGCAATCTGGTGCCGCGCGACGGCAAGTTGTTGGTGCTGGTCAACGGGGCTTATGGCAAGCGCATGGCGCGGGCAGCGGAGGTGATCGGCCGGCAGATCGCGATTTATGAAACGGCGGACGATACGCCACCCAATCCGGCTGAGCTGGCGGCACGTCTGGCTGCTGATCCGGCCATTAGTCACGTCGGCTTGATTCACTGCGAAACCAGCACCGGCATCCTGAATCCGCTGGCCGAGATCGCCGAGGTGGTCTGCCGTGCCGGACGGCGCTTGATTGTCGATGCCATGAGCTCCTTCGGGGCCTTGCCGATCGACGCCCGGGAGATTGCCTTCGATGCGCTGATTGCCTCATCCAACAAATGCCTGGAAGGCGTGCCAGGCATGGGCTTCGTGATCGCTCGCAAGACCGCGTTGCTGGATTGCACCGGCAACAGCCATTCGCTGGCGATGGATCTGCACGATCAGTATCAATACATGCAGAAAACCGGCCAATGGCGCTTCACTCCGCCTACCCACGTGGTCGCCGCCTTGCGTGCTGCGCTGGATCAATACCTCGCCGAAGGCGGCCAACCGGCCCGGCTGGCGCGCTACACCGCCAACTACCGCGCCTTGGTCGACGGCATGCAAAAGCTCGGTCTGACCTTGTTCCTGCGGCCTGAGTTGCAGGCGCCGATCATCGTCACCTTCCACGCGCCCAATCATCCGGATTACGACTTCAAGCGCTTCTATGAGGCCGTGCGGGCGCGTGGCTTTGTGCTTTATCCCGGCAAGTTGACCGAGGTCGAGACCTTCCGCGTGGGGTGTATCGGCGCGATCGATGGGGCAGAGGTTGGGCAGGCGGTGGCGGCGGTAGGGGATGTGCTGGCGGAGCTGGGCTGGGTTTAGTCGTTTTTGCAAACGTTGATTGCCTTGCTTTAAGGCGCTTCAGATTTTGACCTCCCCCTTCCTTGAAGGGGGATTGAGGGGGATTTCGACGCAATCCCAAACGTCATTGCAATTTGAGAGGCTGAAGAAATCCCCCCTGGCCCCCCTTCAAAAAGGGGGGAAGGAATAGTCATCCCCCGTTGAGTGTTGCCATCGTTGTTTCACACGCTATTCAATCAAAGGAACCCCCATGAACTACCGCTACCAACGCCGCTACGCCGGCCCACTACAAGCCGTGATCTTCGACTGGGCTGGCACCGTGGTCGATTTCGGTTCGTTTGCGCCAACCCAAGTGCTGATCGACGCCTTCGCCGGCTTTGGTATTGATATCTCGCTAGCCGAAGCCCGCGTGCCAATGGGCCTGGCCAAGTGGGATCACATTCGTGCCTTGGGCGATATGCCGCAGGTTTCCGCCCGCTGGCAGGCCAAGTTCGGCCGGGAGATGACCGACCGTGACGTCGATGCAATCTACGAAGCTTTCATGCCGCTGCAAGTCGCCAAGGTCGGTCAATATTCGCACCTGATCGCGGGTGCGCTGGATGCCATTGCCGCGTTGCGTGAGCGCGGCCTGAAAATCGGCTCCTGCACTGGCTACCCACGCGTGGTGATGAATGCGCTGACCGATATCGCGGCCGAGCGCGGCTATGCGCCGGATTGCATCGTCGCGACCGACGACCTCAAGCCCGGCGGCCGTCCGGGGCCGTGGATGGTGTTGCACAACGTAATCGAACTGGGCGTGAGCGATGTTGCTGCCAGCGTGAAGGTGGACGACACCGTGCCGGGTATCGATGAAGGTTTGGCGGCGGGCATGTGGACGGTGGGCTTGTCCGCGTCCGGCAACGAAGTCGGTCTGACCGCCGAAGAATGGGCCGCGCTGACGCCAGTAGCGCAAGCCATCAAGCGGGCGGTGGCCGAGAAGAAGCTGTATCAGGCCGGCGCGCATTATGTGATCGATACCATTGCCGATCTGCTGCCGGTGATCGTCGATATCGAAGCCCGCATTGCGCGCGGAGAGCGGCCGTGACGCGGTGCGATATCGCCATCGTCGGGGCCGGCATTGTCGGTCTGGCGCATGCGCTGGCGGCGGTAAAGCGGGGGCATCGCGTTACGGTGTTTGAGCGCGATACCCAAGCGCTTGGTGCTTCGGTGCGCAATTTTGGTTTGGGCCTGTCGCTCGGTCAGCGGCCCGGCGATATGCGCGAGCTGGCGCTGAAAAGCCGCGATATCTGGCTGGAAGTGCTGCCGCAAGCCGGCTGCTGGTACAAGCAACAGGGTAGCCTGACCATTGCCCGCGATGCGCTGGAAATGGCAGTGCTGGAGGAGTTTCAGTCGATGCTCGGTGCGGATTACGGCACGCGGCTGGCAGCGCCGGCTGAAGTCGCTGCGCATGGCTTGCCGATAGATCAGGTTGCCGGCGCGCTGTTCAGCCCGACCGAAATTGCGCTCGAAGCACGCGTAGCGATCCCGGCGATTGCCAAATGGCTGGCGGAACAGCATGGCGTCGAGTTCGTGTTTGGCGCGCAGGTCAATGCCATCGACTTGCCAACGATCCACACCAGTCGCGGTACGTGGCAGGCCGAGCGCGTGTTTGTCTGCGCCGGGCATGACTTCCAGACGCTTTATCCGGAAAGCTTCGCTGGCCTTGGCCTCAAGCGCTGCGCCTTGCAGATGCTGCGAGTGGCGAACCCCGGTTTCACGCTCGGCCCGGCGTTGATGACCGGCCTATCCACGCTGCGTTATGAAGCATTTGACGACATAGCGACTGTCGCCATCCTGCGCGCCAGAGTGGCGGAGCGAGAGCCGTTCTTGCTGGACGAGGGCATCCATCTGATCGTCCAGCAGGTGGGCGAGTCCGGCGAGCTGATCATTGGCGATTCGCATCGTTATGGCGAATCGGTCGGGCCGTTCAATGCCGATGCGGTTGATACGCGCTTGTTGCAACTGGCGCAAAGCCTGCTTGGCCGCGAGTTGACGGTGACTGAGCGCTGGCAGGGCATTTATGCCAGCGGGCCGGGTGATTATCTGGTGCGTGATGTGGCGGACGGCGTGCAGGCGGTGGCGATCACGGCCGGGGTGGGGATGAGTATTTCGTTTGCACTGGCGGAGCGGAATCTGGCAACGCTTTAGACCATGCCGTTTGTGATGTGGCGATCCAGCACGGATTTTTCCTGGCCGCCTCTCCTCAGCGATGAGGGCTTTTTTACAATGCTTCCGTCATGGTTCTGAGGTGTGCGATGAGCGAAGCCTGTCTGCATTGCGGTGCCTGTTGCGCCAGCTTTCGGGTGTCCTTTTATTGGGCAGAAACCGATGCAGCGGAGGGCGGCGCTGTGCCTGCTGAATTGACTGTGCCGGTCACACCGTGGCGCGTGGCCATGCGTGGCACTGAGACCGCACCGGTGCGGTGTGTCGCCTTGCAAGGCGAAGTGGGGCAACAGGTGGGGTGTTCGATCTACGCGGCCCGTTCCTCCACTTGCCGGGAGTTCACGGCGGGTGACGAGCGTTGTGCTGATGCCCGCGCCCGGCACGGTTTGCCGCCGTTGTCGGCGGTGATTGACGATTTACACGGCGTGCATGCGGTGCTGGCTGGCTGATTTTGTAGCCCGGCTGGCAGAGCCGTCCGGGCTACGCGAACATCATTTGATCCCGAGTACTCTGCGCAAGTCACCGGTATCCAGCACCCGGATACCCGGTGTGAGGTCGTGCATTGTCAGCACGCAAGCCTCGGCGATTCGCTCGCTGGTCAGTGGCGCGACCGAATTCGGCAACATATAGCGGAACTGATCCAGATACAGCGCCTGAAAGCGCTTGATCCAACCGCCTTCTACCGGCTGCTGGCGGAACATGCTCGGGTGGATCTCGGTGACCTGCGTGAACGGCAGTTCGGCCAGTTGGCGGAGCAGCTCGCTGGCCGAGAGGGGCGTATGGCGCATCATTTGTACCGATGGCAACGCGGTTTGTATCAAGCAAAACCGGCTGGCCTTGGCGCTCGCAACGACATGGGCAAAGGGCAGGATGTCGGCCTCGCTTATGGCGTGCAGGCCTTCATCCCGTGCATTGGCGAGGCCAGGCGGGCCGACGCAGCAATAGACGTCATCGACCTTGGGCAGATGCAAGTGCGCGAGCTTTTCGTGATCAAGTTGCGATTGGTCTGGCGCGTGGCTGGGCAGCAGGATATGGCTGCAATGCGTGGTGCTGCTCACGATGGGTTTACTGGTGAGTACCCAAGTGTGGCGGTATTCGCGCACGAGGCGGTTGAGCATCGCTTCGCCCAAGCGATTGACCGCGCCGGCGATCAGTGCGGTGCGGCGGGTGTCGGCTTTGATGGTTGGTTCGTGCAGCGCGCCGCGCAGGTCGATGTGGGGCCGGGTCATTGGGTATTTGGAGCTTTGCTGAAAACCGGAAATCTTGAACCACAGAGGACACTGAGAACACAGAGGTTCACAGAGAAAGCAAGAATCGGTAATACGCAGGATGGATGGAGCGTAGTGTTCACCCATCCTGCGGGGCCCACCTGCTTAGAGCATTTGGATGTAGCTAACGACGCAGTAAGGGCCACTATATGTGCCAGCAATATGCACCGGTCTGTTCGTGGCTTTTGCAGCGAGCAACAAGCTAAAAATGGCTTTGGCGTTTGCTTGTTGTGTTGGCACATCTGCGCCCAGGCCATTCCAAGATAAAAGAGCTCCGGCACCACAGCTGCCTGCTGCGGTATCAACACTAAATGCCACTGCATTGGGCATGGAGTTGGGTTGAATTGCGGAGATGTTTGCACTGAGCACTTCCCAGTCATATGCCGCTGCAAATGAGGAAGAAAAGGCTACGGCAAGGCCCAAGAGAGTTTTGGAAAGGAGTTTGGTCATTGGCTTCTCGAGTTGAGGGTTTGGTTGCTATTTATTGCTGCTGACAAAAAAAGTCAGGAATGTACGGTGGGTTGAGCATAGCGATACCGGTAACCCACAGCCACCAGGAACGATGGGTATCGCTATGCTCAACCATCTACGTGTAACCGATCCCCGCCTTTGCCTTTCTCTGTGAACCTCTGTGTTCTCAGTGTCCTCTGTGGTTCAAGATTTTAGGTCTTACCGCCGAGTAATCTCATCCCAAGTCTTATTCAGCCGCTTGAGCGATACCGGATACGGCGTGCGTAGTTCCTGCGCGAACAGGCCGATGCGCAACTCTTCGATCATCCAGCGGAACGGCAGCAGCGGGGCGGTGTCGCGGCCTTCGCGTTGCCATTTCTCCAGCTCGGTTTCCCAGCGCTGTACCAGCTCGGCGATTTCTGCGGCGCGTTGGGCGTCGCGGGCGGGGTTTTGCACGCGCTTTTCCAGCCGTACGCGGATGGCTTTCAGGTAAATCGCCAGGCGTGGCAGTTGTTCCCACGGTGTTTTGGCGAGGAAGCCGTTGAAGACGAGTTTGCCGAGCTGTTCTTTCAGCTCATGGGACAGCGGGCCGGGTTTGTTGACCGTTTGCGTGAGTGGGAAATACTCGAACACCACTTCGGTGAGCGTGCGGATGACGGCATCGCGCACTGACGGTAGCCGCACCTTGGCGCGGCTTTTCTGGTCGTCGAATTCCTTTTTCTTGCGCGGCGGTTCGTCGTCGCCGATGAAAGCGCGGTCGCAGATGGTGGCGACGATGTCTTCCATCAGCATGTCGGCATTGCCGATGCTGCGTAGCGCAATGGCGAGCTGCTGGAAGTTCGGCACGGATTTTTCCAGTTGCTTCACATGCTCTTTCAGTTCGAGCTGCAGCAGCCGGATCACGCCCTGCCGATGCGCTTCGGCCGCGGCGTGGGCGGTGTCGAACAGGCGGATGGCGCAGGCGTCGTCTTCCGGCACCAGCGCTGGGTAGCCGGTGAGTTTGCGGCCTTGGCGCTTGATGGTGAGGTTGGCCGGCAGATCGCCGAAATCCCATTTGATGATGCCGGTTTTTTCGATGCCGCCATCGTCGGCTTCGTCGCGGAAGGTGAGTTGCGCGGCTTCGCCAAGCTGGGCGCGGATGGCGACCAGATCGCGGCCGGTGGCGAGTTCCTGCCCGCCGTCATCGACGACGCGGAAGTGCATTTGCAAATGCAGCGGCAAATCGCTGGCATCGAACTCTTCGGCCGAGACGGGCTGGCCCGCGCCACGGGTGACGGCTTGGGCCAGTTGCGGCAACAGCGGCGCTTCGCGGTCGGCTTTTTCCAGATCGGTGAGCATGCGGGTGGCGAATTCCGGCACTGGCACGCACAGGCGGCGGATGGCCTTGGGCAGCGACTTGACCAGCAGGGTGATTTTTTCGCGCAGCATGCCCGGCACTAGCCATTCGAAGGTGGCGTGGTTGACGCGGTTCAGCAGGTGCAGCGGCAGCGTGAGCGTGACGCCATCGAGCGGGTGGCCGGGTTCGAAGCGGTAAACGAGCGGTAGCTTGGCATCGGCCAGTTTGAAGAAGGCGGGGAATTGCTCTTCGGTCACGCTGGCGGCCGAATGGCTCATCAGGAAGTCACGCGTGAGGTAGAGCAGCTTCGGGTTGTCGGTTTCTGCCTTCTTGCGCCATGCCTCGAAGCTGTGACCGTTGACGATATCGGCCGGCACGATGGCGTCGAAGTAGCGGTATAGGGCTTCTTCATCCACCAGTACGTCTTGCCGGCGCGCCTTGTGCTCCAGCTCTTCCACTTCCAGCAGCAATTCGAGGTTGTGGTCGAAGAACTTGGCGTTGGTCTTGTAATTGAAGCGAACCAGTGCTTCGCGGATGAACATCTCGCGTGATTCGGCCGGGTTGATGCGGCCGTAGTGCACGCGGCGGCGGTTGACGATCGGCAGACCGTACAGCGTGACGCGCTCGCTGGCGATGACTTCAGCGCGTTCCTTCTCCCAGTGCGGGTCGAAATACTGCTTCTTGGTCAGGTGGCTGGCGAGGCGCTCCACCCAGTCCGGCTCGATGGCTGCAACGGTGCGGCCCCACAGTTTGGTGGTTTCGACCAGCTCACCGGCGACGATCCATTTCGGCCGGCTCTTTTTCAGGCATGAGCCGGGGAAGATGTTGAACTTGAGGCCGCGTGCGCCGAGGTATTCGTCGTTCTCCGGCTGCTTCATGCCGAGGCTGCCCAAGAGGCCGGTCATCAGTGCCTTGTGGATTTGCTCGTAGGTGCCGACGGTCTCGTTCAGCCGCCATTCCATGTCTTCGACGATATCGGTCAGCTGCCGATGCAGATCGCGCCATTCGCGCATGCGCAGGTAAGACAGGAAGCTATCGTGGCAGACACTGACCAATTGCTTGTTGGAGGTCTTCTCGTCCAGTGCACGCTCGAAGAACGTCCACAGATGCAGGTAGGAGAGGAAATCCGATTTGTCGTCGGTGAACTTGGCCTGGGCGCGGTCGGCGGCTTCACGCGCGTCGAACGGGCGCTCGCGTGGGTCTTGCACGGACAGGCCCGAGGCGATGATGAGGATTTCCTTCAGGCACTGGTTTTCCTGCCCGGCCAGCAACATGCGGCCCAGGCGCGGATCAACCGGCAGGCGGGCGAGTTGTTTGCCGGTGGCGGTCAGTTCGTTGTCGTCGTCGACCGCGCCGAGTTCGTGCAATTGCGCGTAGCCATCGGCGACCAGCTTGCCGGATGGCGCTTCAAGGAAAGGGAACTGATCGACCGAGCCCAATTTGAGCGCAGCCATGCGCAGGATGACAGCGGCAAGGCTGGAGCGGACGATTTCCGGGTCGGTAAAGCCGGCGCGCAGATTGAAGTCCTGCTCGGAATACAGCCGCACGCAAATACCGCTGGAGACGCGACCGCAACGGCCGGCGCGTTGGCGGGCGCTGGCCTGGCTGATTGGCTCGACCATCAACTGCTCGACCTTGGCGCGCGGCGAATAGCGTTTGATGCGGGCGAGGCCGGAGTCGATCACGTAGCGGATGCCGGGCACGGTGAGCGAGGTTTCGGCGACGTTGGTGGCGAGCACGACGCGGCGGCCGTTGCCGGGGCGGAAGATGCGTTGCTGGTCTTCGTTGGATAAGCGAGCGAAGAGCGGGATGACTTCGGCGTCGCGCAGCTTGGCCTTGCGGAATTCCTCGGCGGTTTCGCGGATTTCGCGCTCGCCGGGCAGGAATACCAGCACGTCGCCGCTGCCGTCGTGCCGCCACAGGTGCTCGACCTCGCGCACGATGGCTTCTTCCATTTCGATTTCGGCATCGTCTTCGTCGCGGCTTTTCAGCTCGGCGTAGCGGACTTCCACCGGGTAGGTACGGCCGGAGACTTCCAGTACCGGCGCACCGTCGAAGTGGTTGGAGAAGCGATCCGCATCGATGGTGGCGGAGGTGATGATGACTTTCAGGTCGGGCCGCTTGGGCAGCAACTGCTTGAGATAGCCAAGCAGGAAGTCGATGTTCAGGCTGCGTTCGTGTGCCTCATCGACAATGATGGTGTCGTAGTTGGCGAGGTAACGATCGGATAGCGTTTCGGCGAGCAGGATGCCGTCGGTCATCAGCTTGATGTAGCTGTCGCCAGTGGATTTATCGGTGAAGCGCACCTTGAAGCCGACGATGCTGCCGAGCTCGGATTTGAGCTCCTGCGCGATGCGGCTGGCGACCGAACGGGCGGCGAGGCGGCGTGGCTGGGTGTGGCCGATCAGGCCGGTCACGCCGCGGCCGAGTTCGAGGCAGATCTTGGGTAGCTGGGTGGTTTTGCCGGAGCCGGTTTCGCCACAGATGATGACGACCTGGTTTTCGCTGATCGCTTTGGCGATTTCGTCCCGGCGCTGGTTGACCGGCAGGTTGTCGTCGAATTCGGGGCGGGGCAGGCGTTCGCGGCGGCGGGCGGTTTTTTCAGCAGCGCGGGCGAGTTCGGTGTCCAGCTCGGCGAACAGGCGCTCCGCTGGCTTGCCGGTGGCGATCCGGTCTGCGAGCTGGCGTAGTTTGCGTTCCAGGCCCCAGCGGTCGCGGGCGGGAACGTGGTCGAGGCGGGTGGACAGGGTGGCAAGACTAGGGATGGACATCGGGCTCTGCGCGGGTAAAACCGGCGCGGATTTTATCAGAAGCCGCCCTCAAAATGGCTGTGCGGCCCTGATCGCGGGTCGGGCAGTGCTCGGAATCCTCATGTATCCATATACATTCCGGTTCCTGCGCGCTGTCCTTCCCGCGCTGACGGCCGCTCGCTGATTTTGAGGGCTGGCTTCTCACGCCGCGACTTGTGCAACCTTGGGCTGGCTATCGAATACCAGAAGTAGGGCAGTGCGCTCGCCCTGAGTGATGTTCTTGGCTTGGCATGGCCAGTGGCGGCCCGAGCGGCTGCTGACGAAATCGCCATGCTCACCTGCCAGGAACATGGCGGCGCTAGGCGTGATGGCGGAGAGCGGCCGGCCGAGTAGATCAGCCGGTGGAATGTTGAGTTGCTCGCAAGCGCGCGAGTTGGCAAATTCGACAATGCCATCCCGTACCAGCATGAAAGCGATCGGCAGCGAATCGGCTACATCGCCCGCCAGCGGGTCGGTGACGGAGAGTGCGGCTTCGGCGGCTTTGACGTGACTGATGTCGATGGCGATCGACAGGATATAGATGTCGCCCTCGCGCACCAGCGGTTGCTTGGTGATATCGAACCAGTGGGTACGACCGTTGGGGAGTGTCCAGTGATCGACCACGCGAATCGTTTGGCCGTCCTCCAGGACTTCCTTGTCGCCGGTGGTGAAAGGGAGCTGGGTTTCTTCCAGGCCCATGTGCGATTGCACCAGCAACTCATGACCGAGCGTGGTCTGCGTAGCGCGGTTCACCAACAAGAAGCGGCCGTGTTTGTCGCGCACGAAGATCAGATTGGGGCTGGAGTCGATAATCTGGTGTACGAACAGCTGTTGGTTGAACAGCGCTTCTTCAGTCGTCTTGAGCTGCGTGATGTCACGGATGACGGCCACACATTCTTTGAGCGAACGCGGCTGCAGGCGTGCTTCGAATACGCGGCCTTCTTTATCGTTATTGGAAAGGCGGTATTCGAAGTGTTGTGGCTGATTGCTGCTTTGGACTGCGATCAGCGCTTCCAGATACTGGCGCGAGATGCGTGCGGGTAGCAGGCTGGCGAGCCGCGCTTCGGTGCCATCAGCAGTATCGGCAGAGGGATGGTGCGGTGTGCAGGCGTTATTCAATGCAGTGACTGCGCGCGTGCCATAGTCGATGACCCAGATCAGGTCGGGCAGGCTGCGATAGAGCGCGTCGTCGGTGTCGTTAGTGGGGGCTGGTGCCGGGGCTGCTGGTGCGGCAACCGTTTGCGGCTGGGCCGGGAGCCGAAAAAAAACGACCAAACATGCGGCGAGACCGAGCAGGGGAACGATCGAGAGCCATCCGAACGGGATCAGCGCGACGGTCAGGCAGATCAGCAACAGGCCGACGGCGAGAACGATGCGGCGGGTGACGGATTGGGCGGGCGCAGTCATGTCGTTAGGATATCGAGAGACGCATGCCCAGTGCAACGGCCGTGATCGGAGTTTGCGACGCGAGACCAGATAAAACAGACAGAGGGAAGAGACTGCGAGTTCGCCGTGTATTGACTGATCGGAGAGATCTGGCGAGGGATGGTGCTGGCGGAGCGGACGGGACTCGAACCCGCGACCCCCGGCGTGACAGGCCGGTATTCTAACCAACTGAACTACCGCTCCGCAGCGGTTTTCGACGTATCCAGCAACACGATAAAACCAGTGTTAGTGGTGGGTGATGACGGGATCGAACCGCCGACATTCTGCTTGTAAGGCAGACGCTCTACCAACTGAGCTAATCACCCCTCGTCGAGAGAGGCCGAATTAAAGCACAGCGGTTTTTGGGGTGTCAACACCCCTTGGATGAAATAATTTTTCAGCTTGGTTCAAGTCGATTGTGCTTGTCAGGATCGTGCTGCTTACGGTATGCGGGCGATAACCAGAGGTACCGACATATGCCACGGTGGTACGCGCCGGGCCGTTACAGGTACACTTGCCCGACATTTGTGACCTCGCCTGTAAAGTTGGCCCGTGAAACCGTTTCTGTCGCTTGTTTCCCCCAGGATTACCCCCGCTGTGCGTTGGCTTGAATTGGCCCTCGCGGTGCTATTGGCGTGGGTTGCGGCGGGTCTGTTCTGGCAACTGGCGGGTTCGCGCTCGGACGCGGTTCGTCTGGCCCCGCCAGCCACGCCACCCAAGGCGGCCGAAGTGGCGTGGGGCAGTGCAATCAATTGGTTCGGTGCGAGCGAGAGCACGCAGGCCCAAGCCAGCAGCCTGCCCGCGCAACTCATCGCAGTGATTGCCGGCAACGACCAAAGCAGCGTGGCGATTTTCTCCGGTGTGCAAGCCAGTAGCGTGGCGGTGCGTGTGGGTGAGGAATTGCAATCTGGCGTGCGGCTGGTGAAAGTGGCGCGCGATCATGTCGAGATCGAACGGAACGGCGCGCGGGAAAGCCTGTTGTTGCCCCAGCCGACTGCCAGTGGCATGAGTTCGTTGGCGCCACCATCGTCGGCGAATGGCCTGGCTGCCGGGGCGCGCCCCCCAGTGGGTGCGGCGATGCCGCCCGATGCGCCGCCTATCATGCTCGCTCGCGGCCAGCTCGCCGCCGTGCTGACTACCGGCAATATCGCCGATTGGGCCAAGGGCCTGTCTGTCGTCAAGGATGGTGGCCTGCAGATTGATGACGTGGCGCAGCAGCCGTTTGCCCGCGCCATCCAGCTGCAGAATGGCGACATCATCAAGAACATCAATGATCGGCCAGTGACCTTGCTGTCCGATATTTCCGTGCTTTATTCGGTATTCAGCCAGCAGAACCAGGTGGCGCTCGTCGTGCAACGTCACGATGGCACGCTGCGGCTGCGCTACCAGATTCAACCTTGAGAACAAAAATGCCGCTTTTCCTCAAGCGCTCGATGCTGCCTTTCCTGCTGGCCGGCGTATTGTCCGGCCCGCTGTCCGGTCCCTTGTGGGCCGCCGATGACAAGGTCACGCTCAATTTCGTCAATTCGGATATCGACTCGACCGTACGTGCGGTGGGCCTGATTGCCGGCAAGAACTTCATCATCGATCCGCGCGTGAAAGGCACGATCAATATTGTGTCGTCGCAGCCGGTCGATAAATCAGCGGTGTATTCGATCCTGCTCGCCGCCTTGCGCCAGCAAGGGTTCACGGCGGTGGAGAAGGGCAATCTGGTGCGCATCCTGCCGGAAGCCGATGCCAAGCAGCATTACAGTGCAACCACCAATAAGAATATCTCGGTGAGCGGTGACCGGATCGTCACGCAGGTCTTCCCGCTGCAGTTCGAATCAGCCGCGCAAATGGTGCCGATCCTGCGTCCGCTGATTTCGCCGAACAACGCCATTGCCGCTTATGCACCGGGCAATCTGCTGGTAATCACGGATTACGCCGACAACATCAGCCGGCTGGATCAGATCATTCGCAATGTCGATCAGCCACCGGCGAACGATATGTTCACCATCCGGTTGAAGTACGCATCGGCGTTCGATGTGGTGCAGACCATCGGCAAGCTGCTGCCTGAAATTGGCGGCCAGACAGGCACGACGGCCGCTGCGGGCAGCGAAGGCGCGAAGCGCAGCATCGTGGTGCCGGATACGCGCACCAATAGCCTGCTGATCCGTGCTGAAAACCCGGTGCATGCCCAACAGATTCGCAAGTTGGTCGATACGCTGGATCAACCGGGTGCGGCCGGCGGCAACATCCACGTGATCTATCTGCGGAATGCGGAAGCGGTGAAGCTGGCCGGCACGCTGAAAGGCATCCTCACCGGGCAGGACTCCGGTTCGAGCAGTTCTTCCAGCACCATGAGTGCACCGACGACGACCGCCAGTACCAGTAGCTCCGGCGCGGCTACGGCAACGCTGGCAAGTAATTCCAGCAGCTCATCCAGTTCCGGTAATGCGGCGGCGAGCGTGCAGGTCAGCGGCGCGACGGTGTTGATTCAAGCTGATGCAATGACCAATGCGCTGATCATCACCGCGCCGGACAACATCTACAACAACGTGCGTTCGGTGGTCGACAAGCTCGATATGCGCCGCGCCCAGGTTTACGTCGAGGCCTTGATCGCCGAGGTCAATATCACCAAGAGCGGCGATTTCGGTTTCCAATGGCTGTTGGGCGGTGGCGGGAGCGATCTCGTCGGTGTCGGCGCCAGCATTCTCGGTAGCGGCACCAACAGCCTGGCCAGCATCCTGACCGGCATCGCCAAAAAAGATACCAGCGCCATCCCGAGCGGCTTCAACGTTGGCGTCCTCAACGGCAACCCGTTCCAGAGTGGTGGCAAGACGCCGACGCTGGGGATTCTGGCGACTGCGATGCAGGCCAGTGGCAATGCCAATATCCTCTCCACACCGAATCTGCTCATGCTCGATAACGAAGAAGCGCAGATCATGGTCGGTCAGAACATTCCGATCGTGACCGGGACCCAGTCCTCAACGGGGAGCAATCCGAATCCGTTCACAACGGTCGAGCGCAAGGACATCGGTATCACGCTCAAGGTGAAGCCGCAGGTGTCCGAAGGTGGCAGCATCACGCTGAACGTGTATCAAGAGGTATCGGACATCGATAGCTCGGTGAACACCAACGGCGCGGGCATTGCCACGACCAAGCGCTCCATCTCGTCCAAGGTGCTGATCGACAGCGGTCAGGTCATCGTGCTGGGTGGCTTGATCAAGGACAAAATATCCAACAACAACAGTAAGGTGCCGGGGCTGGGTGACGTGCCGGTGCTGGGGAATCTGTTCCGCTACGAAACGCGGGCGGCAGAGAAAACCAATCTGATGGTGTTCCTGCGGCCGGTGGTATTGCGCGATGGCGATGCCGCGCGGACCTTGAGCAACGAGCGTTATCAATATCTGCGCGAGCAACAGGGCGCGTTTGATATGCCCAGCCGCTTCGCCTTGCCGGACCTGCCCAAGCTGCAGTTGCCGGAACAAGCGTCGCCGACAGCGCCGGTGACGAAGGTCGATCCCGCGGTGAAGGCTGATTCGACTTTCAAAATCGAGCCTGCTGCGAAGCCGGATTCCAGCAGTACCACACCAGCTAAATCGCAGCCATGAGCGCCCGGCTGGTTCCTTACCACTTCGCGCGCGAGCACGGCGTGGTCGATGCCGGCAGTCTGGATGAAGCCAGCCTGACGGTGTGGATGCGGCGTGGCGCTTCGCTGAGTGCCTTGAACGAACTACGTCGGCTGGCTGGCAAACCGCTCGATATCGCCTTGCTGGATGCCGAAGATTTTGAGCGCCAGCTTGGCGTGCTGTTCAGTGGCAATGGTGCGCGTTCGGCATCGATGGTGGGGGATCTCGAACAACACATCGACCTCACGCGTTTGGCGCAGGAAGTGCCGGAAGTTGAAGACTTGCTGGCGGCGGAAGGCGATGCCCCGATCATTCGCCTGATCAACGCCTTGCTGACCGAAGCGCTGCGCGAAGGCGCATCTGACTTGCACATTGAACCGTTCGAGACGCGTTCAGTTGTTCGCTTTCGCGTCGATGGTCAATTGCGGGACGTGCTGGAGCCGAAACGCGCGTTGCATGGCGCATTGGTATCGCGGATCAAGGTCATGGCTGGGCTGGATATCGCTGAAAAGCGTCTGCCGCAGGATGGCCGGATTACTTTGCGCATTGCTGGCCGACCCGTCGATGTGCGGGTGTCCACGCTGCCGACCGGGCATGGCGAGCGCGTGGTGCTGCGGCTATTGGATAAATCAGCCGGCCGACTCAATCTCGAAAAGCTCGGCATGGTCGGCGATACCTTGAAGCAGCTTGAAGCGCTGCTGCGCCAGCCGCACGGCATCATCCTCGTCACCGGCCCGACGGGCTCCGGCAAGACGACCACGCTGTATGCCGCCTTGGCACGCATGGATACGGCCACCAGCAACATCATGACGGTCGAAGATCCGATCGAATATGACCTGGACGGCGTCGGACAAACCCAGATCAATCCACGCATCGACATGAGCTTTGCCCGGGCCTTGCGCGCCATCCTGCGCCAAGACCCGGATGTGATCATGATCGGCGAAATCCGCGATCTGGAAACCGCGCAGATCGCCGTGCAAGCCTCGCTGACCGGCCACTTGGTGCTGGCGACACTGCATACCAACGATGCAGCCAGCGCGGTAACACGGTTGATCGATATGGGCGTCGAACCCTTCTTGCTGTCGTCGTCGTTGCTTGGCGTGTTGGCGCAACGCTTGGCGCGCACGCTCTGTGTGAGCTGCAAGCTGCCGCATGCGGTATCTGAGTCGGAAGCGAGCGAGATCGGTTTGCCAGTCGATGCGAGGGTGTATCAGCCGGCTGAATGCGAAGAATGCAACCAGTCCGGCTATCGAGGCCGTACCGGTATTTACGAATTACTGGTGGTGGATGAATCCTTGCGCGAGCTGATCCACGGCCAAGCGCCAGAGCAAGAGCTGAAACGCCATGCTGCAGCGCGCGGCATGCTCTCGTTGCGGCAGGATGGGCTGCGGCGCGTGCTGGATGGCCGTACCAGCGTCGAAGAAATCTGGCGCGTAACGCGGGACGCCTGAGTTGCCGATGGCGCTGACCATCATGCTGTTGGAATTAGGCAACGCCTATCCGGTTTGAAAACACGCTTGCCGGTCGCGGTCGTCGGCTGGCAATGGGGCAGGGCAAGTTGCTGCGGTATAGTCGTTCAAGCTTGTGTGAATAGAACGATGTAGCGGAGGGAGCGATGTCAGTCGGTTTGCGTGCACAGGATCAACGAAGTGCAGTGCGTGTACCGATGAATTGTCCCGTCAAGTTGCGTACGCTGGACTTCGGGCTCTCGTATTACGGTGCTTGTATCGACCTGAGCGTGACCGGGCTGACTGTCCGCAGCATGTTCGTGCCGCGTCCGGATGAGGAGGTGGAAGTGTTCGTGATGCCACCCAAGAATGGTCATCAGCAACGCTCGCCGCTTGCCATGCGCGCCCGCGTGGTGCGCTGTCACGAAGTCGAAGCCGGCCGTTTGTACGAGTTGGGTCTGCTGATCAGCGAGATTCTTCGCTGATGCGCATCCTCGCCGCTTTGCTCTTTTCGTTTTTCTTGCTACCTGTCGGCGCGGCCCCTGCTACCGATGCGACTGCGGTGCGGATCGATGCGCATCGCGATGGCGGCAAGATCATGGTCGAGGGGGAGTTTTCCGCTCCGGTTCCGCGTGAGTTGGCTTGGCAGGTGATGGTTGATTTCGATCATATGACCGATTTCATGCCGAAATTGACGAAAAGCCATGTGCTCAACCGCGAGGGCGAAAAACTCACGGTCAATCAGCATGGCACCGTGCATGTCGGCTTTTTCGATGTGGCTTTCGATTCGACGCGGGAAATCGAGCTCAAGCCGATGAGCGAAATCGACTCTCACTCGGTTGGCGGCGATACCGGTGCCATGCACAGTGTCGCCACGCTGGCGCAGCAGGATCAGCAGACCGTGATAAGCTACCGCGCCGAATGGGTGCCGACTTCCGTATTGATCGCAAGCTTTGGCGTCAGCACCCTCAAGAATCAGCTTGGTGAGCAATTTCAGGCCATGGTGCATGAAATGATTCGCCGGGCCGCAAAGACTTCTGCCAAACCACACGATTGAGTGGTCTGGTTCCAGACCGGCTTCAAACCCGACATCAAACCCCACGTCCAACCGACTTCCAAAGTATCCCGCTAGACATCCATGCCCTATCTCGCGCTAAAAATTGATGTAGACACCTACCGTGGCACCCGCGAGGGCGTGCCCAAACTGGCAGAGGCGCTTAAGCGCCACAATGCCAACGCGACCTTCCTCTGGAGCTTGGGCGCTGATCACACCGGTCGTGCGATCAAGCGTGCTTTCCGTCCTGGGTTCATGAAGAAGGTATCGCGCACCTCGGTGCTGGAGCATTACGGCGTTAAAACCTTGCTCTACGGCACCTTGCTGCCGGGACCGGATATCGGTAGGCGTTGCGCAGGCATCATGCGTGAGATCGCCGCCCAGGGCTTCGAGAACGGCATCCACACCTGGGATCACGTGCGCTGGCAAGATGGCGTCGCCACTGCCGATGCCGACTGGACCGCTGCCGAGCTCAATGCTGCATTCCAGCGTTTCAAAGAGATTTTTGGTGAGCCGCCACTGACCCACGGTGCCGCTGGCTGGCAGATGAATGCCCATGCGTACCGGCTTGAGCAGCAGCTGGGTTTCACATACGCATCGGACGGGCGCGGCACGCAGCCGTTCTGGCCGATGGTGAATGGCGAGCTGGTGCGCGTACCACAGTTGCCAACTACCTTGCCGACGCTGGATGAGCTGATTGGTGTGGATGGCCTGACGGTCGATAACGTGCATGAGCACCTAATGCGTCTGACCGAGACGGCTTTGCCGACCGGCCACGTCTACACCTTGCATGCTGAATTGGAGGGCATGAAGTTGCTACCGGTGTTCGAACGCCTGTTGGCGGGGTGGACAGCGCAAGGCTACCAGCTGGTGAGTGTGAACCAATTGTTCGAGACGCTGGATGTGCAGCAGCTGCCATACCACAGCGTTGAGATGGGTGAGATTCCCGGTCGGAGCGGCACGTTGGCTTTGCAGGGCGCTGCTTTCCCTTGATGGCTTGCAGCCAGACAAACAAAAACGCCGGTTCAAACCGGCGTTTTTTGTTTTGAGCGAGACAAGATCAATCAGTGATCAATCTGTATCAACCATCCGACGTGATCTTGAGCACCAGCTCGCGTAGCACCCGATCCGCATTTTCGTTGGCAACCTGGCAAGTGCCGGCATTTTCATGACCACCGCCGCCATATTGCAGCATCAGTTCCCCAATATTGGTTTGCGAGCTGCGGTTGACGATGGATTTGCCAGTGGCAAATACGGTGTTTTGTTTGTGCAGCCCCCACAGTGCATGGATCGAGATATTGCATTGTGGAAAGAGCGCATAAACCAGGAAGCGGTTGGCGGCGTAAATCGTTTCTTCCTGTCGCAGATCCAGCACCACCAGATTGTCGTAAGTGCGCGCGCACCGCAGCAGTTGTTCTTTGGCGAGCGGTTCCTGTTCCTGAAAGAGCTGAACCCGTTCGACCACATCGGGCAGTGCCAGAATGTCATCGATTCCGTGGTTCCGACAGTATTTGATGAGATCCATCATCAAGGTGTAGTTCGAGATGCGGAAGGTCTTGAAGCGCCCAAGCCCGGTACGCGCATCCATCAGATAGTTGAGCAACACCCAGTCTTTTGGCTCGAGGATTTCGTCGCGTGAAAATTCGGCGGAATCGGCTTTGTCGACCGCCAACATCATTTCTTCACTGATCTCGGGGAACGCCTTCTTGCCGCCGTAATAGTCGTAAACCACACGTGCTGCAGAGGGCGCATCGGGGTCGATCACGTGGTTATCGCGTTCACCCTCGTTGCGGATGGTTTCGGACAGGTGGTGATCGAACACCAGATGCGCACCGGGTACGAAGGGCAGGTTGGTCGTGATGTCGCGATCAGTGACCGGAACTTTGCCGTCCTGCATGTCCTTGGGGTGGACAAAGAGGATGTCGTCAATCAATTCGAGTTCGTTCAGCAACACCGCGCAGACGAGGCCATCAAAGTCGCTGCGGGTGATCAGGCGGTATTTTTGCTCGGACATCGCATTCCCCTGCTTTGGTTGGACGATTGGCTTCAGGCGTTCAGGCCTAGACGCCCTTGTGACCCGATTTGACGATGCTCATGGCGGTTGCCACGAGACCTGCCGCGTCGCCGGCATTGGCGGGCAGCAAGATGGTGTTGCCCGCCTTGGCGATATTGGAGAAGGCGGCGACATATTGCTCGGCCACCTTGAGGTTTACGGCCTCCAGCCCGCCGGTATGGCCGATGGCTTGGCCGACCAGCGAGATGGCTTCCGCGTTGGCAATGGCGACGAGGCGGATGGCTTCGGCATCGCCGGTCGCCTTATTGATCACAGCTTGTTTATCGCCTTCTGATTTCTGGATCGCCGCCTCGCGTTGACCATTCGCAAGATTGATCTGCTCTTGGCGCACCCCTTCGGATTGGGCGATCCGGGCACGTTTTTCCCGCTCGGACGTAATCTGCTGTTGCATCGCGTGCAGGATTTCCTTGGGCGGGGTCAGATCCTTGATCTCATAGCGCAATACTTTCACGCCCCAATTGGCGGCAGCTTCGTCCAGCGAGAGCACGACCGCGCGGTTGATGTCGCTGCGCTCCTCGAAGGTCTTGTCGAGTTCCAGTTTGCCGATGACCGAACGCAATGTGGTTTGGGCGAGCTGGGTGATGGCGAGAATGTAATCGCTGGAACCATAGGAGGCGAGGCGCGGATCGGTCACCTGAAAGTAAAGGATGCCGTCCACCTGCAGTTGGGTGTTGTCCCGCGTAATGCAAATCTGGGGCGGCACGTCGAGCGGGATTTCCTTCAGGTTGTGTTTGTAGGCGATGCGGTCGACGAAGGGGATCACCACGCGCAAGCCCGGTTCGAGTACATCGTGAAAGCGGCCAAGCCGCTCGCGTACCCAGGCATGCTGCTGCGGAACAACCCGAAGGGTCTTGGCGACGAAAATCAGGACAACGATGGCGAGCGCGACTGCGAAAGGCATGCGGGACTCCGGTTCAGGAAGGTTGATGAGGTTGCGAATCGAGGATCAAGGTATTGCCGCGTTGGGCGACGATGACGTAGTTGGTGACTTGCGGTATGCCCTCGTGTGCCAGTTCGGCATCCCACAGGCTGCCGCGATAGCGAACGCGGGCGTGGCGGGCATCAATCCATTGATCTACTTCGACGCGCTGTCCAAGATCCAGCAGATTGCTGACCTGCGATGGATTGGCTGGTTTCAGCAGGTGGCGTTTCCACAATTTGAGTAGCCAGACCGATAGCAGGGAGGTCAGGCTGGCGACGACGAGTTGTACCGGCAAGCTGAACCCAAGCCATGCCAAGGCCGCGCCGGCAAGAAAGCCGATCGCGATTGCCAGCATGTAAAACGTACCGGAAACCATCTCGGCAACGATGAGGATGGCAGCGCCGATCAGCCAGAGGGTGGAGTCATTCATGGGGTGTGGATTAGCAGGAGGGTTAAAGGAAGGTATAGCCGAGCGGGGCGGCTTTCGCTAAAAGCGGTCGTCAAAATGACTGCGCGACGGTTGGTGTGAAAGGGTGGTGGCGGAGGCGCTAGAACGACGGGTGGGTGGTGTGGCCGTGCGCGTTTCTATGTGATCCGTCATGGCTGCCAAGGTTCACGTTCTTGGCTTCGACTGCATGGTTTTAAGTCAGCACCGCATAAAAAAACGGCGACCCAAGGGCCGCCGTTGCTTGCTTTGTCACGCGGAATCAGTGATCAGACCAGCTTTTCCAGCCCGCCCATATAGGGGCGCAAGGCCGCAGGCACGATCACCGAGCCATCGGCGTTTTGATAGTTCTCCAGCACGGCGACCAAGGTGCGGCCGACGGCGAGGCCGGAACCGTTCAAGGTATGCACCAATTCGTTCTTTCCCGCTTCGTTCTTGAAACGCGTCTGCATGCGGCGTGCCTGGAAAGCCTCGCAATTCGAGCAGCTGGAGATTTCGCGATAGGTGTTTTGTGCTGGCAACCAGACTTCCAGATCGTAGGTCTTGGCGGCAGAGAAGCCCATATCGCCCGTGCAGAGCGAAACCACACGGTAGGGCAGTTCAAGCTTCTGCAAAATGGCTTCGGCGTGACCAACCATTTCTTCTAGGGCGGCATAGGATTTTTCCGGGTTGGCGATCTGCACCATCTCGACCTTGTCGAATTGATGCTGGCGGATCATGCCGCGTACGTCACGACCGTACGAACCGGCTTCGGAACGGAAGCAGGGCGAATGGGCGGTCAATTTGATCGGCAGCTCTTCGGCTTTCAGGATGGAATCACGCACGGTGTTGGTGAGCGAGATTTCCGAGGTCGAAATCAGATACTGGGTATGCCCGTCTTCGCCGCCGCGTTCGACGCGGA
Source organism: Andreprevotia chitinilytica DSM 18519 (assembly GCF_000711875.1). GTDB lineage: Bacteria > Pseudomonadota > Gammaproteobacteria > Burkholderiales > Chitinibacteraceae > Andreprevotia > Andreprevotia chitinilytica. Next base: position 89,765 of record NZ_JONM01000008.1, read on the forward strand.
ACATGTCGTCGGCAAATTTCGGCAACTGGCCGGTGCCGAACAGGACTTCCGGGTTGACGATATACGGGGTGTAAGTCTCGCTGTAGCCGTGTTCGTTGGTCTGCACATCGAGCATGAATTGGGCCAGTGCCCGATGCAGGCGAGCGATGTGACCGCGCAGCAGCGTGAAGCGCGCGCCGGATAGCTTGGCGCCGGTCTCGAAATCCAGACCGAGCGGGGTGCCGATGTCGACGTGATCCTTGGCGGTGAAATCGAAAGTACGCGGCGTGCCCCAGCGGCGTACTTCAACATTGTCTTTTTCATCATTGCCGGCCGGCACTGAATCATGCGGCAGGTTAGGCACACCCAACAACAGGTCGTCGAGCTTGTTTTGCACGGCAGAGAGCGCCGATTCATTGGCGGCCAGTTCACCCTTCAGGTTTTCGACTTCCGCCAGAATTGGCGCGACATCTTCGCCCTTGGATTTGGCCATGCCGATCTGTTTGGAAACGCTATTGCGTTTGGCTTGCAGGTCTTGCGTGGCGGTTTGCAGGGTTTTGCGTTCGGCTTCCAGGGTGGTGAAGTTGGCTGCATCGAAAGCAAAACCGCGCGCGGCGAGGCGGGCGACGACGGCATCGAGGTCGTTACGGAGCTGGTTGATGTCGAGCATGGTGTCTTGGTCTGGTGGTGAATGGGGCGATTTTACACGAAGGCATCAGCGCTTTTTGCCCTGTTCCGCGTGCCAGGCGGCATCAAGCTCGGCCAGATGCCGTAGTTTTTCTGCAATCTTGCTTTCCAGCCCTCGCGGAGTTGGTTCGTAAAGGCGGGTGCCTTCCAGTCCCTCTGGCAGGTAGGTTTCACCGGCGGCGTAGGCGTCCGGCTCATCATGGGCGTAGCGATACGCGTGACCGTAGCCGAGTTCTTTCATCAGCTTGGTCGGGGCGTTGCGTAGGTGAACCGGTACTTCGCGACTCTTGTCCGCAGAGACTAGCGCTCGTGCCGCGTTATAGGCTTTGTAGCCGGCGTTGGATTTTGGCGCGATGGCGAGGTAGATCACCGCTTGCGCCAGCGCGAGTTCGCCTTCCGGGCTGCCAAGGCGTTCGAATGTTTCGGCGGCGTCATTGCAGATTTGCATCGCACGCGGATCGGCCAAACCAATGTCTTCCCAAGCCATGCGCACAATGCGACGAGCGAGGTAGCGCGGGTCTGCGCCGCCGTCGAGCATGCGCGTAAACCAATACAAGGCGCCATCCGGGCTCGAGCCGCGTACCGATTTGTGCAGCGCGGAGATCTGGTCGTAGAACGAGTCGCCGCCTTTGTCGAAACGGCGTGCGTTCAGGCTAAGTGCATCGGCAAGGAAGGGGGCGTCGATGGCCTGCCGCTCGGCGACGTCGGCTGCTGTTGCTGCTTGCTCGATCAGGTTCAGCAACCGGCGCGCATCACCATCGGCATAACCGACTAGCGTATCGATGGCGGCGGTATCGAAAACGAGTTCCGGGTAGGCGTTGGCGCGAGCGCGTTCGATGAGGGTGCGCAATTCGTCGTCTGATAACGACTTGAGCACATACACCTGCGCACGTGAAAGCAGGGCGGCGTTGACCTCGAACGAGGGATTTTCAGTGGTCGCGCCAATGAAAGTCACCAGCCCGGATTCGACAAAGGGCAGGAAGGCGTCTTGTTGGCTTTTGTTGAAGCGGTGAACTTCATCGACGAACAGGATGGTATGGCGACCGAATTTACGGTTCTTTTCAGCCTCGTCCATCGCAGCGCGGATATCTTTGACGCCGGAAAAAACGGCGGAGAGCGGGATAAACTCGGCATCGAAGGTATTGGCAAGCAAGCGTGCCAGTGTGGTCTTACCAACACCCGGTGGTCCCCACAGGATCATCGAGTGCGGTTGCCCGGCGGCAATAGCCAAGGCGAGTGGCTTGCCGGGCGCGAGCAAATGGCGCTGACCGACGACTTCGTCAGCAGTACGCGGGCGCAGGCGCTCTGCGAGCGGTTCGCGGCCCGGCTCGGTAAACAGGTCATTCCCGGACGACATCGACATCTTTCGGTGGTGTAAAGCGGAATAGATTCTGGTCGGGCTTGTTGTTCTGATTCAAGGCGCTGAATTCGACTTTGGTCGTTTGGCCAAATTGATCGTACAGCGTCATGGTGGCCAGTTGGCCGGTACGGAGGCCGATTTCAACTTTCTTGAAGGTGGATTCGTGATCACGCGGTATGGCTTCCAACCAGGCTAGCCCGTCACGGTCGGGCAAGTTGCGCAGCTGATAGAGTTTATCGACCTGATCCCCGGCCAACAACGCGGCGGGGCTGGCATCCAGCGCGGCGCTGATACGTTTGATCGTTACTTGCTTGAGATCTGGGTCATACAGCCAAACTTGGCTGCCATCGCCGACAATCAATTGTTCATAAGGCTTGGCATACGCCCAGCGAAATTTGCCAGGCCGCATGACAGCGAAGTTGCCGCTGCTCGATTGCGGTTTCTCGCCGCTTCGGCGTGGCAGGACAGTCTGATTGAACTGCCCCTGCAGGCTAGAGCCGGCAGACAGGAATCGCTTCAACTCGGCGGTAGCATCTGCCGCGTGGCCAAAAATGGGTAAGCAGAACATTGAAATTGCTAATAACCGACTGATAAACACGTCCTGCAGCTCCTTGTCGATGCTGGTGGAACCAGCAGAAAAAGAAAAAGCCCCGCCAAGGCGGGGCTTTTTTACCACAGCTGCTTACTTCTTGGCAGGCATGGTGACTTCTTGAACGCCCTTGATTTCGATCTCAACGCGGCGATCAGGTGCCAGGCACTCGATCAGCTTCTTACGCGGCTTGACCTTGGCGCAAGTATCGCCAGTGACCGGATCAGCCTTACCCTTGGATTCGGCGTGGATCTTGTCAGCCGGTGCGCCCTTGGTGACGAAGTAATCCACAACGGCCTTGGCACGCTTGTAGCCCAAGTCGAGGTTGTACTTTTCGCTACCCAGACGGTCAGTGAAGCCAACCACAACGGCGTCGCCTTCCTTCGGATCAATGTTCTTGACTTCGTCATACAGCTTGTCCAGTGCATCCTTGCCTTGCGGCTTCAGAGTGGACTTGTTGAAGTCGAACAGAACGTCGGTGCGCAGCGTGAACTTCTTGCTCTTCACGACCGGAGCAGGAGCCGGTGCCGGAGCGGGGGCCGGAGCAGGAGCCGGTGCCGGAGCAACAGCAGCTTTCGGCTCAACCCAACCAGCGCAGCCCTTTACGGCTTTGTCAGCAGACCAAGTGCCGGTTTGCCAGCATTCGCCGATGCCGTTCTTAACAACGCCTTCCGGATTTTCAGCGGAAACGTTGGTGGTGTTGGTAACGTAGGCGTCGGTAGCGGCATATGCGGAAGCCGCGATACCCAGTGCGGCTGCGATGGCCAGACTGGAAATAGTACGCTTGAGCAGCATGGATAGTTCTCCTGTTAGACGTGTTAGAAGTGACTTTCTCACTATGGATAGACACCCGTTATCGTCAACTCAAGGTGTTTCTCCATTCACGAGACTTATTCTAATGTCCTGAAAATTGGCAGGCAAATGAAATGAACGTGAATTGTTGTAGAAGTACCCGAAAATTGGAGCGCCTTCTAGGCCATGATAAACTCGCATTGGAAGACATCTGTATAAGATTGTTCCCGAGTATCTAGAGTCTTCAGTCGATTCAATCAACCAGTCGTTGCACTCATCGCCCGGAATATGTCCGAACAAAACAGCTTCGCCAAAGAAACAATCCCCGTCAGTCTCGAAGAGGAAATGCGCCGTTCCTATCTTGATTACGCAATGAGCGTGATCGTAGGCCGTGCATTGCCGGACGTGCGTGACGGTTTGAAACCGGTGCATCGCCGCATTCTTTTTGCGATGCATGAAAGCAACAACGTGTGGAATCGCCCTTATGTAAAGTGCGCCCGCGTGATCGGTGATGTGTTGGGTAAATACCACCCGCACGGCGACAGCGCCGCGTATGAAGCGCTGGTGCGGATGGCTCAGGATTTCTCGCTGCGCTACATGCTGATCGATGGCCAGGGCAACTTTGGCTCGATCGACGGCGACAATGCCGCGGCTTATCGGTATACCGAGTGCCGTTTGCAGAAGGTTTCCGCCGAGCTGCTGGCTGATATCGACAAGGAAACTGTCGATTTCACGCCGAACTACGACGAAAAGGAACTCGAGCCAACTGTTCTGCCGACCCGGATACCGAACCTGTTGATCAACGGTTCATCCGGTATCGCCGTCGGTATGGCTACCAATATCCCGCCGCATAACATCACTGAGGTGATCGATGGCGCGCTGGCACTGCTGGCCAATGCTGAAATCACGATTGACGAGTTGATCGAACTGATTCCAGCACCGGATTTCCCGACTGCCGGCATCATTTATGGCATTCATGGCGTGCGCGAAGGCTACCGGACCGGTCGTGGCCGCGTGGTGATGCGTGCGCGTACCCACTTTGAAGACTGTGGCAAGAACGGTGATCGTCAAGCAATCATCGTTGACGAGCTCCCATATCAAGTCAACAAGGCGCGCTTGCTGGAAAAAATCGGCGAGCTGGTACGCGAGAAGACCATCGACGGGATTTCCGAGATTCGCGATGAATCCGATAAATCCGGTATGCGCGTGGTGATCGAGCTCAAGCGCGCCGAGATGCCGGATATCGTGCTTAACAATTTATATAAGCACACTCAGCTGCAAGATAGTTTTGGTATCAACATGGTTGCGCTGGTCGATGGTCAGCCGCGCCTGCTGAATCTGAAACAAGTGCTGGAGTGCTTCCTCAAGCACCGCCGTGAAGTCGTTACCCGTCGCACGGTGTTCGAGCTGCGCAAGGCACGCGAACGTGGCCATATCCTTGAAGGCTTGGCAGTTGCACTGTCCAACGTCGATGAAATCATTGCGCTGATCAAGGCCGCTGCTACACCGCCGGAAGCCAAAACCGCGCTGATGGAGCGCGAATGGCGTTCGCCGCTGGTGGAAGAAATGCTGGCGCGGACCGACATCACCGCCTCGCGCCCGGAAGGCCTTGCCGCCGCATTTGGGTTGTCGGCCCAAGGTTATCGTCTGTCCGAAGTGCAAGCGCAAGCGATTCTCGAGCTGCGCTTACAACGTCTGACGGGTCTTGAGCAGGACAAGATCGTCGTCGAATACAAGGAAGTGATGGAACGTATCCTTGATTTGATGGACATCCTGGCCCGCCCGGAACGCGTAACCGAAATCATCACCAACGAAATGATCGAGGTGAAGACCAATTTCGGCGACGCACGTCGCTCCGAAATCGTGCTGCATGGCGAAGATATCGGCATTGAAGACCTGATCACGCCGCAAGACATGGTCGTCACGCTCACGCATGGCGGCTATATGAAGACCACGCCGACCGACGAATATCGCGCGCAGAAGCGCGGTGGCCGTGGCAAGCAGGGCGCGGCGACCAAGGATGACGATTTCATCGATCAGCTTTTCGTTGCCAATACCCACGATTACATCCTGTGCTTCTCGTCCGCCGGCCGGGTGTACTGGCTCAAGGTGTATGAACTGCCGCAGGGTAGCCGCACCAGCCGCGGTCGCCCGATCGTCAATCTGTTGCCGCTTGAAGAAGGCGAGAAGATCAACGCCGTGTTGCCGGTCAAGGAATTCCGCGAAGACCAGTATGTGTTCATGGCGACGGCCGATGGCACGGTCAAGAAGACCTCGCTGGCTGATTTCTCCCGGCCGATGCGGCGCGGCATCATCGCGATCAACCTCGATGAAGGCAATTTCCTGATTGGCGTTGCGCTCACCAACGGCTCCGATCAGGTCATGTTGTTCTCCGATGCCGGCAAGTCGGTGCGCTTTACCGAATCCGATGTGCGTGCCATGGGCCGTACTGCGGGCGGTGTACGCGGCATGTTGCTGCAGGAAGGCCAGGCCGTCATTTCGATGCTGGTTGCCAACGACGACAACCAGCAGGTGCTGACTGCGACCGAAAACGGTTACGGCAAGCGCACGCCGGTCGGCGATTACCGCCTGACCAGCCGCGGCACGCAAGGCGTGATTGCCATCGATACCGGTGAGCGCAACGGCAAGCTGGTGGCGGCAACGTTGGTCGACGAGACTGACGACCTGATGCTGATCACCACTGGTGGCGTGTTGATCCGCACCAAGGTGGCGGAAATCCGCGAAACCGGCCGCGCAGCGCAAGGCGTACGTCTGATCAATCTGGACGAGGGCGAAAAACTCTCGGTACTGGAAAAGGTCTGCGAGACGGATGCGGACGACGAAGAGCTGGCTGAAGAAGGGACAGACAGTGTTGAAGGCGCAGAAGGTGCTGATGATGACGGAAACGTCGAAGCATGATCTCAAGCCGGTGCTTGCACCGGCTTTTTTCGCTCAAGTGATGCAGTGGTTTGAAGCGCTGCCGCACTGCAAGCAATTGGGCATCCGGTATGTGTCCTCATCGGCTGGTGTGGTGACGCTCGAATTGCCATTTTCGGAGGCCATCATCGGCAACCCGGAAACGCGAGTGTTGCACGGTGGCGTGGTCACCACGCTGATCGACACCGCCAGCGGCAGTGCGATCTATACATTGCTTCCCGGACCGGAGGGGGTCGCCACGCTGGACTTGCGTATCGACTACCTGCGCCCGGCCAAGCCGGATGAGCCGGTGTTCTGTACCGCCGAGTGTTACCGGATGACGGAGCACATCGCTTTTACAAGGGCAACCGCGTACCAGGACGATATCAATAAGCCAGTCGCGTATGCGGTCGGCACCTTTGCGCGCACCAGCGCGGGCAAGGAGGGCTGATGCCAATGTCGAATCATCCGGCGAATCATCCAGGCCATACCGACATCAAGACCATCGCCGATCTGCAAGCGGTGCTGGCGACGATTCCCTACGCGACCATGATCGGTACTGAAGTGCGCGACGACGGCGGCGAGCCGCTGTTCGTGCTGCCATATCGTGAATCGAACATCGGGAATGTGTTACTGCCGGCGTTGCATGGCGGTGTGATTGGTGGCTTTCTCGAAAACACTGCAATCTGTCACCTGATGTGGGCGCACGAAGCCTCTGTGCTGCCCAAGGTGGTTGATTTTTCGATCGATTATTTGCGCAGCGGCCGTCCGCAAGACGTCTATGCCAGTTGCGAAATCGTTCGCCAAGGTAAACGCATCGCAAACGTGTTGTTGATGGCATGGCAGGACGACCGCGCCAAGCCGATTGCCGCAGCGCGCGCGCATTTCCTATTAGCGTGACTAAGGGCTGAAGCGCGGTTGGCATGAGCCACGTCGGCCTTGGCCTATCACAGCAAACTATGGTTTGAACGTTGTAAGAGGAAGCAGACCCATGACCCAGGTGTTCAACTTCAGCGCCGGCCCGGCCGTCTTGCCGCGCGATGTGCTGTTGCAAGTCCAGCAAGAACTGACCGATTGGCACGGCAGCGGCATGTGCGTGATGGAAATGAGCCATCGCGGCAAGGAGTTCACGCAGATCATTCATGAGGCCGAGGCAGATCTGCGCCAGCTGCTTGGCATTCCATCCAATTACAAAGTGCTGTTCATGCAGGGCGGCGCGCATTTCCAGTTCGGCATGCTGCCGCTGAATCTCACCAAGGAAGGCGACACGGTCGACTACGTGAACACCGGCCATTGGTCGAAGATCGCCATCAAGGAAGCGCGTCGTTTCGAGAACGTGAACATCGCTGCCAGCGGCGAAGACCGGCACTTCAGCTACGTGCCCGATGAAGCCAGCTGGGCAAAAACGCCGGATGCCGCCTATCTGCACTACTGCTCGAACGAAACCATTGGCGGTGTCGAGTTCCCCTATATCCCGAATTCGGGCAGCGTGCCGCTAGTGTGCGACATGTCGTCCAACATCCTCTCCAAGCCGGTCGATATCTCGAAATTTGGCCTGATCTATGCCGGTGCGCAGAAGAACATCGGCCCATCTGGCCTCACATTGGTGATCGTGCGTGAAGACCTGCTGGGCCATGCCCGTCCAGGCACGCCGACCATGCTCGATTACAAAGTGCACGCGGACGGCGAATCGCTTTACAACACGCCGCCGACCTTTGGCATCTATGTGGCGGGCCTCGTCTTCAAGTGGCTGCTTGCCCAAGGCGGCCTGAAGGGTATCGAGCAACGGAATATCGAAAAAGCATCGCTGCTGTACGAAACCATCGATAGTTCGAGCGGCTTCTACAGCTGCCCGGTAGAAAAGCCTTTCCGCTCGCGCATGAACGTGCCGTTCTGTCTGGCTGACGAGTCGCTGGATGACGCGTTCCTGGAGGAGTCCAAGTCGCGCGGCCTGCTGCAGCTGAAAGGCCACCGCTCTGTCGGCGGCATGCGCGCATCGATCTATAACGCGATGACGCTGGACGGCGTGAAGGCGCTGGCGGATTTCATGCGTGACTTTGCGCGTAGCCGAGGTTAAGCCGCAATGAGTGATGAATTGCTGAAACAGCATCGCGACGCCATCGATTCCATCGACGCGCAGATGCTGCAACTGCTGAACGAACGTGCGCAGCACGCCCGCACTATCGGCGAAATCAAGGGTGGTGGCGTGGTCTACCGGCCGGAGCGTGAAGCGCAAGTGCTGACGCGCATCAAACAGCTCAACCAAGGCCCGCTGTCGGATGAAACGGCGGCCAAGCTGTTCCGCGAAATCATGTCCGCCTGCCTGGCGCTCGAACGCCCGCTGACCATCGCCTTCCTTGGCCCGGAGGGCACCTTTAGCCAAGCCGCTGCGATCAAGCACTTTGGTCACGCAGCAACGACCCAGGCTTGTGCCTCGATTGATGAAGCGTTTCGCGTCGTTGAAGCGCGCTCGGCCGATTACGTTGTGGCTCCGGTGGAAAATTCCACTGAAGGCGCCGTGGGCCGTACGCTGGATTTGATGGTGAATTCGCCGCTGTCGATTTGTGGCGAAGTGGTGCTGCGCATTCATCACCACTTGCTGCTCAAAGGGGCGGAGCGCAGCAGCATCAAGCGTGTTTATTCGCATGCCCAGAGTCTGGCGCAATGCCATGAGTGGCTGAACAAGAACCTGCCGGCCGACGTCGAGCGCATTTCCGTGGTGAGTAATGCGGAAGCGGCACGGCTGGCCAGCCTCGATCCGACTTCAGCCGCCATTGCCGGCGACGCAGCGGCGGAACGTTTCGGCTTGGTCAAGCTGGCGGAAAACATCGAAGACGAGCCAAACAACACCACGCGCTTCCTGGTTCTTGGGTATCAGCAGACAACGGCCTCCGGCAAAGACAAAACCTCACTGGTCATCTCCGCGCCGAACCGGCCGGGCGCCTTGCATTCGTTGATCGAACCGCTGGCCCGGCATGGCGTATCGATGAGCAAGTTCGAATCGCGGCCGAGTCGCACCGGGTTGTGGGAATACCTGTTCTTTGTCGATGTCGATGGTCATGTCAATGACGCCAAGCTGGTGAGCGCAATGGATGAGCTGCGCCAGACTGCGGCGTTCGTCAAAGTGCTCGGCGCTTACCCGGCGGCGGTGATATGAAAGCGGTCGCCGTCTTTTGTGGTTCCCGGCATGGTGAAAACCCGGCATTTGCTGCTGCGACGCGTGAACTGGGCCGTTTGCTGGCCGAGCGTGATCTGGCGCTTGTGTACGGCGGTGGCAAGGTCGGCTTGATGGGGGAGGTGGCCGAAAGCTGCCTCGCCGCCGGTGGCAAGGTGATCGGCGTGATCCCGGACTTCATGGTCGAGCGAGAGCTGGCGCTGCAGACATGTACCGAGCTGCATATCGTCGATTCGATGCATACCCGCAAGGCGAGAATGGCCGAGTTGGCTGATGCCTTTGTCGCCTTGCCCGGTGGTTTCGGCACCTTCGACGAATTGTTCGAGATTCTCACCTGGGGCCAGATCGGCCTGCACGGCAAGCCGGTCGGCATGCTGGATACGGCAGGTTATTACGCTGGTCTGCGTGAATTTCTTGGCAAAACCGTTGCGGAAGGCTTTGTGCGTGACGCCGAATTTGCCAAACTACAATTTGCAACCGAACCCGCCGTACTGCTGGATCGGTTGGCGGCCACGCCGCTCTTACCCGCACGCTGGGCCAAGGCTGATTTGCTGAGCAAGAGCTGAACAGGTCGCCACTCGCCCGCGTTATCGGCCGACGTTTTTTGACTGAGACCGTCCTGGTATCCAAGGTGAAGACCATGGAATACATCGAGTTTCCACAGCGCGCTGGCCGGGCCGCAGATGCCCGAGCGGCGGCCGCGCTGATCTATCAGGCAGATGCGCCGTTCTACGATTATTGGTTTGCACTGACGCCTGAGCTGATACAGACCAATCTCGCCTTGCTCTGGCAAGCCGGCACTGGCGCTTATAGCCACACCAATCACGAGGTCTGGACCAACAAGGGCAATGTGATCGCGCTGGCTTCGCATTATCCGGCCGAGCGGCACGGCCAGCTCGCGACTGAGCTGGCCGCCCAACTGGATCTATTGCCGCTGGATGCCACCATCCTGCATCGGCGTGCGGCTGAGCTGGCTTACCTGTTTGCCCACATTCCCCACAATGCCTGGTATCTACGCACGCTCACGGTGAGCGCCGATTTGCGTGGGCACGGGCTGGGTGGTCGTATCTTGCGGGATATCGTTTTGATGGCGGATGCGGCTGGCTATAACGCGGTGCATGCCGATGTCGATGGCGGCAATCCGGGGGCCGTGAAGTTTTATACCCGGCATGGATTTGAAGTCATTGCCGAAACCAAGGTGCGCGCCCTGGTCGATCACGACCTGCCGGCCAGCTTGCGAATGGTGCGATGGCTGGCATAGACCAGCATGGTTTCTTCTTCCTCTTCCAGCGTCGCTTCACAGACCAGCCCATCCTGCGTCATCGCGCAGTTCCGACCGGCCCGTTTGGCCGCATAGAGCGCCTGGTCGGCACGGCGCATCACACCGCCGACCGTTTCCCCTGGCTCGAATACCGCCAATCCGACGCTGAGTGTGGGTGCGGGGCCAAAGTCCGGGATGGTCAGGGCGCGGATGCGGGCGACAATCCGGCCGGCAATGCGTTCTGCGGCGTGCTGGTTGGTTTCCGGTAGCAGGACTGCAAATTCGTCGCCGCCGAGCCGGCCGAGCGTATCGCCAGAGCGCAAGACTTCATGGATGGCAGCGGTGATGGCGCGCAAGACGATGTCGCCAGTGGCATGGCCGCGTTCATCGTTGACGCCTTTGAAGTGGTCCACGTCGATGATCAGCAGCGCCGGATGTTCGCCCCGTTCCGCAATGGCTTGCAGGCGTTCGGCCAGAAACAGGAAGTGGCGGCGATTGGCGAGCCCGGTCAGACCATCGGTGTTGGCCAGCTCGGTCAGCTGCGATTCAACGGCGCGCAGCTCGGTTTCGGCCCGCTCATTGGTCATCAGCAGCAAGGTACTGATGGTGATGACCGCCAGCAGAACGATGCAAAGAAAGGCAAAGCCGAACAGTGGGTCATCGTCGAAATAGCTCGCGTTCTGCGGCATGGTCAGCCCGGAGACGCCACGGATCAGTTGTGCCAGTGCGCACAAGGCATAGCTGCCCAACAGGATGTTGAGGGTGCCGCGTACCGACTCCGGCGTATCCGGCTGGCGCACTTGCAGCAGGCGACCGCACAACAGCAGAAAACCGAGTGAAAAGATGAAGACGTTGGTGCCGAGCGGCAGCCCCAATTGCATGCCGACCAGCCAGGCGGCATAGCAGAATAGCCAGAGCAGATAATCTTGTACTTCCCGCCGTTGGCTGGTCTGGTGCAAAAAGCGCCGCAAGCCAGCCGCGATCAGCACCGGTTGCAGCAGCAGCAAGGCATTGGCGGCGTAGGCGGTCCAGAAGAGGGGGATGACGTCGCGTAGCGCGATACCCAATGCGCCGGCACCGAAGGCGAATTCACCCCAAACCCAATGCCAGTAGCCCGGGTAGACGCGGCGGCTCCTGCCCATCAAGGTCATGATGAGCCCGGTGGCGAAGAAAACCGCGGCAGCCAGCGTCAGGATCGAACGCGGGTGCAGAAACTCGACGGCGACGCTAGACACGCTGTGATCCTAGGCTCTGTTGACGTCTGTTACACGGCTGCGTTTGGGGCAATTCGGGATGCAGCGTTGGGCCGTGAAGCGCGCAGTGGTGTTAACACCACAAGCGATTCGCGGCACGGCGATGCGCCCGAAAGGCCCCAAACCCTCTACGTGCGAGGGATTTATCCTTGCTCAGTGATGGGGCTGGGCCGGAAAAAGGCCAATTACGTTGTTCCGCTCCTAGCCAATAACCGGTTATTGCCGTCGTCGCGCCCACGCGCCCATCGGGCGCTCCCTGATCACACGGGGGACTTGGCCTTTTTCCGGCCCAGCGCAGCCGCGTAACAGACGTCAACAGAGCCTCGGCTCTTGCTGTTTCCACCTTAGCGGCGATCGACGTCAAAGCAAGCCACGCCGCGCCTCACGCCTGCTACCCGGCGTGGTAACCTTCTGGTTCTCCCGTCTTGCTTGCCTGTCAGGAATTCCCCATGTCGCTTTGTGATCTTGCCCCCGAATACGTCCGTGCCATTGCCCCGTACCAACCCGGCCGCCCGATTGAGGAAGTTGCCCGTGAACTTGACCTCGATCCGGCGACGATCGTGAAACTGGCCTCGAACGAAAACCCGCTTGGTATCGGCCCGAAAGCCAAGGCTGCTGTTGCAGCGCATTTGAATGAACTGGCGCGCTACCCGGACGATGCGGCGTTTTCGCTCAAGCATAAAATCGGCAAGAAATTCGGTGTGAAAGAGGCCCAGATCATTCTGGGCGCCGGTTCCAACGACATTCTCGAATTCGTCGCGCATGCTTTCCTGAGCCCAGGCGTTTCGTCGGTGTATTCGCAGTACACGTTCGCCGTTTACCCGCTGGCCGTGCAAGCCACTGGCGCGACTGGCATCGAAGTGAAGGCTGTTGATTACGGCCATGATCTGGAGGCCATGCTGGCGGCCATCCGCCCGGATACACGCGTGGTGTGGATCGCCAACCCGAATAATCCGACCGGCACGCTGGCCCGGCCGGGTGATCTGATCGAATTCCTGGAAAAGTGCCCCAAGGACGTGTTGGTAGTGCTGGACGAGGCGTATACCGAATTCCTGCCAGCGGAAAAACGCTCCGATTCAGTGCAATGGCTGCGCCAGTTTCCGAACCTGGTGGTGAGCCGCACGTTCTCCAAAGCTTATGGTTTGGCCGGGTTGCGGGTCGGCTTTGCGATGATGAGCGAAGAAGTGGCCAATATCGTCAACCGGGTGCGCCGGCCATTCAATGTCAACAATCTGGCACTGGCGGCGGCTGAAGCGGCGCTGGATGATGTCGAATTTCTGCAGGAATCGGTGCGGATCAACCGCGAAGGCATGGTACAGATCACATCCGCGCTGCAGCAGCTTGGCATCCCGTTTATCCAGAGCTGGGGCAACTTCGTGACCTTCCATGTGGGCGATGCCAAGGCGCTGAATCAGTTCATGCTCCAGAACGGCGTGATCCTGCGTCCGCTGGCGGGTTACAACATGCCGAACTCGTTGCGGGTGTCGATTGGCTTGCCGGCAGAAAATGCCCGCTTTATCGATGTGCTGAAGCAAGCGCTGGCGGACTGACCTGCAGCCAGCAGTTGCAGTTACTGAGCGACAAACAACAACGCCGGCAAATGCCGGCGTTGTTGTTTGTGATGCTGTTGCTTATTTTTTGAGCGAATCGCGAATTTCGCGCAGCAGCAGCACGTCTTCCGGTGTCGGGGCCGGTTCGGCTGGTGCAGCGGGTTCTTCGCGCTTGAGCTTGTTCATCAGTTTCACGATCAGGAAGATGGCAAAGGCCACGATCAGGAAACTGATGCAGATATTGATGAAATTGCCGATGTTGAGTGTCACCGCGCCTGCTTTTTGAGCGGCATCGAGCGTGACATAAGGGCCGGGGGTTTTGCCTTGGGCCAGCACGAGAAAGATATTCGCAAAGTCGACCTTGCCGATGATGAAGCCCAGCGGCGGCATGATGATGTCTTTGACCAGCGAATCAACGATCTTGCCGAATGCGGCGCCGATCACGACACCGATCGCCAGATCCATGACGTTGCCGCGCATCGCGAACTCTTTGAACTCCTTGAACATATTGCGTTTCCCCTGTGTGGATTTGAAGAGGCGCACAGCCTAGGTGGGCTGACGGCGTGCTGTCAACGAGACGATCAGCGTTGACGTCCGCTCGGCCGGGTCAGGTAGCAGGTGATTTCTTCCCGGTCGTGATACAGCTGCTTGGCGGTCAGTGTGTAGTGGACATCGGCACCGGCCAAAGCGTCGTCGATCAGGTCAAAACACCGCTCGATTTCCTGCCAGCGTTTTTTCATCGGCAGCTTCAGATTGAAGATGGCGTGACGGGTCATGCCAGCGGCAAACCAGCGTGCCATCAGCTCGGCGATACGCACCGGCTGCTCGACCATATCGCACACCAGCCAATCCACCGGATGTTGCGGACGGAACTTGAAGCCGTCCTCGCGCAGATGTTTGACGTGTGGATGAAGCGCCATATCGCCCTTCATCGGGCCGTTGTCGATGGCAAACACCTTGAGCCCGCGGCTGATGAGTTGGTAGGTCCAGCCACCCGGCGCCGCGCCGAGATCGACACCGACCATGCCGGGCTTGAGGCGTTGATCTGCATCCGGCACCAGCACCATCAGTGCTTCGGCCAGTTTCAGCGTGGAGCGGCTGGGTGCCTGGGTCGGCATCCGCACGCGGGCAATGCCCAGCGGCCACGGGCTGCTGCGATTGGGGTCGGCGACGCAAATCCATGCCTCGCTCATGCTGGTGTAGAACAGGTGCAGCCGCCAGCGGCCGGGTTTAGGCGCGATCCGGTCAGCGAGCGCCTTGTTGACGATGTCACCGAAGCGGCGGCAGAAGCCGGAGAGCTGTTTGCCGGCATCGCTATCCGGGTGCTCCAGCAACACTTCGCTCCACGGGCCTTGCTGGTTGGCGGGGAGGGCATCGATGGCGGCCAGCAACGGTGTCAGCCGATCACGCTCACCCAGCTCGACGCGTGCCAAGGCAACCACGACTTGCCGGGCAAAGATCAGCTGATACACATCGATTTCGCGCATCAAGCGCTGCGCTTCGGCCATCGAGTGCGGTGTAAAGCGGAGCCAGCCTAAGCCTTTTTCCCACTCGCCGTCGTCTTGCAGGCGGGATTCGAGTTCATGGCGGCAATCGTCTTCGAAGCCGGGGCGGCAGTACAGGAGCAGGGACGGAATCATGGTGGATCGTTACAGCCAAATTGAAGCAAGACGCGAAGGATACAGCAGGAAAGACCGGTCGGCGTGGTGCGGGCAACGAGCGGTAAGGGGGACGACGGCGAGATCGACTTGTAGCGATCCAGTCTCCCTGATCTCAGCCCGTCCCGCTCAGCTCCGCAGCCATCCCCCGATGTGGGGCATTGCATGGGAAGGTGACGATGAAGGTCGTGCCTTCGGTGGGCATGCTCTTGACCGCAACCGTGCCCCCCAAGGTTTGCGTGATCAGGTTGTAGACCACGTTGAGCCCAAGCCCGCTGCCGCCGCTGCCCCGCTTGGTGGTGAAGAACGGATCAAAGATCTTGCTTTGATGCTCGTAGGGTATGCCCTTGCCGTGATCGCTAAAGCTCAAGCTGGCGGAGCCGCCTTCGTGAGTGGCCACGATATCCAGCGTGCCCGGCTGACCTTCGTCGTAGGCATGCGCGATGGTATTGGTGATGAAGTTGGTGATGACCTGTGCCATCGCGCCTGGGTAGCTGTCGAGTTCGATGCGTTCATCGCAGCCGATCTGCACGGTGAGCTGGCCGCGCTTCAGCGTGGGGTGCAGGCTGGAAACCACTTCGCGGACATAATCGCCCAGCTCGAAAGTACGCCGTGCTTCTGACGTCTGATCGACCGCGACGCGTTTGAAGCTGCGGATCAGCTCTGCAGCGCGATCGGCGTTGTTCAGGATCAGGCCGGTCGATTGCTCGGCGGTTTCAAAATAGCGCACCAGATCGGATTTCTTGATCGCCCCGGATTCCAGATTGCTTTTGACCGAATGCGTCTCATCGGAAAGCACGGAGGCGCTGGTCAGGATGACGCCGACCGGCGTATTGATCTCGTGCGCGACGCCAGCTACCAAGCCACCGAGTGACGCCATTTTTTCTGATTGAACCAGTTCGTTCTGCGCTTGCTTCAGATCGTGGTAGGCCTCATCGGCACGGAATTTCGCATCCTTGAGCGCGGTGAGCGCCAGCCGCCGCTCATCCAGCTCGGTCAACAGGCGGCTGGCGATACGGCGCACGCTGTCGGCCAGACTGGCAAATTCACCGCGCAAGCCGTGCTCAAGCTTGAGTTCTTCCATCGAGAAATGGGGCTGCGCCGCTGCGTGATCGAGCGCGCCGGAAAGCGTGTGCAAGGGGCGGAGGATGATGTGGTTGAACCCGAGCACCAGCGCCAGGGTCAGGATGAAGTCGAGCAGCACGATTTCGATGATCTTGCCGATCACCAGTTGGCGCAGGCTGAGGTCCATGCGTGCTGTCGAGACATGGTATTGCACCCTGCCGATCGGTTTGTCCGGCCGCTCTTCATAGATGATGTTGACGCTTTTGAGCGGGGTGTTTGCGGCTGGGCGGGTTTTCAGCTGCACCAGCTTATCGTCGACCCGCTGCCGGCCGGCGAAAATACCGTCGTTGGATTCCACTGCCAGCGTTTCCAGATCCGGCCATTGCATCTGGGCATCGAGCACCCGCTGCAGCAGGCTCTGATCGAAGTTCCACAAAATACTGGGCAGGATGGTTTCCAGACGTTTGCGCAACGCGACCTCGTTCTCCTGCAAAGCAGTTTCGTATTGGCTTTTGCTTTGCCAATACGAATACAGCCCGGACACCGCTAGAACAAAGGTGACCGTCAGGATGATGAGCAGGTTGAGTCGCGCGCGGGTGCTTTGCATGGGATGGCCGGGAAATTTAATTCAATCTAGCTGGCATGCCCCCTGGAGGCTAGTTGCGTAGATAGAAATTATCGTCGAAGGTGGCGACCCACTGTGGGCGGTAGATGACGAGCAGCGTGAGATTGATGCCTGTCGTGAAGGCTTCCGGCCAACCCATCAGAAAGTAATACGGAAGTTGTTCTTCGAGCAAGAAGTCAAACGAATAAGTGCCGCTCGCCGCAAGCAGCGCACAGGTGATGATGCCGACCAGCCACATGCCGAGCGCCCCGGCGGCGAACGCGTTGACGAAGATGTAAACGAAATAGTTGGCCGGCAGCCGCTTGCGGGCAAAGCGCAGCAGGGCATCGGTGATCCAGACCGGCAAGGTACAGATCAACCACGACAATCCGAACGCGGGCCATTCGGCATGATCGTAAGCGGTATCGAAGGCCAGGATCGCTGCCATGCTGAGCAAGGCGCGACCGCGGCCGGCGATCAGGGTCAAGGCCGTCGCGCCGAGCAGGTGATAAGCCAAGCCGGGCTGGATGCTGGCTTTGAGCTGCCAGCCTGCGAGGATGACGATGGTAGCGCCGAACCAACTGGTCAGCTCTTCTTGCTTGAGGGTTGCCCACGGCACGCGCCAGCCGGCATACAGCAGCTGCGCCACCGCGATGACCCAGCACAGGATCAGCAGAATGAGCGAAAAGGGCGCAGCGTTGAGGTTCATTGCCGCGCCGCTTCAGTTAGCCGCGCAGCTTCCATTGCTGCTCAACGATATTGGCGAGTTGAGTCAGCCGGCCGTGGAAGAAATGGCTCACGCCGGGCACGACGATGATCGGTAGTTGCTGGGGTCGGGCCCAATCGAACACCGCCGCGAGGCTGACCACTTCGTCCTCTTCGCCGTGGATGACGAGCGTATCGGCGGGCACGGTCGGGAACGTATGGCGGCTGACCGAGGGGCCGATCAGGATCATGCCTTCAACTTCGGTATCGCTCAGGCGTTGGCGGAAGCGTGATTGCACGTAGGTGCCGAAGGAGAAGCCGGCCAAAACCAGCTTCTCGATGCCCGGATTTTCGGCCCGGGCATGGGCCAGCACGGCGGCCATGTCGTCCGGCTCGAACTCACCCCGGCTATGTTCGCCTTCCGAATTGCCGACACCACGCAGATTCGGGCAATAGCAGGTGTAGCCGAGCCGGCTCAGCGTCTTGGCCAGCGTGTGCACGATCTTGTTGGTGAAGCTGCCGCCTTCCAGCGGATTCGGGTGCGCCACCAAGGCGATGCCGCGTGTTTCCGGCAACGCTGATTCGAGCTTCAGGCATTCGAGTCGACCAACGGGGCCAAGGATGTCGAGCGGGATGAAAGTGGGCGCTTTGCGAGGTTCGTTCATGCTTGTTTTTCCTTGCTGGCACGGCGCTTCGCGCGCCAGTTGCGCCAGCGCTTGATCAACCACCAGCCGGGCAGCCAGAGCAATAACAGCCACGGCAGGATGCTGGCGACAAAGGTCAGCACGTTGCCGACGTTTTCCATGAAGCGGTAACCGACCTCATGCCAGGACTGCATCAGCGGGGCAAACACGCTGCGCTCGGCGACCGAGCGGCGGGCACGTAGTTCGATGTCGACCGCGACCTTGTCGGTCTGGTTGGCCAAGGCCAGGCGGCGGCCGGCCATCGAATCCAGCTGGGATTGGGCTTCGGCGAGTTCTTTCTGGACGGCCAGCAGATCAGCCAGCTTGGCGTTTTGCTGGTTGAGCATCTGGCGCAGGTTGTCGCGTAGTTGGGCGATGTTCTTTTGCCGCGCTTCGACGTCGATCACTTCGTCGGTCTTGTCTTCGCGGCTGATCGCTTGCTCGATGACTTTGCCATTCTGGCTGATCGCCGTGGTGTACGCGGCGACCGCAGATGGCTTCAAGCGCACCGAGATTTGCGCGGTCGGCACGCCGTAGTCGTCGGCCTTGTTCAAGGTGGCGTTGAGCAGCTCGCAGGTGGGCTCGACGCAACGTTGCTGGGCCGCCTGCCAGACTGTGGAGAGCTGTTCCGGCTCGGTTTCGATCGTCAGATGCTGGCGTACGGCGATGTAGCGCCGTGGGGCATTGGCCGCTGCTTCCGCAGTGTCTGCCGCGGCGGATTTTTCGGCAACAGCGCCACTTGGCGCGGCTGCCGGCGCGCTCAGGGCCGCCTGGGGTTCTTCGCGCTTGCCGCAGCCGGTCAGTAGGACCAAAGCGAGCAAGGGTGCAACAGGGATCGACAGGTAGGTCGATAGGCGAGGCGTCATCACGTGCTCCGGTTCAGATTTTCAGGCGTTCGACCGGGCGGCCGTTCACGATGTGCTCGTCGATGATCTCGTCGATATCGCTCTTGTCCACGTAGGTGTACCAGGTCTCTTCCGGGTAGATGACAATCACCGGGCCTTCTTCGCAGCGATCGAGGCAGCCGGATTTGTTGATGCGTACGCCACCGGGTCCGGCGAGTTTGAGCGCCTTGATCCGATCCTTGGCATGCAGTTGCATCTCGCTCGCACCGCAGCGGTTGCAGCTTTGCCGATCGCCTTCGGGGCGCTCGTTCAGGCAGAAGAAAACGTGATGTTTGTAGTAGCCCATGGCGGCTCCGATGCTTATTGGTGCGTAACCGGCTTGATGTGCGCGGTCACGAAAAACGGCAGGCCGTCACTGTCCTGATCGGGCTGTACCGCGTCGATGATGCGGATGTCGTCGAGATGGCATTCGCGCAGCAGGTCTTCGGCGAAGTGGCGAATCCGTTCGGCGGAATCGAGTGGTGCCAATGGCCAGACAAAGCCTTCCCAGCGCTCTTTGTCTTCGCGGCTGGAATAGGTGATGCGGATTTCGCCGCCCTCGTGCCCGGCGATGGTGACCACTGGCCAATGACCAGCGGAGCGGATGCTGCGCAACGCGTTGCTGGTAGCGACTTGCAGACGCGTTTCGAGCTGGGTGACGCGGCCGGTTTCAAGGGCGGGCAGCCAGGCGAGTGGCACGCGCGGAATCGGGAACAAGGTGACGCCGTTGGTCTTGAGCATTTCGCCGAGCTTTTGCGCCAGCGCGAGCGTCCATTGGCCGGCCGACGGGTTGAGCTGGATTGCCGGTTGCGCATCGCGCTGCTGGACCATCACGCCGACCAGATAGCGCTGGAATACCGCTTCGTCCTTGAACTTGAGCGGATGCAGCTGCCAATTGTGGTCGGCTGGGTTTTGCAGCTGATCGCGCCAGGCGGTGAGCAGGCTTGGATTGATGGCGGCCAGTTGATCCGCGCTGAGCAATTGGTTGTGCAGCCAGGCGTTCGCATCGGCGGCGATCACGCCATTGGATTTCAACAGATCAAGCAGCGCAGCGGCATCCACTTCGCCCGGCAGCGTGGCTTCACCTTTGAAGCCGGCGACGAGGATCACCGGGATTGCAAACGGCACCGCCCATTGGTTGGCGGTGGTGGCGGGCGTTTCGACCACATCGCGGAGCGTATCCCACAACACTTTGTAGGCATCCTGTGATGGGGCTTGGGTCAGCGCGGCATTCAGGCCTGGGCTGTCGTGGCTTTCGACCAATGAGGCGATCAATGCGGTCAGCGCTTCGCGCTTGCGGGTGATCTCACCGGCATCGGCCTCGGTGAGCAAGGACATGAGCGCGCGGATGACTGGATTCTGGGCGTTCACACGGGGATACAAGCGGGGATCTGGCAGGTACATGGGGATAAGGCTCTGTTGACGTAGGTTTTGCGGATCGCGTTTGCCCGGATTTGGGCCTATTGCTAGGCGAAAGACGCGCCGCGTAATCGATTACGCAAGTGGCTTTCAACACCGCAAGAGGCCCAAAGCCGGGCAAACCCTTTGGGCGACGCCGACTTTTGCGGTCACTCTGCGTTATAAGCCGCTGACATAACTGGTTATGCGGCGCGCCTTATGCCTTGATTGACCGCAAAATTCGGCACCGCGCGACCGCAAAACCTACGTCAACAGAGCCTGGGCAAGCGTGACTGACGCGCAATTATACCCGCGCCGAGGGGGCTTGCACCCGGTATGGAAATGCGCTGGTCATTTTCGCTTTCTTTGCATGCAAGCTGTTAATTCGATTGACAATTTTCGGTTTTATAAGGTAAAGTCCTAACCTCTGTCGAGACGCAGATTTGTGTTTTGATAGTTTCTCCTTTGTAGATGTTGTTGGTAACCCGGGACGGTGTTCCGGGTTTTTTTTCGCCTGGAAAATCGCCTATGTCTGCTCCCCGCCTGATTGATCAAAACCTGCTTGCTGAATTGTCCCGCGAGGCCGCGCAAAGTCCGCGCCTGCGCAAGAATCGCAACTTCCATGCTGACAACGCCGATGCATGCCATCGCCTGTTGAACGCACTTGAACCCGGCACCTACGTCCAGCCGCACCGGCATCTGAATCCGCTCAAGGAAGAAACCATCATCGTGCTGGCCGGGCGCGTGGGGGTGTTGTTCTTTGACGAAGCCGGCCAGATCGACGAGACCTGTGTCATTGCAGCCGGCGGCGCAGTGGTTGGCGTCAACGTGCCGGTGGGTTGCTTCCATAGTCTGGTCGCGCTCGAACCCGGCAGCGTGTTTTTCGAGAGTAAGACTGGCCCGTATGAAGCACTGACCGATGCTGAAAAAGCCACATGGGCGCCAGCGGAAAACCAGCCGGAAACCGCGTCTTATCTCGACTGGATGGTGTCCCGCTTTCTTTAAGTACATCGTCGTATGACGCTGTGCTTGCAAGACCTCCCCGGAGACTGCTAAAAAGTAGTGCGGTGCACAACGCGTTTGAAATAACAAAAACGAGGCAGTGGATGGGGCGGTCGGGGCAGCATATCTTGTTTGGCTTGCAAAGCTTGCTGCTGATTGCGGCAGCGCTGGTACTTGTATCGACTGGCAATAGCGGTGCTGGCCTTGCATTGGGTGCCATCGGTCTTGCAGTTGCTGCCGTGGCTGTGTGGCTTGGTTGGCGTGGTTCACGGCAAGCCGGGCAGTTTGAAGCGCAGCTTGCCGCATTGACTGCCAGCGAAGATGCCCGCGATTTGCGCCGGCAGCTCGACGGCGGTGAAGGCTATGGCCGCATCGCCGATGCGTTCAACCGGTTCCGCCAAACCTTGGCCCAATCGCTGCACAGCATTCGCACCGACCAAGTCAAAGTCTCGATCCACGCCGTCAAGATCGGCAATCAGGTGAAGGCGGTAACCCGCGAGGCCGGTGAGCAGGAAACGCTGGCGAGCGAGATTCTGGCCGGTGCCAATCATGCGGCAGAGGCGGTGGACCATGTTCATGCCAGCATCGACGTGATTGCCGGCTTTGCCCGCACCCTGGCGGCCGATGCCGAAACAACCCGCGAGGGCGTGCAGCAAGCCAATGTGACCGCCCGCGAAGTCGCCCAGGTCATGCAGGCCTTCGTCTCCGGCATTGAAGGCTTGGTGACTGCCAGCCAGTCCATCGCGAGCAGCGTGGCGCTGATCAAGGAAATCTCCGACCAGACCAATCTGCTGGCGCTCAATGCCGCCATTGAAGCCGCGCGCGCCGGTGAATCCGGCCGTGGCTTCGCCGTGGTGGCCGATGAAGTGCGCAAACTGGCCGAACGCACCCGCGTGCTGACTGAGACTGTCGGCGGCAATATCGACAAGATCGGTAGTCAATCGCAGAGCACCGCTGTATCTGCCGAGCAGATTCTGGGCCGCATTGATACCGCGGCGGCCAATCTGGATGTCGCCAGCCGGCAGTTGTCTGATTTCTCCGCTGGGGCAACCAAGGTCGATCAGGAAGTCACCATGATCCGGGTCGGGATCGACCAACTCCGCGTCAACAACCATCAGGTGCAGGGCAATGTCGGCCGCATGCACGAGCTGACGGGGCGCATCGCCGAGCAGATGCGCGATACCAATACCTTATCGAGCGAGCTTGGCAGTGCCACCGAGCACGTGATGAAAACGATTGGCTTGTTCCGGCTGGGCAATTACCGCTTTGATGCGGCAATGGAAAAGCTGACGCAGTGCCAGAAGGACAGCGAAGAAAAGCTCTCCGGCCTGGCGCGTGACGGTTTCAATCTGTTCGATCACAACTATCAAGCGATTGCCGGCACCAATCCGACGCAATATCACACCAGTTACGACGTCGAATACGAAAAACGCTTCCAGCAAATGTTCGACCGTTATAGCAACGACGTGCCGGGCTGCGATCTGACCGTGATCTGCCACAACGACCACGCTTATCCCCCCACGCATGTGAGCAAATACTGCAAACCGCATGGCGCCGATGTGAAATTCAATACCGGCAATGGCCGTGACAAGCGTTTCCACGATGGCAATCCGATGCTGAAGAAATGCTCGCTTGATCAGAGCCCGATGCTGTTTCAGGCTTATGTGCGCGATGTGGGCGATATCTTCAGCCTGGTTTCCGTGCCGGTGAAGGTGGAAGGACGCCATTGGGGCGGGTTGATGATGGCGATCGATTACGAGAAATTGATTGATTGAGGGTGGGAATAAGCATTGCGCTTTAATCGATTTTCAAACACAAACGGGCCGCATTATTGCGGCCCGTTTGTGTTTGATGGGTGGTGATTTTGTAGGAGCGAGCAAGCTCGCGATTGCAATGATGGATTCGGCGATGCAATCGCGAGCTTGCTCGCTCCTACAGGATAATCAGCCCCGTCTCTTGGCTTGTTGAATTAGCAAGTTGCTACTTCATCAAAGCCAACGCACCCCTCCAGTTCCCCATCTTGCACGTTCAGGTGATCCACTCGCGAGCCGCTCGGCCCATGCCCGGCCCAGCGCACCAAAGCCTCCACGGCGCTCGCCGTGCCTTCGGCCTGAATTTCCACCGAGCCATCGAGCCGATTGCGCACCCAGCCACGCACACCCAAGCGGCGTGCTTCGAGCACGGTCGAGAAGCGGAAGCCGACGCCTTGCACCCGACCGGCCACTTGCAGCCGCTTCGCGATCCGTTCTCGCAAACTGTAATCAGACGGCGATGCCATGGATGCCGCCAACCAAACCCAATACGCCGATCACGATCAGATAGAGCGCGATGATGTAGTTGAGCAGCTTGGGCATCATCAGGATCAGGATGCCCGCGATCAGCGAAACGACTGCATTGAGATGGAAGTGCATGGGTAGGTCTCCTTGCCTTGATCGAATGCGATCGAATGGGATTGGGTCGTTTATTTCACCCGCATGCCTGGCTTGGCACCGTCATCCGGATTCAGGATGTATAGCCCGCCATCACCACCGGCCGCCAGCACCATGCCTTCGGACATGCCGAACTTCATCTTGCGCGGCGCGAGGTTGGCCACCATCACGGTCAGGCGGCCTTGCAGGTCTTCCGGTTTGTAGGCGGATTTGATGCCGGCGAACACGTGGCGGGTTTCGGTGCCGATATCGAGCGTGAGCGAAACGAGCTTGTCCGCGCCTTCGACCGCCTTGGCTTCGACAATGCGGGCCACGCGCAGGTCGATCTTCATGAAGTCATCGATGCTGATCGTCTCGGCAATCGGCGGCACGTCGTAATCGAGCTTCGGTGCTTCTACCACCGGGGCAAGGCTTTGCTTGTTTTCTTCAACCATGGCTTCTACTTGTTTCGGGTCGATGCGGGTCATCAGGTGTTGATACGGGTTGATGACGTGGGCGAGCAGCAAGGTGCCGGCATCCGCCCAGCTGAGCGGCGCGAGATTGAGGAACGCTTCGATATCGGCTGCGAGCTTCGGCAGCACCGGCTTCAGGTAGATGGTGAGCAGGCGGAACGCGTTGATCAGCACCGAGCACACATGCTGCAGCTCGGCATCGCGGCCTTCCTGCTTGGCGATTTCCCACGGCTTGTGCTGATCGACGTATTGGTTCACCTCATCGGCCAGCGCCATGACGTCACGGATCGCCCGGCTGTATTCGCGTGCTTCGAACAGGGCGGCGATGTCTTGTGCGCCGGCCTGCAGTTTGCTCAGCAAGGGGATATCGCCGAGATCACGCGTCAGCTCGCCGCCGAAGCGTTTGCTGAGGAAGCCGGCGGCGCGGCTGGCGATGTTGATGTACTTGCCGATCAAATCGCTATTCACGCGGGCTACGAAGTCTTCGAGATTCAGGTCGATATCTTCGATGGCATTGTTCAGCTTGGCGGCAAAGTAGTAGCGCAGCCATTCCGGATTCAGATGGTTCAGGTAGCTTTCGGCGGTAATGAAGGTGCCGCGCGACTTGGACATCTTCGCGCCGTCCACGGTCAGGAAGCCGTGCGCGTTGATCGCGGTCGGCGTGCGGTAGCCGGCGTATTCAAGCATCGCGGGCCAGAACAGCGCGTGGAAATAGAGGATGTCCTTGCCGATGAAGTGGTACAGCTCGGCGTCCGAATCCTTGTTCCAGTAGCTGTCGAAATCGATGCCAAGGCGGTCGCACAGGTTCTTGTGGCTGGCCATGTAGCCAACCGGCGCATCCAGCCACACATAGAAATACTTGCCCGGCGCATCGGGGATTTCGAAGCCGAAGTAGGGCGCATCGCGACTGATATCCCAGTCGTTCAGGCCGGCTTCGAACCATTCCTGCATCTTGTTGGCCGCGCCTTCCTGCAGCTTGCCCGGTGCACGGGTCCAGCTCTTGAGGAAGTCTTCGCACTCGCCGAGCTTGAAGAAGAAGTGTTCGGAATCGCGCAGTTCCGGTGTCGCGCCGGAGACGGCCGAGTACGGGTTCTTGAGGTCGGTCGGCTGGTAGGTGGTGCCGCAGACTTCACAGTTGTCGCCGTATTGGTCTTTGGCACCGCACTTCGGGCATTCGCCTTTGACGAAGCGATCCGGCAGGAACATGTTCTTCACCGGGTCATACAGCTGCGAAATGGTGCGCGAGACGATCTTGCCGTTGGTTTTCAGTGCGTTATAGATGCGGTAGGAAAACTGGCGGTTTTCCTCGCTGTTGGTGCTGTAGTAGTTGTCGAAGCCGACGTGGAAACCGGTGAAGTCACGCAAGTGCTCACCATGCACGCGCTCGATCAGCGCCTCGGGGCTGATGCCTTCCTTCTCCGCCCGCAACATGATCGGCGTGCCGTGCGTATCGTCCGCGCAAACGTAATGGCAGGTGTGGCCGCGCATCTTCTGGAAGCGCACCCAGATATCGGTCTGGATGTATTCGACCAGGTGGCCGAGGTGGATGGCGCCGTTGGCGTAGGGCAGGGCAGAAGTGACGAGGATTTTGCGGGACATGCTCGATTCTTTTGGGCGGGCAAGGGAATCGCAGATTATACCGCAGCGACAGAGACGCCCATCGCGGCGGCGGCGATTCCAGACTAATATTCGCAGGAAGTCGCCGCAACCCAGTACAAGAGCATATCGAGAGGCCGATGGAAGACACCGTTTACCAGCATGAGCTGGCCAGTGTGGAAGCCACGTTTGTCCAGCTGCAGGAGACCTTGGGCATGGACTTGCGCAAGGAGCTGCTCGATGCGTATTTCGCCACGCAGGATGAGTGCTTGCTCAAGCTCGATCTGGCCTTGCCCGATCAATCCGCACAGGCGGTGATCGAGGCGGCCCATAAGCTGAAAGGCGCTGCGGCGCAGCTGGGCGCATTCGCCATGGCGGATCACTGCAAATGCATGGAGCAAGGTGCGCGGTCCGGACGGCTGGATCAGGCGGCTGAACATCTGCAGCCGATTCGTGCTTTGGCGTCTCAGTTGGCCTCAGACCTCAAGGCCCCTGGTTTCAAGTAAGTTCGAGCGCACACGCGTAAACTGGCGCTTTTCCGATTTCCCCGTCTTTCATGCATACGCAGTTTCAATTCGATTGGCTGTACCTGATCGGTACGGCCGCTTTTACCATTTCCGGCTACCTGATTGGCGCCAAGAAGCGCTTCGACTTGCTCGGCGTCATCATTCTCGCGCTGCTGACGGCCATTGGCGGCGGCATGATTCGCGATGTGCTCACCAATCATTTGCCGCGTGTGTTTACCGATGCCAGCCCGCTTTACACCATCTTCGCCACGCTGGCGATTGCATGGGCGATCAAACTGCACCAGAAGAACAGCCGGTTGCTGCACAGACTGTTCATCGTCGCGGATTCGATTGGCCTGGTGGCGTTCAGCATTGCCGGCGCGCAGGTTGGCATTGCCGCAGACCTCAACCTGTTTGGCGTGGCTTTTCTCGGGTTCGTAACTGCCGTCGGCGGTGGTCTGGTACGGGACATGATGGTCAACGATGTGCCATTCATCCTGCACGAAGATTTCTATGGCACCGTCGCCATTCTGGTGGCGGTCATTCTGTTTGCGCTGGATTCCTTCGGCTATTCCGGTCATATCGTTGTCTGGCCACTGTTTGTTTGCGGTCTTGCCTTGCGCCTGATTGCCCATCTGCGTGACTTCCGCTTGCCGAAGGTGGCCGATTGATTCCGCACGATGAAATGCTGATTCCGTGGCTACGCGAGCGATTGGCGGCGCATGTGCCAGCGCATGCGGCGGATCATCCCGATTACGCGGGTGCCAAACCGGCTGCGGTGCTGATTCCGTTCGTATTGCGCCCGGATGGTCCGACGTTGTTGTTGACCGAGCGCTCGGCCCATTTGCCGACGCATGCCGGCCAGATCAGCTTTCCGGGCGGGCGTATCGAAGCCGGTGATGGCAGTGTCGATGCTGCGGCATTGCGCGAAAGTCGCGAAGAAATCGGCCTGGATGCGGCTAGAGTGACGCTGGTCGGCCAACTGGGCAGCTATTCGACCATCAGTGGCTACCGCGTCACGCCCGTGGTGGGGGTGGTCGATCCGACGGGTTTGGCGCTACGACCTGATCCGGGTGAGGTGGCGTCTGTGTTTGAGCTGCCAGCTTGGCCGCTGCTGCA
The DNA here is from genome assembly GCF_000711875.1 of Andreprevotia chitinilytica DSM 18519. Classification (GTDB taxonomy): domain Bacteria; phylum Pseudomonadota; class Gammaproteobacteria; order Burkholderiales; family Chitinibacteraceae; genus Andreprevotia; species Andreprevotia chitinilytica. Next base: position 117,428 of record NZ_JONM01000008.1, read on the forward strand.
GCCGTCCGGCTATGAACGACGCTGGATTGAACGGCGTGGCGTGCGAGGCAAGAGCCACTTCATCGAGTGCGAGGGCCGGACAGTGTGGGGCGCGACGGCGGGGATGTTGTTGATGCTGGCCGCTGCGCTGGGTATCGACGGCAAACCGGTCGACGTTGACTAGCCGGCTGTTTGCTTATTGGCCTTGCAGCTGGCCGGGCGTGGATTTGGGCAGGGTCACCCGCACGATCAAGCCATGCGGTTGCGCATCGCGCAGTTCGACCTTGCCGCCTTGCCGTTCGGCAATTTCCTTCACGATCGCCATGCCGAGCCCGGAGCCATTACCGTCGTTCTGATTGACGCGGAAGAAGCGCTCGAAAATCCTTGGCTTCTGTTCATCCGGAATGCCGTTGCCGTCATCCTCGACTTCGACCACGTATTCCGCGCCAGCATCCGACAGCCTGACCGTGATATTGCCGCCACGTGGAATGTATTTGATGGCATTTTCGATCAGGTTGACGAACAGCTCGCGTAGCAGTGCCGGGTTGGCGTCGATCATGGCGGCTGCGAGCGAGGTATCGCAGCCCAGATCCATGCCGGCCGCCAGTGCGCGTGGCACCGATTCGGCAGTGAGCTCGCGGATCAGCTTGGCGAGATCGACCCTGACCGTTTGCATGCTGGTCTTGGTGCCGGGTTCTGAACGGGCGAGGGTGAGCAACTGGTTGACGAGGTGAATGCTGCGGGTGGCGCTGGCATGCACCATGTTGAGCCGGTCACGCAGGACTTCTGGCGATGTTTCGCGCAAGGCCAGTTCAGTCTGTGATTTGAGCCCGGCGAGTGGCGTTCGGAGTTGATGCGAGGCATCGGCAATAAAGCGCCGGTGCCGGCCAATGCTTTCGTTGGTGGTCGCCAGCAGCTGATTGAGTGCGTTGGTGATGGCGTGGATTTCTTCCGGGGCATCAACCAGCTCAAGCGGAGCCAGATCCAGTGCCGAGCGATTGCCGACCAGTTTTTGCAGCCGTGTCAGTGGTAGCAAGCCGCGGCCAATCCCCCACCACACCAGAAGACTCATGGCGATGATTAACAGGCCCAAGGGCAGGGCGGTTGCCAGCAGGATTTCACGGGAGAGCTGATTGCGGCTGACCAGGCTTTTGCCAACCTGTATATGCAGCCACTGGATGCTGCCAGGCGTGCCGAGCGAGGTATGCAATGAAACCAGTCGCAGCGTTTCGCCTTTGATTTCAACGTTGTAGAAGACGGGGGTGTCGGCGGAGACGAGCTTGGCCGGCGATGCGGGCAGGTTGCGATTGGTGAGGACGATGCCGCCGGATTCGGTGCTGACGGTGTAATAGAGCTGGTCGTCCGGGCCATCATCAAGCAGGACTTGCGCTGCGCGGGGGAAATCGACGATCAGATGACCATCGCTGATATGAACCTGGCGACCGATGGCTTTGGCAGTCTGCAACAGGTTGTTGTCGATGACTACGTTGGCATAGTGGGTCGCTACGTAATAACAAAGCGCAGCACCCGCCAGCCATAAAACCAGTTGAGGAAACAGCAGCCACAACAGTAGCTGCCGTTTCAGCGAGAACTTATCCTGCTGCATCCTGTTGCGCGAACGGCTGCTGCTTCTCGAGGAGGTAGCCAAGACCACGGATCGTGCGGATCACGACGCCGCAGGGCTCAAGCTTCTTGCGCAGGCGGTGAACGTACACTTCGATCGCGTTCAGGCCGACTTCGGCGTTGTCGGAACCCAGTTCGGAAACAATCTGTTCCTTGGTCACGACGCGGTCGATGTTGGACATCAGGATCTCAAGCACGGTCAGTTCGCGAGCCGACAAATCGAGCGGCGTATCGTTGCACCAGGCACGCTGGCCGGCACGATCCAGGCGCAGGTTGCCGAGTTGCTGTACCGATTGCGGCAGGATCTGGCTGCGGCGCAACAGTGCACGCAGACGTGCTTCGAGTTCTGCGAACTCGAATGGCTTGGCGAGGTAGTCATCCGCGCCGGCATCCAGGCCTGCAACACGCTCGTCGAGTCCGTCGAGTGCGGTCAGGATCAGGATAGGTAGCGACGGTTTGTGTTGACGCACATTCTTCAACACAGTCAGGCCATCCATATTCGGCAAGCCGATATCGAGCACGACCACGTCATAATCGTTGTGCAGCAAAATTTGTAAGGACAGTGCGCCATCATTGACGCAATCGACCTGGAAATCCGCTTGCGACAGGCTGGTTTTCAGCGCATCCGCCAGAATAAGGTCATCTTCGGCGAGAAAAAGCCGGGTGCTCATGGGGCCAAACCTCCGGTTGTAAGTTGAATCTTACTGCTGAGTTTAACTGTAATTTCGTGAATACCCAAGTTAATTTTGAGCGCCTCACGCTGCCATGCCTTACTGGCTTTCCGTTGCAGGCTTTTAGGCCGTTTCTGACAGTTGGTTGGAGGGAAGCCAAGCTGAAAGCTCACGGGTTACCAGCGCCGACAAAGCGCTGATCCAAGCAGGGGAATCGTTCAGGCAAGGGACGTAACGATAATCCCGACCGCCGGCTGTCAGAAATACATGCTTCCCCTCAATGGCGATCTCCTCCAGCGTCTCCAGACAATCAGCCACGAAGCCGGGGCAGACCATGTCTAATGACTGAATACCGTCTTTCGCCAGTTTTTCAAGCACGTCGACGGTATAAGGCTTGATCCATTGGGCTTTGCCGAAGCGCGACTGAAACGCGACGGTGTATTGCGCACTGGTCAGACCGAGTGCCGCGCCGAGCAGTTCGGCCGTTTTGAGGCAATGCCGCTGATACGGGTCGCCGAGATCGACTGAGCGTTTCGGAATGCCGTGAAAACTCATCAACAGATGTTCTGCCCGGCCGCCATTGAGTTGCCAATGCGCACGAATGCTTTGCGCCAGCGCTGCAATATAGCCCGGATCATCGTGAAAACTGCGGACAGTGTGGATCGCCGGCTGATCGCGATAGCAGGCCAGTCGGGCGGCCACCGCATCGCCCACGCTGCCGCTGGCGCTGGCGGCATATTGCGGATACATCGGCACGATCAGGATGCGGTCGCACCCGGCGGCCTTCAGCTCATCCAGCCGGGTGGCGACCGATGGCTCGCCATAGCGCATGGCATAGCTCACCACGAGCGGCGTTTGCAGCTTTTCGCCCAGATAGCCCTTGAGCAGACTGGCTTGCTTGGCGGTCCAGACTTGCAGTGGCGAGCCGTCGCGTGTCCAGATGCTGGCGTATTTGGCCGCCGATTTCTTCGGCCGGGTATTGAGGATGATGCCGCGCAAAATGGGTTGCCAGATCAGCCCTGGAATCTCGACCACGCGGGGATCAGAGAGGAATTCGCGCAGATAGGGCCGGAGTGCCTTGGCTGTTGGCGCGGTCGGTGTGCCGAGATTGACGATCAACACGCCGATCCGTGCGGCTTGGTCGGGATGATGTTGGGGCTCTTTGAGGAAGCGGGGCATGGGGCTCTATCGTTGGCGAGATCAACACAGCGACGCAGGATAGCAAGAAGCCACGATGCGCCGCAGCTGGCATTGTTGGTTATCCCGGCCGGAACGCGCTCACGTGTCGGCGTAGCTCCGCCAACGCTTCTGGGCGGTCGGCATAGCGGGTGGCGATGTAGGCCGCGCCAATGGCGTGTGCGGCGAGGGCATTGGCCGGCAAATGGCGCGCAACGCGCTGGGCAAAATCGCGTGGCCCTTCGCTGGCACTTGGAACCAGTCCCTGTTTGGCCAGCATCCGCAACCAGCGCGACCACTGTTGCCGGGCCGCATCCTGTGTTTTTCGGCTGCGCTGCGCGTTGAGGATGGCCCAGTACAACAGCAATAGCGCCAGCAGTGTGCCGCTTAGCCAGCCAATGAAGCGCGGTGAGCTGAAATCGTCGATGCCCAACTGCCCGAACAATTGCAGCTGCCGCTGCGTGTCGTAGCCGATCACCCAGCGATCCCAGCCGTACACCACCGCATCCCAGCGCAGGCGCGCTGCCGCCAGCCACGCCGCATTTTCCTGTAACAGCAAGGGCAGACGTTCCGCACCGCGCACGCTGTGAGCAATGCCCTGCGTGACTCGCCCCGGCGCGACCACTGCCGTCGGGTCGACCCGTTGCCAGCCGAGTCCGGGCAGCCAGACTTCCGCCCAGGCGTGGGCATCGGTCTGGCGGACGATCAGGTAGTTGTCGTTGAACTCGCCGCCGAGATAGCCACCGACGACTCGGGCGGGTACCCCGGCGGCACGCATCAGATACACAAACGCGCTGGCGTAGTGCTCGCAGAATCCTTCACGGGTTTGGAATAGCAGCGTATCAACCGGGTCCGGCCCGAGCAGTAGCGGCGCATCCAGCGTGTAGGTGAATTTGCCTGAGCCAAGGAAGGTCAGCGCAGCGGCGAGGCGGGCGTTGGGTGACAGATTCCGCCAGCCTTCCGCCAATGCGCGCGCACGTGGATTGCCGAGGCGTGGCAGCATTTGGTTCTGCAGCAGGTTTTGTTGGAGCGCTGGATTGTCATCCGCCATTTTCCACGTCAATACACTGCTCAAGGTGACCCGCTTGCGCTGGGTGACCACTTGTTCGCTCACCGCTTGCAAACGGGAGGTGATCCGCACGCCGCTGAGCGTCTTGCCGGGCGTTGGCAGATCGAGCCCGAGCAGCCACGAGCGGTTGTGCGGCTCCAGCGTGACCGTGTAGTTGTAGGTCGGCCCGATCGCTTCGTACGTTGGCGTTGTGGTGGTACCGAAGGCTTGCTCCCAATTGCGGCCATCGAAGCGCTCATAGACTGGGCCGCGCCAATACAGGCTGGATTTGGAAGGCGGCTTGCCCTCGAAATCGACCCGGAAAGCCACGCTGTCATCCAGTGCCAGATCGGTAAAGCTGCCCGGCGACATGCGATCGGACAAACCACTGCTCGCACCGGGTTTGTCGGCCGGCATTTGCCACAAGGGGCCGGACAAGCGCGGGAAGATCACGAACAGCAAGAGTGCGACGGGGAGGGCTTCCAGCAACATCCAGCCGGCGCGTCTGTATTCTGTCCAGGGCAGCTTGCCGTCCAGCCGCTGCCAGCCGTGCAATTGCGCCGTGATGACCAAGGTGCAGACGATGGTATAGGCCAGCATCCAGAACGACTGCGAGACCAGGAAAGCCGCGCCGGTAGTGAAGTAGGCCAGCAGGCTAAGGATACGGGCATCGCGTCGGTTGGCGGTTTCCAGCAATTTGGCGGAGACGAGGCTCGCCAGCAGGACCACCCCGCCATCACGACCGATCAGCGTTCTGAATTGCACGAAGACAATCAGCATCAGCCCCGCGGCGCACACCAGCCGCAACCAGCGCGGCGGTAGGGCTTTGCCGCGCCATGCCAGCCATGCCCGCCATGCCAGCGGCAAAAGAATGAGCGCAGCGTGCCACAGGGCAAGTTGGGTCAGATGCGGCAGCAGCACCAATGCCAGCGCCGCGACGAGGCCATAGAGCGGTTGGCGCGGCAGGTCGTCACGACGGTGTGTCGTCCTCATGCTTGCGCCTCGAATAGCGCCAGTGCCGTGAGGCAAGCGGTGCGATGGGCCGGGCCGTGATCCAGCGGTAGCGTTGTGCCGGGCAAGGTCAGGCCGTAGCGATCACCGGCGAGGTCTGCGGCCAGCACCCAGGCGGTCAGGCGGGATAGCCGGGATTCAGCGGATTGCAGCGCGAGGTCGTGCCAATCAAACCGGTAGGCGGCGCTTTGCGGGCTGTCAAATTGCTTGATGCTCAGATGCTCGTCTCGTGCCGCTTGCTTCCAGGCGATGCGCCGGATCGGATCGCCGGGCTGATAGCGGCGCAGGCCGGCGAAGTCGTCTTCACCACGCCGCCAGACGGAGCCGCCTTCGTCGCTATTGCTGGCCAGCTGGTAGGGCGGCGCATTGCTTTCCGGTTGTGGATAGACCAGTACGCGCGCGGCAAGGCGGGCGTAGCTCCAGGCGCGGCAGAGCTGAGTCGGGTAGCGGCTTTCCAGCTGAACAGTGGGCAGCACCAGCCAGCCACGCTGGATAGCGGGCACGGGCAACCAGGTTTCGTTGCTGCTGCGTGGCTGGATGTTGGCCGCAACGACGCTGTCACGCCCGGCGCTGAGGTAGATCGAGATGCGTGCCTTATCGCTGATCAGCCGGATCGGGAAGTGGGCGTTTTCACCGGTAAATACCGGTTCGGCCTGGCCGACAGTCACGTGCAAGCCCAGCAGATTGCGGAAACCCTGCAGCAGGCCGGCGTGGCCGATCCCGAACATCAGGAACGCAAAGGCATAGGCAAGGCTGAGCTGGTAGTTGATTGCGCCAATCAGCACCAGCAGCGCCGTGACGGCGAACGCGAAGCCGAAGCCCGTTGGCAGCACATAGATCTGGTTGTGCTTGAGCCGGGTGGTATCGGTGCTGGTTGGGTGGCGACGCGTCAGCCAGGTCTGTCGGCGGCGTTCGAACCAAGCGGGGCGTTTCATGCCGGGGCTGCTCAGGGCACCGCAACGGCTTGCAGTAGCTCGACTGCCGTGCGTGGATCAGGCCGGCCGCTGGAGCGGGAAGGCAGCCGATGCCCGGCCACACAGGCGAAGACCGCCTGGACGTCTTCCGGGATCACGTAATCCCGATCATCGAGCCAGGCCCAGGCCCGCGCGGCGTTCACCAGACCGAGCAAGGCGCGGGGCGAGAGGCCGTAGGCGAGGTCGGCATGGCTCCGGGTCGCGGCCGCGAGTGCCTGGATGTAGTCGAGCAGCGCGCCACTCACATGCAAAGCGGCGACTTCGGCTTGCGCCTTGGGCAGCGTGGCGGGGTCGATGTCGTTGCCGAGTTGGGCAATCAGGCTGCGCCGGTCTGCGCCGGCCAGCATGGCGCGCTCGGCTTGCGCGTCCGGGTAGCCCAGTTCCAGCCGCATCAGAAAACGGTCGAGCTGGGATTCGGGCAGCGGAAAGGTGCCGATCTGGGTTTGCGGGTTTTGCGTGGCAATGACGAAGAAGGGTTCCGGCAGCGGGTAGGTGGTGCCGTCGATGGTGACTTGCCGCTCTTCCATCGCCTCCAGCAGGGCGGATTGGGTCTTGGGCGGCGCGCGGTTGATTTCGTCGCCGAGCAGCACTTGCGTGAAGACGGGGCCGTGGTGGAAGCGGAATTCGTTGCTGTTGCGCTCGTAGATCGACACGCCGAGCAAATCGGCGGGCAGCAAGTCGCTGGTGAACTGCACCCGCTGGAACTTGAGGCCGAGGCCGGCGGCCAGCGCGTGCGCCAGCGTGGTCTTGCCGACGCCGGGCAGGTCTTCCAGCAGCAGATGCCCGCGTGCCAGCAGGCAGGCCACGGCGAGCCGTATCTGTGTTTCCTTGCCAAGAATGATCTGGTTGAGTTGATCGAGCGTGCTGTTCAGCGGGTGCGGCATTCCCTGTGTTCCCGAATCAAATGCGAAGGTGGTGGGGCCAAGTGCGTTCGCGTTTGACTGGATACAAGCGTCAAGACCGGGGTTTAGAACCGGCCGTTGAAATTGACGCCAATCATCCGCGATGGGCGATAGTGGTCTGACGATATGGCATTACCATTACTGTCGTCGACATTGAGTTTGCCGCCAAATAGAGCAGCGGCATAGATATCGATCTTCCAGCCCGGCTGCATGCTGTAGCCGAAGCGCAGATAAACCGGGACTGCGCTGGCTTCGCCCACGCCGTTGCGGGCTACGCCATTGTTATCGGACAGCCGGAACAGATCGGAGCGCCAGCTGCCCCCGGCCGCCAATTGCCACGCCTGACTGGATTGGTAACTGAGTTCGACGCCGGCCGGGCCGGTGAAGCTGGTCTGGTTCGGATTTGCTAGCCGCCACTGATTGTTGATGTGCCAATCGACCAGCACATAGGGGAAGACGCGGGTCTGGTCGGCTTGCCGGAATACCCCGGCGCCCAGGCCGAGGAGCAGATTGGGCTGAACCTGATGCGAGGCCGCGAACAACGCCCCCAATCCCATCGACGCGCTTTGATTGGCACCAGCCTCGCCGGCATAGGCGATGGAAGGCTCAACGCTATAGCGCCAGCCCGGCGAGCCTTGGTAATCAAGGCGCACGCCGACACTGCTGCGCGTCACATCGCCCCAAGGCGCATTGCCACCGAATGCGGCTGGCGAGTCGAAATGCCAGTGCTGCTGTTCCAGCCTGATGTCGATGCGGCTGTCCCAGTCAGTCGGGGGGGGCAGTGTGTTTCCGATATCGCTACCTGACGTGTCACTGCCAAAAGCAAAGCGATCCTGCGTTGCCTGCCCACCGCCACCCAGACTGCCCGGCGAGCCAAATAGCCCGTTCGCACTCCAGGACGTCTCCCCTGCAAGCGTTGCCGCCGACAGCACGAGCGGCAACGAAGCGGAGAGTAAGGCAAGCAAGCGCAGGTGCATCATGTTTGTTCCCCTGGCAAGGCGGTAAAGCTTCGGTGGTTCGAGTGGCACCGATTGCTTAATGCGAATTTTCATTCTGGTGAAAGAATTCGCACAAAGCAAAATGCAGAAAGCATATTTATTTTTGAGTGCAGATTTTGGGGATTGGTTCGATCCAAAGACATGTGCAAACCGGTCGTCCCCCCGACCAGTGAACTGGTTCGCGCTGGCGCTGCGGCGTACACTTTCGCCCTCACTCAGAGGGACGCAGATCTTGTATTCGGCAGAAGAGGGCATTACCGCTTACCTGACCCACCCATCATGCTCGATGCATGAAATGGGCCGAGGTCACCCCGAGTGCCCGGCACGATTGGCCGCCATTCAGGATCGCCTGATCGCCGCCCAGCTATGGGATTTCCTGTTGCACGTCGATGCGCAGCCGGCCACGTGGGAGCAATTGGCACGCGTGCATGATGCCGATTATCTCGACCGGCTCGCCACACTGGTGCCGGCGCAGGGCTACGTTCATCTCGACCCGGATACCGCCATCAATCCCTACAGCTTGAACGCTGCCTACCATGCGGCCGGTGCAGGCGTGTTAGCAGTTGATCTGGTGATGCAAGGCCGCGCCAATAACGCATTCTGCGCTGTGCGCCCGCCGGGCCATCACGCTGAGCATGACCGGGCGATGGGGTTCTGCATCTTCAACAACATCGCTGTGGCGGCCCGCCATGCGATGGAAGCGCATGGCATCGAGCGCGTGGCGATTGTCGATTTCGACGTCCACCACGGCAATGGCACCGAGGACATTTTCTGTCACGACGAGCGTGTGTTGATGGTCAGCATCTTCCAGCACCCGTTCTTTCCCTACTGTGGCGACGTGCCACGTGGGCCGAACATGTTGAACGTACCAATGCCCCGTGCCAGTACCGGCGTGCAGTTCCGTGAGGCGGTGACGGAAAAGTGGCTGCCGGCGCTGGATGCCTTTGCGCCGCAATTCATCTTCATTTCTGCCGGATTCGATGCACATCTGGAAGACGACATGTCGTCGATGGGCTTGGTCGAAGCGGACTATGCGTGGGTGACGCGGCAAGTGCGCCAGGTGGCGAAGAAGCATGCGCAGGGGCGCATCGTGTCGATGCTGGAGGGCGGCTACGATCTATCTGCGCTGGGGCGCAGTGTGGCGGCGCATATCAAGGAGTTATCGGGGTTGTGATTCCTTGCCCCCGTAGCCTGGACGGCTTTACCGGCCGGGGCAACGCTATTTGATGCTGAGCTCCCCGTTGGTTACGGGTCGAAACGCGCTTAATGGTGTTGTAGGAGCGAGCTTGCTCGCGATGACGACGGTCAATGAGACGATGCAATCGCGAGCAAGCTCGCTCCTACAATGTGCAAATTGAAAAGGCCACGCATCTGCGTGGCCTTTTTCATGGCGGTGCCGGAGGTCAGACAAACAGCTTGACCGACAACCAGAACAAGCCAGCGGCCAGCGCCATCGACGCCGGCAGTGTCAGCACCCAGGCGAGCAGAATCTTCTGCACGGTAGAGAGCTGCACGCCAGTACGGTTGGCAACCATGGTGCCGGCCACGCCGGACGACAGCACGTGTGTGGTCGATACCGGCAGGCCGAGGATGTTGGCCATCCCGATCGAGATCGCCGCCGTGATCTGCGCGCTCATGCCCTGCGCGTAGGTCATGCCTTGCTTGCCGATCTTCTCGCCGACCGTCAGCACCACGCGCCGCCAGCCCACCATCGTGCCCACGCCGAGTGCCAGCGCCACGGCGATGATCACCCAGAACGGCGCATATTCGGTGGTTTCGGTCAGATCCTTGCGCAGCTTGTCCAGATCGGATTTGTCTTGCGACGAGAGGTGCGGCAGCTTGGTGACCTTCTTGGCGGTGTCATCCAGGCACAACAGATAGCGGCGCACCTGTGTGCGGGTATCCGGGGAAAGCTCGCGGTAGTCCTTCACGCCATCCAGGGACTTCAACAGCGCGTTGATGGTCGGCTCGGTCAGGGTCGGCTCGCATTTGAAACGGGATGGCAAATCGCTGCCATTGCCTTTGCCGAGCGCCAGATAGTCGGTCAGGCTGGCCGCATTGCGCTGATAGAACTGTTGCAGGTGCACCGTCGCATCGCGGGTGCGCTCGATCTGATAGGTGGTGCTATCGAGGTCGAGTACGAATTTGCCCGGCACGATGCCGATCAGCACCAGCATGATCAAACCGATGCCTTTCTGACCGTCGTTGGAGCCGTGCGCAAAGCTCACGCCCATGGCGGAGAGCACCAGCACCAGCCGGTTCCAGAATGGGGGGTGTTTCTTGCCATCGAGCAGGCGGCGGGATTCGGGCGTCTTGTGCATCTTGGCCAGCGGCAGATAGCGCTTGAGCAGCCACAGCAGCAGGCCGGCGATGACAAAGCCGACTATGGGCGAAATCAGTAGCGACAGACCGATATCGATCGCTTTCTTCCAGTTGATCGAATCCACCAGCGAGGCGTGGGTGATCAAGGCATTGGTCAGGCCGACACCGAGGATCGAGCCGATCAGGGTGTGCGAGCTGGAGGCCGGCAGGCCGAAATACCAGGTGCCGAGATTCCAGAGAATGGCGGCGGCCAACAGCGAGAACACCATCGCCAGGCCACGGCCGGTGTTGACATTGATCAGCAGATCGACCGGCAGCAAGTGGACGATGGCATAGGCCACGCCCAGGCCGCCGAGCACCACGCCGAGGAAATTGAAGAAGCCGGACAGCATCACCGCCAGTTCCGGTGGCATGGCCTTGGTGTAGATCACGGTGGCAACCGCGTTGGCGGTGTCGTGAAAGCCGTTGATGAATTCGAACAGGAGAACAAAAGCAAGCGCCAGAGCCAGACTCAGGCCGACGGTCCAGTCAAGGCCGGCGAAAAGATCGAACATGAAGAACTCATGAAGGAAAAATGACAGCGCGGATTATCACAGATTACCGGGCCGGCTGTCTGCGCGACAGCCGGCCCGTTGCAGCATCAAGAAGAGCAGGACACCGAAAGTTCGCTGGCCCAGCTGGGTGGCAAAGCCGCATAGGCATCGAATTCCGGCGCATCGTCGAATGGACGCATCAAACAACGTTGCAGGCGTTCGATCTCGCTGAAGTCACCGGCTTGCGCTGCGCGGATGGCGTTTTCGGCCAGATGGTTGCGCAGAATGTATTTCGGATTGGCTGCCTTCATGGCGACGCCGCGTTCTTCCGGCGGGCGATTTTCCTGCGCCAACCGTGCATGGTAGAGGTCGGCCCAACGGTCGAAGGCATCGCGGTCGAGGAAGTCGTCGCGTAGGTGGTCGGATGTATCGAAATCGCACAGTGCGCGCCAGAAACGGGTCCAGTCGGTACGCGCGGCTTGCATCAGCTCCAGCAACTCCGTGAACAACGTCCAATCCGCTTCCTGCCACGTGATCAAGCCCATCTTGCGCCGGATCTGTTCACTGAACGCTTGTTCGAAGATCGATTGATAACCATGCAGCGCCGCAATGGCGGCATCGCGCTCCAAGAGCGGTAGCAGCGCTTGTGCCAGGCATTGCAGGTTGAACAGGCCGATTTGCGGCTGCTGGTTGTAGGCATAGCGACCGGTGTCATCCGAGTGGTTGCAGATGTGGCCGGCGTCGAAGCCATCGAGAAAGCCGAACGGGCCGTAGTCCAGCGTGAGGCCGAGAATGGACATGTTGTCGCTGTTCATCACGCCGTGGCAGAAACCGACGGCTTGCCATTGCGCGATCAGCTGCGCGGTGCGTGCGATCACGCTTTCCAGCAGTGCCTGGTAGGGATTGGCAGCATCGCGGCATGCCGGGTAGAAATGCTCGATGACCCAGTCGGCCACGGTTTTCAACAGCTCGTGCTCGCCTTGGTAGAAGAAGTATTCAAAGCTGCCGAAGCGCACGAAGGTCGGCGCAACGCGGGTGACGACTGCCGCGGTTTCCATCGTTTCGCGCCAGACCGGTTGCGGCGAGCCGGCAATGCCCAGCGCCCGCGTGGTCGGGATGCCCAAGCCATGCATGGCCTCTGAGCACAGGTATTCGCGAATCGACGAGCGCAGTACCGCGCGACCATCAGCACGGCGCGAGTAGGGCGTCGGGCCAGCGCCTTTGAGCTGGATCTCTTGCACTGCGCCGTGGACGTCTGGCGTTTCCGCGATCAGGATGGCCCGACCGTCGCCCAGCTGCGGCACGTAAACGCCGAACTGATGGCCGCAATACACGCTGGCAATGGGTTTGCTGCCGGCAGGCAACAGGTTGCCGACGAGGTAATCGGCCAAGTGCTGATGGCGGGAAGCATCGGCCATCAGGCCAAGTTCAGCCGCGAGTTCGCTGTTCCACGCCACCAGATGCGGTGCGGCCAGTGGCGTAGGTGGAACGTTGCTGAAGAAGCGGTCGGGCAGGGTGCCAAAGCGGGTTTGCAGTGGCAAATGGGCGATGCTGTGCGGGTGCGGCATGGCGGGTTATTGAGTTGCGTAGGAGGGTATTGTACGCTCGACAACCCGGCGATCCCTTAATTCCACCTTGTTTACCTTGCCTTGCTCATGAGTGAAAAAACGCCCGTCACCCCAGCCATCCGCGTGCTGCGTCAGCACAAGATCGCGTACACCGACCACTTGTATGAATACGAGGAGAAAGGCGGTACGGCGGTCTCGGCCCGTGAGCTGGGGGTGGAGGAGCATGCCGTGGTGAAAACACTGGTGATGGAAGACGATGCCAAGCAGCCGCTGGTGGTGCTGATGCATGGCGACTGCGAAGTTTCCACCAAGAATCTGGCGCGTTTCCTCGGCAAGAAAAGCATTCATCCGTGTACGCCGGAGGTGGCCAACAAGCATTCCGGCTACATGGTCGGCGGTACGTCGCCCTTCGGTACCAAGAAGGCGATGCCGGTGTACATGGAGCGCAGCATCACCGCCTTACCCAGGATTTATATCAATGGCGGCAAGCGCGGCTTCCTGGTTGGCATGACGCCGGCCGACGCAATCACCATTCTCAAGCCGGTGTTGGTAGACGTAGCCAATGCGCACGGAGAATAATCCCGGTCTGCAAGCAAGACGGTGGCTGGCTCGACCGGATTTGTATGCCAGATCGTCATAACAACGGATATTGGATATGAGTACTCTCCCGGCGATTCTTCACGAGCAGATTGCCGCCTTGCTGGAAGCGGGCGACCGACTGTTCGAGCGGGGCAACGATGATGCCGCGCTGGCCAAATACCGCGAGGCGGAAGCGCTCCTGCCGAGCGAGCGCGAGCGCTGGGAAGCCTCGACGCTGGTGTTGACCGCCATTGGCGATACGCTCTTCCAGAAAGGCGATTTTGCTTCCGCAGCCGAGGCATTGCTGGATGCCATCGATTGCGTCGGCGGCGAGGAAAACCCGTTCATCCACCTGCGGCTCGGTCAATGTGCGTTTGAGTTGAGCGAGCTGGATGGCGCAATTGCATCCCTGCGCATTGCCTATGAATTAGCCGGGCCGGATGTATTTGACGATGAAGACGAGAAATATCAGGAGTTCTTCCGCTCGCGGCAAAACTAGCATTCTCGGCGTCTGACTGAAGCATTCTGTAGGAGCGAGCTTGCTCGCGATGGCAATGGTGAATGGACCTGAGCCATCGCGAGCAAGCTCGCTCCTACATTGTTTTCCAAGTCGCAAAAGCTTGAATCTGGTTTCGTAGGGCGGGTTAGCAGCTTGCTGCGTAACCTGTCGCATGATCGGTATGCCACGGTCGTGTCCAGCGGGTTACGCAGCAAGCTGCTAACCCGCCCTACGTAATGACGTGTAGGCGTAGCGTTCAGGGCTTGGAAATCAGTGTATCCAACTCGCTACGCAGGTGATAAAGCACGCCTTCGTCCGTCGTGCCTTTCAGCCGTTCCAGAAACTGATCGATGGTGCGGATGAGCTGCTTGCGATCCGTACCCAGGACTTTCTCCTCTTGCAGGCACTTGATTGCGGCGTGTGACGCGGACAGCATCAATCGCTGGTTGAAGGTGGTCTGCGCCACCGGCAACAGCTTCTCCATCGCCAGCATGTGCTGGTTTTGCATCAGCAATTGCACCCCTTGGCGGTTGACCTCGCCAATCTCCTGCCCGACCTGTTGAATGTAGGCCCGCCATGCCGGCCGTGCATTGGCGGCGCTTTCCAGCATGCCGGAAATATATTTGGTGGTCGCAAAACGGCGTGCCAGCGCCGCCAGCCACTTGTAGGGCGGTACGCTCTCGTTGGCTTCTTCGCCCGGCATGGTTGGCGGACAGACCTGATCGGCGGTCATGATCCAATTCACGGCGAGTTCCAGCGTGAAATCGGGCCGGTCGATCAGATCGGATAGTTCGGTGAAGGCGTCGGCCTTGCCGGCGTGGATCGCGGTTGCCAGCGCGCTGACCACACGGTTTTTCAGGGTGTCTTCGCGTTGGCAGACCGAGTGGGCCATCTTCAGGTATTTCTCGGCATCGCCCAGCGCGTTGTCCCGTTTGGCGGCCAGTGCCAGTTGCAGCACGGTTTCCGGCGCGAGTACCGATGAATTGCCGCCGCAGGTCACCGCATGCTCCAGCAACTGCCGCGCCTTGCTGGAGTCGCCCAGCATATTGGCGAGGTTGCCCGCCTTTTGCAGCCGCCCGACATTGTTCGGTGTGAGCGACAGGCAGCGATCGAACACGGTCATTGCCTCGTCGAGCCGGCCCTCCGCCATGTACATGCTGGCGAGTTCTTCGTAGGCATCGACATACTGGGCGTGTTCGTTGATCGCGCCTTGCAGCATCGCTTCGGCTTGGGTCTTGTTGCCTTGCTTGTTGAGCACGCGGGCGAGGTTGAGCTTGGCCCACGGCACAACGCGGCTTTGCAGGATTTCTTCCAGCAACAGGCGGGCTTCGTCGAGCCGGCCGGTTTCCAGTAACAGGTTGGAAAGCAGTCGCAGCGCATCGGTGCGGTACTGCTCGGCGCTATCCAGAATGTCACGCAGCGCGTCGATGGCACCATTGGTGTCGTCAATGTCGAGCTTGTCGTAGACCGGCCTGAAAAACTGTTTCTTGACCCAGGCAATGGCCAACCGGTCAGTCAGCAGGGCGCTGGTGAAGGGTTTGATCAGGTAGTCATCCGGCCCGATCTCGGCGACGGCAACCACTTTTTCGTAGCTCGCCTCGGCGGTGATCATGAACCAGATGGTGGCGAGCGGTAGCTCCCCGGTGTGGCGCATTTCTTCCAGCAATTCTTGCCCGGTGCTGCCTTCGCCGAAGTAGTAATCACAGAGGATGACGTCGTACATGCCGTTCTTGAGCCGCCGGCGTGTTTCGCCCACGCTGCTGGCGGTATCCACGCGGGAAATTCCGGCTTGGGAGAGGGTCATGCGAATGGATTGGCGCACCGATGATGAATCGTCGGCGACCAGGACGCGTGCTTCGCTGAAATCCGGCATCGCTTTCTCTTGCAAAGACAACTATTTCTAATATCGCCTGAATTGGCGCAGTTTGCAGATACCGACACTCTTTATATTGTCGGAATTGACTGTGTACTGGAACGAATTGACGTCGTAAAGGGGGCGGGCCGGGCAATGCCATAGCCCTGGATGTAATCGACGCCAATTTCTTGCAGCTGTTGAATGATGGCGTCGTTCTCGGCGAATTCGGCAATGGTGCGTTTACCCATCACGTGGCCGATATGATTGATGGCGACCACCATGGCTCGGTCGGTCGGGTCGGTGGCGAGGTTTTTGACAAAGCCGCCATCGATTTTCAGGTAGTCCACCGGCAGGTGCTTGAGATAGGCAAACGACGACATCCCGGCGCCGAAGTCGTCGAGCGAGAAGCGGCAACCCAGTTGATGCAGCTCGTGCATGAAATGGGTGGCACGCTTGAGATTGGCGATGGCGCTGGTCTCGGTGATTTCAAAACAGATCGAGTCTGGCGCAACACCGCTGTGGGTAAATTGCTCGTGGATGAAGTCGAGGAAGGTGTCGTCGCCAAGTGAAGAGCCGGAGAGGTTGATCGCGCATACCAGTTTGTCCGCGCCCTGACCGTCGGGATAGCGCTCGGCAATCGTGCTCAGTGCGGTACGGACAACCCAGCGATCGATCTGCGGCATCAGGCCAAAACGCTCCGCAGCGGGGATAAAGGCGATCGGCGGGACGACCTCGCCGTGCTCGTCACGCAGCCGCAGCAGCAGTTCGAAATGCGCACCGGTCTCATGATTGCGGACCGGGACAATCGGCTGGCTGTAGAGACAGAAGCGGTCTTCATCCAGTGCCAGCCGCAGCCGGTGCACCCATTCCATTTCGCCATGCCGAATCGTCAGTTCGGCATCGTCCGGCCGGTAATGCTGCACGCGGTTGCGGCCTTTTTCCTTGGCGAGGTAGCAGGCGGCATCGGCCGAACGCAGGATGTCTTCCAGCGTGGTCAACGGGCTCTCGAAGTTGACCAGGCCAACGCTGATGCTGATCGGGAACGGTTGGTTGCCCCAGGCGAAGTGCAGGTTTTCGATGGCAGCGCGCAGGGCTTCGGCGATCCGTTCGGCGGGGTCGGGTCGACAACCGGCCAGGATGACGCCGAATTCATCGCCGCCCAGGCGGGCCAGCGTATCGCCTTCGCGCAGGTTCTGGATCAGCGCATTGCTCACCTGGCGCAACAGCTCGTCGCCGGCGGAGTGGCCGCTGGTGTCGTTGACGATCTTGAACTGGTCCATGTCGATGAAGAGGACGGCGTTGTGGGTCGGTCGCCGTTTCATGTCTTCGAGCAGTCGCGAGAGGCGAAGCTCGAACTCGCGGCGGTTGGCGAGGCCGGTCAATTCGTCGTGGCTGGCTTGCCAGGAGAGATTGGCGACGTACTGGCGTTCGCGCGTCATGTCGTGCAGAGCGAGTACGACACCAGCGACTTTGCCTGCTTCATCGTGCACGGCAGCGGCGACCAGTTGCACGGCGATCTCGCCGCCATCCGGGCAGATCAGCAGCAGGTTGCGGCCTTCGGTATCCGGTGTCTCGCCGGCGAGGATCTGGGTGGCGGGGTCGATCGGCGTCTGGCGGTTTTCTTCGTCGATGATGCGGCAGAGCGTGGAGAACGATTCGCCGCAGGCTAGTTCGTTGGTGCAGCCGAACAACGATTCGGCCGCCGTATTCATGTAACTGATCTGGCCGGTGGTGTCGGTGGTCAGGACGGCATCGCCAATGGCGGCAAGCGTGACGCTGGCGCGTTCCTGTTCTGCACGCAGCGCTGCTTCGATGCGCTTGCGCTCGGTGATGTCGTCGAAAGTGCCGGACATCCGGTAGGGCCGGCCTTGCGCGTCGCGACTGGCTTTGCCGATGACGTGAATCCAGCGATAGGCGCCCGGCAGGCCGAAGCGGTATTCGATGTCATAGGGTTGATTGTCTTCGAGGTGGGCAGTGAGCGTGGCGAGGGTCACTGCGTGATCGTCCGGGTGCAGGCGATCGACCCAATCGATATATCTGATCGGCTGATCGTTCTCCGGCAGGCCGAACAGCTTTTTGTACTGGGGCGAGATATAGGTGCGCTCAGCGGGGATGTCCCAATCCCAGATGCCATAACGACTGCCGCTAAGGGCCAGCTGCAGGCGCTCTTCACTGGTTTGCAAGGCGCGCTCCAGGGCGGCGCTCTCAGACAGCAGTTTGTAGGTGCGCCGGGTGGCAAATGAAATCAGCAAGATGGCCGCGCCGATGTTCACGTAGAGCAGTGCGTCGTGAATGACCCATGATGCCTCGCTCAGCGTGGCGGAAAACGCGGTTTCCAGCGGGGTCAGCCTGTCGTTGATCGTGCGGATTTGCGTGTGAAAGCGCATGTACGTGTTTTCGTCGATCGCGCGATGGGTGAATCCGTCGTGGATTTGCGCGGCGAGCTGATTGAGTCGCTCGATGTGTTGGTCTGCTTCCGCCCAAATGCTGATTGCCCGCTTGAGGTAGCTGACCTGCTGGAAGTTGCGGTACATCCAGATCATGACCGGAATGTCGGCCTGGCGGTTGCCGCCGCCAATCAATCCGGCACGCGCAGCCTCGAGATCAGGTTGGGGCAGATTAAGCGCCAGACGGGCAGCATGGTCGGAGAGCGGAATGGCAATGGCGGTCTGGTAGCGGACATAGTCTTCGTTCTGGCCGGTCTGCAGATAGTTGCCGAGCGCGTAGATGGCGTCTTTCTGGCCTTTGGACCACAGGCTTTCCCCGCCGACGTACGCACGTACCGCAGACATGAGATTCATGCTGAGCACGGCAAGCAGGGTGAGCAGCACCAGAATGGCAATGAACGGCCAGATCAGCCGGAAAAGCCGTCGATAGCTGCTGCCAGAGTGAACGCCCATTGCAAGTCCATACCAGTCGGCGATCAATGGAGCAACGCCGTAGTCAGAGTGGAAAGCTTGTCGAACGCTTACATCGCTTTGAGTGCCCTGACTGTCGGGCCATGCTCAAGCATCAGCCAAATATAAACCAACGATGATGGTTCGCCAGAATGACAATGGTATTGGTTGCAGGAAGGTGACAAGGGGAGGGTGGTAAATCGAATGACCGGATGGTCGGAAGGAATGACCGGAAACAAAAAACCCCGACCTGTCGGTCGGGGTTTTTGTGAAATTGGTGCCCAAGAGAAGACTCGAACTTCCACGCCCTTGCGAGCGCTAGGACCTGAACCTAGTGCGTCTACCAATTCCGCCACCTGGGCATTCTTCGTTATACAGTGCTCGATTTCATCGCTTAGGTAGTACGTGGTGCCCAAGAGAAGACTCGAACTTCCACGCCCTTGCGAGCGCTAGGACCTGAACCTAGTGCGTCTACCAATTCCGCCACCTGGGCCACGAGCTACGCTAGAATGAACCGGCGCACTGCAGTGAAGAGGCGCAATTATCAGGAAACCCTAGACCGATGTCAACCAAGAAAACAGAGAATATCGAAACATCCCGTCGACCCCGAAAACTCAAGGGCCTACGAGCCCAAGACCCCTGGCTGGAACGCGAGCGCGAGCGTTACGAAAACCCGCTGCCCAGCCGCGAATATATCCTCCAGATACTCACCGAGCGCGGCGCACCGACCGAAGTCGCCGAGCTTGCCAAGCAACTCTCCATTACCCAATCCGAACTCCCTTTCTTTGAACGCCGCATCGGCGCCATGGCGCGTGAAGCGGAGCTGATGATCAACCGCAAGGGCGCGTTGTGCCTGCCGGAAAAAGTCGATTCGATCGTTGGCCGCGTGCAAGGGCATCAGGATGGTTTTGGCTTTCTCGTGCCGGATGATGGCAGCGATGATCTCTATCTTGGCCCGAAGGAAATGGACAAGGTATTGCATGGCGACCGCGTGCTCGGCCAGCAGATCGGCTTCGATCGTCGCGGACGTCGCGAGGGCAAGATCATTGAAGTGGTTGATCGCGCCAATATCCGCCTCGTTGGGCGCTTCCATGTCGAGCGCGGCGTAGCGATCGTTGCCGCCGAAGAAAAACGCATCAGCCAGGATTTCCTGATTCCACCCAAGGAAGTCGGCAAGGCTCAGCCGGGCCAAGTGGTGATGATCGAGATCATCCAGCAGCCGGCACGCCATGTGAAACCCCTGGGCCGCGTAGTCGAAGTGCTGGGTAATTACGATGACCCTGGCATGGAAATCGAGATCGCGCTGCGCAAGCACAACTTGCCGCACGAGTTCTCCAAGGAAGCCGAAGCGCAAGGCCAGGCCACGCCCAAGAAAGTCCGCAAGGTGGATTGGAAGCCGGTCGATGGCGTAGAGCGTGTCGACCTGACCGAACTGCCGTTGGTGACCATCGACGGTGAAACCGCCCGTGATTTTGACGATGCCGTTTACGCAGAAAAGAAAGGCAAAGGCTGGCGACTGATCGTCGCGATTGCCGACGTCAGCCATTACGTGCAACCGAACGATGCGCTGGATCAGACCTCGATCGAGCGCGGTAACTCGGTCTATTTCCCGCGTCGGGTGATCCCGATGCTGCCGGAAGCGCTTTCGAACGGTATCTGCTCGCTCAATCCGGAAGTCGAACGGCTGTGCATGGTGTGCGACATGCAAGTCGCCGCTGATGGCGAAATCAAGAAATACAAGTTCTATCCGGCAGTGATGTTGTCCAAGGCGCGCCTGACCTACACCAAGGTGTGGGACATGCTCTCCAATCCAAAGGGCGACACCGCCAAGGAGTACAAGAAGGTATTGCCGCATCTGGAAACGCTGTACGCCTTGTTCCAGACCTTCGCCAAAGCCCGCCAGCAACGCGGCGCTATTGATTTCGAGACGACCGAAACTGAAATCCGCTTCGACGAATTCGGCAAGATCCGCGAAATCGTGCCGGTGGTGCGCAATGACGCCCACAAGCTGATCGAGGAATGCATGCTCGCCGCCAACGTCTGCGCGGCGAATTTCCTGATCGAGAAAAAGCACCCGGTGCTGTTCCGCGTGCACGAAGGCCCGACCGAGCAGAAGCTCGACAAGTTGCGCGAATACCTGCGCAGTTGCGGCCTCTCGCTGCCGGGCGAGGATGACCCGAGCGCCAAGGATTACGCGCAACTGCTGGAGAAGATCAAGCTGCGCCCGGATGCGTCGTTGCTGCAAACCATGCTGCTGCGTAGCCTGTCGCAAGCGGTCTACAGCCCGGATAACGCGGGTCACTTCGGCTTGAGTTACGAGGCCTACGCCCACTTCACCTCGCCGATCCGCCGCTATCCGGATTTGCTGGTCCACCGTTCGATCAAGGCCGTGCTCGCCGGCAAGAAATACAAGCCGGCGCAAAAGTGGGATCAGCTCGGCGTGCAGTGCTCGATGACCGAGCGCCGCGCCGACGAAGCCAGCCGCGATGTGCTCAACTTCCTCAAATGCTATTTCATGCGCGACAAGGTGGGCGAGTCGTTCGAAGGCACCATTTCGGCCGTCACCAACTTTGGCTTGTTCGTGCTGCTGGACGATCTGTACGTCGAAGGCTTGGTGCACATCTCCGAACTGGGCAAGGATTACTTCCAGTTCGACGACCGCCGTCACGAGCTGCGTGGCGAGCGTAGCGGCCAGATCTACAAGTTGATGGATCGCGTGAAAGTGCGCGTGGTGCGCGTCGACATGGAAACCAACAAGATCGATTTTGTCTTGCTGGAAGAGCGGGGCGTCTTCACGCCGCAGCCGGTGTCCAGAGCACCGGACAATAAATCGGGTGGCAGAAAGCCCGCGGGGAATCAACGGGGCGGCCAGCGCACTGGCGCTGCAAGCTACGGTGGCCACGGCAAAGGGCAGGCAGGAAAGCAGTTCTCTGCACCGGTAGCGGCAAAGCGGACGGAAGAGCGCAGTGCATTCACGCCACAGACGGCCCCCGGCAAACCAACCGCCAAGCCAGCCAGCAAGCAGGCTACGGTCAAGCGGATCGGTGCGACGGTGCAGACGAACCAAGCGAAGGGCGGGGCGAAGAAACAACCCGTCGTAGCCGAACCGGTCGTGACCAAGCAAGCTGCAGCGCAGGGCGTATCTGCACCGCAGGCAACCGCTGGAAAGTCCGCAGCCCAGCCAGCACCCAAGCCCGCGGCCAAACCATCGGTCAAGTCGTCAGCCCGCAAACGCGCTGGTGCAACGGGCCAGGCCGGGCAAGGTCAAGCGAAGAAGCAAGCGGTGGTGGCTAAACCGGTTGTGACCAAGCCAGCTGCAAAGCCGGCCCCACAAGTGGCCAGACTGCTGGCACCTCCGGTACCACCGGCTGTGGCCCAGCCAGTCGCTGCACCCGCTGCGAAACCGGCAAGCAAACCGGCAGCGAAATCCGCGACCAAGCCGGCAGCTCAACCGGTGGTGACGCCGACCGCTGCGCCACGAACCGCCAAGCCGCCACGTGGCAGCGCAGAGGCGAAGAGCACGGATCAATCTGCGCAACCAGCAGCGAAACCGGCCGCAACAAGGCGTCGCAAGCCGTCGTGATGAGGTTGTTAGGTAACTGGGGGCGAAAGCCCCGGTGAGTCAGGAGCAGGCCTTGTGCCTGCTCCTGTCACATTCAGCGGTCGCTAAAGCAGCGGCGGTTAGCCTAGGGCGTGATTCAGCTGGTCTTGCTGCGCCGTCGGCATGTCAACGATCTGGCCGATCAGCTTGAAGCGATCAGCCTGGAGTGTGGCGGTGGTGACTTTGAATTTGCAGTCGAGGTAGTTGCGCTGCCCGTTGGATGGCGTTGGCAAGTCGACGAAAAGGCGGCAGACGTGCCCGGCGCGGATTTCCTGCTCAGTGAGGATCACGAAGCCGGACGGCGATGCCTCGATGATGCGGCCAAGGATCGGCTGCGCCTGCGCGCCAAGCATGATGGCAGCGCGCCAACCGACAATCTTGCGTTGGTTCCTGGATGATTGGTCGTTCATGGGATATCGAGAGAGTGAAACGGTTGCAGCGGTGAAAAGGGTGTTGCTGGCCTGCAGCAAACTACCTCGGCATAATACTCTCCGCATCGGGGTGCTGTAGCATCCAAATCATTAAAATTGTGTTCCATTCAGAAGAACAGCCGGCCCGTCACGCAGGCCGGCGCTCATGTCAGCCAGGAGCTCCCCTTACATGTTCATTGTCGATCGTTCTGCCGCCCTGATTCGCCCGAAACAGCCCTTCCTGGATTGGCTGCTGGCGCTGCCCGGCAACGATATTCCGCTTACGCTGGAAGATATTCGCACTGATTGCACCGTGATCCTGATTCCGGAAGCGGCCGAACCGGAAGACGGCATTGCCTATATCGATGACGTTGCCGAGAAATTATTCGAGATGGAATTGTCATCCTGGGTAGGGGATGAGGAACTCTGGCCGAAGAAGCGCAATCTGAAGCTGTTCTGGGAGTGGTTCGACGTGGAAATTCATCTTGGCGTGATGGATAGCGTCGACGACGGGATTCACAACACCCCGTCGGACCACGGTTACCACTGATCCCGGTTTATGAACAATCTTGTGAATCAAAGCGGCGCCTGATGCGCCGTTTTTCATGGAGAGTACCGATGCGAAACTGGATGACTGGTCTATTGCTTGCCACGGCCGCTACCGCTGTTTATGCCGAGCCGCTGAACTACAACGTCGTCAATCTCGAAGCCTCAGCGAGTCGCGAGGTGAGCAACGATACGGCCTACGCCACGTTGTTCGTCGAGATGACCGACAGTAACCCGTCGCGCTTGGCCGAGCTGGTCAACACCACGCTGGCTGCAGCCTTGAAGACCGTCAAGCAAGAGCCGGCTGTGCAATCGGCTGGCACCGGTTATTCCACCTATCCGGTCTATGGCAAGACCAACAAACAGGATGGTTGGCGTGGCCGCGGCGAGTTGCGCCTCACCAGCAAAGACTTCCCGGCCCTCTCCAAACTGCTTGGCCAGTTGCAGCAGCCCCAAGCGAATGGCCAGAGCCTGCAATTGGCCGAAGTCCGTTACGGCGTATCCGAGCGGCAACGTGAGTTGGTCGAGAACGAGCTGATCCAGGAAAGCCTCAAAGCCTTCCGCCAGCGTGCCACGCTGATCGGTGAAGGGCTTTCTGGCAAGTCATGGAAAATCGTCAATCTGAACGTTCATGCCGGCCAGCCGATGCCGCCGCCGCGCCCGGTGCTCTATAAGGCCGCCGTCATGTCGGCATCTGCCGATGCCGCGCCTGCGCCGCTGGAAGGAGGCGAAAGCCGCGTTTCGGTCTCGGTGGCCGGTAGCGTGCAGATCGTTGAATGACACGGTTTGAATGACGCTGCCGCCCTCCCTGCTGCTCAATCCGTCCAAACAGGCCCGTTATCTGGGCCTGTTTTTGCACGTGGCGGCACTGATCGTCGCGGTTTGTCTGCCGTTGTCGTGGATGGTTTTCGCGCTGCTGCTGGTCGTTGCTTCGTTCTGGCTGGCGCGACGCAGTCGCCCGCAACCACAGCGGCTTGAGGCGTTGCCCGACGGGCTGGTCCGTATACGTTGGCCGGACGGGCGCACCTTGGATGCCACCGTGCATGTCAGCACGCGTGTGACCAGCTGGATTACCGTGTTGCAGCTCGACGCGGAAAAGCTTCGCACTACCTTGCTGCTCTGGCCCGATAGCGCCGCCGCCGATCCGTTGCGGCAATGGCGGGTCTGGCTTCGCTGGTCGCAGCCCAGCAAGACCGTGACCGACGATCAACACTGACGCCGGGCGTAGTAAGAACCTGTTCAAAGTCTTTTTTGGCAACGTTTACGTTGCCATTTCCCCCCTTTTTGAAGGGGGCAAGGGGGGATTTCTGCGGCATCTCCACATCCACTTGCGTCGAAATCCCCCTCAGTCCCCCTTCACGAAGGGGGAAGTAAAGCCCAGCAGCGCTTCACGTTGGCGGTTTGCGAGACTTTGAACAGCTTCCAAGAGGGACCGAGCGCCAAGCCCGGCTGCTATCATCGGCAGCGAATTGTCGAAAATGTGTGCCATGGCTGTCCTGCCCGAAGAAACTCCAATCTCCTTTGTTGACGTGCTGCGATTACCCGTCGCGGGCACCGTGCTGCTCACCGTCAACAATCGCTTGGCCCGGCGTTTGGCCGCGGATGTACTCGCTCAGCACGCCGCCAACGGCCAGCTGGTGGCGGAGTTACCCGTCATCCTGCCGCTCTCCGCCTGGCTGGCATCGCTCGATGAAGCAACCGCTTTCCTGCCGGATGTATCGTTACCCGCCCACCGCTTCGATGACTTCGCCGCCCAACTGATCTGGGCACAGGCGATCCACAGCGAAGAAAAAGAACGCCCGATCTTCGATGAACGCCAGCTGGCCGCCCTTGCAACGCAAGCCGATGCCCTGCAAGCCGATTGGGATGTGCGCATCAAGCCGGACGAGGCGACCGAAGAAGCCATTCGCTATTCCCATTGGCAAAGCCGCTACCGCAAGTTGCTGACCAAGCTGGATGGGGATGATGACAATCAACGCATTGAGCGCGTCTCACGCTTGCTGGAAAGAGGTCAGCTGACCATCCCAAGCATGCTGATTTTGGCCGGTTTCCGCGAACTCTCCCCGCGACTAACGCGCTTGCTCACAGCGATCGCTGCTCATGGCTGCCGCATCCACCATCTGCTCGACGACGGAGAGACAGCAACCGAGC
The DNA here is from genome assembly GCF_000711875.1 of Andreprevotia chitinilytica DSM 18519. Lineage (GTDB taxonomy): Bacteria > Pseudomonadota > Gammaproteobacteria > Burkholderiales > Chitinibacteraceae > Andreprevotia > Andreprevotia chitinilytica. Next base: position 142,771 of record NZ_JONM01000008.1, read on the forward strand.
CTCCGCGCCGTTTCGCCGCCACCGACCGCACGGGCGAATGGCGCGCCGCTGCTGGATGGGCCGCGCAGCAACTCGCCGCCAAGCCCGAAAGCCATTTCGCCATCCTCGCGCCACGCCTGGAAAACGATGCGCCATTCGCTCGACGCGTACTGCTGGATGCCATGGGCAGCGGGGATGCCTTCAACGTTGCCATTGGCCGTCCGCTGGCTGATTGGCCGCTGGCGCGTGCGGCGTTGGCCTGGTTGGTTGTCCTCACCGAAAACAAATCCTGGCAGCCCGCCGATCTGGGGGCCGCGTTATTGGCTGGCCATTGCGCGGGCGATGCTGGCGAGGCAGCCGAGCGGGCGCGTATTGATGCCCGTTGGCGGCAACGTGGCGTGCTGAAGGTAGATCGGCACGATTGGCTGCGTGAGCTGTTTACCTGTCCGCGTTTGTCGGCGGCTTGGTTGGCAGCGAAAGCGATCATCGACGATGGCCGGCGTAATGTACGCTGCGATGACTGGGCCAAGCGCTTCAGCTCGGCGCTCGATGCACTCGGTTTTCCGGGCGAGCGCGGGCTGGATAGTGTGGCATTTCAGGTCATGAACGAATTACAGGCTATGCTCGGGCGCTTTGCCGCGCTGGCCCCCGCCGCTGGCGAACTGAATGCCCGCGCCGCCGTGCAGCTCTTGACCCGCTTGGCGCGGGAAACGCCCTTCCAGCCCGAACGTAGCGCCACGGCCCGGCTGGATGTGTTGGGACTGCTGGAAGCGGAAGGGGGCCGCTGGGACGGGGTGTGGATACTCGGCCTGACCGACGACATCCTGCCCAGCATCCCCAAGCCGAATCCCTTGCTACCGCTATCCGCCCTGCGTGCCGCCGGCGCGCCGCGCTCGACCCCGGAGCGAGAGCTGGCCTACGCCCACGAGCTGTTCGAACGGCTCTGCCAATGCGCCCCCAATATCATCGTCAGCCATGCCGAACTGGACGGCGAACGCGAGCTGCGCGCCTCGCCCTTGATCGCGGCCTTGCCCGAATTCGACTGGATCGCCCCCGCTGCCGCATTGGCAAAGCCCGCTATCGTCGAACGCCTGCAAGACGAGCAAGGCCCGGCGCTGAATGAGCGGGATACCGTCGCTGGTGGTACAGGCGTGCTGGAAACCCAAGCCAAGAACCCGCAGTGGGCCTTTGTCCGCTACCGGCTTGGCGCGCAACAGCTGCCAGCGTACGCCGAGCAATTCACCGCCAATCTGCGCGGCATCTTTTTACACCGGGCGATGGAAGCGCTCTGGCGTGCGTTGCAAACGTCGCAAGTGCTGCAAGCGGCCCGTGCGGATGGATCGCTCGCCAGTCGCATCGGTGATGCAGTTACCCAAGCTGCAACGGATACGCTGGGCGATCTGCCCGAGGCGATTCGCGTGCTCGAAGCTGAACGCGCCGTGGTCGTGATCCGCGAATGGCTGCTGCTGGAAGCGCAACGCCTGCCATTTACCGTCGTCGCCACCGAATCGCCCCACGTGTGGCGACACGGCCCGCTTAATCTCAAGTTGCGACTGGATCGCCTCGACCGTGATGAGTTCGGCGGCGCAGTGATCATCGACTACAAGACCGGCAAAACGCTCGACACCAGCGGCTGGGCGCGCGAGCGGCCGACCGAGTTGCAACTACCGCTGTATGCAGCCGTGATCGGCGAAGATGTGACCGGGCTGGTGCTGGCTCGTCTCAACGCCCGCGAAGTCAGCGCCAAGGGGCTGGCGGCCGGTGAGTTTGGCTTGCCGGGCGTGAAAACCACAGCGGAACTCGACGAGCGCAAGGACGCGCTGGCTGGGGTGGCGTGGCATGACTTGCTCGGGCTGTGGCAAGGCCGCATCGCTGCTTTGGCGGATGAATTCGTCGCCGGCTACGCCGCCAATGTCACCGCCAACATCGGCGACCTGAATTACTGCGACGTGCTGCCTTTCCTGCGTGTGGCGCTGGAAGAGGAGGCGGACAGTGAATAAACAACCCCAAGACTGGCAAGCCCGGCTCGATGCCGTCGATCCGGCGCGTTCCTTCCTCGTACAAGCGCCAGCGGGTTCCGGCAAGACCGAGCTGCTGACGGATCGTATCCTCGCCCTGTTGCCGACGGTGACCCGGCCGGAGGAAATCGTCGCCATCACCTTCACCCGCAAAGCCGCGGCCGAAATGCATGCTCGGGTGATGCAAAAGCTCGCGGCTGGGCGCGGGCCAGCGCCGGATGCCGAACATCTGCACCGCAGCTGGCAACTGGCACGCAAGGCCTTGGAGCATGACGCAAAACAAGGCTGGCATCTGCTGGAGCACCCCGGCCGGCTCACCATCCAGACCATCGACTCCTTCTGCGCCAGCCTGGTGCGGCGCATGCCTTATCTGAGCCAACTCGGCGGCATGCCATCGACCGTGGATGACGCCCGCCCGCATTACCTGGCCGCCGCCCGCGCTACCTTGGCATTGGCCGAAGAGGAAGCGCTTGGCGCACCAATCCGCACGCTGCTGGCGCATCTGGATGTCGATCTGCGCGCGACTGAGGCGCTGATTGCCGACATGCTCGCCAGTCGCGATCAATGGCTGCCTTTGCTGGGTGGATTTTCAATCGTCGCGGACGATGCGGAGCGTGTCGCGCTGGAAGGCAATCTGCATGCGGTCGTGAGCGAAGAGTTGCAAGCCTTGGCGAATGCGATGCCGATGGGCTGGCAGTTTGAATTGCCGCCCATCGCCCGTGCGGTGGCGAGTTGCCAGCCGGAAGACTCGCAAGCCGCCGTCTTGGCCGGTTGGGAGGGGGACCTGCCAGCCACGCCAGACGCATTGCCCTACTGGCAAGCCTTGGCTGCGCTGCTACTCACCGGCAAGGGCGAGCTGCGCAAGCCGGGTGGCTTGAACGTCAAGAATGGCTTCCCCAAAGACACCGCGCACAAGGTGCAGATGGCGGAGTGGCTGGACGGGCAGGGCGTCAATCCGCAAGCGGAATGGATCATCCGGCTGGCGTCGGTCAATACCTTGCCGGAGCCGGTGTTCGCCAATAGCCAATGGACGGCGCTATCGTCACTGCTGACCACCCTCAAACTTGCCGCCGCGCAGTTGATCGTGCATTTCGCCCAGACCGGCGAAGTCGATTTCACCGAGATCGCGCAGCGGGCGTTGAATGCACTCGGCCAAAGCGATGCGCCGAGCGATTTGCTGCTCAAGCTCGATGCGAGCATCCGCCATCTGCTGATCGACGAATTCCAGGATACGAGCCAGCCGCAGATCGATTTGCTGGCACGGCTCACGGCCGGTTGGCAGACCGATGACATGGGGCGAGGCGATGGCCGCACGCTGTTTCTGGTCGGCGATCCGATGCAGTCGATCTACCGCTTTCGCAAGGCAGAGGTCGGCTTGTTCCTGGCCGCACGCGATCATGGCGTCGGTGAGATCAGTCCGGCCTTTCTGGCGCTGACCGATAACTTCCGCTCGCAAGCGGGCATCGTCGATTGGGTGAATACCAGCTTCGCCAAGCTCTTTCCACCGCATGACGACGCGGAAAGCAGCGCCATTGCCTACGCCAAATCCAGCGCCTTCAATGCGCAGCTGGAAGGTCCGGCGGTCACTTTTCATCCGGTCTGGAAACGCGATGGTTTGGCCTTGGCGCAGCCGGAAGACGCCACCGTGCTGCAGCTGGTGCAAAACGCATTGGCGGCAAATCCAGAAGGTAGCGTCGCCATTCTGGTGCGTGCCAAGAGCCATGCCCACGCGATTGCACGCTCGCTGACTGGTGCGGGTATCGCGCACAAGGCGGTCGAGCTGACCCCCCTGGCACAGCGGCCGGTGGTGGCCGATCTGGTGCAACTGGCGCGGGCCTTGTCGCATGGTGGCGATCGATTGGCGTGGTTATGCGTGCTGCGTGCGCCGTGGTGTGGCCTGACGCTCAACACGCTGGCGACCTTGTTCAGTCGCGATTTTGAAACGACCATCCCGGCTTTGCTGCGCCACTCGCCCAATGTGGCCGCCTTGCCGGATGACGAACGCCAGCGGGTCGAAGCCGCCAGCGCCATCTTACTGGACGACAGCAATGCCAGCGGCGCGTTGCCGTTTGCTGCATGGGTGGCCAGCATCTGGCGCAAATTGGGTGGGCCGAACCTGTACGCGACCGCGCGCGATGCGATGGATGCCGAGCGTTTTTTCCAATTGCTCGAGGAGCTTGCGCCTTATGGCGGGCTTGATCCGGCGACGCTGGATGACGCGCTGGCGCGCTTGTTCGCTGCTGCTGATCCAGCTGCCGGCCGGGTCGAAATCATGACCATGCACAAGTCGAAAGGCTTGCAGTTCGATACCGTGATCTTGCCGGGCTTGCAGCGCAAATCGCCGCCGGATCATCCACCGCTGCTGCGGCTGGAGTTATCGCAGGGCCGGTTGTTGTTGGGGCCGATCAAGCCACTGGCCGAGACTGAGCATGATCCCGTGTCCAGATACCTCGGTGAGCGGAACAAGCGGCGGGCGGAGTACGAAATCGACCGTTTGTTGTACGTCGCCGCCACGCGGGCCAAACATCGGCTGCATCTGGTGGGCGAGCTGAATCTCAACAGTGAAACCGGTGAGATTCGCAAGCCGCAGGCATCCAGCTTGATGGCGCGACTGTGGCCGGTGCTTGTGATCCCCGCGCCACCGGTGGCAGAAGTTGCGACAGCGGCCCCTGAATCCGCAGGAGAATGGCTCGGGCCGTTATTGACGCGCGTTGCCAGCATGCCTGGGGCCGAGTCCGCGCCAACCAGTCAGCCAGTGGCATCACCGCGTTTCGGACTCGGTCACGCCAAGGTCGAGAGTGCAGTCGGCACACTCGCTCACGCGTGGCTGGAGCGGATCGGTCAGGACGGACTTGCTCGCTGGCCGGCTGCTGCGTTGACCGCAGCGCTGCCGCAGATGCAAACCCAGCTGACGCGGAGTGGTGTGCCGGCCGTGACCGCCAGTGCGGCGGCACGCACCGTTCTGGATGCGTTGCTGGCAACGTTGGAAGACGAGCGGGGGCGGTGGTTGCTCACCCAGCCGGCACGGCGGGAATGGCGCTTGCACGATATGGCGGGTCGTCAGTCGATCATCGATCTGGCGCTGGAAACGGCGGAGGGGTGGCTCATCGTCGACTACAAAACGACACGTCGGCAGGTGGAGGAAACTGCGGAAGCCTTTGCTGCCAGACTCGTTGCCGCTTATCGGCCACAGCTGCGTCGCTACGCAATCCAGCTGCAACAGCTCACCGGCCGGCCGGCAGTCGGGGCGCTTTATTTACCGCTGGCGAGTCTGTGGCTGGATGTGCCCGTCGATGACGGACTGATGGCCGAAGTGGTCGACGGTGCAGCAGACGGGGTGCCGCGCGCGTAGCTGGCGATCAGCCGGGGCACGTCATGCAGGGATACGACATTGGTCACGCCACCTAGTCGAATCGCCTCGCGTGGCATACCGAAGACGGTGCAGGTTTTTTCGTCTTGTGCGTAGGTCGTGCCGCCCACTTCGTGCAGTTCGCGCAAGCACTTGGCGCCATCGTCGCCCATGCCGGTTAGCAAAAAGCCGATGCCGTTCTGGCCGGCCGCGTTGGCGGTGGAGCGGAATAGCACATCCACCGACGGACGATGCCGGGTGATCAGCGGCCCGTCGATGATTTCCACATGGTATTGCGCGCCATTGCGCTTGAGCAGCATGTGTTTGCCGCCAGGCGCGATCAACGCCACGCCGGGGCGCAGGCGTTCGTTATTCGTGGCTTGCCGGACTTCGATTTTCGACAGGCTATTGAGCCGCGCCGCGAAATTGGCAGTGAAGTTCTCCGGCATGTGCTGAACGATGATGATCGGCGGGCTGTTGGCCGGCAGGTGCGGCAGGATCGCCTCCAACGCCTGCACGCCACCGGTGGATGCGCCAATGGCGATCACCGGCCCGGTGAGCTGCGCCACGCCGTTGCGCGTTGGTGCGGGCAACAGCATATCGGGCGAGAGCTTGGGGCCGGACATGCGCTCGTTGATGACCGAGACCGAGGCGTTGGTAGTAGCGGGCCGGGGCGCCGGGGCGGGGGCGGAAGGTGGCGCGACATAACCCGAACGAATCTGGCCGGATGGCGTAATCGGCGTGGTGGCACGGGCGGTAATTGGTGCAGGAGGGGGCGGAGGCGGTGGTCGCATCGCCCCGATTTGCGGCATGCCACGATGACCGCCACGGCTTTGCGCAGCGGCGCGTACCGCCTGGACCAGATTCGCGGAATTGTCTTGAATCTGGCGCATCATCAACGAGGCCCGGTTCACCACCGCCACCGCGCCGTGTTCCATCATCTGCAGCGCCAGTTTGCTGGAGCGATCGGTTTGCGAGGCAATCGCGACCGCTGGGGTCTTTCGCTCGCTCTGCAAGGCGCGTAGCAGCGCCACGCAATCCAGACCGGGGATATCCGTATCGATCACTACCACGTCCGGCTGCTGACTGCGAAACAGGCTGCGCGCTGCATGCGGTTCCCCCGCCAGCCCGACCACCACGAACTCGGATACAGCCTTGAGCGAATCACTCATGGCGAGCCTGGCGATCGGCGAGTGGTCGATGATGAGGACTTTGGTGGGCATCAGTCGCTTTATAGCGTCTCGTTGGCGCTGGATTGAAATGGGCGAATGTTTCTTTATAGCGATGCTGCAGGCGAATCGTGACACGAATGCTGCAATGCCATTGGGCTAAAAATTGCCTTGATTGGTGCTTTACCGGATGGCCCGACCCTGAGGCGGTGACTAGGCTCACTAAGCAAAGACAAGGTTCAAACCATGCGAATCCGCCTTCTGAAAACCGCCGATCTGGACGCCGTGCTGATCTTGGCCGGTGCGGCTGGCGTTGGTGTCACCACGCTGCAAGCCGATCCCGAACGACTGGCCGCTCGTATCGCCGGCAGCGAGGCATCGGTCGGCGGCCGCTGGGAGTTGGCAGAGGCCGGCTACTTCTTTGCGCTGGAAGATGAAACCAGCGGCCAGCTCGCTGGCACGGCAGCCATCGAGGCTGCCGTCGGGCTCAATGACACCTGGTACAACTATCGCGTCGGGTTGTCCGTTCATGCCTCGCGTGAGTTGGGCATCTACAAGCAGCTGCCAACGCTGTTTCTGACCTCTGACCTGACCGGCGCATCCGAGCTGTGCTCCCTGTTCCTGCACCCGGATTGGCGGCGCGATGGCAATGGCTCGTTGCTGTCCAAGAGCCGCTTCCTGTTCATGGCCGAATTTCCCGACCGCTTTTCAGAGCGGGTGATTGCGGAAATGCGCGGTGTTTCGGATGAGACTGGTCGCTCGCCATTCTGGGAAAGCCTGGGCCGGCACTTCTTCAAGATGGATTTCGCCCGGGCGGATTTCCTCTCCTACGTCGGCAGCAAGTCGTTCATCGCCGAGTTGATGCCCAAGTACCCGATCTATACCGCGCTGCTGTCGGCCGAAGCGCAGGCCGCCATCGGGGAGGTTCACCCAGCGACCAAGCCAGCGCGTGCCTTGCTGGAGGGCGAAGGCTTTCGCTACCAGGGTTACATCGACATTTTCGATGCCGGCCCGACGCTGGAATGCTCGCGCAATGACATCCGTGCGATGCGCGACAGCAGCGTTTTCAAAGCATTGGCGGCGATGGGCAACGGTAGCGCGAGGGGGAAGAAGGGCGACACAACGTGGCTCGTTTCCAATCGCCGGCTGGATCGCTTCTGCGCCACGCTGGCAGCAACCCACCCCATGGAAGACGTACTGCCGCTGTCCCGGGCGGTGCTGGATCGACTCGATATTGCAGAGGGCGATAGCGTGCGCGCGGTGCCGCTATCGATCAAGGAGTAGCAAACATGTTGTTGATTAACGGACAGTGGTTGGCAGGCAACGGCGCGGCATTGGCATCGGTGAACCCGGTGACGCAGGCGCAGGTCTGGGCCGGCCATGCCGCGGACGCCGCGCAGGTCGATGCTGCAGTCTCTGCTGCGCGGGCCGCATTCCCCGCATGGCGAGATATGGATCTGGGCGAGCGCATCGCGGTCATGCGCTGCTTTGCCGATCTCTTGCGCGGCAATCAAGGGGAGCTGGCTGCGATCATCGGCCGCGAAACCGGCAAGCCGCGCTGGGAGGCCGCGACCGAAGTCACCACCATGATCAACAAGGTGGATATCTCGATCCGGGCGTATGAAGAGCGCACCGGCATCAAGGAAAGCACCCAAGGCGATGCCATTGCCGTGTTGCGGCATCGCCCGCATGGCGTGGTCGCGGTGTTCGGGCCGTATAACTTCCCCGGCCATTTGCCGAACGGCCATATCGTGCCGGCCTTGCTGGCCGGCAATACCGTGATCTTCAAGCCCTCCGAGCTTGCCCCGCTGACCGCGCAACGCACGACCGAACTCTGGCTGGCTGCCGGTTTGCCGATCGGGGTATTCGGGCTGTTGCAAGGTGGACGCGACACGGGCCAGACACTGGCGGCGCATCCGCAGCTGGATGGCCTTTATTTCACCGGTAGCGCCGCTACCGGCTACCACCTGCACCAAGCGTTTGCAGGCCATCCCGACAAGATCCTGGCGCTGGAAATGGGCGGCAACAACGCCTTGCTCGTCGATGAAGTCACGGATATTCCGGCGGCGATTCATCACGTGTTGCAGTCGGCTTTTGTCTCGGCCGGCCAACGCTGCACCTGCTCGCGCCGACTGCTGGTGCCGCAGGGTAAATGGGGGGATGGTTTTATCGCCGCGCTGAAACAGGCCAGTGAAGCGCTACGGGTTGGGGCGTGGGATGAGAATCCACCGCCGTTCATGGGGAGCGTGATCTCGCTGGCCGCTGCCAATGCCTTGCTTGCCGCACAGGCCAAGTTGATCGCGTTGGGCGGGAAGCCGGTACTGAGTTTGCGGCGGCTCCAAGAAGGTACCGCGCTGCTATCGCCGGGGTTGATCGATGTGACCGCCATTGCCGATCTGCCCGACGAGGAATACTTCGGCCCGCTGCTGCAAATCCAGCGCTACGCCTCGTTCGACGAGGCGCTGCGGCTGGCGAATGCCACCCGATATGGACTTGCCGCCGGCTTGCTATCCGACTCGGCCGAGCGCTACCGGCTGTTCTGGCGCGAAGTGCGTGCCGGCATCGTGAACTGGAACAAGCCGCTGACCGGCGCATCGAGTGCAGCGCCGTTCGGCGGGGTTGGCGCTTCGGGCAATCACCGGCCGAGTGCATACTACGCGGCGGATTACTGCGCTTACCCGGTTGCCTCGCTCGAAGCGGAGACGTTGGCACTACCGCCGCAATTGCCACCCGGCATGTCGCTTTGATTTTGTAAGAAGGCGAGCCAAGATGAAGACAATGGCATGTACGGGACTTGTCGAACTGACAGCCTTGCCGGCCATCGGTAGCATTTACACTTTTCCAGTCGAATAGTACCGATCATGTCCAATCACTCTTTCCTGCAGCAGACGCTCGACGGCAAAACAACGCTTGGCTTGCCGTACTGCTTGTTCAACGGCGTGCGTGTACAGGTCATGGACGAAGGGGTGATTCGCTTCGAGCCGCACGATGGCGAAAACCGCAAGCTGGATCTGGTGATTTCCTGCGGCATTCATGGCAACGAGACTGCGCCGGTCGAGCTGGTTGATCGTTTGATCTCGCGCCTGTTGGCCGGCGAGTTGCGCCCGAAGTCACGCGTGTTGTTCGTGTTTGGCAACGTCGACGCATTGCGCAGTGGCAACCGCTTCGTCACGCAAGACATGAACCGCTTGTTCTGCCGCGTTCCCGAAGTGAGCGACGATCAGGAGCAGCGCCGCGCCACGATGCTGGAAATGCAGTTGATGCGTTTCTTTGCCCGCGCCATGCAAGACGGCAAACCGCGCCTGCATTACGACTTGCACACCGCCATCCACGGGAGCCTGGTCGAGAAATTCGCCATTTACCCGCTGCCGCCGATCGGCAAGCAGTTCGAACCGGTCGAGATCGCCCGGCTGGCGCAGGCCGGCATTTCCGCCGTGTTGTTGCAATCGACCACCTCGACGACCTTCTCGTTCTATTCCAGCCGCCATTGCGATGCGACCTCGTTCACCATCGAGCTGGGCCGCGCCATGCCCTTTGGCCACAACGCAGGGGTCGATCTATCCGAGATGGAGCAATATCTCGCTACCTTGATCGAAGGCGAATTGCCGCCGGCGGATCTGGTGCCGGAAACCACGCAGGTGTTCCGCGTCTCCCGCGAGGTGATCAAGGAAAGCGATGCGTTCAAGTTGTTGATCGACGCCAAGACCGATAACTTCATGCCGTTGCCGCAGGGCATGTTGCTGGCTGAAGACGGTGAGAAGCGCTGGATCGTGACCGAGGAAAATGCCCGCATCATTTTCCCGAACCCGGATGTCGCCGTGGGCCAACGCGCCGGGCTGATCATCGTGCCATCACGCAGCTATAGCCGGAATTGAGTCACGGTTGGGCGAGTGAAACGCACCCAATAAAAAACGGGCAGCTGAGGCTGCCCGTTTTTTATTGCGCTGACCGGTCGATCAGCAATGCAATCATCAATGGCGTGATTTCTTTTTCGTTGCGGATTTCTTGGCCGCTTTGCCACCGCTCTTGCCCGCCTTGCCACCCTTGGCGGACTTGCCGGCCGACTTGGAGGACTTGGACGTGCGTTCGCACACCGTCACGGTCTTCTTGTGCTTGCCCTTGCCGCGCACGACCTGTTTGCAGTGCTTGCCGCCCTCATCCGGATTGAGCTGCACTGCTTCAGGGTTGCCTGCCACAGCCAGCAGGCCGGCCAGATTGATGCCTTCGCCGCTTTCACTGGCAACGCGGCGCGCGCCGTTCCAGCGCTTTTGCCAATAGGCTTCGCCCAGACTGGACGTTTCGACGCTCTTGCCGGCGCGTGGTGAGTGGATGAAACGGTTATCACCCAGATAAATGCCCACGTGGGAGAACGTTCGCCCCAGCGTGTTGAAGAACACCAGATCGCCCGGCCGGAGTTCGGTGCGGTCGATATTGGCGCCGATCCGGCTCATGGCGAGCGCGTTGTGGGGCAGGGCGATGTTGAGCGAGTTCTGGAATACGTACCGGACGAAACCGCTGCAATCAAGGCCGGTTTCCGGGTCTTTACCGCCCCATTTGTAGCGCACGCCAACCAGGCCCATGGCTTGCAGCAGCAGCTGTTGTGCCGCGGTCGGGCCGGCTTCTTGTGACGATGCTTGCGAGGAAGTCTGTGCGGATTGTGTGCTGGGGGAGCGGGGTTCCCGTGGCTCTGGCGAGGCGGCCTTGTTGGCGCCCCAGCCGCTCGACGGGTTGTCAGTCGCGGCAGACGGATTAGCGGGCGTGTCGTCCGCCCATGCCGCAAACGCCAACAAGCCGGATACAAGCCCACAGCAAATCGCCGCCCAACTGGAGCCCACACGGGCTGCTGCGTGCGTAGATAATTTCATGGGCATCGAATGTAGCGATGTGCAAATGACGTGTAAAGCCTAAAATCCGCACTTGCTCATCATCAAAGAACGCCGTCAGCGAGGCTCCATGCTCAAAGAAACATTCACTGTCATGCGCGACCTGCCGCGAGTACGCGAGATTACCGCGATTCTGGTGCGGCACGGGCTCGGCAATCTGGTGCAACGGCTCGGGTTGGCGAAAGGGGTCGAGCGTGCCGGCGATCTGTTGCACCTGCCTGGCAGCCATGAAATCGAGCAGCTCGATCCGCCGGTGCGTGTGCGACGAGCGCTGGAAGAACTCGGGCCCACTTTCATCAAGCTCGGTCAGGTGCTGGCAACGCGCGTCGACGTATTCGGGCCGGAATGGATCAACGAGTTCGAGAAGCTGCAAAACAATGTGCCGTCGCTGCCGTTCAACGTCATTCTGGCGGAACTGGTCGACATCTTCGGCTGCGATCCGCACAACTACTTTACCGACATCGATCCAGACCCGGTTGGTTCGGCCTCTATCGCGCAGGTGCATCACGCCAAGCTGCGGGATGGCACCGAAGTCGTCCTCAAGTTGCGCCGCCCCGGCATCATCCCGACCATCGAGGCTGACCTGCGCATCCTCGGGCATATCGCGGCGCTGATGGAGTTCGAATTCCCGGAAACGCGTCGCTACCAGCCGGCGAAGATTGTCGAAGAGTTCGCCAAATCCCTGCGGCGCGAATTGAATCTTTCGTCCGAAGCACGCAATCAGGAACGGTTTGCGCAGAATTTTGCCGACCATGCCGAGATCGATATCCCGCGTATCTATTGGGAATACACCTCTGATCGGCTCAACGTGCAGAGCTGGATGGGTGGCTGGGCCGGCAACGACGTGCGCACGCTCGACGAAGCCGGGCTGGATCGCAAGCTGCTGGCCGCGCGCGGGGCGGATGCAGTGCTGAAAATGGTACTGATCGACGGCTATTTCCACGCCGATCCGCATCCTGGCAACGTCAAATTCCTGCCGGGCAACCGTATCGGCTTTCTCGACTTCGGCATGGTCGGCCGCTTACCGCATCCGCGCCGCGATCAGATCGTCGATCTATTGGCCGCGTTATCCCGGCGCGATGAGCACGACATTCTCGAAGTGCTGATGGAATGGACCGGCGATACCGTGATCGACGAGGAGAAGCTCGCCGCCGATATCGCAGACTTCATGTTCAACTACGAAAACCTGCCGCTGAAGGACATCTCGTTCGGGCTGTTGCTCAACGACGTGGCCGGCATCATGCGCAATCATGAAATCACGCTGCCGTCCGATCTCACACTGCTGTTCAAGGCGCTGATCACGCTGGAAGGCTTGGGCCGCCAGCTGGACCCGGATTTCCAGATGGTGCAGCACCTCACGCCATTCGTGCGCGAGGTGATCGTCAACCGCTACAAGCCCGGAGCGCTGTTCAAGAAGGGCAAGGACAACCTGCTCGAGGCATTCGGCGTGCTGGCCGGCCTGCCGCGCGACGTAGGCAAGCTCATCAAGCAGGCCCGGCGTGGCAATCTGAAGATCGACCTCGATCTGAAACGGCTGGATCGTTTCGGCACGCAACTGACCCGCAGCGCCAACCGCCTGACCATGGGCATCGTCACCGGCTCGCTGATCATCGGCTCCAGCATCGTGATGACCATCAAGGTCGGCCCGACACTGTTCGGCATGCCGGCGCTGGGCCTGCTAGGCTTTATGCTCGCCGTGGCAAACTCGTTCTGGTTGGTTTTTTCGATCTGGGTGTCCGGCAAGGAGGAACGATGAAACCGGTGCTGCGAGGTTTGTGTTGGGCAGTGATGCTCTTTGCGACTGCGGGCCAGGCGTCGGCCCACGCCTTGCGCTTTACGGGTGTTTACCATTGCGATAACGACGTTACGTTCAGTCTGGGCACCAATATTCAGGGTGATATCGTTTATCTGCATTGGCAGAACGCCACCTATTTGCTGCATGAAACGTCGGTAGAGGGGGCCACCATTGCCTGGGCAGACAAGCAATTTGCGTTGCAAGGTTCGCCCGCAGAAAGCACCTTGAAGCGCGATGGCGCGGTCGTCGCCACGCATTGCGCCAAGACGACGGCGACCAAATAGGTTTTCAAACGCGACGCTCAAAACAAAACAGCCGCCCTTGTGAGGCGGCTGTTTTGTTGGCAGGGAAATCAGGCAGCGATCGCTTCGATTTCCTTGTGGGCAGCCTCAAGGGCTTCGGCTTTCTTGGCCTCCCCCATGGAGATGCCCTCTGCACGGACAAAACGCACGTCGCTGATGCCAAGGAAGCCAAACACGGTCTTCAGATAGCTTTCCTGATGATCCAGCGCACGCATGGCTTCGGTGGTGGAATACACGCCGCCACGGGTCGAGGCCACGATCACGGTCTTGTTGCCAGCGAGGCCGACCGGGCCGGTTTCGGTGTACTTGAAGGTACGGCCGGCAACAGCGATGCGATCGATCCAGGCCTTGAGCTGGCTCGGCACCGAGAAGTTGTACATCGGCGCGCCAATCACCAGCACATCAGCGGCCAGGAATTGTTCGATGAACGCGTTGGTCAATTCGGTTTCGCGTTTTTGCAGATCATTGTGGGCATCGGCCGGGGTGAAGCGGGCGCCGAGGATTTCGCCGGACAAATGGTCCGGGGCATCGGTGGCAACGTCGAGGGTTTCGACGACGAGGCCAGGTTGGGATTTCTTCCACTCAGCCACGATACGGGCGGTGAGTTGGCGAGAAACGGAGTTGTCAGCGAGGACGCTGGAATCAATGTGCAGCAGTTTCATGATGTTTTCCTTTGGATGTCGTCCGCGTTGTTGCGGCGTTGGAGTGCATTCTGCTGGTGGAACGAAGTGCTGATAAGTCGGCGAAAATGCGATAAATTGTTCCATGGGTAGAACAATGGAATGAGAAGCCAATGCAAGACGTCAATGACATGCTCTTCTTTGCCGAAATCGTCGATCACGGCGGTTTTGCGGCAGCCGGGCGGGCGCTGGGCGTGCCGAAATCGCGTTTGTCACGGCGTATCGCCGAATTGGAGGCCGGGCTGGGTGTGCGGTTATTGCAGCGCACGACGCGCAAGCTGGCGCTGACTGATCTGGGCGAGCGTTATTACCGGCATTGCGTGGCGGTGCGAGATGAAGCCAATGCCGCACGGGAAGATATCGAAGCCCTGCAAGCCGAACCCCGCGGCGTGGTGCGGGTGAGCTGCCCGACCACCTTGGCGCAATTCAGCGTCGGCCCGTTTTTGCCGGAATACTTGAGTCGCTATCCATTGGTGCGGGTGCAGATGATCATCACCAACCGGGCGATGGATGTGATCGAAGATGGCATCGATATCGCCCTGCGCGTACGGCCGACACCGCAAGACAGCGCCACCTTGATCGTGAAGCAACTGGGCGCAAGTCCGGGGATGCTGGTGGCCAGCCAGTCGCTTTTGCTGCGGCAAGGCACGCCATCCAATCCGGATGAACTTGGCTGGCTGGATACGCTCGCCATGAACGCCACCGATGGCCGCGCTGCCTGGACCTTGTACGGACCGGACAATGCGAGTTTCGACATCGTCCACCAGCCGCGATTGGTGGCGGATGACATGCAGGTGCTGCGCGAGGCGGCGCTTGGCGGCATCGGTGCGGTGATTTTGCCGAGCTTCATGGTGTACGAAGACGTGCGCGCAGGCCGGCTGTTGCAGGTACTGCCGGACTGGGCACCGCAACCGGGCCTCGTGCACGCGGTTTACGCCAGCCGGCGCGGCTTGCTGCCGGCGGTGCGGACGTTTCTGGACTTTTTGGGCGAGAAGTTGCCGGTGCAATATCAGACGTGCCGGGAAATCGAGAGCCAGCCGTTTTAGGGGCTAATCATCCCGTAGCCCGGACGCATTTTGCGGCCGGGGTGGTTTCGTTAACCATTACAGCCCCCTGTAGGAGCGAGCTTGCTCGCGATGGCAATGTTGGATGGAACGATGCAATCGCGAGCAAGCTCGCTCCTACAAGGGTTTGATCATGCTTACGCAACTTGAAACAGGCAGGTAACCGAGGTTGTTTCGTCATGCATTGCCGCCCCGGCCGCAAAGTGCGTCCGGGCTACTTATCGCTGGCCGCCGCCACGATCTTGCGCGCAATCGCCCGCAGACCATTCCCGCGTGAAGCAGACAAGAAGCGGGTGAGGCCCAGTTTAGCCAGCCAGCCTTCCAGATCGAATTGGCGGATCGCATCCGGTGCTTGGTCGTGATATGCGGTCAATAGCAGCGTCAGCAGGCCCTTGATGACGCGGGAGTCGCTATCCGCAGCGACTTGTAGTCGGCCATCGTGCCAATATGTCATCACCCAAACCGTGCTCTCACAGCCGGAAACGCGGTGCTCTTCGTTGCGCTCGGTGTCCGAGAAGCCGGGCAACTCGCGGGCCAGTTGCACCAGCAGGCGGTTTTTCGCTTCCCAACTGTTGGCCGCATCCAGCCGGGCGGAGAGTGCAGTGCGGTCGATCGTGCTGCCGAAGGGGTGCTGAAAGGCCGGGGAGATCATGCGAGGTCATCCAGCGTTTCGGCCAGCGCGGCGAGGAACCGTTCGACGTCGCGGACCGTGTTGTACGCCGCGAACGACACCCGCAACGTGCCAGTAACCCCGAGCGATTCCAGCAACGGTTCGGCGCAATGCCGGCCGACGCGCACGGCGATATCGCGGGCATCGAGGAACTGCGCCACATCGAACGGATGGGCATGCTCGAACACCAGCGAGCGTAGCGGGGCGCGGTCAGCGGTGTTGCCGATGACTTTTACCCCGGCAATCTTGCGCAAACCAGCATCGAGCAGGGCGCACAGATGCGCTTCGTGTTGGCGCAGTCCGGCTCGGTCATGGGTATTGAGCCAATCGATGGCCGCAGCGAGCCCGACAGCTTGGGCAATGGCGGGCGTACCGGCTTCGAAGCGGGCGGGCGGTTCGGCGAAGGTCGTGCCATCGAACGACACCCGATCGATCATCTCCCCGCCGCCTTGCCACGGCGGCATGCCGGCCAGCAGTTCGGCCTTGGCGTACAGCACGCCGATGCCGGTCGGGCCGTACATCTTGTGGCCAGAGAACACATAGAAATCCGCACCGAGCGCCTGCACATCCACGCTTTCATGCGCGATAACCTGCGCGCCGTCGATCAATACACGCGCGCCAGCGACGTGCGCAGCAGCGGTCAGCTCCAGCACGGGCAAACGGGTGCCGATGGCATTGGAGGCATGCGTGATGGCGACGAGTTTGACCTGTGGCTGCAACAGCGACAGAAACGCCGTGCGGTCGAGCGAGCCGTCTGCCAGGACGGGGATGGCCCGGACGGTTGCGCCGGTTTGGCGGGCGATCAACTGCCACGGCACGATGTTGGCGTGATGCTCTAGCGCAGTGACCAGCACCTCGTCGCCTGGTTTGAGATTGGCGGCCCCCCAGCTATAGGCCACCAGGTTGATCGCTTCGGTCGTGCCACGGGTGAAGACGATTTCGTCGTCACGCTCGGCGTTGATGAAACGTGCCACCTTGGCGCGTGCGGCTTCGAACGCTTCCGTCGCTTTGATCGAGAGCCGATGCGGGCCGCGATGCACATTGGCGTTGGACGTTTCATAAAACGCACGCTCGGCATCAAGCACGGCGCGTGGTTTCTGCGTGGTGGCGGCGTTGTCGAGGTAAACGAGATCCGGGTAGTGACCAAACAGGGGGAACTCGGCGCGCAGGGCGGAGATGTCAAGGGACATGGGGGAGGTTAGGCTCTGTTGACGTAGGTTTTGTGGGTCGCGTTTGCCCGGATTTGGGCCTATTGCCAGGCGAAAGACGTACCGCGTAATCGATCACGCAAGCGGCTTTCAACACAGCAAGAGGCCCAAATCCGGGCAAACCCTTCGGGCGGAGCCGACTTTTGCGGTCACTCCGCGTTATAAGGCGCTGACATAACCTGTTATGCGGCGCGCCTTATGCCTTGATTGACCGAAAAATTCGGCACCGCGCGACCGCAAAACCTACGTCAACAGAGCCTAAAGAAGGTTGGTCTGCCGATTGTATAATGCGGCGATGACCTACAAACAACCGATTTCAGTCCTTGTCATCATCCACACGCCCAGCCTGAAAGTCTTGCTGATCGAGCGCACCGATTTTCCCGAGGCATGGCAATCTGTAACTGGCAGCCGCGAAGGCGAAGAGCAGTTGATCGATACCGCCATCCGCGAAGTTGCCGAGGAAACCGGCATCGTGGTGACGCGTGAATCGATGCGTGACTGGCAACTGTCCACTGACTTCGAAATCTTCGATATCTGGCGTCACCGTTACGCGCCCGGCGTGACCACGAATACCGAGCATGTGTTCAGCGTGCAAGTGGTTGAGGAGGTCGACGTGGTGCTGTCCGAACGTGAGCACTGTCGCCATCGCTGGGTGGAATGGGCGGTGGCCGCAGAAATGGTGTTCTCGCCATCCAACGCCGAGGCGATCCGTATGTTGCCGGAGCGCGTGGCGCACTAATCCTATTCATCAAAAAAAAGACCCAATGGCCGAACGTACGCTCCGCGTTGCTTCATACAATTTGCACAAGGGCTTGTCGGCCTTCAACCGCCGGCTGGTCGTGCACGACGTCCGCGAGGCCATGCGCCAGCTGGCCCCGGATCTTGTCCTGCTGCAAGAAGTGCAGGGCGAGCATCGGCGCAACGAGCAGCGTTTCCTGCATTGGCCGCAAGACCCGCAGCACGAGTATCTGGCAGGTGATGAACTGAACGCCATCTATGGCTGCAATGCAAATTACAAGCACGGCCATCACGGCAATGCGCTGCTGAGTCGTTTCCCGATTCGCCGTTGGGACAACCACGATCTGACCTTGCACCGCCTGGAGCAGCGCGGCGTATTGCATGCGGTGCTGGAAATCCCGGGCTGGGATCGGCCGTTGCATGCGTTATCGGTTCACCTCAACCTGCGGGCACAAGACCGGCGCAAGCAACTCGCGCTGCTGGCCGAATACGTTCACGCGGAAGTACCGCAACAAGCGCCGATGGTGCTGGCCGGCGATTTCAACGATTGGCGGCAAGAGGCGACGCCATTCCTGCGACGGGAGCTGGGTTTGTCCGAAGCCTTCGAGACGCTGCATGGCAGCGCGGCGCGTAGTTTTCCGGCCCGTTTGCCCATCCTGGCGCTGGATCGCATCTATGTGCGTGGCTTGGGGATCGAAAGTGCCGATGTGCTGGCCGGCGCACCGTGGGTGGGTTTGTCTGATCACGCGCCGCTTTACACCTTGTTGTCACGCGGGACGGTGAACTGATGCCGTCCAATCTGCTTGATTCAGCGCTGGATTCGGCACAACGCTGGCGACAAGGTTTACGGAAAACCTTGCGACCCCGCGCTGCATTCCAGCCGGGGCATCGTGTCCGGTTGCTTTACAACGGCACCGATTATTTCCCGGTGTTGCTGCAGGAAATTGAAACAGCCCGACACGAAATCTTTCTCGAAAGTTATTTGTTCGAGACCGATGACATCGGGCGGCGTGTGGTCGCGGCACTGGTGGCGGCAAGCCAGCGCGGTGTCGTCGTGAAAGTCCATCTGGATGGTTTCGGCGCAAAGGCGTTCCCGGCCTTGTGGCGGGATGAGTTGGAGGCGGCCGGTGCCTGCCTGCTGTTCTTCCGCCCTGAACCACGCCATTTCTCGCTCAACCGAGCCCGCCTTCGACGCCTGCATCGCAAATTATCGGTGTTCGACGGGCAGGTGGCTTTCGTCGGTGGTATCAATATCCTGACTGATATCGAACCGACCAATCCCCATCTGGCTCCTCGCTATGACTATGCCGTGCGTATCGAGGGGCCGGCGGTCCGGCCGATCCACCGCGTGGTGGATCGCCTCTGGCGGCAGACCGCTTGGGCGCGCCTCAAATCGGAATGGGCATCACCGAGCCCACTGGTGCCGTCGGAGCACTCGGTTGGCGATACGGTGGTCAAGTTTCTGATTCGTGACAATCTGAACCACCGGCACGATATTGAAGACGAATATCGCCGTGCCATCCGTTTGGCCAAGCGTGAGGTGGTGATCGCCAATGCTTATTTCCTGCCCGGCTATCGCTTTCGGCAGGAGTTGCGCGCTGCGGCGGCGCGCGGGGTCAATGTGGTGATCCTGCTGCAAGGGCAGGTGGACCACTTTCTGTTGCATTGGGCGACGCGCGCCTACTACCGGCGCTTTCTTGCTGCTGGCATCGAGATCTACGAATACACCGCTGGTTTCATGCACGCCAAGGTCGCGGTCATCGATGGTGAATGGGCCACCGTCGGTTCGAGCAACCTCGACCCGTTCAGCTTGTTGCTGGCGCGGGAAGCGAATCTGTTCGTGCGCGATCATGGCTTTGCAGGTGCTTTGCGGAATGACTTGAACCGCAAGCTGCTGCGTTGTGCGCGCCGGGTCGAGACCAGTCGCATCAGTCAAGCCAGTTGGCTGAAGCGGGCCGTGGTCTGGGGCTGCTTCGGCCTGGTGCGGGTGCTGATGAGCCTGACCGGGTACGGCGGGCGGCGTTACCTGGAATAGCTGCTGCGCTGGGCGTTGCAACAAAAAAGCGGCCTGTTGGCCGCTTTTTTGTGGGTGAAGCAACGCTTACTTCAGTTGCGTCAGCAGTGCGTTCAGCAGTGGTTGCTGCTTGGCGGCATCGACGGGCTTGCCATCCTTGCCCAAGACCGTGACCTTGGTCTGGTTGACGGCTTCTTCGACGTGGATTTCGAACTCGCCTTGCTGAACCTTGTCGGCCGCCTTGGCCTTCTCGTCGCCACCCCAGAACTTCAGCTTGGAGAGGAAGGAACCGCTGTTGTCTTCCTTGCCGATATCGCTATCTGCATGGCGCACGTAGTAAACGCCCTTGCTACGATCGCGGTCGGTGACGATGTAGCCGCTCATGTCGAGCGCCAGACCAACACGACGCCATGCGCGGTCGAAGTTGTCGTACACGGCCAGCGTGCGATTGTTATCGATCAACGCGGCGCGGGCTTGCAGCGTAACCGGCTTCTGCACGGTGGCTTGTGCTTCTTCCGGAGTCATACCGAAGCGTTGCAGCATCAGCGACAACATTTGCGCTTCCAGCTCCGGATCGGACGGGCGCGGTGTCCAGATGGTCTTGGTGTTGGTGGTGCCGGCGGCGGAGTTGCCCTTGGCGTCGGTCGAGCCGTCCGAGAACACTTCGGTCATGCCGCGATGCGTGATGTAGATGTCGGTCACGTCAGCACCGCTGCCGCGCTCGATCCGGGTGCGGAATTTGTCGAGTTCGCCGGTGGAAATGAAGCTGTCCGCCACTTTGCGCAGCAGCTTGGTCACCAGGTCTTGCGGCAGATTGGCGCGGTTTTCCAGCCAGTCGGTTTCCATGATGCCGATGGTCGGGTTATCGATGGTCAGCAAGAAACCGTTGTCGAGCCAGAACTCGCGCAGTTGCGGCCAGACTTTGTCCGCGCTGCCCTGGATTTCCAGCCAGCGTTGGTTGCCGTCCTGCACGATGCGCGCTTTGCTGGTGACCGGCAGCACGGTTGACGCCGGTGCGCTGGCGTTCTGGTATGCCGCAATCGATTTGCCCGGGACGGAGAAATTGGTGCTGGCCGCTGGCGAAGTCAGATCAGGCGGTACTTCGAGCGGGTTCTTGGTGAGGTTGTCGCTACCGGAGCGGTAATCGACCTTGCGCTGCAGCATCAGTTGGTCGCTGCTGCAGGCCGCCAGGGAGAGGGCAGCGATGATCGGGATCAGTCGGAACGCGTTTTTCATGAAATCTTTCGCCATTGGGTTCGCAAACATCGGGTCGCAGACGTCGAGGTCGCGGAGCTTAAAGCACGCCAGCCAGGGTCAGTGCTTCACGCACTACGCCTTGGTTGGCCGGGGAGAGACGGGTCAGTGGAAGCCGGATGCCCGGGCCGATCAGGCCTAGTTGCTCCATGGCCCATTTCACCGGGATCGGGTTGGCTTCAACGAACAAGTGCTTGTGCAGCCCTTGCAACTTGTCGTTGATGGTACGGGCTTCGTCAATCTTGCCGGCACGAGCGGTGGCGCAGAGGTCATGCATCGCGCGTGGCGCAGGATTGGCCGTTACGGAGATCACTCCATGACCACCCAGCAGGATGAACGGGAACACCGAAGCATCGTCGCCGGAGAGCAGGGTGAAGTCTTTCGGTGCACGTTTGACGAGTTCCGCTGCACGCTCCATGTTGCCGGTGGCGTCCTTGATGCCGACGATGCCCGGCAATGCTGCCAGACGCAGCGCGGTGTCATTGGAGAGGTCGGTGATCGTGCGACCGGGAACGTTGTATAGCAGCATGGGCAGATCGACCGCTTCGCTGATCGTCTTGAAGTGCTGGAACAACCCTTCCTGGGTCGGTTTGTTGTAGTAGGGAACGACAGATAGGCCGTAGTCCGCGCCGACTTCCTTGGCACGGCGGGTCAGCGTGATCGCTTCCTTGGTCGAATTCGCGCCGGTGCCGGCGACGACGGGCACACGGCCTGCGACTTGCTCGACGATGGTGCGAACGATTTCGATATGTTCTTCCACATCGACGGTCGGCGATTCGCCGGTGGTGCCGACGGCGACAATACCATCGGTGCCTTGTTCGATATGCCAATCGACCAGCTTTCTGAGGCTGGCATAGTCAAGACTGCCGTCCTCGAACATCGGGGTGACGATTGCCACCAGACTGCCTGTAAGCATCGAGCCTACCTATCGGAGAGTGAAACGTGGAGAAGGGGCATTCTAACCGATGCCCCGGTGAGCGGAAACTCAATCTGAGACATTTCCCAAGCGCAACCCGAGGATGCGTGGGCGATGTGGAATAATGCCAAATACATCAGTGCCCCGGTCAGCGTGGGTGCTTCGTCGAACCCTCGTCGATATCTACCCGATCGTCGACTGGATCGATGTCCCAACGCGTCGGTACATGGCCCATCTTGCGCAAGATCCAGGCACCCAGATCATCCAGCCAGGTGAACACGACCGGCACGACCACCAGCGTGAGCAAAGTGGAGGTGATCACGCCGCCGATGATCGCATGCGCCATTGGTGCGCGTTGCTCGGCACCGTCGCCCAATGCCAGGGCCAGCGGCATCATGCCGAATACCATCGCAGCAGTGGTCATCAGGATCGGGCGCAGCCGTACCCGGCCGGCTTCGGCAATCGCTTCCATCCGCTCCACGCCTTGGCGGCGCAAATGGTTGATGAAGTCGACCAACAGAATCGCGTTCTTGGTCACGAGGCCCATCAGCATGATCACGCCGATGATCGAGAAGATGTTCAGCGTACTGCGCCAGAGCAGCAATGCCAGCAACACACCGACCAGTGACAGCGGCAACGACGTCATGATGGCGAGCGGTTGCAGGAAGTGGCCGAACTGCGACGCGAGAATCATATAAATGAACACGATGCCCAGCAGCAGTGCCGCGACGGCGTAACCGGCTGATTCCGCCATGCTCTTGCTATCCCCGCCGGTCACGAAGCGATAGCCGGCCGGCATCTTGAAGCTGGCCTGCAAGGCGTCGATCTGCTTTTGCACCTCGCCCGTGGTGTGGCCGGCCACGTTGGCGGTGATGTTCACCTCGCGGAACAGGTCGCGCCGGTTGATCTGCACCGGACTGGTGGTGTGCTGGATCGTTGCCAGCTCTGACAAGGGCAGGGTGATCGGCAGGCCGTTGGCGTCGAGGCGGGTGCTGGTCAGGTAGATGTTTTCCAGCTGGCCGGCGTTTTCGCGCTGACTTTTCTGCAGCCGCACGTTCACGTCGTAGTTCTCGCCATCCGGCGCTTGCCACGTGCTGGCTGCCACGCCGGCGATCATCGGCCGCAGCGCGTTGCCGATTTGGCTGACGTTGAAGCCCAGGCTGGCGGCGCGTTCGCGATTGATTTGCACATCGAGTGTCGGTTTCTCGTCGCGCATGCTCGAATCGATATCGACCACGCCCGGAATCTTGCCCAGTTCATCGGTAAACGCTGTGCTCAGTTTGCGCAATTCAGCGAGATCGGCACCTTGCATCGAGATTTGCAATGGTTTACCGGGCGACCCGCCGCCGCCCAATGGGCTGATTGCACGCAATTCCACGCCGGCAAGCCGTGTCAGGCGGGTGCGGAACAGATCGATCAACTCGCTCTGGCCGCGCTTGCGCTCCTTCTTGGGCTGCAGCGTCACGGTCATCATGGCGCTGTTCTTGCCTTGGGCCTGGCCGGTGTTGATGGTGGTGTACACCTCTTTCACTTCGGTGAACTCATTCAGCGCCGCCTCGACCTGATGCACCTTGCCAGCGGTGTAGTCGAGCGACGAGCCTGTTGGCGTAGTGAACTGGATCGAAACTTTGGAGAGATCGGCCTTCGGCACGAATTCGCTGCCGATGAAGCGGGCCAGCATGAACGCGGCGATCAGGCTGCCGATGGCGAGGGAGATCACCGCGATGCGATGCTTGAGCGCCCAATGAATCAACCGGCCGTAGCGATCCGACAACTTGTTCATGCCGTTTTCCAGCGCATCGAGCACCCGCCCCAGCGGTCGTTTGCCGCCGTGCATGTGCGGATCGCGCCAGATCGACGACAACATCGGATCGAGTGTGAACGAGACGAACATCGAGATCAGCACCGCCGCGCAAACGGTGATGCCGAATTGATGGAAGAAGCGCCCGATGATGCCCCCCATGAAGCCCACCGGCATGAACACCGCCACGATGGTCGACGTGGTTGCCAGTACCGCCAGACCGATTTCCTTGGTGCCATCGAGCGCGGCGCGGAAGTGATCCTTGCCCATCGCCGCGTGGCGAACGATGTTTTCGCGCACCACGATGGCATCGTCGATCAGCAAGCCGATGCAGAGCGATAGCGCCATCATCGTCATCACGTTGATGGTGAAGCCAGAGAGATACAGCGCGTAAAAGGTGCCGATCAGCGCCACCGGCAAAGTCAAACCAGTAATGACCGTGCTGCGCCAGGAGCCGAGAAACAGGAACACGATCAGCACGGTCAATACCGCGCCTTCGAGTAGCGAGGTTTTGACGTCTTTCAGCGAGGAGCGGATGCCTTCCGAGTTGTCATACAGCACCGAAAGCTTGATGCCCTCGGAGGCCAGCTCCTGATTGAGTTTGGCCATTTCCTTGCGCGTGCCGTCGCTTACTTGAACGGTATTGGCCTTGTTGACCTTCTTGATATCCAGCGAGATGGCGCGTTTGCCGTTGACGAGCGCAAGTGATTCTTCCTCGGCTTGCCCATCGCGGATGTCGGCAACGTCGGCCAGATACACCGGCGCGTCATTACGCCAGGCGATGACGATGCGCTTGAAATCTTCCGCCGACTGCAGCCGGCCTTTGATCTGCACCACCTGTTCACGGCCTTTGCCCTCGATGGTGCCGACCGGTACTTCGGCGTTCTGTTGCTGAACGGCATTGTTGACGTCATTGATGCCGATCTTCAGCGCGGCAAGGCGCTCCGGCTTCAGATCAATGTTCACCTGACGGGTCACGCCACCGATCAAGGCCGCTTGGCCGACGCCGGGGATGGTCTCGAAGCGTTTCTTGATGAATTGATCGGCGCGACTAGTGAGTTCGCGTGGCGAGAGGCGATCCGAACTGATTGACAGCGACACGATCGGCAGGTCGTCCGGGTTGTAGCGGCTGATGGTCGGCGCTTTGACTTCGGCGCGGAAAGTGGGCGTCACGGCGGCGACTTTCTCGCGCACGTCCTGCACCACTTTGTCCGGATCAACGTCGAGATCGAACTCGGCAATGATTACCGACACGCCTTGATAGGTATGTGAATACACCTGATTCAAGCCGCTGATGGTGTTGATGCTTTCTTCTAGCGGCTTGGTGACATCGCTTTCGACGATTTCCGGCGCAGCATCCGGGTAGTTGGTCGAGACGACGATGACCGGGAATTGCACATCCGGCAGTTCTTCAACCGGCAGCCGACTCAAGGAAAACAGGCCAAGCACCAGCAGCGAAACCATCATCATGGTCGCGAACACCGGGTTTTGGATACTGACTCGGGTAAACCACATCGGGGTGGTGCTCCTGGAAACTTGAAACGGCCCCGGCGCGATCGCCGAAGGCCGTGTGATGAGGGCTTACTTGCGGGCAGTCACTGCACTGGCTGGCAGCTTGACCGCCATGCCGGATGTCAGGCGCACGCCGCTGACCAGGATGATGGTGCCGGCGTCGATGCCCTGTGCGATCTCGACGCGATCCGCCACGGCATCTTCCGCACCGATCGACACATCGCGGCGAACCAGCTTGCCCTGTTCAATCGCCAGCACGTAGCGCTTGCCGTTTTCATCCCGTACGGCTTGCTTGGGTACGTTGATGACAGCGTGGCGGATATCGAGCAACAGATTGCCTTGCGCGAATAGCCCATCCCGCAATGCGCCATCGGGGTTCGGCACCTGCAGATAAATCTGCACCGTTTTGCTGCTGGCATTGACGCTGGGGTTGATGCGGCTGACTTGCCCGGTGAACGGATGATCGAACCCGTCGACGCGGAATTCGGCTTTCTGCCCCACCTTGACGTCACCGATGCGGCCGGATGGCACCTCGCCCACCCATTCGAGCTCTGACAGATCGACAAGGGTAAACAGCTTGCTGTTCATGCCCACGCGTTGCCCCGGTTCCGCCAGGCGTTCGGCCACGGTGCCGGCAAATGGTGCGCGGATGGATGTCTTGGCAAGCGATTGCTTCGCCAGGGCAAGCTGCGCTTCGGACGTATGCGCATCGGCCTCGGCCGTACGCAACTGGCTATCGCTGGAGTCGAAGGCGTTCTGCGAAATGAAATTCTGCTTGAGCAGATTGGCGTTGCGTTCGTTCAGCTTGTGATTCAGCGCCAACTGCTCACGGCTCTTGGCGAGCTGCGATTGAGACACGGCCATTTGCTTTTCAAGATCACTCGGGTCGAAACGCGCCAATTCTTGCCCGGCCGTGACGCTTGCGCCGGGCCTGACGGCGACGCTGGCGATCAGGCCATCGATTTGCGCGGTGATTGTGGTTTGTCGCAGCGCCTGCAGATTGCCAGTCAGGGCAATGGAGCGGTTGAGGTCGCCTTGCTGAGCAGTCGTTACATCATCAGTGGAGAGTTCGGCCGCGGCTTGCGTGGCCGCAGCCGGGCCACTGGCTGCTCCAACAGCGCCCGGCGAGCGGTTGCAGGCGATCAGCGAGAGCGAAAGCGCCAGGGTGAGGCCGAGCGTCAGCAATTTGGATACAGCATGCGACATAAGAAGTCTCTAAGTAGGGCAAAACGTACAGCGCGGATTCTAACGGTCGTTTGCCCAAGCGAATACCACCGCCAGGACTGTCCGCCGTAAAAAGCGGTCATGGAGGGTGCGTTTGCCCTTTTTTGGAGCATGAGTGGGTGGTTGAATTTCTTGTGAATTGCTTGCCATGTCAGCTGCTTAGCCGCTCAAGCCATGACATATTGCTGCAATGCAGCGTGGAATGGCGATTGCCGTGCGTCAGGGGCGGTGAAATAATCGGCCCAGCATTACATGCAAGAACCATGACGTTTACGCAAAAATTGCACGCCAGAGGCCGTTCTCGATAGGTTTCGGGTATCCAACATGAATCAGGAGGCAAGATGAGTTTACTGGGTGGGCTTCAAAAACTCGGCCGATCGTTGCAGTTGCCGATCGCGGCGTTGCCAGTAGCGGCGCTCATGCTGCGGATCGGGCAGCCAGACATCATGCATCCGGAGGTATTCGGAAGCATTGGGGCATTCGTTGCCGCAGGCGGCGATGCATTGTTTGCCAATCTTGCGCTGCTATTTGCGATTGGCGTTGCTGTTGGATGGGCCAAGGATGGTCACGGTTCTGCCGCTTTGGCTGGTGCGGTGGGTTACTACGTATTAACCAAGTGCATGGATAACCACTGGGCGGTCAAGGCGTGGTTGGCGGCCAACCCCCACGGCAAGATCGGTATGGGGGTGTTGGCGGGTATCCTGGCCGGCTGGATAGCGGGGATGCTGTACAACAGGTTCCACGATATCAAGCTGCCTGATTGGGCCGCGTTTTTTGGTGGAAAGCGCTTCGTGCCGATTATTACCGGTCTGGCCATGCTGGTACTGGCCTTGGTACTGGGTTATGTCTGGCCACCGATTCAAACCGAAATCAACGCTGCGGGTAACTGGATCGTAGGGCAGGGCGCGCTGGGTGCCGGCATCTTTGCCACCGTCAACCGCTTGCTTATCCCGACCGGTTTGCACCAGTTGCTCAACTCTATTGCCTGGTTCCAGATCGGTGATTTCAATACGGTCAAGGACGGCGTGCAAACCGTAGTTCACGGCGATCTGTCTCGTTTCTTTGCTGGCGACAAGACCGCAGGGATGTTCATGACCGGCTTTTTCCCGGTCATGATGTTCGGTTTGCCGGGCGCGGCTCTTGCCATGTATTTCGCTGCGCCAAAAGAGCGTCGTCCGGTCGTTGGCGGTGTGTTGTTCTCGGTAGCATTTACGGCGTTCCTTACTGGTGTGACCGAGCCACTCGAATTCCTGTTCATGTTCCTGGCGCCAGCGCTTTATCTGGTGCACGCGGTGCTCACCGGTATTTCAGCCTACATCCTGACCGCGCTGGATTCGCATCTCGGCTTTGGTTTCTCCGCCGGTGCTTTTGACTTGGTGTTGAACTGGGGCCAGCCGGCATCGAGCAATCAGATCTATGTGGTTGTGGTCGGCGTGATCTGGTTCGTGATCTATTTCGCGTTGTTCTCTTTCTTCATCAAGGCGTTCAACCTGAAAACACCGGGTCGTGAAGACGCTGCAGATACCGTTGAGTCTGGTTTTTCCGGTGGTACGAGCGGTGATTTGGATCATCTCGCTGCTGCTTATCTGGGTGTTGTGGGCGGTGCTGCAAACCTGACGGCGATCGATGCCTGCATCACCCGTTTGCGTTTGAATGTGAATGACTCGGCGCGCGTCAATGAGATGGAAGCCAAGCTGCTGGGTGCTTCTGGCGTGGTCAAGCTCAACAAGCAAACCGTTCAGATCATCGTCGGGCCGAAAGCAGAGATGGTTGCGGATGCCATGCGTAAGTTGGTGACTGGCGGCGTAGCGCCAGCCGTTACGATTGCGCAAGCCCCGATTGCACCTGCACAGAAAGCCGCTGCGGCAAGCACGATCCAGACGCCGCCGCCTGCACCAGTCAAGGGTGAGTTGGTGCTGGTGGCTCCGGTAACTGGCGACATCGTGCCGTTGTCGGAAGTGCCGGATGCTGCCTTTGCCAGCAAGGCTGTGGGTGATGGCGTTGCTATCAAGCCGACAGGCCGCCTGGTGGTTGCGCCGACTAGCGGTACGCTGGTGAAGATTTTCAACAGTAATCACGCCTTTGCACTTCAGGCTGATAACGGAGCGGAAATCATCGTTCACATCGGTATTGAAACGGTGAAGCTCGGCGGTCAAGGGTTCCGGCGTCTGGCAGAGCAGGGCACGCATGTGAACGCAGGCGAGCCGGTGCTCGAGCTTGATCTGGATTATCTGAACGAACACGCGCAGTCGTTGATCAGCCCGATTGTGATCAGCAATATTGACCAGTTCGGTGGCCTGACCAATCTGGCTAGCGGCGCAGTTGCTGCTGGGCAGAGCCCGCTGTACACGTTGAAGCCGCGCTAAGCAGGTTTGACGTAGCCAAGCCGTAGTGAAACGGGCCGATGATTCGGCCCGTTTTCGTCTCTACCTACATCTGTACCGGGATATGTGTAGTGCGAATCCGGTAGGCAACAAAAAGGCGAACCATAGGGTTCGCCTTTTTGCTTGGAGCGACGGACTGATTAGCCGATCAAATGCTTCACGGCATCACGCTCTTCAGAGAGTTCCTTCGCGGTCGCATCCATGCGGCCACGGCTGAATTCACTGATTTGCAGACCTTGAACGATGGTGTATTTGCCATCCTTGCAAGTTACCGGGTAACCGTAGATCAGATCGCTATAGCCGTATTCGCCATTGGCCGGCACACCCATCGTGACCCAATCGCCTTCCGGCGTGCCCAGCACCCAGTTGCGGATGTGGTCGATGGCTGCGTTGGCGGCCGAAGCGGCGGAAGACAGGCCACGTGCCTTGATGATTGCAGCGCCGCGCTGTTGCACGGTCGGGATGAAATCGCCTTCCAGCCATTGCTGATCGTTGATCAGCGTAGCGGCGTTCTGGCCCTTCACGTCAGCGTGGAAGATGTCCGGATACTGGGTGGCCGAATGGTTACCCCAGATGATGACTTTCTTCACGTCGGTGACGGCATTGCCGGTCTTCTGGGCAATCTGGGTCAGGGCGCGGTTGTGGTCAAGACGCATCATGGCGGTGAAGTTGGCCGGGTTCAGATCCGGTGCGTTCTTCATGGCGATGTAGGCGTTGGTGTTGGCCGGGTTGCCGACCACCAGCACCTTGACGTCACGCGAAGCGACGGCGTTCAGTGCCTTGCCTTGCGTGGTGAAGATGGCGCCGTTGGCTTCGAGCAGATCCTTGCGCTCCATGCCAGGACCGCGCGGACGGGCGCCAACCAGCAGGGCGACGTCGGCATCCTTGAATGCGACCATCGGATCATCGGATTGAACGATGCCTTGCAGCAACGGGAAAGCACAGTCGTCGAGTTCCATCACGACGCCATTGAGCGCCGGCAGCGACGGAGTGATGTCCAGCAATTGCAGGATCACCGGCTGATCCGGGCCAAGCATGGCGCCGGAAGCAATACGGAACAGGAGGCTGTAGCCGATTTGACCGGCTGCGCCGGTTACGGCAACGCGTACAGGTTTCTTCATGGGATTGACTCCGGATCTCGGCGGTTGTCCGCCAACTCACAACTACAGCAAGAAGCGGCATGCTCTTGCATGTTCTGAAAAAAACGGGTGCGAAACGTGCGGATTCTAGCACGGTGGAATGACGGCGCGCTTGCGAATCGAGCGGTTTTGCCATCTGAACGGCATTTGTCTTTTGTCTTATATAAGACTGTAGTAGACTCCATGCCGACAACATGATAAAAAGCGAACCTAATACGTAATGGCCAAGCTCAGTCACCAGCCTTTGTACCGCCAAGTCGTGCGCGAAGTGCTCTCCCGGATCGAAGCCGCCGAATGGCGCGACGACGAACCGTTGCCTAGCGAAACCGAGTTGGGAAAAAACTTTGGTGTGAGCCAGGGAACGGTGCGGAAAGCACTGGATGAACTGGTGGTTGAAGGTGTGCTGTACCGTCGCCAGGGCGTTGGTACTTTTGTAGCCGGAACCAGTGATTTTCTCGCTCGTAGCCGTTTTACCCCATTGACCGGGGTTGGCGGCGAAGCGCCAAAATTCGAGCTGCTCGGCTGTGTGCGGATCAATGCCGGCGAGCAATTGGCTGAGGTGTTAGGCCAGCGGCGCGGCGCAGTGCTCTGGCAGGTACGCAAGTTGATCCGCGTTGCCGGTGCCGCAGTTGGCCTGGAAGAAATACTGTTGCCGGAGAGAAGTTTCCCGGATCTGGATATGCGCCGGGTGCGTGAGTTGAAAGGTAACGTGCCGGAATTATGCTGGCGTGATTACGGTGTGCGGCTCAAGGATGGCGAAGTGCGTTATCGCGCTGTGCCGGCTGCGCAGGCGGAAGCCAGATTGTTGCAGGTCGAGGTGGGTGAGCCCTTGCTGCAGCTGGTGCGTTTGTCGCGTGATTTTGACGGGCGACCGCAGGTTTGGAGCGTGGCTTGGCTGAAAACAGAACGCGATGCGTTCGAGCCGGCAACGTCAGCCGAGCAGGATTGATAGTGTTGGTTTGACGGTTTTTGATTGCGCATGGGGTGTAAGCCCGGTGCGGAAGTGAATGGGGCCTAGCCCTGCGGCGGCGTCGCCTGGCGACGCCAATGTTTTAACCAGTGAGGAAAGCGTATGAGTCAAAAACGCCCCAAGCACCTCGCGCTGTGGCAAATCAGATTGCCACTGCCGGGGATCGTCTCGATTCTGCATCGGATCAGCGGTTTGCTGATGTTCGTTGCAATTCCGGCCATGTTGTATGCCCTTGAAGGCACGCTTTCCTCGGCCGAACGCTTTGAAGCGTTCAGATCCTGTATTTCAAACCCGATCGTCAAGATCGGTCTTCTTGCCGTGCTGTGGGGCTTTCTGCACCACGCCTGTGCCGGTACCCGCTTTCTCTTCCTGGATGTCCATAAAGGTCTCGACCTGCCGACTGCGCGCCTGACCGCGAAGATCGTGCTTGTGGTGAGCCTGTTGCTGACTGTCGTGATCGGGGTGCTGGCATGGTAAATCGTGAAGTTGTAGGCGCTCACTACGGTCTGCGCGACTGGCTGGTGCAACGTGTCACCGCCGTCATCATGCTGGTTTACGCCATTGCGATTGGTGTGTTCGTGCTGTTTGCGCATGACGCCAATTATGAAGCGTGGCAGTCCCTGTTCTCGATGACCTGGGTCAAGGTGCTCACCACCGTTACCGCGTTTGCGCTGCTCTGGCACGCATGGGTCGGTGTGCGGGACATCTGGATGGACTATGTACAGCCGGTCGGCATCCGCCTGACGCTGC
Source organism: Andreprevotia chitinilytica DSM 18519 (assembly GCF_000711875.1). GTDB lineage: Bacteria > Pseudomonadota > Gammaproteobacteria > Burkholderiales > Chitinibacteraceae > Andreprevotia > Andreprevotia chitinilytica. The sequence goes on from NZ_JONM01000008.1 coordinate 174,590, forward strand.
ATGTCCTGACCCTCGTCTGGCTGATCTCCAGCCTTGTTTACGCCGTTAAAGTGGTTTGGGGTGCGTGATGACCGTTCCAGTTCGCAAGTTTGATGCAGTCATCGTAGGCGCCGGTGGCGCTGGCCTGCGTGCCGCACTGCAGTTGTCCGAAGCCGGCCTGAAGACCGCCGTGCTGTCGAAAGTTTTCCCGACCCGCTCGCACACCGTTGCTGCGCAAGGTGGTGTATCCGCATCGCTGGGTAATTCCGAGCCGGATCACTGGCACTGGCACATGTATGACACCGTCAAGGGCTCCGACTGGCTCGGCGACCAGGACGCGATTGAATTCATGTGTCGCGAAGCACCGAATGTCGTGGTTGAGCTCGAACACTACGGCATGCCGTTTGACCGTAACGCGGATGGCACCATTTACCAGCGCCCGTTCGGCGGTCACATGTCGAACTTTGGCGAGAAGCCGGTGCGCCGCGCCTGTGCTGCTGCTGACCGTACCGGCCATGCCATGTTGCATGCACTGTATCAACGCAACGTGCGCGCCAATACCCAATTCTTCGTCGAATGGATGGCGCTTGACCTCGTTCGCGACGAGCAAGGCAATGTGCAAGGCGTCGTGGCGATGGAAATGGAAACGTCCGACGTGTACGTGTTCCAGGCCAAGGCCACCCTGTTCGCTACCGGCGGTGCCGGCCGTATCTTCGCTTCTTCCACCAATGCCTTCATCAATACCGGTGACGGTCTCGGCATGGCGGCTCGTGCCGGCATCCCCCTGGAAGACATGGAATTCTGGCAATTCCACCCGACCGGCGTGGCCGGTGCAGGTGTGTTGATTACCGAAGGCGTGCGCGGCGAAGGCGGCATTCTGCGCAATAGCAACGGCGAGCGCTTCATGGAACGTTACGCGCCGAACGCCAAGGACTTGGCGTCCCGCGACGTCGTATCCCGCGCCATGGTCACTGAAGTCAATGAAGGTCGTGGCTGTGGTCCGAACAAGGATCACGTCTTGCTCGACATCACCCACCTGGATCCGGAAGTCATCAAGTCCAAGCTGCCGGGTATCCGCGAGATTTCGATCAAGTTCGCCGGTGTCGACCCGATCAAGGCACCGATTCCGGTCGTGCCGACTTGCCACTATCAGATGGGCGGCATTCCGACCAACTATAAGGGCGAAGTCGTCGTCGACAGCAAGATCGTCAGCGGCTTTTACGCAGCTGGTGAAGTCGCTTGCGCATCGGTGCACGGTGCTAACCGCTTGGGCACCAACTCGCTGCTCGATCTGTTGGTATTCGGCAAGAGCTCCGGCAACTCGATGATCGAATTCATCAAGACCGCGCCGCACGATCTGCCGACATTGGCGATGGCCGATGTCGAGCGCTCGGTGGCTCGCGTTGAGCGCCTGAACAAGCAAACCAACGGCACGCAAGTGAACGATGCCCGTGCCGCCATGCAGCGCACGATGCAGAACCACTGCGGCGTGTTCCGCTTCAAGGACATGCTCAAGGAAGGCGTGCAGAAGATTCTGGAAGTCGAACAGATGGTCAAGACCACTGAAATCGCCGACAAGTCCAAGACCTTCAACACCGCCCGTCTCGAAGCGCTGGAGCTGGAAAACCTGATCGAAGTCGCCAAGGCCACGATGATTTCGGCCGAAGCCCGTACCGAATCGCGCGGTGCTCACGTGCGTGACGATGCGCCGGATACCGAAGCGCATCCGAACGGCCGTGATGACGAAAACTGGCTCAAGCACACGCTATGGCACCTTGAAGGCAACCGCCTTGACTACAAGGCCGTGAATCTCAAGCCGCTGTCGGTCGATACGATCGCGCTCAAGACCCGCTCCTACTGAGGGGAATGCAAGAATGACTACCCGTACCGTCAAATTCAGCATCTACCGTTTCGATCCGGAAAAGGATCAGAAGCCCTACATGCAGGACTACAGCGTCGAACTCGATTCGACCGATCGCAAACTGCTCGATGCCCTTGTTAAACTCAAGGTTGTCGACGATGCCATCTCGTTCCGCCGCTCCTGCCGTGAAGGCGTCTGCGGTTCGGATGCGATGAACATCAACGGCAAGAATGGTCTGGCCTGTGTGACCGATATCGATTCGCTCAAGCAGCCGATCCAGATCCGTCCGCTGCCGGGTCTGCCGGTGGTGCGCGATCTGATCGTCGACATGACACAGTTCTTCAAGCAGTACCACTCGATCAAGCCGTATGTCGTCAACGACACGCCGGCACCGGAACGGGAGCGCCTGCAAAGCCAGGAAGACCGCAAGGAACTCGATGGTCTGTATGAGTGCATCCTGTGCGCCTGCTGCTCCACGTCTTGCCCATCGTTCTGGTGGAACCCGGACAAATTCGTCGGCCCGGCTGGCCTCTTGGCGGCATACAGATTCATTGCGGATACCCGCGATACCGCCACAAACGAGCGTTTGGATAATCTCGAAGACCCGTACCGGTTGTTCCGCTGCCACACGATCATGAACTGTGTCGATGTCTGCCCGAAGGATCTCAATCCGACCAAGGCCATTGGCAAGATCAAGGATCTGATGGTCAAGCGCATTGCTTGATCGGATCGATGCCTAACGTGCCGGATGTGAACAACATGATCGACGAGGTTGAACTCAAGCGGATTCTCTGGCGCTCGCGCCGGGGGCTGCTTGAGCTCGATCTGCAACTGGAGCGCTTCGTCAACGGTGCGTTCCAGGGTCTAAGTGCCGCAGAGCTGGAGGATTACCGCCGGCTCCTGCTGCTGCCGGATCAGGATTTTCTTGAATATTTAAACGGCAAGGCCGAATGCCCAGATGTGACGCTTCGCGCGATCATTGAACGCATCCAGGCCGAGCAACGATAAAACGGGCCCGGCATTGGCCGGGCTGCAACCTTGGAGTCACACGAGATGGAAAACAAAGTCACACTGACTTACCAGAACGGCGATCAAACGATCGACTTCCCGATTCTGCCGGGCACATTGGGCCCGGATGTTGTCGATATCCGCGCGTTTTCGAAGACTGGCATGTTCACCTTCGACCCGGGTTTCCTTGCCACTTCCTCATGTGAATCCAAGATCACCTTTATCGACGGCGATCTGGGCCAGCTCTACTACCGCGGTTACCCGATCGAGCAACTGGCAGAGCACAGCGACTACCTCGAAGTCTGCTACCTGCTGGTGTTCGGTGAACTGCCGACTCCTGCACAGAAGGAAGAGTTCGATCGCACCGTGATGCGTCACTCGATGGTGCACGATCAACTGACCTCGTTCTTCAAGGGCTTCCGCCGCGATGCGCACCCGATGGCGATGATGGTTGGCGTGGTGGGTGCCTTGTCCGCGTTCTATCAGGACAGCCTGGACATCAACAATCCGCGTCACCGCGAAGTGGCCATCTACCGCCTGATCTCCAAGATCCCGACCATCGCGGCGATGTGCTACCGCTACAGCAAGGGTCTGCCGTTCAACTACCCGAAGAACGCACTGGGCTACACCGAGAACTTCATGCACATGATGTTCGCGACCCCGTGTGAAGAGTACAAGCCGAGCCCGGTGCTGGTGCAGGCGCTGGATCGCATCTTCACGCTGCATGCCGATCACGAGCAAAACGCTTCCACCTCGACCGTGCGTCTGGCTGGTTCCTCCGGTGCCAATCCGTTTGCATGTATCGCTGCCGGTATCGCTTGCCTGTGGGGCCCGTCGCATGGCGGCGCCAACGAAGCCGTGCTGAAGATGCTGGACGAAATCGGCCACGTCGATAACGTGCCGGCGTTCATGGAAGGCGTGAAGGCCAAGACCCACAAGCTGATGGGCTTCGGTCACCGCGTCTACAAGAACATGGACCCGCGTGCCGCGATCATGAAGAAGACCTGCGACGACGTGTTGCAAGAGCTCGGCCTGCACAACGATCCGAAGTTCAAGCTGGCAATGGCGCTGGAAAAGATCGCGCTGGAAGACCAGTACTTCATCGACCGCAAGCTCTACCCGAACGTCGACTTCTACTCCGGCATCGTGCTGACCGCGCTGGGCATCCCGGTTTCCATGTTCACCGTGATCTTCGCGTTGGCGCGTACCGTGGGCTGGATCAGCCACTGGAACGAAATGATCGCCGATCCAGGCATGAAGATCGGTCGTCCGCGCCAGCTGTACACCGGCGCGCAACGCCGAGATTACGTCGAGGCCGCCAAGCGCGGTTGATGCAGTAACCAGGCGTTGTCCGGTTGATCATCGGACAGCGCCTTTTTTGTACCAGGCTGTTTATTGCTACGTGTATTGAATCTGGCTTGGCCGGTGTAACACACCGGCAAACAGGACCAAGAAAAAATGATGAAAGAACTCGAGTTGAATTCCCACCTGTTTGGCGGGAATGCCCCGTTCGTTGAAGAACTCTACGAACAATATCTGACCGATTCCGCTTCGGTCGACGCCGAATGGCGCGATTACTTCGACAAGCTCTCGGCTGGTTCGGCCAACCGCGATATCCCGCGTGCGCCGATTGAAGAATCGTTCCGCCAGCTGACCAAGAGCCCCGTGCGTGTGGTGCAAGGCGCCGCAGCTGATGAAGCGGCCATCGAGCGCCAGGTCAACCTGCTGCGCCTGATTTCCGCCTACCGGATCATGGGTAGCCGCCAGGCCAGCCTTGATCCGCTGCAGCGCATGGATCAGACCGCGATCCCCGAGCTTGATCCCAGGGCGCACGGCCTGACCGATGCCGATATGGGCATCATGCTTGGCACCAATATCCGCAGCCTGCCGCGTGCCACGCCGGCTGAAGTGCTTAGCTTCCTCAAGCAGACCTATTGCAGCAGCATCGGTCTGGAATACATGCACATCACCAACAACGAGCAGCGTAAGTGGGTGCAGGAATACTTTGAATCACGCCGCTCCACGGCTGCATTCACCAAGGCCGAGAAGCAACGCATCCTGAAGCAGGTGACTGCGGCCGAGACGCTGGAGCTGTATCTCGGCAAGAAATACGTCGGCCAGAAGCGTTTCGGTCTGGAAGGCGGCGAAAGCATGATCGCTGCGCTGGACCGTCTGGTGCAGGGTGGCGGCCGTGATGGCGTGCAAGAACTGATCATCGGCATGGCCCACCGTGGTCGTCTCAATGTGCTGGTGAACACGCTTGGCAAGTTGCCGCGTGAACTGTTCAGTGAATTCGAAGGCCGCCCGACCACCGAACTGCCGTCCGGCGACGTGAAGTACCACAACGGTTTCTCGGCCGACGTGCCGACACCGGCTGGCCCGATCCACCTGTCGCTGGCGTTCAACCCGTCCCACCTCGAAATCGTCAACCCGGTGGTTGAAGGTTCGGTGCGCGCCCGTCAGCAACGTCGCGGCGACAAGACCGGCGAGCAAGTGCTGCCGGTGCTGATCCACGGCGATTCGGCCTTCATTGGCTTGGGCACCAACCAAGGCACGTTCAATCTGGCCAACACGCGTGGCTACGGCACGGGCGGCACGGTGCACATCGTCGTCAACAACCAGATCGGTTTCACCACCTCCGATACCCGCGACACCCGTTCGACGCTGTATTGCACCGACATCGCCAAGATGATCGAAGCGCCGATCTTCCACGTGAACGGCGATGATCCAGAGGCCGTGTGCCTCGTCACCGAAGCCGCACTGGCATTCCGCAAGGAGTTCCGTCGCGATGTGGTGATCGATATCGTCTGCTTCCGCCGTCAAGGCCACAACGAAGCGGATGATCCGTTCGTCACGCAGCCGATGATGTACAAGAAGATCGCCAAGCATCCGGGCGTGCGCAAAAAGTATGCCGATCGCCTGATTGCCGACGGCGTCGTGACCGAAGCCGAAGCCAATGGCTTGATCGATGCCTACCGTGCCGCGCTGGATCGTGGCGAGCACGTCGAGCAGACCACGCTGACCGACTACAAGCGCTCTTACGCGATCGATTTCAGCAAGTACATGGGCAATCACTGGCGTCATCCGGTGAGCACCGCTGTGCCGCTGACCGATCTGCAACGCCTCGCCGAAAAATTCGTCAAGGTGCCGGACAACTTCAAGTTGCGCGCCAACGTCGACAAGATCCTCAAGGATCGTGGCGAAATGGTGAAGGGCAATCAGGGCGTCGACTTCGGTATGGCCGAATCGCTTGCCTATGCCACGCTGCTGACCGAAGGCTATGCCGTGCGGATTTCCGGTGAAGACTCCGGCCGTGGCACCTTCAACCATCGCCATGCGGTGGTGCACGATCAGAATCGCGAAAAGTGGGACCAAGGCGTTTACATCCCGCTGCAGAACCTCTCCGACAACCAGGCGCACTTCCTGGTCATCGACTCGATCCTGAATGAAGAAGCCGTGCTGGCGTTTGAATACGGCTACGCTTCTTCCGCGCCGGACGAGCTGGTGATCTGGGAAGCGCAGTTCGGTGACTTCGCCAACGGCGCGCAAGTGGTGATCGACCAGTTCATCACCTCCGGCGAAACCAAGTGGGGCCGTCTGTGCGGCCTGACCATGCTGTTGCCGCACGGTTACGATGGCGCGGGCCCGGAGCATAGCTCCGCACGCGTCGAGCGCTTCCTGCAAATGTGCGCCGAGCACAACATCCAGGTGGTGCAGCCGTCCGAAGCTGCGCAAATGTTCCACGTGTTGCGTCGCCAGATGCTGCGCCCGGTGCGCAAACCGCTGGTCGTGATCATGAGCAAGCGTCTCTTGAAGGCCAAGAACGCCGCCAGCCCGATCGAAGATTTCAGCAACGGCGAATTCCGCCCGGTGATCGGCGAAGTGGCCGAACTCGATGCCAAGAAGGTCAAGCGTGTTCTGCTGTGCGCGGGTCAGGTTTATTACGACCTCGTCAATGCGCGCCAGGAACGCGAGATCAAGGACATCGCGATCGTCCGGATCGAACAGCTGTATCCGTTCCCGACCGAAGAATTGCGTGCCGAGCTGGATAAATTCCCGAATGCCAAGGAACTGATGTGGATTCAGGAAGAGCCGCGCAATCAGGGCGCGTGGCACCAGATCCGCCACCGGCTGGAAAGCGCCATGTCACCGAAGCAGACCTTGCTGTACGCAGGCCGCCCGTCTTCGGCATCGCCAGCCGTCGGTTACATGAGCAAACATAACGCGCAGCTGAAAGCCTTCATTGATGAGGCGCTTTCGCTGTAATTCCAACGCGGTCACATGCGACACCCTCGGGTGTCGCGCTTTCGTATCGAACGTGACCGCGTCTTGCCTATCGGCCGCCTTGCTTGTCGGCAGAGGCTGAACGGACAACAAGATCCACTTGGAGAAACACCATGATTGTTGAAGTCAAAGTACCGCAATTGCCGGAATCGGTCGCTGAAGCCACGCTCCTGCAGTGGAAAAAGAAAGTCGGCGAGGCTGTTGCCCGCGACGAAAACCTGATCGATATCGAGACCGACAAGGTCGTGCTCGAAATCCCGGCGCCGCAAGCTGGCGTGCTGGCTTCCATCGTTCAGCAAGAAGGCGCCACCGTGGGCAGCCTGGACCTGATCGCCACGATCGATACCGAAGCCAAGGCCGCTGGTGCGCCGCAAGCTGCTGCAGTGCCGGCACCTGCCGCCGCTGAGCAGACCGCCAAGGTTGAAGCTGCAGCCAAGGCTGCCGGTGTTGACCCGAGCGCGGTTGGTTTCGGTACCACCGTGATGCCGGCTGCCAAAAAGCTGGCTGCCGATACCGGTGTTGATGCTTCGAAGATCGAAGGCTCGGGCCGCGGTGGCCGCGTGCTGAAAGAGGACGTGCAAAAAGCTGCTGCGGGTGGTGCCAAGCCGGCTGCTGCGCCGGTTGCGCTGCCGGTTGGCGATCGCGCTGAACAGCGCGTGCCGATGAGCCGCCTGCGTGCTCGCGTTGCCGAGCGTCTGCTGCAATCGCAACAGACCAACGCCATCCTCACCACCTTCAACGAAGTGAACATGAAGCCGGTGATGGATCTGCGCAACAAGTACAAGGACAAGTTCGAGAAAGAGCACGGCGTGAAGCTGGGCTTCATGGGCTTCTTCGTGAAGGCCGTCGTTGCCGCGCTGAAGAAGTACCCGATCGTGAACGCGTCCGTTGATGGCAGCGATATCGTTTACCACGGCTACTTCGATATCGGCGTGGCTGTCGGCAGCCCGCGTGGTCTGGTGGTGCCGATCATCCGCAACGCGGACCAACTGAGCCTGGCCGAGATCGAGCGCACCATCGCCGAATTCGGCAAGCGCGCCCAGGAAGGCAAGCTGACTGTGGAAGAACTCACCGGCGGTACCTACACCATCTCCAACGGCGGCACCTTCGGTTCGATGATGTCCACCCCGATCATCAACCCGCCGCAATCCGCGATCCTCGGCATGCATGCCACCAAGGAACGCGCAGTGGTCGAGAACGGCGAAGTGGTCGTTCGCCCGATGATGTATCTGGCTCAGTCCTACGATCACCGCATCATCGACGGCCGCGAAGCCGTGCTGTCGCTGGTGGCGATCAAGGAAGCGATCGAAGATCCGGCTCGTCTGTTGCTCGATCTGTAGTACGTGAGGGGTGAGGGGTGAGGGGTGAGGTGTAAGCCCGCTCGTCATTCCAGCCCCTGTGATCAACCCAGATGGTGTGGGTGTTTTCTCCTCACACCTAACGCCTCACACCTCACAGGTTCACCAATATGTCCCAACAATTCGACGTCGTCGTGATCGGTGGCGGCCCAGGTGGTTACGTTGCAGCGATCCGCGCAGCGCAGCTTGGTTTCAGCACGGCTTGCATCGATGCCACCAAGGACGCTGTGGGCAAGCAAAGCCTCGGCGGTACTTGTTTGAATGTCGGCTGCATCCCGTCCAAGGCGCTGCTGCAATCGTCCGAGAACTACCACAACGCGGTGCATGGCTTTGCCGATCACGGCATCAATGTCGGCACGGTCAAGGTCGACATCGCCAAGATGCTGGCCCGCAAGCAAGACATCATCAACAAGAACACCGGCGGCATTGCCTACCTGTTCAAGAAGAACAAGGTCACGTCCTTCCTCGGCTACGGCAGCTTCAAGGCCCGTAATGGCGACAAGTGGCAGATCGAGGTCAAGGACGGTGACAAGGTCGAAGTGATCGAAGCGACCCACGTCATCATCGCTACCGGTTCCAAGGTGCGCCAACTGCCGGGCGTTGCCATCGACAACCAGCTGGTGCTGGATAACGAAGGCGCGCTGGCGATTCCGGCCGTGCCGAAGAAGCTGGGTGTGATCGGCGCTGGCGTGATCGGTTTGGAAATGGGCTCGGTCTGGAAGCGCCTGGGTGCCGACGTGACCGTGCTGGAAGCCATGCCGACTTTCCTCGGTGCTGCCGACGAGCAAGTCGCCAAAGACGCGTTCAAGTACCTGACCAAGGAAACCGGCCTCGCCATCACCAACGGCGTGAAGATCGGCGAGATCAAGGTCGGCAAGAAGGACGTGACCGTTAACTGGACCGACGCTGCCGGCGCGGAACAAAAGAGCGTGTTCGACAAGCTGATCGTCTCGATCGGCCGTGTGCCGAACACGGACGGCCTGAACGCCGATGCCGTTGGTCTGAAGATCAATGAACGCGGCCAGGTTGAAGTCGATGATGACTGCCGTACCGCGCTGCCGAATGTCTGGGCGATTGGCGACGTGATTCGTGGCCCGATGCTGGCGCACAAGGCGTCGGAAGAGGGCGTGGCGGTTGCCGAGCGCATCGCTGGTCAACACCCGCATGTCGACTACAACGTGATTCCGTGGGTGATCTACACCAGCCCTGAAATCGCTTGGGTCGGCAAGACCGAGCAACAGCTCAAAGCCGAAGGCATTGACTATAAAAAGGGTCAGTTCCTGTTCTCGGCCAACGGCCGTGCGCTGGCGCTGGGCGAGGCCAAGGGCTTCGTCAAGATGCTGGCCGATGCCAAGACGGATCGCATCCTGGGCGTGCATATCGTCGGCCCGTTTGCCTCCGAGCTGATTTCCGAAGCGGTTGTGGCCATGGAATTCAACGCCTCGTCCGAAGACATCGCCCGCATTGTCCACGCTCACCCGTCGCTGTCCGAAGCGCTGCACGAAGCAGCGCTGGGTTGCGACAAGCGTAGCCTGCATAGCTGATTTAGAACCCCTCGGGCTGGCCCGGCCAGCTCGAACCCTTTTCCTCACAAAGGATCATTGAGATGAATCTGCACGAGTATCAAGCCAAGGAACTGCTGGCCAAGTACGGTCTGCCGGTACAGCGCGGCATTCTGGCGAACAGCGCCGAAGAAGCTGCGGCTGCGTATGACACGCTCGGCGGCAAGTTCGCCGTCGTCAAAGCCCAAGTTCACGCGGGTGGCCGTGGCAAGGCCGGTGGCGTCAAGGTGGTGAAGAGCCGCGAAGAAGCCGCTGAAGTCGCCAAGACCCTGATCGGCACCAATCTGGTGACCTACCAGACCGACGCAGCCGGTCAGCCGGTGCATTCGGTGCTGGTGTGTGAAGACATGTACCCGGTGCAGCGCGAACTGTACCTGGGCGCCGTAGTGGATCGTTCCAGCCAGCGCGTGGTGTTCATGGTTTCCACCGAAGGCGGCGTGGAAATCGAGAAGGTTGCTGAAGAAACCCCAGAAAAGATCATCAAGATCGAAGTCGATCCGCTGGTTGGCATGCAGCCGTTCCAAGGCCGTGATGCTGCGTTCGCGCTGGGCCTGTCCGGCTCGCAAATCGCCGCCTTCACCAAGCTGATCCTCGGCTCCTACAAGGCATTCGTTGAAAACGACTTCGCCCTGTTCGAAGTGAATCCGCTGGCGCTGCGTGAAAACGGCGAACTGGCTTGCGTCGATGGTAAGATCAACCTCGACTCCAACGCCCTGCATCGTCACCCGGAACTGCTGGCACAACGCGACAAGTCGCAAGAGAACGAGCGTGAAGTGAAGGCTTCCGAGTTCGATCTGAACTACGTGGCGCTGGAAGGCAACATCGGCTGCATGGTGAACGGCGCCGGTCTGGCCATGGCCACCATGGACATCATCAAGCTGAAGGGCGGCCAACCGGCCAACTTCCTCGATGTGGGCGGCGGCGCAACCAAAGAGCGCGTGATCGAAGCGTTCAAGCTGATCTTGGCCGATACCTCGGTCAAGGGCGTGCTGATCAACATCTTCGGCGGCATCGTCCGCTGCGACATGATCGCTGAAGCGATCATCGCTGCCGTGAAGGAAGTGCACGTGACTGTGCCGGTCGTGGTCCGTCTCGAAGGCAACAATGCTGAACTCGGCGCCAAGATCCTCGACGAATCCGGCCTCAAGCTGACTTCGGCCCAAGGTCTGAACGACGCTGCCGAGAAGATCGTTGCCGCCGTCAAGGCCATCTCCTAATCACCTGCACGAACTAAGGAAAAAACCATGAGCGTTCTGGTTAATAAAGATACGAAAGTGCTGGTGCAAGGTTTCACCGGCAAAAACGGTACCTTCCACGCTGAACAAGCGCTGAAGGTCGGCACCAAGGTTGTTGGTGGCGTGACCCCGGGCAAGGGCGGTTCCGAGCATCTCGGCCTGCCGGTGTTCAACACCATGAAAGACGCCGTGCGCCAAACCCAGGCTGATGCTTCGGTCATCTACGTGCCGGCAGCGTTTGCCAAGGATTCCATCCTTGAAGCCATCGATTCCGGCGTGAAGCTGATCGTCTGCATCACCGAAGGCGTGCCGACGCTGGACATGCTGTACGTGAAGAAAGCGGTCGACGAAGCCGGCATCCGCCTGATCGGCCCGAACTGCCCGGGCGTGATCACGCCGGGCGAGTGCAAGATCGGCATCATGCCGTGGCACATCCACAACCCGGGCCGCATCGGCATCGTGTCCCGCTCCGGCACGCTGACCTATGAAGCCGTGGCGCAAACTACCGCGCTGGGTCTGGGTCAATCGACCTGCATCGGTATCGGCGGCGACCCGATCCCGGGCACCAGCCACATTGATGCACTGAAGCTGTTCCAGGACGATCCGGATACCGATGCGATCATCATGATCGGTGAAATCGGTGGTTCAGCTGAAGAAGAAGCTGCTGAGTTCGCCAAGGCCTACGTGAAGAAGCCGGTGGTTGGCTACATCGCTGGTGTGACTGCCCCGAAGGGCAAGCGCATGGGCCACGCTGGCGCGATCATCTCCGGTGGCAAGGGTACGGCAGAAGAGAAGTTTGCCGCGTTCGAACGTGCTGGCATCGCTTACACGCGTAGCCCGGCCGAGATCGGCAAGACCATGTTCGAATTGCTCAAGAGCAAAGGCATGATCAAGTAAGTCACGCAGCCCAAACTTCGGGCTTGCTTGAAATGAACAACGCCACCGTCAGGTGGCGTTGTTTTTTTGCAAGGCGTGGATAATTGCTGCAAATGCGTAAATCAACGCCCATCAAAAAGCCCCGCCGATATCGACGGGGCTTTCAATTCGGTACTCGGTCCAAGCGGTATGCCGCTTAGGCACCAAGTGCCAAATTAGTCGTTCGGACAGTTTTGAACAGCGATGATGCAAACCGAGTTGGTCGAGCCCTGATCGCATACATGATGACGGATATCGCACCACAGTGTGTCAGCAAAAGCCGGTCCGGCTACCGCAAATGTCAGTCCCAAACCCATAAGCAGCGAAGCAACGATCTTTTTCATAATGCGTAGTCCCTTTTTTGAGTGGTTACTGCTAAATGTCTGCCAATTGGCAGATTCTTTTACGCGCAAAAACTTGTTTTGCACTTTGATTCATTTCAATTGCGTTTAATTGCGACTTGTCGCGCGGCGACAAATCAGCCGTTTACGCAGTATTCGTTTGCAAGGACGCAAACGTTATTGGTCGAGCCTTGATCGCAGACGTGATGCTTGATCTCACACCAAAGCCCACCGTCGGCTGATGCCGGCGCAGCTACAGCAAAAGTCAGACCCAAACCCATCAGCAGTGAAGCAACAATCTTTTTCATATTGCGTATTCCTTACTTGAGCGATTGACAGGGGAGATCTACCTATTGGCAGATCCAGAACTTATGCTGCGCAGCCAATCAGCCAATCAGCCAATCAGCCAATCAGCCAATCAGCCAATCAGCCAATCAGCCAATCAGCCAATCAGCCAATCAGCCGTTCGGGCAGTTTTGATATGCCTGCTCGCACGAAATATAGGACGGATCTTTCTCGCAGACATGATGTTTGATATCGCACCAAGGATTAGTGTCAGCGAAAACCGGAGCCGACACGCCAAGCGTAATTCCCAGACCAATTAAAAGTGCAACGATTGTTTTCATATTGCGTAGACCTTTTCTTGAATTGTGACCGCTAAATATCCGCAGGGGTGCGGATTCTTTTGGTGCGCTAAAACGCATTCTCTTTGAGCCATCAAAAGGGGAAGGTTATCCACCCGCAAGACTGCACTCGATGGAACTAGGGAATACACTTACGTTGAGGTGCGAATGAATTGAAGCATGCACACTTATTTCTTGCAAATAAAATTTCTACTTGCTGAATTTATTCTTAATTTCGACAAATGGTTTGAAGGAATTTTGGCGAAAATGCTAGGAGTTTCGAGTAAGAATGTTGCATCAAGACAAATACATCTGTGTTGTTTATTCAACAGTTCGATTCGATGCTCGGCACATCCGTAGCAGGCGGCGACGGTTTGTTAGCGTCGCCAAATCAACCGTGGAGGTGGGGATGCAAGACGGACCAAGCCTGCAATTTGGCAGCAAATGCCGTAGTCAATGCCGGGCTGGTGGAGGGAAGGGCGTAGTACGGTAGATGCGGGGGCAGTTGCTTATGCCCAAGCTTGTAGGCAGTTTGGCCGTTGAAAGCGATAGCCTGGAGCCTGGGTAACGTTGTGATTAGTTCAAACAGCGGATTGGTCGACACATCACGCAGATCGGCATCCAGGCTGCCGCGTCGCTTGGCTTGCCCGACGACATCCCAAAGTCCTACCCCGGCATCAAGCAAGGCCTGCAATCGTTCCATGTAGGGCAGGGCAGCAAGCGGCTGCTGCGTGAGTGCCGCCATGATGGGCCAGAAGGCGTTGCGCGGGTGGGCGTAGTAGGCCTGCTGCGCTAACGAGGCGGCACCGGGCAGGCTGCCCAGCACCAGCACGCGAACATCCGGATTCACGACGGGGGGCAGGCAGTTGAGCGCGGTTTGCATGAGGTCGGTTCAGTCAGGGAAATTGGTCAATGAAAATTGGTTGAGGAAAAGAAAACGCCACCGGATAGCGGTGGCGTTGTCGGCGCGAAGCAGCAATCAGCCATTCTGTTGCATGAATACACTGGCGTCGAAACCCAGCCGCAAGCCGCCCCAGTGACGACCTTCCACCACAATGGGCACATCCAGTTCGGTCACGATCTCGCCGGTATCCCGGACATAGGTCTGCAGCAGGAAACGCTGTGTGTTGCGCGCGGCGCGCAAGCCGGTCGGGTCGTTGAAGATGCGTTTATCCCGGCTGTTGACGAGATCCACTGCCTTGTCACCGGTTTGCGGTTTTGAGTACCAGCTGTTGTGGGTAGGGCCATAACCGTTGCTGTCTACCGCGAGCGAGAACTTGCCACCCGGCGTTTCTTTGACCAGCTGGTCATACAAGGGCTGTATTTCTTTCTCGAACAGCTGGTCGTAGCTGGTCTTGAACTTGGGCGGATTGCTGCCGGCCACGGCTTGATAGCTTTGGTCGAAGATGTTCACCCCGCGTTGGCGGAAGGATTCGATTTTGGCGACGACCTGGTCACGGAAACGGCCGCTGCGCTGAATCGCGGCATCGAGCTCACCCTGGCCTACGACGAAACGCCCGATCATCTCCTGTACTTTCTCGGCGGCGCGGGACAAGTCTTGCGACGATTGCGCCGAGCGCGTCATCCGCTCGTTAACGGCCAGAGAGAGTTGATGGATTTCCGAGACGTTCGAATTGACGAGGTTGTTGGCGATGCTGAATTCTTCCAGCGTGCCAGCGATACCTTGCAGCGCATCGCTGGTCGATTCGAAATCGCCCATCATCTTGGCAAACTGACCGGAGGCGCGCTCGACCACTTCATGCGTGAGTTTGGCATCGTGGTTGATCAGCTCGGTTTCCGAGAGCGTTTCCGCCACTTGCGAGAGCATGCTGTCGATATTTTGCGAAATATCATCGGTGGCAACGCCGACCTTTTCGGCCAGCTTGCGTACTTCGTCGGCCACCACCGCGAAACCACGGCCTTGTTCGCCGGCACGAGCGGCTTCAATGGCCGCATTCAGTGCCAACAGGTTGGTTTGACCGGAGATTTCCTTGATCAGATCGACGATGGTTTTGATGCTCGACGAACTGTTGTTCAAGCCGTCGACGGTGGCGCTGAAGTTTTCGATCTTGGTGGTGATGGCGTTGATGCGCGAGGTAACGTCTTGCAACTCGGCATAGGATTCGCGCGCCAGAATCAGATTGTTGCCGGTGGTGTCTGAAATGGCCTGCGTGCGATGTGTCACTTCGTTGATGCCGCTGGTGGTTTCATTGCTGGCATCGACGACCTTCTGCGCCAGCTGGTCTTGCTGCAAGGTTGAGGTCGCGGAATCCTTGATGTTCTTCATCGACTTGGCGGCTTCAAGCGCGATGCCGACGGTCATGGTCTGGACGCTGGAAATGATCTCGCGCTGCTTGGCGAGGAAGGCGTTGCAAGCGAGCCCAAGCTGAGCCACTTCATCGCTGGTGGTGACGGGCACGTCGGCGGAAAGATCGCCTTCGCCATTGGCGACCTGGCGCAATGCGCCGGTAATCCGCCGGACTGGCCGTGTGATCCAGTAATTGAAATAAATCATCTGAATCGTGACCAACGCCACGCTCAGTACCAGTGCAGCCCAGCTCAAGGTTCGTACGCCAGACAGCGTATCCGTCAGCTTGGCTGCTGCCACGGCATCCAGCTTGAGCGCAGCAGCTGCAGCGGCGAGACTGTCAGCAGCCCAATAGCAGGCGATCAGGATGGCGAGCGGGAACAGCGCAAACAGATAGAGAAAAGCGAATTTGCGCCCAAGGCTGGGTAGCAGGCTGCGTTCCAGGCTGGTGTGGAATTCTTCGAACCAGTTCATGCCAATTCCTTGGGCCGGGCGAATTTTTATGTAAGGTTAGTTGCTATATCGGCAATTTGCATCAAACCGGTGCGGGTCGCCAGACCAGAATCAATCGCCGGCGAATGCAGCTTGCAGTTGATCCAGGCTCAAGTGCCAGCGATTCAGCATGTGCCCGAATACGGCGAGTTCGGCCGGGCTGAAGTCATCGTCGGCTTTGGAGAGGTCAAGTGCCAGTGCGGCCAGCAACAAACGCTTTTTCGGGTCATCCACGGTATCGAGCAAGGCATCGATGCGTTCGCGGTCGATCAGCTTGATCTGGCCTTCATCGTCGGCTTCGTCGGATACGTCATTACAGTAGTCCTGCAGGACGGTGATGAAGCCCTTGCGGCTGATGTCGAGTGCTTCGTAGACCCGCAGATGTTCCAGTTCGTCGATTTCTTCCGGATCGAAGTTACCGTCACACATCATTTGCATGACCAGAATGCGGGCCATCGCTTCCGGGCTGTTATTGGCATATTTTTTCATGGGAATTTCCTTGCAGCTTGTAGTGACTCAACGAAACCGGCAGGTATGACAACCGACTTCCGAGCAGTGTAATCAAAAAATACGATACGGGTTCTGGCATCCGCCACAGGGCGCGTTCCGGCGCTCACACGGTAATACAGATCAAAGCCGGTGCGTCCCATTTCATCCGCTGCGACCTCGATCGTCAATTGCTCTGCGGCAAATGCTTCGCTTCGGTAGGTGACGGCTACGTCCGCCAGGATAATGCCGGGCCGGGTCGATGTGCCGAGCTCGTCAAAGCCGAAACGCGCCAGAAAACCGACACGCGCTTCGTTGAGGAGTGCGAGCAAGGACTGATTGGCCAGATGACCACCGTAATTCAGATCGGTGATGCGCACCGTAAGCGTGGTCGAGTAATCGACGTATTCGGGAAGGGCGAGTTTGAGGCGGGGCATTACAAATGAGTTTGCGCCAAATCGAGCAAGTGTAAGGGCTACCCCCTGCGCCCGCAACCGGCGGCTCTGCTAGACTTGTAATAACGATCAAGCCAAGGAGGCCATCATGTATCAGAAAATTCTGGTGCCTGTGGATGATAGCGATACCTGCGCCGCAGCACTCAAGGAAGCCAGCCGTTTTGCCAAGGATCAACGTGCCAGTGTCAGGCTCGTACACGTGATCGATCTGGCCCAGTTTGCCTGGAGCGCCAACGAGTTCCTCGACGTACCCCAGCTGCAAGAGGCGCTACGCCGAGCAGGGCAGCGGACGCTGGATACCCAGCGCGACCGTTTGAAAGAAGAGGGCGTGGAAGCCGAAACGGAACTGCTGGAAGCATGGGGTGGCAACCTGGCCAAGACCATCGTTGAGGATGCGGCGAAGTGGGGCGCGGAGCTGATTGTGATGGGCACGCATGGCTACGGTGGGTTGACACACTTGCTGCTTGGTAGCGTCGCAGAAGGGGTGATGCATCAGACCCCCATTCCGGTGCTGCTGATTCGCGCAAAGGCGAACGACAAAAAGTCGAATGACAAATAGCAAGCTGTCGTCCATCGCGCTGCGTACCGACAATCACGACCGTGACAGCGCGGGTTTTACTTATGTGTATCCCGTGGTGTCCCGGCGTGCTGGCGGTGTATCGATCGGCATCAATCTGAACCCCAACAATGCGTGCAACTGGCGCTGCCTGTATTGCCAGGTGCCCGATCTCAAACGCGGCGGGCCGCCGCCCATTGACCTTGTCCAGCTCGAATCCGAACTCGTGACCATGCTCGATGACATCGTCCATGGCGATTTCATGCTGCAGCGGGTGCCGGAAGGTGTGCGGCGCTTGAACGACGTGGCGTTTTCCGGCAATGGCGAGCCGACGATGAGCGCTGAGTTTCCCAAAGCGGTGGCGCTGGTCGGTGAAGTACTGACCCGCTTTGGTCTGCTTGGCGCGGTCAAGCTGGTGTTGATCAGCAATGGTAGTCAGTTCTACAAGGCGCAGGTTCAGCAGGCCGTTGCAGGTATGCGTGCGTTGGGTGGGGAGGTCTGGTTCAAGATTGATCGCGCGCCGCAGGATGGCTTCAGCGTCACCAATCAAGTGCAGCTGAATCGGGCGGCGGTGACGCGCCATCTCGCGGCGGCCTGCGCAGCCTGCCCGACTTGGGTGCAGACCTGCATGTTCGGTTTGGATGGCGCATTGCCGAGCGAAGCCGAAATCACCGCATATCTCGACTATTTGGCTTGCTTGCCTGCACAGGGCATTCGTATTGAGGGTGTCTTGCTATATGGATTGGCTCGGCCATCCATGCAGACAGAAGCGCCGCGTTTGACCGCCGCGCCAGCGGCGTGGATGGAAGCGCTGGCGGCGCAGATCAGGGCGTTAGGGCTGACCGTCAAACTGAGCGTTTGACGGTACTGGGTTGGACGCTAGCGGTTTAGCGGCGGGCAGTTGCGCGTTCGAGGCTGGCAGGCGCTTTTTCCTGCGTGCTGGCTTCGAGCAATAACTTGTAGAGTTCTGGCCGGTGCGACTTCAGGTATTGCAGCACCTTGGCATCGTCGCGTTCCAGTTGGGCGAGGTCGATTCGTTCGATGTGCACCACGCGTAGCAGTTCGCGCACCGGTTTCGGCATTGCCCGGCCGCTTTCGTAGCGCGAGCCACCGCTTTGAGTCACGCCGATCTTGCCCCAGAATTCTTGCTGGTTCATGCCCAGATGCTGGCGGATGTCGCGCGGATTGACGATTTTGGCAGACATGGTGTTCTCCTGTCGGATAGCTGCCCCGCGAAGGGCCGAATGTTGCTGTCATCTTAAAATTCGCGACGATGACGTGCCCGTAACTATTCGACCGACATTTTGTGAATTAATCACCATGATTTATGGGAACTGAACATACAAATATGTATGACGTTGTGTTTGCGGCGTTAATGGAATGTGATCCGGCGACCAAAGTGGCCTCGGTGGCGTCGCTTCGCGCCGATTTCCAGCGAAATGTGGCACCTGCAGTGATCTCCGTGCCAGTGCCGGGCCGGCCTCTGAAACCGCTGCTGGTGACACCAAACGAGCTGACTAAACGCAGCATGAATAGTGACGAGGGGCGGGCGGCGTTGCTGCACGCGATCGCTCATATCGAATTCAACGCCATTAACCTGGCGCTGGATGCCGTTTACCGATTCCGCGACATGCCGGATGCCTACTACGCCGACTGGTTGCAAGTGGCGCGTGAAGAGTCGCTGCACTTCACCTTGTTGCGGCAACACTTGCAATCGCTGGGTTATGACTACGGCGACTTCCCGGCTCACAACGGTTTGTGGGAGATGGCAGTCAAAACCGAAAGTGATGTACTGGTGCGGATGGGCTTGGTGCCACGCATTCTGGAAGCGCGTGGGCTGGATGCCACGCCGCCCATCCGCGCCAAGCTTGCTGGTGCGGGCGATAGCAAAGCCTGCGAGATCCTCGACATCATTCTTCGCGACGAAATCGGCCACGTGCAGATCGGCAACCGCTGGTTTCATTGGTGCTGCGAACAACGTGGGCTTGAACCGATCCCTACTTTCGTGCGCTTGCTGCGTGAGCATGAGGCCCCGGCCATTCGTGGCGCGCTGAACTACCCGGCGCGACGGCAGGCCGGGTTCAGTGAGGACGAATTGATGCTGATCGAATCGCTCAAAGCTTAAGCTGTTCGATCACGTCCAACAGTTCGCCAAAGTTGCTGATCACGGCATCGGCAGCCATGTCCGCGACATTTTCGCCGTAGCCATAATCGACCATCACGACTGGCGAGCCGGCAGCACGCGCTGCGAGCAAGTCATTCTTTGAATCCCCGACCATCAACATCTCGCCCGGCGGTACACCTAGCTTGTCGGCGACATGCAGCAAGGGTTCGGCGGACGGTTTTTTCTGCGGCAGCGTATCGCCCGCCACTACACAATCGAAGTGCTCGTGAATGCCCAGCAACGCCAGCAGCGGCAAGGTAAAGCGCTCGGGTTTGTTGGTAACGATGGCGAGTGGATAGCCCCGCTGGTGCAAGGTGTGCAAGGTTTCCTGCACTGCGGGGTAGAACTCAGTGGCGATCTTCAGGCCCTGTTTGTAGTGCGTGTCGAATCGCGCCATTGCCTCTTTCTGCGATGACGTACCGGTGAACTCGGCGGCGTAATCATTCGCGAGCGTACGGGCCACCAGACTGGCTGCACCATCGCCTACATAGCTTTCCACCGTCGCGACCTCAAGCGGTGCGAGGCCAAGATCGGCTCGGGCAAGGTTGGCGGCGCGTGCCAGATCGGCAATAGAGTCGACAAGCGTACCGTCGAGGTCGAAGGCGAGAGCGGTGATGGGCATGGGCGTATCCGGCAAGCAAAGCGCCATTTTACGTCAGCGGCTTTGCGCTTAGCGTGCGGCAGCCAGCGCGATGACGAATGCGGCCAATTGCAACGTCAGTACGATCAGAAAATACCGGATCAGGCGGCGTACGCCATGCCAGCGACTTGCCAAGGTACGCGCCGGCAATGCTGGTTTGCCGGTGAGTGCCTCCAACGCATGATCAAAGGCCACGCTGTCTGCGTTCTCGGCATAAAGCGCCACAAACAGCTGGCGATCAAAGTACAGCCGCGCGGCGTAGTACTGCGCGATCAGGCCCAGCAGGACGACGACCAGCGACAGCTCGCGGCTGAATTTGCTCGTCGGTGCAAACAACACCGCCAAACCTGCCAGCATCAACACGCCAAATGATAGCCACGCGAGCCGGCTGCAGGTTGCCAGCACCGCGATCAGCACGCCGCCAGCGCTGGGATGGACGAGTTGCTCGTCGCTCATGTGCGCGCCTCCGCCCAACCCCGTAGTACTGTCTTATGCCCCTCGTGCAGTACCACCCCGGCGCGAGCGGCACGGACACGACTGATTGCATGTTCCAGATCCGGCTCGCGCTTGCTGGCGACCAGCCATGCAGCGACGACTGTGGCGCTACGTGAGAGGCCGAGTGCGCAGTGCACCAGTACCGGGCCGGATTGCCGCAAGCGCTCCAGTTCGTTGACGGCACGTTCCAGCTCAGCGTGGGACGGCGGCACCAGATCAATCAGCGGGCAACTTCCATAAACCAAGCTTGCTGCGCTGCGTGGTAGTTCGGCAGTGAGGTCCAGCACGGCCGTCATTCCGGCCAATTCCGCCTTGCGCGGATAGTGCGAGATCACCACGTCTTCCGTCACCCGGCCCGGTGGCGCGAGCTGAGGTAAGTAGCGCCGATAGGACGGCCATGCACCCAGGCGATAGGGTGCGAGCAAGAGCACCGCCGAGAGCGTGCTGTGGCCGTCCGCATCTTTCTGGAATATCGCCGGGCCGAGGGCGAGGTAGCCAAGCGCTACCAACACTAGTGCCACCGCAGGCCAGAGCAGCAGCCAGCCCCAGCCTCCCAACGCCACAGCAATCAACAGGCAAGCCGCCGCGCCGACTAGATAGAGCGAACCGACTCGCCTTGCCTGTTGCGCATTGCCGGCTTGCCAGCGTTGCCAGCCGTGCGGTGGCATGGGCAAGGCATAACTGATCACCACGCCGACCGCCAAGCCGCTGACCACGTCGATGAAGTGGTGTTGCCACGTAGTCAGCACCGATACACCGATCAAGGCAAACCAACCGTGCACCAGCCACCGCCAGCGTGGCGAGGTATGTGCTGCATAGCGCAGCCACAGCAGCCACAACAAAGAGATATGCAGCGACGGTGCCTGGTTGTAGGGCAGATCGAAGCTGGTCAGCGATGCGAACAACGTGCCAAACACGCCGTGCGTTTCCGGTCGGATGAACGAGAACTTGAGCGGAAACAGCAAAAAACCCGCAACCGACACCAGCGTCGCCGTTGCCAGCCGTAGCGCATGGGTATTGAGTTCGCGTCGAGTCACACACAGGAACACCGAAGCCGCGTAGAAGAAGTCGATGCTCCAGTACGGCACGATGGTCCAAGGCAAGAACGGGATGTGTTGCTCCCAGCCAAAGGCGAGGCTGGCAACGTACGGCAGTTTCGCCGTGTGGTAATTGGCGAAGCCGTAACTGCCAAAGAAGAACGGCCCGAGGAAAACGAGCCAGAGGATGGCTGCCTTCCACGGACGGGGCGTTACCTCGCTCATGCCACGCGCTCAGCCAGTGACACGCTGAAAATGCCCCACTCATCGATGCGTTGCGTGAGCTTCTTGAAGCCAGCAGCTTCGACCAATGCATCCATCTCAGCTTGTGTGCGGCGGCGCATGATCCACGGTTGGCCGTCGCGATGGCTGGTCAGCGCACGGGCGATCAGCTCCAGCTGCGGGTGCCAAGGCTGATTGGTGTAGACGAGGTAGCCACCGACCGGTACCGCATCCGCCAGCCCCTTGAGCGAGGCGAGAATCGGCGCGTTGTCAGGGAATAGCTCATACAAGCCAGACACGATGGCGAGCGTCGGTTTCGGGTCGAGCGACGACAGACTATCGCGATCAAATGCATCGCCCTGCACAAAACGCGCCTTGTGCCCCAGGCCGCGTGCCTCGATCAACTTGCCGCCTTGTTCGACATTGATCGGGCTGTAATCGCGCAGCAGGATTTGCTCGGCTTCGGGGATCTGTTGCAACGCATCGAGCACATAGCGGCCGTGACCGGCGGCGATATCGACCACGCGGATCGGCTCGTTGCGCGCCTTGAGCTGGTCGGCAGCGCTGCCGATCAATTGCTCCAGATGCTGTTTGCGCTTGCGGATGCCGCGCCAGCCGATGCTGTCCAGATAAATCTTGTCGGTCAGTTTGCCCAGCGGCGTAATGCCTTCCACCTGATTGCGGTAGACATAATCGAGCGTGCTGCCCGAATCGAAGCCGGTTTTCAGGCCCAGTTTGATGCCGCTCGAGAGACTGCCGAAGGCACGCATATTGAGCTTGGTCAGCCCGAAGTAGACGCGTTTGGGCGATAGCGGCGACAACGGCTGTTGCAGCGAGCGATATTCCTCTGCGGTGTGGCCGTGGCGGTCGGCGGCAAGCAAATCGGGCTGGACGGCTTCGCTGGCGTACAGATGGTCGATAAAGGCGCGAATCTTGTCGAAGGCGAGGTGGCGATCTTTCTCGCCCAGCGTGTCGTGATAGAAGCCGTCGAGCACATGTTTTTCCTTCACCACGCTGCCCAGCCGGTCAAAGAATGCGTGCTGCGGGCCGTGATGCACCACCCAATCCGCACCGGAGATCAGCAATTGCGTTGGCACGGTGATGGCACCGGCATCAGCGACCACCCGTTCTGCAGCTTCATAGAGAGCCAGCAGGATGTGCGAGGCAATCGGGCGTGTGATCAGCGGATCGGCTTCATACGAGGCGATGCGCTCCGGGTCGTGGCTGAGGAACTTGGCTTTGACGTAGGAGTTGACGAAAAACTGGCCGCGTAATTTTTCCATCAGCGATAGACCTGGCCGTGCAAATGGCACGTACAGCTTGACCTTGAAGGCCGGCGAGGCGAGCACCATGCCGCGAATCTTCGGCGCGTAGTCATGCACCCAGGTCGAGACCAGCACTGCGCCAACGCTCTGCGCGATGACCACGATATTTTCAATTGGCACGCCGGAGACTTGTGCGGCGTGGCGGACGAATTCGTCCACATCGCGTACCGATGACCCAAGGCTGGGGCTGAACCCGCGTTGCCCCGGCGAGCGGCCGTGCCCGCGTGCATCCCAGGCGAACATCGGCACTTCCGGCATCGCCAGCTCATCGACGATGTGCTGCAAGCGGCCGGAATGCTCGTGGCCGCGATGGAACAGCACGATGGCCCGCTCGGGCTTGCCGTTGCCGGTTGCCGGCCAGTGGCGGCAAAACAGCTCGACGCCGTCGAAGGTCTGGAAAACGTGCTCTTCAGCTTGGCGCATGGTGTGTGTCTCCTTGATTGCCGTGCCCCGCTGCCTTGCGTCGCAAAGCGTGGAAACGGGCTTGCAGTTCGGTCTTGAAGTGGGTTTTGTCCTCGTGCCAGTCAATCGGGCGGTCAACGTGGACATCGACGAAAAAGGGCACCGGCACATGCTGGCCTTTGGCCATGGCGCGGCCAAGGCCGTACATGAACACCGGCACGATGGGAATGTCGGGATAACGGCGGGCGAGATACCACAAGCCCGATTTCAGTTCGGAGAGCTGCTCCGGCTCGCCACGCGTGCCTTCGGGAAACAGAATCAGGATATGCCCGGCCGCGAGTGCATCGTGGCAGCCGGCCAGCGGGTGGACCGATTTGCTCGCGCTGCCACGGATCACTGGAATGATGCCGACCACATGACTGGCGAACCACGCCAGCCAGCGATTGGTCAGGAAGTAATCCGCCGCCGCCGCTGGCCGCACATTCAGCACGCGCGAGAGCGGAAACAGGCTGTAGAGCGTAAGGATATCGAGATGGCTGTTGTGGTTGGCGACGATGATGGCCGGCCCGCGCAGGGGCAGCCGCTCGCGATGGCGCACGGTGAGCCCAAGCCACAGCAGCGTCACCGGATAAGCCACGCCTGCCACGAACAGCAGCCGTAACAACGTTTGCCACCAGCGCGTCGTGGTTGGAGATGCCTCGGGGTGCGGCGTATCCGTCATCAGTAATAGAGATAACGCAGGTAATGGAAAAACAGCGGGGCGGTGTAGGTGAGCGAATCGAGTCGGTCCAGAATGCCGCCGTGACCGGGCAGCAGGTCGCCGGTGTCCTTCACACCCAGATCGCGCTTCAGGCCAGACATCACCACGTCGCCAATGAAACCGGTTACACCGATCAATAGCCCCGCAGTTGCCGCATAGAGTGGCGACATCGGCGTGAGTACCGGGCCGAGCAGCCAGCCCAGCAGCGTGGTCGTGGCCGCGCCGCCGACAAAGCCGGCAATGGTCTTGTTCGGGCTGACCTTGGGAATGATCTTGGCCTTGCCGAGCGCTTTGCCCCACAGGTATTGCGCCACGTCGTTCAGCTGGGTGAGGGCGACCAGATACAGTACCAGCATCGGCCCGTTGCCCTTCATCGAACCGGTCGCATCAGTTGGCAGCACCAGTAAATAGGCCATGTGGGAGAGGCTGAACACCGTCGTCATCAAGCCCCAGTGCAAACTGCTGGCCGCATGCAGAAAGCCGCGTGTTTCGCCGATCAGCACCATGCGCATCGGCAGGAACAGGAAGATGTAGACCGGGATGAAGATGATGAACATCCCGTACCAGCCATCCCAGATCCAGAAGTATTGCACCGGGATCGCCAGATAAGCCCAGAACAGCGGCATGTGGTCTTCACGCCGTGTTGGCACCAACGTGAGGTATTCCTTGAAGGCGAGGAAGCTGACGAAGGAGAGCACCAGCAGCGAGACGGTGCGATTGACCGAGATCGCTAGCACGAACACCACCACGATCCACCACCAGGTGCGGATGCGTAGCTTGAGTTCCAGCCAGTTCTTGTGCGGATAGCGACGCGCCAGCAGCGCGATGGTGGTGCTGGCGAAGACCAGCAGGCAGAACACGGCGATTAAAGCGTATTCCAGCGCGCGGGGGGCTTGGGCCAGGAAGCTCATTGCGCTTCCGCCAGCGCAGCGCGGGCGCGGTTGAGGCAGGTCAGCAGCGAGAGGCCGGCCAGCAGCCAGAACAGCACCGCGCTCCACGCCAATGCTGCGGGGTAGTAGGCGATCAACAGCGCATAAGCGCCGATGACAAATGCGCGGTCGCTCTTGCCCAGTGGCCCGTTGTAACGGCGGCTGGCACCGATGGTCTGGCCAAGCGTGCCGGTGAATTCGGTCAAGCCAGCGAAGAGCACGAAGATCACGACCGGCGCGCCTTGTGCATCCGGCAGCAAGGCAAACGGCAGATAGAGCGCGGCATCCGAAATGACATCGCCCAATTCGTTCAGCAGCGCACCCAGCTTGGACTGTTGCTTGAATTCGCGTGCCAGCATGCCATCGATGGCGTTGAGCGCCATCCGTACGAACAGAAAGCCGGGCAACGCGAGAAAGTGAATTGGCAATGGCGAGAACGCCACCCATGCACCAAGAGCAATGGAGGCCAGCATGGCCAACAGGGTGACTTGATTGGCGGTAACGCCTGCGCGATGCAGAAAAGCCAGCAGGGGCCGGAGGAGCGATTGGAAGCGAGGTTTAAGGTCGTAGAGCGTCATGCAGCCAGTTTCTGAAGAGAATTGTCATTGCGGCGTTGTAATCGCGAATGGATTGTTCCCTTAAAATGCGTGACAAGCAAATTCGGCTGTGACAAACGACACAGCCGGCTATTTGCCGGCTGTGGGTGGGTGATGCGAGGAAGAGGGCGCGTTAAGCGGTCGCTGCTGCGATTTCGCTCTTCATCTGCCGGATGACCTCGGCGTAATCCGCATGGCCGAAGACCGCTGAGCCAGCCACGAAAGTATCCACGCCAGCGGCGGCGATCTCGCCGATGTTCTCTACCTTCACACCACCATCGATTTCCAGATGGATGTGGCGGCCGGTTTTGTCCTTGTACGCATCCAGCTTGGCGCGTGCGGCGCGGGCTTTGTCGAGGATGGCAGGGATGAATGATTGCCCGCCAAAGCCGGGGTTGACCGACATCAGCAGTACCATGTCGACCTTGTCTAGCACGTAATCCAGATAATCCAGCGGGGTGGCCGGGTTGAACACCAAGCCGGCCTGACAGCCATGATCGCGGATCAGGCCCAAGGTGCGGTCAACGTGATCCGAGGCTTCCGGATGGAAGGTGATGATGTTGGCGCCAGCGCGGACGAAGTTCGGCACGATGCGGTCGACCGGGCGCACCATCAGGTGCACGTCGATCGGCACGGTGGCGTAGGGCTTGATCGCTTCGCACACCATCGGGCCGATGGTCAGGTTGGGGACGTAATGGTTGTCCATCACATCGAAGTGGATCAGGTCGGCGCCAGCGGCGATGACCTTGGTCACTTCCTCGCCCAAGCGGGAAAAATCGGCTGAGAGAATGCTCGGGGCAATGCGGGGCTGCGTCATGGGGCCTCCTGATCTGTGAATGCGCTCATTCTAATTTAGGTTGCCATCACTGGTCGCGGTACGGATTGTCGCAGCTTGACCACGCGTTTTTGACTGCCGTGCTGGGCCAGCCAAGAGGCAGGCACTAGAATCACGGTCTGCACCCTGGAACCCTCGCTATGCTCGAATCGTTATTTGGAATTACCACTATCGTTGTTTTGCTGGCCGGCGCACTGGTGGCCGTGCGTTTGCAGCAACTGGCGCGCAGTCAGCACGCCGCGCTGGAGTTGCTGGGGCAGGAGCTGGAAGCGCGCCATCGCGAGATGTTGAATGATCTGCATCAAGGCTTGGCGCGGCAGAGCGAGGCCCAATTTGCCACGCTCACCCAGCAAGGCAATCTGCTCACGGATACCGTGACGCGTTCCGGCGAGCGGTTGCGTGACACCATGAACGAGAATTTCGAGCGCTTGCGTGAGGGGGTGAACCGCGAGCTGCAGGAAACGCGCGAGAGCATGAATCGCTTGCAGACGACCCAGACCGATTCGCTGGCAACGCTGCGCTTGGCGATGACCACCTCGCTCTCCGAAGGCCGTGAGCTGACATCGCAACAACTGGCCTCCATTTCGGAAGTGCTGCAAACCAAGCAGGATCAGTTGCGCGAGGACGTATTGGTGAAGCTGGGCCAGATGCTGGCCGAGCAATCACAGCGGCAGATGGAGCAAGTCCAGAGCATGCTCACCAACAGCACGCAGCAACTGACGCAATCGGTGGGCGAGCTGACCAAGACAGCCGATGGCCGTCTGGCGGAGATTTCCGGCAAGGTGACCGAGCGGCTGGATGAAGGTTTCAAGAAGACCAACGAAACCTTCGCCAACGTGATGGCCCGTTTGGCGACCATCGACGAGGCGCAGAAGAAGATCGATGGCCTGACGACCAACGTCGTCAGCTTGCAGGAGCTGCTGGGCGACAAGCGCAGCCGTGGCGCGTTTGGCGAAGTGCAGTTGGAACATCTGGTGCGCAACGTCTTGCCGGCGCAGGTGTACGAACTACAGGCGACGCTCTCCAACGGTACACGTGCCGATTGCCTGCTCAAGCTGCCGGAGCCGACCGGTATGGTCGCCGTCGATGCCAAGTTCCCGCTGGAGAACTACCACCGCATGTTCGAAGCCGGCATCGATCGCGCCATGGCATCCCGCGCGTTCAAGATCGATGTGAAGAAGCATATCGACGATATTTCGAGCAAATACATCATCCCGAACGAAACGGCCGATGGCGCGGTGATGTTCGTACCGGCCGAAGCGGTCTTCGCCGAGATCCACGCCTATCACCCCGATCTGGTGCAGCACGCCATGGTGCGGCGGGTCTGGATTGTCTCCCCGACCACGCTGATGGCCGTGCTCAACACGGCGCGGGCGGTGATCAAGGACGTGGAAACCCGCAAGCAAGTCCACATCATCAAGGAGGCACTGGGCCGGCTGTCGCAGGAGTTTGGCCGCTTCGACGACCGGATGAAGAAGCTCGCCATGCATATCCGTCAGGCGAACGACGATGTGCAGCAGGTGAGCATCACCAGCGAGAAGATTTCACGCCGCTTTATCGAGATCGAGCAGGTGCAGCTGGAGGGGGACGCAGCAGCCTCGCCTGTAGCGGTGCCGTTGGCGGATGGGCCGGATGATTTCGCTGAGGCGGTGATTTAAGGGTTGGATACAGCTGGCTGGCCACATCCTGTAGGAGCGAGCTTGCTCGCGATGACCACATTGAATAATCCAACATTGCTATCGCGAGCAAGCTCGCTCCTACAAAACCTTTGCTGCAAAAAAACACCGCCTTCTGAATGGAGGCGGTGTTTTTTCTTAAAAAAACGGCATTCGCCGCAAAACCGTTAGGCAAGGCCCTTCGGCAGCGAGAACACGATATTTTCCTCAATGCCTTCCATCGGCGAAACCGACTCGGCACCGAATTCCTTCACCTTCGCGATCACTTGTTGCACCAACACATCCGGTGCGGAGGCGCCGGCCGTGACGCCGACCCGCACCTTGCCGTTGAACCACGCCGGGTTCAACTCGGTTTCGTTGTCGACCATGTAGGAGTCGATGCCGAGATTGGCGCCGACTTCACGCAGGCGGTTGGAGTTCGAGCTGTTGGGCGAGCCGACCACGATCAATACGTCCACTTCGCGGGCCAGCTGCTTCACGGCATCCTGGCGGTTCTGCGTGGCGTAGCAGATGTCGTCTTTCTTCGGCCCGACGATGTGTGGGAAGCGGGCACGGAGTGCGTCGATGACCACTTGGGCATCGTCGACCGACAGCGTGGTCTGGGTCACGAAGGCCAGCTTCTCGACATCGGCCACGTCGAGCGCGGCGACGTCGGCCACATCCTCGACCAGATACATGCCGCCTTGTGCCTGGCCCATGGTGCCTTCGACTTCCGGATGGCCTTTGTGGCCGATCATGATGATCTCGAAGCTTTGCTCGCGCAGGCGCTTCACTTCCAGATGCACTTTGGTGACCAGCGGGCAGGTGGCATCGAAGATGTTCAGCCCGCGCTCGGCTGCCTCGGCACGCACCGCTTGGGATACGCCGTGGGCGGAGAAGATCAACGTGTTGCCGGCCGGCACATCGGTCAGCTCTTCGACAAAGATCGCACCCTTGGTTTTCAGGTCTTCGATCACGAACTTGTTGTGTACGACTTCGTGGCGGACATAGATCGGCGCGCCGTATTTCTCCAGCGCCTTCTCGACGATGGCAATCGCACGATCCACGCCGGCGCAAAAGCCGCGCGGCTGCGCCAGGATGATCTGCATGTTCTTGGCGGGGCTTTTCGAAGTGGTCATGCCTGTTCCTTTTTCTTGCCGCGGAAGCTATCCAGCACCAAGAGCGCAGCACCGATGCAAATGGCTGAATCGGCGATGTTGAATGAAGGGTAGTGCCTGATGCCGTAGTAAATATCGATGAAATCGATCACGTGACCGAACGCCACGCGGTCGATGACATTGCCCAGCGCCCCGCCCATGATCAGCGCCAGCGCCAGCGAAAGCCGCGTTTCGCCATAGTGTTTGCGCAGCACGTTGATGATAAAGACGCTGACTGCGAGTGCCAGCACAGTGAAGAAGTGCCGCTGCCAGCCGCCAGCATCTGCCAGGAAGGAAAACGCTGCACCGGGGTTATAGGCCAGGGTCAGGTTGAAAAAGCCGGGGATGACGGGCTTGATCTCGCCATAAATGAACGCAGCTTCAATGGCCTGTTTGCTGGCCTGATCCAGCACGATGACCAGCAAGGCCACGCCAATCCACAGCCAGAAGCGTTTATTCAGTAACGACTCAGGCATGAACGCGTGCCTCACCGTGACCGAACAGGTTGCCGTGGCAACGGGCGCACAAGCCAGGGTGATCGGCATTGCTGCCGACGCTGGCGGTGTAATGCCAGCAGCGCTCGCACTTGGCCTCGGTGGAAGGCGAAACCTTGATCGCCGTCTCGCCGCCTTGGGCAAGGATCGCCTTGGAGGTGATGAACACGAACTTCAGTTCATCGCCAAGGGCTGCCAACGCGCTGTACAACTCGCCATTGGCTTCAAGGGCGACTTCCGCTTGCAGGCTGGAGCCCAGCTTGCCGTCAGCACGCTGCACTTCGATTTCCTTCAGCACGTCAGCACGCAAGGCCCGCACTTGGGCGAACTGTGCGGACAGGGCATCGGCACCCTCGACGGCCGGAACCGCGTACCAAGTCGCCAGCTGGATGTTGTCTTCCAGTGAGCTATCCGCCGCCTTCAACACATCCCACACTTCATGCGCGGTGAAGGAGAGGATCGGCGCCAGCAGGCGAGCGAGTGTCTGCGTGATGTGCCACAGCGCGGTCTGCGCGGAACGACGGATCGCGGAATCGGCCCCGGTGGTGTAGAGGCGATCCTTGATGATGTCGAGGTAGAACGAACCCAGCTCTTCCGAGCAATAGCGGTGGATTTCCTGCACGGCCGAGTGGAATTCATAGCGGCCGTACAACTCGGTGACGCGGGACTGGAACGCGGCTAGTTCGACCAGGGCATAACGATCCAACGTCAGCAGCTCATTGGCCGGTAACACCTGCGTGGCGTTGAAGTCCGAGATATTCGCCAGCAAAAAGCGCAGGGTGTTGCGCACGCGGCGATAAGCATCAGTAGTGCGCTTGAGAATCTCCTGGCTCAGCGACATTTCGCCGGAGTAATCGGCGCTCGCCACCCACAGGCGCAGCATGTCCGCGCCCAGCGTGTTGAAGATTTCCTGCGGTTCGATGCCGTTGCCTTGCGACTTGGACATCTTGTGGCCCTTCTCATCGACGGTGAAACCGTGGGTGAGCAGCTGCTTGTACGGCGCACGGCCTTCGCTGGCGCAGCCGGTGAGCAGGGACGACTGGAACCAGCCGCGATGCTGATCGGAGCCTTCCAGATACAAGTCCGCAGGCCATGCGAGTTCTTCGCGTTGCTTGAGCACGGCGAAGTGCGTCGAGCCGGAATCGAACCAGACGTCGAGCGTGTCTTTCAGCTTTTCATAAGTCTTGGCTTCATCGCCGAGGATTTCGGCTGCATCGAGCTTGAACCAAGCCTCGATGCCTTCCTTTTCGATGCGTTGTGCGACTTGTTCCAGCAGCTCGCCCGAGCGCGGATGCAGGTCGCCGGTTTCCTTGTGCACGAAGAAGGTCATCGGCACGCCCCAGTTACGCTGGCGCGAGATACACCAGTCCGGGCGGTTGCCGATCATGGATTCCAGACGGGCACGGCCCCAGGCCGGGAAGAATTCGGTGTCTTCAACCGCTTGGTTGGCGATGGCGCGCAGCGTGCTGCCGGCCACTTCCTTTTCCATCGCGATGAACCATTGGGCGGTGGCGCGGAAGATGATCGGTGTCTTGTGCCGCCAGCAATGCGGGTAGCTGTGTTCCAGCTTCTTGTTGGCCAGCAGTGCGCCAGTCTCGCCCAATTGGGCGATCACCAGCGGATTGGCTTCCCAGACGGTCTTGCCGGCAAACAGCGGCGTGGTCGAGATGAAGCGGCCGTCGTTGCCGACCGGGTTTTCGACCGGAAGCTTGTACTTGAGGCCGACCAGATAATCGTCCAGACCATGCGCAGGGGCAGTGTGGACGAGGCCGGTGCCGGCTTCGATGGTGACGTGCTCGCCGAGGATGATCGGCACTTGGCGGTCGTAGAACGGATGCTGCAGCTGCAGGCCTTCCAGCGCCGCGCCATGCGCTTGGGCGATGACTTCGTTGGCATCGAGGTCGTAGCGTTGCAACGCGGATTCAGCCAGATCGCGGGCCAGGATCAGCAGGCCTTTCTCGGTTGCGATCAAGTCGTAGATCAGTTCGGCATGGACGGTGACGGCTTGATTGGCTGGCAGCGTCCACGGGGTCGTGGTCCAGATGACGGCGAAGGCTGACTGGTCGCCGACGTTGACGCCACCGAAGGCCTTCGAGAGCGCCGCGGTATCGACCACCCGGAAACCGACGTCGATCGCCGGCGAGACTTTGTCTTCGTATTCGACTTCGGCTTCAGCCAGCGCCGAGCCGCAATCGACGCACCAATGCACCGGCTTCTGGCCTTTCACCATGTAGCCGTTGGCGTTGATCTTGCCGAGCGTGCGCACGATGTCCGCTTCGGTCTTGAAGTCCATGGTGCGATATGGGTTTTCCCAATCGCCGATGATGCCAAGGCGGATGAAATCCTTTTTCTGGATTTCCACTTGTTTGGCGGCGTAGTCGCGGCACAGCTCACGGATAAAGGCAGGCGTGAGTTCCAGCGACTTGGCATCCAGACCGTTGGCCTTGCGGTATTCGACCATGCGCGCATGGATGTCCGGGTTGGCCTTCACCGCCTTGCTGTCGCCCTTGGCGATCTTTTCGATCTGGTGCTCGATCGGCAGGCCGTGGCAATCCCAGCCCGGTACATACGGGGCATCGAAGCCGGCGAGGCTTTTCGATTTGACGATGATGTCTTTCAGGATCTTGTTGACCGCGTGGCCGAGGTGAATCTCGCCGTTCGCATAGGGCGGGCCGTCATGCAGGATGAATTTCGGGCGGTTTTGTTCTTTCGACTTGGCGCGCAGCTTCTTGTACAGCTGCTGGTCCTGCCATTGCTTAAGAAAACCCGGTTCGCGCTTGGCGAGATCGCCGCGCATCGGGAACGGCGTGTCGAGCAGATTGACGGGGTATTTGTTGTCAGCCATGGGGCACTCAGGTTAAGACTTTGAATATGTTGGGATTATGTCAGAAGTGGGGTCAGGCGCTGCACTTCACAATGGCGCTCTGGCGGCAAACCAGGCTCGGGCGTCGTCGCAATCCTTGCCAATCTGCGTAATCAGCTCGGGCAGGCCGGCGAACTTGGCTTCGTCGCGCAACTTGTGCAGAAAGTCGATGCGCAGATGGTGGCGATAGATTTGCCGGTTGAAATCGAACAGGTGCACTTCCAGCACCGGCGCGGCGCCAGCGCCTTTCACTGTTGGGCGAACTCCCAGGCTGGCGACGCCATGAATGGGTTGTTCCAGGCCATGTGCTTCGACCACGTAAATGCCGAGCATCGGCGGGCGGTTATGCCGCAGGCGGATATTGGCGGTAGGGAAGCCCAGCTCGCGGCCGAGTTTGTCGCCATCGACCACTTGGCCGGAAATCGAATACGGGCGGCCGAGCAGTTGTGTGGCGTGTTCCATATCGCCATCCGCCAATGCGCGGCGGACAGCCGTCGAGGAAATGCGCAGCTCACGCAGAGCAACGGTGGGCAGGCTGGCGGCTTCGAAACAGGAGGATTGCGACAGCAGCTTGAAATCGCCGGCCCGCTTGGCGCCAAAGCAGAAATCGTCGCCCACCAACACATAGCGGGCGTTCAACTGCTTGGCGACGACTTCATCGCGGAAGGTGAGGGCATCGATGCCGGCAAAGCCGCGGTTGAAGCGCTGCACGATCAGGTAGTCGATGCCTTCGGACGCCAGCCGCTCGATTTTCTCGCGCAGGCTGGTAAGGCGGGTTGGGGCGGTATCCGGGGTGAACAGCTCGCGCGGGTGCGGTTCAAATGTCAGCACCGCTGTTTTCAGGCCACGTGCGGCGGCTGCGGCGCGTAATTCGGCCAACATGGCGCGGTGGCCGAGGTGCAGGCCATCGAAATTGCCGATGGTGAGTGCGGTAGGGGGAAGTTGGGCGGCGTGAACGCCGCGGACGATGCGCATCCGTTTGGTTGCCAGCATTGACGCGTTCAAAACACGCGATTTTACCGGCTGGGTGGGGTTTTGTCAGAGGCTGTTTGCATCTGTCGCTGGCAAGGTCGAAACGCAGGATGGGTTGAGCGTAGCGATATCCATCAATCAGGCTCATCGCATCTAGCAACGATGGGTATCGCTGCGCTCAACCCATCCTACGAGTTTGATCAATCCTTGATGGCGTTCAACGCCTCGTAACACGCGCCCATGGTGTGGTAGTCGGTCTTGCCGGCCGGCGATTTTTCGTCGTCCACCTTCTTGTTGTCCGGCGTCAGGATGCGGAACCACGCGCCGTGCTGGTGATCGACGAAATGCGCCCAGCTGTAGGCCCAGATCTTGTCATACCAATCCCAATACTTGGCATCGCCCGTGCGCTCGGCCAGCAAGGCGGCGGCGGCGAAGGATTCGGCCTGCACCCAGAAATACTTGTCTTCGTCGTAGGGTTGGCCGTCGAGGTCGTAACCATAGATCAGGCCGCCATGCGTGTGATCCCAGCCGGAGGCCATGGCGGCATCGAAGAGTTCACGGGCACGCTGCAAATGCCAATCCGCCGGGGCATGGCGATCGAGGATCAGCAGCAGCTTGGCCCATTCGGTCTGGTGGCCGGTCTGGAAGCCCCACGGGCGGAAGATATTGGTGCGGTCGCCCTTGTTGTATTCCAGATCGGGCGTCCAGTCCGGTTTGAAGTGTTCCCACACTTGTCCGCCAGTGAGCGCGGCCTGGCGGCGGGTGAAGTTGTCCGCCAGCAGCCTGGCGCGATCCAGATAGCGTTGCTCGCCAGTGGCCTCGTACGCGGCCAGCATTGCCTCACAGCCGTGCATATTGTCGTTCTGGCCACGATAGGCAGTGAGTGCCCAGTCGGCGCTGGCTTCGCTGGCATAGACGCCGTATTCCGGCAGCCAGAAGCGTTGCTCCATCACGTCATAGGCTTCAGCCAGCCACGCTTTTGCTTCGGTGATGCCGGCCTTCACGCCGCAGGCATAAGCCAGTATCACGAAGGCCAGGCCATAACATTGGTTGGTGGCGTCGACCACTTGCCCATCGCGCAGCAGCCAGCCGTAACCGCCAGTCGCCGGGTTGCGATGCACATCGCGGATATACGCCAGCCCGTGCTTCACCCACGCCAGATATTCCGGCTTGCCGAACTGCTTGTAGGCCATCGCATAGTTGAATACGAAGCGCGTGCTGGAGACCAGATGCCGCGTATGCGCGTCGTAAACCGTGCCGTCGTCCTTGTAGAAATGGTAGAAGCCACCCGCCGGATCAACGGCGCGCGGGTCATAGAACGACAGGGTGTGAGCGATATGGTCGAGCAGGAAGGTGCGGGATTTGAAGTGCGGCAGGGCGGACATGGGCGTGTTCCGTTGGATCAATGGCCATGAGCATAGCGCCGAGCTGTGGCGAAGAAACTAAGGCGAATTACTAGCCAGAAAGCTGCGGCCGGAATCCGGCTGGAATCAAGGCGTTACTTCGACCATGCCATTGCTATGCGCGATGCCCTGAATAATCTGGTTGTTCCCCACGCGCACGCGCACCGTTTGGCCTTCGCTGGCATTTTGCAGCGCCGTGCCTTCATTGCTGACTTCCACATCGCCATCACGGAAGATGATCTTTACCCGCTGATTCTGCTGAATCACCACTGCCGCCCGCAGCATTTCGCCGCGCAGCACGCCGCCGGAGGGTACGGCGGAATTCAGCATTCTGCCGATCGCCTGGGTTGGATCGAGAATCACGCTACCCGGCAAGAGCGATAAATCCCCTTGCTGCGGGATCAGATCGCCCGGCTGGATTTCGCTGCCGGCCTTGAGCGGGCGGGCCGCGACGTAATAAGTGCTCTGGATCGATACCTTGACCGGAACGTTGATCCCCCAGGCGGCACCATCGATGCACCGCACGCGCACCATCGTATTGCCAACCAAGCGTGATCCCGCCGTCATCTGGATATCGAAGCGCTGGCAGGCATCCAGCCGCAACCGGCTGTCGATTTCTCCAATCTGATAATTGGCGGTGCCTTGGCTATTGGCCAATTGGCCTTCCAGCCAATCGCCGACGGCGCGCTGAATGGCTTTAAGGTCTTGAGCCGGGCCGGCCGCTAGCGTGGCAGTGGCTGTTGCCGCCACGGCAAGCAGGATCGAGAGGCGCAGGATTGATAGGTAGATGGTACGCATGGCGTGATGATAACCGGCCGATTCGCCCTTTGCAGGCAAAGGTTGCGCGCTGCAATCGGCTAGAATCCCCTTAATCTACTTTTCAGTATGAGGTTGTCATGGCCGAGCCCAATCGCCACCCCATTCGCGTGGTCGCCGAATCATTCTTCCTGCCCGAGCAGTCGGATGAAGACGAAAACCGCTACGTCTTCGCCTACCAGATCACCATCGTCAATCAGGGCGAGGTGACCGCACAGCTGGTTTCGCGGCACTGGATCATCACCGATATGGAAAACAAGGTGCAGGAAGTGCGCGGTCTGGGCGTGATCGGCGAGCAGCCGGTGCTGGAGCCGGGCCAGTCATTCGAATACATGAGCGGTGCCACGCTCGAAACCCCCGTTGGCACCATGCGCGGCAGCTACCGGATGCGCACCCTGGACGGCAGCGAATTCGATGCGGAAATCCCCGAGTTCGTGTTGTCGATCCCACGCACCTTGCATTGATGGCGATGATTTAAATTCGCGCCTTGCACTTGGCATACACCGCCCGCATTTTCTTGCATTGACGCGTGCAATTACTGCGATCCAATCCCGCAATCCAACCTGAGCGAAAAGCCGACCTCATGGCCGAAACCAAGCAACCCCGCAACGACTGGCAAACCATCCGCTCGCTGCTGCCTTATCTGTGGCAATACAAGCTGCGCGTTATCGTCGCGCTCAGCCTCCTGGTGCTCGCCAAGTTCGCCAACGTGGCGGTGCCGCTGGTGCTCAAGGGCATTGTCGATCAGCTGGATGGCAGCAAAGGCATGTTGTTGGTGCCGCTGTCGTTGGTGCTGGCGTATGGCGCACTGCGGCTGTTCTCATCGGTATTCGGTGAATTGCGCGACGCGGTGTTCGCCAAGGTCACGCAGGGCGCGATCACGCGGATTGCCTTGCAGGTATTCAACCATCTGAACGCGCTCAGCCTGCGCTTTCACCTGGAACGCCAAACCGGCGGCATGAGCCGCGATATTGATCGCGGCACCAAGGGCATCGCCTTCCTGCTCAATTTCACGCTGTTCAATATCTTGCCGACACTGGTGGAAATCGTGTTGGTGGCGGTGATCCTGCTGAAGAAATACGACTGGTATTTCGCCGCGATCACCTTCTTCACCATCGTGCTCTACATTGCGTTCACGCTGGGCATCACCGAATGGCGCATGCATTTCCGCCGCGAAATGAACGAGCTGGATTCCAAAGCCAATACCCGCGCCATTGATGCATTGCTCAATTACGAGACGGTCAAGTACTTCAATAACGAGGGCTGGGAAGCCCAGCGTTATGAAAAGAGTCTGAAAAAATGGGAAGACGCCGCCGTTAAAAGCCAGGTCTCGCTGTCGTTCTTGAACGCCGGGCAGGCCGGCATCATCGCCTTGGGCGTGACTGCACTGGTGTGGATGGCCGCCAACGAAGTCGTGCATGGCCGCATGACGCTGGGTGACCTGGTGCTCGTCAACGCCTTCCTGCTGCAGCTGTACGCGCCGCTCAACTTCCTCGGCTTCGTGTACCGCGAAATCAAGCACTCGCTGGCGGACATGGAAAAGATGTTCACGCTGATGCACCAGAACACCGAGGTGCAGGATTCGGCAGAGGCCCGGCCGCTGGTCACCAACGCGGTGGAAATCCGCTTCGAGCACGTCGACTTCGGTTACGACCGCAATCGGCAGATTCTCACTGACCTGAGCTTCAGCATTCCGGCCGGCCATACCGTCGCGGTGGTGGGCGCGAGCGGCGCGGGCAAATCGACGCTATCACGCCTGCTGTACCGCTTCTATGACGTGTGGAACGGCCATGTGAACATCAATGGCACCGATCTGCGCGACCTCACCCAAGCCAGCCTGCGTGCGCATATCGGTATCGTTCCGCAAGACACCGTGCTGTTCAACGACACCATCTATTACAACATCGCCTACGGCAAACCCGGCTCGACGCGGGAAGAAGTGATCGAGGCCGCCAAAGCCGCGCATATCTACGACTTCATCCAGCGCCTGCCGGATGGTTTCGAGACGATGGTCGGTGAGCGTGGCCTCAAGCTCTCCGGCGGTGAAAAGCAACGGGTGGCGATTGCCCGCACCATCCTCAAGAACCCGCCGATCCTGATCTTCGACGAAGCGACCAGTGCGCTCGATTCCAAGACCGAGAAAGCCATTCAGGCAGAGCTGAAAGCTATTTCCGCCAATCGCACCACGCTTGTCATCGCGCATCGGCTCTCCACCATTTCCGATGCAGACGAGATCATCGTGATGGAAGCGGGCAGGGTGGTCGAGCGCGGTAGCCACAACGCATTGCTGGAGCGTGACGGTGCCTATGCCCGCTTGTGGGCGCTGCAGCAGCATGAGGAATTGGCCGGGGCTGCTTGATCGGGTCAGCCCTTGGCCTGACGCCTGTTGGCTACACGATCGGGTTTGCATGACTTGATCAAACCGGTTTGGTCGGGAAGAATGCACGACTATGTCGATGTGAAAATTGACGCTGGCGTGCAGGGCAAATGACTTGGAATCGAAGTCTGAGCGAGGCGGCGCTTATCCCATCCCGGAGAAATTCCCATGAAGAAATCCATCCTCGCCGCGCTGTTCGCGGTGACGTCCATCGGCGCGGTCGCCATCGAAACTTCTGCGCCGGTTGAATACCAGGCCGCGCAAGACAAGGAAAGAGAAGCCAAGCAGAGCGAGCAACGGGCCGCTGACATCGCCCGCGCCAAGCAGGAGGCGATTGCAAAGGCAGCACGGGATGCGGAAGCCGCCAAAGCTGCCGCCCAATCGGGTACGACGCCGACCAAGTCCGCGCAAGGGCAAGCTGCCCCAGCTGCGGCAACCACAGCCAGTGCCAAGACATCTGCTCAAACGACGCCAGCTACCACCTCTGAATCACATGAATTGAGCTGGGTGGATCGGATCAGTGGCAAGGTGCAAGCAAAGGAATGGCTGACCGCCGATATGCCGCTGCAAGGCGGCACGGTGGATGCGCTGATCGATACCAAGTCAGCGACGGATAAATAACATCGGTCATGCAAATGAAAAGGCCGAAAGCAATTGCTTTCGGCCTTTTCATTTGCCGGGCTCAATAGGGTGTCGCCATCCGAATCCGCTTGATCCTTATTACTGCCCGGCAGATTCCATCTGTTTCCGCAGCGACAGCGGCCGCATATCGGTCCAGACCTCCTTGATATAGGCAAGGCAGGTCTCCTTCGTGCCCGGATTGCCTTCGATATGCCAACCCAAGGGAACGGCTTTGCCTTCCGGCCAAATCGAATATTGGCCTTCATCGTTGACGACCACGTGATACAAGGCGTCGTTTTGGGTATTTTCGTCAGTCATGCGCTTCGATCCTATCAGTACGATTGATTTTCTGAAGCCGCGCCTGCAATGGGCAGGGCAGCAAGGGTTCGTCGAATGGCAGGCCAGCAGGCCTGCCGGACGAATTGATTAAACGGCCTGACCGGATTCGCTCGTGTTGCATCGCGTCCGGCATTGGCCATTTTTATAACATTGCCGGATGTTCTTTGTTGAAATCATCCCGGTGAATGTCGCGATCAAACAACGCTATAGGCCGGTTGTTGCTCCTGATGCTGCAAATGCCCCTCTTCAAGCTTGATGACCCGATCCGCGCACGTGAAATAAGCATCGTCGTGCGTGATCACCAACACGGTCTTGCCGCGCCGTTTCAGATCCGGCAATAGCTCGGTATAAAACACGCGCTTGAATACCGGGTCTTGATCGGCGGCCCATTCATCGAACAGATAAATGGGGCGGTCTTCCAGATAGGCGGATACCAAGGCGAGGCGCTTGCGCTGGCCGGTCGACAAATTGATGGTCGAGAATTTGCCATCAACCACGCTCACCTTATGCGCCATCCCCAGCTTCTCGACGTAATGCATGGCGCGTTCTCGCACCCCGTCCTCATCGGCATCCAGCAGTTGTTCAAACAAATGGAAATCGGCAAACACCGCCGAGAAGTGCTGGCGGTATTGCGTGATGTTTTCCGGGGTCACCAGTGTGCCATTCAGGTGGATTTCACCCGCTTCCGGCGCATAAAGCCCCAGCAGCAGCATGGCCAGCGTGGTCTTGCCGCTGCCGTTGCCGCCGATGATGAACACGATTTCGCCTTCGCCAATGCTTAGATCGATCGGGCCGAGCATGAACTGGCGCTCTTCCACCGGGCCGGGGTAGTGATGCGCGACTT
Source organism: Andreprevotia chitinilytica DSM 18519 (assembly GCF_000711875.1). Lineage (GTDB taxonomy): Bacteria > Pseudomonadota > Gammaproteobacteria > Burkholderiales > Chitinibacteraceae > Andreprevotia > Andreprevotia chitinilytica. The sequence goes on from NZ_JONM01000008.1 coordinate 214,999, forward strand.
TCTTCAAGACCAGCGACCGTTGCGCCACAGCGGGGAACGCAGTGGTAGCGGCGGCAGTATTGGATAGGGCTTCCGGTTCGCCCAGTGCGCCTTCCAGCTGCCCGATCTTGGCGAGCGAGAAACCGGCCTGCCGGATGACTGGCACGGCATACAGGATGTCGTTGATCGGCCGCATCAAAAACAGCAATACCAGCGTGAAGGTGGTCAGCACTTCAGCTTTGGGCGTAAACCAGATCGGCACGATAAACACCAACACACCGATCAGCAGATAAAACAGGATGTTGTTGAGGTTCGAAATCAGCGCATAGATTTTCATGGTCAACAAATACAGGTTTTTGAAAGCCAGCGAATCGGGTGCCATGATGCCTTCGACGAATCGCTTGCCCCGCTTGGTATTGAGCTGCAATTCCCGGCTGCCTTCGATCAGGCTGCGGAAATTCCGATACAGAAAATCCATCTGTTCGCGCAGTTTGAACATATGGCGCAGTGGAATACGCTCGGCGAATTGATAGGCGACCAGCCCGATGGTCAGGCAAGCCACCGTCACCACCGAAAGTTGCCACGATAGCCAGGTCAGATAGCCCATGCAGCCGATCACGATAATGATGTTGCCGAATGCCGGCGGCAGCATTTGCAGCGCTTGCACCAAGGTGCCGATATCGTTGGTCATGATCGCCAGCAGTTCGGATTGCCCTAGTGCCTGTAGTTTCTTGACCGGCGTGGCAATCAGCTTTCTGCTTAAATCGACCCGAATCCGGTGTACCGCATCCTGCGTTAAATGCATCAGCACGAATTCGGAAATCAGCTTGGTAATCAGAAAGACCGTGCACAGCCCGAAAAAGCGCCATGCCAGTTCCGCCGAGGCATGATGGGCAGTAACACCGTCCCCAATCGTTTTCACGAGGCTGGCCCCGCTGAATCCGCTGATCATGCCGGTCAAGGTAGCCAATAGCATCAGTTGCCACGACTGGCGGATCAATTGCTTTATCATTTCCATGACATAACCTGTTGTGAATGCGCGAATGAATGAATTGCGTAAAGAAAGACGTTGCCAGATCGATCATTCATGAGAGGGTGCCTTCCGCCGTGCGGAGTTCGCTGGTTTCAATGAATTCGATCAAGGATTTGGCAATGCCTGCCCCGTGGTTTTTCAAAATGGCAAGATGCAGGCCATCGAACGTGTCGCTGGCTGAATGCTCGAAAACGGTGGCCCCCCACCCATTGGCTTTGCTGATTTCCGCGCTTTCAATTCTTTTCGCCGGAAAATGCACCGGCGTTCGATCAGGCAGCTCGCCGAATCGCAGCCCGTTTTCATGGTGATCCGCCCAGTATTGGCGCGTCGCCAGCGCGTGATATTTCTCCGCCAGATAGCGCTGCCGCAGGATGGTCCGCCAGATGTCGTGCTCATGCGGGCTGTGCAATGCCATTCTCTCAACCGCAAATTCCACGCACGCCTCCAGGGGCATATCGTCGAATTTGCGCGCGGTAATCGCCTCGCCAATCTTGGAATAGGTATCGCAAATGGCCTTGAAGAACTCGCTCTTGAAGTAATGCTCGTCAAAAGCTTCGAACGTGTGCTCGGCAGACACGATTGCCGTATCGATGAAGCACAGCATGGATTCGGCAAACCCTAGCCGCTGCAACGCCTGCGCCAGCTCGAAACCGATCAGGCCGCCTACGCAGTAGCCCGCCAGCACGATCTTGCCGGTGCGTTGGCGCAAGACCTGCGGTGCGTACTTCTCGGCCATGGCCGCAAAGCTGTCGAGCGGGTCTTCCTCGTTGTCGATGCCATCGTGATGGAAGACGAACACGTTCGCATGCTCCGCCGCCACGCTGCGCGCAACGCCGTTGAACACCTCCGCACTACCGCCTGCGCCGGGAATGAAAAAGATGTCGTGCGTCGCCGTGTGGGGCGAATCTAGCTTGGCGATATTGTTGTCCACCAACACCCAGTTCCGTTCCTGGTTCGTTGCGGGTGTTGTCTGGGCTGCGCTTGTGGGGGTGATGCCAAGCTTCCGAGCAAATGATTCGATGGTGGGGGCTTCGAAAATGGCACGTACGCTCAAATCGCTCTGGAAGACTTCCCGCACCCGAATGGTCAGTGCCGTTGCGGACAAGGAATGCCCGCCAAGTTCAAAGAAGTTGTCGTGCACGCCGACGCGATCCAGCTTGAGCACTTCAGCCCAGATGGCGGCGAGTTGGGTTTCGGTGGCGTTGCGCGGGGCGGTGTAGCTGGTGTCGTCGCGGTTGCGGTCGGGAGCGGGCAGGGCCTTGCGGTCGACTTTGCCGTTGGGGGTGAGCGGCAACTGATCCAGCACGAGGAAGTGCGCTGGGATCATGTAGTCGGGCAGGCGTTGCAGCAATTGTTCGCGCAACGTGGACACGTCGATTACTTGCCCGGTATCAGCGACGAGATAGGCCACTAGGCGCTTGTCGCCCGGTTCGTCTTCTCGCGCCAACACCACGGCATCCCGCACATTGGCGAGGGCGGTCAGGCTGGCTTCGATCTCGCCCAGTTCGATGCGGAAACCACGCAGCTTCACTTGCTGATCGATCCGGCCGAGGTACTCGATCCGGCCATCCGGCAGATAGCGGGCCAGATCGCCCGAGCGGTACATGCGGTCGCCCGTCTGGGTGAACGGGTTCGGTACGAAGCACGCTGCGGTCAAGTCAGGGCGATTCAGATACCCCCGCGCCAAGCCTGCACCGGCAACGTACAGCTCACCCGCCACACCGACCGGCACGGGGTTCAGTTGCGCATCGAGGATGTAGGCTTTTGCGTTGGCAATCGGCTTGCCAATGGGCGGTGAGGCATCGTTGCCGGCCTCGCAGGGTTGCAGGGTGGCGCAGACGGTGGTTTCAGTCGGGCCATAGGCATTGAAGAAGCGCCGGCCCGGTGCCCAGCTATCGACCAATGCCGCCGGGCAAGCTTCGCCGGCGACGATCAGCGTAGTCAGCGCCGGCAGGGTGGAGGCATCCAGCCACGGCAGCGCTACGGGGGGCAGGGTCGCGACCTGAATCCCTAACTGCTGCAAGGTTGCTTGCAACGCTTGCCCCGGCGTCAGATCGGCTTTGCTCGCCAAGCACAGTGTCGCACCCGCACCCAGCGCCATGAAGATTTCAGACGTGGCGGCATCGAAATTGAACGAGGCGAATTGCAGCACCCGTTGACCGGGCTGAACGTCAAAGGCGGCGATCTGCGCCAAGGCCAGATTGACCAAGCTGGCATTCGATAGCAGCGTGCCCTTGGGCCGGCCGGTGGAGCCGGAGGTGTAGATCACGTAGGCCAGTTGCTGCGGCTGGACGGGGAGGGCTGGGTTGGTGGTGGGGTAGGTCGCCAGTAGTGCCGTTGATTCATCCAGGCAGCACAGAGTGACCGTCTGCCCTGCCAACACATGGCGATGTGCAGTTTGCGTCAGCACCAGCTGCGGCTTGGCATCCGCCAGCATGTAGGCCAAGCGTTCGGCCGGATAGTCGGGATCGAGCGGCAGGTACGCGCCACCGGCTTTGAGTACCGCCAGCAGACCGATCACCAGATCGAGCGAGCGTTCCAGGCACAGCCCAACCAGGACGTCCGGGCCAACGCCTTGGCTGCGTAGGTAATGCGCCAGTTGATTGGCACGGCCATCGAGTTCGCTGTAGCTCAGCTGGCTGTCTTCGAACACGAGCGCGATTTGGTCGGGGGTTTGGGCTGCGTGTTGCTCGAACAGCTGATGGATCGTTTGTTCGGTCGGGTACGCAACGGCAGTGTCATTCCACTCCACCAGCAACTGGCGGGATTCCGCCGCACTTAGCAGTCCCAAATCCGCAATCCGTCGCTCGGGCGCAGCAACGATCTGCCCAAGCAGCGTCGTGAAATGTCCGGCCATCCGCGCAATCGTCGCGGCATCGAACAGATCGGTGTTGTATTCCCACTGCAGCGTCCAGCGTTCTCCCTGTTCGATCACATTCAAGGTCAGGTCGAACTTGGCTGCGGTGGCGTCGATTGCGACGAATTCAAGCGACAAGTCCGGTAGCTGCAACGACGGGGCCGGCTGGTTCTGCAGCACCAGCATCACCTGGAACAGTGGCGTGTAGCTGGTGTCGCGTACCGGGTTGAGCGCTTCGACCAGTTGTTCGAACGGCAAGTCCTGATGCGCATCGGCTTCCAGCACCGCCTCGCGCACCTGTTTGAGCAAGGCATCGAAGCGCTGCTCGGGATCGATCCGTGTCCGCAGGACCAGCGTATTGACGAAGAAACCGATCAGGCCTTCGGTCTCGGCGCGGTTGCGGTTGGCGATGGGCGTGCCGATGCACAGGTCGGTCTGGCCGGAATAGCGGGACAACAGCACGTTGAAGGCAGCAGTCAGGGCCATGAATGGCGTGCAGCCGTGTTGCTGGGCGAGCTGAATCAACGCTGCATGATTGGCTACCAGCAAATCCACGACATGACTGGCCCCGGCATAGCTTTGCACCGTTGGGCGGGGCCGGTCGGTGGGCAGGGTCAGCAGGGCGGGCGCGTTGGTGAGTTGCTGATGCCAGTAATCCAACTGGTCTTGCAGCACGGCACCCGTCAGCCATTGCCGTTGCCAATGGGCGAAGTCGGCGTACTGGATCGGCAGCGACCGGAGTTGGGCCGGTCGTTGTGTGCGCTGGGCTTGATACAGCTGGGTCAGTTCATCCAACAACACCCCCATCGACCAACCATCAGCGACGATGTGGTGCAGCGTCAGCAACAGGACATGCGTGGTGGCATCCAGCCGGATCAGACCGGCGCGGATCAAGGGGCCGGTGCCCAGATCGAACGGCGTGCGGGCTTCGTCCTGCGCCAGCCAGCCCAGCTTGGCATCCCGCTCGCCATGCGGTAGGTCGCTCAGATCGGTGACGGGCAGGGCGATTTCCAGCTTTGCGTGGATGTGCTGCGTTGGTTCGTTGCCGTGGGTGATGAAGGTCGTGCGCAGCGCTTCATGCCGTGCGACAACATCATTCAGCGTGTGGCGCAGCGCGGCGATATCTAGCGTGCCGGTCATCTTCAACGCCATCGGCATGTTGTAGACGGCGCTGCCGGTTTCGAACTGATCGAGGAACCACAGCCGTTGCTGGGCGAAGGACAGCGGCAACGGCTGGCTGCGGTCGATGGGCAAGATCGGCGGTGCTTCGACGCTTTGCTGATGACCAGCCAGATGCTTGCTCAGCGCCGCGACGGTCGGCTCGGCAAACAGCGTGCGCAAGGCGAGTTCGATGCCGAAGTGCTGGCGCACCTTCGATACCAATTGCGTCGCCAGCAAGGAGTGCCCGCCGAGTTCGAAGAAGTTGTCGTGCACACCGACCCGATCCAGCTTGAGGACTTCGGCCCAGATAGCGGCGAGCTGCGCTTCAGTGGCGTTGCGTGGGGCGACGAAACTGGCTTCGTCGCGGTTGCGTTCCGGCGCGGGCAGCGCTTTGCGATCCACCTTGCCGTTCGAGGTGAGCGGCAACTGATCCAGTACGACGAAATGCGCTGGGATCATGTAGTCGGGTAGGCGTTGCAGCAGGGCTTCGCGCAACGTGAACACATCGATTGCTTTGCCGGCGGCATTGGCAACGAGATAGGCCACCAGACGCTTGTCGCCCGGTTCATCTTCACGCGCCAGCACGACGACATCACGCACCGCAGGCAGGGCGGTCAGGCTGGCTTCGATCTCGCCCAACTCGATGCGGAAACCGCGCAGTTTTACTTGCTGATCGATCCGACCAAGATACTCAATGCGGCCATCCGGCAGATAGCGCGCCAGATCGCCCGAGCGGTACATGCGCTCGCCTGCTTCACCGTAGGGATTCGGCATGAAACGTTCTGCAGTTAGGTCGGGGCGGCCGAGATAACCACGGGCCAAGCCGATGCCGGCGACGTAAAGCTCACCGGCCACGCCAACCGGTACGGGCTGCAGCGCATCGTCCAACAGGTAAACGCGGGTATTGGCAATCGGGCGGCCAATCGGCGGGGTAGTGCCATTGCCTTCATCGCAACGCTGGATCGTGGCGCAGACGGTGGTTTCAGTCGGGCCATAGGCATTGAAGAAGCGCCGTCCTGGTGCCCAGGTATCGACTAGCGCTGCCGGGCAGGCTTCACCAGCTACGATGAGGGTGGTCAATGCGGGCAGGGTGGAGGCATCCAGCCACGGCAGCGCTACGGGTGGCAGGGTAGCGACCTGAATCCCCAACTGTTGCAAGGTCATTTGCAGTGCTGCGCCCGGAACCAGCTCGGTTTTGGCGGCCAAGCACAACGTCGCACCGGCACCCAGTGCCATGAAGATTTCGGACGTCGCCGCATCGAAGTTGAACGACGCGAATTGCAGCACGCGCTGGTTGGGCTGAACGCCAAAGGCAGCGATCTGGGCCAAAGCCAGATTGGTCAGGCCAGCATGCGACAGCAGCGTGCCCTTGGGGCGTCCGGTGGAGCCCGAGGTGTAGATCACGTAGGCCAGTTGTTGTGGCAACACGGACAACACTGGCCGTTGGGTGGAATAAGCATCGAACAAGGCTGCCAACTCATCCAGGCAGCACAGTTCGACTGACTGGCCAGCCAGAACCGCTCGATGCCGCGCTTGCGTCAACACCAGCTGCGGTTTGGCATCGGCCAGCATGTAGGCCAGCCGTTCCGCTGGATAGTCGGGATCAAGCGGCAGATACGCGCCACCGGCCTTGAGCACGGCCAGCAGACCAATCACCAGATCGAGCGAGCGTTCCAGACACAGGCCGACCAATGTGTCCGGGCCGACACCTTGAGAGCGCAGGTAATGCGCGAGTTGATTGGCGCGAGCGTCGAGTTCGCCGTAGCTCAGTTGCTGCCCTTCGAACACGAGTGCAGTCTGGTTCGGGGTTTGGGTAGCATGCTGCTCGAACAACTGATGGATCGCCTGATCTTGTGGATAGGCAACAGCGGTGTCATTCCAGTCCAACAGCAACTGGCGGGATTCGGTCTCGCTGAGCCACGGCAAGGCGCTGACTTGGCGTGTCGGATCGGCTGCAATGCCCGCCAGCAGCACGCCAAAGTGCTTCGCCATCCGGGTGATGGTCGCGGCATCGAACAGGTCGGTGTTGTATTCCCACTGCAGCGTCCAGTGCTCGCCCTGTTCGATCACATTCAAGGTCAGGTCGAACTTGGCGGCAGTGGCATCGATTGCGACGAATTCCAGCGACAAGTCCGGTAGCTGCAACGACGGGGCCGGCTGGTTCTGCAACACCAGCATCACCTGGAACAGCGGGGTGTAGCTGGTATCCCGCACCGGATTGAGGGCTTCGACCAGCTGTTCGAATGGCAAGTCCTGATGGTCGTAGGCGGCGAGCGTTATTGCTCGCACTTGTTGCAGCAGGCCGGTGAAGGTTGCTTGTGGATCGACGTGGCTGCGCAGCACCAGCGTATTGACGAAGAAACCGATCAAGCCTTCGGTTTCAGCGCGGTTGCGGTTGGCGATGGGCGTGCCGATGCACAGGTCGGTCTGGCCGGAATAGCGCGACAGCAGCACATTGAAGGCGGCAGTCAGGGCCATGAATGGCGTGCAGCCGTGTTGTTGGGCGATCTGAATCAACGCTGCATGATTGGCTACCGGCAAATCCACGACATGACTGGCGCCGGCATAGCTTTGCACCGTTGGGCGGGGCCGGTCGGTGGGCAGGGTCAGCAGGGCGGGCGCGTTGGTGAGTTGCTGACGCCAATAGTCGAGCTGGTCTTGCAGCACGGCACCCGTCAGCCATTGCCGTTGCCAAGCGGCGAAGTCGGCGTACTGGATCGGCAGCGACCGGAGTTGGGCCGGTTGCTGTGTGCGCTGTGCTTGGTACAGCTGAGTCAGTTCATCCAGCAGCACCCCCATCGACCAACCATCGGCGACGATGTGGTGCAGGGTGTAGTACAGCAGATGCTCGTCGTCAGCGAGCCGGATCAGGCCGGCACGGATCAGCGGGCCGGTGCCCAGATCGAACGGACGATTGGCTTCGTCACGCAGCGCGGTGGCGGCTGCATCGGCACGTTCGGCTGCCGGCAGGTGGGTCAAATCAAGTAACGGCAACGCGAAGTCGCTCGCTACCGTGACGACCTGCACCGGCATGCTGTCCTGCTGCGCAAAGTGCGTACGCAAGGCTTCGTGACGGCCGATCAGGTGTTCGAACGCTTGGCGCAGTACCTCAACATCAAGTTCACCTTGCAAACGCAAGGCGGCCGGGATGTTGTAGGAGGCGCTGCCCGGATCGAACTGATCGAGGAACCACAGGCGTTGCTGAGCGAAGGACAGCGGGAAGGTGTGGGTTGCTGCATCAGCACGCGCCAGCGGCAGTAGCGGCGCAGCCACATGCTGGGCACTGGCCGCATCCAGCACCGTCGCCAATGCAGCGATGGTCGGGTGATCGAAGAACTGCCGCAGCGGCAGATCACGGCCGAGCTGGCGGCGCAGTTGCGAGCTGACTTGCGTCGCGAGCAGCGAATGGCCGCCCAACTCAAAGAAGTTGTCGTGGATGCCGATGCGGTCGAGTTTCAACACTTCGGCCCAGATGGCGGCGAGTTGGGTTTCGGTGGCGTTGCGCGGGGCGACGAAGTTGACCGTGTCGTTGCTGCGTTCCGGCGCGGGGAGTGCTTTACGGTCGACTTTGCCGTTCGGGGTCAGCGGCAGCTGATCCAGCAGCATGAAGTGCGCCGGCACCATGTAGTCGGGCAGGCGTTGGCCCAACTGTTCGCGCAACGCGGACACTTCGATTTTTTGCCCTGCATCGGCTACCACGTAGGCCACTAGGCGTTTATCGCCGGGTACATCCTCTCGCGCCAGCACCACTGCACTCCGTACACCCGGCAGCGCCATCAGCGTCGCTTCAATCTCGCCGAGTTCGATGCGGAAACCGCGCAGCTTCACTTGCTGGTCGATCCGGCCCAGATAGTCGATGCGGCCATCGGGTAGATAACGCGCCAGATCGCCGGAGCGGTACATGCGTGCCCCAGCCTGGCCGAACGGATTCGGGACGAACTTCTCGGCGGTCAGATCCGGCCGGTTCAAATAACCACGGGCCAAGCCATCGCCAGCGATATACAGCTCACCGGCCACGCCCACTGGCACCGGTTCCAGATTCGCATCGAGGATGTAGGTCTGTGCATTGGCAATGGGTTTACCAATCGGAATGGCAGTCCCGTCGATCTCGCCGCTCACCGCCTCGGTGCAGGAGAAGGTCGTGCACTCGGTCGGGCCATAGCCATTGGTCAAACGACCACCGGCTGCCAAGAACGCTGCCACATGCGGTGGCGACAAGGCTTCACCCCCCGCCAGCACATGCTTGGCCTTCACCAGCCGTGGCAATTCGTGATCGACCATCTGATTGAATAGCGCCGAGGTCAGCCACAGCGTATCGATGCGTTGGGTGTCGATGAATTCGCCGATCGCCGCCAATGTCAGCCGACCCGGTGCCGGCAGCGCCACGATTGCGCCATTCAGCAACGGCGCCCACAGCTCGAAGGTGGTGGCATCGAAGGTGGTCGGGGCCAGGTGCAGGACGCGGGCATGGGGAGCGAGGGAGAAGTAATGCGTCTCCCGCACCAGTCGCACCACATTGCGATGGGTGACCAAGACCCCTTTGGGCTGGCCAGTGGAGCCGGAGGTGTACATCACGTAGGCGAGGTGGTCGGGCGAAGTCACATCGGTCGGGTTGTGATTGGGCAATCCCGGCAACGAGGCATCGTCGAGGCGCAAGCTTGGCACACTATCCAAACCCAGCGCTGCCCACGCCTCGCCATGACTCAGCACCAGAGCCGGTGCGGCATTGCTCAGGATATAAGCGAGCCGTTGCGCCGGCAGCGCCGGATCGAGCGGCAGATAAGCGCCGCCGGCCTTGAGAATGCCGAGCACCCCAACCAACGATTCAAAGGAACGTTCCGCGCACAGGCCGACCAGTACGTCCGGCCCGACGCCGCGTGCGCGCAAGGCATGTGCCAGCTGATTGGCGCGGCGGTTCAGTTCGCCATAACTAAGTGCCTGCTCAAAACCAACTTCCGCAACGTTGCTACTTCCATTCCCCCCTTCGTGAAGGGGGGCTAGGGGGGATTTCGACGTCATCACAACTTGAGATGTCGCAGAAATCCCCCTCGGTCCCCCCTGCCTGGACGAATCAGGAGATTCGCACGGCACGAGAAGGGGGAGGTTAGAAGCTGCAGCGCTGAGTGCGGACGGCTGGTGTGGTTTTGCGCTTGAATCCCCGTCAAACAGCGCAGCAACCCGCTCCGGTGCAGCAGCAGCCTGCTGCTCAAACAGAGCCTGAATACTCGCCTGCGGATAATCAGTCGCCGTGGCATTCCAATCCGTCACCAGCTGCTTACGCTCAGCGGCAGACAAAATCCCTAGCGTCGCGACAGAAGCATGTGGCGCGCTTTCCAGTGCCACCACCAACTGCTCGATCGCCCGGCCCAGATAGGCGCAGACCTGTTGTGGATGGACGGCGCGGCTGCCCAGCACGGTCAGCGCGAATCCCTCGCCCAGATCGTCGATCGATACCGTGAGCGGATAGCTGGTGCGTTCTTCGCCGCGCAGGATTTCCATACCGTCGAAAACCGGCGACGCGGCGGCTGCGGCATCGCTGTAGCGGTAATTCAGCAGTGACGAAAACAGCGGAACGGACGCCGCAACGCCGCTGCAGCGCTGCGCTTGCACCAGTGATGCATGTTCATGGCGCAGCAACTCGGTGAGCATCGATTGCGTGCCGCGCAGGGCTTGATCGACGCTGGCCGTGCCAGCATCAATGCGGATTGGCAGTGTGTTGATACATAGCCCCATGACGCGATCCGCGCCTTCGCCGCCTTGCAGACGGCCGAACAGGATGGTGCCGAAGACGACGGCGTCGTGTCCGGTGAGGCGGGCGAGCACTACGCCCCAGGCCAAGTGCATCAGCGCGGCGGTGCTGACTTTGCGGGTGCGGGCGCTGTGGCGAATCCGTTGCGCCAGCTCGGCTGGCACGGCTTGGTGCGCTTCCTCGATATCCGCGCCATCGCCGTGGACGTCCAGCACGCCGTAGGGCGCGGTTGGTTCTTCGATTGCGCCGAGCATGTCGGTAAAGAACGCTTCGTGCTCCGCCGTGCCAATGCCCAGCCGGGCCTGCGCGATGAAGTTGCGGAATGGCAGCGGCACCGGCAACTGGTCGGTCTGGCCGGCAAGGATGGTCTGGACTTCCGCGAACAGCAGTTCCAGCGTGGTGTGGTCGCTGATCAGATGGTGGTGCAGCAGCTGCAGCAGCCAGCGGCCTTGATCGGCGTCTTCGGCGACGAAGGCGCGCATCAGTGGCGCTTCGCTGACCGCTAGCCGATAGCGGCGTGGGTCGTATTCGTTGTCCAGCGCGGCCAGCGGCACGTCTTCGACCGGCAGCCGGGCGCTGCGCAGGACGACTTGCACCGGCTCGGCCAGGCCTTGCCACAAGACGGCGGTGCGGAAGGTGTCGTGGCGGTCGATCACGGTTTGCAGCGCGGCGGTGAAGCGGTCGAGCCGCGCGCGGCTGTCGAAGCTCAGTTGCAGTTTGAGCAGGTAGGTGTCGCCCTGCTCGTGCAGCAGGTGGTGGAACAGGATGCCTTCCTGCAGCGGCGCGAGCGGGTAGATGTCCTGGATATTGGCGGCACCGCCCGGCACGGTGGCGACGATGGTCGCGATGGCATCGGGCGTGAGTTCGATCAGCGGCAACATCGCCGGCGTGATTGCATCGCAACCAGCGGGAATCAGGTTGGGCGGGACGGCGGTTGGCGCGGTATTGACCTGCGAGGTGGCGGCGACGGCGGCAATCGTCGGCGCGTTGAATAGAGTGCGGATATCGACCGCCAGCCCGGCGCGGCGCATGCGTTCGGTGAGCGTGACGGCCAGCAGCGAATGCCCGCCGAGTTCGAAGAAATCATCGTGCACGCCGACGCGTTCCAGCTTGAGCACTTCGGCCCAGATGGTGGCGAGCTGCGCTTCGGTGTCGTTGCGCGGGGCGACGAAGCCGGTTTCGTCGCGTGTCCGTTCCGGCGCAGGCAGCGCTTTGCGATCCACTTTGCCGTTCGGCGTGAGCGGCAGTTGCTCCAGCACCACGAAATGCGCGGGTGCCATGTAGTCCGGCAGGCGTTGCAGCAACTGGCTGCGCAGCACGGCGGGTTCCGGCGCGGTCTGGCCGGCGCGGAACACCAGATAGGCCACCAGTTGACGGTCGCCCGGTTCGTCTTCGCGGGCGAGCACCACGGCATCGCGCACGGCGGGGATGGCGGCGAGCGCGGCTTCGATCTCACCCAGTTCGATGCGAAAACCGCGCACTTTCACCTGATGGTCGATGCGGCCGAGGTATTCGATGTTGCCATCGGGCAGGTAGCGCGCCAGATCGCCCGTGCGATACATCCGCTCGCCGCTCTGGCTGAACGGGTTGGGGATGAATTTTTCGGCGGTGAGATCAGGCCGGTTCAGATAACCCCGCGCCAGCCCGGCCCCGGCCAGATACAGCTCGCCGGCCACGCCAACGGGGACCGGTTTGAATTCGGCATCCAGCAGGTAAGCCAGGCTGTTGGCGATCGGCCGCCCGATGGTGACTGCTGGGCTGCCCTTGGCGACCAGCGTGTAGGTGGAATAGGTGGTGTCTTCGGTCGGGCCGTAGAGGTTGAATACGGCGTCGATGGCGTTGTGCTGGTACAGCGATTGCACCAGCGCATTCGGCAAGGCTTCGCCGGCCAGATTGATCACCTTCACCGACGGCGGAATGGCGGCGCTGCGCTGCAGGGCGGCGATGGCTGAGGGCACGGTGTTGATCAGCGTGACCGGGAAGGCATCGGGCTTGGCGACGACGTCCAGTACGTCTTGCACCACCCACACCGAGCCGCCGACGCTCAGTGGCACAAACATCTCGAAGATGGAGAGATCGAAGCACACCGAGGTGGCGGCGAGCACCCGGCTCAGGCAATCCCGATCGAATACCGAGCACGCCCAATCGATGAAGACGCTGGCATTGCCATGCTGTACGCCCACGCCCTTGGGTTGTCCGGTCGAGCCAGAGGTGTAGATCACATAGGCCAGATGGCCGGGCAGGGCGATGTTGGACGGATTGGTGGCGGGAAAGCCTGCCAGCGCTGGCATCCGCTCGTCGAGGCAGAACGTAGCGACGTCGGCCTGGAACCGCCCCAGCAAGGGCCGCTGGGTGAGCAACAGCCGGGGCTGGGCATCTGCCAGCATGTAAGCCAGTCGGTCTTCCGGGTAGGCCGGATCGAGCGGCACATAAGCGCCGCCTGCTTTCAGGATGCCGAGGAAGCCGACCAGCATATCGAGCGACCGCGCCGTGCACACGCCCACCGCCACATCCGGGCCGACGCCCTGGCTGCGCAGGTAATGCGCCAGCTGGTTGGCTTGTGCGTTCAGTTCGGCATAGGTCAGTTCTTGCCCTTCGAACACCGCCGCCAGATGGTCTGGCGTCTTGGCGACTTGGGCTTCGAACAGCTGATGGATGGTGTGGGCAGCTGGCTGCGGTGTTGTGGTGGCGTTCCAGTCCCACAGCAATTGCTTGGTTTCCGCCGCGGTGAGCCACGGCAGATCGCCAATGCGGCGGGCCGGGTCGGCGAGGATGGCATCGAGCAGCGTGGTGAAGTGCCCGGCCATGCGGGCGATGGTGTCGCGGTCGAACAGGTCGGTGTTGTACTCGAAGGCGCAACGCAACTGGCCGTCCACTTCTTGTACATCCAGCGTCAGATCGTATTTGGCGGTGTGCCAGGCCACATCGACGTTTTCCAGCGTCAGGCCCGGCAGCGTGGCCGCCTGGGTTTGCGCGTTCTGCAGCACCAGCATGACCTGGAACAGCGGGGAATGGCTGGCGTGGCGTTCCGGTTTCAGCGCATCGATCAGTCGGTCGAACGGCACATCCTGATGTTCGTAGGCATCGAAGGTGACGCGGCGCACTTGTTGCAGCAGCTCGGCAAAGGTCGCTTGCGGGTCGACGTGCGTGCGCAGCACCAGCAGGTTGACGAACAGGCCGATCAGCGGCTCCAGCTCGCTGCGTTGCCGGTTGGCAATGGGTGTGCTGACGCAGATGTCCTGCTGCCCGGCATGCTTGGCGAGCAGGATGTCGAACACGGCAGAGAGCGCCATGAACAGTGTGGCCTGCGATTGGCGGCTCAGCACGTGCAGCGCGGCGGTGGCTGCTGCTGGCACCACGAATGGCAAGCGGTCGCCACGGAAGCTTTGTGCCGGTGGGCGCGGGCGATCGGTGGGCAAGGTCAGCAGCGTGGGCACGCCGGCCAGTTGCCGGGTCCAGTAGTCGAGCTGTTTGTTCAGCACGCCGCTGGCGAGCCATTGCTTTTGCCAACGGGCGAAATCGGCGTACTGCATGGTGAGCGGTGGCAAGGCCGGTGCGTGCCCCGCGGCGTGGGCGGCGTACGAACGTGCCAGCTCGTCGATCAATATGCCCATCGACCAGCCATCGGTGACGATGTGGTGCATGGTCAACAACAGGATGTGCTCGTCCTCGCTTAGCCGCAGCAGTGCCGTGCGCAGCAGCGGGCCGGCGCTCAGGTCGAACGGTGTCTCGGCGGCATCCCGCGCCAGTTGCAGGGCTTGCGCTTCGCGTGCATCGGCCGGCAGCGCTGCCAGATCGGTTAGCGGCAGGGCGAGATCGAGCGCCGGGGCGATGATCTGGTACGGCTGGTCGTCCGCCACGCCGAAGGTGGTGCGCAGCGCGTCATGGCGGGCCACGATGCCAGCGAACGCGGCCTTGAGCGCGGCGATGTCGAGCTGCCCGCGCAGGCGTAGCGCGACGGCAGTGTTGTAGGTGGCGCTGCCCGGCTCGAAGCGGTCCAGAAACCAGAGCCGTTGCTGGGCGTAGGAAAGGGGCGTTCTGTCGCTGGAGAGGGCGTCCTGCAGCTGGCGCAGGTGATCGATCAACGCGGCCTTGTGCAGGCGCAGGTCGGCGCGGATTTCATCGGTCACCACGCCCGGCAGCGCGTTGAGAATGAGCTTGTCGCCATCCAGGTTCAGATGGATCTGCAAGCGCCGCAACGTATCCAGTAATGCCCACATCCTTAGATTTCCTCTTGCTGATACGCATCGCTTGGCGGCGTATCGTCCGTGTTCCAGTTCAGCAGGCTGCGCAGGTCGTCGATGCGACGGCCCAGGCGTGCGATATCGGCGTCTTCGAACAAGGCGCGCAGAGGGATATCCACGCAGAAGCGCTCGCGAATCTTGATGACCACTTGCGTGGCCGAGAGCGAATGCCCGCCGAGTTCGAAGAAGTTGTCGTGAATGCCCACGCGCTCGAGCTTGAGCACCTCGGCCCAGATGTCGGCCAGTTGTGTTTCGACGTCATTGCGCGGCGCGACATGGTGGGTGGGATCGCTGCGCGTCGGTGCCGGCAGGGCCTTGCGATCCACCTTGTGGTTCGGCGTGAGCGGCAGTGCATCGAGGGCGATGAAGTAGGCCGGAATCATGTGATCCGGCAGGCTGCGCTGCAGCTGGCTGCGTAGTGCTGCGGTCTCTGGCAGCGACGTATCCACATGCGCCATCAGATAGGCGACCAGCTGTTTTTCACCGGCATCGTCTTCGCGGGCGAGCACGATGGCTTCGCGCACGGCGGGCAATGCCAGCAAGGCGGCTTCGATCTCGCCCGGCTCGATGCGGAAACCGCGCAGCTTGAGCTGATGATCATTGCGGCCGAGGTATTCCAGCGCGCCATTTGCCGACCAGCGTGCCAGATCGCCCGTCCTGTAGAGCCGTGCGCCGGGTTTCGCGTTGAACCGGTCGGCGATGAAGCGCTCGGCCGTCAGCGCCGGCCGGTTGAGGTAGCCCCGTGCCACGCCCTCGCCACCGATATACAGCTCACCGGCCACGCCTTGCGGCACTGGCAGTCCGTGCGTATCGAGGATGTACACCTGCGTATTGGCGAGCGGCTGGCCGATGTTCGGCTGCGGGTTGGCGGCGGATAGCCGCGCCGCAGTGCTATCGACCGTGCATTCGGTCGGGCCGTACACGTTGTAGAAAACCGTGCGCGGCGCGTTGGCGAGCCGTTGCCACAGCGCGGGGGAAATCGCATCGCCGCCGACCAGCACCATGCGGGGCTGATAGGCATCCGCACCGGCCAGCCCGGCCTGCATCAGGCCATCCAGCTGGACCGGCGTGCAGTCGAACAGATCAATGCGATGCGCGGTGAGGAAACGCCACATCGCTGCGCCATCGGCACGGATGTCCGCCGGAACGATCACCAGCCGATGCCCTGACAACAGTTGCAGCCAGCCTTGCACGGAGGCATCGAACGCCAGCGAGGCATTCAGCGCGACCGATACCGGCCGCCCCAGCGCGTGCAGGGCGCGTTGTTCGAGCGCCGTCCACAGATTGATCACCGAGCGTTGTTCGACCTCGACGCCCTTCGGCTGCCCGGTGGAGCCGGAGGTGTAGATCACATAGGCCAGATGATGGGCACTGGCGCGGGGTGTGGGGTTGCTGCGCGGATAGGCATCCAGCCCGGTTGGTTCATCAATGCAGATTGTTTCGACTGGCGAGGTCGGCAGCGTGCCGAGCAGGTGACGCTGGGTCAGCAACACCGCCGGTTTCGCATCGGCCAGCAGATAAGCCAGACGCTCTTGGGGGTAGCTCGGGTCGAGTGGCAGGTAAGCGCCTCCCGCCTTGAGGATGCCCAGCACGCCGACGAGCATATCGAGCGAGCGTTCCACGCAAAGGCCGACGAGCACGTCCGGCCCGACGCCGTGTGCCTGCAGGTAATGCGCCACTTGGTTGGCGCGGCGGTTGAGTTCGTCGTAGGTGAGTTGATCACCTTGGCAGACGACCGCCACGTTGTCCGGCGTGCTGGCGGCTTGTGCTTCGAACAGGCGTTGGAGCGTTTGGTCGGTCGGGTAATCCGCGGCGGTAGCGTTCCAGTCCGTCAGCAGCTGTTGCCGTTCTGCCGGCGGCAGGATGTCGAGGCGAGCGAGCGGGGCTTGTGGCGCGTTTTCCAGCTGATCCAGCACACGTTCGATGGCTGTGCGCAGGTAGCCCACAACGCTGGCTGGCTTTGCATCGGCGCTGCCGCGCACGGTGAAGCTGAAACCATCGCCCAGATCGTCGATGGCGACAGTGAGCGGATAGTTGGTGCGCTCGTCGAAATGCAGCACTTCCAAGCCTTCCCACGCGGGGCCGGCGAAGATCGATTCGGTGCGCTGGCTGTAGCGGTAATTCAGCAGAGAGGAAAACAGCGGGGCGGAGCCGGCTACGCCGCTGCAGCGCTGCGCTTGCACCAGCGACGCGTGTTCGTGCCGCATCAGTTGGGCGAGCTGCTCATGCGTGCCGCGCAAGCTGTCGTTGACGCCCGATGTGCCCACATCGACGCGGAACGGCAGCGTGTTGATGCACAGGCCCATGACGCGCTCGATGCTGTCGCCGCCTTGCAACCGGCCAAACAGCACCGTGCCGAACACCACGTTTTCCTGACCGGTGAGCCGCGCCAGCACCAGGCCCCAGGCCAGATGCATCAGGCTGGCGACGCTGACCTGCGCTGTTCGTGTCGCCTGATAGAGCCGTTGCGACAAGGTATTGGGCAACTCAAGGCGTACTTCCTCGGTCGCCGCGCCGTCGCTGTGCACATCGGTGATGCCGTACGGTGCGGTGGGTTCCTCGATCTGGCCGAGCATGGCCGTGAAGAAGGCTTCATGCGCTGCTTCGTCCACGCGATTGGTTTGCGCGACGAAGTTGCGGAACGGCACCGGCTCGGGGAGCTGGTCGCCTTGGCCGCTCAGGATGGTCTGGATTTCGGTGAACAGCAGATCGAGCGTGGTGTGGTCGCTGATCAGGTGGTGTTGCAGTAGGTGCAGCACCCAGTGGCCGCTCGTCGTGTCCTCGGCGATCAGCGCCTGCATCATCGGCGCGCGGCGGATATCCAGCCGGTAGTGCTTGGGGTCGTAATGGGCGTCCAGCTGGGCGGCGATAGCGCCATCGGCAGCGTTCAGTTGCACCGTTTCCACTGGTAGCACGGCTTGGCGCAGCACCACTTGCACTGGCTGATCGAGCTGTTGCCAACACAGTGCGGTGCGGAAGGTATCGTGACGGTCGATCACCGTTTGCAGTGCCGCCAGAAAGCGATCCAGCCGTGCGCGGTGATCAAAGCCGAACTGCACCTTGAGCAGATAGGCATCGCCGTCTTTTTCCAGCAGGTGGTGGAACAGCATGCCCTCCTGCAGTGGCGCGAGCGGATAGATGTCCTGGATATTGGCTGCGCCGCCCGGCACCGCAGCGACGATGGTCGCGATGGCCTCCGGCGTGAGGTCGATCAGCGGCAGCATGGCCGGCGTGATGGCCGTGCAGTTGGTCGGGATCAGGTTCGGCGGGATTTCGGCCAGCGCGGTTCCAATGTGGATTTTCGCAGCCAATGCAGCCACTGACGGGGCAGAGAACAAGGTGCCGACGTCACTGGCGAGGCCGGCTTGGCGCATGCGTTCAAGCAGCGAGACGGCGAGCAGCGAATGCCCGCCCAACTCGAAGAAGTTGTCGTGGATGCCGACCCGGTCCAACTTCAGCACTTCGGCCCAGAGGGCGGCGAGTTGGGCTTCAGTGGTGTTGCGCGGGGCGACGTAGCTGGTTTCGTCGCGGTTGCGGTCGGGGGCTGGCAGGGCTTTACGATCGACTTTGCCGTTGGGGGTGAGGGGTAACTGATCCAGCACGATGAAATGCGCCGGGATCATGTAGTCGGGCAGGCGTTGCAGCAGGGCTTCGCGCAACGTGGACACGTCGATTGCTTTGCCGACGGCATCGGTAACGAGATAGGCCACCAGACGCTTGTCGCCCGGCTCGTCTTCGCGGGCTAGTACCACCGCGTCCCGCACCGCGGGTAGGGCGGTCAGGCTGGCTTCGATCTCGCCCAGCTCGATGCGGAAGCCACGCAGTTTGACTTGCTGGTCGATGCGGCCGAGGTATTCGATCCGGCCATCCGGTAGATAGCGCGCCAGATCGCCGGAGCGGTACATGCGTTCGCCTGCTTCACCGTAGGGATTCGGCACGAAACGTTCTGCGGTCAGGTCGGGCCGGCCAAAGTAGCCACGGGCCAAGCCGATGCCGGCGACGTAGAGTTCTCCGGCCACACCAACCGGTACGGGTTGCAGCGCGTCATCCAATAGATAGACACGGGTATTGGCGATGGGGCGGCCAATCGGCGGGGTGGTGCTGTTGCCGTTGTCGCAACGCTGGATGGTGGCGCAGACGGTGGTTTCGGTTGGGCCATAGGCGTTGAAGAAGCGCCGTCCCGGTGCCCAGCTATCGACCAACGCTACCGGGCAGGCTTCGCCAGCGACGATGAGGGTGGTCAATGCGGGTAGCGTGGATGCATCCAGCCACGGCAAGGCCACTGGCGGCAGGGTAGCGACCTGAATCTCCAACTGCTGCAAGGTGGTTTGCAGCGCTTGCCCCGGA
Source organism: Andreprevotia chitinilytica DSM 18519 (assembly GCF_000711875.1). Taxonomy (GTDB): domain Bacteria; phylum Pseudomonadota; class Gammaproteobacteria; order Burkholderiales; family Chitinibacteraceae; genus Andreprevotia; species Andreprevotia chitinilytica. Next base: position 234,369 of record NZ_JONM01000008.1, read on the forward strand.
GTCAGATTGGCTTTGCTCGCGAGGCACAACGTTGCACCCGCACCCAGCGCCATGAAGATTTCGGATGTCGCGGCATCGAAGTTGAACGAGGCGAATTGCAGCACGCGTTGATTCGGTTGAACGCCAAAAGCGGCGATCTGCGCCAAAGCTAGATTGGTCAGGCCGGCATGGGACAACAGCGTGCCTTTGGGGCGTCCGGTCGAGCCCGAGGTGTAGATCACATAGGCCAGTTGTTGTGGCAACACGGACAACACCGGCCGTTGGGTGGAATAAGCATCGAACAAGGCTGCCAGCTCATCCAGGCAGCACAGATCGACTGACTGGCCAGCCAACACATGGCGATGCGCCGATTGTGTTAGCACCAACTGCGGTTTGGCATCGGCCAGCATGTAGGCCAGCCGTTCTGCTGGATAGTCCGGGTCGAGCGGCAGGTATGCGCCACCGGCTTTGAGCACCGCCAGCAGACCGATCACCAGATCGAGCGAGCGGTCCAGGCATAGCCCAACCAGTACGTCCGGGCCGATGCCTTGGCTGCGCAGGTAATGCGCGAGTTGATTGGCGCGAGCATCGAGTTCGCCGTAGCTCAGTTGCTGCCCTTCGAACACCAGCGCGATCTGGTCTGGCGTCTTGGCGGCATGCTGCTCGAACAACTGATGGATCGCTTGTTCGGCCGGATATGCCACGACAGTGTCGTTCCAATCCACCAACAACTGCCGCGATTCCTCCGCACTCAGCAGCGCCAAATCCGCAACCCGCCGTTCCGGCGCGGCAACGATCTGCCCAAGCAGCGTCGTGAAATGCCCCGCCATCCGCGCAATCGTCGCGGCATCGAACAGGTCGGTGTCGTATTCGAACAGCGCCTGCAAGGTGTCGCCGTCTTCCACCACGTTCAGCGTCAGATCGAAGCGGGCGATGTGACTGTCGATGGCGTAGGGCGCAAGGGTCAGGCCGGGCAGGGTGAGGTCGTAGGCGGGATTGTTTTGCAACACCAGCATGGCCTGGAACAGCGGTGCATGGCTGGTATGCCGCGCTGGGTTGATGCGTTCCACCACCTGTTCGAACGGGGCGTCCTGATGCTCGTAGGCGGCGAGGGTGTTGTCACGCACCTGGCCCAGCAGCGCTTCAAAGCTGAAATCGCCGTCGCAGTGCGTGCGCAGCACCAGCGTGTTCACGAAGAAACCGATCAGCCCTTCGGTTTCGCCACGATGGCGATTGGCAACCGGGGTGCCGAGGCAGATGTCTTGCTGACCGGCATAGCGGGAGAGCAACACGCTGAATGCGGCGGCGAGCGTCATGAACAAGGTGCTGTGCAGGTGCTGGCCCAGCGTACGAAGTTGGGCGAGTAGCTGGTCGTCCACGCTGAATGCGTGGCAGGCGCCGCGATGCCGTTGCACCAGCGGGCGTGGTCGATCCGTCGGCAAGGTGAGCTGTTCGGGCGCGCCGGCCAGTCGCTCGGCCCAGTAATCGAGTTGCGGGCGGAGCGCATCGCCCGCCAGATGCTGCCGTTGCCATGCGGCGAAGTCGGCGTATTGGATCGGCAGCGGCGACAGGGCGGGTTGCTGGCCGCGCACCAGCGCGCCATACGCATGCGCCAGTGCCTGCGTCAGCAGGCCCAGCGACCAGCCGTCCGCAACGATGTGGTGCAGGGTGGTGATGAGCAGATGTTCGTGTTCGCTCAGGCGAATCAGCCCGAGCCGCACCAGCGGGCCATGCGCCAGATTGAATGGCTGCTGGGTGATCCCTTGCGCCAGCTGGCGGGCGGTGTTTTCCCGCTCGGCGGGCGGCAGGGCGCTCAGGTCGGTCTTGCTCCAGTCGATGGTTCCAACTGCATCGATCACTTGCACCGGCCCATTGCCGTGCTGGACGAAACGCGTGCGCAACGCTTCGTGCCGTTCAACGATGGCGGCAAAGGCCTGCCGCAAGGCGTCTTCGTGCAGGCTGCCGATCAGGCGCAGCCCGGTGAAAATGCTGTAGAGCGCGTTGCCCGGCGCCAGCTGGTCGAGGAACCACAGCCGTTGCTGCGCGAACGAGAGCGGCAATGCGGCATCCCGCGATGTGGCGGCGATGACCGGGTTCTGCTGTTGGCGGCCGGTGGCGTCGATCTGCCGGGCCAAGGCGGCGATGGTTGGCAGATCGAACAAGCGGCGCAGCGGCAAATCCACCTGCATGCGATTGCGCAGCTTGGACATCACTTGCGTGGCGAGCAGGGAATGGCCGCCCAAGATGAAGAAATCGTCGTTGACGCCGATACGGTCGAGCTTGAGGACTTCGGCCCAGATGGCGGCGAGCAGCGTTTCGGTGGCGTTGCGCGGAGCGATGTAACCCTGTTGGCTGCTCGTGTTGCGATCCGGCGCGGGCAGTGCCTTGCGATCGACCTTGCCATTGGGCGTGAGCGGCAACTGATCGAGCACGACGAATTGCGCCGGCACCATGAAGTCGGGTAGGCCGTGCCGCAGTTGCTCGCGCAACGCTGTCGCATCGGGGGACTGCCCGGCATGCGGCACCAGATAGGCCACCAGTCGCTTGTCGCCGCCGTCTTCACGCGCCACCACGACCGCTTCGCGCACTGCGGGGATGACGGCCAGCGCGGCCTCGATTTCGCCCAGTTCGATGCGATAGCCGCGAATCTTCACTTGATGATCGATGCGGCCCAGATAGTCGATATTGCCGTCGGGCAGATAGCGCACCAGATCGCCGGTACGGTACATGCGTGCGCCGGGCTGCGGGCTGAACGGATCGGGGACGAAGCGTTCATCGGTCAGATCGGGCCGGTTCAGATAACCGCGTGCGACGCCGGCACCGCCGATATACAGCTCGCCGGCGATACCCTGCGGTGTCGGCAGACCATGCACATCGAGGATGTAGATTTGAGTGTTGTCGATCGGCCTGCCGATGCTGACGGCGCTGGCTTCGCCGGCTGAGGTAATGCGGCTTTGCGTCGACCAGATGGTGGTCTCGGTGGGGCCGTACAGGTTCCAGAGACTGCCGGTGCGGGCCAGCAGCCGCACCGCCAAATCTGCTGGCAGGGCTTCGCCACCGCATAGCGCCTTGAGGTCCGGCTTGCCGGCCCAGCCGGAATCCAGCAGCAGACGCCAGCCTGAGGGCGTGGCCTGCATCGCGGTCACGTCGTGTTCGGCAATGGTGCGGGCCAGCAGCTCGGCATCGGTATTGTGATGGCGCGTGCTCAGTACGATGCGTGCGCCCACGGTCAACGGCAGATACAGCTCAAGCCCGGCGATATCGAATGACAGGGTGGTGAGCGCCAACATCACGTCGTTGGCATCGAGCCCCGGCGCTTTGGCCATGCTGCCAAGGAAGTTGGCGACGGTGCCATGCTCGACCATCACGCCCTTGGGGCGGCCGGTGGAGCCGGAGGTGTAGATCACATAGGCCAGATGCTCCGGCCGAGCGCCGCCATCCACGGTGGTTTGCGGGTAAGTGGCGAGGGCGTCGGCGGTGCTGTCCGGGCAGAACGTGGGGACATCGTGCTCGGCCACGTCCAGCAGGTGTGGTTGGGTCAGCAGCAGTTTGGGCTTGGCGTCGGCCAGCATGTAGGCCAGCCGGTCTTGCGGGTAGGTGGGGTCGAGCGGGATATACGCACCACCCGCCTTCAGGATGCCAAGCAGAGCGACGATCATGCCCAGCGAGCGATCCATGCACAGGCCGACCAGTACGTCCGGGCCGACGCCTTGCGCTTGCAGGTAGTGCGCCAGTTGGTTGGCGCGGCGATCCAGCTCGCCATAGGTCAGCTGGTCTTGCTCGAAGATGACCGCTATGCGGTCGGGCGTTTGGGCGGCTTGCAGTTCGAACAAGCAATGAATCGTTTGCGCTTGCGGCACTGGGGCCGTGGTCGCATTCCAGGTGGCCAGCAATTGCTGCCGTTCCGCTGCCGGTAGCACCTCGGTGTGGGCAAGCGGTGCATCGGGCGTGTTGTCCAGCGCATCCAGCAACGATGCGATGGCCGTGCTCAGGTAGGCGCAGACCTCGTGTGGTTTGACAGCGGCGCTGCCTTGCACCATCAGGCCGAAGCCTTCGCCCAGATCATCGACGGTGAGCGTGAGTGGATAGTTGGTGCGCTCATCGAAATGCAGCACCGCCATGCCTTCCCAGCGCGAGGCGGCGAACACCGAGTCGGCACTCTGGCTGTAGCGGTAGTTCACCAGTGAGGAGAACGGTGGTGTGGACGCGGCCATGCCGCTGCAGCGTTGCGCTTCGGCCAGCGAGGCATGCTCGTGCTGCAGCAACTCGATCAGCAGCGCATGGGTGTTGCGCAGGCCATCGGCGACGCTTGCCGTACCGATCGCAACGCATACCGGCAGCGTGTTGATGCACTGGCCCATGATCCGGTCGGCACCCGCGCCGCCGTGCAGACGGCCGAATAGCACCGTGCCGAACACGGCATCGTCCCGCCCTGTCAGCCGCGCCAGCACCAGCCCCCAGGCCAGATGCAGCAAACTCGCTGCGCTGACCTGATGGGCACGCGTGTGGCGGCGGATTCGCTTTGCCAGCGCGATGGGCAGGACGTGATGGACTTCGTCGATATCCGTGCCGCCACTGTAGACGTCGACCACACCATACGGTGCGGTGGGTTCGTGGATATGGCCGAGCATGGCGGTGAAAAAGGCGCGATGCGCCGCGGCATCGACACCAAGCCGGGTCTGCGCGATGAAATTGCGGAACGGCGGCGCGGCTGGCAACTGGTCAGCTTGGCCTGCCAGAATGGCCTGCACCTCGATCGCCATGTATTCCAGCGTGGTGTGGTCGCAGATCAGGTGATGCAGCAGCAGGTGCAACACCCAGCGACCGCTTGTTCCATCTTCGGCGATCACGGCGTGCAGCATCGGTGCGCGATCCACTGGCAAGCGATAGTGGCGTGCGTCGTAGCGTTCATCCAACTGGCGGGCGGCAGCGCCTGCGGCGGCGTCGAGCTGGATTTTCTCGACCTCCAGCGTGGCTTGGCGCAACACGACTTGCACGGCCTGTTCCAGATGCTGCCAGAGCACGGCGGTGCGGAAGTTGTCGTGCCGGTCGATCACGGTTTGCAGCGCGTCGGTGAAGCGGTCGAGGCGGGCGCGGCTATCGAAGACGAACTGCTGCTTGATCAGATAGGTATCGCCGTCCTGATCCCCGTCCAGCTGATGGTGGAACAGGATGCCTTCCTGCAAGGCCCCCAACGGGTAGATGTCCTGAATGTTGGGCGCACCGCCCGGCACGGCGGCGACGACGGTGGCGATGGCGTTTGGCGTGAGAGTGATCAGCGGCAGCATGTCCGGCGTGATTGCCGTGCAGCCGGCCGGGATCAGGTTCGGCGGGACGTCGGCCTGCGTGGTTCCGGCGTGGATTTTTGCGGCCAATGCAGAAACCGATGGCGCAGAGAACAAGGTGCCGACGTCGCTAGCATGCCCGGCCTGCCGCATGCGTTCGACCAGCGAGACGGCCAGCAGCGAATGTCCGCCGAGTTCGAAGAAGTTGTCATGCACGCCGACGCGGTCGAGCTTGAATACGTCGGCCCAGATGGCGGCGAGCTGTGCTTCGGTGTCGTTGCGTGGGGCGATGTAGCTGGTGTTGTCGCGAGTGCGGTCGGGTGCGGGCAGGGCTTTGCGGTCGACTTTGCCGTTGGGGGTGAGCGGCAACTGATCCAGCACGATGAAGCGCGCCGGCACCATGTAGTCGGGCAGACGTTGTTGCAGGGCTTCACGAAGGCTTGCTGGTTCGAGAGTTTGGTTCGCATCGGCGACAAGATAGGCGACCAGGCGCTTATCCCCCGGCTCGTCTTCACGGGCCAGCACCACGGCATCCCGCACGATGGGCAAGGCAGTCAGGCAGGCTTCGATCTCGCCGAGTTCGATACGGAAGCCGCGCAGCTTCACTTGCTGGTCGATACGGCCGAGGTATTCGATCCGGCCATCCGGCAGGTAGCGCGCCAGATCGCCCGAGCGGTACATCCGTTCGCCATCTTGGCTGAAGGGATTGGGGACGAAGCGTTCGGCGGTCAGGTCTGGGCGACCTAGATAACCACGGGCCAGTCCTGCACCGGCGATGTACAGCTCACCCGCCACGCCGACCGGCACGGGCTCCAGATTCTCATCCAGCAGATACACCCGGGAATTGGCGATCGGACGGCCAATCGGTGAGGCATTGTGGGCTACGTCGCAATGCTGAACGGTGGTGCAGACGGTGATTTCCGTCGGGCCATAAGCATTGCAGAAGCGCCTTCCTGGCGCCCACTCCCGAACCAATGCCGCCGTGCAGGCATCGCCACCGACCACCAGAGTCCGTAAGCCTGTGAGGGCCGGCGCAGACAACAGCGGCAAGGCAACGGGCGGCAACACTGCCATCTCGATGGCTTGCCGCTGTAAGGTTGCCTGCAGCGTTTCACCCGGCACCAGATCGGCTTTGCTTGCCAAGCACAGCGTCGCACCCGCACCCAATGCGAGGAAGATTTCCCAGGTAGAAGCATCGAAGTTCAGCGAGGCGAATTGCAATACGCGCTGACCGGGACGGATATCGAAAGTGGCGATCTGCGCCGTGATCAGATTGCACAGCCCGACGTGCGACAGCAGTGTGCCCTTCGGCCGCCCCGTTGAGCCCGAGGTGTAGATCACATAGGCGAGGTGCTGCGGCAGGGCGTGGCTGGCCGGGCGGGTGATGGCGTGGCTGGCCAGTTGCTCCGCTGCTTCATCGACGCAGAACAGCGCAATGCCGTGCCCGGCGAGCACGTCGCGCCGATGGGCTTGCGTCAGCACCAGCCGGGGCTGGGCATCGGCCAGCATGTAGGCGATTCGCTCGGCCGGGTAATCGGGATCGAGCGGCAGGTAAGCCCCGCCGGCCTTGAGGATGGCCAGCAGGGCCACGATCATGTCGAACGAGCGCTCGATCGACACACCCACCAGCACGTCCGGGCCGACGCCCTGGCTGCGTAGGTAGTGCGCGAGTTGATTGGCGCGGGTGTCGAGGTCGCCGTAGCTCAGTTGGCGGTCTTCGAACACCAGTGCGATCTGATCGGGGGCCTGGGCTGCGTGTTGCTCGAACAACTGATGGATCACCTGATCCTGTGGATATGCGACAGCCGTGTCGTTCCATTCCACCAGTTGGCGCTGCCGGGCGGCTTCGTCCAGCAAGGGCAGGCTGGCGAGGGGCTGCGTGGTTTCTGTTGCCAGCTCGCGCAGCAAGACCTGCCACTGCGCCGCCATCACTGGCAAGTACGCCTCATCCAGCGCGCTCGCATCGTAAATCCAGCGGCAAGCGCTGCCATCCGCGGCGATCTGCAGCAGTAAGGTGCCACCGAGTTCGCTCAGGCGCGCTGCGCCATCGTGCCAGTGATCCGAATCGACAATTTCGACCAGCAAGGGCCAGCGCGGCTCGCCGGTAGTGCGGAGCTCCGGGTAGCGCTGGACGATGTCTCGTGTTGGCACACCGCGCTTTTGGAGCGTCGCCAACTGTTCCGCCATGCGCTGTCGGGCGGCGGCAAAACCGTGTTGCAGGTCGATGTCGCAACGCAGTGGCACGGCGGCGGCGAAGAAGGCTGCAATGCGTTGCTCGGCGTGGCGGGGCGAGATATGACCAAGATCGAAACTGGATAGCTGGGTAATACGCGCCAGATAGACCGCATAGGCGGCCAGGATGTCGTCGCTGCACCAGCCTGCCGGCAGGTCGAGATCGTATTGCCGCACATCACCCGCTGTCTCGGCGGCTTGCCGGGCGTAGGGCAAACGCAAGGGCTCGGCAGCCTGCAGCTGTGCCACCCAGAACGCCTCGTGCCGTACCGATTGCGCATGCAGTTGTGTCAGCAGCTCGGCTTCTTGCTGCGGCAGGCTGGGGAGGCGTTGTGCGGGTGAGTAGCCGAGTGCTGTCGCGGAGACTGATGCGCCGGCCAGCGTCGAGAAGGCAGCAAGGCGCAGGTCACGGGTGGCTGTGGCTACGACGAGTGAGGTATCTGATGTTGCAATCACCGTGCCGGGCGACTGGTCGGATACTGTATCGAGCACATCCACGCTGCCTACGGTCACGAAGCCATCGAGCGTCGCGATCTTCGCCGTGCCCAGCGGATTGCGGTACGGCCCGAAGTCCAGCGCACGCACCAGCGCGGACGCTTGCTCGGCCGGCCGATCAAAACGCAAGCAGGCCCCCGCCTCAGGCCGGCGCTCGTTGGCGAAAAATGTACGCGCGCGCAAATCCTGCGGTTGCGGGGTGACCTTGTCCTCAGCCAGTTCATGGATCAGCGTTTCAAAGGCGCTCAGCGCCGCGTCATAACATTTGGCGTTGATCGACAGCGCGGTTTCGTCCGGCGCGAGGTCGAACCACGCTTGTTGCATCAAGTCGCCCGCGTCGACTTTTTCATGCATGAGGTGCCAGCTGATGGCATGGCGGGTTTCGCCGTGGATCAGCGCCCACGAGCTGGCATGGGTGCCGGCGTAGCGGGGCAGCGGCGCATCGTGATAGTTGATGGCAAAACCAACCGGCGCGGCCAGGAGCGCGGACGGCAGGATGGCCGGATTGACGATGCTGAAGAGATGATCGAAAGGTTGTCCGCCCAGCAGCGCAAGCAGCTCGGCCGGCGAGGCGGTGAACGGAATCTGCCGGGCGGCGGCCCACTGCTGCAGCCGCTCATCCCGTGAGACCACGCCAACGATCGTGTGGCCGCTCGCCAGAAGCCGCTCTGCGCAAGCCTCGGGCAGCGTCGTTTCACCAATCAGAACGCAGCGGAAGGCTTTTTTCGATGTCATGGAACTGTTCCAACCAATGTTCGCTGCGTATCGCTGGCTGCCAGATTCGACCAAGCTTTCGCAAGAACCTCTAGGCTCTTCTTTTGGGGCGGATGCAAAGTGGCTGTGCCCTTACTGGTCTAGCCCCCTTAGCAGCTCGGCATTCTGACATAAGGGAATAGACTTATTGCTTCGGATTTGTAATTGGTATGCATGAATACAACAGAGAGGCATTGGTGTTGTGTAAAACGGCCGGTTGCCTATCCGACAGGTGGGGGAATCTTTCGCGCTTTGACAGCGATACGGGTCGCCAGCGTGTTGCCAGATAGGGCGCGCTGCGTATTAGGTGAATATCAGCTGAAAGGCCGCGCGTAGTTCTTGGAGGTTGCGCCAGGCAAAGCGCGGAGGGCGGGCAAAGGGCGGGGGAGGTAATTGATCGCGGCTGTGGGCGGCAGGAATGCCGGGGGAAGCCGCAAAATGAAAAGCGCCCGGTGCCATCGAGGGCCGCGAGCGCTGTTCTTGAATCTGGAGCGGGCGACGGGAATCGAACCCGTGTTCCGAGCTTGGGAAGCTAGTGTCTTACCATTAGACGACGCCCGCAGAGGCCGCGATTCTAGCTTGCTGGCCGGCGAAACTGCAAGTCTGGATGTTGTGAGGTCTTGGGCTGGCCGAGGTTTGGGGCGAGGCGGCAGATTTGCTAATCGATCGTAAGTCAGGTGCCAATAAGTATTTGCCTTGGAAGCTTGCTGCTCACATTTGGATTTGTACGATATTGACTAGACTGTACAGTCCAAAATAGACTCTGTACTCATGAGTCTAAATCTGTGTCCTGTTCCCTTCCTATGATTCCCAGCCCCCCGCCCAGCCCGACCGGCAACGAAAACGTCGACCGTGTTCTGGAAGCCGCCCGGCAATTGTTTTGCGAGGTCGGTTTTCGCGCCAGCATCGATAAGGTGGCCGAGCGTGCCGGCGTGGCACGCCAGACCGTTTACAACCATTTCGAATCCAAGGCCGATCTGTTTCGGGCTGTCATGCAGCGGGTTTGCGCTGACCTGCACGCGTCGCTACAGGCTCGGGATGGTTCGCTACGGGAGCAGCTGGTCGATTTCAGCGTGAAATTTCGCGCGCATATCCTGACCCCGGAATCGGTCAACGCGCACCGGATGATCGTGAGCGAAGCGCCGCGGTTCCCGGATTTGTCGCTGGATTTTCTGGAGAACGGCCCGACGCGTACCCGGCGTCAACTGGCCGATTTGCTCAAGCATGAAATGGATGCCGGCCGCCTGCTGGCGGCTGATCCGCTCGAAGCGGCGGAAATGCTGATTGAAACGGTCGTCGGCTTCGATCACACCCGCCTGTTGTTTGGCGGAGATCCGCCGGATGCTTCGAAGGAGCAGGGCAAGGTGGAGCGCATTGTCGATGTGTTCCTGCGTGCCTATGCCTTGCCCCCAACGTCATGACGCTGCGATGCCCATGAACTGAGTGCATTTGATACGTGTCTACAGAAATCATGCGCCATATAGAACGATTGTTCTATAATGACTGCAAAATACCGTTGTACTGATCAAATTCTTTCCCCGTTTAGTTATTTTGCTGAACTATTGCTGAATAAGTTTACAAATCAATATTGATCCTCAGGAGCTCACGATGCACAAATCCCATCTCCGCAATGCAGTGCTGCTTGCAAGCCTTGCCATGGCACTGGCTGCCTGCGGCAAGGACGGCGGCACGGCCCAAATGGCCGGCGGTGGCCAGATGCCACCGCCAGAAGTCGGCGTGGTGACATTGGCTGAACAAGTCGTGCCGATCATCAGCGAATTGCCAGGTCGCACCTCCCCTTTCCGGATCGCTGAAGTCCGTCCACAAGTGAATGGCATTGTCCTCAAGCGTCTCTATACCGAAGGCAGCGACGTGAAGGCTGGCCAGCAGCTTTATCAGATCGACCCAGCCACCTATCAAGCCGCCCTCGAAAGCGCTCAGGCTTCGTTTGCCAAGGCACAAGCCAACGTGACAAGCGCAAAGCTGAAAGAAGAGCGCTACAAGGCGTTGCTGGACATCAAGGGTGTGAGCAAGCAGGAATACGACGATGCCAATGCCGCCTTGCTGCAAGGCCAGGCCGATGTGGCTTCGGCCAAGGCCGCTGTCGAATCGGCACGCATCAACCTGACTTACACCCGCGTGCTGTCGCCGATTTCTGGCCGCATCGGCAAATCGACCGTGACGGAAGGTGCGCTCGTGACCGCCAACCAAGCCGCTGCACTGACGACCGTGCAACAGCTGGACCCGATTTACGTCGACATCGCGCAATCGAGCACTGATCTGTTGCGCCTGAAACGTGACTTCGAAAGCGGTCGCCTGTCGCGCGCCGGTCAAGGCCAGGCCAAGGTCAACATCGTGCTGGAAGATGGCAGCAAGTACGCGCAACCGGGCGCATTGCAGTTTGCCGATGTGACCGTGGACCCGACTAGCGGCGCGGTGAATTTGCGCGCCGTGGTGCCGAATCCGAAGGGTGAATTGCTGCCGGGCGTATTCGTTCGCGCGCGTCTGGAAGAGGGCGTGAACAACAAGGCGCTGCTGGTGCCGCAGCAAGGCGTGACGCGTGATGCGCAAGGCAATGCGGTCGCGATGGTGATCGGCGCTGAGGGCAAGGTCGAGGTCCGCATCCTCAAGGCCCAGCAATCGCTTGGCGACAAATGGCTGGTCAGTGACGGTCTGAAAGCCGGCGACAAGGTCATCGTGGAAGGGCTGCAGAAAGTGCGTCCGGGTTCACCGGCCAAGCCGGTGGAAGCTTCGGCAGTTGTCGCCGCTGCCGCTCTGAAAGCCGAATCCGCCAGCCACGCCAAGTAACGCCCACGCAAATATTAGGGAGCTTGCCTCATGGCAAAGTATTTTATTGATCGCCCGATTTTCGCTTGGGTGATCGCCATCATCATCATGGTGGCGGGGTCGCTCGCGATCGTCGGCTTGCCGATCTCGCAGTACCCGAATATTGCACCGCCTTCGGTAGCGATTACCGCTACCTATCCAGGTGCATCCGCCAAGACGGTGGAAGACAGCGTGACCCAGGTCATCGAACAAAAGATGAAGGGGATCGACCACCTGCGCTACATGTCGTCCAACAGCGACTCCGCCGGTAACGTCAACATCACGCTGACTTTCGATGCCGGTACCAACCCGGATACCGCTCAGGTTCAAGTGCAAAACAAGCTGGCGCTGGCGACCCCGCTGTTGCCGCAGGAAGTGCAGCAGCTGGGCGTACTGGTTTCCAAGGCCACCAAGAACTTCATGATGGTCGTCGGTTTTGTGTCCGACGACGGCAAGATGACCGGTGCCGACTTGGGCGACTATGTGGCCGCCAACGTGCTCGACCCGCTCAGCCGTACGCCTGGCGTGGGTGACGTGACACTGTTCGGCTCGCAATACGCGATGCGGATTTGGCTCGACCCCAGCAAGCTGAACAACTTCCAACTGATGACCAGCGATGTCAGCGCGGCGATCAAATCGCAGAACGTGCAGGTGTCGTCCGGTCAGTTGGGTGGCTTGCCGGCAGTGCCGAATCAGCAGTTGAATGCGACCATTACCTCGCAATCCCGTCTGCAAACCACTGAGCAGTTCGGCAACATCCTGCTCAAGGTGAATACCGACGGCTCGCAAGTGCGCTTGAAAGACGTCGCGCGTCTTGAACTGGGTGGCGAAAGTTATCAAGTCCTGGCGCGTTACAACGGCAAGCCGGCCGCCGGTGTTGCCATCAAGCTGGCAACCGGTGCCAATGCGCTGGATACCGCCAATGCCGTACGCAAGACCATTGATGGTTTGGCGAAGTATTTCCCGCCTTCGATGAAAGCGGTCTATCCGTACGACACCACGCCGTTCGTGAAGATTTCGATCGAGGAAGTCGTCAAGACCCTGCTCGAAGCCATCGTGCTGGTGTTCCTGGTGATGTATCTGTTCTTGCAAAGCTTCCGTGCCACGCTGATCCCGACGATCGCCGTGCCGGTGGTGTTGTTGGGTACGTTCGGTTTGTTGTCGGTGTTCGGTTTCTCGATCAATACGCTGACCGCATTTGCAATGGTGCTGGCGATCGGTTTGCTGGTCGATGATGCGATCGTGGTGGTCGAGAACGTCGAGCGGGTGATGGCGGAAGAGGGCTTGTCGCCTCGCGATGCCTCGCGCAAATCGATGGGCCAGATCACCGGCGCCCTGGTGGGGATCGTGGTGGTGCTGTCGGCGGTGTTCATCCCGATGGCGTTCTTCGGTGGCTCGACCGGTGTGATTTATCGCCAGTTCTCGATCACCATCGTGTCCGCCATGGTCTTGTCGCTGCTGGTGGCTCTGGTGCTGACACCAGCGCTGTGCGCGACTTTGCTCAAGCCGATCCCGAAAGGGCATCACGACGAAAAGCGCGGTTTCTTTGGTTGGTTCAACCGCACGTTCGAGCGCTCCAGCAATGGCTATCAAAGCATGGTGGGCAAGATCCTCGGCAAGACCTTCCGCTACATGGTGCTGTACGGCTTGATCATCGCGATCATGGCCTTCCTGTTCGTGCGCTTGCCCAAGTCCTTCCTGCCGGATGAAGACCAGGGGATCATGTTTGCCCAGGCGCAACTGCCGACTGGTGCGACGCAAGAGCGCACGCTTGCCGTCCTCAAGAAAATGGAAGACCACTTCCTGAACAATGAAAAAGAGAACGTCAATTCTCTGTTCACGGTGGCCGGCTTCAACTTCAGCGGTAACGGCCAGAACACCGGCATGGCGTTCGTGATGCTCAAGGACTGGGGCCAACGGCAACGTCCGGACCAGCACGTTGGTGCGATTGCCGGCCGTGCCATGGGGGCCTTCATGCAGATCAAGGACGCGATGGTGTTTGCGTTCGCGCCACCGGCGGTGCTGGAACTGGGTAACGCAACCGGTTTCGACTTCCAGCTGCAGGATCGCTCAGGCCTTGGCCACGAGAAGTTGATCCAGGCGCGTAACCAGCTGCTGGGCATGGCATCGAAGAACCCGAATCTGGTCGCAGTTCGCCCGAACGGGATGGAAGATACGCCGCAGTACCAGATCGATATCGACCGGGAAAAAGCGCGTGCCTTGGGCTTGTCGCTGTCCGACATCAACGACACCTTGTCCACGGCCTGGGGCTCGTCCTACGTGAACGACTTCCTCGACAAGGGCCGTATCAAGAAGGTGTATCTGCAAGCTGATGCGCCGTTCCGTATGTCGCCGGAAGACGTCAACCGCTGGTATGTGCGTAACAACCAGGGCCAGATGGTGCCGTTCTCCAGTTTTGCATCCGCGCATTGGTCCTATGGTCCTGCACGTCTTGAGCGTTACAACGGTCTGGCATCGGTGGAAATTCTCGGCGCACCGGCACCGGGCAAGAGTACTGGCGATGCGATGAAGGCGATGGAAGACATGGCGAAGCAGCTGCCGGAAGGCATCGGCTACGAGTGGACTGGTTTGTCTTATGAAGAGCGGATGTCCGGCTCGCAAGCGCCGCTGCTGTATGCCATCTCGATGCTCGTCGTGTTCCTGTGCCTGGCCGCCTTGTATGAAAGCTGGTCGATTCCGTTCTCGGTCATTCTGGTCGTGCCGCTGGGGGTGATTGGCGCGCTGATCGCAGCATCGTTGCGCGGCCTGAATAACGACGTGTACTTCCAGGTGGGCTTGTTGCTGACGGTGGGTCTATCGGCGAAGAACGCGATCTTGATCGTCGAATTTGCCAAGGAGCTGCAAGAGCATGGCAAGGGCGTGGTTGAGGCAACGTTGGATGCGGTGCGGATGCGTCTGCGGCCGATCTTGATGACGTCACTGGCCTTCGTATTGAGCGTGGTGCCGCTGGTGATCAGCAACGGCGCAGGTTCTGGCAGCCAACACGCGATCGGTACTGGCGTGATGGGCGGCATGATCTCCGCCACGGTGCTGGCGATCTTCCTGGTGCCGGTGTTCTTCGTGGTGATCCGCAAGTGGTTCCCGCCGAAGATCAAAGCATCCGTCGATTCGACCGCCGAAGACCATCGCTAAGGAGAGAAGAACATGCTTAAACCAATGATTCTGGCGATGGCGGTGGCCCTATCAGGCTGCGCCGTCATCGGCCCGAACTACGAGCGACCGGCTAGCCCGGCGTCGGGCATAATCGGTCGCGGTGATGCTGCCACCGTGGCTGTGCCGAGCTGGGATGTCTATTTCAGCGACCCGACGCTCAACGCGCTGATCAAGCGCGCGCTCGATAACAACCGCGATCTGCGGGTTGCGGTAGCCAATATCGAAGTGGCTCGTGCCCAATACGGCATCACCAATGCTGACCGCCTGCCGACCTTGTCGGTGGGGGGCAGTGCAACCATCAACCACGTGCCGGCATCGTTGTCGTCAACGGGGCAATCGATGACATCGCGTCGTTATGACGCGAACGTTGCTCTGGCTTCATTCGAGCTGGATTTCTGGGGCCGCGTAGCGCGTTTGTCCGAATCGGCCAAGGCAAGCTATCTCGCGACCGAAGAAGCGCAGCGTACGGCTAAGCTTTCCTTGATTGCGGAAGTCGCCAACAGCTACTACAACCTGCTCGCGCTGAACGAAGAAGCTGATTTCGCCCGCAAAACGGCCAAGACGCGTGAGGACTACGCCAAGGTCATCGGCCGCAAGGTCGATATCGGTTCGGCTAATCGCCTGGATCAACTGCAGGCGGAAAACTCGCTCGATAGCGCTTTGTCGGATTCGGCGTCTCTATCCCGCCAGGCTGAAACCGCCCGCACTGCACTCGGGTTGCTGGTCGGTGATAACGGCCCGCTGCCGATGGCGAGCGGCAAAGGTGTGGCTGCCTTGCCCTTGCCGCAACGGCTGCCGCAAGGCTTGTCGTCCGATGTACTGCTGGATCGCCCGGACGTTCGTCAGGCCGAGCAACAGTTGATCGCGGCCAATGCCAATGTCGGTGCGGCACGCGCTGCGTTCTTCCCCAAAATCACCTTGGTGGGGAGTGCCGGTGTTGCCAGCGATAGCCTGGGCGACCTGTTCAAGGGCGACCGTGGTGCCTGGAGCTTCCTGCCGTCGATCACACTGCCGATCTTCGACTTTGGTCGCACCAAGTCGAACCTCGATCTTGCCTCTGCACGCAAGAACGTAGCGGTGGCGCAGTACGAGAAGGCAGTGCAGCAGGCGTTCAAGGACACCGCTGACGTGTTGTCCGATCAGCGCTGGCTGGCTGAACAACTAACCGTGCAGGAGCGTCTGGCGCAGCATCAGGAAGAGCGCCTCAAACTTGCTCGTGCCCGTTACGATGTTGGCGTGATCGGTTATCTGGATGTGCTGGATGCCGAGCGTGACAGCTACAACGCCCAGCAATCCCTGATCGAAACCCGTCGTGCACGCCTCGCCAATTCGGCAACGGCGTACAAGGTATTGGGCGGGGCGGATCAGGCGACGACGGCGCAATAAGGTTCGTCAGCACAGCAGCTTCCGTAGCAAAAGAGCCCGGCGATCGCCGGGCTCTTTCTATTTGGTTTTCGTCATTTCCACCGTGCTACCCGCAGGTAACGCAAATCCCTCCAGGGGAGCTCACAAACGTACTGGGGCTCTTCCGCGAAGATATGTGGCAGCAACGCCACATTATGCAGATGATCATTGCGCATACTTATTCTCTTCGCGGAGAATGCGCCGGCCCTGACACATTCCTTTCGCATGTATTTGTCGGCGAGCAACCACTTTCGTAAATGCGCCCGATGATCCAGGCGCGTCCCCAGAACCATTCCACGTCGTCGGCGTGGAAGCCATTAACGGTGCGGCGTGTTTTTGATACCGCCAGCAACGCCAGTACGCACGAGTGAAATAATTCAGTGAAATCGCGACAATTCGGCCGCACGACGCTTGCGGCACTTTGCTTTGGCTTATTGGCTACTGTTCCGGCGTATTTGGCGTTGACCAATGCAACGCCAGTTGCGATGGCCGCAACAGTGCCGACACCTACGCCAACACCCGTT
Source organism: Andreprevotia chitinilytica DSM 18519 (assembly GCF_000711875.1). GTDB lineage: Bacteria > Pseudomonadota > Gammaproteobacteria > Burkholderiales > Chitinibacteraceae > Andreprevotia > Andreprevotia chitinilytica. The sequence goes on from NZ_JONM01000008.1 coordinate 251,041, forward strand.
GCAACGCCTGCCCCTATCTCGCCAGCCGCGTTAATGGCAATACTCAACATAGTTCTGGATGACGGGCCGACCGGCCCCACGCCGGTGCCGACCCCAACGCCAGTACCCACCCCGGCGCCTACCCCCGTCCCAACGCCGGCGCCTACACCCGTCCCAACGTCAGTGCCGATTCCGGCGTCTTCTGGCCCGATTACCTATGTATATGACGATACCGGCAAGCTAACCCAAGCCATTTCCGGTAATGGCGATTTGGCCACCTATACCTACGACGATGCCGGGAATCTGCTATCAGTTGGCAAAGGCTCGACCGCAACGACGTTGACTGTCGGCGACTTCTCGCCCAATCAGGCTCCAATTGGCGCTACGGTTACCTTGAATGGCACTGGCTTTTCACCAACAGCAGCTTCGAACACGGTCAAATTCAACGGTGTTGCTGCAACAGTCACCTCTGCCAGCGTGAATCAACTGGTAGTCAATGTGCCTGCAGGCGCTTCGACTGGCCCGGTTTCAATTCAGAACGCCAACGGCATCGTGGCGACATCGCAACCCTTTACGGTGGGCAACAGTCTCGTGCCTACCATTACCAGCTTCTCGCCGTTGTATGGCGCAGTGGGCAGCGCCATCACGATCAATGGCACGGGCTTCCAGACACCATCGAGTGCAAACAGCGTCACGGTTGGTCGAAGCAACACCAATATCACCTCCGCGACCGCATCTGCATTAGTGGTGCCGGTGCCCAATGTCGCGGCAACTGGCCCTATCACCGTGCAAACCCCGTATGGCCAGGCAATCAGCAGCGACGTGTTTGTGGTTGTGCCTGCGGCATTTAATCCGGCCTTGGTGGGCGCAACCGGTAAATTGGCCGTCGATGGTGCTGTTACGTCGATCTCATTGCCGGTGGCAAATACGATTGCGCTATTGACCTTCAACGGGCAGGCCGGTCAATTGCTTGATTTGGCGGTAACTAATCTCAGCTTCGCCAATGCCACATTGACGGTGCTGAAACCGGATGGCTCGTCACTCGCAACCGGAGCAGCATCCGCCAACGGTGCATTGCAATTGCCGGTGCTGCCACAGAGCGGCACATACACGGTCATCGTTAATCCGTCTGCCAATACCGGCAGTATTGGCCTGCAACTCTTCGGGCCGTTACAGGCTGGCGTATTGGCATCAGGTGGTACAGCGACCAACGTCGCCATCAATCCGGTTGGCCGTCGCACGATTCTGACCTTCGCCGGGGCTGCGGGTAGCAATGTTGATCTATCAATTACCAACAACACGCTTTCGTCGGGCACGGTCAGCGTGCTTGATCCGAATGGGCATGTTGTTATTTCAACGGCTGTTTCGGCTGCTACGGCAAAACTTAGCCCGACGTTGCCAATGGCGGGTACATATCAAGTACTGATTAATCCGGCTGGTGCTGTTGGTGGCGGGATGAGCCTTGCATTGGCACCGACGCAGGTGGCAACTTTAGCTGTGGACGGTGCTGCGGTGTCGCAGCAGTTCACTTCTACGACGCCGAGCGTTCAGCTTACTTTCAGTGGGGCTGCCGGTCAGCAGCTCAACCTCACAGTTTCGGGTTCCGGGACGCCCAGCTCGTTCAACTTGAACGGGACATTGCCGCTGACGATCAAGAACCCGGACGGTTCGGTGTTGGTGAGTACGACGGCAACAGCAAGTTGCTTAACGACGACGAATACATACGGCACTTACACGAACTGCTCGCTCTCCGGCAACGTCAACCTGCCGGCCTTGCCGGCCAGTGGCACCTATACGGCGCTGCTGCAACAGCCGAGTACGGGTGGTAGCGGCGCCGTCACATTCCAACTCAGCACGCCCGCAGCAGGCACAGCGCAAGTGGATGGAGCCGCGACGTCGATCAACATGG
>NZ_JONM01000009.1 GCF_000711875.1 Andreprevotia chitinilytica DSM 18519
CCGCTGCAGTGGCCGGCCGTATCCGGAGCAACTGCCGGCGGTGGAGTATGAGCCGGGCGATCGGGTGTTGAAGGTTCGCGTCAACGGGCAAATCCAGTATCGCGGCCGGGCAGTGTTCATTGGCGAGGGTTTGGCGGGGGAGTACGTGGCACTGCGACCTTCGGCAAAAGCCGATGTGCTGACGGTGTTCTTCTGTCATAAGGCCATTCGCACCATCGATCTGCGGGTGCAGTTAGACTAGGTTGAGTGTTACCCATGTCTACCGACAAGTGTTACCTATGTCTCCCGGCTGAACACGCGCGAAGCCCAACATCGGGTGCTGAAGATCGCGCCAATGTTGGGCTTCATTTCATTCAACCCAACCTACGGATCGCTCATTGAGACGTGAACCAACGCCTGCCGGGCACGAAAAAAAAGCCCTCCTGTTGCCAGGAGGGCCCAACCCCTTAGTGCTACATCGGTGATTTCTATTATTTCGCCAAGCGGTTTACTGGTTGACCTTGCCCATGGCCTTGGTCAGCGTGCCGCTGGTGTCGTCGCCATCCAGTGACCAGCTGAAGATCCCGTTCAGGCCCTTGGCCTTCAGGTAGTTCACCTTGATCTGGATCACGGCCGGGGTGTCGAAGCTCCACCAGTTGCTGCCGTCGTAGGTCCAGCTTTGCTGCGTCACGCTGCTGAAGAAGGCCGGCGCGCCCTTGGCGGCGAGGACGTAGTACTCCTCGATGCCCGCCTGGGTCGTCGTGGTGCCCGTCGCCGCAGCCGTGGCCGGTTGATACAAGCCGTTGGTGCTGCCTGCGGCCACATTCGTCCAACCACGACCGTAGAACGGTACGCCCAGGTTGATCTTGGCCGCAGGGAAGCCGGCAGCAAGCAACTCGGTGATGGCATCGTCGATGTCATACGTCGCCAGCACGCCACCTGCCGCAACGTTCGGGCTGGCCGGGTCCTTGTACAGGTTGGACTGGAAGTCCGTGACCTTGCCCGCACCCACCGTGGTGCCGGTTTCCCAGCCGCCGTGGAAGTCGTAGCTCATCAGGTCGATCCAATCCAGATACTGCGAGTACAGGGCCGGTTCGGTCTGGGCGATCTTGTCGCTGCCCGAGCCCACGGCAGAGGCGAGGATGTAATGGCTGACGCCATTCGCCGTCGCAGCGGCATCCATCTCCTTGCGGAATTCCTGCAACAACAGCGTGTAGTTGTGCTTGTCGTTGACGGTATCCACCGTGTTGTAACCGACGCCTTGCACGCCCGGATATTCCCAGTCGATGCCGATGCCGTCGAACAGGCCCTTCAGCACGCCGGTGCCGCCAGTGGAAGAACTGGAGTCAACCGGGTAGTTGCCGTTCAGGTACATATCCACGCAGGACGCGACCAGCGCCTTGCGCGAGGCATCGGTCGCCGCAGCGGCCGAGAACCACTTGGACCACGTCCAGCCGCCCAGCGTCATGATGACCTTCAGGTTCGGGTACTTCTTCTTCAGCTTGATCAGCTGGCCGAAGTTGCCCTTGACCGGCGCATTCCAGACATCGGCCACGCCATCCACCGAGGAGGCCGCGTCGAAGCCTTTCTGGATATCCGCCCACGCATCACCACCCAAGCCATCAGACGTCTGCCACACACCACCGGAACCGGTATCGGTCGCGCCGGTTTCAGTTGCGGTCACTTGGCCCTGGCACTTGTAGGTGCCATCGGATTGCTTGTAGATGTTGTTGAACGCGTAGTTCACGTAGGTCAGGCTGCCGGCCTGGGCTTGCGTGTCGATGTTCTTGACCAGATAGCCGCGGCTATAGATGCCCCACTGCGCGAAGTACGAGCCGACTTGCTTGCTGCTGGACGGCGTGGGTGTCGGAGTGGCCGTCGGGGTCGGTGTAGCCGTTGGTGTCGGCGTTGCGGTGGTTGGTGTCGGAGTCGGCGTTGCGGTCACCGGCGTTGGTGTGGGTGTCGCGGTCGCACTCGGTGTCGGAGTGGGCGTTGCGGTCGGCGTTGGTGTGGCGGTCGGGGTCGGGGTCGGGGTCGGGGTCGGCGTTGGTGTCGCAGTCACCGTCGTGCCACTACAAGTGCCGAGCGACGTCCAATCCTTACCGCTGCCCGATGCGCCGTTGTTGGTCGCCGGGTTGGATTGCGTCCACCAGTTGGCCACGTAATTCACACCGAGGTAAGTCACCTTGTCGCCGCTGTTATAGGTCTTGGTCGAATCCCAAGTCGCGTAGCAGGACGAGGTCGGCGTTGGCGTCGGGGTTGGTGTGGCAGTCGGCGTGGCGGTTGGAGTGGGTGTTGGCGTAGGGGTCGGGGTGGCCGTGGGAGTCGGCGTTGGTGTCGGCGTTGCCGTGGTGCTGGTGTCGACCCCCAGATCGGTCCACAAACTGGTGTTGGTCGGATTCCAGCCGGTGCTGGTGTAGTCGGTCTGGTTGACCAGCGCTTTGTAGTCATGGCCGCTGTAATAAACGATGGTGCCAGCGGTGTAATAGGTATCGGCCTGCCATGCCGGGTAAGCGGCATAGGCATGGGCTGCCATCAACGCCGCCGGAACTGCTGCGAGCGCAAAACGAGACAAGTACGACATAAAGGGTTCTCCATCCTCTTGGTCATTGGCGTGATTCACGCCGCCCCACTGGTCTTTGCCGGCAATCCACCCTGTCAAATTCGGGAAAGAATTCTTGTTTTTTCCGGTGACCAGCGCAGCCACGAACACATTCGAGCTCGCGGTGGAATTCATTACTGGGCAGCGCCAATCCGGGTGTCAATATGCCGAACCCCTACCGTTCATCGGAAAAGATAATCGATAGATGGAACTGAAATACAAAACGATGCCGCCACTCCGGCAAATGCGTTAGCGCACCATCGTAAAGCGTCGCGAAAGCCAGAAAACATCGGGAAAAGGCAGGAGGATGCACCAGATCATGGCACCCCATCGGCAATGTAGCGGCATGTAGTCTTATGTATCCATTGGGATTTTTTGAAAAAATACAGTACAAAAAATTTCGACCATTGCCAGTTGATTGACGACAAATTGCAACGCCCTTCTGTTCATTGCCGCAAAAAATTCTTACAAATCAAACAGAAATTCATTAATACCGTGTAACAAAATCGGGCCAAGCGGCCCAAGTCCTCACCGTTGCCGTTGCAATGAAAACTGGCAACCGCGCCATCCAGCTGGTATCTGCGAGTTTCTGTATGCGGACGCGTTTGCTGCCTGCAACCAGCTTTGCCAATCCGCGCCAAAACAAACAAAGTGATATATTGCTTCACCCCCATAGAACAGAATCCATCTAATGCTGGTGCATGCCCAACCCTATCGATCCATCTGGCGCGATGGCGCCGTGGTCCACGTCATTGACCAAACCGTGTTGCCGCATCGCTTTGCCTCGCGGGCGTTGCATACGCTGGCCGATGCAACGGCAGCGATCCGCCAGATGGTGGTGCGCGGTGCGCCACTGATCGGCGTAACCGGGGCCTATGGCATTGCGCTGGCCTTGCGTGACGATGCGGGCGACGACGCGCTGGCTGCCGCAGCCAAAGCACTGATTGCCACCCGCCCTACCGCCATCAACCTGCGCTGGGCCGTTGAACAAACCGCACAGCAGCTACGCGCCATACCGGCGCCGGCACGACAGCACGCTGCTTTCGAGCTGGCCGATGCACTGGCGCAAAGCGATGTCGATACCAACGCCGCCATCGGCCGGCATGGCGCCACGCTGCTGCGCGAACGCTGGGCTGCCCTGGGCCGCCCCGCCCGCCTGAACGTGCTGACCCATTGCAACGCCGGCTGGCTGGGCTGCGTGGATTGGGGCACGGCACTGGCGGCCATCTATCAGGCGCACGATGGCGGTGTACCGATCCACGTCTGGATCGACGAAACCCGCCCACGCAATCAGGGCGCGAGCCTGACCACCTGGGAACTGGCCGCACATGGCGTGCCGGCGACCTTGATCACCGACAACGCCGGTGGCCTACTGATGCAACAGGGACAAGTGGACGCATGCATCGTCGGCGCGGATCGGGTCACCGCACGCGGCGATGTCTGCAACAAGGTCGGTACGTATCTGAAAGCACTGGCGGCGCACGCGCACGACATTCCGTTCTACGTCGCGCTACCGGTCAGCACCATTGACTGGCAAGCGTGGGATGGCATGCGCGAGATCGAAATCGAAAACCGCGATCCCGCCGAAGTCACCCATATCAGTGGGCGCACCGAGACGGGCGAACTGGTGCGGGTGCAACTGGTGCCGGATGGGACGGTCGCGCACAACCCCGCCTTTGACGTCACCCCGGCGCAGTGGGTGACGGCATTGGTGACGGAGCGGGGGGTGGTTCCGGCGACGGAGAGTGGCTTGCGGTCATTGCGGGGTGAGGGCGCCCATGTAGCCCGGACGGCTTTGCCGGCCGGGGCAGCGACGTAAACAAGGCCCGCTGCGGATACTTGAACCAACCCCGGCCGGCATAGCCGTCCGGGCTACGGTGTTAACACCACATCGATCCCCGCAAAACCACCCAACGTCACCTGTCCTGCCACAGGCGCTGCCGGTGGTGGTGAATCCGCTCGCGCAATCCGCCACGCATGCCAGCCGGCCTGCTGCGCGGCGGCCACTTCACCGGAATGGTCCGACAAAAACAGGATGGCGGATGCCGGTACGCCAAGGCTGGCGGCAATGTGCCGGTACGATTCGCTCTCCAGCTTGCCCCCGACGGTGGTATCGAACCAATGGCTGAACCAGCCGGTGAGATCCCCTGCCCCGGTATGCCCGAACAGCAGTTGCTGGGCCGCGACCGAGCCCGACGAATACACGCCCAGCGTCAGCCCCGCCGTCCGCCAGTGGCTCAGTGCCGGGGCAACATCCGGGTAGAGCGGCGCGATCAGGCTTCCGTCGGCGTAGCCCGCTGCCCAAATCAGGCCCTGCAAGGTTTTCAGCGGCGTGACTTTACGGTCGGCGTCGCTCCAGTCTTCCAGCTGCCGGATTACCTGCTCCTGCGTGAGCGCCTGCCCGGTCTCGTGCTGCACTTGTGCCTGCACAGCCTGCGCGGCTTCTTCCTCCGCATGGGCGCGCAGCCAACTGCCCAGTCGTGGCCGCGCATAGGGGAACAGGGTGTCGCGCACGAAGCTGATCGACGTGGTGGTGCCTTCGATATCGGTGATGACCACGCGCACACCGGTGGGAATCGCTTGCAACTCATTCGCCATGGCGCGGGAACTCGTTGGCGATCTTGTCGCCGGTGAAATGACCGACCCAACCGGCCGGGTCGATAAACAGCCGGATGGCGGTAAAGTGCGGCGCGGGCCCCATATCGAACCAGTGGCAGGTGTTGGCGGGCACACGCAGCAAGTCGCCACGCTCGCAGGTGATCTGGTACACGCGCTGCTGCAGGTGCAGATAAAACGCACCGCTGCCTTCGACGAAGAAGCGCACCTCGTCTTCGCTGTGCGTGTGTTCATCCAGGAACTTCAGCCGCAGTGTGGCCCGGTCAGGATGATCCGGCTTGAGGCTGACCACATCGGCGGTAACGTAACCGCCCTGCTGCCGCAGCCGATCGATGTCATGCGCGTAGGCGACGAGGATGTCGTTCTGGCTGGCGTCTGCGGCCAACGCGGCTCCGGCCTGCCAGCGTTCAAAGCCGACGCCGACGGCAGCCAGCTCGGCGCTGATCTCGCGTGGGTCGGTTGCGCTAACCAGTGGCGCGTGTGGCGCATCATCCGGGTAAATCGTGAGGCGACTCATCGTTGACTCCTTTCCCAATCCAGTTGTAACTGCAGCAGTACGTCGAATGCTTCCAGATGCCGCAGTGCTTCGTTGCCATCCCGCCCCCACGCGTAGAGGCCGTGCCCGGCCAGCAGGTAGCCGGGCGCGAGGGATTGCGCTGGTAGCTCGCCAAGCCGGGCTTCGACGTCATCAGCCAGGGCCACCGTATCCTGGCTGTTGGCAAACACCGGCACCGTCAGCGCCACCGTGTGGCTGGTGACGCCGGCAAACGCCTTTTGCAGCTCCCAGCCTTGCAGCAACAACGTGGCCGACGCGGCATGCAGGCGTGACGCCAACGCAGCGGTGGTCGAATGAACATGGTAGATCGCGCCAATCGCCGGATCAGCGCGGTAACGCGCCACGTGCAGTGGCGCTTCAGCAGACAAACCGGGCGGTAGCGGTTCATCCAGCGAGATCGTCGCCAGATCGGCCGGCGTCAGCGCGCCTTTGTCGCGCCCGGAGCGAGTGACGACGATGTGGCGTTCATCCAGCCGCGCCGAGAAGTTGCCACTGGTGGCGGGCACCCAGCCCCGGCTGGCGCCAAAGCGGCCTGCTGCGATGACCTGCTCGTGGATGACAGTGAGATGATTCTTTGGCGCGTTCATGCTGTGGCCTCGTCAGCAATAGGCACGGCCAGACGCTGGGCGTGCTGCAGCACGGCATCCATATCAGCGAACGGGCTTGGCGTCAGCAGCAATGCCCGCGCTAAAGTCAGCGAACGACGCTCGGCATCGGCACGGCGCAGCGGATCAGCAATCGCTTCAAAGTCCTGATTGTGGGCAAAGCCAAGAATGCGGCGGATGATCTCGGCGCCGGCAAAACCCAGCGCATCGGAGTAAATCTCGCGCAGCCGTTCGCGGCGAGCGCGGGCGAAGGCATCGCGCTGCGCCGGCGTCGTAAACAGACGCGCCGGCCAGGCATCGCCACCGCCGTTTTCCTGCCACAGCGCATCGTAACGCTGGGCGAAGTGCCGCCAGAACGCGCCCGCTTGCGCCAGAATCCACGCCGCATGCGTCTGGCGCGAATCAGCGGCGCTGGCATGGCCGGGCTGGGCAAAAAAGGCCATCAGCAGGTTGGCGATGAACACGCCAACGTCAAATCCCACCGGGCCATAAACAGCGAATTCCGGGTCGATGACGCGGGTATCCGCCTCCGTCACCATCACCGAGCCGGTATGCAGATCACCGTGCAGCAAGGCTTCCTTTTGCGTGAGGAAGCGGTGCCCCAACCGCGCCACGGCGGCGCGCAGGTTGGCATCGTTGCGGATATCTGCAGCGTCCTGATCCAGCTCGGGCGACGTCCAGCGGTTACGCGGCAGGTGCTCGAACGGATCGGCAAAGATCAGCTCGGCGGTCACGCGGGTCAGCGCGTGATTGCGCGAGAAAATCGCCGTTTGATCGAAGACCTGTTCGAACGGCTGCGCCAGCGGCGAGGTCAGCACGGCACTGCGGGCGACGAATTCCGCCACAGCGGTCGCTGCGTGCGGATAGCGCCGGCCGGCAATCAAACCTTGGCGCAGGATGAGATGCGGGCTCAGCAGCTCCATGACGCTGGCGTAGAGCGTGCTGTCGTAATGGAACGTCTGCGGGATCAGCCCGGCCAGATACGGGCCGGCGATCTGGTTGTGCTGGTGCTCGAAAAAAGCCCGCTCCAGCGGCATCGGCCAACTCTCGCCGACTGCCCGCACATAAGGCAGCGACTGCTTTACGCAGACGCCGCCCACCGTGCCGCGCACGAGGAAGACCAGATTCAGATTGCCGTCGCCGACTTCGTCGATCCGCCAATGGGCGGCATCACCACCCACGTGTGCGGCCAGCGACGGCAGGCCGCTCAACCAGACGCGCAGGCGTGCGTCGTCGAGCGGGAAATACCCTGCCGGCGTGGGCAGGCCTACGTTGTTCTCCGCCATGTTGTTCTCCAACTTATTTCGCGGTGGGAATCCACGCCGCCAAAGCGGCTTCGCTACGGCCGAAACTCGGCAGCTTAGCGGAGAGTTCTTCCACCGTCTTGATATCGTACTGGTTGAGTTCTTCCCGCGTGATCAGCACCGGCTTGATGGCGATGCGCAGCGGCAGGCTTTGCCCGGCGACAGCGAGTGCGGCGGCGCGGATCGTGGTGGCGCCCACAACAGCTGGGTTGGTCGCCGCTGTTGCCACCCACGGGCTACCGGCTTCACGGATTTCCGCGATATCGGCAGTGGAGACGTCAGCGCTGTAAATCTTCAGCTTTTTGCCGACGCCCAGTTCAGAGACCGCCAGCTTGGTGCCCCGGGCAAACTCATCCCAAGGTGCGAACACCACGGTGATATCGGGATTGGCACGCAAGGCAGCATTGGCCTGCGCGGCGACTGAAGTCGGCACCGGCGCGGCCACCGTGCCCCAGCGAGCTTTTTCCACGATGCCCTTGTTGGCTTTCTTGATGCTGCTCCACACCGCATCACGGCGATCCAGCGGCGCGAAGCCCGGCACATAGACATAGCCCGCCTTGAACGCCTTGCCGTTGTCCTTGATCGCCTGATTCAACACGGATTCCGCCAGATCCTTGTCGCTTTGCTCGACCTGGATCACTTTCGGATTGTTCAGATCGACATCGAACGCCACCACCTTGATGCCGGCATCGAGCGCCTGCTGCACCACGTCCTTGAGCGCCTCCGGCTGGCCGTGATCGACGATGATGGCTTTGACGCCCAGATTGATGGCCTGCTGAATCTGGTCACGCTGCAGGGCGGCGTCTTCCTTGCCGGGGAACACGCGCAGATCAATGTTCAACGCCTGCGCCTGCCGCTGCGCACCGTTGCCGAAAGCACGGAAGAAATCTCCACCGGAGATGTATCCCACCAGCGCGACCTTGACGCCGCCCTTGTCGAACGGTGCCGGAGCGCCTTTGATGCCATCAGCCAAAGCCGGCCCGGCAAATACGCTGCTTGCCAGCAAGGCGAGGCTGAGACGTTGCTTGAAATTGAAGTGCTTGCTCATGCTTTGCTCCTGATCGGGATGTAATTGGGACGTGATTGGATTGGGGAAATGACTGAATGGATTTGATACGTTTCTAGCGCCGCGCCCGGCCAAGGCCGAAAGTCAGCGCGAGCGCGGCCACCAGCACGAAGCCTTTGACGAAATCCTGGGTATAAAACGGCACGTTCAGCATGGTCAGGCCGTTGAGCAACACGCCGACAAACACTGCGCCGACGATCGTGCCCAGCACGTTGGGGCGGCGCGCGTTGAGGACGGCAAAGCCGATCAGCGTGGCGCCGACGCTATCGAGCAGCAGCGAGCTGCCACCCGACACATCACCGCGCCCGACGCGGGCAGCGATGATCACGCCCCCGAGCGCAGCGAACACGCCGGACAGCACATAGGCCGTCACGCGGTAACGCGCAGTCGGCGCACCGGACAGCCGGGCGGCTTCTTCGTTGCCGCCAGTGGCATAAAACACGCGACCCCAGCGGGTACGTTCCATCAACACCCACGCAACAATCGCCAGCACACCAACGAGAATGACCGGCAGTGGCACGCCAGCCAGTCGCGCCCGGCCCAATGCCAGAAAAGCGGCGCTGAAACTGCCGGTGGCGGTGCTGCCGTTGGACAGCAACATGCCGCTGCTGATCGATTGCCCGCCGGTCGGGATCAGCTGCAAGCCCCCCAGTAAGAACATCGTGCCCAGCGTGGCGAGCAAATCCGGAATGCGCAGCCGCACCACCAGCAAGGCATTGAACAAACCGATGGCGACCCCGGTGCCAAGGCCGAACAGCAGCGTCGGCGCGGTGCCCCATTGCCAGACCACCATGGCGTAGCTGCTGGCGATCAGCGCGGTGGCGGCGGTCGCGCCAATCGACAAATCAAAACCACCGGCAATCAGCGCAATCGTCACCGCCAGCCCGAGCAGTGCATCGACGGCGGTCGATTGCAGAATGCTCAGCAGATTGGCCGGCTGGCTGAACGCCGGCTGCAGCCAGCTGAAGCCGATGATCAGTCCGGCCAGGACAATGAACAGCGCGTAGCGGCGTACTGTCTCCAGGTTCAACGGAGCCGGGGCGCGGGTTGGCTGCGGCAAGGCAGCAGTAAAGAGGCGGCTGGTCATGCGGTCACTTCCATAGGCAATGTCGTCGACAAGGGCGGGTGATCCGGCAGCGCGCCGGCAAACTGTTCGAGGCTTTCCAGCTGGCCCAGCAGCGAATCCGCATCCCTGCCCTGACCGGGGTCATACAGGGTGTGCTGGCCCATGATCAGCACGCGGTCGGCCACTTCGAGCGCTTCTTCCAGATCGCTGGTGGCGATGAGCACGGCGGTATCGGGATTGCTACGGATCGAGGCGATCAGGTCGTGCCGGGCGCCAACATCCACGCCCTGGAACGGCTCATCCAGCAACAGCACCTTGGCGGGGGCCGATTGCCAGCGCGCCAGCACGATCTTTTGCTGATTGCCGCCGGACAATTGATCAGGGGTGTCGTGCGGCCCCTGGCAGCGGATGCCAAGGCGTTGAATCCAGCTGCGGGCGGTGTCATCCAGCTGTTGCTGTTTGACCCAGCCATCAGGGAACAGTCGCCGTAGATGCGGCAGGGCTATCAGGTCACTCAGCCGTGCGCCAAGGCTATCGACGGGCAGAAAACTGCTGCGCCAGCGATCTTCGCCCGCCATGAAAATACCGGCGTCGATCGCTTCTGCGACGCTACGCGGCTGCCAGTGAACGCCATCGAGCAGCAATCGCCCCGCCGGCAACGGCCGCAAACCGAACAGCACTTGCAGCAAGCGGCTCTTGCCCGCACCAAGGTTTCCGGTGATGGCGACCACCTCACCTGCATGCAGGCACAAATTGAATGGCGTGCTATCCGGCAGCAATTGCACCTGCTGCAGTTCCAGCCGGGGTTGCTGGGTTGGTGGCCGGGCAGCGGCATGGCGCACGGGCAACGCCCCGCCGACCATGGCACGCACTGCCGCATCCAGATCCAGCGGCGCAGCGAACTCGCCAGCGACCCGGCCATTGCGCAACACCACGGCGCGGTCGGCAATGCGGCGCAGGTCAGCCAGCCGGTGCGACACATACAGAATGGCGATGCCGGCTTGTTTGAGGTGGTCGATCACTGCGAACAACCGCGCCGATTCGCGGGGCGACAAGCTGGCGGTCGGCTCATCGAAAATGATCAGGCGGGCGGATTCATGCAATGCCCTGGCCAGCGCCAGCAATTGGCGCTGTGCCGGGGTGAGATCGGCAAAATCGGCATCCAGCGGCAAATCGGGCGCAATGGCGGCGGCGATCGTGGCGGCTTGCTGGCGAATCGTGGCGGGTGCTAACCAGGCGGCGGCGTGGGCGCTGCACAGCCGGCCCAGCAACAGGTTTTCCGCCACGCTCAGGCCGGGCACGCCCAACTGGCTGGTTTGCTGGTGGACAGTGGCAATGCCGGCATTCAGCGCGGCGCGGGGCGAATCGAAACGGATCGGGTCACCGGCCAGCCGTAACTCGCCGTCGTCGGCTTGGCTGGCGCCGGCAATGATCTTGACCAGCGTGGACTTGCCTGCGCCATTGGCCCCCATCAACGCCACCACTTCGCCCGCACGCAAGGTCAGATCGACGCCATCCAGCGCAATGGTCGCGCCGAAGCGTTTGCGAATCTGGCGCAGGGCGAGCAAGGGCGGGGGGAGGACGGCGGCGGGCATGAGAAGGCTGAGCTGGATGGCAAGAGCAGCTAGCCTACATCGGGCCATTTATTCCATTAAAGAATTTAACCAAACAACAAAAGATCAAAAAGAAATTAACCGATCGATTTGTATCGCCAGGTTGCAGAACGGCTTGCCGACACTGAAGGGATCAAACCCAAGCAAACATCAACCTGCCCCATCAGGGAAATCCGCAATCGGGATTACGCTTGTTGGCCCCATTTCCGCCAGTTGGCGAAACAACGGCGTAATTCCGTCGCCTTATTTCCATATCGCCATAAAGATTTTGTTCTTATATCCACCGCCGCTAACATTGCGGCTCGGTGGCCACCCGCCATACTCAATAACAATATTTCGGCACCCAAAAGGCTGCTTCGTGATCACGTTCAAGCACATCCACAAAGCCTATCGCGTCGGCGGGAGTGATATCCCCGCTCTGCAAGGCATCGACTTCGAGATTCAGGCCGGGGAAATCTTCGGCATCATCGGCCATTCCGGCGCGGGCAAATCCACGCTGGTGCGGCTGATCAATCTGCTGGAGCGCCCCACGTCCGGCCAGGTGCTGATCGATAACGTGGACATCACCGCACTCGATGCCGAAGGCGTACGCCTGCAGCGCCAGCGCATCGGCATGATCTTTCAGCACTTCAATCTGCTGTCGTCCAAGACTGTGGCGCAGAACGTGGCGTTTCCGCTGGAGCTGGCCGGCGTCGCCAACAAGCACCAGATTCGCAAGCGCGTGGCCGCCCTGCTCGCCCGCGTAGGCCTGACCGATCACGCCGACAAATATCCGGCCCAGCTTTCTGGCGGCCAGAAACAACGCGTCGGCATTGCCCGTGCGCTGGCGACCGAACCGAAAATCCTGCTGTGCGATGAAGCCACCAGCGCGCTCGATCCGCAAACCACGCAATCGGTGCTGCAACTGCTGGCCGACATCAACCGCGAGCTGGGCCTGACCATCGTCATCATCACGCACGAGATGGACGTGGTGCGTCGCATCGCCGACCGCGTGGCGGTGCTGGATGCCGGCCGCGTGGCCGAGATCGGGCCGGTGGCAGAAGTGTTCCTGCATCCCAAGCACGCCACGACCCGCCGTTTTGTGCTGGAAGATGAGCATGTCGATGAAGGCGAAGAACGCGACGATTTCGCCCATGTGCCGGGCCGCATCGTGCGGCTGACCTTCACTGGCGACTCCACCTATGAACCGCTGCTGGGCGCGGTGGCACGCGCTACCGGCATTGATTTCAGCATCCTCGCCGGCCGCATCGACCGCATCAAGGACACGCCCTACGGCCAGCTCACGGTGGCGTTTACCGGTGGCGACGTGCCAGCGGCATTGGCGCAACTCGCCGGCCGGGGCTTGGCGGTTGAGGAGGTACGGGCATGAACACCTTCTTTGCGAACGGCCTCTTTGCGAACGTCGATTGGCCGGAAATCTGGCAGGCCAGCCTCGATACACTGCTAATGCTGGGCGGTTCGTTCGTCTTTACCGTGCTGCTGGGCTTGCCGCTGGGCGTGCTGCTGTTTCTGACCAGCAAGCGCCAGCTATTGGCGCAGCCGGTGGTATATGGCGTGCTGTCATTCATCGCGAACATCATTCGCTCCGTCCCGTTCGTGATTCTGCTGATCGTGTTGATCCCGGTCACCGAGCTGATTGTCGGCACCTCGCTGGGTGTGGCGGGCGCGATTCCGCCGCTGGTGATCGGCGCGACGCCATTCTTTGCCCGGCTGGTGGAAACCGCATTGCGCGAAGTGGATCAGGGCATTGTGGAAGCAACGCAAGCGATGGGCGCAACCACCACCCAGATCGTGCTGCGCGCGCTGTTGCCCGAAGCCAAACCGGGCTTGATCGCCAGCTGTACCGTCACAGCGATCACGCTGATTTCCTACACCGCCATGTCTGGCCTGATTGGCGGCGGCGGCCTAGGCGATCTGGCGATCCGCTATGGCTATCAGCGTTATCAAAGCGACGTGATGGCCGTCACCGTGGTGTTGCTGGTGATCGTGGTGCAGGTGCTGCAGATGCTGGGCGACCGGCTGGTAATCCATTTCTCCCGGAAGTAACGCAATGACCTATCCACCACGCGGCCTGCTGCCCTGTTGTCATTGAAACCATCGAATGCCAGCGGGCGACCTACCGTTGCCCGGTGGCACTCAGTAGCAAATCACCATCCCACAAGGAGCATTACCCCATGAAGAAAACCCTGGCGCTGATCGCGGCTACCCTCGCCGCATCGTTCACCCTTTCGGCCCACGCTGCCGACAAGCTCTCCGTTGGCGCGACCGCTGTGCCGCACGCTGAAATCCTCGAATTCGTGAAGCCGACGCTCGCCAAGGAAGGCGTGGATCTCGAGATCAAGGTGTTCACCGATTACGTGCAGCCGAACGTGCAAGTGGCCGAGAAAAAGCTCGATGCCAACTTCTTCCAGCATCTGCCGTACCTGAACGAGTTCAACAAGGGCAAGGGCACCAATCTGGTCAGCGTGGCGGGCGTGCACGTCGAGCCGTTCGGCGCGTATTCCACCAAGATCAAGAAGCTGGCTGACCTGAAGGAAGGCGCAACCATCGCCATCCCGAACGACGCCACCAACGGCGGCCGGGCGCTGCTGCTGCTGGACAAGGCCGGCGTGATCAAGCTGAAGGACGACAAGAACATCCTCGCCACCAGCAAGGACATCGTGCAGAACCCGAAGAAGCTGAAGATCAAGGAGCTGGAAGCCGCCACCCTGCCGCGCGTGCTGAACCAGGTTGACCTCGCACTGATCAACACCAACTACGCGCTGCAAGCCAAGCTGAACCCGGCCAAGGATGCACTGCTGATCGAAGACAAGCAGTCGCCGTACGTGAACATCCTCGTCGCCCGCCCGGACAACAAGGATTCCGCCGCGATCAAGAAGCTGGTTGCCGCGCTGAACAGCCCGGAAACCAAGAAGTTCATCGAGACCAAGTACAACGGCGCAGTGGTGCCGGCGTTCTGATTGGACGTTTTGCTGTAGTACCCGTAGCAAACAAAAACGCCTGACGGATTGTCAGGCGTTTTTGTTTGCTATCAGCGAAGAACGTGACCGGATTTTCTCCCCTCTCACATTTATGGGAGAGGGGCCGGGGGTGAGGGTCGTGCCAAATGCATCGACCTTGCAAACACCCTCTCCCTAACCCTCTCCCACTAATAGCTGAACAAGGCTAAAGCCTTGCACGCGAGGGCGAGGGGACTATAAGCGCTAGAACGCGCCAGATCACTCCGGCCGAAACACCCGATGACAGGCACTGCAACTGTCCTCCACCTTCCACACCGCCGGCCGCACATCATCCAGCGAGCCGGTCTTGGCAGCCGCAGCCAAGTGATCCGTAGCAGCCTCGAAGTTTGCCGTCGCCTGGCCGAACGCCTTGGCGGCCCGTGCATCCACCGGCTTGGCGGCATTGTATTCAGGGAAGTGCTGCCACGGCGTGCGGGCGGCTTGTTGCAACGCCGTCGACACACGCTGGAAATCCGCCACCACGAACGGCTGCCGGCCACGCGACATGCCGCTCAATTGCTCGGACAGCTTGAGCAGTTGCTTCATCTCGGTTTGGCGTTTGCCTTGTGGGGAATTGGGATCGACACGCTGGCACGCGGCGAGGGAAAAGGCTGCGATCAAGGCCGCGAATAAAGCGAATCTGGGCATGAATATCTATTCAATCGGTTAAGCGCCGCCAGCAAAGGTTTGCCAGCGGCGCCAAGGGCGGCAGTTTATCGCCAAACAGCGTCTGGCGATAAACCCATTCATCGACTAATCAGACAAGCCGTTCACCAATGGTCATTCACAGATGATCAAAGAAATGCTTGTCCGCCAGCACCGTCATGTTTCCGCCCAATTGCGGATTGCGGAACGGTGCCTGGCTGAACAGCGGTTGCATCGCGGGCGCCAGACTTGGCCGGGCGTACTGGTAGAACGCGGTCCAGCCCAGGATGCTGCCCTGCGGGATCTCCTGCGTGACCCCGGTCTGGGTGGCGAACCAGCTCGGGTCAGCAATGCCGGACAACACCCGGTTGGCCAGTTTATCCAGCCGGCCTTGCTGGCTGCCGTACCAGTCTTCGTTCACGCCCTTGGCCAGCTCAGCCATCATCACCAGCGGTGCCAAAGCATAGTTGTGGTACGCCAATGCCTTGCCGGCGCGATTGAGTTCAAGCGGCAAGGTGCCGTCGTCGCGAATATCGGATAGCGCCCGATCGTAGATGTTGCGTGCCGCGTTGATCTCTTTGTTGTTGCCGGTGGCCACGCCCGTCGCCATGACCGCCAGGCCGACCCAGTAATAGTGATTGTTCAGCGCCTGATGACCCGAAGTCGCAAAGGCCAGCGACGCATCCGCCACTTGCGGCAACCACGCATCGATATGCGCACGCTGCGCCGGCTCGGCCTCCGGCTTCAGCTTCAGGTAGGCCAGCGATAGCCCGGCCAGGGTCCATTTGCGGGTGTATTGGGCTTGGCTGGATGACATCGTGCCGAGCATCGCGCGATCTTGCGCCCAGCGATCCAGCCAGCTCAGCGCGCATTGCGCCGAGGCCTTGTCGCCATTGGCGACGTAACGGTCGGCGTTGTCGCTCACGTTGCGCAGAAAATCGCTAAACGGTTTCACTGCGGCTTCATTCTTGGCTTTCAGTGCCGGATCGATCACCGAATAGTGCGCATCGGTGTAATAGCTGTTGGCCTGGATATCCGGGATGCCGGCAGGAGCAGGCGCACAGGCGGCAAAAGTCTGGCCGACAGCCAAGGCAAGCAATGCGGCAACGTAGTATTTGTTTTTCATTGGCGTATCTCGTGATTGGATTCGTTTTGGATTAAAGCAGCTCAAGCGTTGATCAGCGCAATACCGATCAACGCGATGCACCGGCACTCGCCGACGCGGACTACAAGCCGTTACGATCCGGCCCGCCGACCAGTCAAATGTCATGCAAAATCGGGGCTTGCATACCTCCAGAGAAAAACGATGCGTACATTTCATTTCTTATCACTACTGCTCTTTATCCCGCTCACAGCCTGCGGCAGGAGTGAAGAAATGATCGACGCGCGGCGCGATTACATTCTTGCGCGAGATCACGGTTGGCTCGAAATCTCGTTGAAGGTCGATGGCATTCCCGATCAGCCACCAGTCAAGGGCAAGAGTCAGGCCCCCGGCGGCCCGGATAGCTGCTTTATCGGCGTTGCGTTCAACAAGGAGAAAATGATTTCCACCTTTGCCGAAGCCATCGGCGACAAAACGCCCTACTCGCTCGATACCGGTTACCGCTTTGCCGTGCCGGCACGCCCCGGCAACGTGTCGGTGTCGCTGGAAGGCTGCATCCAGAAGCCCCGGCAAGCCGAACTGAAGGTCGATATCAGCAAAGGCACTGTCTACAACCTTGCCTTTGATGGCACATCGCTCAAGCTAGAAGGCCAGCACCCGTTTGATTCGGTCACGCTGGATTCGCTGAATGGCAAGCTCGCCAATCTGGACGATGCGCAAGCCCAGCTCGATGCTGCCGTCGCGCAGAGCCGCAAAGAAATGCTGTGGGGATTTCTGGGGTTGGGGCTGGTCGTGCTGCTGGCGGCGGTCTGGTTGCGCCGCCGCAAGTAAGGCTTAGCCGAGCTTATCCACTGCGTACTCGACCAAGGTCTCCAGCGAGACGTGTTCGAGAATCGATTCGTCGGTCGCAGCCAGCACGATCCTGGGCGCATGGCCTTCCAGCAGCGCTTCGATCCAGCGCGGTGCACACAGGCACCATTGATCGCCGGGTTTGAGGCCGGCAAAACCCCACTCCGGGCGTGGGGTGGAAAGGTCGTTGCCCTGCGCCTTGGAGAACGCCAGGAATTCGGCAGTCATCCGCGCGCAAACGGTGTGTTTTCCTGAATCATCGGCATGATCGCTGCAGCAGCCGTCGCGCAGGAAGCCGGTCAGCGGATCAAGACTGCACGGGATCAGCGGCTGGCCGAGGACGTTGAGGGATTGGGTCATGTGAGAGCCTGTTTCAGCCGATATTCGAATCGCGCCGGCGTCGATCTGGATGCGAGGCAAGGCATGGGACGCGCCGCAGTCCGATCGACTGCTAGCGGCCCATAACGCTGAATCGCATCCAAAGCGACACCGGCCCTTTGGGTTGCCACCATGAGTGCCCGGCAGCTTTGTCGTTTTGTCGTCATGTAGATCACTACATTTCCTCCTCGCTTCGCGCTGCCGGGCACTCATGGTGGCAACGCGAAGCGAATATCGGCTGAAACAGGCTCTAAATCTCCACCCGCAAGCCGTCGTAGCCCACTTCGATGCCTGCCGGCATCCGGGCGGAGAGTGCTTCGTGGCTCAGTTCGTGGGTCATATGGATCAACACCGTGCGCTTGGCGCCGATGCGCTTGGCGGCGGTAAGTGCTTGTTCAACGCCGAAGTGCGTCGGGTGCGGGTTTTCGCGCAGGCAATCCAGAAACAGCACGTCCAAACCGTGCAAGCGCTCGAAGCTGGCCTCCGGGATTTCCGACACATCGGTGATATAGGCCGCATTGCCGATGCGGTAGCCGTGGATCGGCCATTTGCCGTGCAGTACCGGAATCGGCGTGATGGTGACACCGCCGAATTCGAACGGCGCATCGCCGATCTCGTTCAGCGTCAGCACCGGCTTATCCCAGAAGTTGTTGGGCGAGAGCAGCGTGTAGGAGAACCGGCTGCTGATGTGTTCAACCATCAAGGTATTGCCGAACACCGGCAGCGCGGCCTTTTGCAGCCAGCAGAAAGCGCGCAGGTCATCGATGCCGTGCAGGTGGTCGGCATGCGGATGGGTGTAGAGCACCGCATCGACATGCAGCAGGTTTTCGCGCATCGATTGCTGGCGCAGGTCGGCCCCGGTATCGATCAGGAAGGTCTGACCGCCAGCGCGAAACACGGCGGAGGCACGGGTGCGTTTGTTCTTCGGGTTGGTCGAGGTGCAAGTGGCGCAGGTGCAGCCCAGCGCCGGGGTACCGCCGCTGGAACCGACACCAAGTAGGGTGATTTCAACCGGCAGACTCATGACTGCTTCGCCTTTGCAAACAGGGTGAAGAAATTGCGGGTCGTCGCGTCGGCCACCTCGGCCACGCTGATGCCGCGCAGATCGGCGATATGTTCTGCCACGTGCTTCACCCAGGCCGGTTGATTGGTCTTGCCACGGAACGGCATCGGCGCAAGGTAGGGCGAATCGGTTTCGATCAGCATGCGCTCCAGCGGCACGCGCTTGGCGACTTCCTTGAGTTCTTCGGCCTTCTTGAAGGTGACGATGCCGGAGAAGGAAATATAGAAACCCAGCTCCATCGCGGCCCGCGCCACTTCCCAACTCTCGGTGAAGCAATGCATCACGCCGTTGACCTTGCCCTCGCCTTCTTCACGCAGGATGCGAATGGTGTCTGCGGAGGCGGAACGGGTGTGGATGATCAGCGGCAGGCCGGTTTGCTTGGCGGCACGGATATGCACGCGGAAACGCTCGCGCTGCCAATCAAGATCGCCGGTGAGACGGTAGTAATCGAGCCCGGTTTCGCCGATTGCGATCACCTTGGGGTGCTGCGCCTCGGCCACCAGCCACTCGACCGTCGGTTCGACCACATCTTCGTAATCCGGATGCACGCCAACCGATGCGTACAAGTGCGGCTGCGCTTCGGCCAGCGCCAGCACGCTCGGGTATTCCGGCTGATTGACCGCGACGACCAGCGCATGGCTGACCTTGTTGTCCGCCATGGCGGTCAGGCGGTCGTCGAGGTGTTCGACGAGTTCGGGAAAATTGAGGTGGCAGTGCGAATCGACAAACATCGGCTACTCGGAAAAAACTGGTTTTCTCCCTGCACATGCCATAGCCGGGCTTGGGAGAGGAAATGGATGCTGGAAAGTACAAAGGCCGCAACAAGTGCGGCCTTCGATTCTACGCAACAAGTGCGCGTTTCACATCGTATGCGTAGTGCGTGACGACTGGAGATACCCGCCCAGCAGACCTTCGATCTTGTTGCGCGCCTGCGCACCCGCCTCGTTGCCGGAGAACTGCACGCCGACCCCCTGCTGGTGATTGTTGTGCGCGCCACCCGGGGTAATCCACACCACGTGGCCGGATACGGCGATCTTGGCCGGATCGTCCAACAGCGACAGCAGCATGAACACTTCATCGCCGAGCTTGTACGGCTTGGCGGTCGGAATGAAGATGCCGCCGCCTTTGATGAAGGGCATATAGGACGCATACAACGCGGCCTTTTCCTTGATGTTCAGCGACAGCACGCCCGGGCGGGTCGCCGGTGCTGGCTTGAGGACTTCTGTCATTTCGCTCCCCCGGCGCTTTTCAAAGCGGCGAGATATTCAAACAGCAACGATTCCAGGACAAGCCGCGCATTGAGCGGATGATGAGCAAGTTTGCGCGCGTCCTGCAGTTTTTCAGCATATCCGGTCATGCCTGCCGCACGTGGCGCCAGCCGCAACAGCGCGTTGTGGTAGTCCGGATAATAACGAATATGGCCTGCCAATCCCAAGCTGACAAGGTCATGTATCCATTTTTGCAGCCATTCGATCAATAACGCCATCTCGATCTTGGCGCGATCCAGCTCGGCGGCAACGGCCAGAACGTCGAGCCCACCGGGGTTGGACAGATGATCCAGGAAGCTGGTACGCACCGGCAACCATTCGGCGCTGGCATCTTCCAGCGCGGCCAGCGGCGCGCCGCCAGTGTGGGCCAGATGCAATTCCGGGCTGACGACACCCTGACCAGCCAACCATTGCCCGGCCACCTGACGATCCGGCGGTGGCAGCGGAAACACCCGGCAACGGCTGCGAATGGTTGGCAGCAGGCGACGCCAATGATGCGAAACCAGAATGAAACGTGCCCCTTGCGGCGGCTCTTCCAGCGTTTTCAGAAAGGCATTGGCGGCGGCCAGATTCATGCTTTCCGCCGGATAAACGATGGTGACGCGACTACCGCCACGGTGCGACGTGAGCTGCACGAAATCAGTCAGCTCGCGCACGTTGTCCACGTTGATGATGGTCTGCTTTTTCTTCGCTTTCCCGTCTTCGTCTTCACCTTCGCCATCTTCGGGCGACAAAAGGCGGAAATCGGGATGGTTGCCGGCGAGATACCAGCGGCAGCCCTCGCAGACGCCACATGGCGCTTGGGCGCGATCAGGCGTTTCGCACAGGAACCACGCCGCCAGACGCTCGGCAAAGCGCCGTTTGCCCAGGCCCGGTTCGCCGGTAAGCAACAAGGCATGCGGCAAGCGCGCCGGGTTGTGCAGCAGCTGTGCCCACGCTTCGTGCTGCCACGGATACAGGTCGAGCGGGTTCATCGGCTGGCTCGATTGATCTGGGTGACTGAACCCAGCCATTGCGGAAGCTGCGCCGCCAGTTCGTGCTGAATGGCCTCGACAGTGCGATTGGCATCGATGACCTTGATGCGAGCCGGATCAGCGGCTGCGCGTTGCAAATAGGCGTTGCGCACGCGGGTGTGGAAATCGGCTGCTTCTTGCTCGAAGCGATCCAGCACCCGGCCATTGGCCATGCGCGCGGCGCTGACTTCGGGTGGCACGTCGAACAGCAGGGTCAGATCCGGCTGTAGCACCCCTTCGTCGCGGCCTTGGACCCACTGTTCCAGCGCGGCGAATTTCTCCAGCGGCAAACCGCGCCCGCCGCCCTGATAGGCAAAGGTGGCATCGGTAAACCGATCGCACAGCACCCAGTCACCGCGCTGCAGTGCTGGCTCGATCACTTGAGCCAGATGTTCACGCCGGCCGGCAAACATCAGCAGCGCTTCGGTTTCGAGATGCATCGGTTCGGACAGCAGCAACGCCCGCAGTTTTTCACCCAGCGGCGTACCGCCGGGTTCGCGGGTGCTGATGAAATGGATGCCTTGCGTGGTAAGCCAATCGGCCAACCAGGCGAGTTGTGTGCTCTTGCCGGCGCCGTCGACGCCTTCAACGCTGATAAAACGGCCCTTGCGGCCGGAGGGGTTCAATTCGGACATGGCCGGTATTGTAAACCCAAGTCTTGAACCACAGAGGGCACAGAGAACACAGAGGCTCACGGAGAAAACCAACAACACACCTGTAGACACAGAGAACACGGAGTACACAGAGAACAGTGAGAAAAACGAGGTTTTTGTAGGAGCGAGCTTGCTCGCGATGGCAATGGTGAATCAAACAGCGCTATCGCGAGCAAGCTCGCTCCTACACAAGACGTGCATTTCTCCGTGTTCTCTGTGCTCTCACCGTTCTCTGTGTCTACAGATTTTGATCTGGCCTTTCCTGCTAAGCCCGGAAATCCTTCATCGACCGATCCAGCTCCTGCACCGATGCATCCAAGGTATGCACCGCGCTGGAAATCGCCCCGGTCGAGGCGCTGGCGTCGCTCATATCACTACGCAGCGCCACGATTTCGCCAGTGATGCCGCGAAAACGCTCGGCCTGCTGGCCTTCGTGCTCGGCCACCGCGCCGATCAACCCGGCCACGCGTTGCGCCCCTGCGATGATCTCGCGCAGCTTGCCATCCGCCTCCGCCGCGCTGGCGGTGCTGACTTGCATTTTCTCGGTGCCGGTCTGCATGGCTTTGCCGGCCTCGGCCGTGCCGGAGAGGATGGCGGTGATCTTCACTTCGATTTCACGCGTGGCGCTGCCGGTTCGTTCGGCCAGTTTGCGTACCTCATCGGCCACCACGGCGAAGCCACGACCGGTTTCACCAGCCCGCGCAGCCTCAATGGCCGCGTTGAGCGCCAGCAAGTTGGTCTGGTCAGCGATCTCGCGAATCACCTGCACGATGTTGCCGATCTCACCACTGCGCCGGGCCAATTCTTCGATCCGCTCGGCAGAAAGGCTGACCACGCCAGCCGCATCAGCCAGACTCGCCAGCGTGGTGCTCATTGCCGCCCCGCCCTCGCCGGCAATCCGGCCGGTCAACTCGGCCTGGCTGGCTGCTTCGGCCGAACGTGCCGCGCTATCGACCGAGAGCTGCGTCAGATTCTCCAACTCACCCGCCATCTGATCGGTCTGCCGCGCCTGATGCTGCATCGTGCCGCTGATCGAATCGGTACGGCTGCTGATCTGTGCCGACTCGTTCGATGCTGTCGCCACTGCACGCCGCACTTGTTCCAGCATTTGCCGCACAGCCGCCTGGCTGGCTTCGGCTTGAGTGCGCGCCTGCTCGATCTTGGCAAAGCTGCGCGTTTTGCCGATCTCGAACATCAGCGCCAAGGCCAGCAACACCAGCGACAGGCCAATCAGCGAACGGGTCACCAGGCTGGCGTGCAATTCAGCGGGAATCGGGCTCGTCGGCAAAGCCCAGCCATTGGCATGCGCGGCCGAAAACAAGGCGATGCCGATGACGCTACACGTGGTCCAGAACACGCCACTCTTGGTGCCGCCGATAAAGATCGACGCCACGGGCAGCAGCAGGAACCACGGCGCGCTGGATGACTCGATGCCGCCGTTCACAAAGCACATCCACACCACCATGCCGAAGAACGTGGCACAGACGAATTCGCGCACCAGCACCAGCGCGCCGGTCAGCTTCATCAGGAACGCCGCCAGCAACATGAATCCGCCGGCAGCGACGATGCCCCATGCCATCGGATAGTGGCCGAGCTTGAAGTAATGGATGGAAAACACCGGCACGAGGATCGCCGCAAGCACCGCCGAGCCGACGATATTGCGCGCCCGGCTGCCATCGATGGGATTCTGCCGAACGCCTTCCGGAATGAACCACTCGAATACAGCTGCAAGAAACTGGCGTGCTGCCATGGGTTTAAGTCTCCAGTGATCGCC
This sequence comes from Andreprevotia chitinilytica DSM 18519, assembly GCF_000711875.1. Lineage (GTDB taxonomy): Bacteria > Pseudomonadota > Gammaproteobacteria > Burkholderiales > Chitinibacteraceae > Andreprevotia > Andreprevotia chitinilytica. The sequence goes on from NZ_JONM01000009.1 coordinate 23,152, forward strand.
TGAAATAAAACGAGTGTTTAATCAACGTCGACATAATGCCAGAGGAATGTGGGGCCGGTTGAATACGGGAAGTCCGCCACACTGACGAACGGTTATGGTGCGTTTTGTGTTATTGGCGCACCAAAACGAGCCAGCGCCTCATTCTCCGCCGGCAAAATCACTCACGACCAATCCATGCCGGGCACTGCAGGCTTGCACTTACCGTCAACATGCGTCGCCCATCGCCGCTCGCCTGCCGATTTGGCGCGATCCGATTTGTAGTCATAATTCAAGCAACTACATGCCGGCCTTCAAACCAAATGAAGCTCTGCATGCAAACCCCAATACCCCGTTGGCATAGCAAAGCTTAGCGTGCTTGAAACGAACGTTTTACGGAGTCTTCGATGTCCACTGCACTACCCGCCTACCCGCACCTGCTCGCCCCGCTCGACCTCGGTTTCACCACGCTGAAAAACCGCGTGCTGATGGGATCGATGCACACCGGGCTTGAAGAGGCCGAAGACGGCCCGGCGCGGCTCGCCACCTTTTATGCCGAGCGTGCCCGCGGCGGCGTAGCGCTGATTGTCACTGGTGGCATCGCCCCCAACCCGGCCGGCCGCATCTACCCGGATGCCGCCATGCTAGCCGACGAAGCGGACCTGCCGCGCCACATCCCAGTCACCCAAGCCGTGCATGCAGCCGGCGGCAAGATCTGTCTGCAAATCCTCCACGCCGGTCGCTACGCCTATCACCCCGAATCTGTCGCGCCATCCGCCATTACCGCACCGATTTCGCCCTTCACGCCGCATGCGTTGTCGGTGGAGGAAATCGAAGCAACCATCGCCGACTTCGCCCGTTGCGCCAAACTCGCCCAAGCGGCCGGTTATGACGGCGTCGAGATCATGGGCAGCGAGGGTTACCTGATCAATCAGTTCCTCGTGCATCGCACCAACCAGCGCGACGATGACTGGGGCGGCACCTTCGAAAAACGCATGCGGCTGCCAGTCGCGATCATGAATGCGGTTCGCGCCGCAGTCGGATTGGACTTCATCGTGATCTTCCGGCTATCGATGCTCGATCTGGTCGAAGACGGCGGCAAGCTCGACGAAGCCATCCAGCTCGCCCAAGCACTGGAAGCGGCCGGCGTCACGCTGATCAACACCGGCATCGGCTGGCACGAAGCGCGTATCCCGACCATTGCCCAAGCCGTGCCGCGTGGTGGTTTCGCCTGGGTGACCGAACAAATGCGCCCGCACGTGAAAGTGCCGTTGATCGCGGTCAATCGCATCAATACGCCCGAAGTGGGCGAAGCCATTCTCGCCAGCGGCGCGGCCGATATGGTGTCGTTGGCCCGGCCGCTATTGGCCGATGCCGATTTCGTCGCCAAGGCCGCCATTGGAAAGCCGCAAGCCATCAACACCTGTATCGCCTGCAATCAGGCCTGTCTCGACCATGTATTCGAAGGCAAGGCCGCATCCTGCCTCGTCAACCCACGCGCCTGTCGCGAGGACGAATTCGCGATCAAGCCGGCCAAGCAGAAGAAACACGTCGCCGTGATCGGCGCAGGCCCGGCCGGACTCTCCTGTGCGCTGACCGCCGCCCAGGCCGGCCACGCCGTGACGCTGTTCGAAGCCGGTGATGCCATCGGTGGCCAGTTCCGTCTGGCGAGCCACATCCCCGGCAAGGAAGAATTCAAGGAAACGCTGCGCTACTTCGCCTACCAACTGGCCGAAGCCGGCGCTGAAATCCGCCTGAACACGCGGATCGAATCCGTCGAACAACTGGCTGGTTTCGATGAAGTCGTCGTCAGCACCGGTGTGCGCCCGCGCGTGCCGCCGATCGTGGGCATCGACCACCCGAAGGCCGTCTCCTACCCCGATCTGATTTCGGGCAAGGTCGCCCCGGCGCAGCAGATCGCCATCGTCGGCGCAGGTGGCATCGGCGTGGATACCGCCGTGATGCTGTCCGAACCGGCCGTCGAAACCAATCCGGTGGCAGACTTCCGTGATGAATGGGGCATCAACGGCCAGCTCGATACCGCTGGTGGCTTGCAGCAGCCGCATCACCACCACAACCGCCGCACCATCTGGCTGATGCAGCGCAAGAAAGGCAAACCGGGCAGCGGCCCCGGCAAGACCACCGGCTGGGTACATCGCGTGGCTTTGCAGCAGCGTGGCGTGGAATTGGTTGGCAGTGTGGAATACCTGAAGATCGACGACGCCGGCCTGCATATCCGCGTGAAAGGCGAGGAACAATGCCTGCCGGCCGAGCAAGTGGTGATCTGTGCCGGACAGGAATCGGTGGCGGAGCTCTACGACGCACTCGCCGCCAAGGGCGTGCATGTGCACAAGATCGGCGGTGCGGAGCTGGCCGGCGAACTGGATGCGAAGCGTGCGATTGAAGCAGGGACGAGACTGGCGCTGAGTTTGTAATGATCAAGCCGCTTTGATGACATTGGGCCAGCGCCTGCAAAGGTGCTGGCCTTTTTCAATTTCAGCCCCAAAACCATTGCCAAGCCTCGTGCTTCAATACTTCAACTCCTGGAGAATCAACTCGGCAAGAAAATCGCAAGGCGGCCTTGCCGACTGTGCGCTGCGAGCCAATACCATCTCCAGCTCCGCCAGACGAGGCAAGCCCTCGGCCAGTCCCAGCTGGATCAAATGTGCCGGCACACCGCAGCGTGCTATCGGTGCAATGGCCAGACCGGCATCGACCATGCTCAATAGTCCTTGAACACTGGGGCTTTCATACGACATGCGGTAGGGGATCTTGGCCCCCTGCAGGGCTTTGATGGCATTGGCGCGCGCCACACTCCCTTCCGCAAACACCGCAATGGGCAGAGGGCGTTCCTTCCAGACTGGCCGGCTTGCTGCCGATCCGACCCAACTCATGGGTTCCAGACGAATGAACTCTCCCGGGCAGCCTTTGGTTCTGGTGATGCATGCCAGATCGAGGGTGTTGTCTTTGATCAGCGGGGCCAGCTCACGGCTGGGCAGGCCGACGACCTGAATCTCTACTCTGGGATAGGTGGCGGAGAACTTCCTCAATACCGGTGGCAGCAGCGAAGAGGCATAGTCATCAGGCATGCCGATGCGTACCCGGCCTCTGATTTCCGGACGAACCATCTCGGCCCATGCTTCATCCCGCAGCGCCAGCATCTGGCGCGCATAACCCAGCAGCGTATGGCCTTCCGGCGTTAGGGCCAGATTGCGGGTATTGCGAATAAACAGCGGCTTCCCCAGCGATGCTTCCAGCGCCCTGATCTGCATGCTGAGTGCGGATGGCGAGCGGTGTACCTGCTCGGCACCCGCAATGAAGCTGCCACTGTCTGCAACCGCGACCAGCATGGCCAGTACGTCCAAATCCAGCTTTTTCATTCCAATCAGAAAATCTGAATAATCATTTAAGTTTAACGCGTTTTACTAAATTGTTTCATCGTCTGATACTCGTTGCCATTGAAGAAATCCGCTGTGCTGCTGATGGTTTTGCAGTAGGCGTGCGCAGGGATTTTTTACGGATATCGGTAGAAGACTGATGGAAGCAATCAAGATGCAAGACGCAGTTTCGCTTTATGGATTCCTGATGGTTGGCGGCATGCTGGCGATCACGCCGGGGCCCAATATGATCTATGTGATTTCACGCTCCATTGCGCAAGGGCGGAGGGCTGGGCTCATCTCTCTCGCCGGCGTGATCATTGGCTATCTGTTTTATATGTTTGGCGCAGCATTTGGCATTACCGCTTTCTTCCTGACCCTACCCTATGCGGCTCGCATCCTTAGCGCCGGCGGTGCCGCCTATCTGGCTTATATCGGCTGGCATGCCATCCGACCGGGTGGTCACTCCCCCTTGCAGATTCACGAACAGTTGCCGAGGGAGCGTGAAAGCAAGCTGTTCGTGATGGGGGCAAGCACCAGTCTGCTCAATCCCAAGCTCGCGATGATTTTCCTGACCCTGCTGCCGCAATTCATCGACCACCAGCGCGGCCACGTCCTGCAACAATCCTTGCTTTTGGGCTCGTTGCTGATAGTGCTGTTTGCGCTGGTCAACGGCAGCATGGCGTTATTTTCCGGCAAGATGGCGCAGTTTCTGTCTCGCCGCCCTGGCTGGCTGCTAGGTCAGCGTTTACTGATGGGTGGGACCTTGCTTGCGCTCAGCGCGGAGATGGCATTGCAGGCTTGGCGCTGAACTGCTCCTACGCCCCAACGCGACCATGCGCCACAACCGGCCGCCGTGCCCGCACCAACGTCACCACACGTGCCTCAAACCGCGCAAACCGCTGATCCAGCACCTTGATCTGCTCCGCCTTCTCACCATCACTCAAGAACGAATAACGGATGCTGTTGTAAACCACCTTTTTCAGCTCGATGTACGACGGCTTGTAGCGGCTGATGAACAACATGTATTCGCCGCTCAGGTTATTGCGCGATACACCCGCATCATCGGTGGAAATCACGAATGGCACACCGTAATTGCGATACAACTGGATCGGGTGTTCTTCATTCTTCACGCCGAGAATCACGGCATTGCTGGTCAGGTTGACTTCAATTGCCACATTGCGCGCCTTGAGCAAGGCCAGTAATTGATCCGGATCGCTTTCATAGCTCACATCGACGCCATGCCCGATCCGATTGGCACCGGCAATCTGCACCGCCTCGCGGATATGGTTCTTCAATCCTTCCGGCGGCACCATGCCCAGCGTCAATTCACCCGCATGCAGCGCGAGTTTCACCTTGGGAAAGCGCTGTTTCAGAAACTGGAACATGTGCATATGCAGCGAATAATCGCACATGGCGACATAGCCATTTTCCGGGCCGACGATATTCACGCCGACAATCAGCGGACTGACATTGGAAGCAGCAAACGCGGAATACAGGCCGGAAAATACCTTGGCCGGCGTGCTGCCACGCGATACATAGGACTGGAAGCGCAATTTGAAATCCGCGTCATCCAGATTGGCCGCCGCTTCTTCCACACTTTGCACATAAGTCTCGATTTGCGCATTGGCCTTTGCATCGCCAGCCATGAAGTTCGCATATGCCGTGAATGCATCTGCCCGCTCCGCATCGCTGGACTGCGCATTCAAGGCGTTCAGCTTTTTATCCAGATCGGCATCCTCGACGGTGGGTGCGCCTTTGAGCATGGTTTCCAGGTACTGCACGTTTTCGGCTTTGGCCCGCTCTTTCAGCGATTGCAATCCGGCGTGGTAGTCGTAATCGGAGACACCGCCAAAATAGCCGAACGTGGCAAAGAATTGCTGATCTGGCGCGGGTTGCTCGTGGTAGTGATTTTCATAATCCTTATCGGACCATTTCATCAGCAAGCCACGATAGAAATCGGCCAGACTATTGCTGGTGAAAATATCCTTCGCACTAACACAGATATCCTGCACCGGCTTTGGCAAAGTTGCGAATTCCCTTCTCTCGATTTGATATTTCTTGAAATAACGATGCTGACTCGGGTCGCTGCCTTTCTCGACATGGTCTTCGAGATAGACGCAATAATTCTTCTTGCCCACCCAATCCAGATAATCCTCGGCATAAATTGCGCCAGAATAGTGGTGATGCAAATCGCCGCCCTTTGGCAAAAGCGTTGCAAACAGATTCAGCTCAGACAGATCAGGCGCCGGCTCTGCAATCAGCTTTGAATAGTATCGACTGACCACCTGAGCATTACGCTGTTGCTCCTTTGGCACGTTGCCTATTTCTTTGGTGCTGCCCATTGCGGGCAAGAACAAACAAGACATCAGCACAAGCGTTGTTATTTTCACTAATCCGTCCTTTGCTATGGATGCGCCCCACACCAGGCACGCTTATCGAACATGCAGCGCTCATTGGGCAATGAGCATCAATATAAATCACATCTCGACCGGCGTGAGACTTGTGCGCCATTTCACCGGCTCCGCTCATAAATGAACAGGGGCGTGGACGGATTGAAATCACCATCCTGCCCTTTGAGCAGCGGGCATTTTTCATCCGCTTCCAGCCCCATCATTTCCATCGTGCCAAACGACAGATAGATTTGCCGGCAAGTACTCTTCAGCGCGGCGTTGTTGCGGGAAAACTGCGGGGCGGAGATCACGATGCGATCTTCACCGGTGTCGTTATCCTTGGCCGGAAAGAATTTCGCGTCGATGCTCATGAACACCATGTCTTGCTGATCGGCCCCCTTTTGCTTGTCTGGATAGAGGGCGACATAAATCCGGCCGCTATCCCGCTCGACGTGGAAGGTGATCTTGGCGGTCTTGGAGACCCACTCGCCGGCATATTGCTGCGCCGGGTTTTGCAGCCAGCGAATGCGATCAACGTATTCGTTCTTCAAGCAGCTGACGGTATCGCCGCAACGCGCCCGGTCTTTGATCCATTCCGCTTGATCGCGACGGAATGCGGCAATGCGCTTGGTATCACCGGCCATGGCAGCCTGCGCGGACTTGAATGCCTGCGCGAGTTCTTCATCGAGTTTCGACAACTCCGGATTGGCGCAAATCGCCTTCTCATCCTCGGCCCGCGCCTTTTTGCAATCGAAGCTGGCCGCCCCTGCCCCCACCATTGCTAGCGACAGCACCGCCGTCGCAAATAAATATCTCGTACGCATGATGGCCCCCGCTGGGCACGGTGATTCCACCAACATAGGTCATACCATGCCGTGACATTGCTGGTGGTCAGCAAGAGGGCGACAGACGCATTGACTGGCATGGATCGCCCCATAACGCATTGCGTTATATGTCGCTTACCGTTATAGTCAACGCATGGCGATCCACAACATCATCGATCGGGAAACAGCCCTGATCTGGGCAGGCGAACAATCAAAACGGCTACCGGTCGTGATGCAGAACGTGGCGCGTCGCAAGCTGCGGATGCTGAATAACGCACACGCTCTTGCTGATCTGCGCATTCCACCGGCCAATCGACTTGAAGTACTAAAAGGTAACCGTGCCGGCCAATACAGCATCCGCATCAATGACCAATGGCGTATCTGTTTCCGTTGGGTGGATGGGCATGCATTCGACGTGGAAATCGTCGATTACCACTAAGGAAACACAATGACCAAATTGCCAAACATTCACCCGGGTGAAGTGCTTAACGAAGAATTCCTCGGCCCCTTGCATATCAGTCAGAACGCCCTTGCCCGAGCCATGAAAGTAGCACCGCGCCGGATCAACGAAATTGTGCACGGCAACCGCGCCATCACGGCGGATACCGCCCTGCGCCTCGCTCGCGTGCTGGGAACCACGCCTCAATTCTGGCTGGGCCTGCAGGCTGATTACGATCTCGAAGAAGCCAGCCAGATTGATATGACTGCATTAACCCCACTAACAGCCTGACCACCACATCACGATCAGGAGATCACCCCATGCAAGGAAGCTGCCTTTGCGGCGATATTGCGTACGAAGTCACGCAACTCGCCGGCCCGATCGTGCATTGCCATTGCCAGACCTGCCGCAAGGCGCATGCCGCGCCCTTTGCCAGCACTGCCCGCGTGGAACGGGACGCTTTTCGCTGGGTACGCGGCGAGCAATTGGTCAGCAACTACGAATCATCACCCGGCAAGCGCCGCTACTTCTGCCCTCGTTGCGGCACACAACTTGTCGCCGCGCGTGAAACGCAAGCGCACCTGATCCTGCGCATGGGCTCGCTGGATGATGATCCGGGCGTGCGGCCCGAATATCACATCTGGCGCGAACATGATGTGCCGTGGCTGGATAGCGAGGCGGAGATGCAGTCCTATCCGCAATTCCCGTCCTGATCGTTGGCAGCGCGAGAATCCGGGCTTGCAGCAACTCAAGCGTCTGTGCGTAGTACCTACAAACTCGCCACCACCTTCAAGACCACGGCAATGTCCGTGGTCTTTTTATTCGGCATTTCAATGCAAAAGCCGCAGCGGAACCACGCCCCAAAGCGCTCTCACGCCCATCGGAATGACATCCCGCATCGCCGTTAACAAGACCGGAATCCCGGACACATCCCCCTGCCAGACCCGATGTTTTAATCAAGCCCAAGCAAGGGGTGGCATTGGATTGAGGGATGCTCGCACATCGCCAATCGCATGCATGCCGCCGATTGCCCCGCTGATGGCTTTCGCCTTTCAGTACACCGCAAGCACGTCGCCTACGCCAACGGCAATCCCGACAGCAATCCTGATAACGGCGGGGGACGGAAGAGGATGTCACATCAAACTAGAAGAGATGGAGTGGAAACCATGATGCGTTTGAACAAGCTGGCACAGCGGCTATCGCTCTGTGCGTTTATTTCCTGCACGGCCCTCACCACCTTGGCGCTATCGCCGACAGCATCGGCGGCAGCCTGCGCGCCGGCATGGCAAGAGGGCTCGACGTATTCCGTCGGGCAAGTCGTTTCGTATCTGGGCAACAACTACAAAGCACTGCAGGCGCACACGGCCTATGTGGGTGCTGGCTGGAATCCGGCCGCAGCGACGACGTTATGGACCCTGACCGGTAGCTGCTCCGGTAGCACTACGCCCAAGCCAACCGCTACGCCCGCGCCACCCCCTACACCTCAGCCCACTGCGTCCCCCAAACCAACTGCAACACCTGTCCCGACGCCCACCGCCACACCCGTGCCAGGTGGATTCAAGCATCCCGGCGTGCTGGTCGATCTGACACAGCTGCAATTCATCAAGCAGCAGGTGCTGGCCAAGGTCGAGCCGTATGCAACGGCCTATGCCAAAGCACGGGACAGCAGCCTGGGTTCGCTGACCTATACAGTGCTTGGGCCACCATCCGATCACGTCGTGGATTGTGGGGCGTCATCCAACCCCGATCACGGCTGTTCTGAAGAAAAGCAGGACGCATCCGCTGCTTATACGCAGGCGCTGCTCTGGTATATCTCGGGCAATGAGCAATATGCGAAGAACGCGATTGCGATCATGAATCGCTGGGCGCGTGACTTGACCAAGGGCCATACCAATTCGAACGCACCACTGCAATCCGCATGGGCGGCAGAGAACTGGCCGGCGGCGGCGGAAATCATCCGCTACACCTATTCCGGCTGGAGCAGCGCGGATATCCAGACCTTCCAGCGCATGCTGAATGACCAATACCTGCCGTATATCTCCGGCAACAATCTCTACACCGGCAAGAATGGCAATTGGTCGTTGAGCATGGCCGATGCCATGCTCGGCATTGCGGTCTTCAATAACGACCGCACCACCTATAACGCGGCGATTGCAGCGTGGAAGCAATGGGTGCCGGGTTATATCTACAACGCCAGTCTGGATGGCGGTAAACCGGTGACCTTCTCCGGCGGGCCGGGCAGCTGGAATGGCCAGACCGTGTTCAATGCCAGCACCAGCGGCGTATCACAGGAAACCTGCCGCGATACCCAGCACGTGGCACTCGGCATGGCCGCACTCTTCAATGGCGCGGAAACGGCCTACCTCCAAGGGGATGATCTCTATACGCCGAACAAGGTACGGCTGACGACGACGCTGGAATACCACGCGCGGATGCTGCAAGGCGTGACCAATACCTCGCAGGATGCCAAGTTCCCGGTGCCGGCCGGCTTCCCCGGTTTATGCAATGGTCAGTACACGCCCGTGTTGAAGGCCACCATGGAGCGCGGCTACAACGCCTATCACACCCGCATGGGCGTGGATTTGCCGCAAACCTGGAAGCATCTGGTCAACGATGTACGCCCGAAGGCCGATCCCAATGACGAGCACGATGTCATCTGGGAAACGCTGACCCACGGCACGACCAACTGAAACCAGCGTGCCGGTTCCATCTGCACGACGTGATCAAAAGGGCCGCACGGCCCTTTTGATTTGCGTCTTATACTGCCTCGATTCGTTACCATTCATTGGCGCTTGGCGACGCCTGTCTGGCGTAATTGCTGCTGGCATTGGGCGGATGGATATTCCGGCATGATGATCAACGACCCCTTTCTTTTTCCCTGGCTACCGGACCGATTGAACCGGGTCATGGATTACATCGATAGCCATCTTTTCGGCAAGATCGATCTCGATTTGCTATCCCACCTTGCCTGCTATTCCCCGCATTACTTTGAGAATGTCTTTGGTCAGCATGTCGGCTCGACCCCCATCGATTATGTGCGGCGTCGCCGGATTCAATATGCCGCCAGCCGGCTGCGGCATGAGCGCAGTTCCATTGGCGAATTGGGCATGCAAGCCGGATTTGCGCACTATCACGCGTTCGCCAAGGCATTCCACCGCAATTACGGCATGGCGGCCGGGGAATGGCGGCATGAAGCGGGCTGGCGCGATCACATGACGGGCACGATCTCCCGTAACGGGCCCCGCATGCCATCGGCGCTGGATTTCAAATTGAATGGCATTGCCACCAAGGAGCCTGAGGATATCCAGCAGCGCGTGGCGCAAACCACCCAAGTGGTGTTTCTGCCGGCAACGCCCGTCTTGAGCAAACGGGTGGTCGGCGCGTGGAAGGATTCGGCGATGACCATCGCCATGGCGCAATTCATGACCGAGCTGAAGCTGCAACACGCCTTCGGCATGAATGCCAATTACATCGGCCTGTTTTATGGCGATCCCGGCATGATCAGCAGCGCGGATTTCATCTTTGAAGCCTGTGCCACCTTGCCGTCGGATTTCCCGTTGATCAAACAGCAGAAAACGATTCCCGGCGGCTATTACGCGCAGTTTGTTTATCAGGCCGGCCATCCGCTGTTTCGCCGACTCTATGAAGACTGGCTGGAACTGCAAGACAGCTGGCAACTCGATAGCGCCCGCCCGCATCTGCGCTGTTTTCCACAACTGAACCGGCCGGGCTGGATTGCCTTGCCGGTTCAGCATCGTGGCGGTGCTTGAACCGAGCCGTTCTTTAATAGCCGGCAGTCGCACCATCCGGATTCCGCGGATCAGAGAACCCATAAAACCCGTCATCGCGAATCTGGATCGTCTGCGTGCGGCCCATGGTCGGCTGTAGCGATAACTTGTGGCCCTTTTGCTCCAGCAGTTTGCGGGTATCCGCGCTGATGCCCTTCTCGATGCGCAACTGATCCGGCGTCCATTGGTGGTGCACGCGCGGCGTGATAGCGGCTTCGGCCGGGTTCATGCCGAAATCGATGCTGTTGATGATGGTCTGCAACGTGGTCGTGATGATGCGGCTGCCACCAGGGCTGCCGGTGACCAGCCACGGCTTGCCGTCCTTGAGCACGATGGTCGGCGACATCGAACTGAGTGGCCGCTTGAACGGCGCGATGGAATTGGCATCGTTGCCGACCAGTCCAAACGCGTTCGGCACGCCCGGTTTGGCGGAGAAATCATCCATTTCGTTGTTCAGCAGAATGCCAGTGCCGGCGGCGACAATGCCGGAGCCAAAATTCAGGTTCAGCGTGTAGGTGGTGGCGACGACATTGCCGTGCTTGTCGGCAATCGAGAAGTGGGTGGTCTGGTCGCTTTCATACGGCGCGAGCTGACCCGGTTTGATCTCGACGGCAGGCCGTGCCCGATCCGGATCGATGCCCTTGGCGAGCGCGTCGGCATACGTCTTGGAAGTCAGCGCCGCAACCGGCACTTTGACGAATTCCGGGTCACCCAGATATTGCGAGCGATCGGCATACGCCAGCTTCATCGATTCAGCCAGCACGTGGATTTCCTGCGCGCTGTCGGCACCGTAATCCTTGAGCGGGTAGCGTTCGAGCAGATTGAGCATCTGCACGATATGCACGCCGCCCGAGCTAGGAGGTGGCATCGAGACGACCTGATAACCACGGTAGTTGCCGAGCACCGGCTTGCGCTCGATCACCTGATATTTCTTGAGATCGTCCAGCGTGATGTAACCGCCGTGGCGCTCCATTTCGGCGACGATCTTCTTGCCGATCTCACCTTCGTAGAACACCTTCTCGCCCTGTTCGGCGATCAGTGTCAGCGACTTGGCCAAATCCTTTTGCACCAACAACTCGCCCGCCTGCAAAGGCCGGCCGTTGCGGAAGAAGACGGCGCGGGTGGCTTCCCACTTGCCGAGGTTATCGGTTTCTTCCTTCAGCAAAACCGCCAACTCGCGGCTGACCGGATAACCATCGCGGGCCAGCTTGATCGCCGGGGCCATCAACGTGGCCAGCGGCATGCTGCCGTATTTCTTCAGCGCGTGGGTCAGGCCAGCGACGGTGCCGGGAATACCAACCGCCGTATGGGTATACAGCGATTTGCCGGGTACGACATTGCCCTTGTCATCCAGATACATATCGCGGAACGCCTTGGCGGGCGCCATTTCGCGGAAATCGAGCGCGATATTGGCACCCGTCTTGGCATCGTGAATCACCATGAATCCGCCACCGGCCACGTTGCCAGCATTGGGCAGCACCACCGCCAGCGCAAAGCCGACCGCAACGGCCGCATCGACTGCATTCCCGCCACGCTTGAGGACATCCACACCGACCTGCGTCGCGAGATTTTGCTCGGTCGCGACCATGCCGTTGGCGGCATAGACGGGGCGGACGATGTCATAACTGAGGTCGTATTTGATGACCGGCGCGGCCTGCGCTGCGGTATCGCTCCATGCCAGCAGCGGGGACAGCGCCAAGCCGAGACTCAGGGTGATGGCGGACAAGCGGAAACGGATGGAGTGGCGATGCATGGGCGACCTCTGGATAGCTTGCAGGGAAATCAAGGCTAGTCGGGAGTCGCACAGGTAAACATCGGGAAAGTCAGCAATAGGACTGTCATTTTGCCGAGACCTCACCCCCGCACTCGCTTACTGGAACGAGGGAAGGACCAACAAAAAACCGACGTTTCCGTCGGCTTTTTGTTGGTGCGCGGCGATCAACCCAATGATCAACCAATCCACTTGCGTGCATTGCGGAACATGCGCAGCCACGGGCCATCCTCGCCCCACTGTTCCGGGTGCCAGGAGTTTTGCAGCGTACGGAATACGCGCTCCGGGTGCGGCATCATCAGCGAGAAGCGGCCGTCGGCGGTCGTGACGCCGGCAATGCCATTCGGGCTGCCATTCGGGTTGGCCGGGTATTGCTCGGTGACCTTGCCGGCGTTGTCGACGTAACGCATGGCGACGATGGTGTTCTTGATGTCGCCCTGCTGGCTGTAGTTGGCAAAGCCTTCGCCGTGGCTCACCACCACCGGCATCTGGCTGCCGGCCATTCCAGCGAAGAACAGCGACGGTGATTGCGGCAGTTCGGCCATCACGAAGCGGGCTTCGAATTGCTCCGACTGATTGCGGGTGAACTTCGGCCACGCTTGCGCGCCCGGAATGATGCTGGCGAGGTTCGCCATCATCTGGCAGCCGTTGCATACGCCCAGGCCGAAGGTATCCGCGCGGTTGAAGAAAGCTTCGAACTCTTCGCGGGCACGAGCGTTGAAGAGGATGCTCTTCGCCCAGCCTTCGCCTGCGCCAAGCACGTCGCCGTAGCTGAAGCCACCGCAAGCCGCGAGGCCACGGAAATCCTGCAGCGAGACACGGCCGCTGATGACGTCGCTCATGTGCACGTCGACTGCGGTGAAGCCGGCGCGGGTGAAGGCAGCCGCCATTTCCACGTGGCCGTTCACGCCCTGTTCGCGCAGAACGGCGATTTTTGGCTTGGTGCCTGCCGAAATGAATGGCGCGGCAATGTTGTCGCTCGGGTCGAAGGTCAGTTTGGCAAACAAGCCTTTGTCGGCCTTGTCGTCGACGCGAGCGAACTCGGCATCGGCGCAGGCCGGGTTGTCACGCAGGCGCTGGATTTGCCAGCTGGTTTCGGACCACGCCTTTTGCAGCGAAACACGCGACTCATCCAGCAGCAGGCGGTTGCGTTTCTTGACCTTGAGCGTGTCGTCCTTGTTGATGCTGCCGATCACGTGCAGTTCGCTACGGATGCCGGCATTGGCAAAAGCGGCGATCACAGCGGCGGTGTCGCGGCGCTTCACTTGCAGTACGGCGCCCAGCTCTTCGTTGAACAGCACGCCCATGGCACGGCCGTTTTCGGCACGGGCGATGTCTTCTTCGCTCACTTCGCCATCTTCACGGGCACGGCGGCGGCGCTCGATGCAGGCTTCGTCGATTTCCAGCGTTACGCCGACATGGCTGGCGAACATCATTTCCGCCACGGTGGTGATCAGGCCACCATCGCCACGGTCGTGGTAGGCCAGCAGCTTGCCTTCCGCATTGAGCTTTTGCACGGTCTCGAAGAAGGCTTTGAGGTTGCCGACGTTGACGACATCCGGCGCCCATTGGCCGACTTGCTTGTACACCTGCGCCAGCGCCGAACCGCCGAGGCGGCACTTGCCGTCGCCCAGGTCGATCAGGATCAGGTCGGTATCGGTTTCGTGCTTGAGCTGCGGTGTGAGGGTCTTGCGTACGTCGGTGACCGGGGCAAAAGCGGAGATCACCAGCGACAGCGGCGCGGTGACTTGCTTCTTGCTGCCTGCCTCATCCCACACCGTTTTCATCGACATCGAATCCTTGCCGACCGGGATCGAAACGCCCAGTTCGCGGCACAGGTCAAGGCCGACGGCCTTTACGGTGTCGTACAGATTGGCATCTTCGCCAGGGTGGCCCGCCGGAGCCATCCAGTTGGCGGACAGCTTCACATCACCCAGCTTGGCAATCGGCGCAGCCGCGAGATTGGTCAGCGCCTCGCCCACTGCCATGCGGCCGGATGCCGGGCCGGAGATCAGCGCCAGCGGCGTGCGTTCGCCCATCGCCATCGCTTCGCCCAGCACGGTGTCGTAACCCATCGCGGTGACGGCGACGTCTGCAACCGGCACCTGCCACGGGCCGACGAATTGATCGCGCGCGGTGTAGCCGCCGACGGTGCGGTCACCGATGGTGATCAGGAAGTTCTTGCTGGCCACGGAGGGCAGACGCAGCACGCGGAACAGCGATTCCTTGATTTCCAGTGCGGAGGAATCGAACACCTTGAGTTCAGGCTTGATGCGCGTGACGTCACGCGTCATCTTCGGCGGCTTGCCGAGCAGCACTTCCATCGGCATATCGACCGGGTTGTTGCCGAAATGCGGGTCTTCGACCACGAGTTGCTTGCGGTCGGTCACGCGGCCGATGACGGCGAACGGGCAGCGCTCGCGCTCGCAGATGGCTTCGAAGGCATTCAGGTCAGCCGGCGAGATCGCCAGCACGTAGCGCTCTTGCGATTCGTTCGACCAGATTTCCTTAGGGCTCATGCCCTTCTCTTCGATGTTGACCTTGCGCAGGTTGAACACCGCGCCTTGACCAGCATCGTTGACGAGTTCCGGGAAGGCGTTGGAGATACCGCCCGCGCCAACGTCGTGGATCGACTGGATCGGGTTCTTGGCGCCTTGTTGCCAGCAACGGTCGATCACTTCTTGGGCACGGCGCTGGATTTCCGGATTGCCGCGCTGCACCGAATCGAAGTCGAGATCGGCGGCATTCGCGCCGGTTGCCATCGAGCTGGCCGCACCGCCGCCCATGCCGATCAGCATGCCGGGGCCGCCGAGCTGGATCAGCAGGCTGCCGTCCGGCAAGGCATTCTTGCCGACGTGGATGGCGGCGATGTTGCCCAAGCCACCGGCAATCATGATCGGCTTGTGATAGCCGCGACGCTCGCCGTTGAAATCTTCTTCGAAGGTACGGAAGTAGCCGGTCAGGTTCGGGCGGCCGAATTCATTGTTGAACGCCGCGCCACCGATCGGGCCTTCGATCATGATGTCGAGCGCGCTGGCGATGCGGTCTGGTTTGCCGTAGGCAGGATCTTCCCACGGCTGGATTGCGCCGGGGATGTTGAGGTTGGAAACGGTGAAGCCAGTCAGGCCGGCCTTGGGCTTGGAGCCACGGCCGGTTGCGCCTTCATCGCGAATCTCGCCGCCGGAACCGGTCGCCGCGCCGGGGAACGGCGAAATGGCGGTCGGATGGTTGTGCGTTTCCACCTTCATCAGGATGTGGGTTTGCTGCTCGGTGTAGGCGTATTCGTGGCTGCCCGGCTGCGGGTTGAAGCGGCCGATGGTCGCGCCTTCGATCACGGATGAGTTATCCGAATACGCCACCACCGTGCCAGCCGGCGCGGCCTTGTGCGTTTCGCGGATCATGCCGAACAGGCTGTACGGCTGCGCTTCGCCGTCGATCACGTAATTGGCGTTGAAAATCTTGTGGCGGCAATGCTCGGAATTGGCCTGGGCGAACATGGTCAGCTCGACGTCGGTCGGGTTGCGGCCGAGCTTGCCGAAGTTGTCGACCAGATAGTCGATTTCGTCATCCGACAGCGCGAGGCCGAATTCGACATTGGCCTTTTCCAGCGCGGGCTTGCCACCACCAAGGATATCTACCGAAGTGAACGGTGCCGGATCGAAGTGGCGGAACAGTTCGCGGCCAGCGTCGAGCGATTCGAACACTTGCTCGGTCATCCGGTCGTGGATCAGGTCGCGCAGGATGTTTTTCTCGGCAGCGGAAAGTGGCGCGCCGTTTTTCGATGCGTAAACCGCAAGGCCACGTTCAATGCGGGCAACTTTTTTCAGGCCACAGTGTTCAGCGATATCAGTCGCCTTGGAGGACCACGGCGAGATGGTGCCCAAGCGCGGCAACACCAGCAGCAAGCTGCCCGTCGCCTTGCCCGGTTCGGCCAGATCGCCGTAATGCAGGATGCGTTCGAGCGTGGTTTGCTCTGCGGCATCCAGCGGCGCGTTCACTTCCGCGAAGTGCCAGTATTCGCCGTAAAGCTGGGCCGAAATGCCCTGCTCTGCCAACGCGGCACATAGTTTTTCGATACGGAAAGCGGAAAGTGCTGCGCCGCCGCGCAAGCTGAGGACGTCTGCCATGGATAGGTCCGAGTAAAAAGGAGCAGGAAATCAAAGGCGTAATTGTACCGAAAAAGAGTAAGGAAAGGCGGCGGGCCCGCCATGGTTGGCACGGATAAGGCATTGCTTCTACACTGTAGCGTCCAGGCCGGACTTAGCGTAGCTACCCGCCCGAAGCAATACCCAAAATACCCACCACCGATGGAGAAAACAACAATGAGCCAGCCCGCCGGCGCGCATCTGCAACTCAAATGGGAATGCATCCAGAACGGCCATGATGGCGACCACTTCATCGCCGAGCTGACACTGACCAACCGTTCAGCCGTGCCGCTCACCGGCTCCGGCTGGGGGCTGTACTTCAACACCGCGCGCAAGATCAAACCGGAGAGCGTGACCGGCGGCGTGACCGTCTCGCACGTGAACGGCGATCTTTCCAAGTTCACGCCGACGGCCGAATTCGGCGCGCTGGCCCCGGGCGAATCCCGCGTGATTCGCTATACCGGCTTGTTCTGGGTGATTCAGGACACCGATTCGTTGCTGGGTTTCTACATCGTATATGACGATGGCACACCAAAGGCACATGCCGAGGCCATTGGCGATCCGCAGATCGTGCCCTTCACTCGCCCGGAAGTGCTCAACCGCAACGCCAACGACAAAGTCCCGCCCGTCACCCCGGCCACGCGCTACGCCGCCAACGAAAAGCTCACGCAGTTACCGGCAGCAGACATCGGCAAGATCACGCCGACACCGCTTTCCGCCACGTTTGGCGGCGGCGAGTTCGTGATCGATGCGGCGACCAGCATCGTCCACTCGGCTGACTTGGCCAGCGAAGCCGCGTACCTGCGCACCATCGTGCATGACGTCAGCGGCGTATGGCTGCAACGTGCTACGTCCGGCACTGGCATCACGCTGAAAATTGGCGCGGTGAATGCGACCGATACGCTGGCACCGAACGAAGCCTATTCGCTGGATATCTCGGCCGCTGGCATCACGATCACTGGTGCATCCGCTCACGGCGTGTTCAATGGCATCCAGTCGTTGCGCCAACTGCTCCCGATCGATGCCTTCCTCAACCCGCTGCCGCAACTGGCCGTGCCGCATGGCAAGGTGGTCGATGCGCCGCGGTTTGCTTATCGCGGCGTGCATCTGGATGTGGGCCGCAATTTCTCCAGCAAGGAATCGGTATTGCGCCTGCTGGACTGCATGGCGCTGTACAAACTCAACCAGTTCCACTTCCACCTGACCGACGATGAAGGCTGGCGCGTTGAGATCCCAAGCCTGCCGGAACTGACTGAAATCGGCTCCGGTCGTGGCTTCACGCATGATGAAACCGACAATCTGGTGCCCTGCTTCGGCTCCGGAGCGGACGTCGAAGGCTCGCATGGCACGGGTTTCTACAGCCGTGCCGAGTTCATCGAAATCCTCAAGTTCGCTACCCAACGCCATATCGAAGTCGTGCCGGAGTTCGATGTGCCGGGCCACGCCCGCTCCGCCATCAAGGCGATGAACGTGCGTTATGACCGCTTGGTCAAGCAAGGTAAACAGGCGGAAGCCGAGCAATACCTGCTGGTCGATTTCGACGATCAATCCAAGTACGAATCGGTACAACTGTGGACCGACAACGTCATCTGTATCGCCCGCGATGGCGCATACAACTTCATCGAAACCATGATCCGTGACGTGAAGGAGATGTATGACGAGGCTGGCGCGCCCTGGACCACCATGCACACCGGCGGCGACGAGATTCCGCACGGCGCATGGGAAGGCTCGCCGATCTGTCGCAAATTCATGCAGGCAAATGGTCTGACCTCGATTCAGGAACTGCAGGATCACTTCCTCGCCCGTTACCGCGACATCCTGAAGAAATACGGCCTGACCTTCGGCGGCTGGGAAGAAATTGCGCTGAAGAAAGAGACGACCGACAGCGGCATTCACCACGGCCCGAACCCGAAGTTCGTCAACGCCAATTTCCGTCCTTACATCTGGAACAACGTGTGGGGCTGGGGCCAGGAAGATTTCGCCTATCAGCTGGCCAACGCCGGTTACAAGGTAGTGCTGTGCAACGTGACCAACCTGTATTTCGATCTGGCGTATGAAAAAGACCCGGTCGAGCCCGGTTATTACTGGGGCGGCTTCATCAATACCCGCAAGGCGTGGGAGTTCGTGCCGCTCGATATCTACACCACCGCGACCGTCAATTTGTTCGGGCATGACCTGGGCGATGCGCTGAAAGACAAGGCCCGTCTGACCGCAACCGGCACCAAGAACGTGATCGGCATTCAGGGCGAACTGTGGGGCGAGAACATCCGCGATCAGGGCCGGCTGGAATACCTGGCGATGCCGCGTATCGTGGCGCTGGCCGAGCGTGCCTGGGCCAAAGATCCGGGCTGGACCTTCATCGCTGACAAGACCCAGCGCGATGCCAGCATGGATGCCGACTGGAACCAGTTCGCCAACCGTCTTGGCCAACGCGAGTTGCCACGACTGGATGGTTTCCTCGGTGGTTACGGCTATCGTGTACCCGTGCCGGGCGCGAAGATCGAGGGCGGCAAGTTGTTCGCCAATATCGAATCGCCCGGCGTGGTCATCCGCTACACCACCGATGGCAGCGAGCCGACCGGCAAGTCTGCGATCTACGGCGGACCAGTGGCCGTCAGCGGCAAGGTGAAACTGGCGGCGTTTACGGCGACCAATCGCCGGGGTCGCGTTATCAGCGTTGGCTAAGCGCCGTCACTGATCGCCAACCAAAGACAAAGCCCCGTTCAGTAATGAGCGGGGCTTTGTTATGTGTGTTGCTGCCTTGCTAACGCTGGGGCTTCAATCCTGGGGAGTCGTGCGCCCCAGGCTCGCTCACCGTGGCGCTTTCACGTCGCTGCCGCAACTTCAGCGTCAACTGGATGACTTCGCGCAAACGGTGCATTTCGCGGTCCACTGCCATCTGTAGTGGCGTCGTGCCATCCCGATACGGGACCAGCGGATCGGCATCCAGATCCAACAGCTTGATCGCGGTCTCTACATGGCCATTGGCAATCGCCTTATGCAAGGCGGTCCAGCCGTCATCCGTCGCCTGATTGACGTGCGCGCCAGCACTGATCAGACGCTGCACAATGCCGATGTGACCACGACTCGCCGCCTGGATCAGCGGCGTAAAGCCATTCCGGCTGGTTGCGTTGACCGAGGCATGTTGCTCGATCAGCACCTTGACCACCTGATCATGCCCGTTGAGTGCCGCCCAGTGCAGCGAACTGTAGCCATCGCGGTCGTGCGCGAGCGGGTTGGCGCCCCGTTGCAGCACCTGCCCCACCATCGTGTGGTTACCATCGAATGCAAAACGGAGCAGCGCCGTCCAGCCTAACTCGTCCTCACTCTCCAGCGTCATACCGGCTTTCATATACAGCGAGATAACGGCGTCATCGCCGCTGCTGACGCTACGATGGAATTCACGCACGGTCGGCTTGAGTCCCATCGCTTCGAGCACATCCTGCGCCTGGATGCGCTCGTGCGACCAGACGTCCTCTACCTCGGCCGGCTTGTGGCGCCAAACATCGTACGCAATCGACAGCAGCATCAACTCCATGCCGATCTCGGGCGGAAAACCCTGTCGGTCAGGGCGATCCATGATCAACAAATCTTCGAAATAGCTGGCGAGCGCATCCTGCCCCCACATCTCGGCAATCTTCTCGGTAATACGCGGGAATTGGGCAGCCAACCGCTCCGGGAAGCGGTCTTCAAGATTGGCTTGCTCCAAAATGGCGCGAAGAGAGCTGCTCATAAGTCAGAGGAATTGGCTACGTGAATGGAAACGATATTTGCATGCCACGTTCAGCATAGCGGCATGCCGAAGAACACATAGCGTTTCCAGCAGCAGAATTTACAGCCGGGAAACAAGCATGACCAGCCTATAGACAAGGCAGCGCCTCACCTTTATTATGTCGGTCTTCGTCGCGTAGCCCTACAACCAGCGACGAAGAATTAAGCCGACATGGTGAAATTGGTAGACACGCTATCTTGAGGGGGTAGTGGCTTCGGCTGTGTGAGTTCGAGTCTCACTGTCGGCACCAATACAAAGCAAAACGCCGGGATTCGTCCCGGCGTTTTGCTTTTTCTGGCTGCGGCATGGCGTATCATGACACCGTGATCAACGACTAATCAGCGGACGGACACCGATGCATAACGCGTCGATGATGGACGACGAGTTTTCCGACAATCTCCGAACCGACTGGGAATCTCGCGGTGAAACGCGTTACCTCGTCAATTGGAAGGTCGCCATTATTTATGGCGAAGCAGAGCAACGCCTCTCCTTCCGTGGTCGGATATTCGACATCTCGAAAGGCGGCTTCAGCCTGCATTCCGAATACAGCCTGCCCCCAGCTGACCGCGTTACGGTTCTCATCTCCATCCCCCCGATTGTTACCGGACAGCGCCCCAAGGTCATTGAAGTCAAAAGTCGTGTTGTCTACACCGTGCTTTCCAACGAATTCAATCAATTCCGCACTGGCGTGCAGTTCGGCGATTTCAAGGGTGATGGCCGGCAATTTCTGGATAGCAATCTGGCCAGACGCACTCCAGCACACACCAAGTCGATCCACGAATAGCCCTCCACCGTACACAATGAAAAACGCCCCGCAAGCGGGGCGTTTTTTTATGCAGCAACGGACTCAAGCCACCGTCAGCATCAAACCATTCAACCGTTTAACAAAACCGGCGGGGTCGTCGAGCTGTGCGCCCTCGGCCAGCAAGGCTTGATCCAGCAAGAGCTGCGACCAGTCGCTAAAGCGCTCGCCACCGGTTTCGACCTTGAGCTTTTTCACCAGCAGATGCTCTGGGTTGACCTCGAGAATCGGCTTGGTGTTTTTCACCTCTTGCCCAGCCGACTTCAACAAGCGCTCCAAGTTGGCGCTCATATCGAAATTCTCGACCACAAGGCAGGCCGGACTATCGGTCAAACGATGCGTAACGCGCACGTCCTTCACTTGTTCGCCCAAGGCAGTCTTGATCGCTTCGATGACATCCTTCAGTTCATTGGCGGCCTCTTCTTGCTGCTTCTTTTCGGCCTCGTCTTCGAACTGACCAAGGTCGAGTTCACCTTTGGCAATCGATTGCAGCTTCTTGCCGTCGAACTCGGTCACGCTCGACACCAGCCACTCGTCCACACGATCAGCTAGCAACAGTACTTCGATACCTTTCTTCTTGAACACTTCAAGGTGCGGGCTGTTTTTCGCCGCCGCAAAGGTATCGGCGGTGATGTAGTAGATCTTGTCCTGCCCTTCCTTCAATCGGCCAACATAATCGGCGAGGCTAACGCCCTGCCCTTCGCCTTCGCTGGCGGTTGACGCGAAGCGAAGCAGGCCGGCGATCCGTTCCTTGTTGGCAAAGTCCTCACCCGGACCTTCCTTCATCACCTTGCCAAATTCTGCCCAGAACTTCGCGTAGTCTTCCTTGCGGTTCTCGGCCAAATCTTCCAGCAAGCTCAACACCTTTTTCACGCAACCGGACTTGATCGATTCAACGTCCTTGGATTGCTGAAGAATCTCGCGCGAGACGTTGAGCGGCAAATCGGCCGAATCGATTACGCCGCGCACGAAGCGCAGGTATTGCGGCATCAGCTTTTCGCTGTCTTCCATGATGAAGACACGCTTCACGTACAACTTCACGCCATGGCGGCGATCGCGGTCGTACAAGTCGAATGGCGCACGCGTGGGGATATACAGCAGTTCGGTATATTCCTGCCGACCTTCGATGCGCGCATGGCTCCATGCCAATGGGTCTTCGAAGTCATGGGCAACGTGCTTGTAGAACTCCTTGTACTGCTCGTCGCTGATTTCACTCTTGCTACGTGTCCACAAGGCATTGGCCTGGTTGACCGCTTCGAGCTCATCAGTCGGCTTTTCCTTGCCTTCGTCGTCGTACTCAGCCCGCTTCTTCATCAGGATCGGCAAGCTGATGTGATCCGAATACTTGGTGATGATGCTGCGCAGGCGCCAATCGTTCAGGAACTCGTCTTCACCTTCTTTCAGGTGCAACACGATCTCGGTTCCGCGGCCAGCCTTTTGCACTTCTTCGATGGTGTACTCGCCATCACCGGCCGATTCCCAGCGCGTAGCGTAGTGCTCACCTGCACGGCGCGTGGTCAGTGTGACTTTGTCGGCAATGATGAAGGCCGAGTAGAAACCGACACCAAACTGGCCAATCAGGTGACTGTCTTTGGCTGAATCGCCAGTCAACTGGCTAAAGAATTCCTTGGTACCCGAGCGGGCGATGGTGCCAATATTGGCGACCACCTCATCACGGCTCATGCCGATGCCGTTGTCGGTCACGGTGACAGTGCGCGCGTCCTTGTCGAAAGCGACATGGATCTTCAAATCACCGTCGCCCTCATACAGATCGGCGTGCTGGGTCGCGGCAAAGCGCAATTTGTCGCACGCGTCGGACGCGTTCGATACCAGCTCGCGCAGGAAGATTTCCTTGTTGGAATACAGCGAATGAATCATCAGCTGCAGCAGCTGTTTAACTTCCGTTTGAAAACCGAGTGTTTCCTTGCTCATGTGTCATCTGCTCCGTGTTGCACAGGCGCCAAGCCAGTATTGTCCTTGGCGCATCCATGTGCCGAAGTGGGGCCAGCCCGATCGTTTTCAATACCGCGACCTGCGCCAATCCAAATCACCAGCACAAAAAAACGGCGCCCGAAGGCGCCGAATCATGTTCAAGCGTGTTACACGACCAACTGGATCAGAAGTAAGTCTTCATGCCAACCGTCAGACGGTAAGCCTTTTCGCCAGCGTTGCCGGTGTACACGTTGTTGGAATCGCCAAGGGTCGAATCCAGAGCAGTGTAGGTAGCGTTGTTGTCGTTCTTGACGTAACGACCCTCAACGTAACCGAGAGTGCGCTTGGACAGGCTGTAGTCATAACGTGCAGCCACGGCCTTGGCACCGGTATCGCTCGCGCCCGCCAGATTGCCCAGCTGCATGTAGGTCAGGTAAACACCCTGCTTGCCAGACTTGTAGCTACCTTGACCGAATGCCAGATGCTGGTCGACCTTGGACAGACCGGCCGGGGTGAATTCGCTACGCTTGTAACCGCCGTTCACACCAAAGCCATTGTCGAAGTTGTAACCAGCCAAAGCGAACCAGTTATAGCCGTCGTACTGCGCCACGTTGCCTACATCAGCATCGCCGGTACCAATAACACCTTTGCGCTTTTGGTAAGCGGCATCAGCAAAGAAGCCTGCCAGCTTGTAATGCGCGGCCAGATCGAAACCGTAGTGGCCGCTATTGCCGGCAGATGCATCGTAACCACCCGAAGCGGAGAAACCACCAAATGTCGGCATGTCATAACGGATATAGTTGCTTGGGCGGAAGTTCTCGCCACGACCATATTCGGAGATCAGGAACTTGGCGCCGGTATCGCCATAACGGTCATCCAGCGTTTGGTAGAACGGGGTCTTCATCTTACCGAAGCGCACCGTGCCGAGCTTTTCATCGGTCAGGCCGATATAGGCTTCCTTGCCACCCCAGTTACGCTCTACGCCGTTGCTGTAGTTGGTCACACCTTGTTCAAGACGCCAAATCACGTTGCCGCCCGCGTCCAGCTTGTCGGAACCGCTCACGCCGATGGTTGCATCGTATTCGACACGACCGGCTTTGGCATCGCCCAGTTTGTTGTAGCTGACACCACCATCGAACGAACCGTCGATAGCAACTTCAGCTTGCGTCAGACCGGCACTGAATGCTGCCGCTACTGCGAGCATGGTCAATTTGAATTTCATTTGTATCCCCTTTTTAGACATGCGAACAAATTCAAGCTGGATACCGGTCTGTTGCACTCGCTTTCGTAGTGGAGTGCGGCTGTCCAGCTCTCAGGGCGCAGTCTACGGAGGGGGTACTTGGTGCGGCGGTGGCAAGTTACCGTGAAATTTCGGTACTTTTTGGAGATGAAAAACGGAACTTACCGTTTTTAGGCGAACGGCATTTTCTCACCCATTTTTCTGCGCGCCTGCTCTATAGTGGGCCGAATAAACAATTCAAGGAGTTGCCATGCTGCGTCGGGTCGTATTCAACCAAAAAGGTGGGGTCGGCAAATCAACGATCACTGTCAACCTGGCGGCCGCTGCAGCGGCAGGTGGTAAACGGGTACTCGTGGTCGACCTGGATCCGCAAGGCAACGCTACACGTTATCTGCTTGGCGAAGGCGCAAGCAGCGTAGAACCCAACCTCGCCGGCTTCTTCGACCAGATGCTCAATTTCAGTCTGTACGCCAAGCCGATGGAGGCATTTGTCACTGCCACGCCGTTCGAGCGCCTGTCCGTCATTCCATCCCATCCGGAAATCGCAGAACAACAAGGCAAGCTGGAAGCGCGCTACAAGATCTATAAGCTGCGCGAATCGTTGGTAGAACTGGAGCAGCATTTTGACGAAGTCTGGATCGACACACCGCCGGCGCTGAATTTCTTCACACTCTCGGCGCTGATAGCGGCTACGGGTTGCCTGATTCCGTTCGATTGCGATACGTTCTCCCGCCAGGCGCTGTTGGGTTTGATCGAGCGGGTGCAGGAAATCCGCTCCGACCACAATCCAGCCCTGGAAGTCGAGGGTATCGTCGTCAATCAGTTCCAGCCACGTGCAAACCTGCCACAACGGATGGTGGAAGAGTTGCTTGAGCAAGGCCTGCCAGTGCTGCCCACCTATCTTTCTCAATCAGTCAGGATAAGGGAATCCCACGAGCGAGCCATGCCGATGGTTTATCTCGATGCGAAACATAAGTTGGCGACCGAATTCTCGAGCCTGTACGCGCACATTTCTGCGTAAGTGTATTATTTTTTGTTGTTATACTGACCTCGGCTAGGTCTTCAGTTGAAAGGAACCCGAGATGTCCAACCCGGTTGAGCGTGCACGAATTCTCATCGTCGATGATGAGCCGTTCAATCTGGAAATTCTCGGAGAGCATCTGCTCGACGAAGGCTATGAGGTCGTCACCGCTGACGACGGCGAAGCGGCCTGGAATCTTCTGACACGGGATGCGGCATTCGACGCGATCCTGCTGGATCGGATGATGCCACGCATGGATGGCATGGCATTGTTGGCACGGCTCAAGCAGCAAGCCGAGTTCGAACATGTGCCGGTGATCATGCAGACTGCCGTTGGCGCGGCAGAAAATGTGCGTGAAGGCCTCGCGGCCGGGGCTTATTATTATCTGATCAAGCCATTCCAGCGCGACATGCTGCTGGCAATCGTCGCCGCGGCCGTCAGCTTCCATCGCGAAAAGAAGCAACTCGAAGCACAGCTTTCCGCCCAGGCATCCACCTATCGGCTGCTGAAAAGCGGCGAATTCCACTTCCAGACGCTCGACGAAGCACGCCAACTGACGCTATTGCTCTCCAATGCCTGCCCGGAGCCCCAGCGCGTAGCGCTTGGCCTCTCCGAACTCTTGGTCAACGCGGTCGAGCACGGCAATCTGGGCATCAGCTATGGGGAAAAAACCACGCTGCTACAGCAAGGGCGGTGGCATGACGAAGTGGAGAGCCGCCTTAGCCATCCGGATTATCATCACCGTCACGTTTGCGTGCGCTTCATTCGTGATAACGAGCACCTGCATTTCGAGATCGAAGACCAAGGCGCTGGTTTCGATTGGCAGCCGTTCCTGGAATTCTCACCCGAGCGCGCCTTCGATCCGCACGGCCGCGGGATTTCGATGGCTCGGATGCTGTCGTTCGATGTGGTCGAGTACCAAGGCCGTGGCAATCGGGTGATCGCCCGCGTCAAACTGCACTGAATGCACCATCTGCTCGCCCAATGATAAAGACCCGCTGATGCGGGTCTTTTGCTTTAATGACGCCAAACAACAGCGCTGTCATTACCTGCCCTGCTCCCGCGCCCGTCTCTCCACTTCTTCCGGCGAGACATCTTCGATATGCGTGCCAATCCACCACTGGTTGCCTTCCGCATCTTCAACGCCCGCATTGCGGTCGCCATAGAACTGGTCTGCCGGCTCCATCAATGATTTCCCGCCCGCCGCCAAACCTTTGCGATAAGTCGCATCGGTATCGAGCACGTAAAGATAAAACGTCGCCGGTCGAGCCGGCCATTTCTCTGACCCTTGCGCCATCATGAGCCTGCTGGTGCCAACCTGAATCGTGCAATGCATGATATGGCCGTGGTCGTCATTGACCCTTTCGACCAGTTCCGCACCAAAAGTGGCCTGTAGAAAAGACAGCGTGGCTGCCGGGTCGTTAACGGTCAGGTAAGGTGTGATGGTGTGAAAACCGGCGGGAATAGCGGAAACAGCCATGAGAGCCTCCGAGGAGTTGAACCAGAAGAATGGGCTTGGCCAGCTTAGTTGACGAATATGACAACGGCCCGGAAATACCGGGCCGTCTGTCGGAGCACGCCTATCCAAATCTATCTAAATATTAGTGCCCGGCTTCCGCCAGCATCTCGCGCGTCAGCAGGAATACAAAGCCATCACCACTTTCGGTCTCGAGCCACACGAACGGCAGCTCGGGGAATTGCGCTTCCAGCTCGTATCGATTGTGGCCGATCTCGACCACCAAGACACCTTGCGGATTGAGGAAGGTCGTTGCCTGCGCGAGAATCTTGCGGGTGATATCCAGGCCATCCTCGCCACTCCCAAGCGCCATGATCGGCTCATGTCGAAATTCGCCCGGCAGCTCTTCCATGCTATGCGCATCGACATAGGGCGGATTGGAGACGATCAAATCATAGGTTTCGCCTGCCAACGACTCAAACAGATCACCATCAATCAGATCAATCCGCTCGCCCAGGTTGTAATCCATTACGTTGAGCTCAGCCACATCGAGCGCATCGGATGAAAGATCGACCGCGTCGATGGCAGCGCCAGGAAAATGATCAGCCAGCAGAATGGCCAGGCAGCCAGAACCGGTGCACAGATCCAGCGCGCGATTGACGAGCTCCGGATGCTCGATCCACGGTGCCAGCGCATCGTTGAACAAGAGCTCGGCGATGAAGGAGCGCGGCACAATCGTGCGCTCATCAACGTAGAACTTGTATTCGCCCAGCCAAGCCTCGTTGGTCAGATAGGCAACCGGTACGTGCTCTTCGGCCCGACGCCGGATCGCTTCGACCACTTGCTCCACTTCGCTCGGCAACAGCCGCGCGTCCAGGAACGGATCGAGCTTGTCGATTGGCAGCTTGAGCGTCGCCAGCAACAGGTACACTGCTTCGTCGAACGCGTTATCGGTCCCATGGCCGTAATAGAGTTCGGCGTCATTGAAGCGGCTGACCGCAAAACGCAAGCTGTCACGCAGGGTGACGAGCTGCTGGCGGGCGATGTCATACATGGCGGAACCCTCGGCAAAATTTGCGCCAAGTTTAGCCGATTGGCCGCTCAAGGTATGCAGAAAAAGGCCCTTGGTGTACATTTCTGCCTTTTCCATCAAGCTGTTGGCGCATTTCCCCGTCCGCACTCCTGTTGATGGTGCCAGCGGAAATCCGCCCCGGAGTATTCAACGCATGACTTTTTCCACACTCGGGCTCGCTCCCGAGGTGCTGCGGGCCGTGGCCGAGCAAGGTTACGAGAACCCGACCCCCATCCAGGCTCAGGCCATCCCGCTGGTGCTTTCAGGCCGCGACGTACTCGGCGCAGCCCAAACCGGCACCGGCAAGACCGCAGCGTTCACGCTGCCGATTCTCTCCAAGCTCGCTCCTCACGCCAATACCGGTGCATCACCGGCACGCCATCCGGTACGCGCGCTGGTGCTGACCCCGACACGAGAGCTGGCCGACCAGGTATTCGAAAGCGTCAAAACCTACGGCAAGCACATGGCCTTGCGGCCGCACGTGGTATTCGGTGGCGTAGACATGAAGGAACAGACCGCAACGCTACGCAGTGGCGTCGAAGTGCTGGTCGCCACGCCAGGCCGCCTGCTGGATCACGTGCAACAAAAGAGCGTAAATCTCAGCCAGGTCGAAATCCTGGTGCTGGACGAAGCCGACCGCATGCTGGACATGGGCTTCATTCTCGACATCAAGAAAATCATCGGCTTGCTCACCAACCGCAAGCAAACACTGCTGTTCTCGGCCACCTTCTCGCCAGAAATCAAGAAGCTCGCTGGTGAGTTCCTGCACGACCCGGCGCTGGTCGAGGTCGCACGGCAGAACGCCACCAACGACAACGTCGAACAGCTGATGCATCCGTGCGAAACCTACCGCAAGCGCGCGCTGCTTTCGCACTTGATCCGCACCCACAACATGGGTCAAGTGATCGTGTTCAATCGCACCAAACAAGGTGCTGATCAGGTCGCACGTGATCTGAAACGTGACGGCTTCAACTGCGAAGCCATTCATGGCGACCGCGACCAACGCTCACGCCTGGAGACGCTGGCTCGGTTCAAGGAAGGCACACTGCAGATTCTGGTTGCGACCGATGTCGCCGCACGGGGTCTGGATATTTCCGAGCTGCCATACGTGGTGAACTTCGAGCTGCCGAACAACCCGGAAGATTACGTGCACCGCATCGGCCGGACCGGACGGGCCGGCGCCAAGGGAATCGCGATCTCGCTGGTCGATCCGGGCGAAGACAAGGCCTATGCCTTGATCCAGAAGCTGATCAAGAAAGAGCTGCCGCTGACGCCGATCCCGGGCTACTCGCCGGGTACGCATCAGCAACCCGCAGCGGCTGCCACACCACGTTATGACCGGAACGAACGTAGCGCCCGCAGCGAGTCAGGCGAGCGCAGCGCCAGAGAGTCGAACGAACGCCCTGGCCGTAACTATGAGCGTAGCGAGCAACGTGCACCGCGCAACGATGCCCCCCCTCGTCGCGAACGCCTGCGTGGCGATGAGCTGGACATTCCGGCCATGCCGTTGATTCGCAGCAAGCCACAGCAGCAAATCGCCGCGTTGTTCCTGCCGCCGAAAACACCGGTTATTCAACCGGAGCCGGTCAGCCCGCCGGAGCAGTAATGGCAGCGGCATTCAGCCAGTATTGGACCGCCCGTCTCACCGACGGCTTTCCGATGCTGGCCGCCATGCAGGTCTCCGTACTTGGAGACCAGCAAAACTGGCAGCTCATCGCGCCGTTTTCCCTCAACCGCAACGATCATGGCACCGCCTTTGGCGGCAGCTTATCCATGCTGGCGACAATTGCCGGCTGGATGGCAACCTGCGTTGCGGCTGGTGACGGCTACGACGTGGTCATCCAGTCCGGCAATACTCATTTTCTTAAGCCACTGACCGGCGATCTGCTGGCGCGAGTTGCGTCAATCGACCCTGCCGTGCTCGATCGTTTCAGGGAAACACTGCGTCGGCGCGGCAAAGCCCGTTTAGCGGTGCAGGTCGAAGTCGTCGACGCCAAGAACGAGCCGGTCGTGCAATTCAGCGGCCAATACGTCGCCGCCCCGCTTTAAGCCCCCAGCACCACTGCGATGACGCGCCGTTCTTCGGCGGTAAGGATATTGAACGTGCGGCACATTGCACCGGTATCCATCACATCCATTCCCACATGTGCAGCAGCCAGCGCGCGTGACAACTTCGGATGCGGGAAACGGATGCCTTTTCCAGTACCAAACAACACCACCTCCGGATTCAGCTCAAGCAGGCTGGCGAAGTCTTCTTCAGCCAGCGTCTCGAAGCTCGCCGGTCGCCATTCGCGCACCTCGGTGGGCGTCACGATCAGGCTGCCTTGGTACTCGGTGTCATTGACCTTGACGAAGCCATTGCCGTAGCTGGTGAACTGATTGAGGTGTTCAGAGGAGGTGTGATGCAGTTTCATGCGCGAACCTTTTGAATGAGCGTGCATTTTAACGGAACTGTGCCGCCCCGATCAGCCGCAGTTTGTTGGTTCGCGCCGGCCATTCTTTCGTTAGAATACGAGGTTTCCCTGACCCAATCCGGCCTGACCCGATGGAAGCCATCCTCAAATCGAACAAGCTCCTCAACGTTTGCTACGAAATCCGTGGCCCGGTGCCAGAGCGAGCGCGCCAGATGGAAGAGGAAGGCCACCGCATCATCAAGCTGAATATCGGCAACCTCGCCAACTTCGGCTTCGATGCGCCGGAAGAAGTGGTGCAAGACGTGATCCGCAACCTGCCGAACGCGGCCGGCTATGTCGACAGCAAGGGCTTGTTCCAGGCTCGCAAAGCCGTCATGCACTACACACAGGAAAAGAAGATCGCCGATGTCACTGTCGACGACATTTACATCGGCAACGGCGCATCCGAGCTGATCGTGATGTCGATGCAGGGCTTGCTCAACAATGGCGACGAAGTCCTGGTCCCAGCCCCGGACTACCCGCTCTGGACCGCCGCCGTCAGCCTCGCTGGCGGCAAACCGCGTCACTACATCTGCGACGAATCCAATGGCTGGCTGCCGGCGCTGGACGATATCCGCGCCAAGATCACCGATCGCACCAAGGCCATCGTCGTCATCAACCCGAACAACCCGACCGGCGCGCTCTACCCGGATGACGTGCTCAAGGAAATCGTCGAGATCGCCCGCGAGCATCAGCTCATCATCTACGCCGACGAAATCTACGACAAGGTGCTGTACGACGGCCGCACGCACACCTCTATCGCTTCACTGGCAGACGACGTGTTCTTCGTCACCTTCAACGGTCTTTCCAAGAATTACCGTGCCTGTGGCTACCGAGCAGGCTGGATGATCGTCTCCGGCAACAAAAAGGCTGCCCGGGATTACATCGACGGCCTCAATATCCTCTCGACCATGCGTTTGTGCGCCAACGTGCCGGCGCAATACGCCATCCAGACGGCCTTGGGTGGCTACCAGAGCATCAATGACCTCGTCGGGCCGAATGGCCGGCTGACCCGCCAACGTGACTTGGCCTACGAGACATTGACCAATATCCCGGGCATCAGCTGCGTGAAGCCACAAGCCGCGCTCTACATGTTCCCCAAGCTCGACCCGAAGGTGTACCCGATCACCGATGACCAGCAATTCATGCTGGAGCTGTTGCAAGAAGAAAAAGTGCTGCTGGTGCAAGGCACCGGCTTCAACTGGGCCACGCCGGATCACTTCCGCCTCGTGTTCCTGCCCAATGTCGATGACCTCGCTATCGCGTTCGGCCGCCTGGAACGCTTCTTCGCCGCCTACCGCAAACGGCACGGCACCGCCTGATGTCAACACACATGCAGATACAAATCGTCGAAATCATCGATCAAAACGGACAACTCGTTGCGCCCCAATGGCTGCCGATTGCAGAAGGCGTCCATCGCCAACTCCGCCCGCAATTGCCGGCTGATTACGCCGGCCGCCTGCAAGTCATCGCCGCCAATGGCGGACGACTCATCGCTGCGGTCGCAGGCGAAGCCGTCCTCGGGCTGGCGCTTTGGCGTCTGATCGAGAATACCTACGAAGGCCGTCGTCTCTACGTTGACGATCTGGTCAGCGATGAAACCCGTCGCTCACAAGGCGTGGGCAAGGCATTAATGAATTGGCTGGATGGCACAGCACGCCAGCTGCATTGCGATGTGCTCGCACTCGATTCCGGCGTGCAACGCGCCAGCGCTCACAAATTCTATTTTCGCGAGGGGCTGCACGTCTCCGCATTCAACTTCAGGAAAGTACTGCAATGAAACCGATTCACGTAGGCATCTGTGGTGTGGGGACTGTCGGTGGCGGCACCGTCACCGTGTTGAAACGCAACTGCGAAGAAATCGCCCGTCGCGCCGGCCGCCCCATCCTGGTCCGCGCTGCGGCCAACCGCGATCTCGCGCGCGCGCGTGAACTGGTCGGCGAAGGTGTGGAGCTGACCGACGACGCACTCGTCATCGCCCGCCACCCTGATATCGACATCGTGGTCGAGCTGATTGGCGGCACCACCATCGCCAAGGAAGTCGTGCTCACTGCCATCGAAAATGGCAAGCATGTCGTTACCGCCAACAAGAAACTGATCGCCGAATACGGCAATGAAATCTTCGCCAAGGCGCAGGAAAAAGGCGTGATGGTGGCCTTCGAAGCCGCCGTTGCTGGTGGCATACCGGTCATCAAGGCGCTGCGCGAAGGCCTGACCGCCAACAAGATCGAATGGGTCGCCGGCATCATCAACGGCACCAGCAACTTCATCCTCACCGAAATGCGCGACAAGGGCTCGGCCTTTGCCGACGTACTGAAAGAAGCGCAACGCCTCGGCTATGCCGAAGCCGACCCGACCTTCGATATCGAAGGCCACGATGCCGCGCACAAGCTCACCATCATGAGCGCCATCGCCTTTGGCATTCCGGTTCAGTTCGACAAAGCCTACCTCGAAGGCATCAGCAAGCTCGATGCCGCTGACATCAAGTACGCACAGGAACTCGGCTATCGCATCAAGCTTCTGGGCATGACCCGTCGCCGCCCGAATGGCATCGAACTGCGCGTCTCCCCGACACTGATCCCGGAAAAACGTCTGCTGGCAAATGTAGATGGCGTGATGAACGCCGTCGTCGTCAAGGGCGATGCCGTGGGTGCCACCATGTACTACGGCGCTGGTGCCGGTGCGGAACCTACTGCATCGTCAGTGATTGCCGATCTGGTGGATATCACCCGCCTGCATACCGCCGACCCGGAACACCGCGTACCGCACCTGGCCTTCCAGCCGTCTGCAATCGCCAATCTGCCGATCCTGCCAATCGAAGAAGTGGAAACCTGCTACTACCTGCGCCTGAACGCGCAAGATCAGCCGGGCGTGCTGGCGGACGTGACCCGCATCCTTGCCGACGGCGGCATTTCGGTTGACGCCATGCTGCAGCGCCCGTTTACCGATGGTGCCGATGACGGGCGCGATGACATCGCCATCATCACGCATATCGCCATCGAGAAAAACGTGAACGCCGCGCTGGCGAAGATCGAAGCGCTCGACACGGTCAATGGCAAAGTCGTGAAGCTGCGGCTGGAACACTTGAACGGTTAAGACGGTGATTCTCGAAGTCGCTCATCTGGATGTGATCCCGGCACGAACCGCCGAATTTGAAGCTGCGTTTGCACAAGCGCAGCGGATCATTTCCGTTATGCCGGGTTACCTCTCGCATGAGCTGCAACGCTGCGTCGAGCTCCCCGATCATTACGTTTTGCTAGTGCGCTGGGAAACGCTCGAAGCCCACACCGTCGGGTTTCGCCAATCAACCGAATACCAACGCTGGAAGCAGTTGCTGCACCATTTTTACGATCCTTTTCCAACGGTCGAGCATTACCGGCCGGTGGCTTTGAATTGAGTTGGCGGCTTAGACCCCTCGTGTTCTAAATCCACCATTTTGCGGTTCCTCAAATGGGAACGCATGGCCGCACTGCCCGAAACTCATCGGCAAGCCGTGGCCAAGCCGACCCGACATTGACAGGTTAACGATGCGTTATATCTCCACCCGCGGCGGCATGGCCCCGCAAGCGTTCAGCGATATTCTCCTTGGCGGCCTCGCCCCGGATGGCGGCCTGTCGATCCCCGAGGCCTACCCGCACTTCGGCCTTGATGCGCTCACCGCGCTCTCCAAGCTCAATTACCGCGATCTGGCCTTCGCCGTGATCAGCAAATTCGTCGATGACATTCCCGCCGAAGACCTCAAGGCGCTGATCGACAAGACCTACACCCCCGCCGTGTTCTGCAACGGTCGCTCCAAAGCACAAACCGAGAACATCACGCCGCTGATCAAACTCGACAACACGCTGTTCATCCAAGAGCTGTCCAACGGCCCGACGCTGGCATTCAAGGACATGGCGATGCAGCTGTTGGGCAACCTGTTCGAATACGTGCTGGACAAGCGTGGCGAGCAAGTCAACATCGTCGGCGCAACCTCGGGCGACACCGGCTCCGCTGCCGAATACGCCATGCGTGGCAAGCACGGCGTGCGCGTATTCATGCTCTCCCCTTTCGGCAAGATGAGCCCGTTTCAACGCGCGCAAATGTTCAGCCTGCAGGATGAAAACATCTTCAACCTGTCGGTGAAGGGGTTCTTCGACGCTTGCCAAGACATCGTGAAAGCAGTGAACAACGATGCCGAATTCAAAGCCAGGTACAAGATCGGCGCGGTCAACTCGATCAACTGGGGCCGCATCGTGGCCCAGGTGGTGTACTACTTCAAAGGCTACTTTGCTGCCGCGAAGGAAGTCGGCGAGCCGGTCGATTTCTGTGTGCCGTCCGGCAACTTCGGCAACATCTGCGCCGGCCACATCGCCCGTCAGATGGGCCTGCCGATTCGTCGCCTGGTGGTCGCCACCAACGAGAACGATGTACTCGACGAGTTCTTCAAAACCGGCGGTTATCATCCACGCGGCCTGGATCGCACTTACGAGACCTCCAGCCCGTCGATGGACATCAGCAAGGCATCGAACCTGGAACGTTTTGTGTTCGACCTGATCGGTCGCGACCCTGCCAAGCTGGCCCAGCTCTGGCAAGCGGTGGAAAAACAAAACGGCTTCGATCTCTCGGCAGAAGACTTCACCAAACTGCATGATGTGTATGGCTTCCGTTCCGACACCAGCACGCATGCAGACCGCATTGCCAACATCCGTGAAGTATTCGACAAATTCGGCGTGCAGATCGACCCGCACACCGCCGACGGCTACAAGGCGGCCAAGGCCCATCGTGAAGTCGGCGTCACCATGGTGATCATGGAGACCGCCCTGCCGGCCAAGTTTGAATCCACCATGCGCGATGCCATCGGCACCAATCCGCACCGCCCGGCATCGCTGGCAGGTCTGGAACAGCTGCCGCAGCGTTTCGATGCACTGGAAGCCGATACCGATGTGATCAAGGCTTATCTGCGCGAGCATATTCCCGTGTAATTTGCGTTCAGGTCGATCTGTGACCATGACGACAATGAAAAAGCCGGCTTGACGCCGGCTTTTTCATTGTCGATCTCGAATGAGTCTCAACGTCCCTATTTCGCCGTCACCTCGTTCACGACCGGCAATTTCGCCGGCACGCTCAATAATTGATCGACCGTGACAAACTCATAGCCTTGGGCTTTCAACTGCTGAATCAGCGCGTCGACCGCTTTGATGGTCTTGCCACGCGGGCCGCCACCGTCATGCATCAAGACAATCCCTTCCGGATGCGAAAAACGCGCCAGCCGTTCGCTGATTTCCTTGGTGCCGGTGAAATCGCGCGCGAAATACCAATCGGTGGTATCGACCGACCACAGGATGACTTTCATGCCTTTGTCCCGCAGCAGCGCGACCTCGGCATCGGTGATATCGCCATAGGGCGGCCGGAACAAGGTCGGCTGGAAACCGAATTTGCTCTGGTAAATCGCTTGCGTCTTGCCAACCTGATCGGCCCAGAATGCATCTATGCTCAGCTTGCTCGAATAGGGGTGACTATATGAATGATTGGCAATGGTATGGCCCTCGGCCATTGCCTGCCGCACCAACTCCGGAAATCTCTCGACCTGATTGCCCAACCAGAAAAACGTTGCCTTGATTTGATTTTTCTTCAGTACATCGAGCAATTCGGACGTGTTCTCACTGGGGCCATCATCAAAGGTAAACGCAATCCGCTTCGTATTGCCCGGCCCTTCCAGGTAATAGGTATCCGGGAATGCAGCAGCCTGGCGCGCCAGGACTTCCAATGGCACCTGCCCCCACCCTTCGAGATATGGTGTGCGTACCCGCTGCACTTTGTCTTCTGCAAACGAGCTGGCACTTGTCAAGCAGAGCGCACTGATGGCGATAAAACGGCAAAACGTACGCATAGACATCCTCTCAACTCCCACAGCAGCAATAAAAAAGCCTGCCAAACCGGCAGGCTTTTCTTCGATCACCTCACTCAAGCAACGCGCTTGAATGCCAGACCTTCGGCATCGAACAGCAGGCAATTCTTCTCAGGGAATACAACACGGATCGCATCGCCATACTTCAAGTTGGTGACATTACCCGCCACCTTTACGCTGAGGATTTCGTTGATACCCGGGATTTCGATGTAGGCAAGGATGTGGTCGCCCAAGTGTTCGATCAGATCGACACGTGCCGGCACCGCACCCGCTTCATCGCCGACGGCCAAACGCAGATGCTCAGGACGGATGCCGAGGGTGACCTTGTCGCCGACCTTGCCGCGTGAAGCTTCAACCGATGCCTTCAGCGTAATGCCCTTGGGCAGACGCACCACGGCGACGCCCTGCTCCAGACCAACCAGCTGCGCTTCGAGCAGGTTCATCGTCGGCGAGCCAAGGAAGCCGGCTACAAACAGGTTGGACGGATTTTCGTACATCTCGAGCGGGCTGCCGACTTGCTGAATGATGCCGGCGTTGAACACCACGATACGGTCAGCCAGGGTCATGGCTTCGACCTGATCGTGGGTCACGTAAATCATGGTGGTCTTCAGGTCCTGGTGCAGCTTGGACAATTCGACGCGCATGTTCAGACGCAACGCAGCATCCAGATTGGAGAGCGGCTCATCGAACAGGAATACTTTCGGGTTACGCACGATGGCGCGGCCAATCGCGACACGCTGGCGCTGACCGCCGGAGAGCGCCTTCGGCTTGCGTTCCAGCAGGTGCGTGGTCTGCAGAATCTCGGCTGCCTTGCGAACACGCTGGTCGATCTCAGTCTTCGGAACGCCAGCCAGTTTGAGCGCAAAACCCATGTTTTCCGCCACGGTCATGTGCGGATAGAGCGCGTAGCTCTGGAACACCATCGCGATGCCGCGCTTGGAAGCGTGCACATCGTTCGCCAGCGCGTCGCCAATATAAAGCTCGCCGCCAGTGATGTCTTCCAGGCCGGCGATCATGCGCAGCATGGTCGATTTGCCACAGCCGGACGGGCCGACGAAAACGATGAATTCGCCGTCTTTGATCTCAAGGCTCACGTTCTTGATAACCGTGATGTCCTTGGTGTAGTTCTTGGTAATGTTCTTGAGGGTAACCGAAGCCATTTAGTCGATTCCTTTGATATGTCTTGTATTCGTGCCGGAACTTACTTCACGGCGCCGCTGAGGTTGCTGACGAAGTAGCGCTGGGTAAAGGCAAAGAAGATCAGCACAGGTACAACCGTCATCACGATGGCCGCCATGACCAAGCTGGTGGAGGTCGCAAACGGGCCGGTCAGGTCGTTGAAAACGCCAACGGCAAGCGGGAGTTTTTCTTTGCCGGTCATCACGATGGATGGCCACAAGTAATCGTTCCAGGCATTCACCAACGTGAAGATCGCCAGCGCAGCAATCGACGGGGCCGAAACCGGCACCAGCACGCGCCACATGATTTGCAGTTCAGTCGCGCCATCAACACGGGCAGCGTCGATCAAATCTTGCGGGATCTGCTCGAAGGCCTGCTTCATCAGGAAGATGCCGAAAGCAGTGGCAAAGTTGGGCACGATGGCGCCGAAATAACTATTCAGGCCAATCCACTCACGCATATTCCAGTCATCAGGCAAATGCAGCACCTCTTGCAGATGACTTGCCGCCATGCCGAAATTCCGCAACGTGATGAAGTTCGGGATGATGTTGACTTCCGACGGCAACATCAGCGTTGCAATGATGCCTACAAAAATCAGGCCACGACCGGGGAATCTCAATCGTGCCAGTGGATAACCCGCCAATACCGAAATAACGACCACGGCAACGATGGTCCAGAAGGACATCAGCGTGGAGTTTTTCAGGTAGGTCATGAACGGCATTTCCTTGAACACACGCTCAAACCACATCAGGCTGATATCAGTCGGCAGGAACGAGCGGGGGAAATCCCAAATGTGGGACGGGTCAGCTGACAATGCAACGGACAGCGCCCATACGAATGGAAAGGTAGTAAAGATCGCAAAGGCGATCAGGCCAGCATATTGCCCGCCAAGGGCAATAGAGCGGCGCAGGTTTTTGCCGAGTGCCATGAATTCAAACCCCGTCTTTTATTTCTTGTCGCCGAAGAAGCGGAACTGGATGATCGCCAGGATCATGCAGAAGAACGTAACCACCACGCCAGCCGCTGCAGCGCGGCCAAAATTGTGATTTGAACCAAAACCCTGGTCATACACATAGAACAACGCGGTATACGTATCCGACTGCCCCTTGGTCAACACCACGACTTCCTGGAATGCCTTCATGGCGGCAATCGTGCAAAGCAGTGTGCAAAGCAGAATGGTTGGTTTGACCATCGGCACGGTAATCTTCCAGAAGCGCTGAAACACATTCGCGCCATCCAGAATTGCGGCCTCTTCAACCTCGGCAGGAATCGCTTGCAGGCCGGCAAGATAAAGCACCATGTAATAGCCGATCCCTTTCCAGAATGTGAAAAGCATGACCATATACAGCGCAATATGCGGATTGCCGAGCCAGTCTATCTGGCCGTCCTGACCTTGCGGCAGGATATGCAACGCTTGCAGGAACCAGGACAGCAGACCGTCGTATTTGTAGACGTTTGACCACACCACGGCGGCAATGGAAATTGCCGTAATGACCGGAATGTAATAAACGGCGCGGAAGAATGTCATGGCCGGCAATTTATTGTTGACCAATTTGGCCACAATCAATGCGGAAAGCTGGATCACCGGCACGATCAGCAAATACAGCACGGAATTCTTGAGCGCATTATGGAACAGCTCTTCGCCTGCGATATATTTGAAATGGGCGAAGTTATTCCAAGTCGATGTGCCATCGGCAAGGCTGTAGTCCTGGAAAGCGAGGTAGGTATTAAACCCGACCGGCCAGAACGTAAAGATGCCCATCAGGATCAAGGCAGGAGCCAGGAATAGATAGGCAATAGCGGTATAGCTGCTGGAGGTTTTCACGGCGCAACTCGACTGTTTCTTGATTTCTTATGCGGGAAAAAACGGAACTGCCGGATTGGCAGTTCCGTTTTTCTAGAACAATGTCACTAACTCAAGTAAGAATTACTTGGCCAGCTTTTCGTTCCAGGCAGCAACCACTTCATCCAGAGCGGCCTTGACCGGCTTACGGCCTTCGATCGCGCTTTGAACTTCGTCTTGCAGCTTCTTGGTCAGAGCAGCTTCGTCAGGCAGAGCACCCGGCGGGAGGTACAGAGTGCGTGCGTTGTCCATGGACTTGGCAGCAACTGCACGAGCCTGGTTAACCGCGTCAGGCGACTTGGCACCGTCTTGGAAGTACGGATCCAGGTTACCCTTCTTGGTCGACGGGAAGGTGGTTTCGGTTGCCTTGGAGAACAGAACTTGCTGTTCGTCGCCGGTCAGGAACTTACCCAGCTTTGCAGCTGCGGCCGGATCCTTGGAACCCTTCGGAATCACGAAGTCCATCAGCCATGCGCCGAAGGCTTGCTTGCCAGCATCTTCCGGGAACTTGGCAACGCCAGTCTTATCGTAGATGGCCTTGGCATCGGTCTCGGTACGCTTCAGCGCTTGCGGAGCGGTCGTCAGCATAGCGATCTTGCCGGAGTTGTACAGGGCGATTTCTTGTTCGAATTCAACCTTGAACACATCCTTCGGCAGAACGCCAGCCTTGTACAGATCAGCAAACTTCTGAACGAACGCTACGTGCTTCGGCGAGTTGAACACTGCCTTGCCGTTTTCCAGAACCGGCAGGCCAGCGTAGTAGAACCAGCCCACGAAGTTGCCCAGCTTCGGCGCGAAGGCCGGAACGCCAGTCTTGGCAGTGATTTGCTTACCGGTGGAAACCAGCTCTTCGAAGGTCTTCGGAGCGGACTTCACGCCAGCCTTGGCCAGGATGTCTTTGTTGTACGCGATGATGGATACGGAGTTGTACCACGGGAACGCGTAAACCTTGCCACCAACGGTCACGTCTTTCAGAGCGGCGTTGGAGTAGTTGTTCTTGTCAGCACCGAGGTACTGATCAAGCGCAACCAGGTTGCCTTGAGCGGCGAACTCGTGCACCCAAGGCACGTTGAAGTTCACCAGGGACGGCGGATTGCCTGCAGCAATCGCTGCAACCAGCTTCGGCTGGATTTGGTCCCAGTTCAGATCAACCCACTTAGCCTTCAGGCCTGGGTTGGTCGCATTGAACTTGGTCACTGCTTGATCGAAATAACCGTTGAATTTCGGAGCCAGGTTCATGGTCCAGAATTCGAGTTCGGTATCAGCTTGTGCTTGGAGCGCAGCAAAGCCGAACACGACTGCGCCAACGGCCAACATCTTCTTGAGCTTCATCTTGTCTTCCTCGAGGAGTTATCGACAAAAACGCCGGGAACCATTCCCTGCGGTACACCACATTCGACCCAGTGTTCCCACTAAATCATGCGGATTTCTAATTTTGCAGCGGAAGTGTATCAGATAAACCCCCACTGCAAATCTGATTCAAAACGTGCTTACTTCTTTGCAGCCGAGAACTTTTCGTTCCAGAATGCAACCGCCTCATCAAGCGCCTGCTTAGCCGGTTTGCGACCGGTAACAGCCGCTTCAATCGACTCGTCCAGCTTCTTGTTCATCGCCGATTCATCCGGCAAACCCGAAACGGTCAGGGTCGTGGTGACCTTGATCGAATCCGCCGCCGTCGCCAATGCCTTCTCGACCGGATCGTTCGACTTGGCCCCCGCCTGGAAGAACGAATCAGCCAGTGCCTTATTGGTCGACGGGAAGGTGGCAGACGCCTTGGCAAATGCCAGCTGAGCCTCATCCGAAGTCAGGAACTGACCCAGCTTGATCGCCGCATCCGGGTGTTTGGCACCCTTCGGCACCGACCACAGGAAGAGGTAGCCACCAAACGGGGTCTTGCCGCCCGCCTGCGGGAATGCCGCCACACCGGTTTGCTCGTAAACCTTCGGCGAATCGGTCTTGGTGCGCTTCAGCGCATGCGGGCCCTCACCGAAAATCGCGACCTTTTGTGCGCCATATGCGGCGATGGTCTGCTCGAACTGCAGCTTGAAGACATCCTTCGGAATCACGCCACTCTTGTAGGCATCGGCAAACTGCTCAACCAGCTTGACGTGCGCCGGGCTGTTGAAAACTGCCTTGCCATCCTTCACGACCGGCAAGCCGTCATAAAGGAACCAGCCGGCAAAACCGTCGTTCAGTTTAGGCGCAAAACCGGTCACGCCCGTTTTGTCCTTGATCTGCTTGGCCACTTTCAGCAGATCGGTGAAATTCTTTGGCGCTTCCTTGACGCCGGACTTGGCGAATAGGTCCTTGTTATAGAACAGCACGCCAGTCACTTGATACCACGGCAAACCATAAATCTGCTTGTCGCCTTCGTAGGTCACATCCTTGAGCGCGCCAACGGTGTAATTGTTCTTGAAGCCGGCAATCTGCTTGGTGATCGGCAGCAGCAACTTGCTTTGGGCATATTGATCCATCCACGGCTTGGGCAAGTTCACCAAATCGGGCACAGTCCCGCCAGCAATCGCGGCAACCAGACGGGGCTGGAAGGCATCCCAATCCACGTCCACCCACTTTGCTTCGACTTCGTTTTGCGAGCCGTTGAACTTGGCGGTCAGGTCTTTCATGATGCCGTCGAATTTCGGCGACAGGCTGTTCGACCAGAATTCGATCTTGACCTTCTCGGCGGCCATTGCACTCATCGTTGTTGCTGCGAACAACGCGGCTGCGAGGCCTAATGTGCGTTTCAGCTTCATATCGTCTTCCTTAGGATTTTAAATTTTTTCGGTATATGCGATGCGTTCTCGCAAAGCGAAACAACCTTAATCACTCGCCTGTACACCGTCAAATTGTTGTTCTGCCCCAAGTAACGAAACCCAAGAATGGCGTCAGCATTCAAAAAATCATCCGGATCGACCCGCCGTCAGCTTCAAGCTGACTAAGGTAAAACCCGGAGGCAGGTTACAACAGTTTTCCCAGACAAGTGAATGTGCAGTGCAGCGAAAAACCGCTCGAAACCGCTTGCAACACGACTTCCTGCACCCATTACAAAACCCCAACCATGTAACCAATCCGGGCAATGCACCAGCTTGTGACTACGCGCACCAGCTTCGGCCATCATTTTTCATGCTTTAGAAACAGTGACCTAGCTCACAACGGTCGTTTGAACACTGTAGTTGACAAGCACATTGGCGCACCAGAAGCGTTCAGAACTACATGCCAAATGATTGAAGCCATTGTGAATTTCGGGTGACAAGCTGACGAAAAATTCTTTGTTTGGCGCGACCGCCATCAGCAAAACGCTTAAAAAACGGCGGCAAAAAACGTTGCTTTTGCACAACAAGCAAAGGAAGGACAGCAGAATCCGCAATTGACGCGAATGAAAACGCGACTTAACTAGCGGCGCAGTTCGACGACGAAGTCGTAGTAGTCGCTCCTGAAGTAGGAGTGCGTCAGCTCCAGTGCCTGGCCGTTTTCGCGATAGCCGACTCGAGTCAGATGGAGCATCGCGGCGCCGACGGGTAGATCGACCAGCGCGGCAAGCCTCTCGTCAGCATTGATCGCGGCGATGTGCTGCAAGGCACGTACGACCGCCAAACGCTGCACGCTGAGGAATTCGTACAGCGAGTCGCCGATCAGTCCCGGATCAGGCACTAGTTGGTATGGCAATGCCGTCTCTTCGACCGCCATCACGACATCATTGGCGGTCCGCACGCGCAGCAAACGGCTCACTCGGCTGTTAGGGGCGAGGTTCAAGCTATCGGCCTCTTCTGCACTCGCCAGAACCACTTCACGGCTCAACCATTTCGAGCCCGGCGTAAAGCCACGCTGTTTGAGCATTTCAGAGAGGTTGGTCAGGCGAGA
Source organism: Andreprevotia chitinilytica DSM 18519 (assembly GCF_000711875.1). Taxonomy (GTDB): domain Bacteria; phylum Pseudomonadota; class Gammaproteobacteria; order Burkholderiales; family Chitinibacteraceae; genus Andreprevotia; species Andreprevotia chitinilytica. The sequence continues at coordinate 66,383 of NZ_JONM01000009.1, forward strand.
TAACGGCTGCTCAAGCTTTGGCGTGATGAAGGTGCCAGCACCCTGCCGCCGCAGGATCAATCCTTGCTCATAGAGTAAGTCGAGCGCCTTGCGAGCGGTCACGCGAGAGACGCCAAGCAGATCGCAAAAATTCCGCTCGGAGGGGAGCGGCTCTTCCGGCCGCCAGAAGCCGGCCTGGATGGCAGCGGCGAGTTTGTGACTGAGTTGCAGGTACAGCGGCGTAGCGCTATCGGGATCGGGCCGGAGCACTTGCAGCTTTTGAGACGACTGCATAAGGCTCCGGCTCCGTGGCTGACGCTTGGTGAAGAGATTAGATGGCGCTGTGGATCAGGATCAGCGCACCAGCGCAGGAATCCTTCTGCGGGCGGCTGGTACTGGCGAGGAAGGCCGCAGGAATATACGGACGCAACGCTTCGGAAAGACCACCGCCACAGATTGCGAGTGGCAGATCTGGCGCATTCGAGCGTAGCGCTTGGCCGATCACTTCCACTTCGCGCCCTGCTTCGAGCAGGAAGGACTTGGCAATGTCATCCTTCTCGCCAAATTCGACCACGACCGGCGAAAGCGAAGCGCATTCGGTCTGCTTCATCTTGCCCATCCACTCAAAGACCTTTTCACGCGTATCGCCAGTGATCGAGAGCAGTTTGCGACCGAAATCTGTGAGCGGGCGGCGGCCATCCATGATGCGTTGCACGTGGTTGATCGCCTTCAAGCCCAGAAAAGCGCCCGAGCCTTCATCCGAGGTCGGGAAGCCCCAACCGCCGACTTCGAGCCGCTTGCCATCCTGCAGCCAAGCTTCGCCGATCGAACCTGTGCCGATGGCGATGATGCCACCATGCTGGCCATTATGTGCACCAAGCAGTGTCGAGAAACCATCGGTTTCAACGATGATGCGGGCAAAGAACGGGTTCTTGTTCTCGAACTCTTGCGCCCACGCCTTGACGGTGACGCCAGAGAGACCGAAGCCGACGGCACAGTCGGCGAAATCCGGGTGTTCGATACCCAGTTTGCGAAAACCATCGCGGATCGCGAGCGTGATATTGGTCCACGCCTTGTCGGTACCCTGCCCCAATGCGGACGGACCGCCATCGGCGCGTACCAGCTCAACGCCGTCCAGGCCAGCAATACAGATACGCGTGCCAGTGCCGCCCCCATCAACTCCGATCAAATACTTGATGCTCATTTTTGTCCTTGTATGCCTATCCGGGTGATCGATCACCCTTGTCCATGTGGTGCCGCCATCATGAATCCTTGGCGGTGAAACCAGTCTGCAATCTAGTTAGCCAGCTTGGCCCTGTCAACGCGAGCCAGAAACGACGACGGCGCGAAGACTCTGAATGAGTCATTCGCGCCGCCGGCTTGCCCTACTTATTTCTTGACGTGAAGCCCGCACTCTTTGAGATCCGGGTTCTCCCACCACCAGCGACCAGCGCGGATATCTTCGCCCATGGCGATGGCGCGGGTACAGGGTGCACAGCCGATGGACGGATAGTGCTGATCATGCAGCTTGTTATAGGGCACGCCGTTATCGCGGATGTATTGCCAGACTTCTTTTTCGGTCCACTCGATCAGCGGATTGAATTTTTCCAGCCCGTTACCAGCGTCGAATTCTTGCATTTGCATCTCGGTCCGCGTGGTGGATTGCTGACGACGCAAACCGGTGATCCATGCCTTCTTGCCGGTCAGGGCACGCTTGAGCGGCTCCAGCTTGCGGATGCGGCAGCACTCCTTGCGCATCTCAACCGATTCGTAAAAAGCATTGATACCGTTGCTGTTCACATACTGCTCAACATGAGCAGCATTCGGGAAGAAGACCTTCACCGGTACCGCCGGGTACTTCGTGGCGGTTTCCTGCATCAGGTCATACGTCTCGGCCGGCAAACGGCCGGTATCGAGACTGAAGATTTCGATATTCAACGCGTGCTTGGCGATCAGATCAGTGATCACCATGTCTTCGGCGCCAAAGGAATTGGCGAAGATCGCCGGGCTGTATTCCGCCTCGATTTTCTTTAGCCATTCCAGCGTTTGCGCCAGTTTTTCGTCCAGCCCCATGCTGTTTGTCCCCATCGCAGAGAAAGATTGCAGTGATATCTTTTATTAGAACACGAGCTTGCTGCCAACGATTAGCAGCATCAGCGCCAGCAACGGCCGCAATACCTTCTCCGGCATCCGGCCCGAGAGATGGCTGCCGACATAGATGCCGGGCAGCGAGCCGCACAGCAGATTGCCAAGCAAAAACCAGTCAATGTTACCAAGCCCGGCATGACCAAGCCCGGCGACCAAAGTAAGCGGCACGGCATGCGCAATCTCGGTTCCGACGAGGCGGGAGGTCGGCAGCAAGGGATAAATCAGGAACAACGCCACCGTCCCCAGTGCCCCAGCGCCAATCGATGACAAGGTGACGATCACACCCAGACAGAAGCCGATGACCACGGTCCAGCTCGCGAGCGTGCGCGGCGACATATTGAGCCAATCGCGCGCATGGCGTTGCGCGAATGCCAGCAGCCAGCCCTTGCAGATGATGGCCACGGAAGTGAGGACCAAGGCGATGCCGAGTGAGTGCTTGATCAGCTTGTTGATCGTGGCGGTATCCCCCTGCCACACATGGAGCGCCAGTACGGTCAGAGCCGCCGCTGGCACGCTGCCCAGTGCGAGCCAACCGGTCACCGACCAATCAATGTTCTTGTGTTTCTGGTGCACGAATACGCCGCTCGCCTTGGTAATCGAGGCGTACAGCAAATCAGTGCCCACGGCAGTGGCCGGGTTGATGCCAAAAAACAAAAGCACCGGCGTCATCAAAGATCCGCCGCCGACGCCGGTCATGCCCACGATGAAACCGACCGCCAAACCGGACAGCACATAGATGCCATTGATGTGCGCCAACAGCGCGGACAACCCTTCCATAACGCGTTTTTCCTATGCTAAGCGGGCGATCATAGCACCGGGTTTAGAATCCCTTAGACTGTTATGTTAGTATTTTAGAAGGACAGGTTATTTATTCGGGAATGCCATGAAACTCCAGCAATTGCGCTATCTGGTCGAAGTTGCCAAGCAAGGTTTGAACGTCTCCGAGGCGGCCGAAAAGCTGCATACATCGCAACCCGGCATCTCGAAGCAGATCCGCTTATTGGAAGACGAGCTGGGCGTGCAGATCTTCATTCGCAACGGCAAACGCGTGGTGGATGTCACCGCCCCGGGCCGCGAGATTCTGCGTATTTCCGAACGGATGCTGATGCAGGCACAAAACCTGCGGCGAATCGGCGAAGAGTTCGTCAATGTGGAAGGCGGCAGCCTCACCATTGCCACCACGCACACCCAAGCACGTTACGCGCTGCCCAAACCGATCCGTGCCTTTCTGGCGCGTTATCCCAAAGTGCGTTTGTCACTCAAACAAGGCAGCCCTACCCAGATCAGTGAGATGGTCGTCGATGGCAGCGCCGACCTCGCCATCGCCACCGAGGGCATCGATCATTACCCGGAACTGGCAATGCTGGAATGCTACGACTGGAACCGCGATGTCGTCGTGCCGGCCGGCCACCCGCTGGTGGGTCTTGATCACCCGATTACCCTGGCCGAAATCGCCGCTTACCCGCTGATCACCTACGATTTTGCCTTTACCGGCCGCAACAAGATCAACCGCGCCTTTGAAAACGCTGGGTTGGAACCGAATGTGGTGTTGACAGCGATCGATACCGATGTGATCAAGACCTATGTCGGATTGGGTTTGGGGGTCGGCATCATTGCCGCAATGGCATTCGAGCCGGAACGCGATACCGGTCTGGTGGCGATCGATGCCAGCCACCTGTTCGAGCCATCCACCACGCGTATCGGCGTACGCCGCGATGCCTACTTGCGCGGTTATGCGTTCGACTTCATTGAGCTGTTCGCCCCGCACCTCACCCGCAAGACGGTGCAAGATGCGTTGTTGTGCGAGATTGAGGATGCGGTGGAGTAACACTCCACCTGTTGGCGGGTTGGGCAAGCGACCAACCCGTCCTTTCAACAATTCAATCAGCAGCTCAGCGGTTCAACAACTGATCCGCCCAGAAAATCCCGCTCGTCGTCTTGCCATCGGTCACCCGGCCATCCAGCACGCTCGCCTTCAGTTCTTCCAGCGACATCGCCACCGTTTCGACGAATTCACCGTCATCCAGCTGGGCTTCGCCCTCGGTCAAATCTCGGGCCAGGAAAATCTTGATTTCTTCGGTCGCATAGCTGATCAGCGGATGGATCACGCCAAGAAACTGCCACTCCGTCGCGGTGTAACCCGTTTCTTCCAATAGCTCACGCTTGGCGCATTCGAGCGGGTCTTCGCCCGCTTCCAGCTTGCCGGCCGGGAACTCGATAAAGACGCGATCCAGCGGGTAACGGAATTGCCGCTCCATCAGCAGGCGGCCATCCGGCAGCACCGGGATCACCATCACCGCACCGGGATGGACGACATATTCGCGCGTGGCGTGCTTGCCATCCGGCAAGCGAATGTCGTCTCGATTGATATGCAATAGATAACCGTCGAATACGCGCTGACTGCCGGTTTTCACTTCGATCAGGTGAGAATCATCTTTCATGCGGAATCCTTCGAACCAAAAGAATGCGGCGACCGAAGCCGCCGCGAACGTCGCAGTTTAACGCGATTTAGAAGCTGCCCTCAAAATCGGCGAGCAGCCCGTCAGCGCAAGGGGGGACAGCGCACAGGAACCGGAATGTATGTGTGATACATGAGGATTCCGAGCACTGCCCGACCAGCGATCACGGCCGCGCAGCTATTTTGAGGACCGCTTCTTAGAGATTGACCGGTTTCACTTTCCAGATGTCGGTCGCGTACTCGTTGATCGTCCGATCGGACGAGAACTTGCCCATGCCAGCGATATTGAGAATGGCGCGGCGCGTCCACTCCTCTGGCTGGCGATACAGCGCATCGACCTCGTCTTGGGTGTCGATATAACTGCGGTAATCGGCCAGCAATTGGTAGTGGTCGCCCCAGTTCACCAGCACATCGAAGATCTGGCGGTAGCGCGCAGGATCGTCCGGGCTAAAGAGGCCGGAAGCCAGCATATTGAGCACTTCGCGCAGTTCCGGATCACGCTCGTAGAAATCACGCGGGTTATAGCCGCCACGACGCAGCGCTTCGACCTGATCGGCCGTGTTACCGAAGATGAAGATGTTGTCGTCGCCGACCTGCTCGCGCATTTCCACGTTGGCGCCATCAAGCGTGCCGATGGTCAGTGCGCCGTTCAGCGCGAACTTCATGTTGCCGGTGCCCGATGCCTCGGTGCCGGCGGTGGAAATCTGCTCGGATAGATCTGCCGCCGGGATGATCATCTCCGCCAGCGTCACGCCGTAGTTGGGCACGAACACGACCTTCAGCTTGTTGCCGACACGGGGATCGTTGTTGATCTTCACGCCCACATCGTTGATCAGCTTGATGATCAGCTTCGCCATCTTGTAGGCAGACGCGGCCTTGCCGGCAAACACCACCACACGCGGCACCATCTCTCTTTCCGGATGTTTGATGATGCGGTTATAACGCGTGATCACATGCAGCACGTTCAACAACTGGCGCTTGTATTCGTGGATGCGCTTCACCTGCACATCGAACAGCGAATTCGGATCGATCACGCCGCCGAGCTTGTGCGCAACGTACGCGGCCAGCCGCTCCTTGTTGGCATGCTTGGCTTTCGCCACGGCACTGACAAAAGCAGGGAAATCATTATGCTGGCGCAATTCGGCCAGCTCATCCAGATTGGTGCGCCAAGTCTTGCCGATATAGTGATCGATCACCCCGGCCAAGGCCGGATTGGCCTGCGCCAGCCAGCGGCGCGGCGTAACGCCATTGGTCTTGTTGTTGAAGCGCTCCGGGTAGAGCTTGGCAAAATCGGCAAAGATCGACTGCACCATCAATTCCGAGTGCAGCGCCGATACGCCATTGACTTTGTGGCTGGCGACCACGGCGAGATACGCCATGCGCACCTTGCGCTCGCCGCCTTCGTCGATCAGCGAAATGCGGCGAATCAAGTCTGGGTCATCACCCAAACGCACCCGTACTTCTTTCAGGAAAGCATCGTTGATTTCAAAAATCAGCTTCAAATGACGTGGCAACACACGGCCCAGCATGTCGAGCGGCCAGGTTTCCAACGCCTCACTCATCAGCGTGTGGTTGGTGTAGCTGAATACCTGGCGGGTAATGGCCCAAGAATCACGCCATGTCATACCGATATCGTCGATCAATACTCGCATCAGCTCGGGGATCGCCAATACCGGGTGCGTGTCGTTCAGGTGGATCGCCACCTTCTCCGGCAGTTTGTTGAAGTCCTGATGACTTTGGCGGAAGCGGCGCAGGATGTCCTGCAGCGATGCGGAGACGAAGAAATACTCCTGCCGCAAGCGCAATTCCTTGCCGGAATAGGTGGTGTCATCCGGATACAGCACCCGCGATACGTTCTCGGAGTGGTTCTTCTCCTCGACCGCGGCAAAGTAATCACCCTGGTTGAACTTGGAGAGATTGATCTCGTTGCTGGCCTTGGCCGACCACAGCCGTAGCGTATTGGTCGCGGTGGTGTCATAGCCCGGAATGATGTGATCGTTGGCGCAGGCAAATACGTCTTGCGTATCGAGCCAGCGCACCTTGTTCTCACCCTCGTCCTGCACCCGGCCACCAAAGCGCACCAGATATTGCACTTCCGGACGGGAGAACTCCCACGGATAACCATTCGCCAACCAGTAATCCGGCGATTCAACTTGATTGCCATCCACGATGCGCTGCTTGAACATGCCGTAGTCGTAACGGATGCCATAGCCGTAACCCGGCAAGCCCAGCGTCGCCATTGAATCCAGGAAACATGCAGCGAGACGCCCCAAGCCACCGTTGCCAAGTGCTGCATCCGGCTCGATCGAGTCAATCTCGTCGTAATCAATACCCAGATCATCAAGCGCATGCCGTACCTCGTCGTAGATGCCCAACGCCAGCAGCGCGTTGGTCAGCGCCCGGCCCATCAGGAATTCCATCGAGAGGTAATAGACGCGCTTCACGTCTTGCGAATACTGCGCACGCGTCGTCGCCATCCAGCGTTCGATCAGCCGATCACGTGCCGCCAGCATGGTGGCAAACAACCAATCGCGTGGATTGGCGGTGATCGGGTCTTTGCCGATAGCAAAGGTCAGCTTGTTGGCAATCGAGCGCTTGAGCGCTTCGACGTCGTTGCCGGGGGAGTTGTGTTCAAAGGCAGTCGTCATATTGGTGATTCCAATTGATTCAAAATTCGGTGTGTTTAACGGCTAGCCGTTCAAAAGACTTTGGTACAAGGCCAAATACGCGGCGGCTGAAGCGCCCCAGCCAAAGTCTTGCCGCATCCCGTTACGACGCACGGCTTTCCAGGCTTTGGGTTGGGCCCACAACGCAAACGCGCGGCGGATGGCGACCGTGAGGCCGGCTGCGGTGAAGTCATCGAAAACGAAGCCAGTCGCCGTTTCATCCGCCAGGTTTTCCAAGGCGGCATCGACGACGGTATCGGCCAAGCCGCCAACGCGGCGCACCAGCGGCAAGGCGCCATATTTCAGGCCATAGAGTTGGGTGAGGCCACACGGTTCGAAACGGCTTGGCACCATGATCACGTCCGCCCCGGCCATGATCCGGTGCGATTTGGCTTCGTCGTAGCCGATGCGCACGGCGACTTGTTGCGGATTGGCGGCAGCGCGTTCGACGAACGCAGCTTCCTTGTCCGCATCGCCGCTGCCCAGCAACACAAACTGCCCGCCGCGACTAACAATCTCGTCCAGCGTATCCAGCACGAGATGCAAGCCCTTCTGCTCGGTGATGCGGCTGACCACGGCAAATAGTGGGCCTTCTGATTCAGTGGAAAGCCCCAGCGTCTCTTGCAACGCTTGTTTACACTTCGCTTTGCCGGTGGGCTTGTCGGCGGTGTAGCTGGCCGCAATCAGCGGATCGCGGCTCGGACTCCAGACCGCATCGTCCACGCCGTTGAGTACGCCCGACAGATCTGCCACACGGCCACGCAGCAGGCCATCCAGACCGCAGCCTTGTTCTTCGGTGGTGATCTCAGCGGCGTAGGTTGGGGAAACGGTGGTGATATGGTCGGCGTAATACAGCCCCGCTTTCAGGAACGACACCTTGCCGTGGAATTCAACCCCCGCAACGTCAAAGAAATGTTCAGGCAACGCCAGTTCGCCGAATACCTTGGCCGGGAACAGCCCCTGATACGCCATGTTGTGAACGGTCAGCACCGACTTTGCCGGCCGGCCGCGCGCGACCAAGTAGGCCGGTGCCAAGCCGGCATGCCAATCGTGGCCATGCACCACGTCCGGCCTCCAGAATGGATCAAGCCCGCTGGCGAGTTCGGCTGCCAGCCAGCCTAGTAGCGCAAAGCGGCGGTGATTGTCGGTATAGGGTTGTTGCGCGTCGTCCTGATAGGGGTTGCCGGGGCGGTCATAGAAAGCGGGGGCATCAATCAGATACACGCCGGCCCCCGCTTCCGTACCATTGCCGGGCAGCTTGGCGAAGCCGATACGCACCGCGCCAAAGGGCGTGTTCACATGGGCAACCTCTCCCTGCTCCGCCAGCTTGGCCCGGATTGCCGGAAACGCCGGCAGCAGCACACGCACGTCTACGCCGAGTGCGATCAGCGCGCCCGGCAAAGCGCCGGTCACGTCGGCCAATCCGCCGGTCTTGAGGTAAGGGAACAATTCCGAGCAGACGTGCAGTACACGCATTGCAGACTTCCTTGTTTGATGGCTAATCGCACCAGTCTGGCGCACCAATATTGAGTTCTGATTGATTACTGATTAACGAGACTGGATTCAAGCAAAGGGCGAGCCAGCCTGAACAACTGGCTCGAACGCTTAGCTCGAACACTTTGGGCATCAAGACCCAGTACGCACTTCAACCCGCTCCTGAATCCGCCCTAATCGCACCAACCACGCGTTAATTCCATTGAGCGAACGCCCGTGGTGCTGCGCCAATTCCTTTGCGGTGAGACCATCGTCAAACCCAGCCAGCAAGGCTTGATCTTCTTCGTCCGACCAAGCCTTGCCTGCGTTCTCGGGTTTCTCGCGCTCAACAACTGTTTTGGTGTTGATGCGTTGGCCGTTGTCATGCTGCCCAAGCTGCTCAAGCGCCCTGCTCGCGACGAACAAGGCGCGAATCACGCGGGGTTGATTGAGCACTGATGACTCAGCCAATACTTCACCAGTTTCCGGGTCGACACCGTTGGCGAACGACTCAATCAAGACCTTGGCATCTGTAACAAGCATGCACACTCCTTCAGCAATGATTCACAGTGAATGGCCAGGCGATCAGCACATGGTCTGCTGGCCCAGCATGCTCTTGGTAATCAACACCACGCCGCTTTCGCTGCGGTAGAAGCGGCGAGCATCGTCTTCGGCGTTCTCTCCCACCACCGTGCCTTCCGGGATTTCGCAACCACGATCGATCACGCAGCGACGCAAGCGGCTGGAATGGCCGATCACTACGTCAGGCAGGATTACCGCAGAATCAATGGTGCAGAACGAATGCACGCGCACTTTGGAAAACAGCACGGAGTTGAGCACCAGCGAGCCGGATACGATGCAGCCGCCAGACACCAACGAGTTGAGCGTCATGCCATGGCTGCCGTTGCGGTCTTGCACGAACTTGGCGGGGGCCAGCTGTTCTTGATAGGTGCGAATCGGCCAATCCTGATCGTACATATCGAGTTCGGGCGTGACCGATGCCAGCTCGAGATTGGCCTCCCAGTAGGCATCCACGGTGCCGACGTCGCGCCAGTAGTCCTTTGCATTCGCATCGGTTTTCACGCAAGAGAGCGAGAACGGATGCGCGTAGGCATGCCCTTCCTCCACGATCTTGGGAATGATGTTCTTGCCGAAATCGTGTTCGGATGATTCATCGGCCAGGTCTTCATCGAGCAGGCGGTACAGATAATTGGCGTTGAACACGTAGACGCCCATCGAGGCCAGCGAGCTATCCGGCTTGCCCGGCATGGCCGGCGGATCGGCCGGTTTTTCGACGAAGGCTGCGATCTGGCGGGCTTCAGTGACATCCATCACGCCAAAGGCAGTGGCTTCGTGGCGTGGTACTTCGATGCAGGCCACCGTGCATTCGGCGCCCAGAAGCACGTGATCCACCAGCATGCGGGCGTAGTCCATCTTGTAGATGTGATCGCCAGCCAGCACGACGACATACTCCGGCCGATAGCTGCGCAGGATGTCGAGGTTTTGATACACCGCATCGGCCGTGCCGCGATACCAGTGTTCTTCATCCAGACGCTGCTGCGCCGGCAACAGGTCGACGAACTCGTTCATCTCGTTGCGCAGGAACGACCAGCCACGCTGGATATGACGCAACAGGGAGTGCGACTTGTATTGCGTCACGACTCCGATGCGGCGAATGCCGGAGTTCAGGCAATTGGACAGCGCGAAATCGATGATGCGGAACTTGCCGCCGAAATACACCGCCGGTTTGGCACGGTGATCGGTCAGCGCCTTGAGCCGCGAACCACGACCGCCGGCCAAGACCAGGGCGACCGCTTTGTTCGGTAATTGGCGAGCCAGCGAGGCTTTATCAATCAGTTGGACTTCCATCGTATAGCTCCCTTTCATCGTCGACTGAGAAGCCATCCCATTAGGCGGCTGCGCCTGCGCATCTCGCTTCCGTCCGGTGCTCGAAATCCTCATGTACCCACAAGTACATTCCGGTTCCTGCGGCTCCGGGCGGAAGCGACCTGCTTTGGCTCGCTCGCCTACTGGAATGGCATTCCAAATGCTCGCCGGTGCGTCGCCGGCGGAGCGGTGTATCGGCGGCCTGTACCGCCGGAGTAGCTGTCTGTTCCGACCTCGATCTCTAATCCTGACCTGATCAGGTCACCACGGTCGGGGTTTCGCGGCCGGTGTGTTGCTTGATCCCGGCCAGTTCGTGCGACAAAGCGATCAGGTCTGCCAGCGCAAGTTGCGTATCCAGCGCATGCCGCGCCGGGTCGGCCTCGAACCGTTCCAGATAGACCCGCAAGGTGGCGCCTTCGGTCCCGGTGCCGGACAAGCGGTAAACCACGCGGCTACCATCTGCGAACACCACTCGCACGCCTTGCTTGCCGGAATGGCTGCCATCGACCGGATCGTCATAGGCAAAGTCGTCGGCCAGTTGCACGGTTTTCCCGGCTAGCGTCGTGCCGATCAGCGTTTTTATCTTTTCGCGCAATGCCGCCATCAGGCCGTTGGCGGCATCGGTGTCGATGCCTTCGTAATCGTGGCGGGAGTAGTAATTGCGGCCGAATTGCGCCCAATGGGCTTCGACCAATTGCGTGACCGATTTATTGGTTGCGGCCAGCAGGTTGAGCCAGAACAGCACAGCCCAAACGCCATCTTTTTCGCGCACGTGATCGGAGCCGGTGCCATAGCTTTCTTCACCACAAAGCGTTGCGAGCCCGGCATCCAGCAGGTTGCCGAAAAATTTCCAGCCAGTCGGTGTTTCAAAGCACGGAATGCCCAATGCCTTGGCAACGCGATCAACCGCGCAAGAGGTCGGCATCGAACGGGCGACACCCGCCACGCCCCTGGCGTAACCAGGAACGAGCGTTGCATTCGCGGCGATGATCGCCAGGCTGTCGGACGGGGTCACGACCAGATTACGGCCGACGATCATGTTGCGGTCTGCATCACCGTCACTCGCAGCGCCGAAATCCGGTGCATCGGCGGCGTTCATGCAATCGATCAGCTCGGTGGCGTGCGCCGGGTTCGGATCAGGATGGTGGCCGCCGAAGTCTTCCAGCGGCACGCCGTTGACGACGGTGCCGGCTGGCGCGCCGAGCAAGCCTTCGAGAATATGCGTTGCATATGGACCGGAGACGGCGGATAGCCCGTCAAAACGCATCCGATGACCAGCGGCGAACCAGCGACGGATCGCGGCGAAATCAAACAGCTCCTGCATCAGCTCGGCATAGTCAGCCACCGAATCGATCACCTCGACCGTCATGCCAGCCAGCTCACCGCTGCCGACCGTATCGATATCGTGATCTGCTGCATCGGCGATCTGGTATTCGGTAATCGACAGCGTGCACGCGTAAATCGCGTCGGTGATTTTCTCTGGCGCCGGGCCACCGTTGTCGATGTTGTACTTGATGCCGAAGTCACCGTCCGGCCCGCCCGGATTATGCGAGGCGGAGAGAATGATGCCGCCGAAGGTCTGGTATTTGCGAATCACGCAACTGGCGGCGGGTGTCGAAAGAATGCCACCCTGCCCGACGATGACCTTGGCCGCGCCACTGGCAGCGGCCATCTTCAGGATGACCTGCACCGCTTGCCGATTGTGATAGCGGCCATCGCCGCCGAGCACCAGCGCTTTGCCGGCTACGCCGCCCAAGGCGTCGAAAATGCTCTGGACGAAATTTTCCAGGTAGTGCGGCTGCTGGAAAACGGTCACTTTCTTGCGCAAGCCGGAGGTGCCAGGCTTCTGGCCGTCGAATGGTTTGGTCTTGATGGTATTCACATAGGTGGTCATACGATCTGATCGCTCGGTGGAATGGAGTGATGAAGCAATACGGCCACGCTACGCGCCGAGGCACGATATTCGCCGCCGTAAATACAGGTTTGCGGGTCGCCGGTACTCGAAATCTCGATGCACCAGGTGCCATTGGGCAGACGGAACGGCACCTGGTTGGCTGAACCGTTGATTACCAACAGCCAGTCGCCAGAGAGCAGCACCATCAGCGCACGGCCGGCGCTGTCTTCCCAGTCGTGCGGCTTGAGCGCCTCGCCGGAGGCATTCAGCCATTGTACGTCCGGGTGATCCTCGCCATCGTCCGGCACGCCATCCCACCATTGGGGCTGGGTCAGTGCGGGAATCCGTTTGCGGACTGCAATCAGCTGCGAGAGGAACTCGACCAGATCGCCATCCGCGTTGGCCCAATCGAGGTGCGTGATGTCGTTGTCGTGACAGTAGGCATTGTTGTTGCCTTGCTGGGTGTGACTCAGCTCATCGCCGGCCAATAGCATCGGTGTGCCTTGTGACAACAGCAGCGTCGCGAGCAACGCTTTTTTCGAACGCCGACGCACGATGCGAACGGACTCATCCTCGGTTGGCCCTTCGACCCCGCAATTCCAGCTGAGGTTGTCGCTGTGTCCATCGCGGTTTTGCTCGCCATTGGCTTCGTTGTGCTTCTGGTTGTAGGAAACCAGATCGCGCAGATTGAAGCCATCGTGCGCAGTAATGAAATTGATCGTGGAGGCCGGTTTTCGGCGCTTGGTGTGGAACTGGCTGCTGGACGCGGCAAAGCGCTGCACGAACTGGCCACGGGTTATCCCGTCGTGCAGCCAGAATTGGCGCATGGTGTCGCGGTACTGGTCATTCCATTCGGCGAATTGCTCGGGGAAATGCCCGAGTTGATAGCCGTCCGGGCCGATGTCCCACGGCTCGGCAATCAGTTTGGTGTTGGCGAGCAAAGGCTCTTGCGCGATGGCGGCAAACAGCGGCGCGAACTTGGTAAAGCCGGGGGTTCGGCCGAGCACCGGCCCGAGGTCGAAACGGAAACCGTCGACGTGGCATTGGCTCACCCAGTAACGCAGGCTATCCATCACCAATTGCACCATGCGCGGGTGCGAGAGATTGAGCGTGTTGCCGCAGCCACTCCAGTTTTCGTAGCCGCCCTTGTCGTTCAACCAGTAGTAGCTGGCGTTGTCGACACCGCGGAAGCTAAAGGTCGGGCCACCGCCGTCTTGTTCCGGGCTGTGGTTGAACACCACATCCAGAAAGACTTCGACGCCTGCCGCGTGCAGCGCCTTGACCGCATCACGGAACTCGGACAACGGCGTGGTGCCGGCGCGACCAGACCAATAACCGGGTTCCGGCGCGAAGTAGCTAACGGTGTTGTAACCCCAGTAGTTGCAGAGCCCCAGGCGCTGCAAGCGCGGCTCATCCGCGTGCTGATGAATCGGCAGCAGTTCGATGGCAGTCACGCCCAGCTTTTGCAAATGCGCGATCAGTACCGGATGAGCGAGCGCCGCATAAGTGCCGCGAATTTCCTCCGGGATATCCGGATGGCGTTTCGTCAGGCCTTTGACGTGCGCCTCGTAAATCAGCGTTTTCGTCCACGGGGTAGCCGGCGGTGCGTCGGTCCCCCAGTCATAGGGCTCCGAGATCACTTGGGCTTTCAGTGCCAGTTCGGCGCTATCGAGCGGGTCCGGCTTGCCCGGGCTTTCAAAGTCATCCCCATTGAAATCAGGGTGATCGATAAGTGAGCCGACGACGGCATGCGCATAGGGGTCGAGCAATACCTTGTTCGGATTGAAACGGTGGCCTTCTTGCGGCGCATACGGGCCATACACACGGTAGCCGTACACGAGCCCCGGCAGGCCATCGGGCAGATAGCCATGCCAGACACCGTTGGTGCACTCGGGCAAATCGGCCTGGGCTCGCAACATTTTGCCGGTAGCGTCGAAAATGCATAGCTCGACTCGTTCGGCGTTATCCGAGAACAAGGCAAAGTTCACGCCGCCGCCATCCCAGATAGCGCCAAGCGGATAAGGTGTTCCTGCTTCCAACTTCATTCAAACTTACCCATTTACACGTTTGAGGTAGATCGTCGCCAACGGCGGCACCGTCAGCATCAGTGATTGCGAAAAGCCGTGGCTGGCATGCGGCTCGGAGACTAACTCGCCATTGCCCACGTTGCTGCCGCCATAGAAGGTCGAATCGGTATTGAGTATTTCCTGCCAGCGCCCGGCCAGCGGTACGCCTACGCGGTAGCCGTGACGCAGCATGGGGGTGAAGTTACTGATCACGACGACGGCCCCTTCCTCGTCTGCTTCGCCATAGCGGACAAAGCTGAAGATGGAGTTTTCCGCATCGTCATGCGCAATCCACTGGAAGCCACGCGGGTCGAAGTCAATCTGGTGCAATGCCGGGTTGGCTTTGTAAACGGTGTTGAGATCGCGCACCAACGATTGCACGCCAGCGTGCCAACCACCGCCCACTGCCGGATCGAGCAGGTGCCAATCCAGGCTGGATTCATGATTCCACTCGCGGCCCTGTGCGAATTCGCAGCCCATGAACAAGAGTTTCTTGCCGGGGTGCGCCCACATGAATGCGTAATAGGCTCGCAGATTGGCGAACTGCTGCCAGGTATCGCCCGGCATGCGCGCCAGCAAGGAACCCTTGCCGTGCACCACTTCGTCGTGCGATAGCGGCAACACGAAGTTTTCGTTGAAGGCATACACCATGCCGAAGGTCATCTGATGGTGATGGTGCTTGCGATACACCGGCTCTTTTTGCATGTATTCGAGCGTGTCGTGCATCCAGCCCATGTTCCACTTGTAGTGGAAGCCGAGGCCGCCCATCGCGGGCGGACGGCTCACGGCGGGGAACGCGGTCGACTCTTCCGCCAGCGTGATCGCCTCCGGCCGCTCGACACCGACGGTTTCGTTCATGCGGCGCAGGAATTCGATCGCTTCCAGATTCTCGCGGCCGCCGAATTCGTTGGGAATCCATTCGCCTTCCTTGCGGCTGTAATCGCGATACAACATCGATGCGACAGCATCGACACGCAGACCATCAATGCCGAAGCGCTCGATCCAGTACAGGGCATTGCCGGTGAGGTAGTTACACACCTCGTTGCGGCCATAGTTGTAGATCAGCGTGTTCCAGTCCTGATGAAAACCTTCGCGCGGATCGGCGTGCTCATACAGGTGGCTGCCGTCGAAATGCGCAAGGCCGTGCGGGTCGTTCGGGAAATGGCCCGGCACCCAGTCGAGCAAGATGCCGATGCCATTGGCGTGGGCGGTTTCGACGAAATAACGGAAATCTTCCGGGCTGCCGAAACGGGAGGTCGGCGCGTAGATACCCAGTGGCTGGTAACCCCAAGAGCCATCGAACGGATGCTCGTTGATCGGTAGCAGTTCGATATGGGTAAAGCCAAGATCCTTCACGTAGCCGATCAGCTGATCCGCCAGCTCGCGATAGGTGAGCCAGCGATTGCCCTCTTCCGGCACACGCCGCCAGGAGCCAAGATGCACCTCGTAAATCGACATCGGCGCGTTAAAGGTATTTGCGGCCTTGCGGACCTCGCTGGACGGCACAACGGCCGGCAGCGGCGCGGTTTTGGAGGCAGTGCCCGGCCTCAGTTCGGCGGCGAAGCCGTAGGGGTCGGCCTTGAGTTCGATCTGGCCTTGCGCGCCCAGCAGCTCGAATTTGTACAGACTGCCAGCAGCCAGATCGGGGATGAAGATTTCCCACACGCCGCATTCGCGCCGCAGCCGCATCGGGTTGCGGCGGCCATCCCAGAAATTGAAATCGCCGACCACCGACACCCGCCGTGCGTTGGGTGCCCAGACGGCAAACGCGATGCCCTTGACGCCCTCGTGCTCGGCAACGTGAGCGCCCAAGCGTTCGAACGGCCGCTGGTGCGTGCCTTCCGACAACAACCACACATCCATCTCGCCCAACACCGGGCCGAAGCGGTAGGCATCATCGAATTCAATGGTCTCGTCGCCCCAACGGGCTGCGAGGCGATACGGAAACGGGTTCTTGCGACGGGGAATCTTGCCGGAGAAAAAGCCACGCTCATCGACGCGGTCCAGCGTGGCCAAGGTGCGCGCGGTTTTGCTGTCCAGCACGCTGACGTTGACGGCCTCCGGCAACAGCGCGTGCATCCAGAGCACGCCATCGTGCTCGTGTTGGCCAAGGATGGAAAAGGGATCGGCATGGGTGCCGGCGAAGAGCGCATCAATCGTGGATTGGTCTGGAAGGACGGACATGCCTCACCTATTGTTGTCGTTGTAACGAACTGTGATTTCTTGACTGGCGCTGAAGGCAAGCGGAGATTGATTTATAGCTCATGCTTACCGCACCAAACATCGCATCCCGGCGCTAAAGTCATTGAACCGCAATAAATGCGCCAACCAACATCAGTAGATGTATTGATATTGCCGCGACTGGCCATGCCGCGCTACATCGAACTTCCTATTGAAACGCAATCAGCGATGAGAACAACATCGGCGCATTCTGATAATTATTTGCAATGAAGACAGAGAACTAACAATGACAGACCAACAATGGTGGCGCGGCGCGGTGATCTATCAGATCTACCCCCGCAGCTTCATGGATAGTAACGGTGATGGCGTGGGCGACTTGCCCGGCATCATCGAAAAATTGCCTTATCTGGCCAGCCTGAACGTCGATGCGCTGTGGATTTCACCCTTCTTCAAATCACCGATGGCCGACTTCGGCTACGACGTTTCCGACTATCGCGATGTCGACCCGTTGTTCGGCCAGCTCCGGGATTTTGATGCCTTGCTCAAGGCCGCGCACCAGCAAAACCTCAAGATCATCATCGACCAGGTGCTGTCGCATACCTCCGAGCAGCACGCATGGTTCATCGAAAGCCGTAGTTCGCGCGACAACCCCAAGGCCGATTGGTACGTGTGGGCCGATCCCAACCCGGATGGCACACCGCCGACCAACTGGCTATCGGTCTTCGGCGGTTCGTCCTGGCAGTGGGATAGCCGACGGCGGCAATACTATCTGCACAATTTTCTCACCAGCCAGCCCGACCTCAACTTCCACTGCAAAGCGGTACAACAAGCCATTCTCGGCGAGGTGGAATTCTGGCTGCAACGCGGTGTGGACGGCTTTCGCTTCGACGCCTGCAACTTTCACTTTCACGACCAGAAACTGCGCGACAACAAGCCGGCCAAGGTGATCGACGAGGTCACGGTCAGCAATGCCAACCCGTATGGCATGCAACGCCACAAGTTCGACAAAAGCCGGCCGCAGAACCTGAAATTCCTGCAAAAGCTCAGAACATTGCTGAACCAATATGGCGCAGCCAGCGTCGGCGAAGTCGGTGATGACGACTCGGTAGCACGCATGGCCGAGTACACCAGCGGCGGCGACAAACTGCATCAGGCATACAGCTTCAACCTGTTGACCAACGCATTTTCAGCCTCGCATATCCGCAGTCAGGTCGAGCAAATGGAAACCGCGTTCGCCCATACCGATCTCCCTGGCTGGGCGTGCTGGTCGATCGGCAATCACGATGTCGCTCGCGTCGCCACCCGCTGGGGCAAGGACAAAGGCGGGCCGGCGTTTTCCAAGCAGATGCTGGCGCTGGTGACCAGCCTGCGTGGCTCGAGCTGCCTGTATCAAGGTGACGAGCTGGGCCTGCCCGAAGCCGACATCGCCTTCGAAGACCTGCAAGACCCGTACGGCAAGACGTTCTGGCCGGAATTCAAAGGTCGCGACGGCTGCCGCACGCCGATGCCGTGGACTAAAGCCGGTGATTACGCCGGGTTCTCGGCCACCAAACCGTGGCTGCCCATACCTGCCGGGCATCAGGCGCACGCGGTATCAACGCAGGAGAAACCACACGAATCAGTGCTGAACGCCACCCGCAGATTCCTGGCGTGGCGGCGCGGCCAGCCCACATTGATTCACGGCGACATCCACTTTTTGCATGCCGCCGAACCGCTGCTCATTTTCACGCGCAAGCTTGGCGATGAGTCCTTGCTGGTTGCATTCAACCTCAGTGCAAAACCGCAAACCTGGCCGCTCACGAAAGCGCTGCAATCACTGCAAGTGCTCGATGGCCACGGTTTGAAGGGCGGCAAAGTTGCAAATGGCAGCTTGCAACTGGCCGCTTGGGGCACCTACTTCGGTAGGTTCTAAGGGCAAAAACAATGCGACCCCGCGCACCAGGATGGTTGGCCATTACGCTGTGCGGCGTCGTATTGCACGCGGCGATCGCAGCCCCGCGCCTGACGATGGTCTCCAGTGACTTCCCGCCCTACCACTCCGCCACCTTGCCGGGCGAGGGCTTTGTCACCGTGCTGGTCAAGGCGGCCTTTCGCAAGATGGGATATGACATCGATGTGAAGTTCTTGCCGTGGGCGCGGCTGATCGCCGAACTGAAAGCGGGTCGCTACGATGGCGGCTTTACGTTCTGGCGCTCGACCGAACGCGAGGCTTGGCTGGCCTTTTCCGATCCGGTCTACGGCTCGCAGATTGGTTTTTTCAGCCAAGCCCAAGCCCCGCGCAATGTGGCGGACCTCGCCCAACTGAAAAGCCTGACCATCGGTACGGTGCGCGGCTATGCCAATCCGGCGCGTTTCGATGCGGCCCAGCTCCATCAGGAAGAAGTGACGGATGACCTCACCAATCTGCGCAAACTGGCGGCGGGCCGGCTCGACCTGGTGTTGATCGATCATGACGTGGCGCAGTACCTGATTCGCCACGATCTGCCGGAGGCGATGCACCAGATCACGTGGCTGGAACCGGCGGTGGATGTCACGTCGCTCTACGTTGTCTTCAGCAAGCAACGACCGAATTACGCCCGCAATCGGGACGTCTTCAACCAAGGTTTGGCGGCGCTGAAACGCAGCGGCGAATTCGAGCGCATCCTGCAAAGCTACCGGGCCGGCGCAATGCCTGAGCGCTAGGCTCAGCAACCTCAATAGCGCCTAGGGATTGACGACAGGCACCCGCATCAACGCTGGAATCGCCGCCGCCGGCACCGGGTGGGAAAACAGAAAACCTTGCAGGCAGTTGCACCCTTGGGCGGACAGCAAGCCTTGTTGTGCCGGCGTTTCCACGCCCTCGGCCACCACAGACAAACCCAGTGCATGCGCGAGCTGGATCACCGCCGCCACCACCGCGCGAGCATCCGGGTCGGACTCGATGTCCTGCACAAACGTCCGGTCGATCTTGAGTTCGTGTGGCGTAAAGCGGCGCAAGTACGCCAGGCTGGAATAACCGGTGCCGAAATCATCGATGGCGATGTTCACGCCCAATTCCTTGAACCGCGACAGGATATGCAACGAGTGTTCAGCATCATCCATCGCCACGGATTCGGTCAGCTCCAACGTCAACATCTGTGGCGGCAACGCGTAGCGACGCAGGATCTGCTCCACGGTCGTCACAAATGCCTCCTGCTGGAATTGCACCGCCGAGACATTGACCGCCACCGGGATCGTCAAGCCCGCCGCCAGCCATTCGGCCGCTTGGCGGCACGCTTCGTCGAGCACCCAGGCGCCCAGCTCAACAATCAGGCCGAAGCGCTCCGCCTCGGCGATAAAGACGCCTGGCAACAACATGCCCTGGACCGGGTGCTGCCAACGCAACAAGGCTTCCACGCTGGTCAGGCGTGCCAAACCCGCGTCGAACTTGGGCTGGTAATGCAGCACGAATTCCTTGCGGGATACAGCGCGGCGCAGGTCGCGCTGCAGATCAAGCAATCGATCCGAACCCGCATCCATCTCGCTGTTGTAATAACGGTAGGTGCCCTTGCCGGCACGCTTGGCGTAATACATTGCCGCGTCGGCGTTCGGCATCAGCCGCGCACCCTCGCTGTCATCCGGGTAGACGGCGATGCCGACCGAAGCGGACAACAGCAACTCGTGCACGCCAAAGTGAATCGGCTGCTTGATGGTGTTGATCAGCCGCTCGGCCAGCAAGGCAGCGCGGTTGCGGTCATCGACCAGCTCCATCAGCACCACGAATTCGTCGCCACCGATGCGCGCCACGGTATCGGTGCGGCGCGCCAGTGCCAGCAAACGCCCGGCGATGATGCGCAACACCTCATCGCCAGCCTGATGGCCGAGCGAATCGTTGACCGGCTTGAACCCGTCCAGATCGACAAACAACAGACATACCTGCCGGCCCAGGCGATCCGCCTGCGGCAGCGCGTGGGACAAGCGCTCCTCAAACAGCAAACGGTTGGCGAGTTTGGTCAATGGGTCTTCGAATGCGATGCGGGTCAGGGCCTGATTCGCCTCTTGCAGCGATGCCGCCAGCCGGGCCGTTTTCGACTGCATCCGCGCATCCTGCGCCGAGGTCAGCAAGGTCACCGCCAACAGACCCAGTGCGGACAAGCCCACCGTCATTCCCAAGCTGGCGCCGCCCAGACCATTGCTGGCACGGCAAACGCTGCCCAGCGGAAAATGCGCCGCCGCCATGCCGCTGTAATGCATGCCGGCAATCGCGATCCCCATGACCACTGCCGCGGCAAGCTGCCAGCCCAGCACGCGCTCGCCGGCATGCCGGCGCATCCAGGAAAAGATCAGCAATGCCGCCAGGGACGCGCCAACCGCAATGCCAACCGAGGCGGCGAACCACCCCCATCCCCACACGATGCCGGGCGCCATCTGCATCGCGAACATGCCGGTGTAGTGCATCAGGCAGATGCCCGCCCCCATCGACAATGCACCCACGGCTAGGTGCCGCCCTGCCAGCTTGGGCCTGCTGGCCAGGTACAGCGCGATGCCGGAAACCGCCACCGCCGCCAGCCACGACCAGAACGTGGTGAGCGGGTCATAACCGAGCGGGATCGGCAATGAGAACGCCATCATCCCCACGAAATGCATCGACCAGATGCCGGTGCCCATCGCGACCGAGCCGCCGCCCCACCACCAACGCGCAGCGCCGGGGGTGGACAACGTGACGCGCCGAGCCAGATCCAACGCCACATAGGACGCAAACACGGCAACCAACACGGACAACACCACCAGCGGTAGCGAGAATCTCATCGGCAGAAACAGATTCACGAGTGTGCCCCGCTGCCGATCTCACACCCAATCTCAGGCTCGCTGGCAGAAATAAGCGCTTCTTTCATCGTGGATAGTCGTCGATTACAAAGTCAGGCAATTCATAGGCTGCAGTATAAGCGCGACGGAAAGGAGAGTCTGACGAACGGCATGAAAGTCGAGTAAAATAGTCGACTTCTTTTGATCTGGATTCCTGCGCCATGTTCGAGGCTCTGCGTGAAACCATCCGCGTTATCAAGGAACGCGACCCGGCCGCCCGCTCCCACTGGGAAGTGGTGCTGTGTTATCCGGGCTTTCACGCCATTGCTTTTCACCACGTTGCGCATGGCCTGTGGATTCGTGACTGTAAGTTGCTGGCACGGCTGGTTTCTCATTTCTGCCGTTTTTTGACCGGCATCGAAATCCACCCGGGCGCAACCATCGGCCGCCGGGTCTTCATTGACCACGGCATGGGCGTAGTCATCGGCGAAACCGCCGTGATTGGCGACGATTGCACGTTGTACCAAGGCGTCACGCTCGGCGGCACCTCGCTCAATGGCGGCAAACGCCACCCGACACTGGAAAACGGCGTGATCATCGGTGCCGGCGCCAAGGTGCTGGGCGGTTTCACCATCGGCGCGGGGGCCAAGGTGGGCTCGAACGCGGTACTGGTCAAAGCGGTGCCGCCCGGCGCAACGGCTGTCGGCATCCCGGCCCGCATCATCGAAGAAAGCGAAGCCGTGCGCGAAGCCAAAGCCGAATCACTCGGCTTCTCGGCCTACGGTATTTCCGCCGATATGAACGACCCGATGGTAAAGGCGCTGCACGGCTTGCTGGATCACTCGGTCACGACCGATCGCAAGGTAGAAGCCATCCTCAAGAAGCTGGAACAACTGGGCGTCGATTGCGCCGAAGAACGCGCGGCCAAGGATCAGTTTGATCCGCAGTATCTGAACAAGATTGTCGATTAGCCTTGGGGCCGTAACAAAACCCTGCTGGCTGCGTTGTGCTCGCTTGCCGTACCACTTGTACTGTCTGCGCTTCGCACGCCCTGCCAGCACCGCTTCGCTGGGTTTTGTTACGCCCCCAACACAACACGTAACCCGCCGGACAATGGCGCGATAGATCCAGCATGCGGCGAATTACACAGCAAGCCGCTAACCCGCCCTACGCGCAGAAAACCCGACCGAACCAGTCAAGCTTTTAGTTGACTAAAACACTAGGGTATTTTACCATCCGCACGTAACTGAACCGGCTCCAGCAGCCGGCTTGAGCGACCGAACAGGACACCCCCAATCGAATGCGCCTCACCACCAAAGGCCGTTTTGCCGTTACCGCGATGCTTGACTTGGCGTTACGCCAGGAAGGCGGCCCGGTCACGCTGGCCGGCATCAGCGAGCGCCAGCGGATTTCGCTTTCCTACCTTGAGCAGCTGTTCGGCAAATTGCGCCGGCGCGAGCTGGTGGAAAGCGTACGCGGCCCCGGCGGCGGCTATTGCCTTGCCAAGGCAACCGGGGACATCACCGTCGCGGCAATCATCTGTGCCGTGGACGAACCGCTCGATGCCACCCAATGCGGCGGCAAGGAAAACTGTCACGACGAAGGCCGCTGCATGACCCACGACCTGTGGGCCAGCCTGAATCGCACCATTTACGATTACCTCAAATCGGTCACGCTGGCGCAGCTGGTCGAGCAACAGCTCGAAAAGCAACGCCGCAAGGCCGAGGGCGGCAATGTGCTGCTCGACGCACGCAATACCAAGCACCCGGAAATCACGGCCCAGCCGTAAGGCGATCGAAGGCCACCCCGCAAGGAACCAGCATGAGCAAGCCGATTTACCTCGATTACTCCGCCACCACCCCGGTCGATCCGCGAGTGGCGCAGAAAATGATTCCCTACCTGACCGAACTGTTTGGCAATCCGGCCTCGCGTAGCCACGCGTATGGCTGGGAAACCGAATCAGCCGTCGAGGAAGCGCGCGAGGAAGTCGCCAAGCTGGTCAATTGCGACCCGAAGGAAATCATCTGGACTTCCGGCGCCACCGAATCAGACAACCTCGCCATCAAGGGCGCGGCCAACTTCTATAAGACCAAGGGTAAACACCTGATCACCGTGAAGACCGAGCACAAGGCCGTGCTCGATCCGATGCGTGAACTGGAACGCCAGGGCTTTGAAGTCACCTATCTGGATGTGCAGGAAAACGGTCTGATCGATCTGGAAGCCTTCAAAGCCGCCATCCGCCCGGACACTATCCTCGTGTCGGTCATGTTCGTGAACAACGAAATCGGCGTGATCCAAGACATCCCGACCATCGGCGAAATCTGCCGCGAAAAAGGCATCATCTTCCACGTGGATGCTGCCCAAGCCACCGGCAAAGTCGTCATCGATCTGGAAAAGCTCAAGGTCGACCTGATGAGCTTCTCCGCCCACAAGACCTACGGCCCGAAAGGCATCGGCGCGCTGTACGTGCGTCGCAAGCCGCGTGTGCGTCTCGAAGCGCAAATGCATGGCGGCGGTCACGAGCGTGGCTTCCGTTCCGGCACGCTGCCGACGCACCAGATCGTCGGCATGGGTGAAGCCTTCCGTATCGCCCGCGAAGAAATGGGCGCCGAGAACGAACGCATCCGCATGCTGCGCGACCGCCTGTACCAAGGTGTTTCCGATATCGAAGAAACGCACTTGAACGGCGACCTGAACCAGCGCGTGCCGCACCTGCTGAACGTGAGCTTCAACTTCGTCGAAGGCGAGAGCCTGATCATGGCGTTGAAAGAGCTGGCCGTCTCCAGCGGCTCCGCCTGCACCTCGGCCTCGCTCGAACCGTCCTACGTGCTGCGCGCACTGGGCCGCTCGGACGAACTGGCACACAGCTCGATCCGCTTCTCCATCGGCCGCTTCACCACCGTGGAAGAAATCGACTTCGCCGTGAAACTGATTCACCAGAAGATCGGCAAGCTGCGCGAACTCTCGCCGCTGTGGGATATGTACAAGGAAGGCATCGATCTATCGACCATCGAATGGGCGGCGCATTGAGCGCGTGAGGTGAGAAGCGTGAGGAGTGAGGTGTAACCCCCCCCGCGCGCAACACCGCTGGAATATTAGAAATCGGGATGAGCAACAGGTGGGTTTGAGGTTTTACCCCTCGCCCCTGACACCTCACCCCTCACCGGAGCAAAGCGAAAATGGCATACAGCGAAAAGGTCCTCGACCACTACGAAAACCCGCGCAACGTCGGCGCGTTCGAGAAAGGCGACGATACGGTTGGTACCGGCATGGTCGGCGCACCGGCCTGTGGCGACGTGATGAAGCTGCAGATCAAGGTCGGCGCGGACGGCGTGATTCAGGACGCCAAGTTCAAGACCTACGGCTGCGGTTCCGCCATTGCCTCGTCCTCGCTCGTTACCGAATGGGTGAAGGGCAAGACGCTGGACGAAGCGCTAACGATCAAGAACACCGCCATCGCGGAAGAACTGGCGCTGCCGCCGGTGAAAATCCACTGCTCCATCCTCGCCGAAGATGCCATCAAGGCAGCGGTCGAGGATTACAAGAAGAAGCACGGCTGATTGCTGGTGAGGGGTCAGGCGTGAGGGGTTAGGGGTAAAACCCACACCTCACACCTCACTCCTCACTCCTCACAGGAGTGAAACGACAGATGGCTCTCTCGTTATCTGAACGCGCCGCCAACCACGTTGCCGGTTTCCTTGCCCGTCGCGGCAAGGGTCTGGGCGTGCGGCTGGCCGTCAAAACGGCCGGCTGCTCCGGCATGGCCTACAAGCTTGAATTCGTCGATGCGGCGCTGGAAACCGACATGGTGTTCGAAAGCCACGGCGTGAAGATCTTCACCGACGCCAAGTCACTGCCGTACATCGATGGCACCGAGCTGGACTACGCCAAAGAAGGGCTGAACGAAGGCTTCAAGTTCAACAACCCGAACGTGAAGAACGAGTGCGGCTGCGGCGAAAGCTTCCACGTGTAGCGCTTCGCTGCGCTACACCGTGAGGGGACAGGAGTAAGGCGTGAGGTGGAAAAACCACCTGCTTTTACCCCTCACCCCTCCCACCTCACCCCTCACACACCCATGCCTTTCGACTTCAGCCAATCCCACTTTGTCCTCTTCGGCCTGCCGACCACGTTTGCGCTTGATCGCGCCGTGCTCGACACCGCCTACCGCAAGCTGCAAGCCGAATTCCACCCCGACCGTTTCGCCGCTGCGGACGACGCACAAAAGCGCCTGAGCCTGCAGATCGCCACCCGTGTGAACGAGGCGTATCAAACGCTCAAATCCCCCCTCGCCCGTGCCCGCTATCTATTGCAATTGAATGGCGTGGATACGCAGGAGGACACCAACACCGCAATGCCTGTCGACTTCCTGATGCAGCAGATGGAATGGCGCGAAACCATTGCCGATGCCAAGACGCAGCGCAATGTCGACGAGTTGGAAGAACTGAACCGCCAACTGGCCGAAGAAATCACCGAATTGACCGTGGAACTGGCCGAGCTGCTCGACGAGCAACACGCCTGGAGCGACGCCGCGACGGCCGTGCGCAAGCTGCGCTTTCTGGAAAAACTGAACGACGAAATCGGCAACGCAATTGAAGCGGTGCTGTTTTAGAAACGTGAGGTGTGAGGGGCGAGGTGTGAGGCGCAAAGGCAAAGTCTTTACACCTCACCCCTCCCTCTTCACCCCTCACCATTGATCGAGTGTAGTCAGATGTTGCTGCAAATCTCCGAACCCGGCATGAGCGCCGCCCCGCACCAGCACCGGCTGGCGGTGGGCATCGACTTGGGCACCACCAACTCCCTCGTCGCCACCGTGCGTAGCGGCAGTGCCACCTGTCTGCCAGACGAACAGGGGCACGCATTGCTGCCCTCCGTCGTCCATTACGCCAGCGATGCCACCGTCACGGTCGGCCACGCCGCGCAGGCCCGACAGAATCAAGACCCGGCCAATACCGTCGTCTCGGTCAAGCGCTTCATGGGGCGTGGGCTGACCGATGTCGCTGATGCAGCCACGCCGTACCGCTTCGTCGATGAGCCGGGCATGCTCAAGCTGCAAACCGCGGCGGGCATCAAGAGCCCGGTCGAAGTCTCAGCAGACATTCTCAAAGCCCTCAAAGCCCGCGCGGAAGCCAGCCTTGGCGGTGAACTCGTCGGTGCCGTGATCACCGTGCCGGCCTATTTCGACGACGCCCAGCGCCAAGCCACCAAGGATGCCGCCACGCTCGCCGGCCTCAACGTCTTGCGCCTGCTGAACGAACCCACCGCCGCCGCCATCGCTTATGGTCTGGATAACGCCGCTGAAGGTACTTACGTCGTATACGACTTGGGTGGCGGCACGTTTGACGTCTCCATCCTCGAACTCACCCGTGGCTTGTTCGAAGTGCGTGCCACCTCGGGCGATTCGCAACTCGGTGGCGACGACTTCGATCACCGGCTGCACTGCTGGATTCTGGAAACGGCCGGCCTGTCGCAGCTGAATGATCGCGACTCGCGCCTGTTGCTTACCAAGGCCCGCCAAGCCAAGGAAACGCTGACTGACCACGCCAGCACGCAAGTCACCGCGCAGCTGTCCGACGGTACGCTGGTCAATGTCGAGCTGACCGCTGAGACCCTCCAGCAAATCACCGCGCATCTGGTACAGAAAACCATCACCCCGCTGCGCCGCGCCCTGCGTGATGCCAAGCTCGGCGTGGACGATATCAAGGGCGTCGTGCTCGTCGGCGGTGCTACCCGCATGCCACATGTGCGCCGCGCCGTGACCGAGCTATTCGGCCGCGAGCCGCTGACCAACCTCGACCCGGACAAGGTCGTCGCACTCGGCGCCGCAATGCAGGCCAACGTCCTCGCCGGCAACAAGGGTGATGACGACTGGCTGCTGCTGGACGTGATCCCGCTGTCGCTCGGCCTCGAAACCATGGGCGGCCTGGTCGAAAAAGTC
Source organism: Andreprevotia chitinilytica DSM 18519 (assembly GCF_000711875.1). Classification (GTDB taxonomy): domain Bacteria; phylum Pseudomonadota; class Gammaproteobacteria; order Burkholderiales; family Chitinibacteraceae; genus Andreprevotia; species Andreprevotia chitinilytica. Next base: position 93,834 of record NZ_JONM01000009.1, read on the forward strand.
ATCCCCCGCAACAGCACCATCCCGACTGCTCGCGCGCAGGAATTCACCACCTTCAAGGATGGCCAGACCGCGATGGCGATCCACGTGCTGCAAGGCGAGCGCGAGCTGGTGACTGATGGCCGCTCGCTGGCACGCTTCGAGCTGCGTGGCATTCCGCCGATGGTGGCTGGCGCTGCGCGTATCCGCGTCACCTTCCAGGTCGATGCCGACGGCTTGCTAAGCGTCTCCGCCCGCGAGCAAAGCACCGGCATTGAAGCCAGCATCATGGTCAAACCGAGCTATGGCCTTTCCGACGATGAAATCGGCAAGATGCTGCGCGAATCGATGCAACACGCCAGCGACGACATGCATGCCCGAAAGCTGGGCGAAGCTCGTGTCGAAGCGGAAAGCATCCTGAATGCCACTCGGGCCGCGCTGACGCAAGATGGCGATCTGCTGAACGACACCGAGCGTGCCGAAGTCGATGCCGCGCTGACTTCTACTGAAGCCGCGATCGCCGGCCACGATGCCGATGCGGTTCGTTTGGCGGCTGAAGCACTGAACGAAGCCACCAGCGAATTCGCCGCCCGCCGCATGGATCGCGCCGTGAGCCGGGGACTGTCCGGCCACAAGATTGACGAAATTTAAGAGTTTGACTGAACCATGACCAAGATCACCGTCCTGCCCCACCCCACCCTCTGCCCGCAAGGCCTCACCTTCGAAGCGGAAGCGGGTGAGAGCATCTGCAATGCGCTGCTGTATCACGACGTGTTCATCGAGCACGCCTGTGAGCAATCGTGCGCCTGCACCACCTGCCACGTAGTCGTGCGCAAGGGCTTCAACAGCCTGGAAGAAGCGACCGAAGACGAAGAAGACCTGCTCGACAAAGCCTGGGGGCTGGAGCCGCAATCGCGCCTGTCTTGCCAGGCGCTCGTGGCCGACGAAGAACTCGTGGTCGAGATTCCCAAGTACACCATCAACCATGCCCGCGAAGAGAATCACTGACATGGCGGCCGGCAGCACATCGGACAATCAGCTGCGTGTGGAAGCCGCGTTGCAGGCTGCCGGTATTGCAGCCGATATCGTCGAATTCGATGCCTCCACCCGCACCTCGGCGGATGCCGCTGCCGCCATCGGCTGCACGGTGGCGCAGATCGCCAAATCGGTGATCCTGCGTGCCAAGGACAGCGAACGCGCCGTGCTGGTCGTCACCAGCGGCATCAACCGCGTCTGCGAGAAAACCGTCGCGCAACTGGTCGGTGAAAAGATCGGTCGGGCCGATGCCGATTTCGTGCGCGAGAAGACCGGCTTCGTGATTGGCGGCGTGGCACCGGTCGCGCATGTTTCCGCGCTGATTACGCTGGTCGATGAAGATTTACTGCACCACACTGAACTCTGGGCCGCCGCCGGTACGCCGAACAGCGTGTTCCGCATCACGCCGGATCAATTGCTGCATCTCACCGCCGGCCGCATTGCCAAAGTCAAAGAGGAAAAAACAACATGAAATGGACTGACAGCCGCGATATCGCCATCGAACTGAGCGATAAATTCCCCACCATCGACCCGAAGACCATCCGCTTCACCGAGCTGATGGAATGGGTAATGGCGCTGGACGATTTCAACGATGATCCCAAGCACTGCGGCGAGAAGATACTCGAAGCCATCCAGATGGCCTGGATTGACGAAGCGGAATAAGCTGAATCTGGTTGCGCTTTCAGTGTTTTCACGGCTTTTGAACGTGGTTTCCCTGTCTTTCAAAGTGCAACAAGCTACCCGCACCGAAGAAAAAGCAGTTTAGAATCGCCCGGCCAGCACATATTCAAACAGCATGAAATGTCCGCCGCCCCGATCAAACGCACCAGCATCGCCCAAGTGATTCTCGCCAGCCGGCAACGGCTGGATGCACTGCTGGCCGACGCGGATACGCCCCACTTCCAAGCCGAGTTGATCATGCTCGCCGCGCAGTTGCAGTCCGCCTGCAACCGCAATCGCAATGTGGCGCTGGCGATGACCCTGCTGGCGCAGGACACCCCCTACTCCACCCGCCATGCCATCGACGTCGCCGTCGTGGTCGAGCTCGCGCTCAAGCGCCTCGGCCAAAGCGAAGCCGAACGCCGCCCCGTAATCGCCGCCGCGCTGACGATGAATATCGGCATGCACGCGCTGCAACCGGTGCTGGATAGCCAATCCGGCCCGCTCACAGCAGAACAGCGACAGGCGATGCAGCAACACCCGCTGATGGGTCGTGATCTGCTGCGCCAGCGTGGCGTCTCAGACACCTTGTGGCTCGACTGCGTGGTGCAACACCATGAAGCACCGGATGGCAGCGGCTACCCGCAAAAACTCCGGGACGACACAATCCGTTTCGAAGCGCGGCTGATCGGCCTGGCTGACCGCTACTGCGCGCTGCTCTCGAAAAGCGCCTGGCGCCAAGCCCGCAGTGCCGATGCCGCGCTGTTCCAAAGCCTGAGCCCGGCCAGCACCGACAGCAAACTAGACAAGCTGTTCGTCGATACCCTGGGACTTTACCCGCCCGGCACCGGCGTGGAGCTGGCCAGCAATGAAATCGGCATCGTCAAACGCCCCGGCGCCCACGAGCTGACCCCCATCATCCAGCCACTGTTCGATGCCGAATGGCGGCCATTGCGCAACGTCGCCGAGCGTGACCCGGCCGAAGAGCAATACTCGATCCTGAGCGTGCTGGACAACGACCGCCTCACTGGCCGGGTCAACCCCGCCCAGGTCTGGGGCGAAGACGCCGCGCTGGCCTGATCACCCGGCGGCCATACGCTGGCTTCGACATCACAAGATTCACTCCAAAGACCACACCATGAATTTCAAAGACACCCTCGACACCCTGCCCACCATCGACCACCTCGCCGCGCTCGAACTGCTGGATGGCGAAACCCTCATCGCCCGCATCGAAAACAAGCCCGGCCAGGCCGGCAGCGTGCGGGTGTACCACGCGCTATATCAGGAATTCGGCGCCATCGACACCATCGCCGCCGACAAGGGCCTGCGCCTGTATGCGGAACACACGGCAGATGCCGAAGCCTTCCCCGGCAAACACCCCAACATCGACCGCCTGATCGCCCTGGCCCAAGACGGCAAACCGTGGGCTGTGCGCTTGGTTACGCAATAATCAGCAATCGCCACGCCATGAAAAAACCCGAGCCATTTGACTCGGGTTTTTTCATGGCGATCGCGCCGAGAATCCTGTTCAGGAGCCCGCCCCACCACCGCCCAAACTACAAGGCGCGTGACAGCTCGTGATACAGCGCCTCGATATCCGACTCCAGCGCGACAAAAGCCGGGTTGCTCAACTCGGGGCGCTCAGGCACCTCGCCCAAATCCAGGTGCTCGACTTCCTCCAGCCCACCGGCAAAGAGGTTGGCGACATACACGATGTCTTTCAGCGTACGCAGCTCGTGGATCGGCGCACAGGGTTGATCGTGTTCGCGCACCGCCTCGACCACTTCTTCGGGCAAGCCCAAGGCGTCCATCAGCATGTTGCCGATGCTTTCGTGCCATTGCGCGATCAGATAAACCACCGATTTGGGTCTGGCGACCAGCTCGGGATAGTTGCCGGCGCGATCCAGCATGTAAAACGCGCCCAGATCGTGAATCAACCCGGCGAGCATGGCGGTGTCCGGGCTGATGCGGGTGAGCTTGCGGGCAAACACGCTCGCTGCGGCCGCGGTCTTGAGCGAGTGTTGCCACATCGAATTCGAGATTTCTTCAAACACCACCAGACGGCCCGAACGCACCAGTTGCTCCATCGCGCACGCCAAGGCGGTTGAGCGCGTGGTGGCCATGCCCAGGCGGGCGATGGCTTTTTCAACATCGGTCACGTTCTGACCAGCCGGGTTATAGGCCACGGTATTGGCCAATCGCAACAGCTTGGTCGCCACCAGCGGGTCAGTCCGTACCACATCGGCAATCTGGCGCAGCGATGCGTTGGGGCTGCGCATTACCGTGCCGATCTGGATCGCCGAATCAAAGCAGATGGGGAAGATCACCTCGCCAGACAGTTCTGAGGCAATGTCTTCCAGCATCGAAAAACGCTGCTTGTTCAGCTGGTCGGCATGTTTATCGGGAGAGGTATCGGGGATAACCGGGTCTGTCATTGGGTTAGTACCGTTGGACGCGCATGGCAGGATTACCGCGAATTATAGCCAAGCACAAAGCCCGCTCGGGCTAGGTGCTTGCATGTATTTTTCGCTGTAAACGCCAGCACGGGCTTAGCTGGACTTGAAGCCGGCAACGATCTCATACGAACGCAAACGATCGGCAAAATCCCACGTATCGGTATTGACGATGATTTCATCGGCCTGCGTGGCATCCAGAAACGCCTGCATCTTCGCCCGCACCGTCGCCGCGTCGCCAATGGCCGACGCCGCCAGCTTGCTTTCCACCATGATCTGCTCGCGCTCGCTCCACAGCCCATCCATGCTTTCCACCGGCGGATCGAGCGGCGCGCGCTGGTTGCGGATCATGCGCAGCCAGCGCTGCTTAAGCGAAGTGCCAAGGTACTCGGCATGCTGCTGCGAATCGGCCGCGATCACGTTCATGCCGACCTGCACATACGGCTTGGCGAGCGTAGCGGACGGCCGGAAGCTGCTGCGATACAGTTCGAGCGCCGGCAAGACGTTGTCCGGCGCGAAGTGGCTGGCAAAGCCGAACGGCAGGCCAAGGAAGCCGGCCAGCTGCGCACTGTATGAGCCAGAGCCGAGCAGCCAGATCGGTACATTCAGCCCTTCACCGGGGATGGCGCGCACGCGTTCCTCGCTCCCGCGCCGATCCGTATCGAAATAGCTGCGCAGTTCGGCCAACAGTTCGGCGAATTCGTTTTCATCGCTGGAGAGGTGCCGGCGCAGCGCACGAGCAGTAAGACCATCTGTACCCGGCGCACGGCCAAGGCCCAGATCGATGCGGCCGGGATAGAGGGATTCGAGCGTGCCGAACTGCTCGGCGATGATCAGCGGCGCGTGATTGGGCAGCATCACCCCGCCCGAACCCACGCGGATCGACGACGTATTGGCGGCCACGAAGCCGATCAACACGCTGGTCGCCGAGCTCGCCACGCCGGCCAGGTTGTGGTGCTCCGCCAACCAGTAGCGCCCGTAGCCCAATGCCTCGACATGCCGCGCCAATCTGGCGGTGCGCTCGAACGCGTCTTCCGCCGTGCCGTCGCGTTTGATCGTGGCCAGATCCAGTACCGAAAAAGCCGTTTCGCCTAATGTTTTCATTGCCGTGTGCCTCTTGCGTTTCATGCGTACCGGGAACACGTGCCGCCGATGCGGTGCATTTCAACTGCGCGGGCAACAGGGTCTTTCCGGCCCGATCGTCCGGCCTATCCCCAAGCCACGCAGCTCACCTGCGACTGGTACACGGTAACTGGGCAGAAACATATGGTACGAGCGGATTTGCAGCGCCATTCACCAGCGCAATCAAGCCACGCCGAAAGATCGTGAAAGCCATTCAATTTATTTCGCCCTCAATTACCTCTTTCCATACCGATTTACTACATCAGTCCATTCTTATTTTTTAATAAAAATCATCAATTAAAAACAATTTAACCAATCAAAAACAAAGACTTGAAGCCAAAAAGATCATCCGGATTTTTTCAACACGCCCTATTCATCCGTAGTCAAAGAACACTCAGAAAACCGTCACATTCCGCCTATGCCAACGCGCTATTGACAAGCAATCGAACATCACCACTAATCACGCCTTGAAGCGGAAAAACCAGCGTTCCGCTTCAGCGCGCCACAGGGCACGAGACGATGCTCAAAAGCGCCGGCGAAACATGGCCGACACCCAATAAGCTGGAGGAGACACACCATGTTGAACCGCTTCACGCTGGCGGCCATTCCGGCCGTCCTGGCGGCTGTGCACGCGTACGCCGCCTACCCTGCCTGGCAACCGGATGTGTATTACACCGCCGGGACCATCGTTCTCTACAACGGTCACGACTACAAAGCGGTCGTCAACCAGACCGACTACACCAGCACCGGCTGGAACCCGACCGTCGCCAGCTTGTGGACCGACCTCGGCGCGGACGCCGGCACCCCGTCGCCGACCCCGACACCGGTTCCCGTCACGGCCACGCCGACGCCCAAACCCACGGCAACACCAACGCCCGTGCCGGTCACCGCAACACCCAAGCCAGCGACGCCGACCCCCACGCCGGTTCCCGTTACCGCCACGCCAACGCCCACCACCCCGACACCAGCCAGCACCTGCTACGCCGCGTGGGATTCGACCAAGGCCAACTACAACCAGGGCGACAAGGTCACCTATCAAGGCGTGAATTACGTCGCCAACTGGTGGACCAGCGCCAATCCGGCCACCAACAGCGGCCCGTCCGGCTCCGGCAAGGATTGGACGGTGCTCGGCAATTGCGGCGGCGCTACACCGACGCCGACTCCGGTTCCCGTGACTGCCACCCCAACGCCGAAACCGACGGCAACGCCGACCCCTGCCCCGGCCACGCCAACCCCGACGCCCAAGCCAGTCACACCGACGCCGACACCCGTTCCGGTCACCGCAACGCCAACCCCGGTACCGCCGACCGCCACACCGGCCCCCACCGCGACACCCACCCCATCCGCCGGCGCGCCCAACAAGCCGACGATGCAGATCCAGAACTACAACCACACCGGCGATTTCCCGATCCAGTGGAACATCTGGTCCGGCAACGATGCCGATTCGTGGGAGTTGTATGAAAACGGCGTGAAGGTGCAAACCGGCACGGTCGCCAATACCGGCAGCGCGCAGAGCGTGACACTGCAAGTCACCGGCAAGAAGCTCGGCCTCTACACCTATCAGGTGAAGGTGATCAACTCGGCCGGCAGCAACTGGAGCGATGCGTCCTACACCACCGTCGGTGCCGCCTCCTTGGTCACCATCGCCCAATGGGATACCGATGGTCAGGCCCTGCAACAGACAGTGGCATTGAATAGCAGCGCCGTGCTCGATCTGTCGGTCGCCGGGGTTTCCAGCCCGTCGTTCACCGTCGCCTCGAACAACCCGAGCGTTGCCACCGTCAGCGTCAGCGGCACCAAGCTGACCGTCACCGCCAAGGCCGCCGGCCGCGCCGGGATTCGCGTTACTGATGCCAGCGGCGCAGTCCGCCTCGTCGGCGTGCGGGTGCAGAATGCCGATGGCACGCTGCCAAGCATTCCGAACTACTTGTCGCTCGGCACGGTATCGGATGACACCAGTACTTCGCTCGCCACCTTGCAGAACTTCGGCAGCGGCGATCAGAACACCCACACCGACTTCCGCTATGTCTATTTGAATGGCGGCGCATCGGTGCCGGGCAACAACAGCTGGTGCACCTGGACCACCATCCCCTGCTTCCGCGAGACCAGCTTCATCCGCGAATCGAAGAAGCAGGGCATGATCCCGATCTTCGTGTTCTACAACATCGCGGACGGCGGCGAGAGCTACACCACCGATCTGGCGCACGTGCAGGACGCCACGTACATGCAGGCCTACTTCAAGGACTGGCTGAACGTGATCAACATCGCCAACACCGAAGCCGGCGACGACCCGGTGGGCTATGTGATCGAGCCGGACTTCATCGGCTACCTGATGCAGAACTCCGGCCTGCAGCCGAACCAGATCACCGCTCGCGTCGATCAGGCGTATAGCAGCGGCGTGCTGACGGCCAGTGATCCGCAGTTCCCGAACACGGTCGATGGCCTTGTCAAAGCGGTGAACTACATCATCCAGAAGTACAGCAAGAACGCCTGGTACGGTTGGCAGATCAACGTTTGGTCCGATGCGCAAAGCGGCGCATCCGGCCAGGGGCTGATGCACATCACCGATGCCGGCGAGCATGGCTGGACCAACGGTCGCCCGTACATTGCGGCCAGCGCCCAACGCGTTGCGAACTACTACAACGCGGCCGGCATCACCAGCTACGGCGCCAGCTTCATCTCCTTCGACAAGTACGGCTACGACGGTGGTGCGGCAGGCAACAGCAAGTGGCAGTTCAATGGCGACCACTGGAACAACTACCTGTACTACGTGAGCACGCTGCACACCGCGCTGCAAAAACCGGTGGTGCTGTGGCAGTTGCCAGCCGGCCACGTGAACGGCTCGGTGGGCAACAACCCATACACCGGCAGCCCGTTCGCCACGCTGACCAACGCCACCAGCAAGCACTACGAAGACACGGGGCCGACGTACTTCTTCGGCGATACCTTCTCGGCCAGCCCGAGCGTGTTCGCCCCGTCGTACTACCAGACCAACGCAGCAGGCGATGCCAAGGTATCGACCAGCGGCAGCAACGTGGTATGGGGCAGCCATTGGCCGGAAGCGCGCGATGCCGGCGTGATCACCGCGCTGTTCGGTGCTGGCGTGGGTGATTCGACCGACAACATCGGCCTCGGCGGCCAGGCGTTGACGGACGACTACTGGTGGTTCGTGCATGCAGCGCGTTACTACAGCAATGGCGTGACGCCGCTGAAGTAAGGCGTGACGCACCAAGCTGTATCGAGGAAGTAGCAAGGCATCAGGGCGAGTCGCAAGGCTCGCCCTTTTTTTGACTGTTCACTCAGCACATCCAACTGGAACGGTTTTGTAGGATGGGGGGGAGCGCAGCGATACCCATGCTGCTTTATCAAACGTGAGCGACGGGTATCGCTGCGCTCAACCCGTCCTGCTTTTTTCAACCGTTTACGCCGTATGGCCGGCTATTTGGAAAAGATTGAGGAAGCGATACCTCATCCGCAAGCAGCGGCAAAGTAACGTCTATCCAGTAGCAAGCAGCTTAGGGCGGGTCGAACGACTCGCCTTCTTTTTTAGCAGCTCCGGCCTTCAGGCAACTGCCAGCGCCGAAGACCGCCCCACCCCACGCAACCGCAAGAAGTAAGCGCAGTACGCCAAATCCAGCACCGTCGCAGCGCCGCACAATACCAGCAGGAATAGATCATCGGGGTAGTGCAGCAGCATGAACACCGATACCAGCAACGTCCCCAGGCTGCGCAGCCAAGTAATCGGCCACGCCAGCCCGATAGTGGATGGCTGTTCCACCAGCAGGATCAGGCAGAGCGCGCTGATGATGAACTGGCACACATAAGCCGAGCGTGCGCCGATAGGGCTATCGAGGCCGGACAGCGTCATGGTCCAGTACACCGCGATGAAGAACACCACCGCCGCCGTCACGATCCACGCGTAGCCTTGTTGGAACAACGGCGTGGTGAACTGGCCACGCCCCAAGCGCAGAACCTGCCAGAAGATGAACAGATCGAAGAACAGCCACGCACGGTAAGTCCAGACCAGAAACACGCCCATATCGGTGTGCAGCAACACGCCCCAGACAAACTCCCACGCCAGATTGCTGGCCGCGGCGATCACCGCCATTTCGACGACTTTGTACCGATGCGCCTGCACCAACACCAGCACGTAGGCCACCACCCACAACAAACAACCGGCCGCGAAGAAAGCCAGCTGCGGCGCGGTATAGATGCTGCCGTCGGTGCTCATGGTGTTGAACATGGCGGCCGGGTCGTTTGGGCCGTGGGCGATCCAGTTGGTCATGTGGTTATTCCTGAAAAACAACAACTTAAAACACAAAATCTTGGACCACAGAGGGCACAGAGAACACAGAGGTGCGCAGAGAAAACCTAAATCGATTGGGAGAGAAACCTGTAGGAGCGAGCTTGCTCGCGATAGCGATGTGTCAACCGGCGCTATCGCGAGCAAGCTCGCTCCTACAAAACCCGCCTCTCGCCATTGCTTTCTTTCTCTGTGAACCTCTGTGTTCTCTGTGCCCTCTGTGGTTCAAGAAGTGGATTTTCAGCTTACGTCTTCAACCGATCCGGAATCCGAAACGGCCGCCCCGGATTGGGCCCGGCCCAATAGCGTTGCAAGCCATCCATCAACGCATCGCCATACACCACCATGAAGCCCTGCGCGGTGTGCGAACTGCCGGCCAGACGGGTCTTGATACGGAAGATCATCTTCAACGTATCGACCAACCACGCCCACCAACCGGTGTTGCGCAACCCCAGATACTGGGCATTGCGGCGGCCCAGCAGCGTGGCCATCAAGTCGGGCACGAGACCATGCGCGATATCCGGCAGGTTTTGCTGCAGGAACGCGATATGCGACTGGGTGAGCAAGTGGCCCGCATCAGATGCGCCGAAATTACGCCGCTCCAGCGCAGCCCAGATCTGACGGGCGGCGGTGATATCGGCCGGCATCGCCTCAGGCACGATGCCAAGCACAAGGCCAATGGTCTTCCATAGGTAGAGCTGGTCTTCCTGCACCGAGGCCCCCAGCTCCACGCCCAGCTCGCGCAGCCCTTCGACGGCCTCCAGCGAGAACGCCAGCATGGTGCCGACCAGCTCTTCCTGATTGATCGGCTCTCCCCAGTCCTGCGGCCAGCAGCCATCCGGCCAGTGCGTGGATGATTTGGCGTAATGGCGCACGGCCGCGTGCATCAGTCGCACCTTGCGAATGGTCAGCAAGCCCTGACCGCCCGGCGCCAACCCACCCGGCTCGGCCGCGTTCAGGATGAAGCGCAAGGTTTCAGAGGCGCGGCGGGCGAAGTGATCGGTGAGCTTGCCGGTGGCGGCCAGCACTTGCGAGCCGCCGATCTTGCCGGCATACAGCACCGGCAGCGAGCGGCACAACAGGCTCACACCGAATTGCAGGCCAAAGGTGCTGAAGACATGTTGCGCGCTGGCAATACGGGCGAGGTCAGTGCCGGGGGGCAGTTGCGCCGTCGCGTCGAGATAGGCTTGTAATGGGGCTGGCGTATCGTCCGGCCAGTCGGTTTCGGTATCGATCCGGGCCAGAACGGCGTTGGCTTCGGCGATGTCACCGTCGGCGATTAAAGCCACCATGCAATCGTCTGCCAGTGGATCGGCGGTTTTTTTGAGCCGGTCTAGCGTCTCGTCGGACCAGACCGGTGTTGTTGCGCTCACCATGCAAGCACCCTTTCCCGATTCTTAAACAAGCTCGCCGATCATAAACCAAACCGAACTGTTATGTATGTGGCATGGAGTCGCGATAAGATGAACGCGCTTGCGGAAGGGGAAAGTCAGTGCAAGTAAGGATGTCATCCCCTCGCCTACATGCGGAAGAGGACTGGCGCCGGCTTAAATCAACGTCATTCCCCCTCGCCTCCGGCCTCTCGTGCATCAAGGCGATGCGGGGAACTGAGCACTTCACCTGATCGTCGTACCCCATTTTTCTTACGCATCATGACACTTCGGCCGTTGCGCCCATGCGCGCCGTCCTAACATGAACCACATAACAGGAACAGGGATGTCCGCCAGCCCAAACGCAGCTGCTGCGTTGCCGGTCAGCACTTCACCTTTCCTGCCGCCGCGCAGGGTGTTAGCGCCTCCCCGCCAGATACTGCAATGCTTCGTCTTGTGTTGCGTTTTGCTCCTGTCCTTCACCACCGCTTGCGCGCTGACCGTCACCCACAACGACGATGGCGCCAGCACTGCCGAAGAACTGACCCTGTGGCGCGACGCCACGCGCGCCCTGCCGGTCGATGCCGCCGATACCCTGCAGGCACAAGGCCACTTCAAACGGCCTACCGGCCTGTTGCGCTCACGTGGCTATAGCCGCGATGCCTGGTGGTTCCACTTCAAGCTCGACAACCCGGACGAGACATCGCTGGATAGCTTTGTCGAATACACCGACGGCCTGATCGGCACGGTCACGCTCTACACCCGCCCGGCCGGCACCAACCGCCCGTGGCAAGCGCAGACGTTCAAGTCCACCCAGCGTGAAGACCAGCGCCCGCTCGCCACCATCCGCCCCGTCTTTGAAGTCCGCGTGCCCGCCCAAGGCCGCCTCGACGTGCTGATGCGGGTGGTCTTCAACGATGAAGTCGACATGGCCGGGCCGATCTACTCGGACGTACGCGTGTGGGGCGATCACCCGTTCCAGCGCGCCAACAGCCACGAGATGTTCCTGCTGGGCGGCATGATCGGCGTGATGCTGCTGGTGGCTTTCGCCGCCGTGGCCGGGTTCGTCGCCACGCGGGATACCACCTTCCTGTATTACGGCCTCAACCTCGTGATGCTGGTGATCTCGTTCCACACTGCCACCGGCGTCTGGCCGCTGCTGCTCTGGCACGGCCATTACAGCCTGATGCTGCTGTACGTTTGCTCCGGCATCTATTTCATCTGCGCCGCGCAGTTCGTGCGCAGCTACCTGCGCACGCAAACCATCACGCCACGGCTGGATTGGGGGCTGAAAGGCATCGTCGCCATCGGCGCGATCAGTAGCGTCACCGCCCTGCTGGGCTTCGAGCAATTCGCCTTCAACGCGCTCAACCTGGGCGGCGTCGGCTTCCTGCTGTACATCGTTGCCAGCCTGTTCGCCGTGCGGGCCGGCGTGGCCGGGGCCAAGCTCTTCACGCTGGGCTGGGCGGTGTATGCGGTATCGCTCACCGTCACCTGGGGGCTGCGTGACTACGGGTTGATCGAGCACGACACCTTCAGTTACCGCTTTATCTTCGTCGGCATGCTGATCGAGATTGTGTTGTTCAGCGTGGCCATGGCATTGCGTGTGGCCGAGCTGCGCCGCCAGAAAGAAGCCGCCGAAACCGCCTACCGCACCCAACTGGAACGCCAGGCAATCGATCTGGAAGCGCTGGTCGCCCAACGCACGCAAGAACTCGATCAGGCCCGGCGCGATGCCGAAGCCGCCAGCCGCGCCAAGACCAACTTCCTCGCCCACGTCAGCCACGAAATCCGCACCCCGCTCACCGCCATCCTCGGCTATGTGGATCGATTGCTGCAGGAACACGCGCTGAACCCGCTGCATGCGCAATGGCTGGCGCGCATTGGCGACAGCGGCGAATACCTGCTCAGCCTGATCAGCAACGTGCTCGACGCCAGCAAGCTCGAAACCGGCCACGCCAAGCTGGAGGAATCGCCGCTTTCCACCGAGGTACTGGTGCGCCAGCTGGATGGCCTGTTTGCCGAACAGGCGCGACGGCACGGCGTGCGCTTCGAGATCGCCACCGACACACACGACTGGTTCTGGCTCGACGCCGGCAAATGGCGGCAAATCCTCGTCAACCTGTTGGGCAACGCCGTCAAACTCACTGAAGTGGGCAGCGTACAGCTGCGGCTATGGGCAGACATCGACGCCACCGGCACGCACTGGCTCAACGCCACCGTAGCAGACACCGGCCCCGGTATCTCGTCCGCCGATGCCGAGCGGATTTTTGCGCCGTTCGAGCAAGCCCAAGCGGGCCGACGCGCTGGCGGTGCCGGTTTGGGTCTCGCCATCTGCCGCGACTTCGCCAACCTCATGGGCGGCACCATCACCGTCAGTAGCGATCTCGGCAACGGCGCGACCTTCACCGTGCGCGTGCCCGTCACGCCCTGTGAGCCCGGCGACATCACAGTCCCGCTGATGGAACCCGCCCGCCTCGACGGCCGCACCATCCTCGTCGCCGAAGACCAAGCCATCAACCGCGACCTGCTCGGCGACCTACTCACCGGGGCCGGCGCCAGAGTGCGCATGAGCGAAGACGGCGCAGAAGCCCTCTCGCTCTGGCGCAGCGACCCCGCCATCGACACCGTGCTGGCCGACTTCCACATGCCGCTACTCACCGGCGTGCAACTCGCCAAGAGCCTGCGCGCCCTCGGCTTCACAGGCCGCATCCTGCTCATCAGCGCCGGCCACTCGCCCGGTGCGGCGGAGCTGGCCGAAGCCGGCATCGACGGCTGGCTCGGCAAACCCTTCGACCGCACCCGCCTGCTCGCCACCGTCGCCGGGCCAACCGCATCGACCGACGCCGAGCCGGAGGCCATCTGCCTCGACCTCACCGCCGCAGCGGCCGCACTCGGCTACACGCTGGAACGGATGCTGCCACTGGCCGAAAAAGGCCTGATGCGCATCGAACAACTCCTCGACGCCTTCGCCACCGAACCCGCCCCCACCGTCCGCAGCCGCCACGCCCACAGCGCCAAAGGCATCGCCGGCCAGATCGGCGCCCGCCAGCTTGCTGCGGCCCTCGGCACGCTGGAACACACCCCACAAAACACCGCCGCCCTCAGCGTTGCCCGACAGGAATTGCAGGATGTGCATACGGCGCTTGTGGAGGCGGTTTCGGTGATGCGGGCTGGTGATCGGGTTTGATTGCTGCAAGGTTTTTGTAGGAGCGAGCTTGCGTAGATGCATATGTAGCCCGGACGGCTTTGCCGGCCGGGGTTGGTTCGCGTATCGCCATGTTTGAATGGCGAGAATTGAATTTTCTAAAACTCAATTGAATACATTGACTTTATTTAAGCCGACCAATGAATTGACCGGACACAAAAACGCGAAACGCAAACCAAATTGACCCAATAAAAATCACGCTCATCATAACGATACCAAGCCAAGTATCATCAAGGACCTGACCGACGACAAGACTGGCATCAGAAGGTTGCCCAGAGTTAAAGTAAACAAGTACCGCCGCATTAACGACATATTCATCGGCAATAACTTTGGCTTCGCCTTCGGAACCGCACCCCACATTACCAAATGCAATGCGAGAACCTGTATATGTCACTCCACCAACGACATATCGATATTGAACAGCTGGGTAATATGATGTTCCTTTACCACAACCGCGTACTGCTCTTGATGAAATGATCGTACCCTGAACGGAGGGCCATTTCTTTGCTGTGTATGCGCTTGCGACAGCACCAACGTAACAGGTAAGCCCCCACAACATGAACAGTGCTGTCACTGACCACCCCACCACAAAGATAAACCGGTGCGTATTAGAAGATGACGGCTGACCCAATGTAGAGCCCCTTAATAACATTTAAACTGTCATTCCATTATTCAGCAAACAAACAGCAGGTGACACACCCAATGTTTGAGCAGACAAACACCGGGCCTCACTTTACTCAGGTCACTCTACGGACTGTTTTATGTTATCAAGATGCCAAGCAAGAAAATGATTGTATGGCACAAGAGCGAATTTAATCGTTACATATATCAGCACCAATGAAACCCAAAGCTTATATGGAAACACAGGACAATATCGGACAAGCCAAACCGTAAACATGACTTGCAAGACGAAGGGCAACCACACCTGCCAGTGGCGCCAAACATCTTTGATGATTGGCTGCAGCAATGCCGACTGCTGCTGATAATCCAGGCCCTTTAACTGGGGAATATCACTTTTCTTCCAATATATTTTCATTATTTACTCACCAGCGCTGTTTAATCACACCTTATGTGCTAGCACACCGCTGTCGGCAAAACCCAGTAAAACTGCTTATGCCCGCTGGATTCATATTCCTGCTTTAAGCGCCACACTTCCTCATAAGACAAGCCTCCTTTCACCTTGAAGTGATTGCCGTTGTCGTCCAGCCGCCAAAGTGCCCAACTATCGGACAGCAAGGCCATCAGCTCAGGCTTGAGCAATTGATCCAGAATCCAATCGACACTTCTCTTCTTCTCTGGATCTGTTATTCCAAAATCCTGCCAAAACAGCGCGTCAAGCGAGGGTTCTAACCGTTTTCTAGTTTCGGCCCAGCGATCTTCAGGTGTCATCGTCATGGTAAAGTGCCGCTTATTGAATATCGATTCAATGCTGAATCAGGTGCCCATGCGGAAAAACGAAAATCCGCTATTGGATACCTGCTCCGTATTTGAGGCAACCTCGATAATTTCCTCGAAATAAATTCTTGCATCTTGCATTCGTGTGCCTTGAGGTAACGCTAAGTCTTTATCTTGCCGCAGCAATTTGAGTGCCGCCGCCTCAGCTTCATCC
The DNA here is from genome assembly GCF_000711875.1 of Andreprevotia chitinilytica DSM 18519. GTDB lineage: Bacteria > Pseudomonadota > Gammaproteobacteria > Burkholderiales > Chitinibacteraceae > Andreprevotia > Andreprevotia chitinilytica. The sequence continues at coordinate 109,570 of NZ_JONM01000009.1, forward strand.
GCCGATGATGCTTTCACATAACGGGTAGCGTAAAAGCCAATTGGCTCTGGAACTCCGGCCAAAGTGCCGGGGAAATTCTCACCCAGAATGGAGCAGCGAAAGAGGGGCATGATGCCTAACAGTTCATGTGCTGAAAACGACATCAGTATATATGTGGCGCAATGCCCTTTCGTGCGCGAATCCATCACCCATACAAACCGTAGCCCGGACGGCTTGCCGGCCGGGGTTGGTTCAAGTATCCACCCTGGGTTGAACTTGCCCACATTGTCACCCCGCCTTCCGCGCCGCCACTCTCGCCAGCGCGGCATCCAGCTCATCCTGATGAAATGGCTTGGCCAGGAAATCATCCATGCCTGCCGCCAGGCAAGCCTCCTTGTCTTCGCTGTAGGCGTTGGCGGAGAGCGCGATGATGGGTAAATGGGCGGTGCCGAACATGGCTTCGCGGGCGCGGATTTGTTCGGTGGTGGCCAGCCCATCGAGGGTTGGCATCTGTATATCCATCAGCACGACATCGAAGGGTGGGCCTTCGACCCGCTCCAGCATTTCCAGCGCTTGCGCGCCGTCCTCCGCCACGCTGACTTGATGCCCGGAGAGGGTCAGGAAGCGTTCGGCCACGAGCCGGTTGACGGGGTTGTCTTCCGCCAGCAGCACCTTGAGTGAAACGGCGCTGGCCGGTGCCGATGCGCTTTCACCCATGTCCACGCCCTGCAGCGGCACCGAGATGCGGAAGACGCTGCCGCCGCCGGGGTTGTCGTCTACCCAGATCCGTCCGCCCATCAGCTCGATCAGGCGATGCGAGATCGACAAGCCCAAGCCACTGCCGCCAAACCGGCGCGTGATGGAGGTGTCGGCTTGCGCGAATGCTTCGAAGATCGTTTCGCGCTTGTCCACCGGTACGCCGATGCCCGTGTCGCGCACTGCGATCGTCCATTCGGTTTCGAAGCCTTCGCGACGCCAGCATTCTGCTTCGACATGCACGCTGCCGTGAGTGGTGAATTTGAGTGCGTTGCCAACGAGGTTGACCAGCACTTGCTTAAGGCGCACCGCGTCGCCGATCAGCCATTCTGGCGTTTCGGCCGAGAGCTCGAACGCCAGCTCGATGTGCTTGAGCGTGGCTTGCGGCCGGAACATCTGTTCCAGATCGTGCAACAAGGTGGCCGGTGCGAATGGCTCGGGGTCGAGCCCGAAATGACCGGCTTCGATGCGCGAGAAGTCGAGCACATCGTTGACCAGGGACAAGAGCGCGTCGGTGGAGCCTTGAATCACCGCCAGCTGCTCGCGCAACTCGGGCGAGACCTCGTTGCGAGACAGTAATTGCGCCATGCCGACGATGCCATTCATGGGCGTGCGAATCTCGTGGCTGATGTTGGCGAGGAAGTCACTTTTTGCCCGGCTGGCGGCCTCTGATGCTTCCCGGGCGCGGTTCAAATCGCTGGCGAGACGGGTTTTTTCCTGAACGACCGCGACCAGATCGGTGATCGTTTCATTGAAAAACTGCGCGCTACGCAGGATGCCGAACAGGAACAGCACCGACATGATGCAGAACACCCGATCGTAAATACCGTGCCCCAGAAATGAGGACACGACCACGGGCAGCACCATCAGGAAAGCGTAGATCTGCAAGACCGGCAGTACGCTGGAGAGAATCGGCACGGCCCCGGCGACCATGGCGGCAACCACGAAGGCGATGAAGATACGCAGGGTATCGCTCGCGCCGAGCATGAAAAACAACAGCCCCATGCCCCAGACCAGACCGGATACCGGCGCGCTGAAGATATAGCGGCGTCGCCAGGTATATATCGACGTTTCGTCGACTTGCGCCTGTTTGAAATGACTGCACAGCCTGAGCCGATAAGCCGCGATCAGCATGGCGGAACACCACCATGCGGCGACCGTTTGCCACGGAAATTCGCTCTGAATCACCCAGGACAGGAGCGTGGCATTGAGGATGCTTATCCATTGCCCGATGGCAGCATTTCGATAGAGAAGCTGGGTGGTTCTCAGGACGACCGAGGGGTCTCGCTGGATCGATTGATGCATGGCTGCGCGTTGGGAAGGATTGGCTGATGGATCGCGGGTGTTATGCAAATGACTGGAAAAAGTATAGTCAGCCCAACGCAAGTCGATGATAAGGACTACTGCGCAGGTCGTGTCTTGTCGTCCAGCGGCAAGACGGCGACTTCGTCCTTGTTGTCAGCCAGGATATTGAGCGTGACCCGGCGATTGCGCGCCCGGCCCTCGACAGTATCGTTACTGTCTTGTGGGCGGAATTCGCCGTAGCCGATGGCGACCAGCCGCTGTGGCGCCACCCCCGTTTGCACGAACAAGCGCACCACGCTGGCGGCCCGGGCAGCGGAAAGCTCCCAATTGGACGGAAACTGCACCGAGTTGATCGGCTGGTTATCGGTGTTGCCTTCGATCTGGATCAGGTTGTCGCTGTCTTTCACCAGATTGGCGACGCCGCGCAAGACCTCGACCGAGTTCGGCTGCAGATCGGCGCGGCCGGTCTGGAACAGGACGCTATCGCTGATCTCGACCGCAATACCGCGTTTCGACTGGGTGACCCGCACTTTGCCCTGATCGATCAACTGCCCGAGCGAGCCACGGATGTCGCCCGCCATGCCTTGCATCTTGCGCCGCTCTTCCATCAGTTTCGGGTTATCGGATCTGGCCGCTGATTCACGCGGGGGGCTCAGTTTTTGCGGCGCGCCGGGGACGATCTGGTTCGGCAGGCGAATCGGATTCTGGCTGCTCGTCGGTTCTTTGCGAAACGCATTGACCATCGATTCAGACAGCACCCGATACTTGCCTTCGTTGAGCGACGAAATGGCGTACATCACGACAAAGAACGCAAACAGCAGCGTGATGAAATCCGCGTACGACACCAGCCAGCGTTCGTGGTTATCGTGCTCATCAGGATGTTTACGCCGCCGTGTCATTGCCGTCGCTCCATCAACCTTATTGCAGAGACATCCGGAACTGGCTGCCCAGATGCGCGGCAGCCGTTACGCCAACACGACGGGCGAAGCGATCGAGGTAACCGGGCTGCGGCGTAAAGTCGATCACGTCTTCAGCCTTGATCACGTCGCGAGCCACAGAACCGATGGAGCCGAGGCCATCCACCAGCCCCAGCTTCACGCTCTTCGCGCCACTCCAGACGAGGCCGGTAAACAGGTCCGGGTCGTTGCTCAGTCGCTTGCCACGACCGTTCTTGACCACATCGATGAACTGCTGGTGGATTTCGTCCAGCATGTCCTGCGCTTTGGCTTTCTGTTCGCCGCTGACCGGCGAGAACGGGTCGAGGAAGCCCTTGTTCTTGCCGGCAGTCAGCAGGCGGCGTTCGACACCGAGCTTGTCCATGGTGCCGGTGAAGCCGAACCCGTCCATCAACACGCCAATCGAGCCAACGATACTGGCCTTGTCGGCATAGATCTTGTCGGCACCGACAGCGGCGTAATAGCAACCCGATGCGCAGATATCACCGACCACGGCGTAAAGCGGCGTTTTCGGGTACTTCTGCTTCAGGCGCAGCATGGCGTCATGCAGTTGGCCGGCCTCGACCGGGCTGCCACCAGGGCTGTTGACCGACAGGATGACGCCACGGGTGTTCTTGTCTTCGAAGGCGTTGGTCAGACCTTCGATCACGTTCTCGATATTGGCCTCGCCATTGCTGGCGATCACGCCGTCCATGCTGACCACGGCGGTGTGTGGACCCTTGGAGACGCTTTCGAGCTTTTTCTCGCCGAAATCGCCAACGATCAGCATGGTGACAACAAATAGATAAGTGAAGCCCAGCAGCTTGAAGAAAATGCCCCAGCGACGCTTGCGACGCTGTTCTTTCAGGCTGGCTTGCAGCAGATCATTCAGGGCTTGCCGTTCCCAGTTTTCTTGCATGGTCGATCAATTCCTATCAGGACAAAAATAGACTTGGCCGTCGTCCTCGACGACCGCGAGCTTGGTCAAACTGCGCCCTGGGCATGGCCCGCCCAGGCAAAGCCCGGTCTGTGGGGCATAGTATGCACCGTGCGTTGCACAAACGAGATAGTTCTGACTCAAATCAAAAAAGTCGCCGGGCTGGTAATCCAGCTCGATCGGGATGTGCGCACAGCTGTTTAGATAGGCATACACGCTGCCGCGGTAACGCACCACGAACGCCGCTTGCTCGCGCCCGTCCCTCTGCACCGTAAACCGCACGCCCAATCCACGATCAGGCAAATCTGTGCTGGCGCAGATGAGAATGCGGGCTGGCGTCTCAGCCATTGGCGAGCAACCAATCAGTCAGCGTGGAAAAATCGTCGAAGTGGGCAAGCGGTGCCAAGGCGAGGAGCTCATCGGCGGGGTGTGCGCCATAAGTCATGGCCAGGCTGGAACAACCGGCGTTGATCGCCAGCTGCAGGTCATGCGTGGTATCGCCGATCATCACCGCACGCCGTGGCAGCACACCGGTCACGTCGAACAAGTGCTCCAGCATGGCCGGATGCGGCTTGGAGAACGATTCATCGGCGGTGCGGGATGCAACAAAGCGATCGCCCAAGCCAGTCACGCCAAAGGCGCGATCCAGTCCGATTCGTGATTTGCCGGTCGCCACGCCAAGCATGAACCCGGCATCGACCAGCTTATCCAGCCCTTCTTTCACACCGGCAAACAGCACCAACGCTTCATCCCGCGCCAGATAGTGCTTGCGGTAGGCATCGACGATGCGATGGATGGTGGCGTCGTCCGCGCCGGGCGCGAGGTATTCCATGGCTTCTTTCAGCCCGTAACCGATGACGAAACGGGCGTCGTAATCGGATGGCTTGGGCAGGCCGATTTCGACAAAGGCCAGCTGGATCGCATGGGCGATCGTGCCGGTGGAATCCATCAAGGTGCCGTCCCAATCGAAGACGAGCAGGTCGAAGCGTCGACCGAGGGTGGCTAAAGTCATGCGGCTAACGAATCCAGGTAGGTTTGCAATTCTTTCGGCAACGGCGCTTCGAGTTCGAGCTTGTTGCCGGTGAGCGGGTGAGCCAGCGTCAATCGCCAAGCATGCAGGAACATGCGCTTGAGACCAGCGCGCGGCAGCGCTTTGTTCAGGGCGAAATCGCCATATTTGTCGTCGCCGAGAATCGGGTAACCACTCTCGGCCAAGTGCACGCGAATCTGGTGTGTGCGGCCGGTTTTCAGTTCGCACTCCAGCAAGCTGGCATCGGCAAAGGTCGCGCGGCGATTCACGACCGTGTGCGACGTCAGGCCATCGGCTGATTTCTTCACGCGGCGCTCGCCATCGGCGGTGTTGTACTTGAGCAGTTTGAACTTCACGTGGCTGCGCGGCTCGGGCCAGACGCCTTTCACCATCGCCAGATAACGTTTATCGATCTGGTGATTATCGCGCAGCATTTCATGCATTTTCACCAAGGCCATGCGTTTTTTGGCGACCAGCAGGATGCCGGAAGTCTCGCGGTCGAGCCGGTGCACCAATTCGAGGAATTTCGCCTGCGGCCGCTGCGCCCGTAACAGTTCGATCACGCCAAAGCTCACGCCGGAGCCGCCATGCACGGCGATGCCGGATGGTTTATCGATCGCCAACAGCGCGTCGTCTTCATAAACGATGGTCAATTCGATGCGATCGCTGGCGGCTTGGGCCGGCGCGGCATCGGGCTTTTCAGCCACGCGCACCGGTGGAATGCGCAGCACGTCGCCGGCTTCGAGCCGGGTGGTGACGTCGGCGCGGCCTTTGTTCACGCGCACTTCACCCGAGCGGACGATGCGGTAAACATGGCTTTTCGGCACGCCTTTCAGGTGGCGCAGCAGGAAATTATCCAGCCGCTGACCGGCGACTTCCTCAGTGATTTCGATGAAGGTGACAGACGCTTTGCTCGTCTCAGTCATGTTGTCATATACTCTGTGTTGCGCTGCAGTTAAGACGATTCGTATGCAACGTAGCAGCTACATTCTGTGCTGCTTCGGCCAATCCGGCCTGAAAATCCCGCTCTTTTGGCTTTGTCGTGTCGCCAACGCTGGCGACTTGCCTTCCCGCCGCCCCACTGGGGCTCGTCCCGATTCACATCAACAAGGGATTGCACGCGCGGGTCTCGCCTGACGTCCGACTCGATCTGCCAATGCTGGGATGCGGTTAATTCAGCTCACCGCGAAAAAAAGTAGCGATGGTAATAGATTCGACCATACAACGCACTCAATCGGCTCTCCCTGCCTTGCCGTGTTTCAGGTTGCTGGATAGCAACTGGACCGGCGGGGCGGTCAAATGGCCCCTACGGCCTCGGCTTCAATCCATACAAGGATGTATACACTCGCGAACCCTACCGAATCCTGATTCGTCATTTTCGTCGCGCCGGCTTGTCCGTCGCGCATCGTGACCCGATTGGGTAGCTATCGCCCGTGCCGAGTCGCCCTGCCGTGTGAGTGCGTGCAGGAGCCTACATGAAACGCATGCTGTTTAACGCCACGCAAGCTGAAGAGCTACGCGTGGCGATTGTCGACGGTCAGAAGTTGATCGACCTCGACATCGAAACCGTTGGCAAAGAACAACGGAAGTCCAATATCTACAAGGGTGTCATCACCCGCGTCGAGCCGAGTCTTGAAGCGTGCTTCGTTGACTACGGCTGCGAGCGCCACGGTTTCCTGCCCTTCAAGGAAATCGCCCGCTCCTATCTCGGCGAAGACGGCGGCCGCGGCCGCGTTGCCGACTCCCTGCGCGAAGGCCTGGAAGTCATCGTCCAGGTTGAAAAGGATGAACGCGGCAACAAAGGCGCCGCGCTCACCACCTATATCAGCCTCGCCGGCCGCTACCTCGTCCTGATGCCGAACAACCCGCGTGGCGGTGGTGTTTCCCGCCGTATCGAGGGTGACGAGCGCCAGGAACTGCGCGCCGCCATGGATCAGCTCGAAACGCCAACCGGCATGAGCCTGATCGCCCGCACTGCCGCCATCGGCCGTGAAGTCGAAGAACTGCAGTGGGATTTGAACTACCTGCTGCAACTGTGGCGCGCCATCGAAGGTGCAGCCACCGGCCAGACCGGCGCTTTCCTGATTTATCAAGAATCCAGCCTCGTCATCCGCGCCATCCGCGATTACTTCCAGCCGGATATCGGTGAGCTGCTGATCGACAAGGTCGACATCTACGAGCAAGCCCGCCAGTTCATGAGCCACGTGATGCCGGGCAACGTGAACCGCGTGAAGATCTATCAGGATGACGTGCCGCTGTTCTCGCGCTTCCAGATCGAACACCAGATCGAAACCGCTTTTGCACGTGAAGTGTCGCTGCCCTCCGGCGGCGCCATCGTCATCGACAAGACCGAAGCGCTGTACTCGATCGACGTCAACTCGGCGCGCGCCACCAAGGGTTCCGATATCGAGGAAACCGCAGCGCGCACCAACCTGGAAGCGGCGGATGAAATCGCCCGCCAGATGCGTCTGCGTGACGTCGGCGGCCTGATCGTCATCGACTTCATCGACATGGAAAACCCGAAGAACCAGCGGGAAGTCGAAAACCGTCTGCGTGAAGCGCTGCATCACGACCGCGCTCGCGTCCAGACCGGCAAGATTTCGCGCTTTGGTTTGATGGAACTGTCGCGCCAGCGCCTGCAGCCGTCGCTGGAAGAAACCAGCCACATCGCCTGCCCGCGCTGCCATGGCACCGGCTTCATCCGTGGCACCGAATCGTCCGCCCTGCACATCCTGCGGATCATTCAAGAAGAAGCCATGAAGGAAAACACCGGCGCGATTCACGCGCAGGTGCCGGTTGAAGTTGCCACCTTCCTGCTCAACGAGAAGCGCAACGAGCTGTTCTCGCTGGAAGCCCGCCTCAAGGTCAGCGTCGTACTGATCCCGAACATTCATCTCGAAACGCCGAACTACAGCGTAACCCGCTTGCGTCATGACGATCTGAACCAGATCGAGGACGTACTGCCGTCGTACCGCATGGTCGAAGCGCCGCCGGAAGAAAGCTATCAGCCGGGCAAGGCCAAGGAAGAGATGGCCAAGCGTCCGGAAGCGGCCGTCAAGGGCATCACCCCGGCACAACCTGCGCCGATCCGCGAGGAAAAGCCGATTGCAGTCGCCAAGGCTGAGCCGAGCGAATCGCTGTGGGGCAAGATCGTCAGCTGGTTCCGTGGCACATCGGAAGCCGCGCCGGCACCGGTCGAACAACCGAAGCGCAACGAGCGCCCGCGTGGCGACGGTCGCCGTGATGGCCGTCGTGACGGCAATCGTGGAGAGGGTCGAGGTGAAGGCCGCGGTGATGGCCGTCGCGACCGTAACGAACAACGCGGCGATCGTGCCGAACGCCCTCAAGGCGAGCGCAATGAAAACCGTCGTGGCAGCAAGCCGCGCATCGAGGAAGATCAAGCCGCCCGCGCCGAACGCCAGCAGAGCCGTGATCGTGACCGCAACGAGCGGCAGGAACGCCAGCCGCGTGGTCAGCAAGCCGAGCGCCAGCCAGTAGAAGCGCAGCAGTCTGATCGCCCGCAAGCCGAGCGCCCGCAAGGGGAACGTAGCGAGCAGCAGCCACGCGCCGAACGTCAACCGCGCCAACCCCGTCAGCCCCGCGAACCGCGTGAGCCGCGTGAACAACGCCCGGTCGAGGCGCTGGAATCGCAAGTGCTTGAGCCGGTCGTCAACGCGGAAGGCGTAACGATCGAAGGCGCTCCGGTTGCACCGGCCGCGGAAGGTGGCGAAGGCCGTACCCGCCGCCGTCGTGGTCGTCGTGGTGGTCGTGGCGAACGCAACGAGTCCGTGAACGTTGAGGAAGGCACTGTCGACCAAGCCGAGCAGCAAGGCGAGCAAGCCCCTGCGGCTGCGCCGACTGTTGCTGCTGAACCGGTAGCCGTGGTCGCATCGCCTGCTGTCGAACCAGCGCCAGTTGCACCGCCAGCAGTCGAGTTGGCCCCGGTCGTAGCCGTCGCAGCAGTGGCAGTTGCAGCTGAAGCTGTCGTCGCCCAAGTGATCGAGCCGCAACAGGCTGTAGAAACGGTCGCTGAAGTCGTACCGCAAGCCGCTCCGGTTGCCCCCAAGGCAGTCGAAGCAGCGCCGGTCGAAGTCGCTGCTGTCGAACCAGCGCCGGTTGCAGCTGAAGTAGCTGCACCAGTTAAGGTTGAAGCACCGGTTGTCGTTGAAGCGCCAGTTGCTGCCCCAGTTGCTGTCGAAGCAGTCGCAGTCGTCGAAGAAGCCAAGCCGGCACAACCAGCACAAGCTGCCCTGCCCCTGGAAGCGCCAGTAGCAGCACCCGCTGCCCCGGCCCTGAAAGTGGCAACGCCGGAAGAAGCTGGCCTCGTCATGGTGGCAACACGTGCTGATGCCGCTCAGCCGGTCGTGGCAGAAGAAGTTGCAGCGCCGGCACGCCGCCGTCGTCGCGATAGCCAGAAGACCGCATCGGCAGCCAACGAAGCAGTTGAGCTGGTCATGGTCGAGACCGTCAACACTGCGTCGTCAGCCCCGGCTGAAGCAGTCGAAGTGCCGGCTCGCACCAGCCGTCGCGATGTCGCCCACGCCACCAACGCCGGCAGCGCTGCCGAGCCGCTGGTTCAAGTGGAAACACGCGATAAGTAAGTGACTGCACTCAGTCGCAGCAATAGAAAGCCGCTCTGTCATGGAGCGGCTTTTTTCTGGCCCACGTCATGGCAAAACACGCGCTGACAGCAGCTGAATGACCACATTCGCCACATTGTTTACGCGTGTGTTTGGCGCAGCCCGGGTTGCTGATCTAGCATGGTTTGTGCAGTGCACAGCTTCGAATAACACTGCCGTGAAAGGGGAGACAACAAGCATGAAACTCGAAGATATTTTCGAACAGACACACAAGCTGCCGACGATTCCAAAGGTTGTGCAGGAATTGATCGACAGCTTCAGCCGCGAAGACGTCGATATCGAATCGGTCGCACGCAAGATTTCGCTGGATCAGGTGATCACCGCCAAGGTGCTGCGCCTGGCCAATTCCGCGCACTTCGGCGCATCCCGTCTGGTGGGGTCAGTCAACGAAGCAGTCATCGTGCTCGGCTTCAACACCGTGCGTACGCTGGTGGTCGCGTCTGGCGTGACTGGCGCCTTTGTCGCCACGCCGGGGTTTGATCGCAAAGGCTTCTGGCAGCGCAGTTTCAAGGTTGCCAGCACCGCCAAGCACCTGGCCCGCCTCGCCCGCTTCAACCCGGAAATGGCCTTCGTGTGCGGCATGATCCACAACATCGGCGAAATGATGATTCATATCGTGGCGCCGGAAATCGCCGTGAAAATCGACCGCTATGTGGAAAGCGGTGGCAATCGCATCCTGCTGGAAGACAACAACATCGGCTTTGATTACGTAATGGTCGGCGAGGAACTCACCCGCCGCTGGAATTTCCCGGACGAGATTCAGTCGGCGGTCAAATACCAGAACAATCCGCAAGATCAACCCACGCTGACCAAGCTGACCGCCATCCTGTATACGGCGCTTTATCTGGTGGACCAGGAGGAAGATGAGATCAATTTGAGCGAGCTGCCGGCCAGCATTCTCGAAGCCTTGAATGCCACGCCGGAACAGATCGCGGAACGCTGGGAAACATCGAAATCCGAGCCCAGCGGGCTGGAAGAAATCGTGCTTTGATCCGTACCGATATAGCAATCCGGGCATACCCGTTATAACCATACAGCCGCCTAGGGTTTATCCCAATTGTGACCCCATACAGCGGTCCCTACCCTGCGTTCGGGCTGTAAGGTGGCTGTAGCATGTTTGCCACCTTCGCCGTGAACTCAATATCCAGAATTTCAACCTCGAGGGGATTTACCACCATGAAGCTGCGTCAACTCGGCCTCTTGGCCAGTGCATTCTGCGCCGCCGTACTCGCCACTAGCCCGGCCTTTGCCGCCGGCAAGCCGCTGCAAGTTGCAACCGATGCAGCCTATGCACCGTTCGAATCACAGAACGAGAAGAAGGAAATCGTCGGTTTCGATGTTGACGTCCTCACCGCCGTTGCCAAGAAGGCCGGCATTGAAGTGAAATTCATCAATACCCCGTGGGAAGGCATTTTCGCAGCGCTGGGCACGGGTGATCGCGATATCGTCGCCTCCGCCGTCACCATCACCGACGAGCGCAAGCAAACTATGGACTTCACCGAGCCCTACTTCGAAGCCAAGCAGCTGATCGCCATCGGCCCGAAGAGCAAGCTGGCCAAGTTCACCGACCTCAAGGACAAGAAGGTCGGCGTGCAAACCGGCACCACTGGTGATGAAGTGGTGCAAAAACTGCTGGGCAAGACCAACCCGAACATCAAGCGCTTCGAATCGACGCCGCTGGCCCTCAAAGAGCTGCAGAACGGCGGCGTTGACGCGGTAGTGGCCGACAACGGCGTGATCATCAACTTCGTTGCCAACAACAAGAGCGACAAGCTCAAGACCATCGATGATCCGACCTTCGCCAAGGAGTACTATGGCTTCGCGCTGAAGAAGGGCAACAAGGCGCTGGTCGAGAAGCTGAACAAGGGCATCGCAGCCATCAAGGCCGACGGCACCTACGACAAGATTTACAAGAAGTATTTCGGCAACTAAGCCAGACTTGATGTCCGATGAGAGAAGCGCAGACCGATCGCGGTTTGCGCTTCTTTTCTTGTTGGCGTCGTCGGCGACCCCCAACTTGCAAGCCTGCTTGCAATCAATTTTGAAAAAGAAATAAAGATGGATTTCATCCAATTCTGGACCAGCGTGCAGCACGCGGTTCCCTTGCTCGATCACTTCCAGCTGCAGATCATCTGGGAGTACCGGGAACTCTTCGTCAGCGGCATGAAGATGACGCTGGCCATTACCGTGATCGCCGTGGTGTTCGGTACGCTGATCGGCCTGATGATGGGCATGGCTCGCTTGGCGGAAGTCCGACACGGCCCGTGGAAATACCCGCTGATCGTCTTTGTCCGCTGGCCCGCCACCGCCTACGTGACCTTCTTTCGCGGCACACCGCTGTTCGTACAAATCCTGTTGATCCACTTCGCCTTGATGCCGGTGCTGGTCCATCCGGATGACGGTCTGTTGATCAGCGGCGACCTCGCCATCACGTTGCGCCAGGATTACGGCGCGTTCATGTCTGGCCTTGTCGCGCTCACGCTCAATGCCGGCGCATACATCACCGAAATCTTCCGGGCCGGCATCCAGTCGATCGCCAAGGGCCAGTTCGAAGCCAGCCGCTCGCTCGGCATGAACTACTGGCAAACCATGCGCTGCATCATCGTGCCGCAGGCATTCCGCCGCATGCTGCCGCCGCTCGGCAACGAAGCCATCATGCTGCTGAAAGACAGCTCGCTGGTCTCCGCCATCGGCCTGGCCGAATTGGCCTATGCAGCGCGCACCGTCGCTGGCGCGTATTCGCGCTATTGGGAGCCGTATCTGACCATCTCCTTCCTTTACCTGATCCTCACGCTACTCATGGCCAGCGGTGTGAGCCGGTTGGAGAAGCGCTTCAAGGCCAGCGGCGGGATTCATTGATTGCATCCGTTGCATGAGCCAATGGAGCAGCAAAAACGGCGGGATTTCCCCGCCGTTTTTTATTGCCTCAACACCGTCAAACGCAATCCATCTCGATCTATCTTCAATAGGCGAAATAAGGCCCCGTCTGCCCGCCGGCCATTCTGCCATTCAGCGCGGTGTAGACATTGCGCCCAAAGAAAAACGGCAAGCCCCAATCGAATTCACCGGCCAGTGGCCCGCCCAGGTTATTGAAAGCGGTGTTATTTGGGATGCTAAGCAAACTCACAAAATTCCCCACACTGAAATTCACCGGATTCGTGACCGCATTGGCCCCCAGCATCGTCGCCGACACGCTTTGGGTGCCGCTCGGGCAATACCATTCGCTATTGGGTGAAGCGCATACCGTCATGCTGCTGGGGAAGAACAGGCCGTTGGAGCCGCTATCGATAAAGCTGGTTGAGTAGTTCGTACCGTTGAAAAGGGTTGAAATCAAACCGGAGCCATTGGTCGTCAGCACCTTGGCATTGCCAAGTGCATTATTGGTCCGTGTGCCAATCCCAAACACCAGGGAACCCACCACATTGCTGGCCCCGCTCGCCGGCACCGCAGGCAGCCACAGCAGAACGCCATTGTTATCGGTGGCGAACTGCGCCACCGGGTTGATGATCTGCTTGGAGATGGGCACCTGTGCCACTTGGCAGGTCGACGACGTCGGGCAGTAGTAATAACCGCCGCCATTGGTCGGGCTCAGCGGTGTGGTGGCGCAGGCAGGGCAATCTTCGGCAAACAAGCCAACGCCCAAGACCCCGTTTACGCCAAATGCGGCCACCGAGTTGAGCGGCGTCCCCCCTGCGGCAGAGCACGCACTGGGAATGCTGGCGTAATTCTGGTCACCAATGATCTGGATCGGCAAGTTGCTGGCTTGCTCACCCGCCATGATCACGTCTGCCGTGCGCACGGAACCCCAGGTAAAGCCGGAACCGAACTGGGCGCACTCCGCCAGCGGCGAGTTGCCGCCGTTCGTGGCACCAGTCTGCTGGGGTAATGCAGACAGTGGCAAGGCATTGAACGTGGATGCCATGATGCGCAGACCATAAGACCCCGTATCGACCAACAGATGATCGATGGTCTGGCAGGTGTTGGTGCCCGGCTGGCAAATCGTGACCGAAGCAAACGGCCCGTTGACGTAATCGGCATTGGGGCCGCTATCGACAACGACCGACAAGACGTTCGGCCCGCCCGGCGGCGCAGTCGGGACAACCGTTGGGACTGGCGTCGGGGTTGGCGTGGTCGACGATCCACCACCGCCCCCACCGCACGCGGCCAACACAACGCAGATGGCGATAAGCCCGCTCAAGAATAATTTATGCATGAGGGCGCTCATCGCAGCGTTTCCGGATCGACGCCTTGCGGCACCAGTTGCGGCACATAGGCCCGGCCGCTCAGCGCGCCCATGTGGCCGCCCGATTGCAGCACCAGCCCGGATTGCTGCAGCCGTACCGGCCCGCGTCGGTGTGGCAGCTGATTGGCATTGGCGAACGAGGGAAAATAGCTGCCGAGCAGCTGCTGCATATCCGGCCGGGTCGGCCCTTGCCAGGTCACGGCAAAGACCACACCAGTGGATGACAGATACTCACGAATGATCTGACCGGAGCTGGTCTGGGTTTCTTGCACGCTGTATGGGGCAGCGCTGCCCGTTGCAGTGCTTCCTGCGCTACTCAGTACGCGGGCACTGCCCTGCACTGGCGATGCCTGCTGGCCCAAGGTGGCCCAGCACGGCAGACAACTGGCACAGAGCAACAAGGCCAGCCCAAGCGATTGCTTCATCACGCGGCGACTCCAGATTTGGCGAGACACCCGGCCATGTCGACCGGGTGATCCTTGCTTAACGCCATCAGGATATTCTACGCCGACCGGCCAGTGCACTCCGGCCTCAATCTCACCTCAGTCCCGGCTCAATCCTTCTCGAACAAGGCAATGCTTTCGACGTGCGCCGTATGCGGGAACATATTGATCACGCCAGCGGACTTCATCGTGTAGCCCTTCACATTCACCAGCACGTTGGCATCGCGCGCCAGAGTCGACGGGCTGCAAGACACGTAGACGATCCGCTTCGGGCCGTGCTCGATGCTGATCGACTTCACCAGCTCCATCGCGCCATCACGCGGTGGATCGATCAGCATCTTGTCGAACGAGCCAAGCTTGCTCAGCCATTCCTCGGTCATCTCGAACAGGTTCGCCACGGCAAAGTCGGTCAGATGATCCAGATCGTTATGCTTCGCGCCTTCAAACGCCCGCTCCACCAACTGCTTGCTGCCCTCCATGCCCAGCACCTTCGCGCCGCGACGCGCGATCGGCAGCGTGAAGTTGCCCAGGCCACAGAACATGTCGGCAATAGTCTCGCCCGGTTGCGGGTCCAGCAGATTGATGGCGCGCTCGACCATCACACGGTTCACCGCATGGTTCACCTGGGTGAACTCGGTCGGCTTGAACGGCATTTCGATACCGAATTCCGGCAGCACATAGGTCAGCGCCGGGGCATCGAGCGGATACAGCGGATAGGCGGTATCCGGGCCTTTCGGCTGCAACCAGATCTGCACGTTCCATTTGTCCGCATACGCCTTGAACAAGGCTTCGTCCGCCGCGTTGATGGCTTCCATATTGCGGAACACCAGCACGGTGACGTTCTCGCCAATGGCCAGCTCGATCTGCGGCATGCGGTCGAAAATCGACAGGCTTTTCACCAGCTCGCGCATGGCCGGCAACTGATCGGAAATCGCCTTGGGCATCACGCGGCATTCGGTCATGTCGGCAATGAAGCTGGAACGCTTTTCATGAAAGCCGACCAGCACGGTGCCCTTCTTTGCCACGTTACGGGCCGACAGCCGCGCCCGGTGGCGATAGCCCCATTCGGGGCCGTAGATGGCCGGTAGCATTGCATCCGGCTTCACGCTGCCGATGCGCTGCAGGTTGTCTTCCAGCACACGTTGCTTGGCCGCCACCTGAGCGGAAAACTCCATGTGCTGGATCGAACAGCCGCCGCACACGCCAAAGTGCGGGCACTTGGGCTGGGTGCGCATGAAGCTTTCGGTGTGGATTTCCATCGCCTGCGCGTTTTCGAACGCCGGCTTCTTGCGGTAGCTGCTATAGGTGACAGACTCGAACGGCAGTGCGCCGTCGATGAAGATAACCTTGCCGTCCACGTGGGCGACGCCGTGGCCTTCGTAGTCCAGCGATTCGATCTGAGCAATGGGCATGTTGCGAAAAATTCAGTAAAAACGGGCAATTATACGCGGCTATGCCCTATGCAGTTGTCTCGTGGCGTGCGCCCGCCCTGCCGACTGACAATCGGGGCCGGGCAGGCCCCGCAGGCATGGCAACTTGCTTATCACTTACCTAAGATGATCAGGTTTCCCCATCATTTAGAGCCCGCCCCCACCTTGTCACCGCTCGTTCCCTCAGGGCCGCCATGACCGAGTTCGCCCAGTTACACCACCTTGCCGTTCCGCAAGTGCCGGATGCATCCTGGCTGCATCTGGAACAATGGGTGCTGAACACCGATTGGGACCGGTTCTGCCTGGAACTCACCAGCCGCACCCTGAGCGTGTTTCAAGCCCGGCGCGTGTTCCTGTTGTTGCCGGAGGGCGATCAGCTCCTGATCCACGCCCAAGCGGTCAACGGCCAGCGCGCGCTCACCTTTGCCGAGGCACAGAACCCGGCCAACTTCTTTGGGCTTGCCCTCGCCGAGCTGGAACGCCAGCTGCGTGAGCCGGCGCTCTCCATCCAGCCGGTCGATTACTCGCCGCACGAGATTTGGGACGACCAGAACGAAGCAACGGTGACGTTGTATCGGGTCATCCTGCCGCTGCTGCAAAACAAGCAGCTGATCGGCCTGCTCTACATCGAATTCGGCGATCTCGATCATGTGAGTAATCTGCTCGATTCACCGGCATTCCGGCTCGAATGCGACACCGTCGCCATGCTGCTGGCCGAACGCCGCGAGGCCACGCGCCAAGGCCGCGTCAACTCGCCGGACGAAATCACCGAGCGCCTGCGCGCCAGCCTGCTGCATGCCGAAGAAGACCGGGCACAGCTGCAGAAGCTGCATCAGGTCACGCTCAAACTGACCGAAGCCACTGATCTGGATACGCTCTACCGGCTTGGCGTGACCATGGCGCTGTCTGAACTCGATATCGACCGCATGGGCATCTTCGAGATCGATGTCGACCAGAACGAAATGCGCGGCACCTGGGGCACCGACAACAACGGCGAGCTGACCGACGAACACTGGTTCAAGAGCCCGTTGCCGGTGCACTCGATGTTCGAGGAAAGCGTCAAGCGACCGGGCGAGGTCATCGTCAACGAAGATGCGGCCCTCTACTACAACAAGGTCGTGGTCGGACGCGGCTGGAATGCCATGGTCAGCCTGTGGATGGATGACAAGATGGTCGGCTGGATCGCGGCCGACAACTTTCTGCGCCGCCGGCCGCTGCAACCGTCGCAACGCGAAATGCTGCGGCTGTTTGCCGCCATCCTGGCGCAGCTGATCCGGGTGAAGCGGATCAATCAGGAAATCCGCGCGCTCAACCAAGAGCTGGCCGCCGCCCGCGATGCGGCCGAAGAAGCCAGCCGCGCCAAGAGCGAATTCCTCGCCACCATCAGCCACGAAATCCGCACGCCACTCAACGGCGTACTCGGCTTCGTACAGCTACTGCGCAATACGCCGCTGGACGACGAGCAAACCGAATACGTCGCCACCATTGCCTATTCGGGCGATACGCTGCTGTCGCTCATCAACGACCTGCTGGATTTCTCCAAGATCGAAGCCGGCAAGTTCGTGCTGGAAAACCAGCCGTTCGATCTACGCGTGGCAGCAGCCGAAGCCTGCGCCATGCTCGGCGCACGCGCAGCGGAAAAACGCCTTTCGCTCAAGCTCGTGATCGACCCCGCCTGCCCGACCGGTTACAACGGCGATGCGATGCGGCTCAAGCAGATTCTGGTCAATCTGATCGGCAATGCGCTCAAATTCACCGAAGCCGGCGAAGTGCGGGTCTCGCTGGAAGCCCACGCGAATGGAGATCAACAGGGCGTACGCATTGCGGTGGCCGATACCGGCATCGGCATCGCGCCGGACAAGCTCGACCAGCTGTTCCAGCGCTTCTACCAAGTCGACTCAAGCTCGACGCGTCGTTATGGCGGCACCGGTCTCGGGCTGGCCATCTGCAAATTGCTGGTCGAACAAATGAACGGCGAGATCGGCGTGATCCCGACCCCGGCGCAAGGCACCACGTTCTGGTTCACGCTCCCCGCCAATCCAGCCGATGCGGGGGACACCTGGGCCAAGCACTGGCAATCCAGGCCGGAAGAACTCGCCACACTGACTGGCCGCAAGCTGGCCTGGGTAGCCGCCAGCCCCTATCGCACCGAAATCGAGCAAGGTCTCGCCGACTGCGGAATCCAATGGGTGGAACCGGACGATGCCGAGCTGCTGCTGTGCAACGACGCCCCCATCGATGCCGGCGATGCGGCCCGGCTGATCCTGAGCTGGGATGTGCAGCATGACCTGCCCCCACGCACGGCGGCCGTCAAACTGCCACTGATCACCTTGCACCCGTTGGTGCATCAACTGGTTCGCCTGCTCGCACCACTGCCGGATCAAGTACGGCTGGCGCACACCATCGCCGTCATCGGCCACCGTCGCCGCGTGCTGCTGGCGGAAGACAGCCTGATCAACCAGCGCGTCCTCAGTTATTTCCTGACCAAACAAGGTTTTGACGTGGTGGTGGCAAATGATGGGCTCGAAGCCATCGACTGCGCCGCGCATCAGGATTTCGATCTGGTCTTGATGGATTGGCAGATGCCACGGCTCGACGGGCTCGAAGCGGCACGCCTGCTGCGTCAGGATGTGCGGACCAGCCGCTGGCCCATCATCGCCCTCACCGCCAACGCCAGTGCCGACAGCGAAGCACTGTGCCTGGAAGCCGGCATGAATGCCTTCATCCCCAAACCGGTCGACCTGGCCAAGCTGGATGCGATGATCCAGTTCTGGTTGCCACCGCTGCCGACCGATCCGCCCCAAACACCTTCAATCACCTCGCCCACCGAGCCAACTCAATGACCCGCCCCCTGCACGAACGCCTTGGCTATGCCGCCCACGACCGCCTGCTGATCTTGCATGCCGACGATGTCGGTGTGTGTGAATCCTCGGTCAGCGCATGGCGCGAACTGGTCGACTTCGGCCTGCTGACCTCCGCCTCCACCATGGCCCCCTGCGGCTGGTTTCCCGCTGCGGCCGCACTGGCGCGTGAGCTCGGCCCCCGTGCCGATCTTGGCTTGCACTTCACCCTCAACAGCGAGCGCGAGCTGTATCGCTGGGGACCGATCACCGGCAATGATCCGGAAAGCGGTCTGGTCGATGCCGATGGCTACTTTCATCCACGCGCCAAGCCGACGCACCAGCACGCCAAACCCGTCGCCGTGCGCCGCGAGCTGGAAGCGCAGATTGCCCGCGCAACCCGAGTCGGCGGAGCCGGTCTCGACCTCACCCATTTCGACAGTCACATGCTGACGCTCTGGCACCCGGCGCTGATGCCGATCTTTATCGAACTCGCCGTCCAGCATGCGCAGCCAGCATTGATTCCACGCTACAACGCAGCGCAAATCGCCGCGCAATGCGTGCTGGATATCGAAGCCGCCACCCAGATCGAAACGCAAATCCTCGCTGCCGAAGCTGCCGGCCAGGTGCTGTTGATCGAAAGCTGGGAGGTATTGCCGTTTAACCGCTATACCGATTTTCCGGAGCGGCTGGACTGGGCCTGCAATTACCTCGACACCCTTGGCGCAGGCGTGCATTGCCTGGTCGGCCACCCAGCCAACGACACGCCCGAGCTGCGCGCCTTTGCGCCTGACTGGCCCACCCGCACCGGCGACCGCGCGCTACTTGGCAGCGACGAACTGCGCGAGGCCATCACCGAGCGCGGTTTCAAATTGATCGGCATGCGGGAGATTCGGGATTTGCTGCGGGGTTGATTGGTACGTTTGGATGCAGCTACGTAGCTTGGACGGCTTGGCCTGCCGGAGCAATGATGCTGGCAGCCACTTATCGGGGCTAGCGCTACTATCCCCCCTCCCCCAGCCCCTCTCCCACAAGTGGGAGAGGGGAGCGTGTAGGCTCACCGCTCAACGCTGAACCGCATCGACAAATCCACCGCCTGTACGTCCTTGGTCAGCTTGCCGACCGAGATGCGGTCCACGCCGGTTTCCGCAATCGCCCGCAAGGTCGAGAAATCCACGCCACCGGAAGCCTCCAGCAGCGCCCGACCAGCGGTACGCGCAACGGCTTCGCGCAGCATGTCGAGGCTGAAATTATCCAGCAGCACGGCGGGCGCACCAGCAGACAGCGCCTCCTCCAGCTCGACCAGACTTTCGACTTCGATCTGCAAGGAAACATGGCTGGGGGCCAGCGCACGGGCCGCGCCCAATGCGGCCTTGATGCCGCCTGCCGCCATGATGTGGTTTTCCTTGATCAGGATGCCGTCATAAAGGCCAATGCGCTGGTTGGCGCCACTACCAACCGTAACCGCGTATTTCTGCGCTCGCCGCAGGCCCGGCAAGGTCTTGCGGGTATCAAGCACCTTGGCCTTGGTGCCGGCCACTACATCCGCATAACGCTGCGTGCAGGTCGCGACCGCCGACAGCAGTTGCAGAAAATTCAGCGCGCTACGCTCAGCCGTCAACAAGGCCCGCGCCGGGCCGGTGATCTCGCACAGCACGGTATCGGCAGCGACATGCGCGCCCTCCTGCACCTGCCAGTGGATCACGGCGTTTGGATCGACCTGGCGGAATACCTCGTTGAACCAGGGCTGACCGCAGATCACCGCGTCTTCACGCACGATCACCGTAGCGCGGCCCGCTTCGTCGGCGGGGATCAGGCGCGCCGTCCAATCGGCATCGCCGATGTCCTCGGCCAAGGCAGCAGCGACATTGGCAGCGATCAGGTGCTGCGGGGGGAGAATGGCTTGGGGCATGGTCAAATCCCGGATTGGATCGAATGGTTCACAGAGGGGTGGCTAACGGATTTCAAACGGCGGCAGCACCAGCGGTGCAATGGCTGCGGCAAGTTCGGCGCGAATGCGTGCCAGCGCGGCAGCATTGTCGGCCTCCAGCCGGAGCGTGAGCAAGGGTTGCGTGTTCGAGGCGCGGATCAGGCTGAACCCGTCGGCGTATTCGATGCGCAGGCCGTCGATGGCGGCCAAGCGCTGCGCGGTCGGGAACACGGCAGCTGCTGCGATCTGCGCCACCAGCGTGTGACCATCCGCGACGGGAATCTGCAACTCCGGCGAGGCCAGCGGCGTCGGCATGGCCGCCAGTTCCGCATCCAGATCGGCGTCTGCTGCCAACAGCCGCAACAGCTTGGCTCCGGCATACAAGGCATCGTCCACGCCCCAGCCGCCAAACGCGAAATGGCCAGACAGCTCGCCAGCGACGATGGCCCCCGTTTCCTTCAAGCGCTTTTTCATATGGCTGTGGCCGGTCGGAATCGCCTCGCAGCTGCCACCGTGCTGCATCACCCAAGCGGCCACGGCGCGACTGGATTTGACGTCGTACAGCACGTGGCCGCCTTCGTGCTCGGCCAGTTCGGCAGCGGCGAACAGCATCAACAGGCGATCACCAGGGATGGTCGCGCCGCGCTTCGTGACCACGCCGAGCCGATCCCCATCGCCATCGAATGCCAGCCCGATATGTGCTTTGTTCGCCGCCACCGCCGCTTTCAGATCAACGAGATTAGCTTCGTCCTGCGGATCGGGATGGTGATGCGGGAAATGACCATCGACCTCGCAATACAGCTCGATCACCTCGCAGCCCATGCGGCGATACAGTTCCGGCGCAAAAGCACCGGCAACGCCGCTGCCGCAATCGATCACGATTTTGAGCGGCCGTGCCAAGGGCAAACGGCTGGCGACGGCGGCGAGGTATTCATCGGCAATGGCCAGTGGCCGGATTCGCCCGTTGCCATCGCAAAAATAATCCGCTTCGATCCGGTCGCGCAGCGCCAGCAAGGCCTCGCCGCCCAGCGCGACACCGCCGAGCATGATCTTGATGCCGTTGTAATCGGGCGGGTTGTGGCTGCCGGTAATGACCGCACCGCAGCCATTGGCGGCGTGGTTGGCGGCGAAATACAGCAATGGCGTGGCGGCCAAACCGATATCCAGCACATCTACGCCGGACTCGGTCACGCCACGCGCCAGCGCGGCAGCCAGATCGGGGCTGGACAGGCGACCATCGCGGCCAATGGCCAGTTGCGCGAAGCCACGCGCCTGGGCCTCGCTACCAAGCGCCCGACCGATCAGGTAGGCAGCGCCAGGCGTCAGCAGATCGGTTTTGGCCCGGACGTCATAGGCTTTGAAAATACTGGCGGGAATGCGGGCGATCTGAGCCATGTTGCGGTGTCACCTCGGGCCGGGCGCATAGTGCAAAAAGAAGCGACTGAGCACATCCGGCAACCAGCCCAGCTTGCCCGGCGGCAGGCCGGTGACGAAGCCGACATGGCCGCCCTCTTTCGGCTGGATCAGCGTGACCCAGTCCGACACGTCCTCACGCTTGGGCAGGCTGGCTTCGGGAATGAACGGGTCGTTCCTGGCGTTGATGATCAACGTCGGCACGGCAATGTGCTTGAGCACCGGGAAGGCACCGGCGGTATCCCAGTAGTGATCGACGCTCTTGAAACCATGCAGCGGCGCGGTGACGAGGTCGTCGAACTCGCGCAAAGTCCGCACGCGCTTGACACGGGCGGGGTCGATGAAGGGGTTGCCGGTGACCTTGAGCTTGAGCAGCGTTTTGCGCTTGAGCGTGCGCAGGAATTCGCGCGTGTAGATATGGCGATTGACGCCAACATCGAGCGCCCGGCCGCATTCGGCCAGATTCAACGGCGCGCAGATGACCGCCGCCCCGCTCACCACTTCCGCCGCTTTTTCGCCTTGCTCGCCCAGCCATTTGGCCAATGCATTGCCACCGAGCGAAACGCCAACCGCGAACAAGGGCGAATCGGGATTGAAGTCACGGATGCGCCGCAGAATCCAGTCGATCTCGGCGCTATCACCGGCGTGATAAGCCCGTGGCAGGCGATTCGATACGCTGCCGCAGCCCCGAAAATGCGGGATCGCGCTGCGCCAGCCACGCGGATAGAAATGCTGGCTGATCGAGAGGGAGTAATGGCTTTTCGAGCCGCCCTCCAGACCGTGGAACAGCACGACAATGGGTGTGCCGACCCGGCCATCGACCCAATCGACCACGATGCTATCCAGATCAGGCGTCACCCAGCTTTCGCGCCGGTAGCGCATTTGGCGCTGCCATAGGAACAACGCAGGGAAAAGCGTTTGCATGTGCCCGCCGGGCAACCAGGCTGGCGCGTGATAGGGGGGCAGGTCGAGATGGCGTTCGCGATGCATGGCGGAAGGCTAGGTTTTTTCTAGAGGTCACACAAGGTTCACAAACAAGAAAGGCCACCAGAGGGTGGCCTTTCCGCACAGCGATGCTGTAGTTGATCCTGTAGGGCGGGTTAGCGGCTTGCCGCGTAACCCGCCGCATGTCGGCGAAACCACAGCGTCGTCCGGCGGGTTACGGCATACGCCTAACCCGCCCTACATTTATTCCACGCCCTTGCTGGCCAGATAGTCTTCATAACCACCAAGGAAGTGCTCATACGAACCATCGCCATGCAGTTCCAGAATCTGCGTCGCCAGCGAGGACACGAACACGCGGTCGTGCGAGACGAAGATCAGCGTGCCCTTGTACAGATCCAGCGCCAGGTTCAGCGACTCGATGGATTCCATATCCATGTGGTTGGTCGGTTCATCCATGATCAGGACGTTCGGCTTTTCCAGGATCAGCTTGCCGTACAGCATGCGGCCCTTCTCGCCGCCAGACAGTACCTTGACCGACTTCTTCACGTCGTCGCCGCCGAACAGCAAGCGGCCGAGGATGCCGCGAATCACCTGATCATCGTCACCCGGCTGGCTCCATTGCTTCATCCAGTCGAACAGCGTCTGGTCTTTTTCGAAGTCCGCTTCGTGATCCTGCGCGAAGTAACCAGGCTCTGCCTTGTCGGCCCATTTGATCGTACCGGCATCCGGCTTGAGCTCGTCCACCAGCAGCTTCATCAGCGTCGATTTACCGACGCCGTTGCCGCCGATCACCGCCAGCTTCTGGCCGGCTTCAAAAATCAGGTTGAGGCTCTGGATCAGCGGTTTATCGAACGACTTGGACAGATTGGCCGCCTCGAAAGCCGCGCGGTGCAGCTTCTGCTTGTCGTCCATATCGAAGCGGATATACGGGTTCTGCCGGGACGACGGCTTCACCTCGATCATGTTGTCCTTGATCTTGTCCGCCAGCTTCAGGCGCGACGTGGCCTGACGGCTCTTGGACTTGTTGGCAGCGAAGCGCGCGGCAAACGCCTGCAGCTCGGCGACCTTTTCCTTGGCCTTGCTGTTGTCGGTCAGCAGGCGCTCGCGGGCCTGGGTGGACGCCAGCATGTAGTCGTCGTAATTACCCGGATAAATACGGATTTCGCCGTAATCAACGTCGGCAACGTGGGTGCAGACCTGAT
Organism: Andreprevotia chitinilytica DSM 18519; assembly: GCF_000711875.1. Taxonomy (GTDB): domain Bacteria; phylum Pseudomonadota; class Gammaproteobacteria; order Burkholderiales; family Chitinibacteraceae; genus Andreprevotia; species Andreprevotia chitinilytica. Next base: position 133,598 of record NZ_JONM01000009.1, read on the forward strand.
TCAGGAAGTGACGATCGTGGGAAATGATCAGCATGGTCGAGTTGCGCTGATTCAGCGTTTCTTCCAACCAGCGGATCGTGTTGATGTCCAGGTTATTGGTCGGTTCGTCCAGCAGCAGCACATCGGGATTGGAGTACAGCGCTTGCGCCAGCAGCACCCGCAGTTTCCAGCCCGGCGCCACATCGCTCATCGGGCCATTGTGCAATTCGATGGGGATACCGGCCCCCAGCAGCAGTGCGCCAGCGCGGGCTTCGGCAGTGTAGCCGTCGAATTCGGCCACTTTGCCTTCCAGCTCGGCGGCACGCATGTAGTCGTCTTCGGTCGCTTCGAGGTTGGCGTAGATCGCGTCACGCTCGTGAATCGCCGCCCACAGCTCGGTGTGGCCTTGCATCACCACGTCGATCACGCGTTGCTCTTCGTAGGCGAACTGATCCTGCTTCAACTTACCCAGGCGCACGCCCGGATCGAGGCTGACGTTGCCGCCGCTCGGCTCCAGATCGCCGCCGAGAATCTTCATGAAAGTGGATTTACCGCAGCCGTTGGCGCCGATCAGGCCGTAACGGTTGCCGTCGCCAAACTTGACGTTGACCTTTTCAAACAGCGGCTTGGCGCCAAACTGCATCGTGATGTTGGAGGTACTGATCATGATCTTAAATATCCTTCGCGCCCAACCCAGCGCGATGCCGGGTGCAGCTAAAATGCCAAAATTCGAATCGCCGGATTCTATCACATGCCCCACCCCCGCCCTGCCCCGCTTCTGGCCTCGCGGCTAACAAAAATCGAACCGTTTCATGTGATGCGCATTCTGGCCGATGCCCAGGCGCTGGAAGCCGCCGGCCACGACGTGATCCACCTCGAAGTCGGCGAGCCGGATTTCCCCACCCCGCCCCCCATCATCGACGCCGGCATCCGCGCGCTGGCCGAGCACAAAACCTTCTACACCGGTGCTTGTGGCCTGCCACAGCTGCGCGCCGCCATCGCCGGCTTTTACGTCAGCCGCTTCGGCCTGCAGATCGACCCGGCCCGCATCATCGTCACGCCCGGCGCATCCGGCGCACTGCAATTGATCCTGGCACTGCTGGTCGGCCGGGATGACGAAGTGCTGCTGGCCGACCCCGGCTACCCCTGCAACCGGCATCTGGTCAGCCTGTTCGAAGGCCAGCCGGTGAACGTGCCCTGCGGGCCGGAGACGCGTTATCAGCTCACCGCGCCCTTGCTGGAAGCGCACTGGTCGCCCCGCACCGTGGCCGCACTGGTCGCCAGCCCGGCCAATCCGACCGGCACCTTGCTGGAATTGCCCGAACTCAAAGCGCTGGCCGATGCGGCAAACCGACATGGCGGCAACCTGATCGTCGACGAAATCTATCAAGGTCTTGTGTACGGCCGGCCGCATGAAACGGTGCTGTCGGTCACGGATGACGTGTTCGTGGTGAACAGTTTCTCCAAGTTCTTCCAGATGACGGGCTGGCGCTTGGGTTGGCTGGTCGCGCCCGAATGGGCGGTTGCTGATCTGGAAAAGCTGGCGCAGAACATCTTCCTCGCACCACCCACGCCATCCCAACATGCCGCCCTCGCGGCGTTCGAGCCGGCCACACTCGCCATTCTGGAAACACGCCGGCAAGAGCTGCAAACGCGGCGAGATGCGCTAGCCGCAGGGCTGGTCGAACTGGGGTTCGAGCTATCCGCCGTGGGCGATGGCGCGTTCTACCTGTGGGCCGATGCCCGCCGCTTCACCACCGACGCCGTCCAATTCGCCGAACAGTTGCTGCACGAAGAAGCCGTGGCCGTCACGCCGGGGGTCGACTTCGGTCAAGCGGAGACAATGCTGCGCTTTGCCTATACCCAAACACAGCCGCGTATCGAAGAAGCACTGGCCAGAATCAGCCGCTTCATTAGTCAACACTGATCCAGCCCGCCGTCCATCCTGAAATTGCGGCCTGCGGCAGCTTTGCCTAAGCTGGGAACAGCGAGTTCACTTACAATTCGCGCCTAATAAGAAATACTCTCAGGGACGGAAACCCATGTTTGACTTCAAGGGCTTGGTTGGCGCTTTGTTCAGCCGACGTGACCAGGAAGGCGTCTACGACTTCAAATCTGCCACGGTCATGATGCAGGAGCTGCCTGAGAGCGACATCCTGCAAGCGCAGATCGAGATCGTCAAAGCCCTCCGGCAACTCAACACCAACCCCAAGATCAGCCTGAAGGAACGCCTGAAAACCGTCCCTTACCTCGACGAAAAAGCCCGCACGCTGCAGCAATACCTGGTCGACGTCTATCAAGGCAAGGTGATGGACGAGCACATCGGCCCGCCGCACGTGCTGCCCACCCTGCTGGCGTTCTGGAGCGAAATGGGCGATGCCTACCGGATCACCCTCAAGCAAGCCCAGCAAACCAGCAACAAGCCGCTCGACAAGACCCTGCACCTGTTCATCCTGCGCGGCCTGATCTACTTCGGCCAGCAAGCCAAATGGGCCTGGCTGCGCTACATGGAGCTGGACACCAAGATCTGGCGCAACCTGAACCGCCTCTATCTGCTCGCCGAACAGCAAGGCTGCGCCGCCACGCCAATGCAACCGTATGGCGATGCCGAAATCACCGAAATACGCCGCGAATACATCCAGACGCAAATGCTCGCGCTGGCCAACCCGGAAAAGATGCACCAGGCGCAAATCGACCTTGTCGCGCAGTGGCTCAAGCGCTGGGCCAGCCGCATCGAACTCGAAGTCCAGATCAAACCGAACCGGCAGCTGTTCGCCATCAATATCGCCGGCTCCACCCCGCCCAAGCGCCTGCGGCGCGACATGGTCGGCGAAAACTGGCGCTACTGGACTACCGAACCGCTGGTGCAGCACATCCACGAAGTATTCGAGCAGATCAGCGTCAGCGACGCCGCGCCAGCCGCCCACGGCCTGCCGGAAGAATCGACCACCCCGGCCAACCTCGACCTGATGCAAACGCTGATGTCGCTCTGGTCGCGCGATTCCCCCGCCCCGGTCCGCAAGTTCGAGCGACGCAGCGCCAAGAAATCCATCCACGTCGTGCGTGGGCTGGACGACGTGCTGCAGTTCCTGCGCGGCGAGCGGCTCAGCCACGAATCCGCGCAGCGCGCCGCCGTCGACGCCGGCCGTTGGGAGCTGGAAAACGAAAGCGCCGGCGGCGTTGGCGTCGTGTACCAGACCAGCCGCGACGACAAATTGCACGTCGGCGAAATTCTTGGGCTTTCCGGCATCGGCAGCCATCCCTTCACCATCGGCATGGTCCGCCGGATCACCAAAACACCCGATTCGCTCGTTCACATCGGCATTGAAACGCTGACGCAAACACCCGTCGTGGTCGAACTGACCCCGCTGGGCAGCACCCGCAGCTTTCTCGGTCTCTACTCGCCCGATGCCACCTCGAACGCCCGCGGCCGCTTCCTGGTGATGCCGCAAGCCTTCTTCGCCGACAACCGCGAATTCCGCCTGTCCGCACAAGGCAAAACATATCGGATTCGCCTCTCCAACCCGCTGGAGCACACCAACACCTGCGCCCTCACCCGCTTCGCCGTGCTGGAAAAGCTGTAGCGCACAACAGGGACGAGACGCAACGACAACGGTTTGCTACAATCTCGGCCTTCGGAAGCGTGGCTGAGCGGTTTAAGGCAGCGGTCTTGAAAACCGTCGGGGATTCACGTCCCCCGTGAGTTCGAATCTCACCGCTTCCGCCAAATGCAAAAAACCCGACCAGCTCATGCTGGTCGGGTTTTCTTTTGCGCCGCATTTTTGTTCCATCCCGATCGTTCCATCCCGCTATGACGGTGGGCATGACCCACAGCCATCGCGAGCAAGCCCGCTCCCGCAAGATCGCATGAACCCGTAGCCCGGACGGCTTGCCGGCCGGGGAGCCATTTGGGCAAGTTTCACCCGACGTTGGATACATTGAGCCAATCCCGGCCGGCAAGCCGTCCGGGCTACGTGCGGTGGTGGCAGTTGATCCCTCAGCTTGACCAAGCTAAAGCCGGTGCGGAATACTTCCTCCCGTTGCACCATGCAGTGCAACCCGGGTTGAGAGCCGGTACATCAAGGCGGACAGCCGCCATTGCGCGGCATTTTTATTGTCCGTCAACACCTCTGTGCGTCCTCGATGGTCGGCACTAGGTGGGGGCATCTTCGGATGCGCCGGTTCCTTGATGCCGGTCTCTCAAACCTTGCCTAGTGCCGACCCCCTTCGTGTTGAGAGCGAAGGGGCAGGCTTAATGCTCATCAAGGAGGCTCCATGCCTATTTCCCAGCACTCGACCCCCGCACCACCCGACCCCGGTCATCTCATCGCGCAAGCCCGTGACGGCTTCGCGGAGCTAGACCAGATTTTTACCATCCTCACTTCCCTGATCGACCAGCGCAGCGTCGGCTATCAATTGGCACGCGACGGCCACCGGCTGGCAGAGCGACACCATGCGGCGATGCAGGCACTGCCGCTCACTGATCGCCTAACCACCTCACTCAGCACGCGTTATGCGCGCATCGGGGGTCGGCATGGCTGAACTTCAAAGCGCTCCCATCGCACCCAAGCTAACCATCGATGATTTCAACGATATCGCCGACATCGGCCTGGATCGCATCGCCCTGTTAGGCGGCATGTTCCGCGCACTGCTCGAGATCACCGAGCCGGAATCCCATCCGCACCAACTGGCAACGATCGGCGTGTATCTGTCGGAGGAATGGCATTTCGGGCTGGATACGGCCCGCTACGAGACCGTGCAACGCCTTGGAGTGAAGCCGTCCACGAATCGGACTACGGATCGGCGTTAGCCGCCATGCTGTGGATTTGATCAATTCGTTCTAATGGTATTGGATCAGCGCTTTTTAAAAAAGCGCCGATCCATTCATAAAGTTGTTTTTTCAACCGAAAGGCTGATGCGCCTTGTTAACGATCGACGTTAAATTTCATAACGCAAGAATCAATCGTTCAATTTCCTTCTCACTTGCGAAGCAAATCCAGTAGCAATTTTAGCAGGCAATTTACGGATATCCCGCGCGGGTCAAATGACCCGGCCTACACGGTTCCAAGAGGTTTCACCTCAGAGCTTATCTGCCAACGTTCGCCGTCCTTCTGATTTTTTCAGTCTTTCCAAGTCAACAAGACTTGCTCCAGCAAGACTCATTGTCGAATCATCCTCAAGGGACTCCTCAAGCTCTGCCAGCAAAAATCTTTCATCATCAAATTGCGGGTCAATTTCATATAGGTAATCACGCAATCCATCAAATGCCTCCAGAGTCAAATCCAATTTTTCGTGCACTGCCTTTAGTTGCAAGTTGAGATACCAGCCTTGAGCAAACCAAAGGGCAACTGCGGAGGCAATAACTGTCAATTCAACATTAGACACAGACATGAAAAATCCTTTCATCCACAGTTAATTGATATCGCAACACAACACCGAATGAGGCGATCTAAATTACTATACATTACGCTCAACCGATATTTTTCTCACACTCCCGTTTTTTGTCTCCCCCATTACTAATACCACCTTAGTATTCAATCGCTGTGAGGCTCTGGTACGTTGTGCCTGTCGGCATGCCCTACGTGACCAATGCTTGCGTTACCATAAGCATATGGCATACATGCTCCAAGCAGTCTACTTTGGAAGGTCACGATCTCTTCCGAGAATTTGATAATACAAAAAATCAAAGCATTAAAGAAACCTGAAAACAGCCGAGTAACTTCTCGCTGCTTCCACCAAATACAAAAACCCGACCAGCTCACGTTGGTCGGGTTTTCTTTTGCGCCACATTTTTGTTCCATCCGGGTGATGAGACGGCAATGGAAAAGTGCCCACACACCCTCAACTCGTTTTGTCAGTAAACGCTAACCTGATAATTCTTGTTGTAGAGGTGCCCGGAACCGGACTTCACTTCCGTTCCAGCCTCAATCATCATCACGTAGTAACTGCTCTGAAATACGTCAGCCCTTCTTCGCGCCGCTTCCGCAAAAAAGTATTTCAGATTCTTGCTGAAATAATGGGCATTAACGCGCTTTCGAAACTGCGTGACTGGCCAGCTGTTTCCGTTCGAAGTCATCGTCGCTTGCCAGACATCCCAGGTTTCTCCATCCAGCACGAAGCTGGTGGCGTCTTTGCTGCCCCAACCTGCTGTTTGCGAATTGGCGGAGGAATCAGGAATCACCATGATTTCTCCTTTTAGATAACTCGTATTCCAGATATTGGCTGAACGGAAGAAGACGTCGATTGCGTGGTTATAGGTGCCTGAGATATTGCCGGCTCCGTCGTAACCGGCGGTGGTGAAATCCCACAATACATCCACATTGGTCGAGTTATCACCAAATAAGTATGGCAAACCAGATACCCCTGGGTCGTTTTGGCTGTTGCTGGCACCTTGGCGAATACTTGGATACGCTTTGACGGAGGTTGTATCACCGCCGAGTCCAGTCCATTTATAGCCTGATCCATCCATCGAAGTGGTTGAGTTGGTGAATATGGTTTCGGACCACCCCGTCCCCGCGCCACTGATTCCCCACAGATTGGTGGATAGATCATATTGGTCAACATAAATATGCTTGTTACTTGCATTGGTCGGGCTGGCAGATACGGCCTCGGCTTGTACCTGATTGCAAATCATCAACCCCAAGGCCAAACCGGCGACGATTGCCTTTATCTTGCCAAGATTCAGGTTTTGAATCTGAGTCATTGCCATCCCCATTCATCAGCACTTGCAATTTAATAAACAGCGCATCCAGAGTCCATCTAATGGGCACTCGCCTTGCGACGAGTGCCCGTCGTCATTACTGCCCGATGTACCGGTTACCAATACCAAAATTCATGGCGTTCAGGATGTCGCCGTTATCTTGCGAGTATTCCCACGCGAAAATTCCAGCCAGCTGCTTGCTACGTACGTAGCGGCCCTTTTCCGCTACCGCTCGCGGATCGTCGTAGCCAATGAATACCTTGCTGGCCGCGTTCCACAGATTGTAGCTATGGCCTTGCGGGTCGTAGATCACCTGATAGCCGTTGATGCCAGCGCCAGCGCTGCCGATGTAGTTGCTATACAGCGTGCTGTACGTCTCTGAGCCATCGGCCCCCGGATACACCCCCGTCTTGCTGCCGCCAATAACGCTTCCTGCCGCCGTTGGCACCACACCGCTAAAGCCGCGCCCATACATGCCGGCACCAACGACGAGCTTATGAGCCGGCACACCCGCGTTGAGCAGGTTTTGCACCGCGCCGGCCACGTTGAGCTGCGCATCGTTATTGGTGTTGGCATACAGCGCCGTGTGGTTGCCCACGTTGCTGGACCAGTTGCCGTAGAAGTCGTAGGTCATCATGAAGATGTAATCCATCGACTTTTGCGCATCGCGGTAGTTGATCTGGCTGACCATGCTGCTCACCGTGTTGATTGCGGCGGTGACCGAATAGTGGCGACGGGTTTCGCCCCCCAGCTGATCCAGCTCCCCGCGCAAGTCATGCATCAGATCGGCAAAGCCTTGGCCATCTGCCGGCGTGCCTAGCTGCACACCATTGGCCGCCCAATTGGTGGTCGGGTTTTCCCAATCAATATCGATGCCGTCAAATGCCGGGTGCTTGCGCAGGAAGTCCTTGGCCGATGCCGCAAATACGGCGCGCTTGGCTGCGTCGTTGGCAAGGTAGAAGAACGGATCGGAACCACCCCACCCACCCACCGATGCCACCACCCGCACATGCGGAGCACGCTGCTTGAGCCGCATGAAGGCAGCGTTGTAGTCATCGTCCAACGATGAGGTGGCGAGCTGGAAGTCCTGCTTGCCCTGGCAAGCAGCGGCATCCGTGGGCAACTGGCCTGGGCCACAGATGTGCATGAAGGCATACAGCACGTGCGAGACGTTGTGGCCGCGCATTTGATCAACCAGCGAAACCGAGCGCCAGTTCGGCAGATACACGCCCACCACCTTGCCGGACGTTTGCAGGAATTTCACCGGGTGGCTGCCGAACGGGTCGTAGGGTGGCGTGGCGGGTAGATCCGGTGCGTCGTCATCGCATGTGCCGCCCCGATCCCAATGTGAATTGAGCAACAAGAGCGGGTTCAAGCCACTCCCGGCCGGTAGCGTATGGGCGAGCCGCGCAGTGTAGTTCTCGCCGTTGTGACTGACGACCTGGCCGACTGAATAAGTCGCGCCTTCCGTCCAGGGCGAGCAAGCCGCCTGAACATGGGTGCCGTACAAACCCAGCAGCAGGCCGCCAAGCAGCGTCAAATGCTTGGTCGATGGGGTGTAGCGCTTCATCTTGATTCCTCCAGTGATTTCTTTCGCAGTCAGTGCGGCGGGCCGGGCCTGCCGCGACAAGTCACTGCCGGGGTACGGGCAGGTTTCTTGCCTTCTTGTCGAGCCGGGGCCTACCCGTGGCGCACCGGGTTTTGTTGGTTCAGTGCGAACCGGCTCGATGAGGAAGAAAATTAAGCTATTGATCAATAAGGAGGAATGTCCGAGTATGACAATTCAATTTGTCTGAATTGCTCATCATGTCCACGATTTATCAGGAATTGTTCGAGATCGACCCCGAGAATGAGCAATCAAGCGTCGGGACACGTATTTTCCATCACCCACATCTGCATGCCCTGGCGGATCACGACGTCTTGCTGGCCGGGGTGTCGCATGTACGAGCGCCCCTGCATGTCGAGCGCATCGGCGCGCCATTCCATGTGGTGTTGGTCAGCGTGGAAGGCGCAGGGGAAGTGATCGATGGTGATGCTCGGCGGCCACTGGGTGCGGGGCAGCTGGCTGTGCTACCGGCCTATAGCCACAGCGGTTTTCGCTCAGACGGGCAGCATTGGCGACTTGTCTGGTTCCTGCTCAACGATGCGCCCTGCTGGGAAGCGTTGCACGGGACACAAGTCAGCATGCGGCCGGTGACTACGGTGGAAAATTTGTTCCATGCCGCGTCATTGCTTTGTCTGGAAGCAAAACAGGAACACGAAGCTTTCAGCGGTGCGGCCATGCTGCTGGTTGTCGACCTGTTGAAACGAATGCTGGCCAGCACCGAAGCGGGCGATGAAATCACCCGCAAGCTGCAAGCCTTGTTCAATGCGGTGAAACGCGATCCCGCCATGCCGTGGCGGGTTGAAGAACTGGCCACCCGCTATGGGCAAAGCCGCGCCCATTTCCAGCGCCTCTGCCTGCGCTATCTGGGCGTGGCGCCGCAACAGATGATCATCAACCAGCGCATGGCGCGTGCGCGCGAGCTACTGCTGGCGGGTTTCGGCAATGTAGGCGAGGTGGCGCAGGCGGTTGGCTATGAGGAAATCGCCAGCTTTAGCCGCCGCTTCAGCCAGCATTTCGGCACCGGCCCCGGCGAGGTGATACGCGAACTGGCGCGCGCGCCGAAGGAGATCGCTCCCCAACGTGACTAGGCGCACCGGCGCGGAATCACTGGGTCAGCGTGGCACTGATCGATCAAAAAACGGCTGCACCTCGTGATGAGGCGCAGCCGTTTTTGTGATGCCCGGGATAGCTTAGGGGTTAATCAACGGTTGCATGGTATTGGCAAACTGCCAGCCTTGCGCCTCATCCGTACCGATTTGCCAATCGAATCCGCCGTGGATGGTCGGATAGGCGGCCTTGACCTGATTCCAAGTGCTCACCGCTTGATCGATGGTCATATAGTTGGCGGCGTTGTTGACGCCAAAACCCACCACCACATGCGTCGGCCCCAGCAGCGAAACCCAATCGGCAATGTTGCTCGCCACATACGCCGGGTCAGCCAGATTCGGGCCGTCGTAATACTGCGGCGCGGCGTAGTCCATCGCCCCGGCCTGCACCATCGCTCGGCAGAAGGTCTTGTCGAGCGGGTTCCACGGTGCCGGTGGTGCGGTGATGATGAAGCCGGGATAGAGGCGCTTCAGCTCCAGACTGATCCAGATCATTTCGCTGGTATCCGGCGCTTGGGTGCTTTCGAAGGTATTCCAGTCCAGCCCGTCAAAACCGCCCAACTGCTGATAGATCGCCACGATGCTGTTCACGAAGTTCTGTGACTTGGTGCGATCCGGGAAGCTCATGCCGTTCTTGGCGCCACCCACCGACAAGATGATCTTGCGGCCCTGCACGGTGCGGGCGTATTGAATATCCGCGACCAGATTGGTTGCTGCGCCACGGCCATCCTCAGGCGGGTCCCAGGTTACTGCGCCCGTTGTGCCCGGCGAGCCACCAACTGGCGTCGCAGCAAACAGGTAGATCAGGTTGTAGTTCGGGTTCACATCGCGGATACGGATTTGCGAAGGTGTCCAACGAGGCCAGTAACCGCCGACGATGTTGTCGGACTGCGCCGCGCAGGTCGTTTGCGCCCAATAGAAAGTGCTGATCGTCGGATCAGTGGCATCGCTGCCATTGGTGCCTACGGCGATTTCCTTGTAGAAGTTGCCGTCGGCCGGGTATTGCACCACGGTGCCCAAGGGGTAATTGACGCCGGCAGTCCACGTGGTGAAGGTGCAACTCGCGGCGGACGCCGTGGTTGATGTCAAGGTGGCGACGGCAGAAATCATCGTGGCGGATATCGCCAGGGCCTTCATTAATGCAAACAGGTTCATGGGTTTCATCATTTGCCTCATTTATCCTTAGGATTTGATCTTTCCGACGGTCTTGCGCCATTAATATCTGGGCAATGGTTTGTTCCAAATGAAAAACGCAACCATCGAGACACATCGTAAGCCCATGAATTTTTTAGATAAATGTTCGAATGTGATTATTTGATTTGTCTGAATTAATCATTTACTCATATTGAAAAAAACGCCCAAATACGACGAAGAATCCCCGACCTGGCATGGCGGAACAACACACCGCAAACGACGGTTTCATGGAAAACGATTGGGCCGACAAAAAAGTCCATCACTTTCAATCGCTTATGTTTTTATTTTGGCCTGAGCGTTTTCACGGAAATCGCCAGCGCATCATCATCCTGCCGCCCTTGAATACGTGCCACCGGGCATAAAAAAACCCCTGCCTTGCGGCAGGGGATAGAGGACAAAGCTCGAGGATGAAGCAGTGAAGCGGGATTACTTCTTGGCCAGACGGTCATTCCATTTCTTGGCGGCGGTCTCAAGCGCTTCTTTGGCCGTTTTGCGGCCTTCGATCGCAGCCTGCATTTCGTCGTTGAATTCGATGCGCATTGCCGCTTCATCCGGGAAGTTTTCCGCCGGCAGAATCGGGGTGCGGGCATAAGCCATCGATTTGGCGGCCGTTGCACGGGCCAGGCCGACCGGATCGCCGCCATTGGCGCCCGACGAGAAGAATTCGCTCTCGTTGGCTTTCTTGCTGGACGGGAAGGTCGTGCCGGTGGCCTTGGCAAACGCCAGTTGCGAATCATCATTGGTCAGCAACAGACCCAATTTGGCAGCGGCTTGCGGGTCCTTATAGTCTTTCGGCATCACGAACGACATCAGCCAGCCACCCAATGCCATATTCGCGCCACCCAGCGGGAAAGGCATGATCGCGGTCTTGTCATACGCCATCTGGCTTTGCGCGCTCAGCTTTTTCAAGGCGGTCGGCGCAGTGGTCATCATGGCCAGTTTGCCGGAACCGTAATTGGCCACTTCCTGTTCGAATTCGATGCGGAAGCTGTCTTTCGGGATCACGCCCTTCTTGTACAGATCGGCAAACAATTCGACCGCTTCGATATGCTTCTTGCTGGTGAATGCGGCTTTGCCATTCTCGAAGATCGGCAGGCCCATATAGACAAACCAGGGAATCATGCCGCCATCGCCACTCTTGGTGGCCAGCTTGGGCGAGAACGCCGCAACGCCGGTCTTTTCCTTGATGACGCGCGAAGCCGCCACGAATTCATCAAAGGTCTTGGGGTTGTTCTTGATGCCGCTCTTGGCCAGCAAGTCTTTGTTGTAGGCAATCACCGAGACCGAGTTGTAATACGGGAAGCCATAAATCTTGCCTTTGACCGACAGATCTTTCAGCGCGCCCGGCAGGTAAACCGACTTGCCATCACCCATCAAATCATCCAGCGGCTGCAGCAGATTCTTGTTGGCGAATTCATGCGTCCACGGCACGTTGAAGTTAACCAGCGCCGGCGGCGAGCCAGCAGCAATGGCCGACACCAGCTTTGGCTGAATCTGATCCCAGTTCATATCCGTCCAGACCGCTTCGTGATCCGGATTGGCCTTATTGTATTTCTGCACCACGTCATTGAAGAACGGGGCGAATTGCGCCGTATTGAAGGTCCAGAATTCGACCTTGGTGCGTTCGGCGTGCGCAAAGGCGGAAGCCAGCAAAGCGGTCAGCAAAAGGGATTTGGTGAGGCGTTTGGACATCGTATCAACTCCAGTTTTTTTGATCAGCCACGCTTGGTGACATCGTCGGTATTGCCTGATCAGGCTCGGCAATCCACTTATTTTTAAGCAAAAACAGGGTAATAAATAGGTGCAACGAGCCTGAGTCTAGGTAGTTCAATTCGGCTTGTCAAAAACAAAATCGTGCCGTTATTCAAAAACAACAAAGCATGCATAGATTGTTGCGCCACCCACCCAGCACGCAGATCATCATCACCTATAGCAATGGCATACAATCGCCAGCCAAGGCCAGAAAATACAAGCTTCTGGTACGAAAGACGCACCAAGAACACCCTCACCACACTCCGTCATGCCCGACGACAAACTGACATAAGTATGCACACCAGCAAATCAAACAGCTGTTTTTCTGCTTACACAGTCTCGTTTCCCTGGCGAATAAATTTTTATGACAAACGCTTGACGACACCTACATATCACCCATAATAACCACCACACCACCCAGACAGAGAAGACAACCATGTCCGTTCGCCTCTCCATTCGTCGCCCCCTTCGTCTACTGACGACGCTCCCCGTCATCGCCGGCCTGTTGCTGGCCTCCCCCAGCTGGGCCGCCGTTGAGCACACGCTAGGGCCGAATGGCGAAACGCCGACGCCCTACACCCAAGTGACGCTCAGCAGCCAGGACACCGCCGCGCTAAAGAGCAAAGGCTTCAAGGCCGCGATCCTGATGCACACCAGTTCGGACTTCTCCAGCGCACTGACCGCAGGCGCTAAAAAGGTCTTTGACGAGTTGAACATTCAGGTGGTCGCCGTGACCGATGCGGAAATGGACCCGAAGAAACAACGCACTGATCTGGAAACCGTATTGGCACTCAAGCCGGATCTGATTATTTCCTTGGTGATTGACCCGGTTTCAGGCGCGGCCGCATTCCGGCAAGCCGCCGATAAGGGCGTCAAACTGGTCTTCATCAGCAATGCGCCGCAGGGCTTCAAGGTTGGGCAGGATTACGCCGGTATCGTCACCGACGATTTATTCGGCATGGGGCGTGCGGCGGCAGAAATGCTCGCCAGCAGTATCAATAACAAGGGTGATGTGGCGGTGATGTTTCATGCCGCGAATTACTACGTCACCAATCAGCGCGATCAAGCGGTCAAGACGGTATTGAGCAAATATCCGGGCATCAAGGTGGTGACCTCCAAAGGCATCGCCAACCCGAATGATGGCGAAATGATCGCCTCGGCCATCCTGACCCAAAACCCATCGGTAAAAGCGATTTACGCCCCGTGGGATGCCATTGCGGAAGGCGTTACCGCCGCCGCACGTGCCGCAGGCCGTAAAGACCTTAAAGTCATCACGATGGATTTGGGCGCGGCCAATGCGCTGGATATGGTGAAAGGCGGCAATGTGGCCGGCATCGTTTCCGACCTGCCCTACGATATGGGGCAAACGCTGGCGCGCATGGGGGCCTTGTCGCTGCTCAAAAAGCCGACCCCGCCCTTCGTGACGGTGGATGCAATCAAGGTAACGCCGGCGAATCTGGTCGATCAGTGGCAGAAAGCCCTGTATCGCAAACCGCCAGAAGCCGTTGTCAAAGCACTGCAAGTGCGTCGTTGATTGCAGGGAGCACAGGATATGCAACGCCCCCTTGCCATCAAAGTCAGTGGATTGAAAAAGCAGTTCGACGGCATTCCCGTACTCAAAGGCGTCGATTTCGAATTGGCACCCGGTGAAGTGCACGCGGTGGTCGGACAAAATGGTGCCGGCAAATCAACCTTGATGAAGATCATCAATGGCCTGTATCAGCCCGACGAGGGCGAGATTGAATTGTTTGACGAACCGGTGCGCCTGGCATCCCCCAGAGATGCCCGTGCCGCTGGCATTGCGATGGTGTATCAGGATTTAAGCCTGGTCGACAGCATGTCCGTCGCGGAAAACATGTTCATGGCCAACTGGACCGAATCGAGCTTCGGCCTGCTCGACCAACGCGCCATGAATCAGCAGGCGCAAGCGCTGCTGGAGAAAATGGGTATTGCCGACGAAATCAGCCCGGAACAACCCGTTGCCAGCCTGAGCATGGGCCAGCAGCAGTTTCTGGAAATCGCCAAGGCCATTTCGCAAAATGCCCGCATCCTGATTCTGGATGAGCCGACCGCCTCGTTATGCGATCAGGAAATCACCCGCTTATTCGAGGTGATCGAACGCCTGAAAGCCCAAGGCGTCGCCATCATTTATATCACCCACTATCTACGCGATATCTTCAAGGTCTGCGATTCGGCCAGCGTATTGCGCGATGGCCGCTGCGTGCGGCGCTCACTGATCAGCCAAACCAAAATCGAGACCATGCTGGCCGATATGCTGGGCCGCCATGCCGATAGCAGCATCAATTGGCAACGCCCGACCGTCACACCGAACGCGCAGCCTTTACTGGAGTTGCGCCAGGTCAGCACCAGCGATCTGGCTGCCGTCTCCATGCAGGTCTATCCCGGTCAGGTGGTTGGTCTGGCTGGCTTGCTGGGGAGTGGGCGCACCGAGATTCTGAATGCGATTTTCGGGCTGGATACCATCCGGTCCGGCGACATTCTGGTCAATGGTCACGCCGTCAAGATTCGCTCACCGCGCGATGCGATCCAGCAGGGCATCAATCTCGTTCCGGAAGACAGACGCGAGCAAGGACTGGTTCTGGATTTCAGCATTTCCGACAACATGTTAATGTCATCACTGCGTAAACTGGCCTCCCCTATCCTGCTCGACGAACATCGCGGGCAAGCCATCGTCATTGATTTGATTCAACGTTTGCAAATCAAAACCAGTGGTCCGCAACAAGCCGTGCGCTATTTATCCGGCGGCAATCAGCAGAAGGTCGTCATTGGTAAATGCATCGGCACGGCAGCACGAATCTTATTGCTGGACGACCCGACATTTGGCATTGATCTGGCAGCCAAATACGACATCATGCGCATCGTGAATGACTATGCAGCAGCCGGGAATGCCGTGATTTTCGTTTCCAGCGAATATAGCGAAATCGCCAGCTTTTGCGATACCACCTATATCGTCAACAAAGGACGAATCACCCGGCAAATGCAGCGCCATGAGCAAAGCGAAGAACAACTACTTGCCGCAGTGCAATGAGGAAAAAATAATGGAAATCGTCGTTAACGCCCCGGCGCAAGCCCCGAAGAAAAAACGCGCGGTCAGCTGGAATACCCTGTTGATCTATATCGTATTTGCCGTGATTTTCCTGTTTTTCTCCATCACCTTGCATGACAAGGGCTTTTTGCAAACCGCCAATTTGATGAACATCGCCCGGCAAACCGCGATGATCTCGATCATGGCGGTGGGCATGACCTTTGTTTTATCGGCGGCGGAAATCGATTTGTCCTTCTGTGCCATTGTGGCCCTATCAGCCGTCACCGTAGCCCTGCTATTGCCCTATGGCATCTTCATTGCCGTGAGCGCCTCGCTATTGGTCGGTGCCTTGTGTGGACTGATCAATGGCTTGTTCGTCTCCAAGGTTGGCATTCCGTCCTTTCTGGTCACCTTGGGCATGACCGGCATCATCACCGGCATTACCCGCTGGATTACCGGCCTGCAGACCATTCCTATCGATAACGAAACCTTTACCTTCATCTTCGGCTCCGGCGATTTTGGCCCTGTCTCCGTGCTGTTTGTCTGGATGATCGCCATCGCCATTCTCGGGCACGTGCTGCTGCGCAAAACCCGCTTTGGCAAAGAAGTGCTGGCGAGTGGCGGCAACAAGATTTCCGCCATGTATTCCGGTATTCAGGTCGGCCGCATCAAGCTCTATGTATTGGTATTCAACGCGCTGCTGGCAGCATTGGCGGGCATTCTGTATGCCGGCCGCCTGCAAAGCGCCCGCTATACCCTGGGTGAAAACGACCTGATGATGGTCATTGCAGCCGTCATCATCGGCGGCACCAGCCTGTTCGGCGGTAAAGGCACCGTGGCCGGCACCATGGTTGGCGCGCTGATCATGGGCATGGTCAACAACGGCCTGGTACTGATGGGGCTGAATATCGATCAGCAACTGATTTTCCGCGGCGTGATCATTATTTTCTCAGTGACCTTGACCATGGGTCATTTGCGCAAAAAAGCCTAGTTTCCTAGCTTAATTCCTCCCCCGTTTTGAAAAATTGCCCAATCGGGCAAGGGGGATTCTTGCGCCCAAAATTCGGCCAATTCGCCAATAACACCGATTTATCAATATGGAGTCAGAGATCATGTTCGAAGCCTTCCGCCAACAAGCCGCCAAGCAAATCTCGGGCTGGTCCTTGCCGGAAAAAGTCGGCCAGCTGTTTATCCTCGCCTTCCCCGGCAAAGATGCCGAAGCGGCCCGCCCACTGATCGAACGCTATAACCTGGGCGGCTGCTATTTAAGCCAGGACAACGCCGATACCTTTGCCGAAGCACGCACGCTGACCCAAGCAATGGCCGCAATGCGCCGCGCCGATTTCCCGCCACTGTTGCTGGGCGTGGATCAGGAAGGCGCATGGAGCGTGCTGTCACCCGAATCCACCACCGGCCCGGGCAATCTGGCCCTCGGCAGCGCGGCAGAGCCCGCTCTCACTGCGGCCATGTATCGCGTATTCGGCACGGAAATGCGCTCGGCCGGTTTCAATTGCATTCTGGGCCCCTGCGCGGATGTCAATCTGAAGCCCAATTCGCCCATTATCGATACGCGCGCCTTTGGCGAAATTCCGGCGCAAGTCGCCAGCCAAGTCGCCGCAGCAGTGCACGGTGCGCACGATGGCGGCATCGTTGCCTGCGCCAAGCATTTCCCCGGCCACGGCGATACTGCCAGCGATACCCACCGCGATATTCCGACGGTCGATAAACCGCTCGCCACCTTGCTGGAACAGGATTTGGCGCCATTCCAGGCGGCCATTCGCGCGCAGGTCGAATTGATCATGACTTCGCATATCCGCTATCCGCATATCGATCCGCAATACCCGGCCACCTTGTCGGCGCCCATTCTGCAGGGACTGCTGCGCGAGCAATTGGGCTTCAAGGGCATCGTGATTTCCGACAGCATGAATATGGGTGCAATTCGCCGCAATTATTCGCCGGTCGACGCCGCCCTGCTCGCCTTCAAGGCCGGCATCGATATGATCATGTTGTCGGAAGAGCATTACGACCATCAAAGCGATTATCTGGATCGCCAATTGGCGATGGTCGAAGCCATTGTCGCCGCCGTGCAGGATGGGCGCTTCCCGGAATCAGAACTCAACGCAAAGCTGGAACGCGTGGTGGCCTTCAAGCTGGCTCGCCTGACGGATATGGCGCTGTATCAGGATTTTGATCTCGCCGAGCATCTGCACATCGAGCAGCAACTCGCGCAAGCGGCGGTCAAGCTCCTGGCCGATCCGGGCCGACATTTGCCACTGCACCCCGATATGGAAGTGGTGGTGGTGCAAACAACGCCACTGGCCGATTACGGCAATCTGGTCAATCCGCGTGGGATTGGGCCGAATCAGGCTGCACCGGCATTCGATTACTTCGCTCGCACCATCAGCGCCCGCCATCACCACCTGTCGGTGCTGAATCATGCCCAAACGCAGATATTCCTGAAAACGGCCCAGCCCAGCCGTGGGCAAATCATTCTGGCCATCACTGAAAACTATCCGTTGCCGGGCGAAGACTTTGCGCAAGACGCATCAAATGCCTTGGTCAAGCAGTTGGCCGAGCGCTTTGGCGACCGATTGATCGTGGTGAGCTTGCGCAGCAATTACCAGCAATTACCGGCCGATATCGGCCAGCTATGCGCTTATTCAAGCCGCCCATGCAGTGCCGAAGCAGCGGCATTGGCCTGTTTAGGGCGTGCGTCGGCGTAAAAATCACCGGAATCCCCAGCAAATCCGAATCGTAATCTGAGGCAGTCAAGCAGGCCCATCGCAACCAGGAGGTGATACCCGTTGGAAAATGGTTTTGTGTGACGTCACCGCAATTGCTTTTACAACAAAAATATTGTTCATCCATTTATTTTCATATCCATCGTTAGTGCCGATCAATCGAATCAACACCCCCTAAGGAATATGTAAAAATGAAGCGACTCATGCCGTCCAAACCGACACTGCTGTGCATGCTGATTATCGCGGCGTCGATTAGTCATACAGCCCATGCAGCGTCCAATGGCAATTTCCAGACTTTCCTGGATACCTTGCGTGCTTTTGAATCGGGTATCGACCCGGCCAAATCCGCCCTTTATGCCCAGAATCTGGACAACCCCTCGTTCGCCACTTATGCCAAGGTCACCTCGCCAGGCCACATCGTGCGCGATCTTAAAACCGGCAGCATGATTTCCGAGCCGACGTCGGCGCGGCAATTCTTTACCAAGCTGGGCGTGATCGACCTCTATAGCACCAACCCGCCCGATCCGGCTGCCATGTTCCGCGCCATGCAATACAAGTCGCTCAATGCCTGGGGCTTTGTCGGTTACCAGCTGGGCGAAGGCGTGATGATTTCCGCCGGCTATTACAGCCCGAAAATGGTGCAGGTCGGCACCGAAAACCTGGAAAGCTATTACATCTATACGCCGGACAGCACCTGGGCCAATGGCGTGCATGAAGCACGTACGGAAATCCCGGGTTCGGGCGGCCACTTTGTGCTGGCGACCGATGTCAATCGCTGGGAAGGCACGTTTACCGGCAAGAATGGCGTGAACAGCTATCAAGACCTGGTATTGCCGGACAAGCAGGAACTGGCCATTCGCGATGCCATGCGTTTCAACTATGGCGTGATGACCGATCTGATCGGCAAGGCCAACATGACCTGGGCGCAAGTGCTGGCCAAGAGCTGGCCGGGCAAGGATGCCCAAGGCAATCCGATCCAGATCAAAGCCACGATGTCCGGCATTCTGGCGGCGGCGCATTTGACCGGTGCCTGGGGCGCAGCTGACCTCTTGACCAAAGACACCATCACTTGCGACGAAACCGGCACTTGCAACACCACTTATGTGCAGAAGTTCGGCGGCTTTGATACCACGTTCGATACCCCGGGCGATGACATCATCACCGGCAATATCTATGACGACACGCTGACCGCCGGCCAAGGCAACGACACCGTTTATATCGGTGGCAGCAAGGCCGTCATTCAGCTGAACCAGTTTGCCGGCGGCAAAACCACGATCAAGGATTTTGTCATTGGCAAGAACCGGATCATTCTGCGCAATTGGTCGATCGCCAATCCGCTGTCCAATCTGACCGTCGCCGATGGCCCGACTGGCGCAGTGCTGACTTTCGGCGGCCAAAGCGTGGTGCTGGAGAACGTTACCGCATCCGCAATCAATGCCAATATCCCGGCGGTGATCGCAGTCAGCCATCTTTTCCCGCTGGCATGGAGCGGCACCTCGGTTGCAGCCAACTTTGATCCGACACTGGATCAAATCCAGGGCACTTCGGGCATCGATTTCAAGAACCTGAAGATTTTCCAGGAAGGCAATAGCCTGTTCGTCGGCACGCAAGCCGCGGATGGCGGGATTTATTCGTGGGTTGAATTGCCGGGCGTCACGCGCGCGCAAGTCACGCCGAATATGTTCACCGGCATCTCGGGTGGCTTTGACAAGATCGAATACACCGTGCTGTTGAAGTCCACCAATTGGGGCTGGGGCGTTGCCAAGTCGGTTGATTATTTCCAGGCAGCCAATACCACCCTCAACCTCTCGGCCTTCCCGTATACCTTCGGCAATCTGAAACTGGCCAAGGATGGTAACAATACAATCCTGAGCCTCGCCGATTCGTATGCTGCGGGCGATACCAAGAAACTCACCTTGCTCAATACCAATCTGTCGGATCTGAGCGCGAAGAATTTCTTTGGTCTCAAGGGCGGCACGTTTGCTGATATCCAGATCGACAACGCCATTCAGTATGCGGTAACGGCATCCGTGCAAGGCACTGGCGGTACCATTTCGCCGTCGGGCACCGTGCAAGTGAAGGAAAAGACCAATCAAGTCTTTGCCATCACACCGAATTCCGGCTATCAAATCGACACGATTCTGGTCGATGGCGTTTCGGTCCCGGTGACCGGCAGCTATACGCTGACCAATGTGACTGCGGCGCATAGCATCGTGGCGAGTTTCAAGGTCGGCCAAAGCAATACATGCACGGCACCGGCTTGGGTCTCCACCCAGGTCTATACCGGCGGCAACACCGTGTCTTACCAAGGCTCGGAATACCAGGCCAAATGGTGGTCGCAAGGCAATATTCCGACTGCTGGCGATCCGTGGCTCAAGACCAAGACTTGCCAATAATCGGCCATAGCAATCCGCAATTCGCATCACGCCGTTGATGCAAAAAGCCCCTCTGCAACAGAGGGGCTTTTTTATTGCGCGCCGGCGCTGATCAAACCATCAATTCGAGATACTGATCAGGTAATTACGCAGGTTAATGCCTTTATTGGTAATACCCAGTTTTGCGCGCAAGCTGTTGCGATGGTTCTCAACCGTTTTGGAGGCCACGCTCAAGCTCTTGGCAATTTCCTTGGTCGACATGCCCACCTTGATGAACTTGGCGACCTGCGCTTCGGAAGGCGTCAACAATGCATACAGGCTGGCATCCAGATTGGCATCGTCGCTGACGGTGGATGACACGATGCCCTCGATCAGATCCAGGCACATCACCAGGATCGGGTCTTTGATCGATTCCTTCACATAGCGGATGCGTGGCAGGTGCTCGTGGCGAATGCGCTCCATCAGCTCATCCATTTCGCCGTTATCCTGCAGCTCCTTGAATTCAGTCAAGGTGGCAGTCAGGCTATAGAATTTCTCGAAATCCGGATTGGGGAAATGGCTTTCGCTTTCATCCTCTTGCGAACCCACTTCGATATGCCACAACTCATCCTGCACGCGAAAAAGATGCAGTTTCAGGTTGCGGTTATAGAATTTCCAGCCGTCATCACCCGTTACCGACGTTTTGACCAGCGCCTTAATCGCCGCCAGATTATCCGACCCGATCAAAAAGGCAAAGTTATCGATACTGCTTGCTTCTTCATGCGACGGGTAATTGTGATTAACAATCTCGCCGGTATTTAAAAAGCAGATGATAAAGATATTGCGGTAGGCAAGCACATGCTGCAAGGAGGCAATAGTGAGCTCCAGGCGCTGCTTGGTGGTTGAATCGGGGGCTTGCATCGTCATGCGGTTAATCTACGGGATATTCAAAATCAGTATACACAGCATAGGCGCTATTGACCTTCGTGATGCGACTGGTTTTGGGGCAGCTCGGGATACACCTTACTCAGCGCACATACATCCGGTTCAATCGCAGTTCCAGCCGCTTTTGCACCACTTCAAACGACGCACTCATTGCCCAGTAAATACCGGCCGCCGCGAGGTAGAGCGGAAATGGCTGAAACGTAGTGGCAATCACCTCCTTGGTCGCCAGCATCAACTCGCCGACCGCGATCACGGACACCAGCGACGTATCCTTGATCAAGCTGATCAGGCTGTTGGACAGGCTGGGCACCGCCAGCCGCAACGCCTGTGGGCCGACCACATGATGCAGCGCCTGTCCGTAGGTAAGGCCCAGACTCTTGGCCGCTTCCCACTGACCATGTGAAACCCCGTTGATCGAGCCGCGAATGGTCTCGGACAGATAAGCGCCCACATTGAGCGACAAACCGAGAATGCCGGCGCTGAAGGGCTCGAACTGAATACCGATACTCGGCAGGCCAAAGTAGATGACGAACAGCTGCACCAGCAACGGCGTGCCGCGCATGCAGCTCACATACAAGGCACTCAGTTGCGCCAGCACCGGCAGCTTCGCCAGCCGGATCACAGCCACCAGGGTGCCGATCAGCAAGCCGCCGATCATGGCGGCCACCGCCAGCAACAAGGTATAGCCAGCGCCTTTCAGCATCAGCGGCAGCGCATCGCGCAAAAGATCGATCAGGCCGTGCAAATCCATTCAATGACTCCAGTTAAAACAAAACCCCCAGCCAAAGCTGGGGGCATCGTGGCTTGCGTGACGCAGATTTTACTGCGCAACCGGCGGCTTGCTCACATCGCGATCGAACCACTTGGTCGAAATCTTCGCGAAGGTGCCATCCGCTTCCAGATCAGCCAGCGCCTTGTTCAGCGCAGTCTTGAACTTGGGGTTGCCCTTGGCGAACGGAATGCCGGATTTTTCCAGCTCACCCACCGGTGCGCCCGGCTTGAGCGGCAGCTTGGTTTTCTTGACGATGTACGGGATTAGCAGGCTGTCGTTCAGCGCAGCATCGATCCGGCCCAGCGCTAGGTCTTGCAGATATTCCTGCGCGCCCGGATAGGTTTTCACGTCGATGCCACCGACGGCCTTGGCCAGATCGGCGAAGTTGGTGCCCTGCCCCAGACCGAGCTTCTTGCCCTTGAGGTCATCCAGGCTCTTGAACGTGCGCTTCTCGTCCTTGCGGATGATCAGCTGCGGGCTGGAGATGGTGTATGGCTCGGAGAAATCGAACGTCTCCTTGCGCTTGTCGGTGATGCCGACCTGATTGATCACCACGTCATATTTGCCTGCCTGCAAGCCGGCGAGGATCGCGCTCCACTCGCTGGTGGTGAATTCAACCTTCACACCGAGCTTTTGCGCCAGCGCTTGTGCCAACTCGACTTCGAAGCCGGCCAGCTGGTTGTTTTCCTTGTAGTTGAACGGTGGGTAGGTGCCTTCTAGCGCCACCTTGAGCGTGCCACGCTGCTTCACGGTATCGAGCAGGTCCGCCGCTGCGGCGGTGAGCGTTACGCCGAGCAGAACGGCAGCCACGAGTACATTGCGCATTTTCATATTCAAATTCCTTATATTGATCATTTTTTAATATCAAAAACGAATATTAAAAAGACCAGCGATGCAGGTCAACGATTTACGCGAAAACGCGGGAAAACCCTGATCTTCCAGCAGGTAAAAATGATGTTGCTATGATGATCGCATACATCAACCTTGCAACAGGGGAAGCATATGTTTGGCAGTACCGTTCTGGAAGTCGCCGCTGGTGTCGTATTTTGCTATTTCGCCGTCAGCCTGATCGTCAGCTCGATCAACGAGTCGATCTCCTCATTCTTCAACTTACGCGCCAAGACCTTGCTCAACGGCGTCAAGCATCTGCTGAACGACCCCAACTTCACCGGCGTCGTGCGCGAGCTTTACAACCACGCCATGATCAGCCCCTTGTTGATGCAGCGTGCCAATACAGAGCAGGACATGAAGAAACTGCCTGCCTATATCCCCTCCAACCAGTTTGCCCAGGCCCTGCTGGAAGTAGTGATGCAGAGCGCTGCAGCCCCCGCCGCCGGCCAAACGCCCAGCCAGTCGCTCAAAGCCGCGATCGACGGGATTCCCGACCCGCAGCTGAAGCAACTGCTGCAAGGCATGTATGTCCGGGCCAACGGCCGGGTTGAAGACATCGAAAAAGCGCTTGCCGACTGGTTCGACCACGGCATGGATCGGGTTTCCGGCTGGTACAAGCGGCAGACACAGGCGTTGATTTTCATCATCGCGCTGCTCGTCTCCATCACACTGAATGTCGATAGCCTGCATCTGTTCAAGACGCTGTGGACGCATAGCGGCGATCTGGCGAAAGCGACGGCCGGCATCGCCGCGGCCAGTAATGCCAGTGCTGTCGCCAATCAGGCACCCGCGGTCAAGGATGCCATCGCGGGGCTGAACGCCTTGCCCATCGGCTGGACCGCAGAGACCTGGGATCAGCTCCAGCAAACCACACCGCTGCTTTTGATGTTCGCTGGCTGGTTCCTCACGGCCTGCTCCAGCCTGTTCGGCGCGCCATTCTGGTTCGACCTGCTGCAAAAGATCACCAACTTGCGTGGTGCCGGGCCCAAGCCGCAAACCCAGGCGCAAACTGACCAGGCTGCGAATTAAACGCCGTCAGCCCCGCTTTTACTCAACCGGTTCCATCTCAAGCGATCCGCCATGCCCCTGTCCTTGCATGAAAAAGGTCTTTACTTCGCGCATGCGCTCGCGGAGCTGACCGGCGCGCAAGTCGCGGTCTACATCGAACCCACTGGCGTCAAGGCGGGGGGCATCCGCACGGCAACAGACCAGTACCAGATTCGCACGGCGCTGGTGAATTTGCTGCGCAATGGCAATTGCGGGCGCGCTGGTTTGATCTGCCTGAGCTACGTGCCGGGCGAGCTGGATAAGGGCATGTTCCAGATGAACTCCGTGACTGGCGGGCTGTTCTGGGCCACCGCCACGCAAATCTACAAGGCAACGGTCGCCTCTTTCGTCTGGACTGCCGGCGTGGTTGCGTACTCGGACGACGCCCGCCCCTGGGTAACTTCCAGCGAGACCAACCGCATCGTCATGGCCAACACCTGGCTACGCTACAACTTGATGGACGGCAGGCCGTTTCATCCACCGATGGTCTCGACCGAACTCAGTGATATGCGCGGCCAACTGGTGCGCGAATACGCCTTCCCGCACAGCATGGTGGCCGTGCCGGATCTGACCGGCCCGCCGTCCGGCTACCGCCCCACGCCCTTGGTCGATGCCATCCTGATGAACCTTGCCTATGCCATCGTGCGCGTCTCTTGGGCAGAGGGCGCGATCAAGCGCAGGTCACTCGACAGCGAAACCGGCAGAACGGTCACGCGCAGCGACCCGTACGACGTATTCAGCGGCCACAATATCGGCAGCGTGTTGATCGATGGCAACGGCAAAATCTTTGGCTGGGGGCTCAATACCAACTCGCACGGCGCCAGCCTGCATGGCGAAACGATGGCGGTACTCACCTGGCAGCGCACCAACAGCGGCCCCATGCCGGAAGGCACCCGCGTCTACACCACGCTCAAGCCTTGCTATATGTGCGCCGGCACGCTGGTCACCGCCGCCCCCGGCTGCACGGTCATCTACGGCCAGGATGACGTCAACATCACCAACAGCGCGCTGGATCGGCGCGTGAATAACTGCACCACCGAAGTGCGGGCGCACGAAACCACCGGGCATGCCTTGCTGGCGCTGCAAACCGAACAGGACGAATCGACCACCGGCAGCCTGGCCAGCGACGAGGCCAGCTCGCTGATGGGCGATGCACTGAATGAGTTTTTCGAGATCGGCGTCAACATCCCGCCCTCCCGCTTTGAAAGCGACCTCTGGGGCCAGGCAATGGATCTGCTCAGCGCCATCAGCCCACATGCCAAAATACTGTACCGCTTTTACCTGAAAGGACTGACGGCTGGAACGAGCTAAACCAGCACTACCCCGGCAGGCGCGCCAGCCGGAACCGGATCACCGCCAAGCCCACCACCAGCGTGACCGCCAGCACGCCCACCACGCCAGCCCAATGCCCGCTGGCCCAAAACAGCCCTGACGTCGAACCGATCAAGCTCGATCCCACGTAATAGCTGCTCATGTAGAACGCCGCCGCCAGCGCCTTGGCCTGACCGGACCGCTGCCCGACCCAGCCGCTGGCAATGGCATGGCCGCCGAAGAACGAGAACGTGAACAGGATCGCGCCGACGATCACCACTGGCAGCGTGTGAAACAAGGTCAGCACCAGTCCGCAAAGCATCGCGCCCGTCAGGCCCAGCATGGCGCGGCTGCGGCCGAAACGCTGCGCCAGATGGCCGGACGTCACCGATGACACGACCCCCACCAGATAGAGTGTGAAAATCAGGCCGATCACGCTTGGGCTCAGACCGAACGGCGGCGCTTCCAGATAGAAGCCGATGTAGTTGTAGAGGCTGACAAAGCAGCCCATGAGCACAAAGGCCATCGCGAACAGCCACGGCAAGCCGGGGTCTCGCCACACCGTAACGACCGCCTGCCGTAACGCCGCCAACCCAGCCGGCGTGAATGGCAACGGCCGGGCAACAAAGTAGCGGGAGGCCGGCAGCTTGCGCCAGAACACCATGCTTGCCAGCAGCCCCACGCCCCCGACAAAGCCGCCTGCCATGCGCCAGCCGATGAAGTCGGCCACCAAGGCGGAACAGCCGTCCGCTCATGCCGCCCAGCACCGTCCCCGCGATGTAAAGGCCAATCGCCTTGCCGAGTGACTTGGCTTCGATTTCCTCGGCCAGATACGCCATCGCCACCGCCGGCAAGCCAGCCAGCAACACGCCAGTCATGAAACGCAAGCCCAGCAACACCCAATAGTTAGGGGCAAAGGCGGTCAGCAAGGTCAGCAACGCTGCCAGCGACATGGCGCTGTTCATCACCGGTTTGCGGCCGAAGCGGTCGGCGATGAAGCTGGCCGGCAACAGCGAAAGCGCCAATGCGGCGGTCGATGCCGACAACACTGCGCTGCTGGCAGCGGGTGACAGCGCAAAAACGCGAGAGAACAACGGGAGCAAGGGCTGCACCCAATACAGCAGCCAGAAGGTGGAAAAGCCGCCGACGAACATCGCGAGGCTGGTGGCGCGGAAGGCTGAGGTACCGGCGGAGATTTGCCCGATCGCCTGCTCTACCCGGGCCACGGCTTCGCTGCTCGTGGTTTGTCGGGACGTGATTGCCAGCGCTGCCGTGCTTTCTTCAGACATGGGATTGGATCGGGGTAGGCGTGAGGCAGCAGCATGGCCGGTCTGCGCGCAGGCCACAATTCGGGGTTGGCCCAACGGGTATGCCGCAGACGTTTGACCGGCCGCCTGGCAGGACGGGTTAGCACCTTATGTCGTAACCCGCCGAACGCCGCTAAACCCCGACGCCATGTTCGTCGTAGCTGGAAACCTCGATCAAATTGCCAGCCAGATATGCCTACGCTTGCAGCCAATTGCCCAGTGCATCGAGCAGAGCGTTCGAACCCTGTTCGCGTGAACCCGCGTCGTCATAGCCGTCGAGAAAAGCGCCATGCTCCGTCATGACGAGGCGCGTTCCGCTTCCCGCCGGGCGGAGTTCGAACGTGGCCAGGGAGACGGAAATCTTCCGCTCGTCCAGGTGCATCTCATAGGCGTAGACGATGCGCTCGTCCGGCACGACATCGTAATAGACCGCATCGAACGTTGACACCACGCCACTGCTCCAGCGCCCCTGCACATGCTCCCGACCGCCCGGCCGCACATCCATCTCGCGCGCCAGCAGGGTGTAGCCACCACCGCCGGCGAACCACTTTGCCTTGGAGGCTGGGTCGACAAACGCGCGGAACACCTGGGCAGGTGAAGCCGCATAGGTACGCTCGATGCAAAAAGTGCCGTGCACGACCGAGCGGCTGACAGGCGCCGACTTCTGGATGCGCGCCACCTCCTGTTCGAGCCGGTCCAGCGTTTGGCTCCAGCCTTGGGCTGCGCCTTGAATCATCGCTGCGGCCGACGGGTGGAACAGCGTATAGCGCTGGGTACCTCCAGCCGCGTGCCGTCGCCCTCGTCGGCAAGGCTCACCTCCGTATCGGCGCGGAACAACAGCGTGTTCTGGTCCCCGACGACGTTCATCTCGATCACCAATCGGGTGTGCGGCACGATCTCGACATACTGCCCCCGGATCCAGTGCTCCTGTCCTTCCGGCGAACGCATGCAGATATTGAAAACGCCACCGTTGCGAAACGCCACCTCGGCCTCGGGTACGCTGAAGCCAGCCGGGCAAAACCAGCGCTTCAAGTGATCCGCCGAACTCCACGCCCGAAACACCAGCTCGCGCGCGGCCGGGAAGGTGCGGGATACCACCAGCGGACGCAGCTGCGCGCCCAGCAGATTTTCATTTGCCGTTGTCATTGGATTCTCCTTCGGTTTTCATGGTTTCCAGATAGTCGCCGAGCCGATCGAGATGCTGCTCCCACTCGATTCGCCGCTGATTGAGCCATTGCTCGGCCAGACTCAACGCCTGCGGGTCGATCCGGCAGGTACGCACCCGTCCGACCTTCTCGGAGCGCACGAGACCGGAGCTCTCCAGCACCGCCAGATGCTGCATCACGGCCGGCAGCGACATCGCCAGTGGCCGTGCCAATTCACTGACCGTGGCCGGCCCTTGGGTCAGTTGCGCCAACATCGACCGCCGGGTCGAATCGGTAAGGGCCTGGAAAGTGAGATCGAGCAAAGCATTTTGGTTAAGCATGTCCTTAAGTATATTGCCGCAAAATACTTAAGCAAGTTCTTTATTGTTTTTTCTGCTGCGGCCATTCCCAATCATTCCAAACCGCCGGCAGAGGCCGATCCGGATTGCACGTGAGCTGCAGGAACCCAATCCGCACGCATCTGCGTAAAACAGCGATAATCCCTGCGAAAGATTCAGCCCCGGAACCGCCATGCCCCAGCTCGCCACCCTCCTCGCCCAAGCCGGCCGCCAGACCGACCCACTCACCGGCGCGATCAGCACACCGATCTACCAGACCGCCACCTTCGCCCACCCTGCCGTCGGCGAGAGCACCGGTTTCGACTACACCCGTAGCGCCAATCCCACCCGCAAGGCACTGGAAGACGCGATGACGGCCATCGAAGGCGGCGTCGCCAGCTTCGCCTTCGCCAGCGGCCTCGCCGCGCTTTCCACCCTCATTTGCCTGTTCAACCAGGGCGACCATCTGGTGGTGGCCGAGGGCAGTTACGGCGGTACCTACCGGCTGCTCGACCAAGTGTTCGCCCGCTTCGGCATCAGCGCGACCTATGTGCCGGTGACGGATACCGCCGCCTTTGCCGCCGCCATCCGCCCCAATACCCGCGCGCTGCTGGTCGAATCGCTCTCCAACCCCTGCCTCGCCGTGCCTGATCTGCCAGCGCTGGCGCAACTGGCGCGGGACAACGACAAGCTGTTCATCGTCGACAACACCTTCCTCACGCCCTACTGGCTGCGCCCCCTCGATTTGGGAGACGGCTTGGGCGCGGACATTGTGGTGCACTCGGCCTCCAAATTCCTCGCCGGCCACAACGACACCATCGCCGGCATCGTCAGCGTGCGTGATCCGGCTTTGGCCGAGCGCGTGGGCTACCTGCAAAACGCCGTCGGTGCTGTGCTGGCACCGCAAGATGCGTGGCTCACCCTGCGCGGACTGAAAACGCTGGCGCTGCGGCTGGATGCGCAACAACGCAGCACGCTCGCCATCGCCCGCTGGTTGCAAACCCAGCCGCAGGTCAAACACGTTTACTACCCCGGCCTGGAAGACGACCCCGGCCACGCCCGCCTGCAAACGTTCGCCTCCGGCTTTGGCTCCGTGCTCTCGTTTGAATTGGCCGATAACGCGGCCGTGGCACGACTGGTCGAAGGCGTAAAACTGATCGCCTTCGCCGAAAGCCTCGGCGGCGTGGAAAGCCTGATCACCATTCCGGCCGTGCAGACGCATGCGAATTTGTCGGCTGAAGAGCGCTTGCGTTTGGGAGTGACGGATACGCTGGTGCGGTTGTCGTTGGGGATTGAAAATGCGGACGATTTGATTACTGATATTGCTACTGCCTTCTCTTTGCACAAATAATCAGCAAGACAATGAGCCATTACGTGAAAAGAAACATTCTTATTGCCATTTTGTGCATACTCGCAAACCAAGAGGCGCTGGCCTATGAATGCAAGCCAGAAAAGCCATTATTAATAATAATTAGCGACATATCACCGGACCTCCCCAAAGACAGCTTTGCACGAAAACCAAAGATCATTTATCGATCGGGCATCACACAAGCCAGAGTTGAAGAATCCCTGGATGAAAAACTGAACCTGCAAAACTTGTACGTGATGAACAACCAAGACGCATGGATAGTCAACCTTGTGGACAAAAAGGGAAAACATTTTGTTGATCGAAACCCTCCATTCTCGGTAAGAATGCCTATTTTCATAGATTCAGACCCATCATTTCCTGCAGATCTCTTCAAAGAATTACAATTTGGATGCGAGACCGGATTTTTTAATTCCTACAATAGCCCGCAGAAAGAATTAAAAACCGAAAGCGGCACAATTTATGAGCAAGCAGTTGGTGCGAATCACTGGCTAGCCGTTCTCACCAGAGAAACACCAACTGGCGTGCCTAGCCATATGTTTTTGCTTCACGACAACAAAGTGGTAAGCACTTTGCAATACAACTCTTTCTTTGAACTACCAAAAATCAATCCCGACCTTTTCAAAAAACCCGAAAATGTGACATTCACTGAAGCCAATTAAGTAATTTGGATTATTTAAAAATGACCTTCAAAACCCCCATCGACCGCCTCCCCACCTCCAGCAACAAATGGAACAAATACGCCGAGCGCGACATCCTGCCGCTGTGGGTGGCGGATATGGATTTCACCAGTCCGCCATCCGTGATTGCGGCCCTGCAAGAACGCGTGGCGCATGGCGTGTTTGGCTATACCGATCCACCAGCCAGTCTGTTTGAAGCAGTCCAAACCTATGCCGCCAAACACTATGGCTGGCAGATCGAGGCGGATTGGATCGTGTGGCTGCCGGGCTTGGTGCAGGGCATCAATCTGGCGTGCCGGGCAGTAGGCGAACCGGGTGATGCAGTGGTCACCGCAACGCCGGTCTACCCGCCCTTCCTGCGTGCGCCGGGCCTGGCCGGCCGTGAGTTGATCAAGGTGCCGCTGGTGGACCGCGACGAAGATTGGGGCTGGGACTTCGCCGCATTCGATGCAGCCATTCCGCCGAACGCCAAGTTGCTGCTGCTGTGCCACCCGCACAATCCGGTTGGCAGGGCGTGGCGCAAGGATGAGCTAGAGCAAATTCTGGCGATCGCGAAAAAGCATGACTTGCTGGTCTGCAGCGATGAAATCCATTGCGACCTGTTGCTCGATGCCGATCTCAAACACACGCCATTCGCCAGCCTCGACCCCGATTTCGCCGCCCGCACCATCACGCTGCTGGCACCGTCAAAAACCTGGAATCTTGCCGGCCTTGGCTGCGCCTTCGCCGTGATCCCCGATGCGGCCCTGCGCGCCCGTTGCCGACGCGAAACGCTCGGCCTCACGCCGTCGGTAAACCTGCTGGGTTATACGGCGGCCGAAGCGGCTTATCGCGACGATGGAAAATGGCTGGCGGAACTGCTCGCCACCCTGCGCGGCAATCGCGAGCTATTGCGGGAATGGTTTGCCCAATCGAGCAAGCTCAAGATCACCCTGCCGGAAGCCACCTATCTGGCTTGGATCGACGCCCGTGCCATCGACCCGATCAACCCGCTGCCGATCTTCGAAGCGCATGGCGTGGGATTGTCGGACGGCCGCGACTTCGGCTTGCCCGGTTATGTGCGGCTCAACTTCGGTTGCCCGCGTGTGTTGCTGGAAAAAGCGCTGCAGCGGATGGAGCCGTTGCGTTGATACAGCACTCAGCGCAGGTACCATTGACGCATGCCACGCTAGGGACAATGCAAGGTGCCTAAACCACACGAACAGGTCACGCTCACGCCAGCGTTCGCCAAACTTCTCGCCTCGGATGGCCCTGTACTGGCTGCCATCCTGCCGGCATTGCCCCAAGCCTTGGCGGTCTACGCTTTCGGCAGTCAGGTGCAAGGCCACGCCGGGCATGAAAGTGATCTCGATCTGGCGGTGCTGGTTGCGGGCTACACCGACCCGTTGGTGCTATGGGATCTTTCCGGCACGTTAGCGGACATTGCCAGCTGCCCGGTGGACGTACTGGATTTGCGTGCTGCCTCAACGGTCATGCAATACCAAGTGCTGACCACCGGCCTGCGTCTATGGGCAAAAGAACCTGCAACCGGCTTGTTTGAAAGTTTTGTGCTCAGCGAAAAAACAGCGCTCGATATGGCTCGGGCAGGCTTGCTGGCCGACATTCAGAAAGAAGGAAAAATCTATGGCCGATGACGTGCTAATCAACAAGGCAGCTACCATCGAGCGCTGCGTCGCCCGCGCCCGCGAGGAATACGACCGCGACCCGGCAACATTCGCGACTGATTTCACCCGGCAAGACGCAGCCATCCTGAATATCCAGCGTGCCTGTGAAGCCGCGCTGGATATGGGCCAGCACCTGATCCGCCGCGAGCGTTTGGGCGTACCGCAAAGCGCGCGCGACGTGTTCGCTCTGTTGGCACAGGGCGGCTGGATCGAAGCGACACTAGCTGATTCGCTTAAACGCATGGTCGGCTTTCGCAATATCGCCGTTCATGACTATCAAGCGCTGCAATTGCCAATCACCGTCAGCGTGATCACGCTGCATCTGGATGAATTTCTGCTCTATTCCCAAGCCGTGCTGTTGCGCGACGGCAAGTAGCCCCGTAGCCCGGACGCGCTTCGCGGCCGGGGCGGCATTGCCCCTTTGCAGCCAGTCCCCTGCTGGCAAAGCCATCCGGGCAACGGTGCCACGGCGTATTTCACGATGCATAGCGCGCCAGTCGTTGCTCCAGCGTACCGGTGTGCAGCTCGAACAAGTGGTTATCGAAGTCATAGAAGTACAGCGACAGACCCTCACCTTCCACGCGTGGCCGGGGTGTTTTGACTTCGACCCCAAGCGCCTGCAGCCGCGATTGAAATTCAGATAGCTCATTTTCTTCGACCTTGAACGCGAGATGGCGGTAGGTGCGCTCGACCGGCGGCTCACCTTCCATGGCGGCCAGCCACACGCCGCCGAGCAGGAAGAACTTTTGCGGGAAAGAGAAAAGTTCTTGCCCTGGCTGTCGTACACCTCGACAGCGCCGAGCCCGCCGCACAAAAACGCAGTCATCCGCGCGAGGTCCCTGACAATGAAGGTGACGTGACTGATACCTTGGATAGGCATGGCGTGCGCTGTCTGTAATGCGGCCAGCGGGCCGCGTGTGGATGGATAGTCGGCGCGCAGCCAGCAAGCCGCGAACCCGTTTAGATTTCGCATATTGCCGTGTCTCCATGACGACGTGGCTGACAGGCCTCCGCCGCCCCCGGCTGGCAAAGCTATCGGGGCTATGATGCCCCGCAATTTTCAGCGCCCCGAACGCCACCCGGACAGCCGCAAACACCACGGTTTGTTTCATGCCGCATCGCACCAAAGCATGCTTATAATGCCTTGACACCCGATGACGCGGAGACTGTGAAATGCTGTCGAATTTCTTCCAACAAAATAATGTGCCAGCCAACGCGGTGCAGAACTATCTGGTCGATGCCTGGCAACGCAGCATCCTGTTCTGGGATGTGCTGCGCGAACGCGGCAACATTTATCTGGAGCATGCGCGGGAAGGCAAACCGCCGGTGCTCGTCTTTGATTACGACATCATCGTCGATGGCCGCACCCTGCCGCTACCGGCCAATTACGCGCTCGCCGCGATCAAACCGCCACCGGGCTACCCCGCAACTGATCAGCACAAACGCCCGTTCGTGGTGATCGATCCGCGCGCCGGTCATGGGCCGGGCATTGGCGGTTTCAAGATGGATAGCGAGATCGGCATCGCGCTCAAAGCCGGCCACCCGTGCTACTTCATCATGTTCTTCCCGCAGCCCGAGCCGGGCCAGACCATTGAGCGCGTCGCGCGGGCCGAGAAGGTGTTTCTCGACAAGGTGAGCGAGCTGCACCCGCATGCGGAAGGCAAACCCTTCGTGATCGGCAATTGCCAGGGCGGCTGGGCGCTGGCGATTCTGGCGGCCGCGGCGCCGGATTCGGTCGGGCCGATCCTGCTGGCGGGTGCGCCGATTTCCTACTGGGCGGGGGTCGAGGGCAAGAACCCGATGCGCTATTCGGGCGGCTTGCTGGGTGGCTCGTGGGCGGCGTCGCTGGCGGGCGACCTGGGCAACGGCAAGTTCGATGGCACGTATCTGGTCAACAATTTCGAGCAGCTCAATCCTTCCAACACGTATTGGACCAAGCTCTACAACCTGTACGCCAACGTGGATACCGAGCGCGAGCGCTTTCTGGATTTCGAGCGCTGGTGGGGCGGGCACTTCCTGCTCAACAAGGAAGAAATCGACTGGATCGTACAGAACCTGTTCATCGGCAACCGGCTCTCGGCCGGCGAGATCACCGACAAAGCCGGCGAAATCCAGCTTGATCTGCGCGATATCCGCTCGCCGATCGTGGTGTTCGCCTCGTGGGGCGACAACATCACGCCGCCCCAGCAAGCGCTGAACTGGATTCCCGATCTCTACGACAACGTGACCGATATCCGCGTCCACGATCAGACCATCGTTTATTGCTTGCATGACAAGATCGGCCATCTGGGTATTTTCGTCTCGGCTGGGGTGGCTCAGAAACAGCATTCGGAAATCGCCAACACCATCGACCTGATCGACGTCCTGCCGCCCGGCTTGTACGAAATGATCATCGAAGACCGCCAGCCGGATACGCCGGGGCAGGAATACGTGCAAGGCCGCTACGTGGTGCATTTCGAACCGCGTGAGGTGGAAGACATCCTGGCGCTGGACGATGGCCGCGACGACGAAAAAGCGTTCGAAGTGGTCAAGCGCGTGGCCGAGATCAATCAGGGCCTGTACGACACACTGGTGTCGCCGTGGGTGCGTGCCTTCAGCAACGAAACCACCGCGGCCTGGATCAGGCACTTGAACCCGGCACGGTTGGAGCGGCTGCTGTTCTCCGACCTCAACCCCTTCATGCTGGCGTTCAAACCCTTGGCGGAAACCGTGCGCGCGCAACGCGAAACCGCCCCGCCGGACAACCCGCTGAAGCAGGCGGAAAAACAAGTCTCGGATGGCATCGAGCGTTCGCTGGATCTCTACCGCGACTTGCGCGATGCCGCACAGGAGAAAACCTTCAAGGCCATCTACGAATCACCTTGGCTGGCACAGCGTGTGGGCCTGGAGCCGGACAGCCGCCGCAAGACCAAGCGGGATGCGTGGATGCGGGCCGAATTGATCCGGCTGCGCAAGATCGAACTGGAACATGCACTGGAAAACGGCACGCCGTTCGATGGCCTCGCGCGCACCATGCTCTATGTGGCGGTCGGCAGCCATCTGGCCGATGAGCGCCCGTTCAATGCCTTGCGCCGTATCCTGCGCGATACCGGCTTCAATGCGGAAATCTCATTGGTCGAACTCAAGGAAGTGATCAAGCGCCAAAGCCGCCTGGTCCGCCTGTTCGAAGCCCGCGCCCTGGCCGGATTGCCCCGCCTGATCCCGGATGCGCATGAACGCCGCCAATGCATTGGGCTGGTACGCGAATTCGCCGCGCTGTATGGGCCGATTCGGCCGGAGCAGACCAAACGGATCGTGGCGGCAGCGGCCGTATTGGGGGTCGAAGTCGATGTGGAGGGGCATCTGGTAGCGCCAAAATCCACGTCAGCGGCAGCGGCTACGCCGGTAGAACCCGTGGTCGCAAAGGCGAAGGTTGAACCAGTAGCGAAACCGGCAGGCAAGGCGACAGCCAAGCCGGCGACCAAAGCGGCCGTGACGACCAGCAAACCAGCCGCAGCGTCATCGACCAAAGCGCCGACCAATGCAGCAACAGCGCAATCTGAATCTGCAGTCAAACCGACCGCGTCGAAGGCCAGCGTTGCAAGTGCAAAACCGGCCGCAAAGCCGGCTGCAAAACCCGCCATCAAGACAGCCGCCAAACCTGCTGCCGCAAAAACCGTAGCCAAGCCCGTCCCCAAGACCAACGGCAGCGCCAAACCCGCAGCGGCGGCAAAGAAAATCACCGCCAAGCCTAAAGCGGTCGCCACCAAACCGGCCGGCACTGACAGCGAGGCACAAGGGAGCGAGCAGCCATGACCCAAGCGGTGCTGGTCGTTAACGCCGGCTCGTCCAGCCTCAAGTTCTCGCTGTTCGCGATCGAGGCTGGCGAGCTGACGCCGCGGTTGTCCGGCATCGTCGAAGAGCTGGCCGGGCACGCGCGTTTTCATGCCAAGGATGCGGTGGGCCAACCGCTGGATGAGCATCATTGGCGGGCCGAGCAACCGCCCGGCCACCGCGGTGCAACCGAGTTCCTGCGCGATTGGCTGGCGCATCACCTGGACGGGCTGCAGCTGATCGGCGTCGGCCATCGGGTCGTGCACGGTGGCACCCACTTTGCCCGCCCGGTGCAGGTCACGCCGGAGACCATTCCACAGCTGGAAGCGCTCACGCCACTAGCCCCGCTGCACCAGCCGTACAACGTGCTCGGCATCACAGCGGCCATGGCAGCGGCTCCCGGCCTGCCGCAGGTGGCCTGCTTCGATACCGCCTTTCACCGCAGCCAACCGGCACTGGCGCAGATGTTTGCGCTGCCGCGCCGGCTCGCCGATGCCGGTATCCGTCGCTACGGATTTCATGGCCTGTCGTTCGAGTACATCGCATCGGTCTTGCCGCGCTACGACGCCAAGGCGGCAGCCGGCCGCAGCATCGTGCTGCATTTGGGCAACGGTGCGAGCATGTGCGCCATCCACAACGGTAAAAGCGTTGCAGCGACCACCGGTTTCAGCGCAGTCGAAGGGCTGCCGATGGGCACACGCTCCGGCAGTATCGACCCAGGCGTAGTGCTGTATCTGCAGGATGAAATGAAGCTCTCTACCCAAGAGGTCGAGCGGATTCTCTACAAGGAATCAGGGCTGCTCGGCGTCTCCGGCATTGCCAGCGATATGCGCACACTGCTCGGCTCGGATGACCCGCACGCGCAGGAAGCCGTCGAGCTGTTCTGCTATCGCATCGGCCGCGAACTCGGCTCGCTGGCCGCCGCCTTGGGCGGGCTGGATGCCATCGTGTTCACCGGCGGCATCGGCGAGCACGCAGCGCCGATTCGTGAGCGCGTCTGCCAGCACGCGGCGTGGCTGGGGGTGCAATTCGATACCGTCGCCAACGCCACGCACGGCCCGCGCATCAGCCTCACCGACAGCGCCGTCTCCGCCTGGGTCATCCCCACCGATGAAGAACGCACCATTGCCCGCCACACCCTGGAGCTATTGTCATGACCATCACGCATCAACCTCTCGCCGGCAAGAAAGTGCTTATCGTCGGTATCGCCAACGAGCACTCCATTGCCTACGGCTGCGCCAAGGCGTTTCGCGAAATGGGCGCGGAGCTGGCGATCACCTATCTGAACGACAAGGCCCGGCCCCATGTCGAGCCGCTGGCACAGGCGCTCGGTGCGGAAATCTTCATGCCGCTCAATGTGGCGCATGAGGGCGAACTGGCAGCCGTGTTCGATGCGGTGAAGCACCAATGGGGCAAGCTCGATAGCGTGGTGCATTCCATCGCCTTCGCCCCCAAGGACGATCTGCAAGGCGGCCTGACCCAGTGTTCGGCGGATGGATTCGCGGTAGCGATGACCATCTCCTGCCATTCCTTCATCCACATGGCCAAACTCGCCGCGCCGTTGATGCCGGATGGCGGCACATTGTTTGCGATGAGCTATCACGGCGCGCAGAAAGTGGTGCCGAACTACGAAGTGATGGGGCCGGTGAAAGCCGCGCTGGAAGCCAGCTGCCGTTACCTCGCCTATGAACTCGGCCCGCAAGGCATCCGCGTGCATGCGATCTCGCCCGGCCCGCTCAAAACCCGTGCGGCATCCGGGCTGAAGGATTTCGATCTGCTGCTGAACGAGGCCGCCCACCGTGCGCCGCTGGGCGAGCTGGTGGACATCATGGACGTCGGTT
Source organism: Andreprevotia chitinilytica DSM 18519 (assembly GCF_000711875.1). Taxonomy (GTDB): domain Bacteria; phylum Pseudomonadota; class Gammaproteobacteria; order Burkholderiales; family Chitinibacteraceae; genus Andreprevotia; species Andreprevotia chitinilytica. Next base: position 171,196 of record NZ_JONM01000009.1, read on the forward strand.
TCACCTGCGCCTGGCTCGCGACACCGTATGCACGGCGGCTGTCCGGCAATACGGTGTATGTGGATGGTGGCGTGAATATCATGGCCTGACCGACCGCGGACTTAAGCCTAGCGAATCCCGGCGATCGCCACTTTATAGTCGTCGGATTCACGCGTTTGCTTGATCGCCGTCCACATCCTTTGCACAACGGCGGGCGATTTGGCGAAAAATTGCCGGCTGAAACTCAGGTAGTAATAGGTGCTGAAAAGCGGTTCGGGCAGCATTTCAATCTTGCCGCGAAATGCCGGGTCGGCCTGCAGGTTGCGGCCTTCGTTCAAATAGGCGATGGCCACGTCACCGCGATTCCCCAGTAGTTTCTGGAAGTTGCGTCGTAGATCCTTTGCGCCATCGTCGTATTTCACGCCGAGTTGCCGGGCAGCCTCTTGCATGTCTTCGTAGGCGCTCGGAATCAGCAATAGCGATACGTTGGAAAACCTTTTGCCATTCCATTCCGCCTTGCTGCCAACCCGGCGAAAGACATAAGCAGAGCTGCCCCCCAAAGCCGCGGTCGGGTCGATTTTGCCTTTGCGATTAGGAAACACCGCCGTCTGCAAGGTAGCCGAGTTCGCATTCATGGCCACCGCCGCATCATAGTTGCCATGTGCCACCCCCTCGCGACACCGGGCCCAGGGAACCACGTTGATCACCACCTGCAGATTGGCGCGCTTGGCCGCCATCTTGATCAACACCTGGAAAGTGCCATCCGTCTTGGCATAGGTGTAGGGCGAGAAATCGGCCTCATCCATGCACAGATCAAGGGTAGTGGCAGCGGCCGGGCCAGTGGTCAACAGCAACAAGGCAGCCGCTTGCTGCAATCGATACCGGGCACGCCGGCAAAGCATCTTCGTCACAATCGCCATTGGGTTATCTGGAGGTGTTGGGCAGAAACAGTGAGCCACGTTCTGCAGTTGAAGGATCAAAAGCGCGCGAAAGCAGTGTGTCCGAGGTTGATGCCGTTCTCGCATTTCTCCAGCAAAAACAACACTTCTTTGCAAACCACTTGTGCGTGCACTGGCCACCTTGCTAAGTTGGCACGCGGGTGCGCGCAGTGAATCGATGCCGAAGCGTTGCCTTTAACGCACTGCCGGGCACACGAACCGGTTGCATCAAACAAGATTTGCGAGTGCCCGGTACGACCTAGAGCCCCTTGATGTGGCCAAATATAAATTAGAAAGATGGAGCGAGTCATGACCAAAGCAATTGAATTCGGGGACGTGTATGCCGACGTTCCTGACGATCGCATTCTTGCCAATGCGACCACGGCCAACCCTGCCGCCCCGATCCATACAGAGCAAGTAGCATTCATTACCCCACCGCCAGAAGCGCTTTATCAAACCAGCACGCCATTTCAATCCAGCCTGGATCGAATTCGCGCAATGGCGAATATAGACAGGCTTGAAAAGCCCTGGATCAGAAATACATTCCTGTTTTTCTTTGTGATATTCCCATTCTGCTTTCTGGAATTCGCAGCCGTCATCATGATTCTGGATCGGCCTTATGAGCCGGCATGGCGACCGCTTTTGCTGACGAATTCAATCGCCCTCATTATTTGCGCTCCATATTTCATTTTATGGATTCGCACGCACCGGAAAACAGCGCGGAAGATCGCCGCGAGCCAGTCATTCAGCGTGTGAGGCAAATCGCCGGGCATTCGGCTGGCTGCAATGCCCCCGCATATCGCACTGCGTATCGGTGGCGAATAACAGCCTGCCTGCCGAGTTCATGTCACCAGGGTGCAGCGGTCATTTGGGAATCGGTACGGCGGGAAGAAAACCGCTCCGCCAGAAAATCCAGAAACACCCGCACCTTGGCCGACAGATGATGGCGCTGCGGATAAATGGCATGGATATCAGCCGATATCCCCGCCCACGGTTCCAGCAAGCGGCATAGCTGGCCCGAACGCAAATACGGCGCGATATCCCACTCCGAGCGCAGCAGGATGCCGTGCCCGGCCAGCGCCCAATCAACGGCCACCTCGCCATGATTGGTCGTGAGCGGGCCGCGCACTTTCACCGTCACCTGCTGCTTGCCATCCGATAGCTGCCAATTGTTGAAGGCGCGTTCGTTTTCGCGGATGACGATGCAATGGTGCGCCGGCAAGTCGCTCAATTCGGCTGGCGTGCCGTGCTCCGCCAGATAGGCCGGCGCCGCGCAGAGAAAGCGGCGATTGGTGGCGATCTTGCGGGCCAGCACGCGGGCATCGGGCGGGGCGCCGAACTGGATGCCGACATCCATCGAATGCGCGGTCAGGTCCAGCGGCCGATCGGTCAGTTGCAGCAGCACTTCCACCTCTGGATACAGCCGGATGAAGTCCGACACGATGGGCGAGAGATGACGCCGGCCAAAGCCAAAGGTGGCATTGATGCGCAGCAGACCGCGTGGCGTTTCCCGGCTGGCGGCCAGTGATCGCTCCAGCTGATCGATATCGCGCAGGATGCGCTCGCCCTCTTCCAGATAGCGCTCGCCTTCCGGGGTGAGGCTCAGGCGGCGCGTCGTGCGATTGAGCAGCCGCACGCCTAGCCGTTGTTCCAGCCCCGCCAGACGACGGCTGACGGCCGGTGGCGTTATACCCAGCTCCTGTGCAGCGGCGGCCATACTGGGGTGCCGTGCCAGCAAGGCGAAAAAACTCAGATCCGGTGCTTCGGTCATGTGCCCTTCAATTCATGCGCCAATTCATGCGCTCAAGTAACGAATCAATTGAATTTCAAGCCATTGTAGCCAATCGATAGATGGATATGATGATCGAATCGCAATTGCCTGTGCCGTCCCCATGCCCGCCTCCACCGATCTGCTCATCACCTTGCCGCTGGGCGCGGCCCTTGGCTTCTTTGGCGGGGTGTTCGGCATTGGTGGCGGCATCATCGCCATTCCGCTGTTGGTACTCGCCTTCGGCATGCCACAACCGCTGGCCCAAGGCACAGCGCTGGTGTTGATGGTGCCGAATCTGCTGGTGGGCTGGTGGCGCTACAACCAGCGACACCCTGCCCCATTGCGGCCGGCCATTGCGCTGGGCGTACTGGCGACGCTCACGACCTGGGTCGCCTCTCACTTCGCCACCCGGCTCACACCGACCACCTTGCGCATCGTGTTCAGCGTGTTCCTGCTCTTGCTGGCGGTGCATCTGCTGACCCGGCATCGGCGCAATGCGGCGCAGGTAGACGCAGCGCGGGTCAACGCGCGGCTGATTCCGTTGGTGGGCATTGTCGGAGGCAGCAGCATGGGGCTGCTCGGAATTGGCGGCGGGCTGCTGGCGACCCCCATCCTGACCAGCTGGTTTGGCCTGCGCCAGACCACGGCGCAAAGCCTGGCGCTGGCCTTGGTGGCCCCCAGCTCGGTGATCGCCTTGATCACCTATGCCAGCGCACAACGGGTGGATTGGGGGATGGGTCTGCCGATGGCGGTGAGCGGGCTATTCACCGTCTCGGCCGGGGTCGCCCTGGCGCATCGCCTGCCGGAACGACGCATGCAGGCCGCATTTGCGTGGATGTTGCTGGTAACAGCGCTGTGGTTGTTGCTGGAGCCGTATTTGCTCCGTAGGTTGGGCTGAGCCTGCGAAGCCCAACAAACAGCCCTGACAAGGACACAGCCAATGTTGGGCATCATTTCATTCAACCCAACCTACGCACTTAGCGGTCGTGTGACTTCACCGGCACATAACGCCGCTCGCCCGTCTTGGGATTGAACAGCACCTGCATCAACTGGCCGGATTCCGGGTCTTCAAAGCGCTCTGCCGTTTCCTGCCATTCGCCCGGCCCCGGCTGATGCTTTTGCCGGTAGCGCCAGCGCTCGAACAACACGGCGGCGGAGAGGATCGCGCCCCAGATCAGCATCGGCAAGGCGTGACGGGATTCGACCACGCAGAGATAGGCACCGGCCACCGTCAGCAACAAGGCAAAGCAGAGTAACGCGATCCGCAGCATGATCAGCCCGGCAGCTTTTCAAGAATCACCGCGGTGCCATAGGCGACGATCTCACTCATCGTCTGGCCCATTTCCGCCGAATCGAACCGCATCATCACCACCGCATTCGCACCCATCTGGTGGGCGTTTTTTACCATGCGATCAACGGCATGGCGGCGGGCTTCTTCCAGCAATTGCGTGTATTCGGTGATCTCGCCGCCGACGATGGAGCGCAGGCCCGCCATGATGTTGCCGGCCAAGCCCCGGCTGCGCACGACCACGCCAAAGACCTGCCCTTTTACTTCGGTAACGCGATGACCCATGACGTGTTCGGTGGTGACGACGAGCATTGCTTTTCTCTCCGGGTGATTGGCCGTTGTCTGGCCGTTATGAAGATAGCATGAGCCGCGTACAAAACATTGTAGGAGCGAGCTTGCTCGCGATGGCTCAGATTCAAACATTGCCATCGCGAGCAAGCTCGCTCCTACATCACTGAGACCTCGGAATGGTCAGCGACGCTAGAAAACCCAGCGAAGCGGTGCTGGCAAGGCGTGCGAGCGCAGACAGTACGAAAGTACGGCAAGCGAAGCACAACGCCGCCAGCAGGGTTTTATGGCGTCGCTTAGAGGCGAACGCCACCCAGCTTCGGATAGATCCGCACCAGCACAATCCGCGGCCCGGTCATTTTCTTCACCACCGCATCGAACTGGGTGAACTCGATCCGTTGCCCTTCGCGCGGCAGATCGCCCAGCTTCCACAGGATCAGGCCGCCGACGCTGTCAGCGACATCCTGTTCGATATCGATACCCAACGCCCGCTCCAGTGTGAACACGGCCAGGCTGCCTTTGCCCATCAACGAGCCATCGTCGAGGCGAATCCAGTCGTTTTGTGTCTGGCGGTATTCGTCGCGGATTTCGCCGACTAGCGCGGCCAGCAGGTTATCCAGTGTGACGAAACCGACCGGCTGACCATCCGCATGCGTCACCACTGCGAAATGCGGCGCGCCGCCACGGAAGCGACGGAACAACGCCATTGCCGACAGCTCAGGCGAAATCGTCACCACCGGCCGGGCCAGCGCAGCGAGTGACTCCGGCAAGCCAGCGCGCTGCATGGCAAAGAACACATCCTTGAGGTGGATCACGCCGACCACCGCGCCCTCGGCATTCAGCAAGGGATAACGGCTGTAACGCTGCTGCACCATGCGCTCGATATTCGCCTCCAGCGTGTCGGCCAGTGACAGCGCCACCACTTCGCCGAACGGGCGCATCAGATCGGCCACATCCAGCTCACGGAAATCCAGCGCATGCGCCAGTACCCGCCATTCGTCGCTACTGAAATCGTCACTGGAGCGTGATGTGCGCAGGATCAGCTTGAGCTCGTCGGACGAATATTCGCTGTCGTGCGCGTGGCCGCCATCCAGCCTGAGCAAGCGCAGCACCTGATTGGCGCTGTGGTTCAGCAACCAGATGCCCGGATACATCAGCCAGTAAAAGCCATACAGCGGCGCGGCAGTCCACAGGCCGATCTGCTCGGGCTTGCGAATCGCCATCGACTTGGGCGCCAGCTCGCCGACAACGATATGCAGATAGGAAATGGTGAAGAAAGCGAAGATGAACGAGATGCCGTGCACCAGCTCGGCCTTGTGGATGCCGGCCAGATTCAGCAGCGGTTCCAGCAGGCTGGCAAAGGCCGGCTCGCCAATCCAGCCCAGGCCGAGCGATGCCAGGGTGATGCCTAGCTGGCAGGCGGATAGATATGCATCCAGATTGCCGTGCACCTTGGCCAGTAGCCGCCCGCGCCAGCCGTAGCGCTTGACGATGGCCTTGACGCGCGTGGCGCGGAGCTTGACGAGGCCGAACTCGGCCGCCACGAAAAATCCATTCAGCAGCACCAGCAACAGTGCCGCGACGATCAACAAAATATTACTACCCATGATGTGCGCCGGACGGCGCTAGACCCTTGGTAACGAGAAGGCCTCTCATTGTGCCGGAGGATCGGTGCGTCGTCGCGCTGGCGAATCCAGTCAAATTGCCACGTTGGCGATCTGGCGGTGCTCCGCCACTACCTCGTCGACGATCACGCGCAGCACGCGCTCGGCCACTTGCGGCGGTACGGCATTCAGCTCGGCCAGTGCGGTAATGCGCTGGGTTTGCGCCGCTTCCCGGGCGGGATCGCTGGGCGGCAACTGATGGGTTTTCTTGAGCTGGCCCACTTCACGCGTCAGCGCAAAACGGCGGGCCAACAGCGCAACCAACTCCGCATCGAGCGCATCGATACGCTCGCGCAGTTGGGTCAATTGGTCGGTGGCGGATTGAGTCATGACAAGCCTTGATTGCAGCGAAAATCAAATTGTAGCCCGGACAATAGACTCAGCACGCTCTGAACATCGTCATGAATAGAACGACGGCTTCGGCACTTCACCCGTCACCAGCCAGCGCCCCAGATCGCGTTTCTTGTAATCGACCGGATCGTGCAGCGTATGCGTACGCAGGTTGCGCCAGTAGCGATCAAAGCCAAACCGCGCCGCCGTGGCCCGTGCACCGGTCTGTTCGAAGATGTCGTTCACGATGGCGAGCCCGGCGCGGCTGGCGATGATTTTTGCCTCTGCCACCGCCACGGCAATCTCACCGCGCTGTTCGGGCGTCAGTGCCTCGCCCTGCCGCCAGCCACGCTCGAAGGCATCCGCGGCATCATCGGCCAAACGCAGCGCCGCTTTCAGATCGACCCACAATTCGGCGTAGCGCTGCTGCAGGAACGGATCATCGGCCGCATGCGCCAGCCCGCTATTGATCCACGGCCGGGCGTCGGTGCGGGTATGCGCCAGCGCTGCCTCCAACGCGCCTCGCGCAATGCCGACATAGAGATTGACCAGGATCAGCTGCGCCAGCAGCGGTCGCAAGGTGGAGCGCGGCGTAGACAGCGGCCCCGGTGGGCCGAGCACTTCGGCATCGGCGATAAACAGCCGCTCGAACGCCACCGTGCCGCTATCGGTCTGGCGCTGGCCCATGTTGTCCCAATCCTGCCGGATATCGATGCCGGCCCGCGTGCTTTCCACGCCAGCCACGATCAGCCCGCCGCCATCCGCACGCGCTGCAGACAGCATCAGCCGATCCGAATCAGTCGCGCCGGAGCAGAAGGTCTTCACGCCCTCGACCAGATAACCGCCCTCCACCTTGGTAGCAATCGCCTGATTCGCCACCGCGTTCATCGCATTGCCCCAAAACCAGTTCTGCCGCGCCGTGCCGGCCAAGAGATCGCGCTGTTGCTGCGGATTGGCAAACAGCAACACGGTGGCGACTTGCAGGTGCTGGAACGCGAACAGATGCGCAAGCGAGCTATCGACTTCCGCAATGCGCCGCACGATGGCGAGCACATCCGGCCAGCTCGCTTCATCGCCGCCGAAGTCACGCGGCACGGCGATTTTCAGCAAGCCGGAATCACGCAACAGATCACGCTCGCGTTTGGCGGTGCCACCGGCCCGGTCGCGCGCGATGGCGGTTTGGGCGAAGTCGGCGGTGAGGGATTCGACGATGGCGGCGTAATCGGAGTGGATGGATTGGGGCATGAGTGTTTCCTGAAATCTGTTTCAACATGGATTGAGCGACCCGTAGCCCGAAGGGCTGTGCCCGATATCAATGCATCTGCCCCTGCCACGGCACCAGCCGTCGCTGCAACGCCCGCAAGCCCAACTCCAGCGTGAACGCAATCAGCGCAATGACGACGATGCCCAGCACCACCACATCCGTCACCAAAAACTGCGCCGCCGACTGCACCATGAAGCCCAGCCCGCGCGTGGCGGCAACCAGCTCGGCTGCCACCAGCGTGGACCAGCCGGCACCGAGGCCGATGCGAATGCCAGTGAGAATGTCCGGCAAGGCACTCGGCAGCACCACCTGTGCAATCAGCTGCCAACGGCTTGCGCCCAGCGATTGGGCGGCACGCACGCGGGAGGGATCGACATTGCGCACGCCGGTGGCGGTGGAAATCGCAATCGGCGCGAAGATCGCCAGATAGATCAGCAGGATTTTCGATAGCTCGCCGATGCCGAACCAGATCACGATCAGCGGCAGATAAGCCAGCGGCGGGATCGGCCGGTAGAACTCGATCAGCGGATCAAGCACGCCACGCGCCTTGCGCGACAAACCGATTGCCAGCCCGACCGGCACGGCGAACAGCACGGCTGCGAGCAGCGCGGTCACGATGCGGAACAGGCTCGCGCCCAAGTGCTGCCACAACGTGGCATCCATATAGCCCTTGGTGGCCGTGAGCCAGAGCTTGGCGAGCACGGCTTGCGGTGAGGGCAGGAACAAGGGCTGGATCAGGCCGGCGGTGGTGATGGCCCACCACAGTGCGAGCAAGACGCCGAGGGTGGCGAGGCTGATGCGGAGTGTGGTGGTTGGTTTGGCGGTCGGCGTGACAACCTGATGGGGCGCCGGCTCGGGCGGCGTAAATATGGCCTCGTCGAGGGACAGTTCGGATGTGGTCATAACGTTTTCCTCAAATCTTGCGGCGGCGGCTTGCCGTTCTCCCCTCGCCCTCGCGTGCAAGGCTTTAGCCTTGCCCAGCTATTAGTGGGAGAGGAGCCGGGGGAGAGGGTACCGGTCAAGAGCAATGTCCTTAACAAGCCCCCTCACCCTCTCCCACAAGTGGGAGAGGGGACTAGTAAGCGCAGCGGAGAGCTGCATTGTTATTAGCTACCTGCACTGACAGACCGATTCGCAAACACCCGCCGCAACACATGCTCCCGCGTCTCGATGAATTGCGGATCAGACTTGATGCTGCGGGCCGGCTCGCCAGCGGCGTAACGCCGGCCGAAATGAAGGCTCAGCCGTTCGACGATGCGACCGGGCCGAGGCGACATCAGCACCAGATCGGTGGCAAGGAACACGGCCTCTTCGATGTCATGCGTGATCAGCAGCACCCGCTTGCCGGTCTGCTGCCACAGCCGCAGCAACAACTCCTGCATTTGTTCGCGGGTAAATGCATCGAGCGCGCCAAAGGGTTCGTCCATCAACAACACTTGCGGATCAGCTGCCAAAGCGCGCGCCAACCCGACCCGCTGGCGCATGCCGCCGGATAACTCCCACACGCGATGCTGCTCGAAACCAGCCAGATCGACTTGCGCCAGCACGGCCCTCGCCCGCGCCTCTCGCTCGTGCTTTGGCGCACCGCGCAACTTGAGGCCAAAGGCAACGTTGTCGAGCACGTTCAGCCAGGGCAACAAGGCGTCGTCCTGAAACACCACCCCGCGTTCCGCGCCGGGGCCATCGATATCGCGATCGCCGAGCGTGATGCGGCCGAAGGTGGGCGTGACAAAGCCGGCGATCGCGTTCAGCAAGCTGGTCTTGCCACAACCGGACGGGCCAAGCGCGACGACGAGGTTGTCGGCATCGATGCGTAGCGAGACATCATGCAGCGCGGCTTCATTGCTGCCGCTGCCGGGGTAGCGGATGGAGAGGTGATCAACGATCAGGCTGGGGGAGTTGGGCATGGGGGATTCCGTGGGAACCACTTGGTAACTCTTGAGAGACGATTCACTTCATTCTCCGCGCACAGTTCCCCCCTTTTTGAAGGGGGGCTAGGGGGGATTTCTGCGGCACCTCAATTTGGGATGACGTCGAAATCCCCCTCAATCCCCCTTCACAAAGGGGGAAGTAACACCTGAAGCGCTTCGAATACACGGTTTTGCAAGATCGTAAGCAGGCTCTTGGGTGGCCCTACTTCGCCGCTACCTTCGCGTACTTCCCATCCACATACGGCGCGTAATCCGGCTGCACGGCTTCCACCTTGCCCTGCTCCTTCAAGAAGCCGGAGGTATCGGCAATCGCCTTGGCAATCGACGGGCCGAGAATCTTCGCTTGCTCGCTGGCAACCGGATAACCGTTGCCTTCCAGCAGCGCGGCGATTTCCTCCGGCTTGGCACCGGTGATGCGGGCGATCTTCTCGATGTTGCCGGCGCTGCCGCTGAATGCCTTCGGATTGGCGCGGTAATCGGCGTAGGCCTTGAGGGTGATCCTGGCGAATTGCTGCACGAATTGGGGGTTCTTCTCGGCGAAGTCCTTGCGCACGATCCACGCATCAAAGGTTGGTGCGCCCCACTTGGCGACGTCGGTCGACGTCACCAGCAGCTTTCCGTTTTCCTTGGCCTTGCCCAGCGCCGGGTCCCACACGTAGGCGGCATCGATATCACCACGCTGCCAGGCTGCCGTGATCTCGGACGGGCGCAGGTTGACGATCTGGACCTTGGTCGGATCGATTTTCCAGTGCTTGAGCGCAGCCAGCAGGCTGTAGTGGGTGGTGGAAACAAAGGGCACGGCGATCTTCTTGCCGATGAGATCGGCCGGCTTGGCAATGCCAGCGCCGTTACGCACCACCAGCGCCTCGGCCGAGCCGATCTGCGCAGCGATCAGGAAGGTCTGCACCGGCAAGCCCTTGCTGGCAGCAGCAGCGAGCGGGCTGGAGCCCACATAGCCGATCTGCACATCGCCCGAAGCAACGGCGGCGATCACTTCCGAGCCGCTTTCAAACTTGCGCCAGTTGATCTTGCTGCCGGTGGCTTTTTCATACGCACCGTCGGCCTGGGCAACCTTGGCCGGCTCGACGGTGGTCTGGTAGGCGATGGTCACCTCGTCGGCGGCGTGTGCGGTGGCGAAACCAGCCAGTGCCAAGACGGGTAGCAATGCTTTAAGGCGGGAGAGTTTGAACATGGGTCGTCCTTTGCAATGGTGTTGGATGCAGCCCTGTGCCAACGCAGGCGGGCCGTTCTGGTCACCAATCTAACAACGGCAAATGATGACAAAAAGGAATATTAAATTTAATTTATATTCTATATATTTATATAAAACCGATTACAAGCGATCCAACGCAATCGCATACACACTTGCCGCCGTCTTGATCGGGTCGTGCCGCACGATGCCATCGGTAAAGCTGGCAATGCGTGAGCGGATCACCTGCACGCCCAGCGCCTCCAGCCGCTCGAAGTCGTTGCGCACCACGGTGGCATTTTCGGCGCGATAACGCGCCAGCACGTGTTCGGGGATGGCTTCATCGTTGACGATGATCTTGCACACCGGGCTCAGCCCGTGTTCGGCCAGCGCCTGCAAGTGGTCCGCCGCGCTATAGCCGTCGGTTTCGCCGGCCTCGGTCATGATGTTGCAGACGTAGACCTTGTCCGCATGGATATTGCCTTCAATGGCAGCGGCAATTTCGGGCAGCAAGATGTTGGGGAGCACGCTGGTGTAAAGGCTGCCGGGGCCGAAGACGATCACGTCCGCATCGCGGATTGCCTGCACGGCGGCGGGCACGGCGGTAACCGGGGCATCGTAGAACACGCGGCGGATAGGGCTGCCTTGAGTGGCGAGTTGCGATTCGCCGGTGACGATGCGGCCATCCAGCAACTCGGCTTTGAGCACGGTGGCCACCGGGGAAACCGGGTAGACGCGGCCCTTGATATTCAACACCGTACCCATGTTCTCGATGGCCTGCACGAAGTCGCCGTGAGTGAGCGAATACATGGCGTAGATCAGCAGATTGCCGAGCGAGTGGCCATCCAGGTAGTGCTCTTCTTCGGTAGCGAAACGGAACTGCAGCAGATCGCTGATCACCGATTCGGCTTCAGAAAGAGATACCAAAACATTGCGGATATCGCCTGGTGGCGGCATGCGGAACTCGCGCTGCAGCTTGCCGGAACTCCCCCCGTCGTCCGCCACCGTGACGATGGCGGTGATTTCCACCGGAAAATGCTTGAGTCCGCGCAACACTGCCGACAAACCCGTCCCGCCGCCAATCGCCACCACGCGCGGATGATGCTCTCTAACCACCACGATCCCCTTGGGTTCTCCCCTGTGCGGGCGTCATTCTATGTCGGTTGGGTATGTGACGGATGCGTGATCCGTCACACGGCGCTACATCACGACAGCGACGCGCCAAACAAGTGGCCCAAGCCAAAGGTCAGCGCGGCAGCGGCGGTGCCGGTCAGCATTTGCCGACCCGCCGAATACCAGACGGGGCGGCCGTTGAACAGCGAAGTCACCGCGCCGATGCCCACGAGCGCCAGGGCGCTGAGCAGCAGACTGACGACCATGGCCGTGGTGCCGGTCGCAAAGACGAACGGTAGCACCGGCACGGCCGCGCCAAACGCGAACAACAGAAACGACGTCGTCGCCACGCGCCACGGATTGCCGCCCAGCTCGTTCGGGTCGATGCCGAGTTCTTCACGCGCCAGGGCATCGAGGGCGGTTTCGGGGTTTTGCATCATCTGGGCGGCGAGGTGTTCGGCGTCTTCCTTGGCCATGCCCTTGGCGCGGTAGATCAGCGCCAGCTCGTGCTGCTCGGCCAGCGGGGTTTGCTCCAGTTCCTCGGCTTCTTTCGCCAGCTGCGACGTTGCCAGCTCGCGGGCATTCGTCACCGACAGCCACTCACCCAGCGCCATCGAACACGCCCCGGCCAGCAATCCAGCGATGCCCGTCAGCAGGATGACCTTGGCGGCGACACCCGCACCGGCAATGCCCATCACCAGACAGAAATTCGACACCAGACCATCGTTGGCCCCCAGCACCGCCGCACGCAGATCGTTGCCAGACGACGCGCCGTGATGCCAAGGCTCGGCATTGGCGATGGTCGAACCGTCCGCCCCATGCCGCCCTCCCCGGCCCGCCACCGCCTGCACAATGGCCGCATGGCCGCGCTCTTCGGTCGACAGCAGGGCGGCATCAGGCTGGCCGGCGTACTTATTGCGGTCGGCATATTCAGCGGCGGCGACGGTAGACATCACGAAACCGGGGCCGAACCAGCGCACCAGACGGCGCAGCAGGCGGGTACGGAAATCGGGCTTGAACGCCGGCACCGTCACGCCGGCCCGTTGCAAACGCTGCTGCCACACCCGCGCATGCCCGCGTTCGGATTCGGCGAGCTGGCGGAAGATGTCCTGCCGGTTGGGGTCGCGATCAACATCGGCCAGCACGTCATACAGCGCCGCGCCATTCATTTCGTCATGCCAGTTACGCAGGAAACGGCGGGTGTTGGCGGGGTCGGTCATGGGGGGAATCCTTTCGGAACGGGCTTTAAGCTTGTCTGCAGAATAACTGCGCCATTAATTCAGCGCGAAAAGGCGATGCTGCCATCCCCCTTCCGCGAAGGGGGGATGGTGACATTGGCAACGCTCAGCCAAGCCCCTGCAAGCGCTCCAGCGCCGCATCCAGCGTGCGCACTTCCTTGGCGAAGCAGAACCGTACCAGTCTGGCCTCTGGCGGCGCGGCGTAAAAGGCGGAAACCGGGATGGTCGCCACGCCATGCGTTACCGTCAACCAGCGGGCGAATTCGGTGTCGGTCAGATCGGAGCGGATCGCCGAATAGTCCGCCAGCTGAAAATACGTGCCCCGGCTGGGCAACAACCTGAAACCGGTACTGACAAGGCCGGCCGCCAGGCGATCCCGCTTGGCCTGATAGAACGACGGCAACTGCTGCCAATGCGCCGGCTGTTGCAAGTAGGCCGCCAGCGCGTGCTGCGCCGGGGTATTCACCGAGAACACCAGAAACTGATGCAGCTTGCGGAACTCGGCTGTCAGCGCGGGCGGCGCAACGCAATAGCCGATTTTCCAACCGGTGGCGTGGAAGGTCTTGCCGAAGGAGTAGACCGCAAAGCTGCGTTGCCGCAATGCCGGATGCGCCAGCACGCTGCGGTGGCTTGCTCCATCAAAGACCAGATGCTCGTAAACCTCGTCCGCCAGCACCAGCAAATCGTGCCGCTCGGCGATGGCGGCGAGCGCATCCAGATCGGCCGCCCTGAACACGCTGGTGGCCGGGTTGTTCGGATTGTTGACGATGACCAGCCGCGTGTGCGGTGTCACCACTGCCTCGACGGCAGCCCAATCGACAGCAAAATCTGGCGCGGACAGGTTCACCCGCACCGCTTTCGCCCCCTGCGCCACGATGGCCGGCGCGTAGCTGTCGTACGACGGATCGAGCACGATGGCTTCATCACCGGCATGCAACACAGTGGCAATGGCGGTGTAGAGCGCCTGAGTTGCGCCGGCGGTCACAGTGATTTCGGTGGCCGGATCGACCGCTACGCCGTGCTGAACTTCGAATTTGGCAGCAATCGCCTCGCGCAACGCCGGCAAGCCCGGCATCGGTGCGTACTGGTTGTGACCGGCGGCCATGGCGGCAGTGACGGCCTCACGCAACGCGCCATCCACCGGAAAATCCGGGAAGCCTTGCGAGAGATTGATCGCGCCATACTCGGCAGCGAGCTGGCTCATTACGGTGAAGATCGTCGTACCAACATCAGGCAGTTTGGAAATGAGGGGCATGGTCGGGAGCGGGTTGGGGATGGGTTGGGGGCCAGGGTCAGAGCGCGATTCTCGACCAGAAACGAAACAGCCCGCAAATATTGCGGGCTGCCATGAAAGCGAAAGCGCGGCGATCAATGCGTCCGCAAGCGCTCCGGGCAGTCGGCACACTTTTCAGCGCCGATCTTGTCCAGCGATTGTGTCAAGGCGCAGGTGGAGCGGCGGCAGGCCACGAAGCGCACTTTCTCGGCCTGGGCGGCCTGGCGGTAATTGCGCATCACGTTATGGCCAAGGAAATCGGTGAACAGGATCACGATATCCATGCCCTTGATGCCGGACGGTTTGCGTTGATGCGACGGATTGCGCCCGGTGATGTGATGACCGATCTGGATCCCGTAATCAGCCAATACATCCGGGATGTTGCCGAGTTGGTCTGCGCCGACGATGTAAGCCTGCATGGTTCCCTCTGCGAATGTGACCTTGATCGAAGGCCGACACCGACAGACTAGCAGCGCCAACTTATTCCCATAAATAATATATTTTCAGATTTATATTCCAAATAGATTTTACGTAGATTGGGTTGAGCGCAGCGAAGCCCAACATCTGCGCAATCGTCGGCAACCGATGTTGGGCTTCGCTGCGCTCAACCACAACCTACACGCTACGCGCCCCCTCCCCCATTTGGCTGACTTACGAACAAACGCAACCTTCTGCGATACTTGGCCCACCCATTCTGACCCAATCCAACATGAAACCTACCTTGCGACCCGGCCCCAAACCTTCCCTGTTCGTTGCTGCCATCGTGTTTGCCTTGAGCGCCCTGCCCGGCTTTGCCGAGACATCAACGGCGGATGCAGAGCGAGCCATGCTGGAAACGCTGGCCAATGCCGGCTTCGGCAGCGGCTTAACGCCGGAAGCCGCCAAGGAACAAGCCGACGGCATGAAAAGGCGCTTTGATGCGCTCGATCTGGTGCAGCAACAGGCCAACATCCCGCCGCTGCCCGAGCTGCCCAAAGCAACGCCCGTTGCAGAGGCCGCCCCAGCCGGGTCCAGCTATTACAAGCAGGCGTTCGTCATGGCCGATGGCTGCAAATTCTTCTCGATCAATGCCGATGGCGACTTAGCCATTGGTGCGCTGTGGAAAGGCGCGCCCTGTAATGGCGGGCTGATTGCCGGGCACGGCACGCTGGCGGTGGTGGTGCGCAACCGCGCCGCAGATGGCAAAACCACCTTCGTCCACAAGACTTATGAAGGCAATTTCGTGGACGGTTTTCTGCACGGTGCCGGCCTGAAGCAAAACTATCCCTACGACACTGCGCGCCAACCCGTCGGCGAGTACTACCGGCAGGAAGGCCAATTCAAATACGGTCTGCTTGACGGTGAGGGCCATAAATTCGAGGTCTTCCCCAAGGGGAAGCAACCGTCAGCAACATCGCTGGAGGGCAAGTTCGTAGCCGGCACGCCGGTCGGCCACCTGTTCCGGGTGCGCAACACCCCGGAGGCCAATGTCATCGCGGATCAGTACGAGCTGATTTACAACGACAAGGGCCAGACGCTGCGCTTTCCAACCTTCGCCAACAACAAGCAGCCGCTGCCCGGCCGCATCCGCTTTGCCGGCAAGGGCGGCGAATGGAGCGTGGACCTGGTGGCCTTCGATCAGGACACGGTTGAATCCGGCACCCTGCGCAAGGTCACCATCGGCAAACGCGGCAGCACCGATATGTTTGCCGCCAGCTGCAATGACTGGATTCACGCGGAGAACGGCGACTGGCAATGCAACAAGGGGACCTTCTTTGAAGGGCATAGCTTCGACGTGACGTACAGCCTGCCCAGCGGCCCGTTTGCCTTCAATCCGCAAGCGCCGCAACGCTGGCAATACGACACCAGCCAGCAAATCGTGGTCGGCATCGGCTCGCACATCGATGAGAAAACCTCGCTCATGCTGTGCAATGCCGATCGCACCCAGTGCAAAGGCAAAACGAAGATTCCGGTGTCGCTCTGCACTGACTATCGCGGCCCTGCCGAAATCCGCCAGGGTGCACTGGTGCCGGTCGGCGGGCCGGGGGAGTTCTATCGCACCTGCAAGAAAGACAAGAAAGACAAAAAGGAAATCTGGCTGGAGGGCGTCAACGAGCTGGCGGCGCGCTGCGACAGCTTTGATTCGCCGTTGCGCTGCGGGCGCGGCAAGATTTTTGGCAGCGATGGCTCGGAATATGCCGGCGCATTCGTGCTCGACAATCTGCGCATCGGCACGGATGAGAATGCCCCGCAAAGCATGGCGACGTACCAATTCATCAAAGAGTTCGTGCCGATGGCGTTCAAGCGCGACGGCTGGGGCGTCATCACCTTTGCCAACCACAGATGGGCCAAGGCCCGCTACGTCAGCGGCGAGATCGTTGAAGTCGGTGACTGCGGCGCGCCGGATCTCGATGTGAAGTACTGCGAGCTCCGCGACAAGACTGTGACGTTTGTGTACTGAGAGGCTGTTTACGATCTTTTTTTGTTATGCGCCTATGGCGCGACTAAAAGCTTTACAGCACGTAGCCCGGACGGCTTGCCGGCCGGGGTTCTCCGTCAAAGCGGCAATCCCGGCCGGCAAAGCCGTCCGGGCTACAGTTCACTACGCCGCTGCAGCCTGCTCCACCGGCGCACGCTGAATCCCGTCCCGTCCGGCCAGCGACGGGAACCACCTCATCCACAATGCCACCACCGCCAGCGTGCCCACGCCGCCCAGCACCACGGCAGCCACCGGGCCGAACCATGCGGCGGTCGCGCCGGATTCAAACTCGCCCAGCTGATTCGATGCGCCAATAAAGAGGCCATTCACCGCCGACACCCGGCCGCGCATGTCGTCCGGCGTTTCCAGTTGCACGAATGCGCCACGGATCACCATGCTGACCATGTCCGACGCGCCCAGCACCGCCAGTGCCGCCATCGACACGGCAAAGTTGCGAGACAGCCCGAACACGATGGTCGCTACGCCAAAGACCGCCACTGCCGCGAACATGGTCTTGCCCACGCGCCGCTTGATTGGCCGGTGCGCCAGCCAGAACGACATCAGGATCGCCCCGACTGCCGGCGCGGAGCGCAGCAAGCCCAGCCCCCATGCGCCGGCATGCAGGATGTCCTTGGTGAACACCGGCAATAGCGCCGTCGCCCCGCCCAGCAGCACCGCGAACAGATCGAGCGAAATCGCGCCGAGGATGTCCGGCCGGCTGCGGATGAAATGAATGCCGGCCAACAGCGAATCCAGCGCCGAGCCTTGTTGCTTATAGGCTGGCGGTTGCGACGGCACCAGCAGCATCAGGCCGGTGGCGACTAGGTAAACCAGCGCCGAAAGCGCGTAGGTTTCAACCGGGCCGATGGCAAACAGGAAGCCGCCCAACGCCGGCGCGACGATGGTCGCCGCCTGCATGGCCGAGGCCGATGCAGCAATGGCAGTCGGCAACAACGTTGCGGGGACGATGCTCGGCAGCATGGCCTGCGTCGCCGGCATCTCGAACGCGCGCGCGGTGCCGAACAGGAAGGCGACGATGAAAAACAGCTCGCGGCTGACACTGCCGCGCGCAGTCGCTACCAGCAGCACCAAGGCGGCGATCAGCTGCAGCACTTTGGTCAGCGTACTGATGGTGCGGCGGTCGAATTTATCCGCCACGTGGCCGATCTGCAGCATGAACAGGATGCGCGGCGCGAATTCGGCCAAGCCCACCAGACCCAGGTCCATTGCGCTGCCGGTCAATGAATACATCTGCCAGGCAATGGCCACGCTCATCACCTGAAAGCCCCCTGCCGTAAAGACGCGGGCAAACCAGAAAGCGAGGAAGGGACGGTGATGGCGTAACTGGACTGATTCGGCAGACATGGAGCACTCGGGGGAGTTGATTTTGAATTTGACTATACGGAGACACTTAATTGCAAACGCAATCAAATGCCGATCGTTGACGCGCTATTGCAAAGAGAGCACCTGTCATGTTGCAGCGCAAAGTCTATTCTGTATTTGTGCCAACAATGACGTATGCATTGTGTAGGGATGGTGCAACATGGCTAGAAAAACAGCCAAGAACTTCAGCAAAGATGTGTAAGCACAATCTGGCATATGCGCCCCGCCACCCCATGAACAGCACCGCATTTTCCGCAGGGAGCAGGCATGAAGCGGTTTCTGGATTTGAATACGCGCCTCAAGCTGCTATTGGGCTTTGGCGTGGCGCTGCTGGGTCTGCTGATCGTCATCGCCCTCGCCTATTCGCGCCTCACGGATATCGAAGCCTCGCAGAAGACCTTGTTCGAACACGACTTCAGCATGGCCACCGAACTCATCGAGTTCCGCGCCGACGAGAACCGCTTGCGCTCATTGATGCTGGAAGTGCAGCTGGAAAACCGGCGTGCCGAGCAAGACAAACTGGTGCGGGAAATCCATGACCATGTGCTGCAGGTCGATACCCGCCTCAAGCAACTGAATGAACTGGGGCAAGGCAATCCGGCGGCTTTGGCCAAGCTCGGCCAGATCAGGCAGGTGCTGAACGAATACCGGCACACCCGGCAAGAACAGCTCATGCTGATTTATGCCGGCAAGATCGAACAGGCGCAGGAGCTGGGACGCGGCATTCAGCGTGATCGCTTCGAGCACTTGCGGAGCATCGCGCTGGAACTCGACGAACTCGCGCAGAAAAATGCCCAGCATGCCATCGTCTCGACCGAGCACCGCGTTGCCAGCACACTCACCCTGCTCTCAATGATCGGGGTGATGGTCTGCGCCGCCTGCATCATGCAGGCGTTTTATCTCAGCGACGTGGTGGCCGGCCCGCTGACCATCCTGACCGCCCGCGCCCGCCGGATCGTGGCGGGCGATATCCCGGTCATCCCGCCGACCACACCGCGCCGGGACGAGATCGGCATACTGGAAGACGCCTTCAATCAGATGGCCCAGGCCCTGCAGGAAAAAACCGCCATCGCCACCAAGATTGCCGTCGGCGATATCTCGCAAGACATCACGCCCCAATCCAGCCAGGACGTGCTCGGCCATGCGTTTGTCGCCATGATCGATACCCTGCGCGAACGGGCACAGCTGGCCGAAGAGATCGCCGCCGGACAACTCGCGGTTACGGTCATGCCTCGCTCATCGGATGACACGCTCGGCCACGCCTTTGCGCTGATGGTGCAAAACCTGCGCGACATCAACCGCGAGATCCAGGCCGGCATGGACGTCCTCTCGGCGGCATCCAGCGAGATTCTGAGCGGAACGACGCAGATGGCCTCCGGCGCGCAGGAAACCGCAACGTCCATCGTTGAAACCACCACCACCGTCGAAGAAGTGCGCCAGACGGCGCAAGTCTCGGCCGACAAGGCCAGGCACGTCTCGGACTCCGCCCAGCGAAGCGCCGAGATATCGCAAAACGGCAAGCAAGCGGTGGAGGAAACGGTCGATGGCATGCAGCACATTCAGGTGCAGATGGAATCCATCGCCCGCAGCATCATCCGGCTATCCGAGCAAACGCACGCCATCAGCGAGATCATCGCCACGGTGAACGAGCTGGCCGAGCAATCCAACCTGCTGGCCATCAACGCCGCCATCGAAGCCGCCAAGGCCGGCGACCACGGCAAGGGCTTTACGGTGGTCGCGCAGGAAGTACGCCACCTCGCCGCGCAATCCAAACAGGCGACCGCGCAAGTACGCAACATGCTGGTGGAAATCCAGAAAGCCACCAGCGAAGCCGTATTGGCGACCGAGCAAGGCAGCAAGGCGGTCACGGTCGGCGTGAAGCTATCGAATCAGGCCGGCGAAGCCATCCGCCAACTGGCCGCCAGCCTCACCGAAAGCGCCCATGCCGGCACGCAAATCCTCATCTCCGCCCAGCAGCAACTCACTGGCATGGATCAACTGGCGATCACGATGGAAAGCATCCGCGTCGCTAGCACACAAAGCATGGCCAGCCTGAAACAGGCCGAGACCACGGCACAAGACCTGCATCATCTGGGGCAGCGGTTGCGGGATATGTTGGGGCGGTTTCGGTTGTGATGCCGAGGCTAGACACCGTTTAACGCCCATCACCGTGCGGCAAGACAGCACAAACATCTTCAGAGCCTGTCGCGCTGTGGATTGGATAGGCCGCGATTCTGGCAACTGCCGCTTCCCATTCGGCATCGGTCCCTCCAGCTACATGGGCGATTTGAAAAGCCGGCTCTTTCAAATAGTAGTGGCACCAACTCGACCAGAAATCTGTCGCTACGAATGCTGTTGTAGGCACGCCCAACCCGGCAGCAATATGCATGGCCGCTGTGTCTACCGTGTATACATACGTAGCATTCGCGATAATTTGTATGAAATCCCGAGCGCTAGTCGAGACGGATGAAACATTCAGAAAGGCCGTATCGGCAATTCGAGAGCTAAATCCATAAACTGGCAGTGAATGCCGCTGATTTATTGTGCGAACAGCTTGAGCCACCACCGAATCAGGCACGGATTTGAAGCTTTCCTTGGAATCACTGATTATCAACGAATATGGCTGATCGACCGGAGCTACCTTAAGCCCTCTTAACCAAGTAGGCCGTTTGTACTCAAGAGGAATTTTGGCAGCATCAAGTCCCAACGCACTTGCATACATATCGACAACGGCCCCTTCACGAAAGCGGTGGCCAAAGAGATCAGTCAAATCAACAACTGTAGCGCCATCGGCAGCGATGCGGTCGGTTTGAGCGGGCAGCAATTCGACAGAGTCCAGAATACGTTCTTGTGCTGCGAGTGAATAAATCTCGTAAACGAAAGTTGGCATGGTGCAGGCAAGGAATAGCCGAATCCTGCAACCAAAATGCGCTTTGATATATTGCAACAGCCCGACGCCCATGATCGCATCGCCCATGCCTTGGCTAAAGCCGCCCAACACATGCAGGGCTTTAACCTTGCCAAAGTCAATCAACGACGAGCTAAAGTCCAAGTGATAGCAATCAGGAATTGCGGCCAGAATTGACTCGAACTTGCCGTGGGGCGTTTGTTCCTTGTGGATATCATAGGGAGCAAAAACAAGTCCATCGCGTATCAATGCGGTTCCAACGTTCGCGACAAGACTTGCACGGCTTTGTAATTCACTTTCAGCAGCAAACATCAGTTTCGCTCTCTGATCTCTAATACGTTGGGTCCGCCGGGCTGCAGATGCCACAGCACATTCACATCCAGCGGTGTCCAGCGACTGACTTTCACCCCTGCCTGCAACAAGCCGTGGCCGATCCACGCATTGCAGGTATTGAACAGGTTGTACGATCCATTCGCTTCATAGAACGCATCGTATCGACCGTAATGCGCGCCGGGCACATTCACGCCTTGCAACCCAGCTCGTTGCGTCGTCTCCAGCACGTAATTCACCAGCGATGCATATTGCGCGACGGACAACGGCAAGCGATAAGTGCCCGCCTTCAACTCCGCCGCCCGCAGATATTCAACATGCACCAACGAGCGATCCTGCCCGGATAAAGCACTCAGTGCCCGGCCCACCGTGAGATCGCCCCAGTTCTGCGTATTCAGATAAAACTCGCGATCACCCCAGCCGATGGCCATGAATGCCGCATCTGGCGGCACGGCCTTTAAATGCGCCAAGGGGAAGATGGTTCGCCAATCGATTTGCGGCGATTCGATGGGAAAGACGAAATCGGTGTGGACGCCGTTGGAAACGATATAGGCGTTGATGGTGGGATTGGATGGCTCGGCGTTGGCAGGAAAGAGCACAAGGCCGAATGCGATGAGCAGGTAGCAAAGAATAAAGCCGATGGGGGCTAGCAGGAGCAAGCCGAGCCATTTCAAATAACGTCGCAAAATGTGTTCTCTATTTAATATTGGTGCTGGCGCAGGCAAATGATCAATGGTGATTGAATCATCTCAAAACCCCGATAATTCGTAGGTTGGCGTTGAGCGCAGCGAAGCCCAACATTCACCCACGCTTGTTGGGCTTCGCTGCGCTCAACGCCAACCTACACGCATCACTTCCAACTGAGATCCAGCTTGCGGTGCTTGGCTGCACAATCGCGTAGATATAGATTGATCAAGCTTTGGTAGGGAATCCCAACCTCTTCAGAAATAGACTTGAAGTAGTTGATCGAGCCCTCATCAAGCCGAATGGTAATTTGCTTCTTCAATTGGGAAACATATGGGTTCTTCTTTGATTGAGAAAAATCGTATTCGTCTCGCATCATAGGTCTCTTTTATGGGTAAAACGTCGATTCGCGATTACTTGCTCTTCGCGCAGAGATGATTCGAATAACGTTATTCTCTGCACGGTAACAATGGCATACCACCAACAATTTCAGATTGGCACTTAATCCGAGAAGAATGAATCTGTCTTCGTTTTCAGAGTGTTCTGGATCGGCGATCAAACGCGCACGTTCGTCGTAAAAAACCGACTTAGCCTCGTCAAAGCTGACGCCATGCTTCTTAAAGATTGCTTACAGACTTGGCTTCATCCCAGTCAAAGTGGAATGTAGTCATGCAGCAAATGTAACTACAACGTAGTTATAGGTCAAAGCAAAAAAGCCGGCAAACGCCGGCTTTTTTGTCTGACCAACTCAACCCCCATCAAGGCGCCGGATTCTGAATCCGCAGATGAATCGCATCGATCTCCGCCAGAATGTCCTCTCCCAATGTCACGTTCACGCTGGCAATGTTTTCCTTCAATTGCTCCAGCGTGGTCGCCCCGATCAAGGTGCTGGTGGTGAACGGCCGGCTGTTGACGAAGGCAAGCGCGAATTGCGCCGGGCTGAGGCCGTTGCGCTTGGCGAGGTTCACGTACTCGGTGATCGCTTGCGTGGCTTCCGGTTTGCTGTAGCGGCTGAAGCGGTCGAACAAGGCGAAGCGGGAACCGGCCGGGAGCGCGCCGTTGAGGTATTTGCCGGTCAGCGCACCGAAGCCAAGTGGCGAATACGCCAGCAGACCGATTTTTTCACGGTGGCTGAATTCGGACAGCCCCACTTCATACGTGCGATTGAGCAGGCTGTATGGGTTCTGGATCGAGACGATGCGCGGCAGGCCGAGCTTTTCGCTGGCCTTGATGAACTGCGCAACACCCCATGGGGTTTCGTTGGAGACGCCAATGTAGCGCACCTTGCCGGCCTTGATCAGATCGGCCAGCGCGGACAGCGTTTCTTCGATGGCAACGGTGCTGTCATCGTCGATCCAAGGGTAGCCGAGGCGGCCGAAGGTGTTGGTACTGCGGTCCGGCCAATGCAGTTGGTAGAGGTCGATGTAGTCGGTCTGCAGACGCTTGAGGCTGCCGTTGACCGCTTCGTTGATGTTCTTGGCATCGAGGCTGGTATCGCCATTGCGCAGGTGGCGCGGCTGATGCGGTTGGCGTGCCGGGCCGGCCACTTTGGTGGCGAGCACAATGTCTTTGCGGCGGCCGGTCCTGGCAAGCCACGTGCCGATGTATTGCTCGGTGCGGCCTTGCGTTTCCGGCTTGGGCGGCACCGGGTACATCTCGGCGGCGTCCAGCAGGTTCACACCCTGACTGAGCGCGTAGTCGATCTGGGCGTGGGCATCGGCTTCAGTGTTCTGCTCGCCCCAGGTCATTGTGCCAAGGCCGATCAGGCTGACGTCTAGTTCGGTATGGCCGAGTTTGCGGTATTCCATGTTTGGGTTCTCTGGTGGAAGTTGCGGGGAATCAGTCACGAACCAGCCCCCGATCTTGCTGCGCAGCCCTGATCGGGGATCATGCGCTGCTCAGAATCCTCATTTACCTGCGTAAATTGCGGTTCCTGCGCTGCTCTTCACCCCGCTGAGGGCCGCTCGCGACAGATCGGGAGCAGGTTCTAGCAGGCCGTGACGTTTCAGCAGCGTGCGCAACACATTGCGCGTGATGCCGAGCAGCTCGGCGGCGCGCACCTGGTTGTAGCGGCTGTGTTTATAGGCCCGTTCGACGATCAGTTGTTCCAGCTCGTCGAACAGGGTTTCGCCCGGCGCGGCGAACAGGCGGTCGAGCTGGCGGGCGATGGCGGCCAGCGGCACTTCGTCGCTAACCGGTGCCGCTTGCGAGGCCACCGATAAGCCGCCGGAAAACTTGAGGTGCTCCGGCTGAATGGTCTCGCCGCTGGAGACCAGCAGCGCGAAATGGATGACGTTTTCCAGCTCGCGGATATTGCCCGGCCACGGGTAGCGGATCAGCGCCTGGCACGTGGCATCGGATAATGCCGGCACGGCCGCGCCCAGACGTTGCGCATACACGCCCAGAAAATATTCCGCCAGCGGCAGGATGTCGCCAATGCGCTCGCGTAATGGTGGCAGGCGCACTTGGGCGATGTTGAGCCGGTACAGGAGATCGAGCCGGAAATGCCCGGCCGACACCGCCTGATCCAGATCGACGTTGGTGGCCGCTACCAGCCGCACATCCACCGGAATGGCCTTGCGCGAGCCGATGCGCACTACTTCGCGCTCTTGCAGCACGCGCAGCAGTTTCACTTGCAGCGGTAGTGGCAAATCGCCGATTTCATCCAGAAACAGCGTGCCTCCATGTGCCGCTTCGAACCAGCCTTCGCGCCGGCCAACCGCGCCGGTGAACGCACCCTGCTCGTGACCGAAGAGTTCGCTTTCGGCCAGATGCTCGCTGATCGCGCCGCAGTTCACCGCCACGAACGGCCCCTTGCGAGCGGAAAGATGATGCACGTGCCTTGCCACCAGCTCTTTGCCGGTGCCGGTTTCGCCAATGATCAGCACCGGCGCTTCGGATGGGGCGAGCCGTTCCAGGTAATGCAGCAATTGGCGCGAAGCCGGATCAGCGAACACCAGCGCCTTGGCCCGGATCGACAACGGTTGCACATCGCCCTGCAGGGCCAGCAAGGTAGGTCGTTCTGCCACGCTTTCCTCCCGTGCCTGTATTCCGCAGGCATCCGAACACGATGGAAAGCAATGTAAACGGCGCCTTATAGATCAACAAATAATTTTGAATGCAGTTTATATAACAAATATACGAGAAAACCCTAACGCGAGCGGCCCCAACGCAGCATTCAAGCCATCCAGCCGGCGAAGAGCTTTGTATAGCCACATACCTTGCATTACAAAGTACATGGTTATAAAGTATAGCGACTACCCAAGAATCACCCTCCGCCACGGCCTTGCCGGCGTCCCCGCGACGGCAGCCAGGGCAACTGGAACCCGAACGTGAAAACACAACTGAAGAAAGGTGCGCTGGAACTGTGCGTGCTGGCGGTGCTGGCGCGTGGCGATAGCTACGCCTACGACATCGTCAACCAGCTCTCGCGCTCGATGGAAATCAGCGAGGGCACGGTATACCCGCTGATGCGGCGGCTGCAGGACGAGGCGTGGGTCAATACCTACCTCGTCGAATCCAGCACCGGGCCATCGCGCAAGTACTACCGGCTTACCCCGGCCGGCGAAACCGCCCTCGCCGCCATGCAAACGGAGTGGCGTGAGTTCGTGAGTGAAATCGATAGCGTGCTCGCGGCCCCCTCCCCTACAGAAACACGCTTGCCCAAGGAGTCATGATGAATCAGCAAACCTATCTACAGCAGCTGGAGCACGCATTGGCCGGCCTGCCGCGCCAGGATGTGGAAGAGCTGCTGGCCGACTGCCGCGAATACTTCCGCGAAGCACTGGCCGATGGCCGCAATGAAGAAGACGTCGCTCAAGGCTTGGGCGACCCGGCCCAACTGGCACGTGAGCTGCGCGCCAAGCACCGCTTGAAGGCGTGGGAGCAGCGTAAATCGTTCGGCTCGCTGTGGGGCGTGATCGCCGCCACCGCCGGGTTGGGCGTGCTCAATTTCGTGCTGGCGATCCCGCTCCTGTTTTACCTGGGCATGCTCACCACCGGCTTCGTGGTGTCGACGGGCATTCTGGTGGCGGGGCTGACGCTATCGGTGGCTTGGCTGACCCATTCGCTATTCGGCTGGCCCGCGGATGAAAACCTGTTCCTGTCGCGCTGGCATGACAGCGCGGTGGTCCGCCAGCTCGATAACGGTGGCGTGTCGATCAATATCAGTGGCGACGAGGGCGAGAAAGTCGTCATCGGCCAGACGGCCAGCGGCGCTGCGATCCACATCGAATCACCCGAAGGCAGCGTCCATATCGAGCAGGACGCAGGCGGTGGGTCGCTCACGCTGAACGACGGCAATCAAAGCGTGAAGCTCAAGGCCCTGATCGGTGAGTACGGCAAAAAGGCGATGCTGATCGTCGGACTGATTCTGCTGGCTGTGGGCGCACTCGGGTTCGCACTGTGCCTGTGGCTGGCTCGCCTCACGGTTCGTTTGGTGGCGCGTTTCCTGCGCTATCAGCTGGATCTGATCCGGCAGGAACGCGCTGGGGCAACGGGCGAAAAGCTGGCGCAGGTTTAGTCACCCCGGTCCCTTCTTCAACATGGCCCCTTGCTCTGCCAAGGGGCCATTGACGCCCTATCCAGCCATCAATCCCGCCGTTTGTAAGTTGAGGCGGGCCACAACGCCGCTCACATCGCCACTGTCGCGCGATCCCTCGTATAGTGAAGTAAGCCTCTCCTTACGGAGCACGCCGTGCTCACCCCAAGACATCCTGAAAACGAAGCGCAGCGGATCGCCTTACTGCACCAGCTGACGATTCTCGATACGCCGCCTGAGCCGGTGTTCGATCGAATCACCCGTGTGGCAGCGCGCGTGCTTGGCGTGCCCACCGCCGTGATCTCGCTGGTCGATGAAAACCGCCAGTGGTTCAAATCCCGCTATGGGCTGGATACGACCGAGACGCCACGCGATATCTCGTTCTGCGGTCATGCGATCCTCGGCGAGGACACGCTGGTCGTCGCCGACGCCCAAGCCGACGAGCGCTTTCACGACAACCCGCTGGTCACCGGAGCGCCGCATATCCGCTTTTACGCCGGCCACCCCTTGGCATCGAAAGAAGGGCTGAAACTGGGCACGCTCTGCGTGATCGACAACCAGCCGCGCCAGCTGGATGAGGCGGGACGACAGGCGCTGGTCGATCTGGCCAGCTTCGTCGAACGCGAGCTGCAAAGCCGCGAATTGCTGCAACTGACCCGGCAAACCCACGCGGCAGACGAACGGGCGCTGGAAGAACAGGAAGCGATTTTCCGCGAGACCTTCGAGCAAGCGCCCGTCGGCATCGCCCATGTCGATATCGCCGGGCACTGGCTGGCGGCCAATAGCTGCCTGCTGAAGATGCTGGGCTACCGGCGCGACGAGCTGTTCCGGCTCACGCTCAAAGACCTGGTCAATCCCGAGGATCACCTCCGCCTGCGCGGCCAGATCAACCGCTTGATGTCCGGCTCGATCACCGATTGCCAGCATGAGATGCGCCTGCAAACCAAAGACAAGGACGGGGTCTGGACCAAGCTGACGATGGCGTTGCACCGCAATCAACGTGGCGAGCCGCAACACTTCATCGTGATCACCGAGAACATCGAACAGCGCAAGGCGGCCGATGCGGCCATCGAGACCATGCAGCAAGGTCTGGAAGCCCGCGTGGCCGAACGCACAGCCGAGCTGGCTGCAGCCCGGCAGGAGCTGCTGACCATCACCGACCACCTGCCGGT
Organism: Andreprevotia chitinilytica DSM 18519; assembly: GCF_000711875.1. Lineage (GTDB taxonomy): Bacteria > Pseudomonadota > Gammaproteobacteria > Burkholderiales > Chitinibacteraceae > Andreprevotia > Andreprevotia chitinilytica. The sequence continues at coordinate 198,937 of NZ_JONM01000009.1, forward strand.
GCTGATCGCCCATATCGACAGCCAGCAACGCTATCGCTTCGTCAACGCGCTCTATGGCGAGTGGTTCGGTATCGACCACACCGAACTCATTGGCCAGCCCGCCCGGGTGATGCTCGACGAGGCGGCCCGCACCGCGCTCGCCCCCTATATCGACAAAGTGATGCAAGGCCTGACGGTCAAGTTCAACACCCGCCAGCGCTTCGGCGACAGCATTCGCGATGCACGCTTCACCATCGTGCCGGAGGAAGACGAACACCATCAGGTGCGCGGCTATTACCAGATGGTGCAAGACATCAGCCAAGTCACCCAGCTGATGGAACAACTGCGCGGGCAAGCCTTTGCCGACGCACTCACCGGCCTGCCAAACCGCCGCGCGCTGGTCGAATACCTGAAAGAAGCCTTCGCCCGGCAGAAACGCAGCCGTAATACGCTGGCGTTACTGTTCCTCGATCTGGACGGCTTCAAGGGTGTGAACGACACGCTGGGGCATGATGCCGGCGACGAACTGCTGCGGCTGTTTGCCGAGCGCCTGAAAGACAACGTGCGCGAGACCGACATCGTGGCCCGGCTGGCCGGCGATGAATTCACCATCCTGCTGGAGAACCTGCAGGCCGCCGAAAGCGATGCAACCCAAGTCGCCGCAAAAATCGTCGCTGCGATGAAAACCCCCTTCGTCCTCGACGGCCACCCGACCACCGTTTCGACCAGCATCGGCATCGCGCTGCGGCCGGTGGACTACCGGGAAGACGGCGACGCCCTGCTCAACCGCGCCGACGAAGCGATGTATCACGCCAAGCATGCGGGCAAGAGCCGGTATCACCTCGGTTAAACACGCGACAGGGCAGCACCTTGAATTTGAAAATCACCCATCAAACCGAATACGAGCTGGTGGTTTTCTCTTCGGCAACCTATTCCCGCTTGTTTGGCGCAGTGGCGTTGGCCGTCAGCGGATTCATCCTGCTGCTCGCCATTGGCCTGAGCCTTGCCGCACTGGGCATCCCGGTCATGACCAAGCCCACGGGCTCACCGACCGACCAGATGGGTGGCATCGCCTTCCTGATCGTCACCGGATTGTTCTTTGGGCTGGCCGGCGTAGCCATCCTGCGCCGGGCACAGGACACCACCTTTCACTTCCAGGGCTGGCAACACGTGCTGGTGGTCAAAAAGCCGAAGGGTTCGCGAACCATTCCCTTCGAGCACATCGAGCGGGCGCAACTGCAGACGGAATCGGATGAAGGCACCTATGTCTATGGGCTATGCCTGCTACTGAACAATCCGCCGGAACGCCTGCAAATGACCGACTTCCTCACGCAAGAACTGCAGGCAAAAGAACGGCTGGCGGAGGAAATCAATCAATATCTGCTACGGGTGCGGGGGCAAGCGCACTAGACCGTTTATGCCAGCCAGCGAGAAACGCTAACCATCACCCCGAGCCCGCCCTTGCGGCATATCCCCCCGGCATCAGCTAGACTTGCCAACGTTCAACCCGTAGCGAGTCCCCCATGCTGATCCAGAGCCACCACGTCGATTTGTCCACCCCCACCGGCACCATGCGTACCTATGTGCATCGGCCGGCTGGCGAGGGCAGTTATCCGGCCATCCTGTTCTATTCGGAAATCTTCCAGCAGACCGGGCCAATCGAGCGGACAGCGCGGCTGTTGGCGGGGTATGGCTATGCCGTGCTGGTGCCAGAGGTATTCCACGAACTCAACCCGATCGGCACCGTGCTGGCCTATGACAACGCCGGCCGCGACAAGGGCAATGCCGACAAATCGGCCAAGTCGGTCGAAGCCTACGACAGCGACAACCAGGCGATGATCGACTGGCTGGGCACGCAGCGCTGGTACAACGGCCATTTGGGCGCGATGGGCGTTTGCCTCGGCGGCCACCTCGCCTTCCGCGCCGCGCTGCGTCCGGAAGTACAAGGCACCGCCTGCTTCTATGCCACGGATCTGCACAGCCACGTGATTCCTAACCAGCCGGGCCAGCACAGCATGGAACGCCTGCACGAGATCAAGGGCGAGTTGCTGATGATCTGGGGCAAGCAAGACCCGCATATTCCGTCCGCTGGCCGTGCCGACGTGTATCGCAAGCTCCACGATGCCGAGCTCAATTTCACCTGGCACGAATTCAACGGCCAACACGCCTTCATGCGCGATGAAGGCGAGCGTTACGACCCGCAGCTGGCGATGATCGGCTATCAGCTGGCGCTGGATTTGTTCAGCCGCACCCTGCGCTGATCACCCGTAGCCCGGACGGCGTTGCCGGCCGGGGTTGCCTACGTATCAACACCCGCTGACGTGAAATTTGTCACGGCGTCACCCCGGCCGGCAACGCCGTCCAGGCTACAACCACCTGAACTCACCACCGCAAACAGAGGCACACAAATGGTCGCAGGCTTATTGACCGGCTTCTTTGTCCTGGCCGCGCTCGTACACATTTACTGGGCTGCCGGTGGTCGCCGGGGCATGACGGCGGCGATTCCGTCAGTGGATGGCAAACCGTTATTCACGCCCTCGCCACTGGCGACAGCAATGGTCGCTGTGGCCATGCTGATCATGGCCTTGCTGGTGCAGTGGCAGATTCAGATGGTGCAGCTGCCGATCCCGCAAAGCTGGGCGCGGCTTGTACTGCTGGCGCTTGCGGCGATCTTCGCGCTGCGTGCCGTTGGCGATTTCAAATACACCGGATTTTTCAAACGTGTGCGCAATTCAGCCTTTGCGAAACTGGATACCCGCTTTTATTCACCGCTTTGTTTGGCAATTGCCGGTGGGCTTTGGCTGATTTCACGCACTTGATATAGCCAGCCCTGCACTATCCTGAATGCCAGACATTCATCGGAGCAGCATATGGCGCAGAACTGGTGGGACCGGAATTGGAAATGGTTTTTGCCATTGCTATGCGTTGCCTGCGTAGTCCTGTTTGCAGGGTTCATCGCGGCGATCATGTTCGCGGTGTTCGGCATGATGAAATCCTCCGATGCCTACGTTCAGGCGCTGGCAAAGGCCAGAGCCACTCCGGCCGTGGTGCAGGCATTGGGCGAGCCGATCAAGGAAGGCTATTTCGTGTCGGGGAGCATCAATGAAAGCGGCCCTTCCGGCAGAGCGGAGCTGGAAATCCCCGTCACCGGGCCGCGTGGCGATGGCCGGGTGTTTGTGGTGGCGCAAAAATCCGTGGGCCAATGGTCTATCTTGCAACTGGTCGTCGAGATCGATAGCAACCATCAGCGCATCACGCTCGTTGACGATAAGCCTGCGGAAGCAGGCCAGCCAGGTGCGCCTGCCAGCTATTGAGCAATCCCGCAACGCATTGCCCTACCTCGTCAGGAGCGTATTTCGTGAGCCAACCCGCCCAAGCCCAAAGCAACACCCAACATAATTCGATTGCCCTCAAGATCTTCGATCACGAATTCAAACAGGTTTACGCCGCCACGCTGAGCGAGCTCGCGCCACAAGGCGAGACACTCACGGGTAAATTCAATATCACGCTCGATGGCACCGCCTATGAAATGGACGTCAGCGGCAAGACGATCCAGGTGCCGGCGGGAGGCATGAGTTTGCTCAATGGCGCGGCTGGGCGATTCAGCGTATCGATCAACCTGATCCTCGGGCCGTATATCCCGGCCTATACCGGCGGCATCCTGTTCGGCAATACCGCGATGGCGACGCAGTTTTTCCTGATCGGGATTCCGGATGGGATGCAGCCGAGCCAGTTCGGCTCGGAAGCATCGCTCGATACGTTCGTGCAGCAACTCAAACAACTCGGCCCTGCCTAGCGCCCCCTTTCGTTCGTTTCTCCCGGTCAGCAGCTCAGGCCGGCCTTGTTGCAAAGACAACAAGGCCGGCCTTTTCATTGCTGGCTTTTCAACAGCACCGCCCTTTCCCCCACCGTTTCCAGCCACTTCCCGGCGTGGCATGCGTCTTGCTGTGTAGTGCCCCGAAGCCATTCCAACACCACGGCACCAGCGCCGTGGTTCGACCCCGTCGGAGCACACATGACCAGCACAGCCAAAAAACAACTCAAACTCGGCGCCTTCATCCCCGGCGCCGGTCACCATGTCGCCGCGTGGAGACACCCGGATGCGCAAGCGGACGGCAGCATCAATCTGCAGCACTACATCAAGGTGGCGCAGACGGCCGAGCGTGGGTTGTTCGATACCTTGTTCCTGGCGGATGGCTTGGCGGCCGGCTTTGGCACCGGGCAGAGCGGCAAGCATGCCTGGGGTGGCAGTTTCGAACCGCTCACACTGTTTTCCGCGCTATCGGTCGTCACCAAGCATGTCGGCTTTGTCGCCACCGCATCGACCACATATGAAGACCCGTACATCCTGGCGCGCAAGTTCGCCTCGCTCGATCACCTCTCCAACGGCCGCGCCGGCTGGAACGTCGTCACCACCGGCAACCCGAACACGGCCGCCAACTTCGGCCTCGAATCGCACCCGGATCACTCGCTGCGTTACGAGCGCGGTCGCGAATTCGTCGACGCGGTAAAGGGCCTGTGGGATAGCTGGGAAGACGATGCCTTTACCCGCGACAAGGTCACCGGCCAGTTCTTCGATCCAGACAAAGAGCACGAGCTGAATCACCGTGGCCGTTTCTTCTCGATCAAGGGCCCGCTCAACGTGCCGCGCCCGCCGCAGGGCTACCCGGTGATCGTGCAGGCCGGCTCATCCGAAGCGGGCAAGGAGTTGGCTGCGGAAACCGCCGAAGTCATCTTCACCGCCCAGCAGACGCTGGAAGAAGCACAAGCGTTTTACCGCGATGTGAAAGGCCGGCTTGCCAAATACGGCCGTCGTGACGACGAACTCAAAATCATGCCGGGCGTGTTCCCGGTGGTCGGCCGCACCGAGGCCGAAGCGCAGGCCAAGTATCAGTCACTGCAAGACCTGATCCTGCCGGAAGTCGGTCTGGCCTTGCTGTCGGGCCTGTCTGGCGGGGTCGATCTATCGCAATACCCGCTCGACGGCCCGGTGCCCGATCTGCCCGAAACCAACGGCATGAAGAGCCGGCAAGCACTAATGCTGGATATCGCCAGAAAGCGCAACTTCACCATCCGCGAGTTGTATCTGTGGGTGGCCGGCGCACGCGGCCACTGGACCCTCGTCGGCACGGCCGAGCAGATCGCCGATCAGTTGCAAAGCTGGTTCGAAAACGGCGCGGCGGATGGCTTCAACGTGATGCCGCCGTGGCTGCCGGGCGGGCTGGATGATTTTGTCGATCTGGTGATTCCGGAACTGCAAAAGCGTGGCTTGTTCCGTACGGAATATGAAGGCAGCACGCTGCGCGAGAACCTGGGGCTGGCCCGGCCGGAGAACCGGTTTGTGCTGGCTGCTCGGCAGCAGGCGGCTTGATGATGAATTTGTTTTTGGTGAAGCGTGTGGTTGCGGCGTTGCTCAAGCGTATCAAAGTACTGGTTCCCCCCTTCCGCGAAGGGGGGTTAGGGGGGATTTCTACGACGGCTCCAGTCTCAATGCAGACGCCGTTGAACAAGAAAATCATAGGGCTGCAGCGGTTATTTCATCGGGTAACGGCAAAGAGTATCGGTGTCGAAATCCCCCCTAGCCCCCCTTCAAGGAAGGGGGGAACCACAGCGGTGATTCAAGCGTTGATGCTCTTTGTTGCACTTGCTGCAGCCCCGCAAACCCAAGCCACCCCCACGCCCCCCATCATCCGCATCGGCGTCTCCACCGCTGGCGTCGGCAACCCGCCGCGCACGCCCGGTGGCTGGTCGGCCGTTGCCCAGGAGCATCGCTACGTCGAAGACGAATTTGCCAAGGAAGGCGTCAAGGTCGAGTGGATTTTCTTCAAGGCTCAAGGGCCGGCGGTGAATGAGGCGCTGTCGAACAACCAGCTCGACTTCACCACGCTGGGCGACTTGCCGTCGATCATCGGCCGCTCGGTCGGGCTGGATACGCGCATCGTGCTGGTCGCGGGTCGGCGTGGTAATGCCTATATCGCCGTTCGGCCCGATTCCGGCATCAAGACCGTGGCTGATCTGCGCGGCAAGCGGCTGGCTTTGAACAAAGGCACCGCCTCGCAACTGGCAGCCAACCGGATTTTCGCCACTTTCGGTCTCGCCGAAAAAGACGTGCGCATCATCAATATGGACCCGGCCACCGCCAAGGCTGCGCTGCTCTCCGGCGATGTGGATGCCTTCATCAACAGCTTCGACCTGCTGCGTTTGCAGGAGGAAGGCAAGGTGCGGGTGATCTACAACACCAAGGATTTCCCAATCGCCACTTATCAGGCCCACCTGCTGGTGAACCAGAAATTCGCGCAGGCCTATCCGGAGGCAACGACACGGGTGGTCAAGGCGATGGTCAGGGCGGCGCATTGGTCGTCCGAGCCGCAGAACCGCGATGCGGTGTTCAAGATGTGGGGCGACGCGGGCGGCATTCGTGAGGTGGATTACCGCAAGGAATACGAAGGCATTCCGTTTGCCGAACGGCTCTCACCACAGATCGACCCCTTCATCATCGCCATCGACAAGCAATCGGTCGCCGATGCCTACAAGTTCAAACTGATCCGCAAGCCGTTCGACGTAGATGCCTGGATCGACCGCCGCTATCTCGACGCCGCGCTCAAGGAGCTGAAGCTGGAGAACTACTGGCCCCGGTTTGATGCACAGGGCAAGTTGTTAGCGAAGTCCTAATGCCCAACGACCAAGAATCATTCCTCCTGTAGGAGCAAGCTTGTGCCCCGCAAGCGTGCGATGGCTTGCCATCGCTCAGCGTGGAAATACTCTTGGGGTGCTCGCGATAGCGGTGTTGAATAAGTCACCGTCGTCATCGCGAGCAAGCTCGCTCCTACAAAAACCTCGCGGCCCTGACCTGTAGCCCGGACGGTTTTGCCGGCCGGGGCCGCATAACTGGTGAGGCTCCGGCCGGGTTGCGCCATTGAATGGAACCACCCCGGCCGGATCTGATCACAAGCGCCCCCGGCCGACAAAGCCCTCCGGCTACATGTCTTTCTCAACGCCTCCGATCCAAGACACCTCACGAAACAGGTATCGTTGCAGATATCCCCCGCCGACTTCCCGAGCACCGCATCGCATGTCCAATCTCCCCCTTCGCCGGCTGTTCAGCCGCTTCGAGCAGTTGATCGATCCTTTCAGGCCCGCACCGGATGCCAAGCCGCCGGGCAATGTGCTGCGGTTTTACGCACACTATCTGCGGCAAGTCTGGCCGACCTTCGCGGTGCTGTTGGTCGTCGGGCTGGCGGTGGCCTTGGTGGAGGTATCGCTGTTCGGCTTTCTGGGGCGGATCGTCGATCTGACGCAGAACACGTCGCGGGAGGCATTCTTTGCCCGTCACGGCACCGAGCTGATCGGCATGGCCTTGGTGGCACTGGTTTTGCGCCCACTCCTCACGGCTGCGCATGATTTACTGGTGCAGCAGTGCATCACCCCGAGCCTGACCACGCTGATCCGCTGGCAGAACCATCGCTACGTACTCAAGCAGAGCCTCGGTTTCTTCACCAACGACTTCGCCGGCCGCATCGCCAACCGCATCATGCAGACCGGCAATTCGCTGCGCGATTCGGCGATCCAGACGGTGGATGCGCTGTGGTTCATCATCATTTACGCCGGCAGCGCGCTGCTGCTGTTCGCCAAGGCGGACTGGCGGCTGGCGGTGCCGCTCACGCTCTGGATCGTCTGCTATATCTCGGCCTTGTGTTACTTCGTGCCGCGGGTGAAGCAGCGCTCGGTGGCGGCGTCCGAAGCGCGCTCCAAACTCATGGGGCGGGTGGTCGATGGCTACACCAATATCAGCACGCTCAAGCTGTTTGCCCACACGCAGCATGAAGAAGGCTACGCCCGCGATGCGATGCAGGAGCTGACCGAGAAATCCCGCCTGGCCGGTCGCATCGTGACCACGATGAACATCACCGTCACCTCGCTCAATGGCGTGTTGATCGTGGCCACCAGCGCGCTGTCGCTGTGGTTGTGGCACGGCTCGCTGATCACGCTTGGCGCGATTACATTGGCAACCGGCTTAGTGATCCGCATCAACAATATGTCCGGCTGGATCATGTGGGTGGTCAACGGCATTTTCGAGAACGTCGGCACGGTGGAAGACGGCATGGAGACCATCGCCCAGCCCCGCGACGTACTCGACCGCCCGGATGCGCCGCCGCTGCAAGTTAGCCAAGGCAGCGTGCGCTTCCAGAACATCCACTTTCATTACGGCAAGCCGGGTGGCGTGATTGCCGGGCTCGATCTGGCGGTGAAACCGGGCGAAAAGATCGGTCTGGTCGGCCCGTCCGGCGCGGGCAAATCCACCTTGGTCAACGTGCTGCTGCGCCTCTATGACCTGGAAAGCGGCCGCATCCTGATTGATGGGCAGGACATCGCCGACGTCCAGCAAGACAGCCTGCGCAGCCAGATCGGCGTGGTCACGCAAGACACCTCGCTCTTGCACCGCTCGATCCGCGACAACCTGCTCTATGGCCGGCCCGACGCCACGGAAGCCGAACTGCTGGCCGCCGTGCGTCGCGCCCGCGCCGACCAGTTCGTGCCGCAACTGGTCGATGGTCAAGGTCGCCAGGGCTTTGATGCCTTCGTGGGTGAACGGGGCGTGAAGCTCTCAGGTGGTCAACGCCAGCGCATCGCCATTGCCCGTGTGCTGCTGAAAGACGCGCCGATCCTGATTCTGGACGAAGCCACTTCCGCGCTCGATTCAGAAGTCGAAGCCGCCATTCAGGACAATCTGGAAACGCTGATGCAAGGCAAAACCGTCATCGCCATTGCCCACCGCCTCTCCACCATCGCCCGCATGGATCGGCTGGTGGTGATGGACCAGGGCCATATCGTGGAAACCGGTACGCATGCCGAACTGATCGGGCGCCATGGCTTGTATGCGCGGCTGTGGCAGCACCAGACCGGCGGGTTTGTCGGGGTGGATTGAGCGCCGACGCCTCCGCAGCCCGGACGGCTCGATCATGAACGCGCATCCACATCGCCCTCCAGCCACCAAGGAAACCGCATGCAAGTCCAACCCTTGATCGCCGTGACCAACGTGGAAACCAGTAGCCGCTGGTATCAAAAACTGCTCGGGGCAATCAGCGGCCACGGCGGGGCGGAATACGAGCAACTGCTGGATGAGCACGGCAAGCTGGTGCTGCAACTGCACCACTGGGATGCGCACGATCACCCGCACCTGGGCAAACCCAGCATCCGCCCCTACGGCAATGGCGTGCTGCTGTGGTTTCACTTCGACAACTTCACCGCCGCCCTCAAGCGCGCCCAGGCGCTGGATGCCGAAGTGCTGCAAGGGCCGCTGTTCAATCCGAATGCCGGCCACCATGAACTCTGGCTGCGCGATCCGGATGGGTATGTGGTAGTGCTGGCGGGTCAGGATCAGTTGTAATTCCGGCGGGCCGAATTCTCGTGCCCGCACACACCTTCTTTATCCCTCCTCATCAGTCAGAGACTGCCCTCTCTACGAGCTGACAGGGCTAACGCCTGAAATTGCCCGTGCCAAATAAGGCGATACGCGCACGCTTCTCCCCTCTAGCACCCCAACGCAATGAGTCACTTCAATTTCGGCATATACACGCCCCTACCGCAATCTATTTAATCTATTTCTGACAGTTCCCCACCTCCCATCCAGAAATAAAAACACACATAGTCAGCCCAATGAAATTGGATGCACTTTAGAAGCGCTAAAACACCCACTAGTCGGCACCCATTTGATTACACACCCCTAAAACCTAGATTTAGATTGCAGGAAATATGAATAAACAACATATGAAGTAATCATTACTCACCACAATCAGAAATTTCTTAGATCATGGATAAAAATTCATTCCATTTTTCCATTAAATTTGACCTTACCCAATACATACAAAGGAAGAAAAATGCCAAACATCGCTGAAAGTCTCGGCCCATTAGCAGCCCTACGCGGGGTATGGATGGGGGAAGGATTTAGCCAAATATTATTGCCCATTTCCAAAGCTGATGGAAACCTGGTCCAAACCAGAAATGAGTTACTCCAGGCAAGAGGAGCTGGCAACCAGATCCCGCCACCGTTTAGGCTTAAGCTCAACGCCACAGAAGAAATCCTCGAATTCGAACTTCCCGACAAAACAACTCAAAGCGCTACTACCTATTTAGGGAACAACGGCAACAGCGTCAACATCCAGCTCTTTGGCCTGAAATACGTACAGAACATTGAAGACCCCATACTAAAAAAATCCTTGCATCATGAACCAGGGCTATGGCTATACGCCCCTTCCGAAAGCGACGACATAGCCTACCGGCAAGGATTGATTCCACATGGGAATACCTTGTTAGTACGCGGTAAGATCAGTCACTTTTCTGGAGAAGAACTATCAATTCCAGACGCAAATTCTTTTGCTACGCCAGCACTCGGCAGTATAGAAGAAGTAATGGCTGTATTAAGCGATGCGGCTGTCAATGCATGGTTACCGGGTGGCGTGGCGTTCCCCACTAACGATCCGGCTTTGCTGGAGAAAGAAAAAGAGCACGTCTATTTACCACTTGACAAGGAAAATACGTTTCCCACATCGGATTCATTCCCGAAAAAAATAAAGGATGACTGGGAGAATCAAGAGAGAAACACATTACTATCCATCATCAAAAACCCCAACCTCCTCCTAAAATACCACCAAGAAAAATTAAAAGAGGAAGGAAAAACAATCACCAAATTCACCAGAGTAGATTTCAACTCGGCCAAGATATCCAATATTCCATTCTTAAGAAAAAATGCCGCAGCTGCTGACATGACGCCACCATTCTTCAGCGCCACATTCTGGCTGGAAACTGTACACGACACGACCTCAAATACGGATCATCTCTATCTGCAATACGCTCAATCCAGCCCGCTTACTTTCAGTGGTTTTACGTGGCCACATCTTACGGTCGCCACGCTGAGGCATAGCGGGCCTGGAACTCGGTAATTTTCGTGCGGCTCAACCAATGGATCAATCTATACAGGAATCAACATCATGGCCAATGAAGCAAGCTCAACACTGGGCGCACTCACTGATCTTGCCGGCGAATGGCATGGAGCCGGGCTATGCGTTTCTTATCTTCCCACTCATGCGAAGGTAAGCATAACGAGTGACATATTTCTCATCAAGGAAATTGCCGAAACCATTCCAAACAGGGGAAACGCCTTCGGCAGTAGCGACACGGACATTGAATTCAAAGGATTGGATTACACCCATACAATCCATGACAATGCGGGCACACATGATTTATTGCACTATGAAACAGGGCAATTATTAAACATCATCTCCCCCACCCCTATTCCCGACACAAACATTAATGACAAAGTCAAACCTTACCTGGTTCAACTTGCACTAAATCCAAATGGCTATGCATTGAATACATGGATTCCGGTTCCTGTGGAGAGCATCAACAAAATTGATATCCCGCCCGTAAGGAAAAAGCTTATCGATTTGCCATTGACACCTGGTGATTTCAAGGCCATTTTCGGAACGTTGCCAGCAGGCATTACAGAAGAAGACCTCAACAACCCGAACCAATGGCTTGCCAAAAAAACAGAAGAAATTCATACCAATTCAGAGGATTACCATTCAACCTCAATTCAGTTTGCAAGTGACAGCTCGCACGAACAAAACCCAGACCATGACTTCAAGACAACGGGCAACACTGGTCAGATATCGACTTTGAAAGCCGAAAAAGAAAATCCCGCTTCAATCAAGAATATTGATACATCATTCTGGATAGAAAAATACAAGGAAGGCACAAGCAATACCACGCAATTGCAATACTCCCAGCAAGTCGTCTACACCATTGATGGCAAAGACTACACACAGATTTCCGTAGCCACACTGAAGAAGATGTAAACACTTTCTGAATCCGGGTATTGGAAGCAACTATTTCCCAGCCAATACCCGGCATATAAAACCAAGTCCGTTAATTAAACCCCACCCCTGCATACCCAACCTCAAACACCTCCCGCGACAAATCCCGTGTCACCTGCTCCGGCAATACATCCAGCGCCATCCAGTGCAGCGATTCCGTTTCGTCATCCTGCCCACCCAATTCCCCACCGATCACGTCGCAGGCAAACAGCACCACCAGGTATTCGACGACGTCGCCACTTGGGTGAACGCGGCGGAAGTTCGGGCCGCCGAAGACGCCGAGCACGCGGGTTGGCCGCACGTGCAGGCCGGTTTCTTCCCATACTTCGCGAACCATCGCCTGGGCGGGGGTTTCGTTGGGGTCGATGCCGCCGCCGGGCAAGCTCCAGTCGCCCATCGTGCGGCGCTGGATCAACACTTCACCCGCCGCGTTGTGGATCACAGCGGCAACGCCGGGCAATAGCAGTAAATCGTTGCCAACGTGAATGCGGAGGTTTTTAACGTAATCGGAGATCGCCATTTCGGGCCTTGTCTGTGGTTGGCAAACGGGTTGACGAATGACACACGGCGATTGTGCCGGTTACCCGTCAATCCAGTGTTGCGTCAAAACCGTTGGCGTAAAAGCGAGGCATAAAAAAACCGGCCCCGAAGGGCCGGTTTCTAGTGAAGCGCACTGAGATCAGAGGCCAAGACCCGTCACGAAGCGGTTCGTGAAGGTGGCACCGGTCTGGTCACGGTCATACGACCAGAAGTGCACGCCTGCTACCCCGTTGGCCTTCACCCAGGCCGATACGGTATCCGCATCGGTCAGCGAGAAGTTTTCGCCGGAGGTGTCGTTGGCCAGGATCATCGGCGTGATCTCGATCTGGCTGTACGGCAGGCTGTAGTAGTTATGCAGATTCATGGCGGCCTGGATGGCGGACTGGCCCATCTGGCACTGGCTACCGCTCACCACGCAGACGCCGTTGCCGGCCGGGTTGCCGTAGTCCATGGCCATCAGGTTGACGGTGTAGTTCTTCAGCCCGTACGACTTGATGGCGTTCATGACCATGATGCCCATGCTGCCCAGCGGGTTCGGCGAGCTGGCGCCTTGGTCAACCGCAACCGCAGAACCGCTCGGGCTTTGTGCCAGTGTGGCCAGGGTGAAGCTGTAGCGCAGGTTCGGCCACGTCTTCTGGGCCGTGATCACGCGCTGTACCAGATCGTTGATCTGCGCCTGGGTCTGGCCTGCCTCGATATCAAAGTCCACGCCGACCAGGTTGGCCGAGTAGTAGTTATTGATGAAGGTGGTGAAGCCGGCATCGGTCGCGCAAGTGAACGCACCCGCAGCGCCACCGGTAGAGACGATGTATTTCTTGCCGGCGCTGGTGAACATCGGCACGTTGGTGGTCGCAAAAGTCGATGGCGTCATGCCGCCGAGGTTTTCACCAACTGGCGACGCCGCAGTGGAGCCGCACTCACCCGTGACGAAGGCCCAGGTCAGCGTCGTGGCCTTGGCGGGCATATCGGCGGTGATCGTTTGCGCCTTGCCGGTTGCAACGGTGCTTTGCATACCGTCGTTGTTCCAGTTGGTGCTGACGGTCACGTCTTTGTACGGGCTGTAGATGAAGCTCAGCGGTACGCCGCTTGGGGTCGGAGTCGGAACTGGCGTTGCGGTCGGGACAGGTGTCGCGGTCGGTGCCGGCGTCGGTGTTGCCACCGGGGCCGGTGTTGCGGTCGGAACCGGGGTCGGCGTTGGCGTAGCGGCAGTACCGCCACAGGTGCCGTTCGATGTCCAGGGCTGGCCGCTGCCGGCAGCACCGTTATTGGTCGACGGGTTGGTTTGCGTCCAGAAGTTGGCGGTGTAGTTCACGCCGTTGTAGCTGACCGTATTGCCTTGCGTATAAGTCCCGGTGGAACTCCAGGCTGCATAACAGCCCGAGGAAGACGGCGACGGGGTTGGAGTAGCAGTCGGCTTCGGCGTAGCGACGGGGGTCGGTGTTGGCGTTGCTACCGGCGTCGGGGCTGGCGTGGGGGCCGGGGTTGGCGTGGCGGTCGGCGTGCTGCCGGTATCCGCACCCAGTTTCGTCCACAGGCTGGCGGTGGTCGGGTTCCAGCCGGAGCTGCTGTAGTCGGTCTGGCTGACCAGGGCTTTGTAATCGTAGCCTTGGTAGGAAACGATCGTGCCGGCAGCGTAATACGTATCGGCCGCCCATGCCGGATAGGTGGCGGCATAAGCATGCACCGCCAGCAGCACGGCTGGAATTGCGGCGAGCGCAAAACGGGTTGAACGCAACATAAAGCTGATCTCCATCTTGTCTGAAATGAGTGGCGCTATCACACGCTCAACGATTGGTATCTGCCGGCCCCTGAAAAATCGTCAATTTCAGGAAAGTATTTATTGTTTTTCCGGCAGCCAATTCATTCGTGAACGTGCAGACATTCACGATGGGGATCATTACTGCGCCCAGCACAATGTTACGTCAATATGAATTCATCTACCGTTCGTCTGCCATTTGAAAAACACCCAAACGAGCGAGAGAAAAACTACGAACACGAACGAATTGACCAATCCTGCAGCGCAGCAAAACATTGTCAATCCCAATAAAAACGCGCGATTCAGCGCGAAAATCAATTCGCCGCATTGCAATATCATCTAATGCTGTTGTATTAAATTCAGCGAAATTTGATGTAATTTCCAGCAGAAAACTACATAAGTAGTTTCACCAATCACCTTGTTTCACCCCAACAACAAAGACTGCAAGCGATTGATCTGCCTAGAAAAACTTACAAAAATCCCGCATTCAGGCCATCGTTGTACGTAAAAGGTTTCTCTGATCCACGGCCAGACGAAGTTCATATTTATCGAGAAAACTGACGAATATTTCGCACTGACTGGTATCAAATCATGGCAATTGACTGCAACGCGGTATCCCGCCCGCCGGATTGCCAAAACCGACCTGCGTGCCAGCTCCCTATCCAAGGTCGGCCATAGCATTGGCACTCCCCAATCACACCCCAATAAAAAAGCCCTCCTGTTTCCAGGAGGGCTCATCTTTTATTGCTTGATGGTTTTTTTGTTTGGGTTTCTGTTGAACCAGGATTACTGGTTAACTGTGCCCATTGCCTTGGTCAGCGTACCGCTGGTGTCATCGCCATCGAGCGACCAGCTGAAGATCCCGTTCAGGCCCTTGTTCTTCAGGTAGCTCACCTTGGCCTGGATCACAGCCGGGGTGTCGAAGCTCCACCAGTTGCTGCCGTCGTAGGTCCAGCTTTGTTGCGTCACGCTACTGAAGAAGGCCGGGGCATTCTTACCTGCCAGGACGTAATACTCTTCAATGCCGTTCTGCGTGGTGGTGTTGCCCGTGGTCGGTCCAGGTGCCGGCATGTACAGGCCGTGGTTGCTACCTGCTGCCACACCAGTCCAGCCACGACCGTAGAACGGTACGCCCAGGTTGATCTTGGATGCCGGGAAGCCAGCAGCAGTCAGACCAGTGATTGCGTCGTCGATGTTGTAGCTTGCCATCACACCACCTGCCGACACGTTCGGGCTAGCCGGGTCCTTGTACAGGTTGGACTGGAAGTCCGTGACCTTGCCCGCGCCTACCGTGGTGCCGGTTTCCCAGCCGCCGTGGAAGTCGTAGCTCATCAGGTCGATCCAATCCATGTACTGGGCATACTGAGCCGGTTCGGTCTGGACAAACTTGTCGCTACCCGAGCCCACTGCTGCGGACAGGATGTAGTGGCTCACACCATTCGCCTTGGCTGCCGCATCCAGTTGGGTGCGGAACTCTTGCATCAGCAAGGTGAAGTTGTGTTTGTCGTTGGTGGTATCGATGGTGTTGTAACCCACACCTTGCACGCCCGGGTATTCCCAGTCGATGGTGATACCGTCGAACAGACCCTTCAGTACGCCGGTGCCGCCAGTGGAAGAACTGGAGTCAACCGGGTAGTTGCCGTTCAGGTACATATCCACGCACGAAGACACCAGGGTCTTGCGCAGCGCATCGGTCGAGGCCGCAGCGGAGAACCACTTGGACCATGTCCAGCCGCCCAGCGCCATGATGACCTTCAGTTTCGGGTACTTCTTCTTCAGCTTGATCAGCTGGCCGAAGTTGCCCTTGACCGGTGCATTCCAGGTATCGGCCACGCCATCCACCGAGGAGGCCGCGTCGAAGCCCTTCTGGATATCGGCGAATGCATCGCCGCCCAGGCCATCGGATGCCTGCCACACGCCGCCGGAACCAGTATCGGTCGCGCCGGTTTCAGTCGCAGTCACCTGGCCCTGGCACTTGTAGGTGCCGTCGGCTTGCTTGTAGATGTTGTTGAAGGCGTAGTTGATGTAGGTGAGGCTGCCGGCCTGAGCTTGTGTGTCGATGTTCTTGACCAGGTAGCCGCGGCTATAGATACCCCACTGCGCGAAGTAGGAACCCACTTGCTTGCCGGAAGTCGGCGACGGTGTCGGGGTAGCAGTCGGAACCGGGGTCGCGGTCGGGATCGGCGTAGCGGTCGGAACCGGTGTAGCGGTCGGAACCGGTGTTGCTGTCGGCTTCGGCGTAGCGGTCGGCGCTGGCGTGGCAGTCGGAACCGGGGTCGCGGTCGGAGCCGGAGTCGCAGTCGGGGTGCCGCCAGCACAGTTACCCAGAACAGTCCAATCCTTGCCAGAGCCAGCCGGGCCGCTGTTGGTGGACGGGTTGGAGCTGGTCCACCAGTTGGCGACGTAATTGACGCCATTCAGGGTGACCTTGTCGCCTTGGTTGTAGTTAGCTTTGGTCGAATCCCAAGCGGCATAGCAGGACGACGGAGCCGGTGTTGCGGTCGGCGTGGCCGTCGGAACAGGAGTGGCAGTCGGTGCAGTGGTCGGGGCCGGGGTAGCGGTCGGTTTTGGTGTGGCAACCGGAGTCGGCACCGGCGTGGCAGTCGGAGCCGGGGTCGGAGTCGGCGTAGCACCGCCAGCGCTCACGCCCAGATCGGTCCACAAGCTGGTGTTGGTCGGGTTCCAGCCGGTGCTGGTGTAGTCGGTCTGGTTGACCAGCGCCTTATAGTCGTGGCCCTGATAGGACACGATGGTGCCGGCGGTGTAGTACACATCAGCTTGCCATGCCGGATAAGCGGCATATGCGTGGACTGCGATCAACGCAGCCGGAATTGCAGCAAGTACAAAACGATTCGAACGCAGCATAAAGCGGATCTCCATCCTTATCTTCGACTTAATTGGCGTTATTCACGCGCATCAAATTGGTATCTACCGGCTCCACACAAACGTCAGAATGTGGAAAGTTTTTACTGTTTTTTCCGGCTACCGGACCAATCACAATCACGTTTGTGTTTGCGATGAGGGTCATTACTGCGCGTACTCAATTATTGCGTCAAGACAAATGAAGCTACCGTTCGTCTGCAAAAAATGTAGCCATTGCAACCAAAACGAAAAACTACAAACCAGAACTAAAGTTCCAATGTTGCAACGCAGTAATAATAACGAAAAACAAGCAAAATCCTGATAAACATTGATCAACATTCAATATTGCAACGCAACATTATCTAATGCTGTTGTATGTCAGCGAGCAGCACCGATGTAATTTTCGTAAAAAAACTACATAAATATTTTCATTATTTTGTAACTCCGACATCACTCACCACGCAGGCTGCGGCTTTTTAACAAAACATCCCTTACAAAAAACCCACACAAAAACCCATGCCGAACGCAAGACAGCTTTGCATACGGCCCGGTATCCACTGGCACAGCAACAGCTTGCAAGCTGACAGATCGATTGATTCAACTGGTATCAATACTGCGCGGCTAGATATCCCCATGGCATCTTGGCAAGCCCTGCCTGGCCGCGTGTTGCAGCCATCCAAAGAAAAACGGCGACCAAAGCCGCCGTGTTGCGTTGCGCGAAGCAGCTCATGCTGTCGCAGGCGTTTTCACGCTTTGTGCCAACAACCACTGCTGCAAGGCCGGATCGCCCAGTGTTTTGAGATGCGGTTGCTTGGTCAATCACTTTCACCCTGCTCACTGCAACAATTCCCCCCTTCCGTGAAGGGGAGTTAGGGGGGATTTCGGCACGGCTTTAAATCGTTGCATCTGAAATCCCGACGACGCAGAAATCCCCCCTCGCCCCCCCTTCAAAAAAGGGGGGAATGAGCGTTCTGAAATACATAGCGACCTTCTTCTAGCAAACCGTGGTCGCCCCTACCAGGCAAACTGCCAATTCGCCCCCAGCGTTTCCTGCGGCTGCACCAGCGCAATATCGCCACGCGGCGTATCGGAGAACTCGGACAGCACGTCGTCCTTGATCTGCGAGAACGCAAAACTGCCGCGATCACGCGGGCGAGCCAGCGGCACATCGACGATGCGCTTGATGCGCCCCGGCCGCGGCTGCATCACCACCACGCGGTCGCTGAGGTAAACGGCCTCTTCCACGTCGTGGGTGACGAGAATCGCGGTAATGCCTTCCGCCTCCCAGATGCGTTGCAGCTCTTGCTGCAGGTGGGTGCGGGTGAGCGCATCGAGTGCGCCGAACGGCTCATCCAGCAGCAAGACTTCCGGCCGGTTGACCAGCGCCCGGGCAATCGCCACCCGCTGGCTCATGCCACCGGAGAGCTGATATGGGTAGGCAGTCTCGAAGCCCTTCAGCCCGACCAGCTCGATATGCTCCTGCACCGACTTGTTCTTTTGCGCCGTGGACAAGCCCGCGTTCAACAGGCCAATGCCCACGTTCTGTTCCACCGTCAGCCACGGGAACAGGCGGTGCTCCTGGAACACGATGCCGCGATCCAGGCTGGTGCCGACGATCTTCTTGCCATCGAGCAGGATCTCGCCCTTGTAGTCATGCTCCAGGCCGATCACCAGCCGCAGCAGCGTCGATTTGCCGCAACCGGAACTACCGACGATGCTGACGAATTCACCCGGCTTGATCGATAGCGAAATGTTCTCCAACACCGGCAGAGCCTCGCCCTTTACCTGGTATTGCTTGCTGAGATTGTTGATCTCCAGCGTGCCCGCGTGTGCCATGGGGTTCTCCAATCAAAAAATGTGTAATTAAGGACAAAGGCAAAATCTGTAGACACAGAGAACACTGAGAAACACCTGTAGGAGCGAGCTTGCTCGCGATTGCTTCGTTCTCAGCCCGGCGCTGGTCTGAGCCATCGCGAGCAAGCTCGCTCCTACAATAATTTCTGTGCCTTGCCTTTAACCAAATCTCAAAACTGCGCCACAGACCGGCCACGCCAGCGCAGCAAACGCGCCTCGACCCGGCTGGCGATCCAGTTGAGCAGGAAGCCGACGATGCCGACCACGATCACGCCGAGGATCACGTAGTCCATCCAGAAATGTTCGCGCCCATCGGTGAGCAAGTTGCCGATGCCCAGGCCGGACGTGAGCAGGTATTCCGCGCCCAAAGTGGCGAGCCACGCGTAGATCAGCGCCAGATACACACCGGTGAAAATCGACGGCAACGCCGCCGGCAGCACCACGCGCGTCAGCAGTTGCGTGCGCGAATAAGCAAACACGCGCGCCACCTCGATGTACTCGCGCGGCACGCTGCGGATGCCTTCGAAGCTGTTGAGCACCACCGGAAAGAACGCCGCCAGCGCCAGAAACGCCACCTTGGCCGCATCCCCCAGGCCGAACCACAGCGAGATCAGCGGAATCCACGCGAACAGCGAGATTTGCTTGAGCGTGTGGAACGTCGGCCCGATCAGGTCTTCCAGCAGCCGCGACAACCCGAGCGCCCCGCCAACCAGCAATCCAATCAGTGAGCCAATCACAAAGCCCACCAGATCCCGCGCCAGACTGGCCGCCAGCGATTGCCACAGTTCGCCGGTACTGGAGAGCCTCACGGCGGTTTCCCACACCTTGCTGATCGGCACGAACAGTTGCGATTGCGTCCAGCCAAAGCGGTAGGTGGCCCACCAGAGGATTAGCAGTAGCGCGGGAATTACCCAGCCACGCAGGGGTTTGGGGATGGTGGCTGGGTGGAGGTAGCGCAGGGGGGATTTCCGATTGGACTCGTTCACCGATGCGAGATTTGTATTGATGGTGGAAGCGGTCATTGCGAGTCCCTTGCGGCCAAGGCAGTCCGCGGCAGGTCATCAGTACCTTCCCCAAATGCCAACCGACCTTGCTCCCCCCTTCCCCGAAGGGGGGCTGGGGGGGATTTCTGCGCCCCCTCAAAGTGCAGCGACGTAAGTAATGGCGTCGAAATCCCACTCAATCCCCCTTTGCCGTGCGAATTTATCAATTCGTTCAGGCATGAAAGGGGGAGGTAAACACCAACCGCGCCAGCTTGAAGCGCCAGATGCATTTGATCATTCATTCCTTCACCCCCTCAAAACGCCTCACGCCGCCAGCGCAGCAATCTGGCCTCGATTAACGCCAGCACCTTGTCCAGCACATATCCCACTGCGCCGACCACCACCACCGCCGCCATCACCACATCCATCTGATACAGCTGGCGGCCATACACGATCAAAAAGCCCAATCCCTCGGACGAGGCCAGCAGCTCAACCGCCACCAGCGCCAGCCACGAATGCGTGAGGCCATAGCGCACGCCGTTCCAGATCATCGGGAACGCGGACGGGAACACCACCTTGGCCAGCAACTGCCACTTGCTGAAGCCATACACCTTGGCGACATCGATATAGCGCGTCGGCACGGTCTCGATGCCTTTGAAGGTATTGAGCGCCACGGGCACCAGCGCGGCCTTGGCGACGAGGATGATCTTCAGCGCCTCGTCGATGCCAACCAGCATCATCAACAGCGGCAGCCAACCCAACGACGGCACCTGCGCGAAGGCCTTGAAGAGCGGGTAGACGTAATCCTTGAAGGTGGGCGACAAGCCCATGCCGACGCCCAGCGCCAGCCCGATGCCCGCGCCAATGCCGAAACCGGCGATCACGCGATAGAAACTGATCACACCATTGCTGCGCAGATCGCCGTTCCGCAACAGATCGCCAAAGGTGGTCAGCACGGTTTCCGGGGTGGGCAGCACTTGCGGCGCAACCCACTGGTAATGTGAGGCCAGCGACCACAGCACGAAGATCGCCATCGGAAACGGCCACGCCAGCAGGAGGCGCCGCAGCGCCGGCCACCAGTTGGCCAAACGGATCACCCGGTGCAAGCCCAGGCTCGCCGGCTGGCGTGCCGACAGCGGTAAATCGACAGTGGCTTGAGCAGACATGATCAATGCCGCCTTATTTGCCCGAAGCCACGGTCGTCACCGGCTTACCCGCGGCATCGACCGGCGACCAGAACCCGTCTAGCTGCAGTTGCTTGAGCGCCTCAGTGAGGTAGCGGCGATCCACCCAGCTATCGACCTCGACCTTGTTGCGCGCCAGCTTCAGCTGGTACGACGCGGCGGCGACATCCTTGTAACGGCTGACAAAAAACGCATCCAGCAGCGGGCTTTGCACCGCTTTCAATGGCTCGGCGGACAGGTCTTCACGCAACAGCGATTCGGCAAAGCCCATCTTGCTCCACAGCAGGAAGGTCTCCGGCTGGTTGGCCTCTTGCGATACCCAATGCGCGCCGCGTGCCAGCGCCTTGACGACACGCGTAGTGGCCGCGGGGTATTGGCTGGCGAATTCATCCGTCACCAGCAACGCATTCTGGCGCGTGAAAGTCGGATCGCTACCCCGGTTGGTGTAAACGATCTTCGCCAGCCCCTTGTCGCGCAAGCTCAAGAGATCGATGAAGCTGAACGCGGCATCCACGCTCTTGGTGGCGATGGCGGCATCCAGGCTGCCGGTATCCAGATTCACCACCCGCAGATCGCGTTCGCTCAAGCCGTTGGCGGCGAGGATGCGATCGACCACCAGTTGCATATTGGTGCCCAGAAAGATGGCAACGCGCTTGCCCTTCAAATCCTTGATGCTCTTGATGCTCGAATCCGGTGGTGTAGCCAGATAGATATTCGTGCGCACCGTCGCAGCGGCGATGAGCCGGGTCTTGAGGCCGGACGAGCGCCCGATCACCGAGGGCAGATCGCCTTGCAGCGCAAAGTCGAGCTGATGGTTGGTCAGCGCTTCATTCACCGCCGGGCCCGCGCCCTTGAAGTACGTCCACTCCAGCTTCACGCCGTCTTTCTTGAACTCCTCCTCGAACCAGCCCTTGGTATAGGCAATGCCAAAACTGCCCAGCGTGAACAACGGCGGGTTGCCAACCGTGGGCGCAGCCACGCCGATGCGGATCACTTTGGGCTGGGCTTCGGCCTGTGTCGGCATGGCAGTCAGCGCCAGACCTGCGAGGACGAGCGTGCCGATTTGCTTGAAGAGGGTGTTTTTCATGCCCGTGTTCTCATTTGCCATTTAAACAAAAAGATATATCAATGATTTTTTATATTCCAAATACCAATTTTTCGCTTCTATAGAACCAGGACAGCGCAGGCCTAGCTCGCACGCCCACGCCAGCGCAGCACGCGTGCCTCCGCCCGCAAGGCGATCCGGTTCAGCGCATAGCCGATCAGCCCGACCAGCAACATGCCGAACACCACCAGGCCGACGTTGAACGCCGTCTTGCCCTGAATCACCGCATCCCCCAGACCGGGGCCGGATTTAGCCAGCAGGTATTCCGAACCGATGGTCGCCAGCCACGCATAGATCAGCGCCAGATGCAGGCCGGCGATGATCTGCGGCGAGGCGGCCGGCAGCACCAGCTTGAACAGCAACTGGCGGGCGTTGAAGGCATACACCCGCGCCACTTCCACCTGCGCCCGCGCCACGCCCTGCACGCCTTCGATGGTGCCGAGCGCCACCGGATAAAACGCCGACAGCGCCACGAAGAAAATCTTGGCGCCATCGCCCTGCCCCAGCCACGTGGAAATCAGCGGCAGCCAGGCAAACAAGGAGATGTGCTTGAGCGTGTGGAAGGTCGGCCCGGCCAGCCGGTTGGCCCAGCGCGACAAACCGACCAGCGATCCAAAGGCGACCCCGACCAGACTGCCGAGCACGAAGCCGGCCAGGTCGCGCCCCAGGCTGGCCCCCAGCCCGCTGAAGAATGTGCCGCTGGTGAAATACTTGTACGCCGCAGCAATCACGTCTGATGGCGGCACGATCAGCTTGGTGTTGACCCAGCCGGCAGCGGTGACGGCAGTCCAGATGACCAGAAAACCGACCGGCAATACGAAGCCGCGCCAATCGCGATGGGTGATGTGTTTTTGGATGAAGCTCATATGGGACTCCCTCATTGCGTTCCACACTGCGTTCCCCCCTTTTTGAAGGGGGGCTAGGGGGATTTCTGCGTCACGGGGAATTCCAGATGCGGCTGGGCGATTTGAAACGTGGCCGAAATCCCCCTCGATCCCCCTTCAAGGAAGGGGGAGGAAAACCTGCAACGCAACTCGCGCTCAAAACGCCACCTTCCGCCATCGCTGCAACCGCGCCTCAACCAACCGCAGCGACACATCCAACAGCACCCCGATCGCGCCAACGGCGATCATCCCCACCACCACCAGATCGAGCTGCAATAGCTGCCGGCCCCAGACCATCAGGTAGCCAATGCCCTCGCTGGCGGCGAGCAGCTCGACGAACACCAGCGACAGCCACGCCTGCATCACGCCTTGGCGCAAGCCGTTGAACAGGCTGGGCAAGGCGGCCGGCACCACCACGCGGGCGATCACCTGCGGCAGGTCGAAGCGATAAACGCGCGCCACATCCAGCAACGCATTCGGAATGTTGGCGATGCCCTTGTAGGTGTTGATGACGATCGGCACGACGATGGCGATCGAGATGGCGGAAATCTTCAGTGCCTCGCCAATACCGAAAAAGATGATCAACAGCGGAATCCAGCCCACCACCGGAAACTGCGCTACCACTTCGAACGTCGGGAACAGATACGCCTTCAGTTGCCGCGACAAACCCATCGCAAACCCCAGCGCCAGCCCGACCGAACCACCGATCAAAAAGCTCCAACCGATGCGCGACAGGCTTACCGCGATATGGCTGCGCAAATCGCCGCTCCCCCACAGCTCGACCAGCGACTGCCAGACCAAGGCCGGTGGCGGCAGCAGTTGCTCGGCAATCCAGTGCTGGCTGGCGGCGTGCTGCCACAGTGCAAGCAGCAGCAAGGGCAGGATCAGCCCGGTGGCGGCCAGACCGAACCGTTTGACGAAATCGCCAGCCAACGCCGTGATGCGCAGGGTGCTCAAGCGCAGGCCTGGCGCTGGTAACGACGTTGGCAACGGCGGCGGGGCTTTTTCAATGCTTGAAGCGGCAGTCATTCTTTATTTCTTCTTGATATTGCCGTTGGCATCGTATTCATCCCAATAGTTTTCGAGATGTTGTTCTTTCAATGCGGTTTGCAAGTATTTCGGCTCGATCCAGCCATCCAGACTCACGTCACGGCGAATCAGCTTGAAGCGCCTGGATTCATCAACGGCTTTTTGCAAGGTGAAGCGATAGTAATCATCCAATAGCGGGGTATTGCGCTCTTTCATCGTGTAGCCATTCCAGGTTTTCTGGAAATCGATGTAGGAGATGTTTCCGGATTGCGCCCACAATTTGAAATTGGTATCGCGATTCTTCTCGTCACTGGTCCATGCTGCAGCTCGTACAAAGGCATTCACCACCTTTTGCACGGATGATGGATATTTCTTCTCGAACTCTTCAGAGACCCAGACCGAACCGACGCTGGTCACTTTTGGATCACGCGGAATCTCGAACAGGATTTTCGCTACGCCACGCGATTGCAAATCGAATGGGCTGATAATGGCGCCATCGATATCCTTGGTGGCAAGTGATGCCTTCGTGGTATCGGTATCCAGATTGACGACTTTGAAGTCTTTCTCGGTAAAGCCGTATTTTTCGAATACACGCCCCAGCTGCAATTGGCCGGCCGTGCCCTTGAAGGTGGCAATGCGTTTTCCCTTGAGATCAGCGAGGGTTTTGGCCGTGGAATCGGCCGGCACCACAAAATACAGATTGCCGAAACGGGAAGCGCCAAAAATGATCTTGTGCTTGAGGCCCGTGGAGCGACCGACAATCAAGGGCAAATCGCCGTGGAATGCGAAATCGACCAAACCATTGGCAAAGGATTCATTCACCGACGGGCCGGCACCGGGGAAGAAGGTCCACTGCACCTTGATGCCATCGTTCTTGAATTCCTGCTCCAGCGCGCCTTGCAGGTGCGCCGTGGCAATGAAGCTGCTATCGGCTTGCGGCCGGCCACCCGTGCCGGCACCCGGATAGGCAAAGCGAATGAGGGTGGGCTTGTCTTCGGCTTGCGCGGCCAGCGGAGCGAATGCTGTTACGGCGAGTGCTAACACACCCAACATCACGGACTTGAGATTCAGTGTTTCCATTGGAAATCTACCTATTGATTGCAAATTCTCGTAATCGATTCTGTAGGAGCGAGCTTGCTCGCGATGACTGCGGTGAATTAAGGTGCAATCGCGAGCAAGCTCGCTCCTACAATGTTTTCATGCCTTTCATGACCCATCAGAACCCGAACTGGAATTGCGCCAGCAATTCATTGGCTGATTTGATGGTCGGGTTTTCATAGGCGTAATGATTCAAATTGAGCTGGAACTTGGTCGTCTCAGCAAAGAACACATTGAAGCCGAGCGTGGAAATCGTGATCTTGTCATTCGCCGCATCCTTGTTCGGGTCCCATTGATCCCAACGGGTAAACAATTGATACGACTTGGGCCACCAATCATCGAACTTGGCCTGCGATTTGGAACTGGCCAGCCATTGTTCGCCCCAGGTATAGAACAAGGTGGCGGTATGGCTGCGGCTGGTAATGGTGTCGATTTTCTTGGTGACGGCGTTATAGGTATCGTCGCGACCTTGTACATATTCATACGTCGCGCCGAATGGCGAATGGTTGTAATACAGATCGATGCCGTAGCGATCACCCTTGCCGCCGCTATCGACAATCGTGGTGCCATTCAGCACATTCTTGGCGCCTTTGTAATAGGTGCCGCCAATCTTCAATTCGCGGAACAGGCTGTAATAATCGACCGGCAAGGTGAAGGCCACGCGGGCGATCCAGTCTTTTGCATTGTTGTCGTCCGATTTATTCGGCCCGCTGCCGTTCACCACGCCAAAAGCGTATTGGAACAGTGGTGCGCGGTAATTGAAGCCGTAATCCACATACGGCTCCAGATCACCTTGCACAATCGCCCCGATCTGGCGGTTGACCAATCCGGTGGTGGTCAGGAATTGCGCGCTCTTGATCGTCGGGCGCAGGTCTTCACCGGTTTGCACTTCCAGCCCGAATGGCAGCAATTGCTGGCCAAAGGTGATGGTCAGCTTCGGGTCTTCCAGACCAGTCTTGGTCGGCAAGGGGCTGTAACGCAGGTAGGCATCCTGCAGGTTGAAGTTGCTGTTGTTGGCGGCCGGGCTTTGCGGCGCGTAGCCCAGCTGTATGCGGTAATCGAGGTTGCGGCCTTCGGCGTAGTCGCGATACAGGCTGCCGGAGAAAAAGATCGAGGCCAACGGGATATCGAAGCTGCTGCTGCGGCCGTTGGCCGGCGTCGAGGAGCCGGTGGTGACGGACGGGCTTTGCGCTGTGGCACGCGTCTGGATCGTGCCGCCGATGGTCGTGCCACGCGTAGCCAGCGCCGTCTTGGTTTCGCGGTTGCGTTGCTGGTCGTACTTGTAGTTTTCCAGGTCGGTGCGCAGCCCCTCGACATCCGACTTGGTGGCGATCTCGGCCGGCGGGATGGCGATGGTTTCGGTCGAGGCCGAGCTGAGCGTGGGCGAGCGTTCCTGCAGTTGTTGCTTCAAGGCATCGACGGCTTTTTGCAGCGCCTGGATCTGCTGCTGCAGTTCTTCATTGCTGGGCTGTGCCGCGTGTGCGGCGCCGGCGAGGGCCAAAAGGCCCGCACCCAGCCATTGCTTGCTGGATTGCATGGTGATGAGCTCCCTGGTTTTTTATCGGTGCGGCTCTGGTCGATCCAACCTCATGACGAGGCGAGGATCGGCCGGTCGCATGCCGTTCAAACCATATAAGCAGGAGTCATGCCAAAATGAATCAATAGGCAAAAATGGAATAAAAAGATGTTTCGAGAGGCGTGCGTGCTGAATGCCCAACATGCAGGACAACAGGCTGCTGGGTTTTCAACATCAGCTGACGACGTGGATGTAAGCGTTTGATGGCAACGGAAGAACACGACCGACGGCCACACCATTCATCTATGCCCGCGCAACGGATGGCCGCTTGAATGCCGGAACCGGCAATCAGTATCAGCAAGCGGTCGCCGCCTATACTCCGGATCGGGTTGACCCGGCTGTCTCGACCAAGCCAAGCATTCTGCTCACGAGCGAGAAGACCCGCATCTATACCAATGCCTCGGTGGCGCAAGGCACCCTGCAAAGCAACAAGAAACTTGGGGCGCTGCTATTCACGGTCGACCCAGCTAAATCGACGGCCCGACGTCCCCCCACCTTGAGTAGCATTTAGGTTTAGAGTCCTACTCCCGATATGGCTGGTTGCACTGCGGCCAACTGCCGCGCATAAGCGAGCGGGGTTAGCCCGCCCAATGCCTTCTTCGGCCTTTCCTCGTTGTACTCCCGCCGCCACGCGTCGATCATCACTCGGGCATGCGGTCACCACTTTTTTTGCAGTGCTTCGCGGGTGATTTCATTCTCGAGCATGGATTCGGCCAGCATGCGTTTGAGCCGGGCATTCTCGGCTTC
>NZ_JONM01000010.1 GCF_000711875.1 Andreprevotia chitinilytica DSM 18519
CGCTCACAAAACTCAAGAAATCAACAAAGTATGTACTTCGTTTCTTTCCATCTATTAGTGCGAGCACTTGATGTCTTCATCAAGCACCCACACTCATCGGCTGTAATTTGTTAAAGATCGCTTGCTGCGCCACTCGGGAAACCTGCTAAACTCTTCGTTTCGCTTCGTTTCCCGCTGTGTCTGCAGCGGAGAAACCGAACTATACGGCCCTACCCAAACCCCGTCAACACCCTCCAACAAAAATCACCCAAACATCCCCCTAAGTGCTTGATCGGCAACGCAACAATTCTGCAACTTGGGTCGCACTTCCGTTCATATCCAGCACAATTCCTTCATTCAATATCCAAACCAAGCATCGCAAACACTCGAAATTCAATTTACGCACCCTCGCGCGCGTTATACATATGCAAAGCAGGCTTCTGGCTCTTGCAGAAGGCAATCACTGCCTCCATGATCTTTCCGTTGGCGATTTGAGTTGAAACAGTGATGAGCAAAGTATTGATGTACAGCACAGGCATGTGCCCATATTGCGTTCGGGCCGAGCAGTTGCTGCTGCGGCGCGGCGTGACCGAGATCGAGAAGATTCGTGTCGATCTGGAACCAGCCCGCCGCGAAGAAATGATGGCGCGCACCGGTCGCCGTACCGTACCGCAAATCTATATTGGCGAAACCCATGTCGGCGGCTATGACGATCTAGCCGCGCTTGATCATGCTGGCGAACTAGTACCGCTGCTCGCAGACGAGTGATATAGCGGGTGTCATCGAATCGTGCGATGATTCCCGCCGCACTTTCAATAACCCTATTCCTTTGAAGGACTCGCCATGAGCGAACAGAACCAAGAGGCGCAACAGCCGGTTTTTGCCATCCAGAAGATCTACGTGAACGACGTATCGCTGGAAGCGCCCAACACCCCGCAAGCCTTCCTTGAACAAGAACAACCCGAATTCAACATTCAGTTCCGCAACTCGGCACGTGGTTTCGACAATGGCTTCTATGAAGTCAGCCTGACCGTCACCGCCGAAGCCAAAGCGGAAGACCGCACCGTGTTCCTGGTGGAAGTAACCCAAGCCGGCCTGTTCCAGATCGAACACGTACCGACTGAAGAAATGGACCCGCTCTTGGGCATCGGTGCACCGAGCATCCTGTTCCCCTACCTGCGCGAAACCGTATCCGACCTCACCACCCGCGCCGGCTTCCCGCCGCTGTTGCTGCAGCCGATCAATTTCGAAGCCATCTATCTGCAACAACGTGCGCAGCAAGCCGCGCAACCGGCCGATGCGCAAACCACGCACTAAGCTTGCATTGCTAGCCGCGCTGGCGCTTGTCGCCGGCGCGTGCCACGCCCTCGAATTCCGCTCGATCGCCCGCCATGGCGCGGTGCTGTATGAAGCGCCGAAAGATAGCGCCAAAAAGCTGTTCGTCGGCAGCCGCGGGATGCCGGTCGAGGTGCTCTCGGAAGACGGCACCTGGCTGCGCGTACGTGATCGCGATGGCACCCTGGCTTGGCTGAAGAAAGCGGATGCCAGCAGCAAACGCTACATTGCCGTGCTCAAGCCGACGACCGTATACCAGAAAGCCGATGCTGGCTCGCCTGCTGTCTACAAGGCCGGCAAGGATCTGCTGCTGGAGCTGCAAGACAACACCCGCACCGGTTGGCTCAAGGTTAAACACCGCGACGGGCTGATCGGCTATATCCGCATTGAAGAGGTCTGGGGCGCATGAAACTCGCCGTCCTGGGCGCTGGCGCCTGGGGGACTGCGCTGGCGATCCGTTTTGCCGACCAGGGCCCCGTTACCCTCTGGTGTCGCGACACCGAACAAACCGCCGAAATGGCGCGCGAGCAGCAAAATCGCCGCTACCTCGCCGATGTACCCTTCCCCGAACAATTGTCCGTCACCGCCGATCTTGGTCTTGCCATCGCCAATGTCGATGCCATCCTGATCGTCACGCCGATGGCAGGCCTACGCCCGACCTTGCGTGCACTGACCGCGCTCGGCAATCAAGCCCCGGTACTCTGGGCCTGCAAAGGCCTTGAGGCTGGCACGATGAAATTTCCGCATCAAGTCGCCGACGAAGAACTGGCAACCGGGATTGCCCGCGGCATGCTGTCCGGCCCGAGCTTTGCGCAGGAAGTCGCCGCCGGCAAGCCAGCCGCCGTTACCATTGCCGCCAGCGATGCCGAATTTGCCCGCAGTACTGTCGAGGCATTGAATACGCCCGTACTGCGCCTGTATGCCAGCGACGACCTGATCGGCGTCGAGATCGGTGCCGCCGTGAAAAACGTGCTGGCGATTGCGGCCGGTGTTTGCGACGGTCTGCAACTGGGTCTGAATGCCCGCGCAGCGCTGTTGACCCGCGGACTCGCGGAAATGAGTCGCTTTGGCGCAGCGCTCGGTGCCAAGCCGGAAACCTTCATGGGCCTCGCCGGTATTGGTGATCTGATGCTCACCGCCACCGGTGATTTAAGCCGCAACCGCCGTGTCGGCCTGATGCTGGCGCAAGGACTCAAGCTCGAGGACATTCTGACCAATCTCGGCCACGTGGCGGAAGGTGTGCCGACCGCGCGTGAGGTATTGCGCCAAGCCGAAGCGCTCAATGTCGACATGCCGATCACCCGTGCGGTCTGCCAGCTTTTGTTCGACGGCAAGGTTGTCGCCGACATCATCAACACCCTGATGGGGCGCGCGCCACGAATGGAATCTGAAGTCTGATTTGTTACGCAGATCTGTCATGGACCATCGTTCGCACTAAACTAAAGGCCGGTCCACCACCGGCCTTTTTTCATGAATCTGCGCTACGCAATCCTCTCTGATATCCACGGCAACCTGACTGCGCTTGAGGCAGTACTCGCCGACCTCGAGAGCTGGCCCGACGCCACCCTGCTTGAGCTAGGCGACACCCTCTACGGCCCGCTCGATCCGCGCGGCACGTGGCAACGCCTGGTTGCCGAAGGGGAAACGCGGCGCGTGCTACACATCAACGGCAACCATGATCGCGACGTGTGGGAAGACAACGATAACGGGCCGACGATGCAGTTCGTGCGCGAGGAGCTCGGCCCCGCCGGTATCGCTTGGTTGAAAGACCGGCCGACCACCATGCTGGTCGACGCACTGATCTATGCCTGCCACGGCAAACCGGGCGATGATCTGACTTACTGGCTGGAAGACTGGGATAACGGCTTGCGCCCGTTGGTGGAAATCGTCGACATCGCCGGGCATATCGATGCGGAGGTGCTGCTATGCGGCCACAGCCACATGCCCCGCTTGGTCGGCCTGCCGGACAACCGCATTATCGTGAACCCCGGCAGCGTCGGTCTGCCCAGCTATCGCGACTACGATCCGCCGCATGCCATGCAGACCGGCAGCCCACACGCACGCTATGCCCGGCTGGAAGCGACCGATCGCGGCTGGCTGGTCGATCTGCGCAGCGTGCCATATGACCACATCGTCGCCGCCGATCAAGCGTGTGATCGCAACCGGATCGACTGGGCCGCGTGGCTGGGCAGCGGGTTTGCCTAGCACCCGTCAGGCCGATGCAGGCGATGGAGCCGCGGCTGGAGAAGGCGCAGCCGCCGCGTCCCCCGTCGGAATGCCGTTCGCCTTCCAGTGATCCAGCGTACTCATGATGCTGTCGTAGGTCTGATTGCTGATATCCGGCAGCGTGCCGCCAAACATCTGCTTGGCCTCGTCGAAGCCTTTCTGCACTGCCGCCCGGATGGTAT
The DNA here is from genome assembly GCF_000711875.1 of Andreprevotia chitinilytica DSM 18519. GTDB lineage: Bacteria > Pseudomonadota > Gammaproteobacteria > Burkholderiales > Chitinibacteraceae > Andreprevotia > Andreprevotia chitinilytica. Next base: position 3,723 of record NZ_JONM01000010.1, read on the forward strand.
CGAGCTTGCTCGCATCGCCGCCCATGGCGGTTTGGGCAAAACTCAGGATGCGCTGTGCAGTTTTCTTGACGCCAAATTCACCGTCTTCCGAAATCGCCTGCTTGGCATCCGCAATGGTCGTCGGATCGGCATTGAGATGCTGCTCGCCGCTCACGACCTTGGACCAGTTCAAACCTTGCTGCTTGATCAGGTCACCGAGCAGGCCAATGAATTGCTGCACTTTCTGATCCGATGCCTCAAGCATGCTAGCCAAATCGGGCGGTTTACTCTGGTCGCTGCTTTGCGCCTTGCGTGGATCGGCATACGTCAGCAGATCATTGAGCGAGCCGGAAATCGACACCGACTCCTGCTGAATCGAGACTTGGCCGGTCTCGGTGACTGCGCCCGTTGCCGGGTCGGTCGTATCGACGATCTTGCCGGATATCTGCGTGACTTGGGCCTGCACGGTCAGGCCTGAAATGCTGGATGCCATGATGATTGCTCCTGCGCGCCGGGCGTTGAACCGGCACAGCCGCTATGTCGCCAAGGCGACACGGCCAAACGGGCTGGGCCAGCGCTTTGTCCGGTGTTCATACTTCGGCATATCACAGCGCACCGGAAACCGACCCTCCAATCCCTCACATCGGCAGCCGGGTGGAATAAATCAGCTCATCGCGCCAGCCGGCCGACAACCGGTCGCCTCCCCGATTCAAACGCCCGCGAGAAACCGCTTCTGCACCACGACGAAGTCATCCAGATGCGACAAGAACGGCACATGCGCCGCACCACGATGCACGACAAAGGTCGCTTTCGGCTGCTGAGCCGCCAGCCACTCTCCCGCGCCCAGCGGACTGAGCGTATCGCGGTCGCCGAATTGCAGCAGCAATGGCAAATCCAGCTCGGCAATGCGTGATCGCAGGTCGGTATCGCGCAGGATGTCGAGCCCCTCCCGCAACGCTTGCTGATCAGGCTCGCCATGCAGCAACAGATCGGCCAGCAAGGTCTTGGCCACCTCGCGCGCCGTCGGGCTGCCGAGCGTTTGCAGACTGATGAAGCGCTTCAAGGTGCCTTGCCAGTCATTACCCAGATTGGCAGCGAACTGGCGCAGCGTTTCCATCGGCATCGCGGGTCGCCAATCATCGCGTTGGGCAAAGCACGGGCTGGATGAGATCAGCGAGAGCGAGCGCACCTGCTCGGGCCGCTTGAGCGCCCAAGCAGTTGCCACCGCCCCGCCAAGCGACCAGCCAACCACGTGCACCGGCAACGGAAACGTCGCTTCCAACTCAGCGACGATGGCGTCCACCGTCAACGGCGCAATCGCGGTACTGCGACCATGACCCGGCAAATCGACCAGATGATTGCAGTAGTCGCCCGCCATCGCCTCGGCCACCGGCCGCCACACGGTGCCATTCATGGCCCAGCCGTGCAGCCAGACCACATCTTCACCATGACCAATCGAATCGAAATACACGCTCATGCCGGTTGCTCCGGCGATTGATCCAACGGGCGATCCAACAGTTGGCGCAAATCGGCTCCCAGTTTCGCCACATCCCCTGCCGAATGCGCGGCCGACAAGATGATGCGCAAGCGTGGCGTCGGCACCGTCGGTGGGCGAATCGCCGCCACCCAATAACCATGCTCGCGCAGCGCGGCAGATAGCCCGAGCGCCACTTTATTGCTATCGACTTCGAGCGGCTGAATCGATGTCATCGAGGCCATCAGCCCCCGCCCTGCCAAGCTGCCCTGCAAGCTGGCGACGTGCTCAAGGATGCGTTCACGTCGCCAGGATTCACGCTCGATCAGATCCAGGCTCACCAGCAACGCTTCGGCCAACAGCGGCGGCGCGGCGGTGGTGTAGATATAGGGGCGGGAGAAATTGATCAGGTAATCGATCACCAACTGCTCAGCCGCCACGAACGCGCCAGCCACGCCAGCGGCCTTGCCGAGCGTGGCCATATAAATCAGCCGTGGGGAATCGAGGCCAGCCGCGACGAGGCTGCCGCGCCCATCACCTAGCACACCGAAGCCATGCGCATCATCCACATACACCCAGGCGTCGAAGCGCTCCGCCAGCCGCAGCAATTCGGCCAGCGGCGCGGCATCGCCATCCATGCTGAACACGCCGTCCACCACGATCAGCTTGTTGCGCGCCGGGGTGATCGTCAGCAGCCGTTCCAGCACAGCGAGGTCGTTATGCGGAAAGCGGCGAAAGGTTGCCCGGCTGAGCTGGCAGGCATCGTTAAGCGAGGCGTGATTGAGCTTGTCGCCAAACACCGCATCGCCATGCCCTGCCAAAGCGGTGATCACCGCCAGATTCGCCATGTAGCCAGTCACGAACGACAGCGCGGCTGGCTTGCCGACGAAGGCCGCCGCACGCGCCTCAAACGCTTCATGCACCGAGAAGTGGCCCGCAACCAGTGGTGCTGAGCCGCTGCCTACGCCCCAGCGCTTCGCCCCTGCCTGCGCCGCCGCGACGATATCCGGGTGATTGGCGAGGCCGAGGTAATCGTTGCTGCAGAAATTGAGCAGCTCCCGGCCATCGACCGTGACACGCGCACCTTGCGGGCTATCGAGCAGCGAATGCTGCCGATACAGGTGAGCGGCACGGCGGGCATCGAGTTCTGCGGCAAGACGGTCAAAGGGCATGGCGGCGGCAGTGGGCGATAAAGAGGCCGATTGTAGCGTGCGCAACGGACTCGATGACCCAGCCAGCGCCAACCCAGAAATCGTTCATGAACTTTTCCCCCTGAAAAACCGGGTGATACGTTCAGGTATTGCCCGAACTCCCACGACATTCGCGCGAAATCAACGACGAGAACAGGAATCCCGACCATGCCACGGATACGTCCATCAACCCTGCATACGGTGGCAGGGATTGCCCTCTTCGCACTCCTTTGCGGCACTGCATCTGCAGCAGATAACATGCCGCCCCCGACCGTGATCGCCGGCAAACCGCAGCTGGACAGCGCCGGCAAGCTATTGACCGGCGCTGCGCTGGATACCGGTGGAAAACTCAAAGCGGCCATTGCGACCGGCGGCCAGTTCAACGTGGAATGCCGGTATTCACACACCTTGCCGGACGATGCGATCTTTCTGTTCGGCAAACCGGGGCATTCGATGATTCACGACTTCTTCGGCAGCGTGACCGCCGATGCCAACGTCACCTTCGACAGCCTGCGCGCCCAGCCCAACATCACCTGCGATGTCCCGGCCGACCGATCCAGCTACTGGGCGCCGGCATTGCGCCGTGCCGACGGCGAAATCATTCGCCCCTATGCCCAGAAAACCTATTACAACAGCAGCCCGAACTATCCCGAGTACCCGGTGCACCCTTTCCCGGCCGGCTTCCGCTCCATCACCGGCAACCACATGGGCTCCGCGCCCGATCCGAATGGGCTGATCACCTTCGGCTGCCTCGGTTACCCTGGCTCGTGGGGCACGGCCAAGATGAACGCCTGCCCGATCAAGGTCGGGCAGCGCAATACCTTCGCGATTTCGCTGCTATTCCCCAACTGCTGGGACGGCAAGAACCTCTCGCCAACAAAGGACCACAACAACGTGGCGTGGGCGGGCGACGATGCCTGCCCGGCCGCGTATCCGGTGCGCATCCCGCGTTTGTGGATGCAACTCTGGTATGACATTGGCGAAAACGGCGATCTGAATGGCGCGCAGTTGTCACTCGACCCGCAGATGATCGACGGCAAGCCGGTCGAGCGCTGGGGCAGCATGTATACCGCTCACGCCGACTTCTACAACGGCTGGAGCCCGCGTGGCATGCAATACGCCGTGGAGTACTGCCTCAACCACGGCCGCTCGTGCAACAAGGACATTCCGGTGGACTACCAACTGGCCGACCGCGATACCTTCGTCAATGTCGCCGAGCCGATCACTGCGCACGGCAGCGAAAACCGTGGCGAGGCGCGTGACCTGAGCAGTGACCGCCGGATCGGTTTGATTCATTTCCCGCTGAACGACAGGCTGAGCCCGAGCGACTACAGCAATATCCTCGTCCGCCTGTATGGTGCGGGCACAGAGAACGGCAATCTCTTCCTCCGCTCGGCACCGGATAACTGGTCAGAAAGCAGTACCAGCTGGAACAACCAGCCTACCTGTGGGGCGTCCAACCTGGCCGCCATCTACACCGGCACCAACGAGCAATACCGGTCGGCGGACGTCACGGCCTTGGTGAAACAAGCGCTGGCGGATGGCAAGAAGGAGATTTCCTTCTGCGTTGTCGGCCCCGGTGGTGGCATGAGCGGGGCCAGGTATTGGTTTGATACGCGCGAGACAGCCAATCCGCCGATGCTGTTTTACAAGTAAGCGGTTGTTCAGAGGCTGTTCAAAGTCTCGCAAATTGCCAGCTTGAAGCGCTTCAGGGTTTTACTTTTCCCCCTTCTCGAAGGGGGATTGAGGGGGATTTCGACGCCGGTAGATGTTGAGATGCCGCAGAAATCCCCCCTACCCCCCCTTCAAAAAGGGGGGAATAGCAATGTCACTCGTTGCCAGAAGAGATTCTGAACAGGCGTTGGAATAGCCAAGCAAAGAGCGCGGACGCGCTCCATTATTCAGACTCCCGCCCCAACCCATACTTCTTGATCTTGTCGTACAGCGTCTTTCGCGGCAGGCCGAGTGAGACGCTGGCGGCAGTCACCTGACCCGCGGCATGCAGCAAGGCATCCTCGATCAGATTCTTCTCGAAGCGCTCGACCAGCGCCGGCAGATCAAGCGACAACTCGCTGGCCGGCGCGTCGTCCAGCAAGCCCAGCACGAAGCGATCCGCCATATTGCGTAGCTCGCGCACATTGCCCGGCCAAGGATGCAACATCAATTCACGCAAGCGGCTCTGCGGCACGATCGGCGCGGGCCGGTGGTAACGCAAAGCCGCCTGCAGCACGAAGTGTTCGAACAACAGCGGGATATCTTCGCGCCGCTCGCGCAAGGCCGGCAGGTTGAGGGTGACGACGTTGAGCCGGTAATAGAGATCAAGACGAAACTGCTGCTGATCGCTCAGCTGCTTGAGATCGCTCTTGGTGGCGGCCACCATGCGGCAATTGACCGGGATGGCGACATTGCCGCCGAGCCGTTCCAGCTCGCGCTCCTGCAGCACCCGCAACAGTTTCACCTGCAGCGTGATCGGCATGCTTTCCAGCTCATCCAGAAACAGCGTGCCGCCATTGGCATACTCGATCTTGCCGATGCGGCGCTTGGCTGCGCCGGTGAATGCGCCAGCTTCGTGGCCGAAGATTTCGCTTTCGAACAGCTGCTCCGGCAACGCGCCGCAATTGAGCGCCACGAAAGGTTTGTCGGAACGGCTGCTGTATTCGTGCAGGCACCGCGCCACCAGCTCCTTGCCGGTGCCGGTTTCGCCGAGGATCAACACATCGGCATCGGTATCGGCCACATCGGTAATGCGGCGGCGGATTTGCTCGATGCCCGGCCCGCGCCCCAGCAAACGCCCCTCGATGCCGGAGCGACGCTGCAACTCGCGGCGCAGCTGGCGGTTTTCCAGCACCAGCGCCCGCTTTTCCTGCGCCCGCCGTACCACCTCGACCAGTTGCTCGGACGAAAACGGCTTCTCGATGAAGTCGTACGCGCCATCGCGCATCGCCTGCACCGCCATCGCCACATCGCCGTGGCCGGTCACCAGCACCACGGGCAGCTCCGCATCGTTGGCGACGCTTTTCGCCAACAGCTGCAACCCGTCCAGCCCCGGCAAGCGCACATCGCACACCACGACACCGGGAAAATCCGGCCGCAACAGTGGCAGCGCCGATTCGGCATCGGCAAAGACTTCGACGTCGAAACCGGCCAGCTCCAGCGTCTGGCTGCCGGCATGGCGGATCATGGCTTCGTCGTCGATCAGCAGGACTTTCACAATCTCAGGACTCCCAAACAATTCGTAGGTTGGGTTGAATGAAATGAAGCCCAACGTTGACCGTGCCCCACGAGTGCTGGGCTTCGCTACGCTCAACACCAACCTACACGTCTTGATCCTCTACAACGCAGCCAACAGCGCCACTTCAAAACATGCGCCGCCATTCGGGCCATTGCTGGCAAGCAAGTTGCCACCAAAATCACGCACGATAGAGAGCGAAATCGCCAGCCCCAGTCCAAGCCCTTCGCTATCGCCCTTGGTGGTGAAGAAGGGATCGAACAAGCTCGGCAGATGCTCGGGCGAAATGCCGGGGCCGTTGTCCGTGACCGTGATGCGCACTTTGCCATCATCACGAAGCACATTCACCGAGATCGCCGCGTCGGGCTGATCGCGCACCGCATCGAGCGCATTGCGCAGCAGATTGATCAGTACTTGCTCCAGTCGCACCGGGTTGCAGGACACCTGCACGCTTTCATCTGACTGGCGGATATCCAGCACCACCTGCTGCTGGCGTAGACGCTGCTCCAGCAATAGTTGTGCGTTGGCGATGGCTTGCTTCACCAATACCGGCTCGGCCACGCTGTCGCTCTTGCGGGCGAAGGCGCGCAATTGGCCGGTGATCTTGCCCATGCGTGCAGTGAGTTGGCTGATGTGCAGCAGATTGTCGCCAACCGCTGCGGTGTTGCCACGCTCCAGCAACAGCTTGGCGTTGTCGGCCAGTGCGCGCATCGCCGTCAATGGCTGGTTCAGCTCATGGGTCACGCCTGCTGCCATCTGGCCGAGCACGGCGAGTTTGCCGGCTTGGACCAGTTCGTTTTGCGCGGCCCGCAGATTGGCTTCGGTGCGGATGCGTTCGGCGATTTCGCGCTGCAGCTGGTCGTTGGCATCGACCAGCTCATGCGTGCGTTCAGCCACCTTCTGCTCCAGCTCATCATGCGCCTGCCTAAGTGCGGCGCTGGCGCGCAGGTTGTCGCGAATGCGCCGCCGCCGTTGCCGCCAGAACAGCCACCATGACAGCAGCGCCAGCAAGCCCAGCGCAGTGCCCACCACAGCTCTTGCCACCACCTGCCGCACGGGTGCGAGATCGGTCAGCAGCACGATCTGCCAATCGAGATCAGGCAGCTTGATGGTTTGCATCAATACGTCGATCCGGCGTGCCTCGCTCTGCAAAAACGCCCGCTCGGTATCGTGATCGATGGTTTGCCGCCCCACGAGTCCCAGTTCCGGAAAGACATTGCGACCGTATTGGCGGCTGTCTTCGATATAGCGCAGCGTTTCGGCCGGCAGCGGCGCCAGCGTGCGCCATTTCCAATCGACGTCGGTCGCGAGAAAGGCCACGCCATCGCGATCGGCCACCAGCATGTGCTCGCCACCCAGCCGCCAGTTGTGTTCCAGCGCATCCAGACTGACCTTGGCGACGACCACGCCGACAATCCGCTCGCCATCGCGCACCGGGTAAGACAGAAAATAGCCCGGTTGCAGCGTGGTGAAACCGACGCCGTAAAAACGCCCGGCATGGCCTTCGCGGGCTTGCAGGAAGTAAGGCCGGAACGCGTAGTTGTTGCCGATGTAGCTCAGCGGGGTATCCCAATTGCTCGACGCCAGCGCGAGGCCGTTGGCATCCAGCAGATAGAGCGAATTCGATTGCGCGGCCTTGTTGACCGTCGCGAGGTAGCGGTTGACCTTGTCGCGCTGCACGGCATCCTGCGGTGCGCGCAGCAATGCCACCAACCCGGGTTGGGTCGACACGACAAAGGGCAGCCAGGTGAAGCGGTCGACCGCGTTGCGCAGGCTGCCGGTGTAGACATCGAGCCGATGGCGGCCGGCATCACGCAGGCGTTCCAGTTCATTGCGTTCGCTCCACGCCGCAGCCAGCCACAACAGGCCGGCTGCGATGCAGATACCTGCGAAGGTCAGAAGAATGCGCGCCGGCCTGCCTGTGCTCATTGTGGGATTGGCGAGGGGGATCAGTCGGTGGTCAGGCCGCGTAACTCGGCCTGTTGGTGGCGTTGCTGTTCTTCCATCACCAATTCCGCCAGTTCGCGCTTGAGGGCATTGAACCCGGCCGCACTCGGATCGCGCGGGCGCGGAATATCGACCAGAACGTCACGTTTGACGGTGCCGGGACGATAGGTGAGCACGATGATGCGGTCGGCAAGATAGATCGACTCCTCGATGCTGTGGGTGACGAACAGGATGGTCTTTTTATGCTCTTCCCATATTTTCAGCAACTCATCTTGCAAGCTGCGGCGGGTGAGCGCATCGAGCGCGCCGAAGGGCTCATCCATCAGCATGATGGGTGAATCGAGCGCCAGAATGCGCGCAATGGCCACCCGCTGCCGCATGCCACCTGACAAATCCTTCGGATAGCGGTCGCGGAATTCGGTCAGCTTGAGCGTTTCCAGCAGCTCGGCCACCTTGGCATCGATCTGCGCCTTGGGCGCGTTCTTGATCTTGAGGCCGAAGGCAATGTTCTGCGCTACCGTCATCCACGGGAACAGCGCGTACTCCTGAAACACCATGCCACGATCCGGCCCGGTATCGGTGATGGTCGCACCATCCACCATGATCCGGCCGCTCGATGGCAGCGAGAAACCCGCCACGGCATTGAGCAGCGTCGATTTACCGCAACCGGATGGCCCGAGCAGACAGACGAATTGCCCGCGCGGAATCTCCAGATTGATATCACGCAGCGCCACCACATCGTCGCCCGGCGTTTTGAACACTTTGCTGACGTGTTCGACTTTGATTTGTGCAGTCATTATTTCGAATCTCCGTTATTTCCGGCCGCATTCAGTCGAGGGCGCGAAGACGGAGCGCAGACAGTACAAGTGGTACGGCCAGCGACGTCGACAAAGCCATCGGCTGAATGCGGTCGGAAATCAGTGTTCCAAACCGCGATGCCAGCGCAGCAGATGGTTATTCAGCGCATTCATCGCCGTATCGATCGCCAAGCCCAAAATGCCGATCGTCAACATGCCGGCGATGATCTTGTCGGACCAGAAATACTCGCGCGCCTCCAGAATGCGGAATCCCAGACCGTTATTGACCGCAATCATTTCGGACACGATCACCACGATAAAAGCGGTGCCAACGCCGATACGCGCGCCGGAAAAGATGTAGGGCGTTGCGGCCGGCAGGATCACCTTCACGAACAGGGTGGATTGCCCGGCACCCAGGTTGCGCGCCGCCCGCAGATAGATCGAATCGACCTGCCGCACCCCGGCGATGGTATTCATCAACACCGGAAAGAACGCGCCGAGCGCAATCAGGAAAATGGCTGGGGCATTACCCAGACCAAACCACAGAATCGACAGCGGGATAAATGCAATCGGCGGAATCGGCCGCAGCACCTGGATCAGCGGATTGAACCAGCCGTAAACCCGCTTGCTCGCCCCCATCAACAGCCCCAGCGGCAGAGCCAGCACCGCCCCCACGAGGAAGCCGACGATCACCCGATACAGCGTGCCGATCGCATCATGAATCAACTCGCCCGATACCAGCCACTTGGCGTAACTGCCCTGCGCCGGATCGTAGGCTTCCATCGGCATCAGATAGGCATACCAGCGCTGCAGCACCTGCCACGGCGAGGGCAGGATTTGCGGATTGAGCCACCCCGCCACCGCCGCGCCCTGCCACAGCGCGACGATCAGCAGCGGCACCCACAAGCCACGCGCGGCGCGGCTCAATGTCCCCTTGTTCATCCTTATCCCCTTACTGAACATTCAACGATTTTTTGGCCTGTTCCAGCAGATCGAGCTTCACCCAATCCTTGGCCACCGGCGGCTTGGCCATCTTGCCGACGCCGTACTTGGCCATCAGATCGGTGGTGATCTGCATGTGTTCGATGCTCAGGTTGTAATAGAAGGGCGAATTGCCGATGGCGTCCTTGTAGTCCTCCGGCGTGATCTGGCCCTTGAACATCGTGGTGCGCACGTAGTTCTCGGCCAGTTTGGGGTCATCCATGAAGGCCTTGGTGGCTTGTACGAAACACTTCATGAACTTCTCGGCCAGCGGGCGCTGGGTGTTGTACATCTTCTCGGTCATCACCAGCGTGCGGATCGGCTCGCCGATCGCTGTGTCATAAGGCTTGAGCAGCTCCACGCCGAAGCCTTTGTTGATGGCTTGCGATGCCTGCGGCTCGGATTGCGCCATGCCGTCGATTTGCTTTTGCATCAACGCCTGATTCAGATCGGCAAAAGGCAAATAGACGATCTGCACATCCTTGCCGGGTTTTTCCGACCAGGTGAGGTTGGCCTTGGCGAGCTCGGCCATCAGCAGCAAATCTTGCGCGCCGCCACGGGCCACGCCGACAGATTTGCCCTTGAAGTCCGCCACTTTCTTGATCGGCGAATTGGGCTGCACCACGATACGTGCACCGCCCTTGGCAAAACCGGCCACGGCGTACACCGGCACGCCCCCGGCCCGGCCGGCAATCGCCGCATCCGCGGCACTGGCCGCCACATCGATCTCACCAGCGATAACGGCCGGCATGATGTCCAAACCCTTGGCGAACATCCGCTCCTGCACCTTGATGCCGCACTTGGGTGCGATCTCCTTGATGTACGACACCGCGCCGTAATGCGCGAACTTGAGGTTGCCCAAGCGGATCACGTCGTCTTCAGCGTGGGCGGACAAAGCGGTAACGGCCAATGGGCTGGCGAGCAGGAGGGAAATCAGTTTCATCGTTGCGACTCCGTAATCGAGTGGTGAGCACTACGCAAAACCGGACGCGGCAAAGGCCGACGGCTGCGGATTCAACCTTATCTTATGCAATAAGCCTGCCAGCACCGTGCCAAGTGGTGACTACATCGCAAACCCTTGGCAACAAACGAGAAAAAGGGCGGGAGCATGCTCCCGCCCTGTAGGCATTATGGCGAAACTACGGAATTGACTGGTTGGTTGGCGGCGGAAATCCGCCAGAGAGTTTGCGTTTTATTGAACTGCTGTTGCTGGCGGTGTTGCCTTCGCCTGATTCTGAATCGACGGATTGAATGGAATGGCCGTCACTTCGTAGCCACGTTGTTTCAGCAATGCAGGCAGACCGATCTTGCCAACCATATGCAAACTGCCAACAGCGGCGAACACCATATTGCCTTGACGGTGTAAGGCATCGATGGAATCGGCCAGACCGGGATTGCGATCGTCCAGCATGCGCTTCATTTCTGCTCGCTCATCAGCGGTATTCAGACAATCGCACCAGCTAGCGTAGCTCTCCATTTCATCGATTTTCGATTGCGCCCATGCCTGGGCCAGCCGATTGGCTATCCTGCGGCCCTTGCCGCTTTCAAGCGACTCCAACGCATCCGTGATCATCTTTGGTTTTACGACGCCATCAAGACCAAACAACGCTTGCATCTGAAGCTCGGGGGTTTCCATGGACTTCACTTCCTTGCCCGTATTGTGACCAACGCCGGACAGCATGCCCTCCACGGCGTAGTCCCCTTCCAACCCATCTGGCCGCACGCTCAGCAATTCGAGCGTGACCATCAACATTGCCGGATGAATTTTGCTCATCGCGGCCTCTGGCATGCATACCGCATCCATTTGTTTTTTCACGCGTGGTTTGAGCGACTCGGGGATTTTCCCGGCACTTTTCGTGACCAGGCTCGCTATTTTTTTCTGGATTTCAGGATCCAGCGGGTCCATTTCCAGCGCGATGGTTTGGCTCGATAGCAAGGCTGCCTTTACTTGCGGGCCGGGCATGATCCAGTCTGCTTTGCCCACATGCACCGTGCCATACAGCCAGGAATCATGCCCGCCCTTGCTGATCTTCCACAAAAAACCACGATCCACTGCTTCCGCCTGAAGCTTCTGGAATTGCTCAGCGGTGGGCATCTGCACGGGTGGGGGACAGTCTGCGGCAACGACATACTGAGCAGTGCCGGCCAGTGCCAGGCAAGCCGCCAGACCAAGCGCTAGTTTCCTAAACAGGGCAGTGAAGTGATGCAACGGGTATCTCCTTGATGCAGGCATTCGAGTTCGGCCTGCGGATTGGTTCTACATCGGCCGATACCTTATACCAACCATGCAAAAAACCTAACACCAAGATCAGTTCACGTAGCCCAAAGGCATTTTGCGGCCGGGGCTCCCTAACATGCGCCATCTCCGGGCTACAGGTTTCGCGCTGCTTGACCATGCAGGATTGGCTGGGATACTTTTCACCGTCGCGTTCAATAGCGCGATCGGGTTTGAGAGCCCGGTTAATGTAGGCGGACAACCGCTGCACAGCGGTTTATTTTTTCGTCCGTCAACACCCTTGGTACGTCCTCAATGGCGGAGCAGGGTGGGGAGCCTTCGGGCTGCCGGTTCCTACATTCCGGTCTCTCAACCCTTCCTTGCGCCCGCCACCTTCGTTTGAGAGCGAAGCGGCGGGTAAAAACCCGCAAATGTAGGAGGCTCTCATGCCCAATGCACCTCAAGGTACGCCCGCACCACCACTCCCCCGCTACGCCTCTACACCTCGCTCGATCGGCCGTACCGCCGACGACTTTGCCCGTTATGGCATCGAATGCATCGACGAACTCGGCCGGCTGTTCCAAATCCTCGCCCGCATCGTCGATCCCGGCTCCGCTGCGTACCAGCTGACACAAACGGGTATCTCGCTGGCTCAGGAGCGACGCAGCGCCATCGACATGGCGCGGGTCAATGAAAAGGCATTCAGGGAGTTCAGAGAGAAAGACAGGAAGTAAAACGTAGGGCGGAACACCCGAAGGGCGTTCCGCCGCATCTCAAATCGGCGGTTAAGCTAATCGTATCTACCGAAGATGCGGCGCACCGTCCGCCTAATCCGGCTTTTTGCTAGAACGGAATGGCACCGGGGCGATATTCCGGCGTTCGTGCTCGACACCCAGAATGTTGAGGGTGTCGCCTTCAACGAAGTAGAACAGGCGAAACGGGAAACGAGTCAGCGACCAAGTGCGCAACTCAGCACCTTCCAACAGGTGGGCGAAGCGCAAAGAACCAATGCCGGGTCGTTCGGCCAAGTTGGCACAAGTCGTTTCAAACTCGATGAGGAAACGCTCAGCCAATGCCGGTGATGCAGCCTGCGCATAGTAGTCGACCGCCGCCTCGAGCCCCTGAGCGGCCTCTGGCTGGATAAAGACGTGCAGCACAACTACACAGATTTGTGAGCAAGGATGCGGGCGCGCAGGCGGGCGAAGAAAGACTCGTCCACGGGGATTGGCTCGCCGCTCTCGATACCGGCTGTCACCAATTCATACACGCGTTGGTCTTCCTCGTTCCGGGGGCCGTAGCTTTCCGGAACATCGGGGATCGGCATCAGGTCGGCCGGATCAAGGGCTTGGAGATTGAGGGCTGGCATGGAAATCATTGTAACGCCTGATGGTATGCAGTGCGCACCCATCAAGGCGTCCTCTTCACGTCCCTGAGCTTGTAATCACATCACCAATCGCCAAACCACAAACACCACCAACCCGCCGCCAATCCCCGCCAGCAGGTGCTTGAAGCGCCAGACAATCAGCCCGGTCGCCAACGCGCCAGCCAGCTGTGCATTGTGGATCGACACAGACAGCACACCGCCCGGCAGTAGCACGGTCGGGAAGATGATGGCGGACAAGACGGCCACCGGCACGTATTCCAGCGCACGACGCAGGCGGGGTGGAAAACCGTGGCTTGCGCCGAGCCAGAAGCCGATGCGTACGCTGTAAGTCACAACGGCCATGCCGGCGAGCATCAGGATGGTATCGAGCGGGGCTTGGATCATGAGCGGACCTCCCGTTTCTCCAGCGCCATGCCGACTGCGACCCCGACCAGCGCAGCCACCATCAAGCCCAATTTGTACGGCAGGCCGTTGGCGGCCAAGGCGGTCAAGCCGGCACAGAGCGCGGCGGCGACTTGGGCACGGTTTTTCAAGAGCGGCACGACGATGCCGACGAAGGTCGCGACCATGGCGAACTCCAGCCCCCAATGCTCGATGCCCGGCACGTTGCGGCCAATGGCGATGCCGACCACCGTCCACGCTGACCAATTGATATACATCGCCAGCGCCGCGCCGAGGAAATAGCGGCGCACGTCGACCGGGGCTGGCTCCTGCAGGCGGTGATAAACGACGGCAAACGCTTCATCGGTGAGGAAATACGCCAGCAGCGCCCGCCAGCGCAACGGCAGGTCAGCCACGTGCGGTTGCAGGGATGCGCCATATAGCGCGTGGCGCAGGTTGACGACAAAGGTCGTCGCAATGATCACCGGAATGCTCGCGCCGCCAGTCAGTAACGTGACGGCGATGAACTGGGCAGAGCCGGCAAACACCGCTAACGACATTGCCACTGCGGCCCACGGTGCAAGACCAGCCGGGCCGGCGAGCGTGCCGAAAATCAGCCCGAACGGCGCGGCACCGATCAGCATCGGCAGCATGTCGCGCAGACCGGCCAGAAAGCCGGAAGGTTGGGGCGTTGTTTCTAGCACTGTTGGATTTGGCGCAGGTGCATTCATCCAAACAGCATAACGATCCGGCCCGAAACATGACCATTACAGTTACCCCCAATCTGCGGCGAACATGGGGTGCGCCATGAAGAACGGCACGGCGTGCGTGGCATAATTGCGGCCATGATTTCTCCTGCCATCGCCATTCGCCCACTGCGAAACGACGACATCAGCGCCGCCGCCGCACTGGCGCGACATGCTTTCGATGCCGCCGTCGCGCCGACGCTGAGCCCGGAAGGCTGTGCCACGTTCTATGCCTATGTGCTGCCTGACGCACTCAGCGATCGCCATCGCGATGGCTATCTGACGCAGGTGGTCGAAGTGGATGGGCAGCTCGCCGGCCTGGCCCAGCTCAAGCCTCCCGGCCACCTGTGCATGCTGTTCGTCGCCCCGTCGCTGCAGCGGCTTGGTCTTGGCGGAAGGCTGGCCGATGCCATCGTCGTGCGTGCCGTCGAGTACACCCCCAGCCTGACCGAGATCACGGTCAACGCCAGCCTGAACGCCGTACATGCGTATGAGCACTTCGGCTTTGTCGCGACGGATGTGGCGCAAACGCGGTTTGGTCTCCGCTATGTGCCGATGCGGCGGGTGTTGAATCCCGCATGAGCCAACACTCGACCAAGCCCCGCTGGCGACACCCCATCCTGCTCGCCCCGCGCGCCCTGCGGCCATGGCTCACCGCCACCGGCTCGCTGACTGCGCGACTGATCGCGCATTACCCACAATTCAGTGTGCGCGTGGTCGCCCAACAGCTGGCCCGACCGCACCGTGACGAACTCAAACAATTGGGATCGAACTCAGCCCACGCGCGCGTCGAAACACGCGAAGTCTTGCTGCTGAGTGGCAATACGCCGCTGGTGTTCGCCCACAGCATCGCTACCCCGGCCGCCCTGCGACGCGGCTTTCGCGCCGTCGGCAAACTCGGCAACCAGTCACTCGGCTCCTTCCTGTTCGCCACGCCGACCATCCAGCGTGCGCCATTAAGCTGGTGCAAGATCGACCGACGCCATCCGCTATGGCAAAAAGCAGCGCGACAAGTCGTCGGTCAGTTGCCCAAGCAACTCTGGGCGCGTCGCTCGCTGTTTTACGCCGGGCGTGATGCGCTGATGGTGACCGAAGTGTTTTTGCCGCCGTATTTCACAACGCTGCCCTCCACCAGTCAGCGCTCATCAATGAAGCAATCAACATGAAACTCGCCACGCAACTCCCCCTCTATTGGCGACTGACCCGCCTCGACAAACCCATCGGCATCCTGTTGCTGATGTGGCCGACACTCTGGGGGCTTTGGTTCGCCGGCAACGGCCGGCCGGACTGGCTGATCGTGGCGATTTTCGTGCTCGGCACGGTGCTGATGCGCTCGGCCGGCTGCGTGATCAATGACTACGCCGACCGCGATTTCGACGGCCACGTGGAGCGGACCAAAAATCGCCCGCTGGCGGCCGGGCTGGTGAGCAAGAAAGAGGCGCTGCTGCTGGCTGCCGGCCTGACACTGGTGTCGCTGCTGATCGCGCTGCCGCTGAACGGGCTGGCGCTGTTGCTGGCGATTCCGGCCGCCTTCCTTGCCGGTAGCTATCCGTTTACCAAGCGCTTCCTTGCCATTCCGCAGGCTTACCTTGGCATCGCGTTCGGCTTCGGCATCCCGATGGCGTACGCGGCACTCTCCGGCCACGTACCGCTGCAAGCGTGGTTGCTGCTGGTCGCCAACGTGTTCTGGACGTTGGCCTATGACACCGAATACGCCATGTGCGACCGGCCGGACGATCTGAAGATCGGCATCAAGACCTCGGCCATCACCTTCGGGCGCTTCGATATCGCGGCCGTGCTGTTTTGCTACGTGGTGTTCCTGACCATGATGGCGTGGATCGGCATCGCAGAAGGGCGCGGCGTGGTCTATCTGGCCGGCTTGGTCGCCGCCGTGGGGCTGGTGGTGTTCGACCAATACCCCCGCATCAAGAACCGCGAACGGATGCCGTGTTTTCATGCTTTCCTCGCCAACAATCGCATCGGTGCGGTGATTTTTCTGGCGTTGGTGGCGGACTATCTGATCAAGCCGTAAACCGGCTCACCGACAAGCCAAAGCCTTGCCGCCAACCATCTACACTGAAGCACCGCCCCAGTGCGCATTGTGGAATGGTGAAGCCCATGGATTTCGTACAGATCGTGGATTCAGTACTCAAGGTGCTGCAATCTGCCGCCATCGTGGCGGTCGGCGGCATGATCTGGAAAGCCTTCCGCGAGCAGATCGCCGCGGCGAATGCAACCAAAGCGGTCAAGGACGAAACCATCGCCGCGTTGAAGGAATCGCATGCCGGCGAAGTTGCAGCATTGCGGGCGCAGAACGAAACACTCAAGGCACAGCGTGACTTCGGGAGCGATCAAGCGAAAAAGATTCGTGACGAAGACCTCAAAACGCTGGAGGACAAGCTCGCCAAGCTGATCGAGGAGAACAAGGAACTCCTCAAAACGCTGGACGAGGCCAAACGGCACAACGCGCAGCAAATTGAAAAGAACTCGGCCATGCTGATCGAACTGGAAAACATGCCGCCCGCCGACCCCGGCAAGTTCGATATCCATCTCAATCGCTACGTCACCAATCTCAAACAGACGAATTCGCTGCTGATCGGCAGCAATACCATGCTGGAACAGCTGACCCCCATGGTCATGGCCCGCTCGGAGCAGCCGTTTTCGGTTTTCAAGAAAGGCCCATTCATCCATGTCAGCCAGCCCGACAACACCATCACGCTGGATGCGGATCAACTGAATATCTTGCTGGGGACATTACCGGCGATGGGGAGCGAATAGCCTCTATTTCACCGTGTTACCCCCTTCACAGCGCAACGCCGCCCCAATGGCCGCACACGGCGCTTTCTGGTAGAAACCGAGCCTCTCCATTACAAAAATCACTTCGCAGTCTCGCTTCAATCTGACGCCAAGTGATAAACCGCGAACCCACGATGAAAAAAATCCTGCTTTTGAGCGTGAGTGCCGGTGCCGGGCACATGCGTGCTGCCGAGGCGATCCGTGTCTGTGCCGATGCGCATCCGCAAGACATCCAGGCCACGCATCTGGATGTGATGGACTACGTGTCCACCAGCTTTCGCAAGCTCTACACCGACTTCTACATCAAGCTGGTCAGCAACCATCCGGCGCTGTGGGGCTATCTCTATCAGAAGACCGATGAAGCCTCGCAAAGCGGCTTGAGCCAGAAACTCCGCCGCGCCGTCGAGCGCCTCAATTGCCGCAGTCTGGTGGCCGAGATCAAGCGGTTGAAGCCGGATGCCATCATCTGCACCCATTTCCTGCCGGCTGAAATCCTCGCGCGCGAGCTGGGCAAGGGCCGCGTCACCGTGCCAGTGTGGGTGCAAGTGACCGATTTCGATCTGCACAGCATGTGGATCGTGCCGCATATGAGCGGCTACTTTGCCGCCAACGAAGAGATCGCTTATCGCATGCGTGAACGCGGCCTGCCGGCAGATGCGGTGCACGTCAGTGGCATTCCGATCATGCCGGCATTTTCCGCGCCGCTGGATCGCGCCACCTGCGCCGCTGAATTCGGCCTCGATCCCAAGCGCAAGACCTTCATGCTGATGTCGGGCGGTGCCGGTCTTGGCGGGCAGGATGTTCTGGCAAAGCGGTTGCTGGGCATGGGTGGGGATTTCCAGCTGATCGCCTTGGCCGGCAAGAACCAGCCCATGCTCGAAGCGCTGAACAAGGTCGCCGAGGCCTACCCCGGCCGCCTGTTCCCGCAGGGCTTTACCAACCACGTGGAGCGCCTGATGGCTTGCGCTGATCTGGTGATTACCAAGCCGGGCGGCCTGACCACCTCCGAGTGCATGGCGATGGGCTTGCCGATGATCGTCAACTCGCCGATTCCGGGGCAGGAAGAACGCAACGCCGACTTCCTGCTGGAGCAAGGCGTAGCGCTGAAAGCCATTGACGCCACCGCGCTGGAATTCCGCATCCGCATGTTGCTGGACGAGCCGGAGCGACTGACGGCGATGCAGCGCAAGATCGTGCCATTGGGCCGGCCGCACGCGGCGCAGTTCGTGCTGGATCGGGTGCTGGGCACCGTACCGGCCTTGGCGGCAACATGATGGCGCGCTCAATCTTCATTCCACGCTGGCAGACCATCGCCTTGCTGGCTTGGGTGCTACTGCTGGGTTTCTTCTTTGCCAACGTCGAAATCCAGATCGAAGGCAGCGCCGGCTGGGCCGCCAACTTGCCAACCTGGCGCATCGAAAAACACTGGCTGCTGGATATTTTCTGGGGTGGTCGGGCGATGACCGGCTACCACGCGTGGGTCTTCCCCTTTGTCGGGCTGTTCTTTCACCTGCCGATCTTCTTCTCCGCCCAATGGTCGTGGCGTATCGAGGGCCGCATCATCGCCTGCATCATGACGTTCTGGCTCAGCGAAGACTTTCTCTGGTTCGTGCTCAACCCGGCCTACGGTGTCGCCAAGTTCAGCCCGGCGTTTGTGCCGTGGCACAAGCACTGGCTGGCTTTTGCCCCAACGGATTACTGGACCATGAGCGCCGTCGCTTGCGTACTGTTCTTCGCATCCCGGCCACGTTCGGCCGCATCCCCAAGCGCCACTTGAGTTGAGAATACCCATGCGCGTTTCTTCTTTCGCCGCCTCACTGCTCTTGCTGGCCGGCCTCGCCGCCCCGACAAGCGCCCAGAACGCCACCGACACTCGCCCGGCGCAATGGGCGCAAGCCGTGCCCGATGCGCCCGTCAACAACCTGCACCGGATCACGCCAAAGCTATATCGCAGTGCGCAGTTGTCGAAGACCGATGTCGCGCAGCTGCAAAAGCTCGGCATCAAGAAGGTCATCAGCTTCCGCGCCTTCCATTCCGATGATGAGATCCTGGCCGGCAGCAAGATCGCCATGCAGCGCATCCCCATCAACACCTGGAACATTCGCGACGAAGACATGATCACGGCGCTGAAAGCGTTGCGGAATGTCGACCGCGAGGGTCCGATCCTGATCCACTGCCAACACGGCGCGGATCGCACCGGGCTGGTGTCGGCGCTATACCGTGTCGTCTACCAAGGCTGGAGCAAGCAGCAAGCGCTGGATGAGCTGCAAAACGGCGGCTACGGTTTTCATGCGATCTGGCAGAACATCAAGCGGTATCTGGAACAGGTCGATGTGGAAAAGCTGCGTCGGGAAGTCAACGCCTGACCGTCTCCCCCATGCCTGAACAACGCCGGTTCACCCTTGCCCCGAAAACACTGGCTCTGCTGCTGTCCGATCTCGAAGCCGGCACACCGCGCCAGTGGTATTGGCTGGAGATCGCCGATGCCTTGCCTGCGGTTACCACGACTTCCGGCAAGGTGCGATTCACGGAAAAACTGCTCGGCCACGTTGGCTTCACATTGAGCTGGCCTTGGTTGCAGCGGCAGGCGCTGCCCGGCATCGGCCTGTATGAACGCGTGCTGCGACCGGTATGGCGGCGCGCGGCTGAGATCACCGGTGACGGCGCACTCTGCGCAGCTGCGCTCCCGGCGCTACTGGCTGGTTTCGGCCGCCTCCCGGCCTTGCAAGCGTTTCTGGTCTGGCTGCTGGCGCTGTTTGGTTGCATCTGGCAAGGCTGGCGCTTTTCTCGCACCGCGCCATCACCACGCATCGTCACCGATGAAGAAGAAGCCCCTGGGCCGGAGGCCAGTGTCGGCTTGGCCGGACAATTGCTTGCGGCAGATGTCCCGCCAACGGAAGCCCTGCGACTCGTTGTCGCCCTGCGCGCTGATGCGGCAGCAGCATGGCCGGCGCTGTTGCCCCAATGGCCTGAACTCGCCCCGCCCGCCCCCACCGCCGCGCCGCGGTTTGTGCTGGGAGCCAGCGGCTGGCTGGCTGGCACGCTACCGGTGGCGCTGGGCTTGTCCTTTCTGCCCGCGCCGTTCGGCTTGCCAGTGGGGGTTGCTGCTGTGGCACTAGTAACCGCCCAATGCAAAGGCCGCCTGAGCGGCGGCCTTGTTTTGCTGGCTGGGTTGATCGCATTTGCGCTCGGCCGGCTGGGGCATGTGGTTTAGTACGCTTTAATCAACGAAGTCCCCTAGTAACTCCCGAGCCACATTACCTATATGTTCAATCAATGCGAGCGGCAATTCGGGTTCGAATTGCGAGAACAGGTATTGGTGAAGCGCATCACTCCGAAATGCTTCGCACACCAACTTTTCATTTCGCTCTTCAATCCGGTAACACTCCAGCGCCAAGGAGTCCCGGATCACATCGCTCGCCCTCAAAAACTTGTACTCCACCCCATCAATCCATAGCGTCTTCACGACCTAATCCTTGTTATCCGGCTCTACAAACACCCACGTCAGCTGCGGAAACGCCGCCTGCAATTCGTCCTCGACCCGATTGATCGCATCGATCAGCCCGGTCTGGCTACCTTGCTCGGCGAATTCAGCCTTGAGCGACAACATCACATCACTGCCCATCTGCAACGTAATCAGATTGAACACGCGGGTGATTTCCGGCCGGGCGGTGAGCCAAGAGCGCATGGCTTGATCGACGTCCGGCTCGACGCTCTTGCCGATCAGCAGCCCCTTGATCTGGGTGCCAATGAAGGCGGCGACCACCACCAACAGCACGCCGATGGCGACGCTGCCCAGCGCATCCCACATCGGGTTGCCGGTGGCGATGGCGAGCAGGATGGCGACGAGGGCGAAAGTCAGGCCCAGTAACGCAGCGGCATCTTCGCCGAGCACGACCACCAGTTCGGACTGGCGCGACTCGCGCACCCAGCGCCACAGCGATTTGCCGCCGCGCGTTTTGTTGATCTCTTTCAGCACACCCCACATCGAGATACTTTCCGCCACCACACCGAACGCCAGCACACCAACGGCCACCCACGGCCAGGCCAATGGTTCCGGGTGGGCCAGTTTGTGCAGCCCTTCGTAGATCGAGAACACGCCGCCAATCGAAAACAGCATCAGCGCGACGATGAAGCTCCAGAAGTAAATCTCCTTGCCGTGACCCAGCGGGTAATCCTTGGAGGGCGGCTTGCCGGCAGTTTTCAGCCCCCACAGCAGCAAGCCTTGATTGCCGCAATCGGCAAAGCTATGCACCGCTTCGGCCAGCATCGAGCCGGAACCGGTGGCCATGGCAGCGGCGAGCTTGGAGAGGGCAATCGCCAGATTGGCGGCGAGCGCATACAGAATGGATTTGACCGAGTCGGCACCGTGGGACATATGAATCTCTTGGTTTTAGCGTCGCCCGCATTATTGAAGGCGACGCTCCGCCCAGCAAGCGCAGCATGAAACCGCGCAGGACAGCATGTTAGAATCCGCGTTTCCGATTTTCCTGCAGGATTGCAATCATGGCCGGCCATAGCAAATGGGCGAACATCCAACACCGTAAAGGCCGTCAGGACGCCAAGCGCGGCCAGGTCTTCACGCGCCTCATCAAGGAAATCACCGTAGCGGCCAAGATGGGCGGCGGTGACCTCAACATGAACCCGCGTCTGCGCCTCGCCGTGGACAAGGGTCTCGCCGCCAACATGCCGAAGGACAACATCACCCGCGCCATCGACCGCGGCACCGGCAATCTGGAAGGCGTGGATTACTCCGAATGCCGTTACGAAGGCTATGGCATCGGCGGCGCGGCGGTGATGGTCGATTGCCTGACCGACAACAAGACCCGCACCGTGGCCGATGTGCGCCATGCCTTCAACAAGTACGGCGGCAATATGGGCACCGACGGCTGCGTGAGCTTCCAGTTCAAGCACTGTGGCTATCTGATCTTCGCCCCCGGCACCAACGAAGACGCGCTGATGGAAGCTGCGCTGGAAGCCGGCGCCGATGATGTGGTGACCAACGAAGACGGCAGCATCGAAGTCATCACCCCGCCGTATGAATACGTCGGCATCAAGGAAACGCTGGAAGCTGCCGGCTTCAAGGCCGAAATGGGTGAAGTGACCATGAAGCCGCAAGCCGAAACCGAACTGACCGGTGACGATGTATTGAAAATGCAAAAGCTGCTGGACGCGCTGGAAAGCCTCGATGATGTGCAAGAGGTGTACACCACCGCGCTGATGGACGAAGAATAATCACTTCGTACACGAAAAATACGGGGCCAACTGGCCCCGTTTTTTATTGGCGTACCGCATACGCATCCGTACCTCGACCTACTTGCCCAGACCGCTTCTGATCACGGCCTGTGACTGCCGACACAATCTCGTACGTTCTCGGCACCATTCCCGGAAACAGGGATTGCCTCCCCGCAAAATGTCATCGTAATATTCGCGCAGACTGCATTTTAAACATTACAAATAACTGATTATTTTGTAATTAAATGCCGTTCCATGTAAGACAATCCAGCAAACACAAGCGTTGTAGACCTCCCCCGTGCTTGCCAACGATGCTTAAATCCTTACAAACTCAATCTGAACACGTAGGAAAAGACATGACGACCCTGCTGCGCAAAGCAACCGTTACGGCAATGACCACCTCGATGTTCGTCCTGAGCGCCTGCGGCGGTGGCGGTTCATCCAGCAGCGCCACCAGCTCGACGACGACCGTCACATCGACCACAAGCACCACTGGGGTCACGTCGACCAATGCCAAGTCGGTGGCAGCGACGGCCTATACCGCGACCAACGGGCTGAACAGCCAGGCCACGTCGGCCAGCGCCTATAGCAGTGCGCTCGGCTCGGCACCTACCGGCCAA
The DNA here is from genome assembly GCF_000711875.1 of Andreprevotia chitinilytica DSM 18519. Classification (GTDB taxonomy): domain Bacteria; phylum Pseudomonadota; class Gammaproteobacteria; order Burkholderiales; family Chitinibacteraceae; genus Andreprevotia; species Andreprevotia chitinilytica. The sequence continues at coordinate 26,697 of NZ_JONM01000010.1, forward strand.
GCCTCGCCAGCGTTGCTGACGAACAGCGTGGGGCTGGTTTATCAGGCACTGAACGCGGCACAACAGCAAAACCCGGCGGCCGGTGCAGCCGTCCTGCAGACCACGCTGCAAGCCAGCCAGTGCTCGGGCGGCGGCTCGCTCACCACCACCGTCCAGTTGGCCAATGCCACCAAGCTCTCGTCCGGCGACAGCGTATCGATCGTGGCCAATAGCTGCGTCCTAAACGGTGTGACGATGAACGGGGCGTTCGTCTTCACCGTCAATTCGCTCACGTCCTACACCAACCAGCAGGCGTGGAATGGTTCCATCACGCTGGCCTATACGAAATTCAGCGTGCTGAATGCATCCGGCTATGGCAGCCAGGTCGACGGCAACATGACCGTGGCTTGGGCGCAGACCAACGCCAGCAGCTCGTCCGCACAAATCTCCGGCTCGACGCTGTCTTTCACCAGCATCAGCAAGCTAGGCACGACCTCCAATACGCTGAGCAACTACGCCTTTGCGACCGCCATCACCAGCACGCAGTATGACTACAGCGCCAATTACGCTGTCGCCACCCGCTCGCCGACCCTGGGCACCGGTTCGTTTACGGTGACGACCACCAAGGACTTCGTGGGTGTGCCGGGCGCATTCCCGTCGCAAGGGGGCTTGAAGGTCGTCGCCAGTGACGGCAGCTATCTGGTGCTGACCGTACTCGATGCCACGAATGTGCAAATCAGCACGTATGCGGCCGGCGGCACCACGCCAATCAGCACCACGACCACCACATGGACGGATCTGGCCGCCAACGCCTGATCGCCGGCCAGCGACCCGCCTCGCGCTGGGGGCCTGGCGGGTCATATCGGATCAAGGGGGCATCTCGCCCCCTTTTTCCATTGCGCCTGTTGCTACGGACTGCCTCCCCCTTGAAGGCAGGCTCATTTGCCGCGCGCTCGCTGCCACTGCTATAACCCGGTCAGCCCCACGCGCCTGCGAATGTTCATGTCCCGTTTTCTTTCCTACACCGCCATCCTCGGCCTGGTCATTGCACTGATCGTGCTGGATGCCAGCTGGCTGCACTTCACCCGCTCGATCGATGCCAAGCTGGGTGACACCTTGCTCGCCCAGCGTGCGCCGTCACGCCCCGCCAGCGACGACATCGTGATCGTCGACGTAGACCAGAATTCGCTCACCAAGCTGATGGGGGAGCTCGGCAACTGGCCCTGGCCACGGGTGGCGTTCGCCGAGATGCTGGAAGGCATCGATGCCCAGGCGCCACGTGCGGTGGTGTTCGATATCCTGTTCAACGAATTCGATACGTTTCGCCCGGATAGCGATGTGGCATTCCGCGAGGCGGTACAGCGCCATGCCCGCTCCTATTTCTCCTCGGTACTCCTGACGGATGGCCAAGGCCCGGCACTGCGCGATCTCCCCCCCGTGCTGAAACTGATCACCCTGCCGGGTGCGCTGCCCAACGCACGTTCCCCGTTGCTGCTGCCTACCTTGCTGCCACGCGATGCATGGCGTGGCGGGCTGATCAATTTCAGCCATGAAGATGACGGCATCGGTCGCCACTATCTGGTGAAAGAGACGCTCGCCCCCGGCTGGCAGATGCAATCGCTGTCGGCACGCATTGCGACCGACCTGGGCTGGACCGTGCCGGATCAGCACCGCATCCGCCTCAACTGGCAGCAGCAGCATCGGCACGTGAGTTTCTCGGACATCTATACCGACCTCAACATCGAGCATCCCAAGCGCCCGCCCGATGAGTTCAAGAACAAGATCGTCCTCATCGGCACTGCCGCGCCGGGCTTGCAGGATTTGCGCCCGACGCCGCTGTCCAGCAACTTTCCGGGCATCGAAATTCTCGCCACCGCCATCGATAACCTGCAAGCCGGCGACTGGCTGCGCGATGCGCCACGCTGGGTCTCGCCAGTGGTCAGTGTGCTGATTGCCATTGGCTTGTGGTTCGGCTTCCGGCGCGGCCTGAATACGCTGTGGATGGGGCTGGGGATGATCGTGGTATCGGTGGTCATCGTGACCGCCAGCGCCACGCTGCTCAGCCACAATCTGTATTGGCCGGTGGGCAGTGTACTGATCTGGGGCTGGGTGTATTTCTGGCTGGCGGCGTTGATGGCCTACCTGGCGGAAAGATTGCGGCGCGAGCAGGCGGTCAACCTGTTCGGACGCTTCCTCGACCCGCGCGTGGTGAAAGACCTCGTCGCCAGTGGTCAGGTCGACGATGCCAAACGCGTGCAGTCGCTGGAAATCACCGTGCTGTTCTCCGATATCCGCGGCTTTACCACCCTCTCCGAGACGCGCACGCCTGAATACATCGTCAATCTGCTCAATCGCTACTTCAGCCGGCAGGTTGCGGTAGTCTTCCGCCACGGCGGCACGCTGGACAAATTGATCGGCGATGCGGTCATGGCGTTCTGGGGCGCGCCGGTACATGACCCGGAGCACGCCAAGCACGCCGTCGCCGCCGCCATTGAAATGGGTCAGGAGCTGGAGGAATTCAAAAAGGAGCTGACCGACCTCGGCGCGGATTTCGATATCGGTATCGGCCTGCACACCGGCCGGGCGGTGGTCGCTTTCATCGGGCCGGAAAACCGGCTCAGCTATACCGTGATCGGCGATACCGTGAACCTTGCCAGCCGCATCGAAGGCCAGACCAAGGGCGTGGCCCGCGTGCTGGTTTCCGAGGCGACGCGCGCCGCTTGTCCTGATGCTTTTGAATTCATCGATCACGGCAGCCATGCTGTAAAAGGCCGGGCCGAACCGGTACAGTTGTTCGAACCGAAGCCCAAATCGACGTCCGTTGGGCAACAAAAGGAACAATGAACGTGTTGACCATCCATAAGCTGAAATGGCCAAGCGTATTGGCGCTTGGCCTTGCCAGCGCACTCGCGCTGGCCGAAAGCGGTACGGTGATCCGTAACGCGGATCTGAAAGAAAAACCCTTCCTCGATGCCACCAGCACCGGCAAGGTCGCTGCTGGCGCGCAAGTCAATATCGTTGGCCGCCAGGGCTCGTGGATGCAAGTGCAGGCGGGCCCCAGCGCCGGCTGGATCAAGCTCCTGAACGTGCGCACCGGCACGGCTGCAGCCAGTAGCTCCAGCGGGATCGGCACCCTTGCCAATGTCGTCACGACCGGCTCATCCGGCACCACGGTTACGACGGGCGTGAAGGGACTTTCCAAGGAAGACATCCAGACCGCTGTGCCGAACTACAAGGAAGTGGAAAAACTATCCACGTTCGCCGTCAGCGAGCAGGACGCCGCCAAGTCCGCGAAGCAGGTCAAGCTCGTTGCCGTGGAAGTCGCGGACATCGCGCTCCCCACCAGCTCCAGCAGCAATAGCAACAGCGGGGGATCAGGCGGCAACAATGTCGATGACATGCGCAGGAGACGGCCATGATCAAGCACCGTATCGCGCAGGCATTGCTGCTCTGCGCCCCATTGTTATGCGTTCAGCCCGCATCAGCGCTGGATTTCAACAATCTGCTCAAGCAGATGAATGGCAGCGACAACAGCAGCAGCAATAAATCCGACGCCATCAACGCCGGCATCAATGCGCTCAAGAGTGCCGCCGAAGCCAACCGCACCATCGGGCCGGAAGAAGAAAAGACCATCGGTGACGGTCTGGCCGCCAATTTGCTGGGCGGTCGGCCATTAGTGCCCAACCAGCCCTTGCAACACTACGTGAATCTGGTGGGCCGCTGGGTGGCGGATCAGAGCGAATTGCCCAAGCTCGATTGGCGTTTCGGCGTGACCAACGACAACGACGTCAACAGTTTCTCGACGCCGGGTGGCGCGATCCTGATCACCAAGGGCCTGCTGCTCAAGCTGCGTGATGAAGCGGAACTGGCTTGCATCCTTGGCCACGAGATCACCCACACGCTGAAGCACCATCACACCCGCGCCATCCAGGCCGCCAAGGGCAAGGACGCGTTCGGCCAGGCACTGCAGGGCGTCGTCGCCTATAAGGGTGGCGGTGCCAAGCAACAGCTGGGCGCAAATGCGATCAAGGGTCTGGCTGAAGTACAGGTGCGCGGGCTCGACAAGAAAGACGAGTTCGAGGCCGATGTAAACGGCATGGTGCTGTGTGCCCGCGCCGGCTACAACCCGTACGCACTGGTTGGCGTACTGCAGACGCTCGATGCGCTCAACCCGCAAGACGGCACGGTGGCCTTGATGTTCGCCACCCACCCGACCCCGACCGAGCGGCTCACCAAGATCGATGAAATCGTCGGCGACAAGCTGGATAGCTACTCGCAGGGCATAGAAGAAACAGCGCGGTTCGATGCCATCGTGGGCAAGATGGAAAAGGCCGCCAAGTAAGGCGAAACGCCCTGCCGCTGCAATGTACGGCTGTCTGCCTGGGCGGGCAGCCGTATAATCCCTGCCATCAACCCGGATCGCAGGAGAAGCCATGCAACCGTATTCGTCGCGCCGTGCCCGCCTTGCCGGACAACTCCAGCCCGGCGTGCTGATCCTGCCGACCTCGCCGGAATTCGCGCGCAACGCCGATACCGGCTACCCCTACCGTTTCGATTCCAGCTTTTTCTATCTGACCGGTTTTCAGGAACCGGAAGCGGTGCTGGCCATCGTGATCGGCGACACCCCGCAATCCCTGCTGTATTGCCGCGACAAGAACGAAGAACGCGAAATCTGGGATGGCTACCGCTATGGCCCGACCAAGGCCAGCGAAACGTTCGGTTTCGACGCCGCCGCATCGATCGGCGAGCTGGACAGCCAGATCATCGAACTCCTCAAGAACCAACCTCGTGTCTACTTTCCGCTCGGCATGGATGCCAGCTGGGATGCCCGCCTCACTGGCTGGTTGAATACTGTTCGCGCCCAAAGCCGCGCCGGCTTTACCGCACCGGATGAAGTGGTCGACCCGCGTGGTGCGATTGCCGAAATGCGCCTGTTCAAGGATGAGCACGAGCTGGACGTGCTGCGCCAATCCGGTCGCATCAATGTCGAAGCCCACAAACGCGCCATGCGCTTTGCTACGCCCGGCACGGCGGAATATGCCGTCGAGGCGGAGCTGCTGCACGAGTACTACCGCAACGGCAGTCGCTTTCCGGCCTATTCGAGCATCGTCGCCAGCGGGCCGAATGCCTGCGTGCTGCATTACATCGAAAACAACCGCACCATCCGCGACGGTGATCTGATCCTGATCGACGCCGGTTGCGAATTGGGCGGCTACGCCAGCGACATTACCCGCACCTTCCCGGCCAGCGGCAAGTTCAGCGGCCCGCAAAAAGCCGTGTATGAATTGGTATTGGCAGCCCACGTCGCCGCGCAAGCCGAGGCCGCGCCCGGCAAGCCGTGGAACAACATGCACGACGCAGCCGTGAAAGTGCTGGCACAAGGCTTGATCGATCTGAAGCTACTGACCGGCAGTCTCGATCAGGTGCTGGAAACCGAAACCTACCGCCAGTTCTATATGCACCGCACCGGCCACTGGCTCGGGCTGGATGTGCATGATGCCGGCGCCTACAAGCTGCAGGGCGAATGGCGCACGCTGGAGACCGGCATGGTGTTCACCATCGAACCGGGCCTGTATATCCGCCCCGCCGCCAATGTGCCGGCCGAGTTCGAACACATCGGCATCCGCATCGAGGACGACGTCGCCATCACGGCAAACGGCAATGAAGTGCTCTCCGCCGGTTGCCCGCGCACCGTGGCAGAGATCGAAGGCTGGATCGCCGAGGCCCGCGCATGATCGTGAATCACCTCCCCAGCCATGTCGGCATCGCCATCGTCGGCGGCGGCCCGGTGGGCGCGCTGGTGGCGGAACGGCTGCAAGCGGCGGGCCATTCGGTGCTCGCCATCGAAGCCAAACTGACCGCCCCGACCGACCCGCGTGCCCTGGCGCTGTCTTGGGCCAGCCGCGAAACGCTGATGCGTGGCGGGTTATGGGACGATGCCTTGGCCCCGACCGCCATCGAGCGCGTCCGCGTCTCGCAAGCCGGCACGCTCGGCCGCACCGAACTCTCGGCCGAGGAACTAGGCCTGCCGGTGCTGGGCTTCGTCGTCGGCTACGACAAGCTCGCCGCACTGGCGCTGGAGCAACTGAAGTCCGGCAAGGTGCCGCTCGCGCTGGGTTACTCGGTCACGGATATCCGTCGGCTGGAACGCTACGCCGAAATCACGCTGGCTGGCCCGGCTGGTGAAACGGCAATCACGGCCGACCTCGTCATCCTGGCTGACGGCGGCAAACTCGTCGGCTTGCTCGACGACATCACGCAGACGGTCAAGCCCTACCAGCAGCACGCCATTCTCGCCCGCATCACGCCCAGCCAACCTCATCGCGGTATCGCCTACGAGCGCTTTGCCGATGACGGCCCGCTGGCGCTGCTGCCGAGCGGCGACGATTTCAATCTCGTGTGGACACAAACGCCGGAACAAGCGCAGGAACGCCAGGCGTTGTCGGACGAAGCCTTCCTGGCTGCTGTAGAGGCACGCTTCGCCGGCCGCGTGGCCGGTTTCACCCGCGTGGGCGAGCGAGCCAGCTGGCCGCTGGCCTTGAAAACGCTGGATTCGGTTGTCGGCCGTCGCGTCGCGCTGATCGGCAACGCAGCGCAGACCTTGCACCCGGTTGCCGGGCAAGGGCTGAACCTGGGCCTGCGCGATGCCGAAACCCTGGCCGACCTGCTGGCCGGCGTGCCGGGCAATCGCGTTGGCGAAGCGGCCACGCTGGCACGCTACGCCAAGCTGCGCAGCCGCGATGCCGGCCGTGTTACCGCCTTCACCGATAGCCTGATCCATTTGTTCGAATCGCCCAACCCGTTGTTGAAACACGTCCGCAGTCTGGGGCTGGCCTTGCTGGATCATGTCGGGCCGTTGCGCCGTGGCTTTGCACGGCGGATGGTGTACGGCGCGCGCTAGGCCCATGCGTACGCCCAACAACACGGTACGAAACGGGCACATCGGCAACGCTAAGCCGCTCTTTTGCAAAGACTTCTGATGAGGAATCCGCCAAGCGAGCCTTGCTTGCCAGCGGCATACCTAGCATCATCCCGCTACTTCGCACTGAAAGACCAAGATGCCCCTCCCGCTCAAGCAACAGAATCTGTTGCGCGCCTGGCAAACCTACCGGCAGACGCCGCGCTTCGACAATTTTGTCGAATTCGCGGTCATGCTCAACAACCTGACCGAATTCCTGCGTGACAAGAACGCGGTCGGGCTGCACCGGGCCGGGCATCAGCTGGAGCAGCAAGCGCTGGCATTATTCGGCGACGACAGCACCCACCCGATCTCCGCCCCGGTCATGCAGGATCTCGATGACCGGCTGCACGAGCTGTCCCGGCTGATCGAGGATTATCTCGGTGCCACCACCGGCGTGACGCAGGATCGGCGCTCGCGCTCGAATATTCCAGCCGAAGCACGCCGGCAAAAGCTGCTGTGGTTCATCAGCAATCAGCATGCGCCTTGGCAACCATTGCTGGAGCAACTCGGCTATTTCGGCCTCACCGTCGAGCCTCATCATTGGGACGCCGCGCCGCAAAGCGGTGAAGCGCCGTTGCTGCTGGTCGACATCGCCGCGCTACCGGATTGGCAAGCCGCTGTGCGTCGCCTCCGGCAGGACTTCCCGGCCAGTCAGATCATCTGTTTATCGGTCCCATCCGACTTTGCGCTGCTGCAGAATGCCTTGCGCGCTGGCTGCGATATCTGTTTTCCGGAAGGCACGCCACTGCCGGCCATCGTGTCGCAAATCCTCGATCTGAACGACAGCCAGGAACAAGAGCCTTTCCGCGTGCTGGTGGTCGATGATTCGCTCACCGCCGGGCATGTGATCAAGAAAGCACTGGAAGAAAACGGCATCAGCGTGCAAACGCTGGCCGACCCACAAGCGGTGCTGGATGCGCTGCACAAGTTCAACCCGGACCTGTTGCTGCTCGATATGTACATGCCGCATTGCACCGGCGTGGAAGCAGCACGCGTCATCCGCCAGCACAGCCAGTTTCTCAGCATCCCGATCGTGTATTTGTCCGGTGAGACTGATCTTGGCCTGCAGATCGATGCCTTGCGGCTGGGCGGCGACCACTTCCTTACCAAGCCATTCAACCCGCTGTTCCTCAACGCCATCGTCAAGAGCAAGATCGAACGCTACCGCGCATTGCGCCGCTCGATGTACCACGACAGCCTGACCGGCCTGCTGAACCACACCAGTTGCAAGGCCCGGCTGGATGCAGCGCTCGAAACCGCCCGCAGTCAAGGTCAGCCGCTCTCGGTCGCGATGCTCGATATCGATCACTTCAAGCGCGTGAACGATAGTTACGGCCATCCGGTCGGCGATCAGATCATCCGCAGCATTGCCTGGCTGCTGAAACAACGGCTGAGAAAAAGCGACCTCATCGGTCGCTATGGCGGCGAAGAATTCATGGTGGCGCTGCCCGGCGTCAATCCGCGCGAAGGGCAGGAGATTCTTGACCGCATCCGCCATGACTTCGCGGAAATCAAGCATCCACACATCGGCGGTCATTTCCAGCTCAGCTTCAGCGCCGGTATCGCCGGGTTCCCGACCTTCAACAGCGGTGATGCGCTGGTGAAGGCCGCTGACGACGTGCTGTATATGGCCAAACGTGGCGGGCGGAACCGGATTTGCGTGGCCTAGGCAGCATCATGGCGTGGCGGACAACATGGCTACTTTGCCTGTCGCTGCTGATGCCAGCCTGCCTTGCCGCCCCAACGGACAAGTCATCCGCCCCCACCCCCTACCGCTTCTGCACGCAGAATCTGCCGCCCTATTCCATCGAGCAAAGCAGGAACGGCATTGCCATTGACGTGGTCACCCGCCTGGCCGAGCAATTGCATTGGCCCATCAAGGTGGAATTCCTGCCGTGGCAACGGGCGCTGTCCTATGCCCGCACCGGCGAATGCGATGCGATTTTCACCTTGATCAAAACCCCGGAACGGGAAGGTTTTCTGGTCTACCCAGATGAAGCGCTGATGCCGCAACGCTTCGCCTTTTTCGTGCCGACGGATTCACCGATCCGCTACGACGGCCAACTGGCGCAGTTTGTCGGCCGGCAAGATCTGAGTTTTGGCATCACCGACGGCAAATCGTATTCAGAATCCTTCGATACGCTCAGGAAAACGGGGCAGATCGCACGGTTGGAGTCGTCGGTCATGACTGACCTGACCTTCAAGATGTTTCTCGCCCACCGCTTCGACGTGCTGGTGTGAGAACGAAGCCTATGTGCGCTACATGGCCCGATCACTGGCGATGACGGGCCCGCAAACAGCGGCAATCAGGCAGCTGACGCCCCCGATCGACACCGTGCCGCTGTACATCGCGCTCACCAGGATGGGCCGCCTGGCGGACCAGACCCGCACGTTCAGTACGGCGCTGGCCAAGCTGAAACAACAAGGCGCGGTGCAGGTCATCCTTGATCACTATTTGGGGAGCGGAGGCTGAAGCCGCCCCCAAACCGGGCTTATTTGCTGGCGAGGGCCTGCTTCTCAGCAATCTTCGCGCGGATCGCCGGCAAAGCGGCCAGTGCGGCCTTCTCTCCCTCCAGGATCGCGACGTTCTTCTGGTCAAAATCGGCCGGGCCGATCTTGCCGACCACCGGGCGGATCACCACGTCGGCCCGCGCCAATTCCTGCTTACCGAGCGTCTGGCCCATGATCATGATGGCCTGATTGACGATGCCGACCATATTGGATGGCGATTTGCCATCCGGCTTGGCCGAGATATCCACCGCGATCACGATATCCGCGCCCAGCTCACGCGCCGCATCCACCGGCACCGGGCTGACGATGCCGCCATCGACATAGCGTTTGCCACTGATCGAGACCGGCTCGAACACCCCCGGAATGCTGCTGGATGCTCGCACCGCCATGCCGGTGTTACCGCGCACGAACACGGTCCGCTTGCCGGTTTCCAGTTCGGTACTCACGGCCGCGAATGGCTTGCCCAGTTTCTCGATCGGCCGGCCGCCGACCAGCTTGTTGACGTAGTCTTGCAATTTCTGGCCTTTGACCAGCCCACCGGACATCAAACTCACATCGCGGATTTGCGCCTCGTCGAGCGAAAAGGCGCTTTCCTGCAGCTGGAACGCATCCAGGCCGCTGGCGTAGAGCGAGCCGACCACGCTGCCCGCACTGGTGCCAGCCACCACATCCAGCTTGATGCCGTTCGCTTCCAGCATCTTGATCACGCCGATATGCGCAAAGCCCTTGGCCGCGCCACCGCCCAGCGCGATGCCGATGCGGAGTGGTTTGGGTGGAACTGGCGTGGGAACCGGCGTTGGCGTGACCGGCGGCGTGGTGGTACATGCAGCAATGCTGAGCGCAAACAGGGCGGCAATGGCTTTCAGTGAGGAGCGGCGGTTCATGGCGGACTACTGAGAAGGAATCCGGCGATTCTAGGTGAATTGGCAATGCGATGGTTGTGCGAATCTACCGCGCGGCGCGCTTGCTTGTTGCGGGGCTTGGCGGTATGCCATGGAAATACTGATTTGTCCCTCACGCGCCAAAACATGCTTTTTGTGGGAGCGAGCTTGCTCGCGATGGCAATGCTGAATCGAAACGACGTCATCGCGAGCAAGCTCGCTCCTACAGAAACCTCAACGCCTCAGGCAACCCTATCCAGCGCCACCACCACCGCCGTCAGCCCATCGCAGCGCCACTTCACGTCATACCGATACAGCCGCACCCCATAGATGCGCTCGGGTGCATCGGCATAGGCCGGGCGTGGGTCTTGTGCCAGCACATCGACAATCAGCTCGCGCAGCGACGGGTATTCGAGACTGGCGGTGGCGACAGCGGCCTCTGCCTCGGCGCTGAATTGCACCACCAGTTGCGGCGGCGGGCCGTCGACGAAACCACCACGCGCGTCGGGCAGGCTCTCGACGAAGGGAATGTAGGGCTTGATATCCAGCACGGGCGTGCCGTCGACCAGATCGACCCCGTTGAAAGTCAGCACGACACCATCGGCGGTATCGATGCCAGCCAGCTCGACCAACGACAACCCCAGGCTGTTAGGACGGAACGGGCTGCGGCTGGCGAACACGCCCACACGCGCATTGCCACCAAGCCGGGGCGGGCGCACCGTCGGCTGCCATTGGCCGCCGGTTTCGTGGAACACAAAGGTGAGCCAGACATGGGAGAACGCCTCCAGCCCGCGCACCGCCTCCGGCCGGTCGAACGGCGGCAGCAACCGCAGAGTGCCGACAGCGTGCGGTGCCAGCCGTGGCTGGCGCGGAATGCCGAACTTGTCTGGAAAAGGGGTTTGCAGCAGGCCAATCGGCTGGCAGGTGTAGGTGGTCGTCATCGCGCCCCGATTTTGCCGTGATGCCGGTCGCGCCGCCAGCCAGGCACCGCTTGCAAACGTCATCGTCTGAAACAAAGTTTGCGTTAAGCTACGGCCAACCATTCCGTCTGCATGCCCGCAAAGCCACTCGATGAAGCCCATCCATCTACTCACCGTCTCCGGCAGCTTGCGCAACGGCTCGTTCAACACGGCCATCGCCGAATCCGCCATCACGCTAGCCCCGAGCGGCATCACCGTCGCCCGCTTCAATGGCATCGGCGATTTGCCGCTGTTCAACCCTGATCTTGATCGTGGCGACGTACCGCCAGCGGTTGCGACGTGGCGAGCCGCGCTGGCTGCGGCGGATGCCATTCTGGTTTCAACCCCCGAATATGCGTTTGGCGTACCCGGCGTGATGAAGAACGCGCTCGACTGGGTCGTCTCTTCCGGCGAATTCGTCCACAAACCCACTGCCGTGATCAGTGCCTCGTCCTCCAGTGCCGGCGGCGACAAGGCCCACGCTGCCATCAGCCAGATTCTGGCGGTAATGACGGCAACACTGGTGGAAGGTGCCAGCCTGCTGGTGCCGCAAGCCGGGGTGAAGATCGGGGCGGATGGCCAGATCAAGGACGCAGAACTGGCGCAGGCATTGCGCGAGGTGTTGGCAAAGCTCTTGGGCGCGGTTGAAAACCACCCGGCGCCTTAGTCCATACTTAGCATCACCTGCAGCACGTCAGACACTCGCCCCTTGCCCTTTATGCATGAAGCAGTATCCGTCGCCCTTACAGGATCAGATATGACCAAGAATCCGTTCCCGTCCCGCCTGAACGCCTGCCGTGCCGGGCTGATTGGCCTGCTAGCGGTCGCGGCTTTATCCGCCAGCGGGGTAGCGGCGCAAGACAAACCCCAAGACAAGCCAGACTGCTCGCACCCTTTCACGCTGGCATTGCATGACCACGGCCTGCTGTATTCGCAGCAAACCGATACCGGCATCGACAAGGACATCGCCTTTGAGATGGCCCGGCGCAGTGGTTGCAAGTTCGATATCTCGGTCATGCCGCGCGTGCGGATCTGGAAGATGATCGAATCCGGCGAGCTGGATTTCAGCCTCTCCGGCATCACCAATCCAGAGCGTGATCAATTCGCCGGCTTTGCGTGGTACTTCGCCGACAAATACGCACTGCTGGTCCGGCGCGATGCCAACGTGACCCGCATCGAAGACTTCGCCGCGCAATCACGCCTGCGGCTGGGCGCGATCCCGAGCTTTCGTTACAGCGAGCGCGGCAACCAGCTCTTCGATAACCTGAACGAACAAAACCGCATCACCCTCACGGGCAGCTTCGATGCGCTGTTCAAGAACCTCGCGCTCAACCGCATCCAGGGCATGATCATCGAGCCCTTCGATTACCCGAGCTTCGATGAATACAAAGTGCGCGACCAGACCCTGCTGATCGATATCGATGCGGTCAGCGTGCCGCACGGCGTGATCATGTCCAAGCGCGCCATCGCTCCGGCCGAGCAGGAGAAATGGCGGGCATTGATCAATGCCATGCGGGCGGATGGTACTGTGCTACATATCTTCGAGAAGTACTTCCCGCCCAAGCTGGCGGCGGCGATGGTGAATTATTGAGAATGGGCGTCATTCGGTATCATTCGCCGTTCTCAGTCAGTCCAGACAGCGCCCTTTGCCCATGCTCATGCTTATCTCGCCAGCCAAAACGCTGGATTACCACACCCCGCTTCCGATCCGGCACCACACCGAACCCGCATTTCTGGACCGCTCCGAAAAACTGATCGACATCCTGCGCGAGAAGTCGCCCGTGGACTTATCCCGGTTGATGACGATCTCGGATGAGCTGGCCGTGCTCAATGTCGGCCGCTATCAAAGCTGGCAGCTGCCCTTCACCCCTGCCAACGCGCGGGCAGCGGTGTTCGCCTTCAAGGGTGACGTGTACGAAGGCTTGAACGCATACACGCTCGACAAGGCCGGCCACGCCTACGTGGAAAAGCATCTGCGCATCCTCTCCGGTCTTTATGGCCTGCTGAAGCCATTCGACCTGATCCAGCCCTATCGGCTGGAAATGGGTACGCGCCTCGCCAATCCAGCCGGCAAGGATTTGTATGCGTTCTGGGGCGAGACGATCACGCAGACGATCAACAGCCACCAGCCGAAAACCGTGGTGAACCTCGCCAGCGAGGAATACTTCAAGTCAGTGAAACCGAAGCTGCTCGATGCGCCGGTCATCACTCCGGTATTCGAGGACTTCAAGAACGGCAAATACAAGATCATCAGCTTCTACGCCAAGCGCGCACGCGGGCTGATGGTGCGCTATGCGGCGCTGAACAAGATCAAAGATCCGACCAAGCTCAAGCGTTTCGATCTGGAAGGCTATGGTTTCGTCGCCGACGAGAGCGATAGCAAGACGTGGCTGTTCCGCCGCAAGCTGGCGGCCTAAGCGCCTGTTCGCGATCTTTTGAGAAGTCGGTGATGCGGCGCAATGCCCTGCGGGGATTGCGCCCTACGAATCGCAGGCAGCGCAAACAGTTGTCGGTTTTTGTTTCCGCGATGGTTGCACTGCGGGGTTTTCTCCCTTCGCGCTAAGCGCCGAGGGAGTGTCGCGAGACCTTAGGCTCGCGACCGACCGAGGGTAGTCCGGAGGACCGTAAGGCGCAGGGTCGCCTTTGGGGTGGAGGGGGCTTTGGCGAGACAAAGTCCCTTCCCCGGCCGCGGGACGGACTCCCGCTGTAATGCTTTTGGTCGCGCCGCAGGCGCATAGCTGAAAGATCCTAAGCCACGCAAGCAATCAAGGCTGGGTGTTGGCGAGCGCCGCCAGCCAGTCCGATTGCGACACCAGCCCGACCAACCGCCCATCCTCCGCCAACACCGGCAAGCAAGGCTGGGCATGGGCGATCACCGCTTCCAACAGCCCGATCAAGGCCGTATCCGGTGCAGCGGTAAGGGCGACCGGTCTGGCCCATGGCCCTGCGTTGCGAGGGGAATCGGGAAGGGCATGCAGCAGGTCGAAAGCATGGATCAAGCCGAGGAAATGGCCATCGGCTCGCACCACCGGCACTTGATGCACCTGTCTGGCCACCATGCGAACCCGGACGTCGTCGATCGGCTCATCCGGACTGGCGGTATACAGATCGCGCGACATCACATCGGCGCAGCGCAGTTCATCCAGATGCCGCGCCAACCCCAAGGCGCGGCGCACGACGACTTCCAGCTCTGCCGTCCCCAGATCAAGTAAATGCGGTTGATCCGCCAGGACTTGTTCCAGCAGGCTGGTATTGACCCCGCCTCGTTCAGAAGAAGCCGGATCACGCGTGTGTTGCGGCGGGCTGGGTGGCACGGCCGGGTAACGCCGCCCCGGCAGCAGGTTATTGGCCACCAAACCAGCCAGCAACATGATGAACACGTTGAGGGCGACCGGCAGCAGTACGAAGCTGAAACCCAACGCGGTAACAGCCGGGCCGCCAATCACCGCGGTCAACGCCGTCGCACCGCCGGGCGGATGCACGCAACGCAGCCCCATCATCAGCGCCAGTGCCAATCCAACTGCCAACGCGGGCGTAAACAAGGAGCCGGGCAGCAACTGCTGACAGGCCACGCCGGCAATAGCCGAAATCAAATGGCCGCCCACCAGTGACCAAGGTTGCCCCAACGGACTGGTGGGCAGTCCGAACACGATCACAGCGCTTGCCCCCATCGAGCCGACGATGATCGCAGCCGCCGAGCCGGGTACAAACGCGTGAGTAATCAGGGTGATCGCCAACAAGGCAAACGCGCCGCCGAGCGCGGACAACAACCGTTCGCGTCGCCGTACGCGTGGCAAGGCCGGTAGCCAGCCATGAAGAAAAGTACGCCAAATCATGATCTGGAAATCCGCAATCTAGTCAGTTCGCTCAGCCGGTCTCGACACCACGCAAAGGCTGCGTGCGCCGCTCGCCCAAGCCTTGGCGGATATTGATGGCGTGATATTTGGCCAAAGCCAGCCGCTGCTCTTTCGGCAGCGTTTCGTCGTGATAGGCCGCCTGGATCAGTTCTTTTTGCACGAAGGCCAACTGACGGGCAAGCAACTCGCAGTTATCCATCGCCACACCGCGATTCATTTCGGCGACTACCAGCAGCGCATCGCGCTTGATCCGGTATACGAGCGAATGTTTGAGCGGGTGATGACGCGCTTCGTCGGATTCACGCCGGGCCAGCGTCGCCGGTAACAGCTCGGTTGGCGCAAATAGACCGCTATTGCGCGGCGGGGCCGTGCGGGTAATCCATTTGTGACGAAGCCAATCCAGCATGCCGTTTCCTCCTCGGGGAAAGCGGATTCTAACGTCATATGTCATTCCACTTGAAACGGATGTTGGCAACACGCCGCTCGCAGGCAAGAAAAAACCGGGCCAAAGCCCGGTTTTTCATTGACTACTGCCCGCTCAAGCTTCAAGCAGAATGCGCAGCATGCGGCGCAGCGGTTCGGCAGCGCCCCACAGCAGTTGGTCTCCGATCACGAAGGCGGAAACGTACTCCGGCCCCATGTTCAGCTTGCGCACGCGGCCAACACCGATTTCCAGGCCGCCAGTGATCGAAGCCGGCGTGAGTTCCTTCACCGTGATCTCGCGATCGTTCGGCACCCACTTCACCCACGGGTTGCCGGCCTTGATGATGGCTTCGATTTCGGCCAGCGGCAGGTCTTTCTTCAGCTTCAAAGTCAGCGCGAGGCTGTGGCAGCGCATGGCGCCAATCCGCACACAGAGGCCATCGACCGGCACCGGCGCAGTGTTGCCGAGCATCTTGTTCACTTCGGCCTGGCCCTTCCATTCTTCCTTGGATTGGCCGTTGTCGAGCTGCTTGTCGATCCACGGAATCAGGCCGCCCGCCAGCGGTGCGCCGAAGAATTCGGTCGGGACGTCGGAGCGGATGGCCTGCGCCACCTTGCGGTCGATATCGAGAATGGCGGAAGCCGGCGTAGCCAGCTCATCAGCCACCGAACCGTAGACCACGCCCATGCCCTTCAAGAGCTCGCGCATGTGGTTCGCGCCGCCGCCCGAAGCCGCCTGGTAAGTCATCGACGAGACCCACTCGACCAGACCTTGCTTGAACAGGCCGCCGACGCCCATCAGCAGGATGGAGTTGGTGCAGTTGCCGCCGATGTAGTTCTTGACGCCCTTGGCCAGCGCGCCACGGATTACGTTGTCGTTCACCGGATCAAGAATAATGACCGCGTCATCTTCCATGCGTAGCGTGGACGCCGCATCGATCCAGTAACCCGTCCAGCCCGCTACGCGCAGCTTGGGGAAAATCTCGGTGGTGTAGTCACCGCCCTGGCAAGAAATAATGACGTCCATCGCCTTGAGGTCATCGATATTCTTCGCATCCTTCAACGGGCCGGACGCCTTGCCGAAATTCGGGCCTGGCTGACCTGCTTGCGAGGTTGTGAAGAAAATCGGCTCGATCAGGTCAAAGTCCTTTTCTTCCTGCATCCGCTGCATGAGGACCGAACCTACCATGCCGCGCCAACCGACGAGACCTACGCGCTTCATCATCTTTTCCTTTAAAAACAATTGCCGAACCGGAAATCTTAGTGAAAATCCCGATTGAGCGCCAGCGCCAGACGTCAACTCTGCGCTAGACTTGCCATGCTGCACTGCACAATGTTAAATTTTGTAAAGTTTTGGTTCGCGAAAGACACATGAGTTATTTCTCCAGCCTCAGCAAATTCTTGCAGACCACCAGTCTCTTGTCTTTTCTGGACGCCGGTGCCATCACCCAAACCCGTGATGACCGCCGGAACGGAAACAAGCGCAAGAAAATCAGTGCACCACGCTACAGCGACCTCGTCTGGCGCGTTGAAATGGCCATCCTGAGCGGACAGGCTTGCCTGGTGAAACGCGGCGTACCGAATGAGCAATTGCCGCCGCTAGTGCGTAGCGTGCTCACCGACTTGCCCAAGCTCGCCGCTGCCGATCGTGATCTGGAACGTGCGCTGTGGCGACGGCTGTATTCAAGCCACGATCCGGGCATCGCCAACCCATCGCACCGTCTACCTGCCCTGCACCGCCCTGGCGGCCCCGCCCCCAATCGGGATTGGAAACTGCGGTAAGCTCGCCGTTTTTGCGCGGAGCTCATCATGCGTGTGCTGCTACAACGGGTCAGCCAGGCCGAAGTGCATGTCGATGGCGACTCAGTCGGTCGCATCGGGCCCGGCCTGTTGCTGTTATGCGGTATCGAGGCGGCTGACGACGAAAGCGATCTTGTCTGGGCTGCCAGCAAGATCAGCAAATTGCGGGTATTCGAAGACGATGCCGGTGTAATGAATCGATCCGTGCTCGATACTAGCGGCGATATCCTCGCCATTTCGCAATTCACCCTGTTTGGTGCTTATTCGAAAGGCAATCGACCATCATGGGGCCGTGCAGCGCCAGGCGAGATTTCGCAGCCGATGTTCGAACGCTTCGTCGCACAACTTGAACAGCAGTTGGGTAAACCGGTGGCAACTGGCGCGTTTGGGGCAGACATGAAAGTGGCATTGATCAATGATGGCCCCGTCACCCTGCTGATCGACTCCAAAGACCCGGAATAGCAGCAGAAATTTCGTATTTGACGAGCCCAGCAAGTTTTTCTCATAATGGGTTCCATACAGCGCCGATTTGATCCACCAGCTTGCGGGGCGCTGCCAATAAATACTGCTAAAGCGTGCGAGCGAAACCCGCGTCTTGCACGCGGGTTTTTTCGTTCTTGCCGCCATCCTGATGATGGCCGGTTGCGGATGCCGTCTCATCCGCCGCGCCTGATTTAAACGACAACTTGCGGGGCGCGCATGCTGGTTTGCCAGTGTGGAAATGCCGCTAAAGCGTCGGCTGCATGGGGCGGCCGCCGTTCTTTGACCTGGAGGCCGCCATGTACGATTGCCTAGATTCACTCGAAACCCGTCAACCCGCCCGCCTGCGCACGCCGGAACATTGTCCCCGCAACCGTCGATGGCTGCGTTTTTCCGGGCCGAGCGATACCACCAGCCACGCCGAACGCCATCTGTGTGCCTTGGGCTTTGCCTTGGAGCGCTTGGCCGATGGCAGCTTGCTGATCTTTGATCTGTCCGTGCATACCGCGCTGGCCTTGCAACAAGACTGGCCGACCTTGATCGGCCACTACGAAACCCCACCCCTATGCCACACGCCCTCACGCGCAACCCCAAGCAACACCATCTGACCGATGAACTGAAGGCCATCTGGCAGCTGGGCTGGCCCATCATGATCGGCCAGCTCGCCAGCACCGGCACGGCCTTTGTCGATGCCGTCATGGCGGGGCATGTGTCGGCCGGTGACTTGGCGGCGGTTTCGATCGGTGCGTCAATCTGGGTAATGCTGCTGGTGACCTTGATCGGCCTCACGCTGGCCGCCAGCCCCTTGATTGCCCATGCCGTCGGCGCGCGGGAGTATTCGGTCATTCCCGGCATCACGCAGCAGGCGCTGTATCAAAGTCTGGTGTGGGGCGTGATTGCCTGGCTGGTGACTCGCGCAGCGCTGCCAGTATTCGATCACCTCGGCCTTAATCCGGCCGTGACTTACAAAGCCCGTGAATTCTTGAAGGCCATCAGCTGGGCGCTACCGGCATTCGCCCTGTATCGCACGTTGTACGGCTATAGCGCGAGCCTCAATGCCACCAAACCGATGATGGTGATCGCACTGCTGGGTCTGGCGCTCAACATCCCAGCCAACTGGGTCCTGATTTACGGTCATTTCGGCTTTCCGGCACTGGGCGCGGTCGGCTGCGGCTGGGCCTCGTCCTTTGTGATCTGGCTGACGTTGATCATGATGGTGGTGTGGCTGCGGGTATCGCCGGTCTACCGCGATACCTATCCGTTGCGTCATTGGCAGCGGATCGATTGGCATGCCCAATGGCGCTTGCTGAAGCTGGGGCTACCGATGGGCGGGATGTTTTTCGTGGAAGTGAGCGCGTTTTCCGGCATCTCGCTGCTGATCGCCGAGCTGGGTACGGTATCGGTCGCCTCGCACCAGATCGCGCTGAACATGTCATCGCTCACCTTCATGATTCCGTCGGGCCTCGGCACGGCGATGACGGTGCGCGTGGGTCAAGCACTGGG
This sequence comes from Andreprevotia chitinilytica DSM 18519, assembly GCF_000711875.1. Taxonomy (GTDB): domain Bacteria; phylum Pseudomonadota; class Gammaproteobacteria; order Burkholderiales; family Chitinibacteraceae; genus Andreprevotia; species Andreprevotia chitinilytica. The sequence continues at coordinate 46,051 of NZ_JONM01000010.1, forward strand.
AGCCAAGGATCCTGCTTATGCGCGCTTCATCGGTTGGACAGGTCTGCGCATCGGCCTTGCGGTCGCAGCGGTGATGGCGACGTTCATGGTGCTCGGGAATCACTGGATCGCCAGCTGGTACACCCGCGATGTGGCGGTACAAACGATGGCGGCCACGCTGCTACTGTTTTCCGGGGTCTTCCAGTTGGCAGACGCCACGCAAGTGGTTGCCGCAGGTGTGCTACGTGGCTACAAGATCACCCGCCAACCAATGCTGATCCACCTGACCGCCTTCTGGCTGATCGGTATTCCACTCGGTTACGCCTTGGCGTTTTACGCCGATATGGGCGCACGCGGCTTCTGGATTGCGTTGATACTGGCCCTGGCATTTGCCGCCACGGCGCTGGTTGGCTTGTTCCATATTCGCAGCCGTGTGAAGCATGAGGCAACGGACGATGGCGAACTACAAACCTTGTAGGAGCGAACTTGCTCGCGATGGCATCGTTTCATTCACAGCGCCATCGCGAGCAAGCTCGCTCCTACATAAACCCTGAAATCTGCACGCTTGAAACCAATAAGCCATCAAGAACCGGAATTCTTGGTTTTACCCCTCACCCCTCGCGCCTATCCCCTCACCGCTTAGCTACCCCAGCGTTTCATCAGCTCATGCGGAATGCCGAGCTGATCGAGTATCCGCGCCACCACGAAATCGACCAGATCACCAATCGTTTGCGGATGATGATAAAAGCCCGGATTCGGCGGCAAGATCACCACGCCAAGCCGGGCCAGCTTGAGCATGTTCTCCAGATGCAAGGCCGAGAACGGGGCCTCACGCGGCACCAGGACCAGCGTTTTTCGCTCCTTGAGCATCACATCGGCAGCGCGCTCCAGCAAGTTATCGGAGTTGCCGTTGGCAATCGCCGCCAGCGCCCCCATCGTGCACGGAACCACCACCATGCCATCACCGGGGTTGGAGCCTGAGGCCATCGGCGCGAACCACTCCTGTTGGCCCCAGACAGTCAGCTGCGCTTCATCCGCCACCTTGAACTGCGCACGCAGCAGCTTGCCGAGTTCTTCCGCCCGACCCGGCCAGGTGAGATTGAGCTCCTGCTTGGCGACGATCTGCGCCGCCTGCGTATACAACACATGCACCTTGCAACCGGCGGCGAGCAGGCATTCGAGCGTGCGCAAGCCATAGGGCAAGCCGGACGCACCAGTGAAAGCGACGGTAATGGTTTTCATGCGAGTCGCCGATGAGACGTTGATCAGGGAATCAGGAATGCGGGAACTGCTCGCGGTGGCGCACCAAGACTTGGCGCTGCAACGCGAAATGCTTGCCGAGCTGCTCAGTCAGGTAAACCGAACGATGCTGACCACCGGTACAACCGATGGCGACGGTGACATAGCTGCGATGGTCGCGATCGAACTCGGGCAGCCAGCGCTCCAGAAAGCCCAGCACGTGCGTCAGATACTGGCCCACTCTGGGTTCGCGCTCCAGAAAGTCGATGACCGGCTGATCCTTGCCGGTCAGCGGGCGCAGCACCGGGTCGTAATGCGGATTGGGCAGGCAGCGCACGTCGAACACGAAATCGGCGTCGAGCGGTAGGCCATGCTTGAAGCCGAATGATTCGAAAATCAGCGTCAGCTTCGAGCGATCGAGTGCGACGAACTCACGCACCCACGAACGCAACTGATTCGCGGAAAGATCACTGCTATCGATGCGGTGCGCGAGGTGGGCGAAATCGCCGAGCATCTCCCGCTCCAGCGTCACGCTCTCGGGAATCGTCAATTTGCCGTTGGCGAGCGGGTGCGCCCGGCGCGTCTCGGAAAAACGCTTGATCAATGTTTCGTCATTGGCTTCCAGAAACAGCAAGCGCAGATCGATATCCAGCTCGGTGAGCGCCTCGTAATGAGCCGGAAACAAGCCGAAGGAGTGCGAGCTGCGCATATCGATGCCGATGGCGATACGCGGATAGCCATCTTCATCGAGCAAGGCGGTGGTTTGCGCCAGCAGCGGCACCGGCAAATTGTCGATACAGAAGTAGCCAAGGTCTTCGAGCGCACGCAAGGCTACGCTCTTGCCCGCGCCGGACAAGCCCGATAACAGGACGACCTGTTGTCGCTTGCCCTTCATTTATTCGCCCATTTCCATGAAGCGCTGATGGCGCTCGATGAATTCGCGTGTCGAATCGATGCCACGCAGCTGCAGGATGTAATTCCGCACCGCAGCTTCGACCAGAACGGCCAGGTTGCGACCGGCGGCCACAGGCAGCACCAGTTTGCGCACCGGCACGCCAAGGATGTCTTGCGTAGCGGCCTGCATCTGCAGGCGATCGATCGGCGCCAGCGCATCGCCGCCGGCCTTGGCCAGATGCACGATCAGCTTGAGGGTCTTTTTGGGCCGCACCGCTGTTTCGCCGAAGATGGTGCGGATGTTCAGCACACCAATCCCGCGTACTTCCAGAAAATCCCGCAGCATCGGCGGACAACGGCCTTCCAGCGTTTCCGGGTTAGTGCGGTAGACCTCGACCACGTCATCGGCCACCAGGCCATGGCCGCGCGAGATCAATTCCAGCGCCAACTCGCTTTTACCCATCGATGACTCGCCGGTCAGCAATACGCCAACTTCGAGTACATCCAGGAACACGCCGTGCAAGTGGGTCGAAACCGCCAACGCCTTGGCGAGGTAGTAACGCAGCACATCCATCAAATAGGGTGACTGCTCGGGGCTGGTCAGCAGCGGCACATGGTGGCGCTCCGCCCCCTCACGCAACGCATCCGGCACGGTCTGGCCATTGGCAACGATCATCGCCGCCATTTCACTGGCGAACAGCCGACCAACCGATTCCTTCTGCGCCTCGGGCGATAGGCCAAGGAAGTACTTGGTCTCGGCAATGCCGAGCACCTGGATACGGTTCGGGTGGATAAAGTTAAGGTGGCCGACCAATGCCAGGATCGGCTTCTGCTCCGACGCGTCGTTCGAGAGCAGGTTGTTGGCGCCAGACTGACCGGCGACCCAGGTGAGCCGCAGTTTCTCGGCGTTATCGATGAAGAGCTGGCGAACTGTGAGCTGCGGCATAACGTCTCGGTGGCGAATCAGAAGCCCGCGTAGGGCTCCCAGGTGGAAATCAGCTTCCAGGCTTCGCCCGGCTCCGTCAATACGGCAAGCTGGTCGCGCACGGTCTTGTCCGAAAACAATTGCGCCAGTTCGGACAATATCTGCAAGTGCAAATCGGTGGCATTGGCCGGCACCAGCAGCGCGAAGATCAACGAAACCGGTTTGCCATCCGGCGAATCGAACGGGATTGGCGTTTGCAGGCGGATAAAGGCGCCCGTCGCGTCCTTGAGCCCCTTGATACGGCCATGCGGAATCGCCACGCCTTGGCCAAGGCCAGTCGAGCCGAGCTTCTCACGCGCGAAGAGGCTATCGAAAATCACGCTGCGCGCGATGCCGTGACTGTTCTCGAACAGGATGCCGACCTGCTCGAACACGCGTTTCTTGCTGCCAAGCTCAAGGTCGAGAAATACATTGCCGCTAGGCAGAATCTTGGAAATCAGGCTCATCCGGACTACCCGCTTCGCACCGTCATCGGGGCGCGAAGCCTTGATGTAAGAAAAAGAGAGTGCATTGTAGCGCCGCTGGGTTTCGTTGACAGGGGTTTCGTATTCATGCACCAGAAACGAAAACGGGAACCCGCAGGCTCCCGTTTTGTCGCCGGCGACAGACGCCCGCTTATTCAGCCACGGCCTGGTGCTTGAGCGCCTCGCCGCGGTGATCCATCAACTTCTCCTTGTGCTTGACGACCTGCCGGTCGAGCTTGTCGGCCAGTAGATCAATCGCTGCATACAGATTTTCATCAATCGCTTCGACATGAATATCCTTGCCGCGCACGTGCACGGTAACCTCAATCTTCTGATTCAGCTTCTCGACCGACAGGATGACGCCCACGTCGATCACCGAATCGAAGTGGCGCGTAACGCGTTCCAGCTTCGTGGTGACATATTCGCGGATTGCCGGGGTGACTTCGAGGTGATGGCCGCTGATGTTGAGGTTCATGGCGTTACTCCTTCGGGGTTAAGCCCTGCTACAAGGTCTTGCGCAGATTGACGGGGGGGATTTGCATCGCCTCCCGGTATTTGGCAACGGTTCGTCGCGCAACAACGATCCCTTGCCTGGCCAACGCGTCAGCGATGGCGCTGTCCGATAACGGCTTTTGAGTGTCCTCCACAGAGATCATTTGACGGATTTGAGCTTTGATGGCGGTTGCAGACGCTTCGCCACCGGCCTCGGTTTCGACATGACTGCCGAAGAAATATTTGAATTCGAAGATGCCACGCGGCGTGAGCATGTATTTCTGGGTGGTCACGCGGGAGACGGTGGATTCGTGCAGATCAAGCTCGGAAGCGATGTCACGCAACACCAAGGGGCGCATGGCGATTTCGCCATGTTCGAAGAACGCACGCTGCTTTTCCACGATGGCCTCGGCCACTCGCAGAATGGTTTCGAAGCGCTGTTGCACGCTTTTCACCAGCCATTTGGCTTCCTGCAGTTCCCGGGCGAGCGAGCCGCCCTCGTTGCGTTGCAAAATTTCTGCGTACATCCGGTTGACCCTGAGCTTTGGTATCGCAGCTGTATTGAGCCGCACTCGCCACCGGCTGCGCTGCTTGTAGACCAGGACATCCGCAACCACATAACGCGCGGACTCGGTCGACCACTGCGCCCCCGGACGGGGGTTGAGGCTAAGAATCAGCGATTGCGCGGCCTTGAGACCGGCGTCATCGCATTTCAGCTGCCTTTTAAGCTTAATGTAGTCCCGTGCGGCCAATAAATCGAGACAGTTTTTTACTAGCGCCAGGGCAAGATCGCGAGCGGGGTCGGCTGGCAGCGCCGCAAGCTGTAAGGCCAAGGCCGCGGGCATATCGTATGCACCAACCCCCAAGGGTTCGAGCTGACGCAATCTGGCCAGCGCGATGGCGACGTCGTCGACCTCCAACTCCGCCGCTTCGATCAGTTCAACCGGCAATTGCTCGAACAATTCATCCAGCGTGTAAGGCAGGAAGCCGTCTTCATCGACCATTTCGATCAAGGCGGTCAGCACGACACGGTCACGTTGCGGAATGCTCAAGAGACCGGCTTGTGCCAGCAGGTGCTCGCGCAGGCTGAGCTCGCGCGCCACATTCGTGGCCGGGTCGAAGGAATCGTCGTCATCGCCGCTACGCTCGCCACGGGATTCCCACGTCCATTCGTCGCCGAAATCGGTATCCGGGGCGGGGCCGTCTTCGCTGCTCGGCTCGGCGACATTCACTTCGTCGCCAGCCGGCGCGTCTTGTTCGCTTTGTGCCTCGCCGGCTTCCAGTAGCGGGTTCTCGGCCACGAAACGGTCGATTTCCTGCTGGAAGTCGAGCGTGGAGAGTTGCAGCAATTTGATCGATTGCTGCAATTGCGGGGTCAGATTGAGTTGCTGCGACATGCGCAGCTGCAGTGCTTGCTTCATTACACCGATAATAACCGAAGCCGCAGGCAAGAACCGTGCCCTAAACGCCTTACATCGATTTCAACGCACGTAATCAGCTTGGTTCGGGAGTAGAAGCGGCGCATCCGCCGAGGCACGAGCGCCCGGCGGAATATCGCGGCGTTACATCTTGAAGTGCTCGCCGAGGTACACCTTGCGCACCTGCTCGTTGGCGACGATCTCATCCGGGTGGCCGGACGCCATCACCGCACCTTCAGAGATGATGTAGGCACGGTCGCAAATACCAAGCGTTTCGCGCACGTTATGGTCAGTGATCAAGACCCCAATGCCGCGCTTCTTGAGGAAGGCAATGATGCGCTGGATGTCCATGACCGCGATCGGGTCAACACCGGCGAATGGCTCATCCAGCAAAATGAAGCGCGGTTTGGCCGCTAGCGCGCGGGCGATTTCCACGCGACGGCGCTCGCCGCCCGACAAACTCATCGCACCACTTTCGCGCAGATGGCTCACGTGCAGGTCATGCAAGAGCGAATCGAGCCGCTTTTCGATCGCTTCTTCGCCCTTCTCATGCAACTCGAGCACGGCACGGATGTTCTCCGCCACGGTCATCTTGCGGAAAATCGACGCCTCTTGCGGCAGATAGCCCAAGCCCAAGCGCGCGCGCTGATGCATCGACATCTGGCCAATATCTTCGCCGTCCAGACTGATCTCGCCGCCATCCTTGGCGACGAGGCCGACGATCATGTAGAAGCTGGTGGTTTTGCCGGCACCGTTCGGCCCAAGCAAGCCCACGACTTCGCCGGCCGCAACATCAAGCGATACATCGCGCACCACAGCGCGTTTCTTGTAACGCTTCATCAGCCCGCGTGCCGAAAGCGCGCTGGCAGCAGCGATTCCGCTCATTTTGCCTCCGGCTGGCTAGCGGTCTTCTTGGGTTGAATCGTGATGCTGACCCGGCCACTACCGCCCTTCGCGCCTTGCGCCTGATAGATTTCGGTGGTCGTGTTGTAGGTGATCACATCGCTGAATACTTCATCTTGCCCGCGCTTGACCCACGCCTTGTCGAGCAAGCGCATTTCGCCAGTCGATGCGTTGTATTCGACGCGCAGCGCCTCGGCATCCAGCCATTCGCCGCTATCGAGCTTCTGGCGAAACTTCACCGGATTGCCGCTGCCGTTCATGGACTGATTGCCGGCCTTGTCTTCCTTGCTGATGAGCTTGGTCGCGGTCAGCGTCATCGTGCCTTGCTTGACGATCACGTTGCCGGTAGCCGTGCGGGTCTGGTTTTTCTGGTCGACGAAGCCTTGATCGGCATCGATCGTCATCGGTTTGGTCTGGTCGGCCTTCTCGGCATGCGCCAAGCCTGCCGCCAACAGCAAGGATGCGAACAGCGCCTTAACGGCGGGGTGGCAATGGCTCATAAATGCCCTTCACTTTCGATTTGAGAAGCAGCGTCTGCTGCGCGAGGTCGGCTTCAAAACCAACCGACGAAACCTGGTAATTGCCCATGTCCGAGCGCATGGCCTCTGACGACCATGCCAGTTGCTGCTTGGTGTTCAGCCACACGCCACTGCTTTCGATATTGAGCGGGCTGCCATCCGGCGGCGCGGCGCGATGCAGCTTTACGTCGTTGGGAAACCAGAGTCGCTCGCCTTTTTGCTCGGCGCGAGCGGTCGGGCTTTCCACATCCAGCGCGGGCTCGCCCGGTGCGGTGTAGTGTAGACGCGGCTGATCGAACCAGGCGGTATCGGATTCCGGAAAATGCCGCACGCGATCAGCGGTCAGGTGCGCCAGCGGCGAACCATCCTCGCCGAAACGCACGCTGGTGGCCGTATTGACGATCAGATCGGGGTCGTTCGGTCTTGCCAGACGGCCGAGCGCGGGCAAGTTGGCGGCATCGTTGAGCAGCCAGACCAGCCCGCCCAGCAGGGTGAGCAAGGTAACGGGGAGAATCCGGGTTGAACCGCGCATCAGGGCCGGGGCTACTTGAGATATTGCGCCAGCACGCCATCGAGCGTGCCCTGCGCCTGCATGATGAATTCGCACGCTTCGCGCACGGCACCGTGGCCGCCTTGCAGCGTCGTGACATAGTGCGCGTGCTTGCGCACGATATCGGGGGCGCGCGGTACGGCAATGGCGAAGGCCACGCGGATCATCACCGGCAGATCAATCACGTCGTCGCCCATATAACCGCATTGGTCAGCGGTAACGCCAGAGGCCGCCAGTAGCGATTCGAAGGCGGAGCGTTTGTCGTGCGCGCCCTGATAAATGAAATCGATGCCCAGATTCTTGGCCCGATGCGCCACCAGCTTCGATTGGCGGCCGGTGATGATTGCGATCTTCACGCCGGTGTTTTGCAGCATGCGCAAACCATGTCCGTCGAGCGAATTGAAGGCTTTTATCTCTTGGCCTTCGTCGGTGTAATACAGACTGCCGTCGGTCATCACGCCGTCGACATCGAAAATCATCATCCGCACCGCGCGGGCTCGATCGCTCATATCCATCTTTTGTTCACACAGCCTTTGTATTGAAAGTTCGGGTCTAGTTGGGGGCCGATTGGTTTCAAACAACCCGGGCGCGCAACAAGTCGTGCATATTGAGAGCGCCGACCAGCCGCCCTTCATCGACAACCAGCAAACCGAAGATGCGGCGATTTTCCATGATCTTGACTGCTTCGGCGGCCAGATGGCTGGCTTCGATGGTCACAGGCTTCTTGCCCATCACGACCGATACCGGCGTTTCCCGCACATCAACGCCGTGATCCAGCGCCCGGCGCAAATCGCCATCGGTAAAGACGCCGGCCAGTGCGCCAGCGGCATCGACGACGGCCGTCATGCCCAACCCTTTCTGACTCATTTCCAGTAGGGCATCACGCAATACAGCATCTTCACGCACCACCGGCAGCGCATCGCCGATATGCATCAGATCACGCACACGAACCAGCAACTTGCGGCCAAGGCTGCCGCCGGGGTGCGAACGGGCGAAGTCTTCAGCATTCAAGCCGCGCGCGTCCAACAGGGCCACCGCCAGCGCATCGCCCAGCGCCAATGCAGCGGTCGTACTGGCAGTTGGGGCGAGGTTCAGCGGGCAAGCTTCCTGCGTGACGCGGGCATCCAGCCAGATGGCAGCTTCCTTGGCGAGCGTCGAATCGCCTGCACCACACATGGCGATCAATTTCACGCCGAGCAATTTCAGGCTGGGCAGCAGCGTGAGCAGTTCGTCGCTTTCGCCGGAGTAGGACAGCGCCAGTACGACGTCATCGGCAGTCAACATGCCCAGATCGCCGTGTGCAGCCTCAGCCGGATGCATGAAGAACGCCGGCGTACCGGTACTGGCGAGAGTGGCGGCGATCTTGCGGGCCACGTGGCCAGATTTACCGATGCCGGTCACGACGACACGGCCACGGCAGGCCAGCATCAGCTGGCAAGCGGCTTCAAAGCGGGGGTCGAGACGATCAGCCAGCGCCGTGATGGCCGCGGCTTCGGTCAACAGCACCTGACGCGCCTGCGCCAGAAGCCGGGATGTGGGTTCAGTCATCCCAAGAGTATAAAAGACCGGCGCATCCGCTTACCACTCACGCATTCCCGTAAATCTTCCAAGCAGTGACGGCCGGCACGCCTTGCCCGAAGCCCCAGACAGCCATTCTTGGTCCGTATCCATGCATGGTTACCAAGTGTTCTCAACGCCAAACAGTGCGGGCGCCTTGCCTGCACGCGCCGGCCTGCAGATGCAACACTCGCCCGGATTCCCTGGTTGACGCTGCTCACCCCGAATGCCATCGTAATTTTATCGGCAAGCTGAATGGCCGCAGCCTGAAGTGAAGTCTTGCCTTGCGCCGCTTTCCATCCGTTTCAAGATAACAAGCATCCACCCAAGAACCCGCTCGGCAGCGCACTTCGCCCAAGCACCACATGACGTCGCTGTTTCGATTCCTCGAGGAACTCATGAAAAAGCCGTTCTACAAGATTCTGTACGTACAGGTGTTGTCCGCGATTGTGCTTGGTGTCTTGCTGGGCCACTTCAATCCGGACCTCGCCACCAAGATGAAACCGCTGGGTGACGGCTTTATCCAGCTCATCAAGATGGTGATCGGGCCGATCATTTTCTGCACCGTGGTATCCGGCATTGCCGGCATGCAGGATATGAAGAAAGTCGGCCGGGTCGGCGGCAAGGCGCTGCTGTATTTCGAAGTCGTCTCCACCTTTGCCCTCGTCATCGGCCTGATTGCTGGCCACGTGCTCAATCCCGGCGCGGGCTTCAACGTCGACGTCCACACCATCGATACCAAGGCCGTCGCGCAATATGCCGCCAAGGCGCAGTCACAAAGCACGGTCGAATTCCTGCTCAACATCATTCCGAGCACCGTGGTCGATGCCTTTGCCAAGGGCGACATCCTGCAGATCCTGCTGATTGCCTTGCTGGTGGGTGCAGCCTTGTCGGCGCTGGGCGAGCGCACGCAAATGGTGACGGACCTCATCGATCGCACCGCCGCGGTGATGTTTCGCATCGTGCACATCATCACGCGTGTCGCCCCGATCGGCGCGTTCGGCGCGATGGCGTTCACCATCGGCAAGTACGGCGTGGTGTCGCTGGTGCCGCTACTGAAGATGATCGGCACCTTCTATCTGACGGCCTTCCTGTTCGTCGCCATCGTGCTGGGCATCATTGCCAAGCTGACCGGCTTCAATATTTTCCGCTTCATCATTTACATCAAGGAGGAGCTGCTGATCGTGCTTGGCACCAGCTCATCCGAATCCGCATTGCCGCAACTGATCGAGAAGATGGAACGACTTGGTTGTTCGAAATCAGTGGTCGGCCTGGTGGTGCCGACGGGTTACTCGTTCAACCTCGATGGCACCAATATCTATATGACGCTGGCGGTGATCTTCATCTCGCAGGCACTCAATATCGAACTGACGCTGACCCAGCAGCTAAGCATTCTGGCGGTGGCCATGCTGACGTCAAAGGGGGCATCGGGCATCACCGGTGCGGGCTTCATCACGCTGGCGGCCACGCTCGCGGTAGTGCCGACCATCCCGGTCGCCGGCATGGTGCTGATCCTTGGCATCGACCGTTTCATGAGCGAATGCCGGGCGCTGACCAACATCATCGGCAACGGCGTGGCTTGCGTGGTGGTCTCGGCATGGGAGCGCGAGCTTGACCGCGACAAACTCGCTCGCGGCATGACTGGTGAACGCGGCGAACTGGTCAGTGAAACAGCAGAGCGCTGATCGCTGACGGCGCTCGGCGTCGGGCTGACGGGCGGGGTATTATCGCGGGGCCGTCTTAACAAAGACGGTCCCGCAGTCGTTTTGCATAATCTGGGCTGTAACCAGCCATCAACGGAATCCCCCACCAACAGCCGCCATGCCCATTCATCTGTCCTCGCTCCTGTTGTTGCTGGCTGCTGCTGTCTTCAGCGTAGTGGCTTGCCGCCACTTCAAATTGCCGGCCATGCTCGGCTACCTGTTCGTCGGCGTGCTGATCGGCCCGCACGCGCTGGCAATGATCGGCTCGTCCACCGAAGCGACCCACCTGGCCGAATATGGCGTGGTGTTCCTGATGTTCACGCTGGGGCTGGAATTCAATATCGCCAAGCTGAATGCGATGCGGCGCATCGTATTCGGGCTTGGGCTGGCGCAAGTCGCAGCCACTGCCCTGCTGATCCTTGTCATGTCGATGCTGGCCGGGCTGGACTGGAAAGCCGGGCTGACACTCGGCGGCGCGATGGCGATGTCATCCACGGCCATGGTCTCCAAACTGCTGGCCGACCGGAGCGAGCTCAACAGCCCGCAGGGCCACAATGCACTGGGCATCCTGCTGTTTCAGGATCTGGCCGTGGTGCCGCAGCTGATCATGCTGCCGGCCCTGAGCCAGCCGAGCGAACAACTGTTCACCGCATTGGGCATCGCCACCGCCAAGATCGTCGTGGTGCTGCTGTTGCTGCTGTACTTCGGCCAGAAGTTGATGCGGCCCTGGTTCACGCTGGTCGCCAAGCAGCATTCGAGCGAGCTGTTCATGCTCAATCTGTTCCTGATCACGCTCGGCATTGCCTGGCTGACCGAACTGGCCGGGCTCTCGCTCGCCCTTGGTGCCTTCCTCGCCGGCATGCTGATCGCCGAGACCGAATACCGCTATCAGGTCGAGGATGACATCCGGCCGTTCCGCGATCTGCTGCTTGGCCTGTTCTTCGTCACCGTCGGCATGACGCTCGACTTCCATCAGGTCTTCGCCAACTGGTGGCTGGTGCTGCTGGTGGTCTTCGCCCTGGGGCCGCTCAAGATCATGGTGATCGCCGGGCTATCCAGACTGTTCGGCAGCAGTCCGGGTGCCTCATGGCGCACCGGTTTCGCGCTCGGCCAGGGTGGCGAGTTCGCCTTCGTGCTGCTGGCGCTCGCCGCCACATCCGGTCCACTCCTACCTGAAGCCGTGCAACAGGCCACCATCGCCGGCATCGTGATCTCGATGCTGGCAACGCCCTTCATCGTCATGCACAGCGACAAGCTGGTACTCAAGCTCGCCAGCTCCGAATGGATGAACATGGCCGCCAACCTGCACCAGATCGCCGTGCGCACCATGGGAGCCAGCGGCCACGTGATCGTCTGCGGCTATGGCCGCAGCGGTCAGTCGCTGGCGCGGATTCTGAAGCAGGAAGACATCCCCTTCTTTGCGCTTGATCTCGACCCGGAAATGGTGCGCGAGGCCAGCACCGCCGGTGAGTCGGTGGTATTCGGTGATGCAGCCAAACGCGAGGTATTGATGGCCGCCGGCCTGATGCGCGCCCGCGCCGTCGTCGTCACCTATGCCGAGACGCACTCAGCGCTGAAAATCCTCGAAGTTGCCCACCAGATTCGTCCGGATTTACCGATCATCGTCCGCACCACCGATGACAGCGATATCGGCAAATTGCGTGAAGCTGGCGCGGCCGAAGTGGTGGCCGAGATCATGGAAGGCAGCCTGATGCTCGCCTCGCACACGCTGATGCTGCTTGGCACGCCGCTCAATCGCGTACTGAAGACCATCCGGGAAGTGCGGGAGGCACGCTATGCGTTGTTCCGTGGCTTCTTCCGCGGCCTGAACGAGAATCTGGACGACGCGGACCGCCCGCAATCACAGCTGCATTCGGTGCTACTGAGCCCCGGCGCAGCGTCGATCGGCCGTACGCTGGGCGACGTCAACCTGAGCGGGATGCATGTTGAAGTGAAGAGCATCCGCCGCCGCCACATGCCTGCCGTGCAGCCGGACAATGCGTTTGAATTGATGGACGGCGACGTATTGGTCTTGCTGGGCGAGCCGGAAAGCCTGGCAGCCGCAGAGATGCTGTTGCTGCAAGGGAATTGATTCGAAGCCCGGTGCTACACCATCAACACGAAAGACAATTGAAAAAGGGACGCGCTGGCGTCCCTTTTTACCTCATGCATCCCAATACTTACTGGCTTTTGATCCTCGGTCGCTTGCCGATATGCACCTTCACCGTCTCACTCTGCGTACCGCGATGGACAACCATCGGCACGTCCTCATCCGGCTTCAGCGACGCAATCAGATTCAACATGCCGGATGAATCAGCAACCGGCCGGCCATTGATCGTCAGCAGGATATCGCCCGGCTTGAGACCGGCCTTGTCTGCCGGGCTACCGCGCACGATGCCCGCGATCAAAGCGCCTTGCACGTCCTTCAGCTTGAACGATGCGGCGAGTTCCGGCGTCACGTCCTGCGCCTCGACCCCCAGCCAGCCGCGCGTCACGCTGCCGTCCTTGATGATCGCGTCCATCACCTGCTTGACCGTGGTCGCGGGGATCGCGAAGCCGATGCCGAGCGAGCCGCCGCTGTTGGAGTAGATCGCGCTGTTGATGCCCACCAGATTGCCGTTGGTATCGACCAGCGCGCCACCCGAGTTACCCGGGTTGATAGCGGCATCGGTCTGCACGAAGTTCTCGATATTGTTGATGCCCAGCTGCGTGCGGCCCAGCGCCGATACGATGCCCATCGTCACCGTCTGGCCAACCCCGAACGGATTGCCGATGGCCAGCACGACATCACCAACCGCCACCTTTTCGAAATTGGCAAAACCAATCGTCGGCAAGCGATCCGCCTCGATCTTGATCACCGCCAGATCGGTATCGGGGTCGGTGCCGATGATCTTGGCTTCAGTGGTACGGCCATCGGCCAGCGCCACTTCGATTTCATCGGCCGATTCCACCACGTGGTTATTGGTGACGATGTAACCCTTGTCCGATACCAACACACCGGACCCCAGGCTGGTGGCCCGCGTTGTCTCGTCGCCGCCGAAGCGGTCACCAAAGAAACGCCGGAAGAATGGGTCGTTCATCAGAGGGTGTTTGCGCGATTTCACTTCCTTTGCGGTGTAGATATTCACCACCGCCGGCATCGCACGCGCGACAGCGCCGTGATAACTCGACGGCCCGGTCAGGTTGATCAACGGCGTTGGCGAGCCACCCCGTGAAGCGGCAACCGGCGCGGGCGACAAAGGCCGCGGCAGCCATTGCGGGTACAGCAGAGACACCAGAAACCAGACAGCCAGACCGGCCGTAGTGGTTTGTGCGAAAATCAGCCACAGTTTTTTCATCAGCCAACCAAGTCCAGTGGATTCAACTATTCAAGTGGTTACGCGAACAAGCCTGGAAAATTATATCGGACAACGATTATCCGTTGACCGCTTTCGCGATTACTGTCCAAACGGGCTGCAAGTCGAAGGCCGCGACGAAATCCGCGTTCTCGCTACAGCAGTCACCGCCAGTCTTGCCGCCATTAACGCGGCCATCGACATTGGCGCTGACGCCTTGCTGGTCCATCACGGGTTTTTCTGGAAGAACGAAGCGGCCCCCATCGTGCGCACCAAGAAAACCCGCATCGCCAAGCTGCTCGCCCACGACCTGAACCTGTTCGCCTACCATCTGCCGCTCGATGCGCACGCCGAACTGGGCAATAACGCCACGCTTGGCGCAGCGCTGGGCATCACCCCGACTGGCCGTTTCGCGGAACAGGACCTGGGCTGGCTGGGCGAGTTACCCACGCCGATGTCATTTGCCGACTTCAGCCAGCACGTCGCAGCCGTTCTGGGTCGCCCGCCACTGGCGATTGGCGATGTGGACAAACCGATCCGCCGCATCGCCTGGTGCACCGGCGGCGCGCAAGGTTATTTCCACGAAGCGGCCACGCTCGACATCGATTGCTTTCTCACTGGCGAAGCCTCTGAATTCGTCGCCCATCTCTCGCAGGAAACCGGCATCGCCTATCTGGGCGCCGGCCACCACGCCACGGAACGTGGCGGCGTGCGTGCACTGGGAGATCATCTCGGCGCGACTTTCGGCCTCATCGTCCACCATCTCGACATCCCGAACCCGGTCTGATCATGCCCAACACTTATTACATCCAACGCTGTTTCGCTCTGGCAGCAGCGTTGTCGCTATTTGCCGGTTGTGCAACCCAAACCGGCCCCGGCCCCAAGCCGTCGACAACAACCCCATCCACCACGGCGCCAGGCACCACGCCCACACCGACCCCGGCACCCAGCCGGCCATCGCCGGAGCTGCAGCCGCCCTCCGTGCTGATTCAGAATCGCACGCCGCAAGCAATCCTCGAGGACATCGTCAAATACCGCACCGGCCGCGGCATGACCGTGACCACGAAAACCGCGAATCGCGTGGAATTTTCCATGACGGTGCAAAAAGTCAAGGTGCCGACCGAAGCGCGCATACGCTATCTGCTGACGGCCAGCGGCGGGGGCCAGTTGCTCTCTGCCCGCGTGTTCCAGGTCGCCAATCCGGGCACGACCAAGGAACAGATCACCGAAATCACCAATGATGTTGCACAACAGCTCGACCGCGAGCTGGCCGGTTACGCCAAAGGCGACTGGCGCTGAATCGCTGTCTGAATCACTGACTGACGCAGCGGCGCATCAGGACCACACCGTATGCTTTCAGTTCCCTACCCTGTCGGGTAGAATTCGCGAGTTTAGCTTTAGGAACAGCTCGGAAAATCCGGCCATCTCGCCGTTACCGGGCTGTTTCTACAAGAGATTCCTTCAATCAGGGATAAGTTATGAGTGACCAACAAGTAGACAACAGCAAGCGGCGTTTCCTGCTGCTGGCCACCAGCGGCGCAGGCGCCGTGGCCGTGGCCGGCGTAGCAACGCCGTTCATCGCCAGCTTCTTCCCGTCCGAGCGCGCCAAGGCCGCCGGCGCGCCGGTTGAAGTGGATATCAGCAAGCTTGAGCTGGGCCAGAAGATCGACGTCGAATATCGCGGCAAGCCCGTCTGGATCGTGAAGCGCACACCGGAAATGCTCGCCAACCTGCCCAAGCTGGACGGCAAACTCGCCGACCCCAAGTCGGATGACAGCGAACAACCCGATTACGCAAAGAACACCTGGCGGTCGAAAAAACCGGAAGTCTGGGTTGCCACCGGCGTCTGCACCCATTTGGGCTGTTCGCCAACCTTCCGCCCGGAACTTGCCCCGGCAGACTTGGGCTCGGATTGGCTGGGCGGCTACTTCTGCCCCTGTCATGGCTCCAAATACGACCTCTCCGGTCGTGTTTACTCCAGCATGCCCGCACCAAAAAACCTGCCCATCCCCCCTTATGCGTTCCTGAGCGATACGCGTTTGAAGATTGGCGAATAAGGCCCGGAGCGAACCATGAGCAAACTAGAACAACTCGGTAAAGACACCCTGCAATGGGTCGATGACCGCTTCCCGCTGACGGCGTTGTGGAAGGAGCATGTCTCCGAATACTACGCACCGAAAAACTTCAACTTCTGGTACTTCTTCGGCTCGCTGGCACTGCTGGTGCTGGTGATCCAGATCGTCACCGGCATCTTCCTGACGATGAACTACAAGCCGGACGGCTCGCTGATTCCGGGCACCAATGTCTCGGTCGCGTTCGCTTCGGTCGAATACATCATGCGCGACGTGGGCGGTGGCTGGATCATCCGCTACATGCACTCCACTGGCGCCTCGATGTTCTTCGTCGTCGTCTACATGCACATGTTCCGCGGCCTGATCTACGGCTCGTACCAGAAGCCACGCGAGCTGGTGTGGATCTTCGGCATGCTGATCTTCCTGTGCCTGATGGCCGAAGCCTTCCTGGGCTACCTGCTGCCGTGGGGCCAGATGTCGTTCTGGGGCGCACAGGTGATCGTGAACCTGTTCGCATCGATCCCGATGATCGGCCCGGATCTCTCGACCTTCATCCGTGGTGACTTCGTGGTATCTGATGCCACGCTGAACCGCTTCTTCGCGCTGCACGTGATTGCCGTGCCGCTGATCCTGCTGGCGCTGGTCGTAGCCCACCTGATCGCACTGCACGAAGTCGGCTCGAACAACCCGGACGGCGTCGAGATCAAGAAGAACAAGGACCCGAAGACCGGCCTGCCGCTCGATGGCATTCCGTTCCACCCGTATTACACGGTAAAGGATATCTTCGGCGTGGCGGTGTTCCTGGTGGTGTTCACCACCATCGTGTTCTTCCTGCCGAACGTGTTCGGTTACTTCCTGGAAGACAACAACTTCATCCCGGCCGACCCGCTGAAGACCCCGCCGCACATTGCGCCGGTATGGTACTTCACGCCGTTCTACGCGATCCTGCGCGCCATTCCGTCCTTCCTTGGCACGCAGGTGTGGGGCGTACTGGGCATGGGCGCTGCGGTGGTGGTCATCGCCTTCCTGCCGTGGCTCGACCGTAGCCCGGTGAAGTCGATCCGTTATCGTCCGAAGTCGTTCAAGGTCATCCTGGGCATCTTCATCGTCGCGTTCATCGGCCTGGGTATCCTCGGCGCGCTGCCGCCGACCACGGTTCGCACCCTCGTGTCGCGCATCCTGTCGGTGGTCTACTTCGCCTTCTTCTTCCTGATGCCGTTCTACTCGAAAATGGGGAAAACGCTGCCGGTGCCTGATCGTGTTACCGATACCAACGGTTCTCGCCAGCTGCAATTCCTGTTCTGGATGGCGGTCACCTTCATCGGCGCAGCCGTGTTTGCCAAGGTTATTTAAGGGAAACGCCAACATGCATAAGAATATTCGTCGTTTCCTCGCCGCTGCTGCACTGCTCTTGCCGGTGGCGGTGTTCGCCAACGAAGGCGGTGCGCACCTCGACAAGGCACCGATCGATCTGCACAACCCTGAGTCGCTGCAACGTGGCGCGCAGACGTTCGCCAACTACTGCCTGTCGTGCCACAGCGCGCTCAACATGCGCTACAACCGGCTGCAAGACCTTGGCCTGACTGAAGACCAGATCAAAGCCAACCTGATGTTCGCCACCGACAAAGTCGGCGAGCAGATGAAGGTAGCGATGCAAGCGCCTGATGCCAAAGTCTGGTTTGGCGCCGTGCCGCCGGATCTGTCGGTGATCGCGCGTGCCCGTGGTGCAGATTGGCTCTACACCTACCTGCGCACCTTCTATCGTGACGATACCCGCCCGACCGGCTGGAACAATATCGCCTTCGACAAGGTCGGCATGCCGCACGCCCTCTGGGAGCTGCAAGGCATTCAGGAGCCGGTCTACAAGACGGTGAAGAACCATGAATCCGGCAAGGAAGAACAGGTCCTTGAAGGCGTCAAGCTGGTGAAGCCGGGTCTGCTTACGCAGATCAGCGAAGATGGCAAGTACGACCAGACCGAGTACAACAAGCGCGTTGCCGACCTGGTGAACTATCTGGTGTACGTGTCTGAGCCTGCGCAGGTGAAGCGCGAGCAGATCGGCTACTTCGTCCTGCTGTTCCTGCTGTTCGTACTGGTGCCGATCAGCTACTTGCTAAAGAAGGAATACTGGCGCGACGTGCACTGATCGGATGTACTGATCAACGCTCGCCAGACCCGAAAACGGGGCGCATTTGCGCCCCGTTTTTCATTTTACGGAAAATTTCCGGATTCCCCTTTTACATCAACAAGTTAAGCAACGTTTTCTGGATTGTCACCCAGCACTTTCTGTACACTCCCTCTTTTGCCAATCCAGACAGGAACCCCCGCGTCATGATGAAACTGTATTCCGGTACCTCCTGCCCGTTCAGCCACCGCTGCCGTATCGTGCTGTTCGAAAAGGGCATGGACTTCGAAATCATCGATGTCGATATCCACAGCAAGCCGGAAGATCTGTCCGTGATGAACCCGTACAACGAAGTGCCGGTTCTGGTCGAGCGCGACCTCACCCTGTATGAATCCAACATCATCAACGAATACATCGACGAGCGTTTCCCGCACCCGCAGCTGATGCCGGCCGATCCGGTGATGCGCGCCCGCGCCCGCCTGATGCTGTTCAACTTCGAGCGCGAACTCTTCATCCACGTGAAGACACTGGAAGACGGCGCTGCCACCAAGAAGCAACTCGAAGCAGCACGCGTCGCCATCCGCGACAGCCTGACCCAAGTCGCTCCGGTGTTCGCCAAGCAGAAGTTCATGCTCGGTGAAGAGTTCTCGATGCTGGATGTCGCCATTGCCCCGCTGCTGTGGCGCTTCGACCACTACGGCATTGAAGTCACCAAGGCGATGGCTCCGCTGATGAAATACGCTGAGCGCCTGTTCAGCCGCGAAGCGTTCATCGAATCGCTGACCGCCAACGAAAAAGCCATGCGGAAATAATTGATAGTAAGGTGATAGGTGTGTGATGAGTGAGGGGGAAACCGCCTCACTCTTTCTGCCTCACCCTTTACGGAGCGAACCATGCAATCCGTCTCGACCAAACCCTATCTGATCCGTGCCCTGCACGAGTGGTGTTCCGACCACGGCTTTACGCCGTATCTGGTGGTCTCGGTGCGCGGCAAGATGCAGGTGCCGATGGAGTATGTGAAGAACGGTGAGATCGTGCTCAACATCAGCTACAACGCCACGCGTAACTTGAGCTTGGGCAACGATTTCATCAGCTTCTCGGCTCGTTTCAACGGTGTATCACGTGATATCACGATTCCGGTTGGTGCCGTGGTGTCGATCTTCTCCCGCGAGAACGGCGAGGGCATGGGCTTTGAGTATGAAGAAAGCCCGGTGCATGAAGTCCCGACACTGGAAACCGCACCAGAAAGCAAGAAAGACGATGACGGCAGCGATGAACCGCCACCGTCACGCCCCGGTGGTGGCAAGCCAGCGTTGCGGATCGTCAAGTAAGCAACCGAAGCTGCACCGACGCGCTCCAAACAATAAACCCGCCAGTTGGCGGGTTTATTGTTTTTTTGCTGAAGCAAGCACTCACTCTGCGGCGGCAGGCTCCACCACAACGGCAGCCTTGGGCAGACGCGTCATCACCGCAGCAAAGAACCCATCCATGCCATGCTTTTGCGGCAACAGCTGCAGCATCTCGCCATCGAGCGGCAATTCGATTTTTTCCTTCGCCAGCAGCTCGCGCACATCCACCAGCTGGAAGTCTGGATGTGCGGTGAGGAAGGCATCGACAATGGCCGCATTCTCGCTCGGCAGAATACTGCAGGTGGCATAAACCAGGCGACCACCGGTCTTCACCAATCGGGCGGCGGAAGCCAGGATGCTCGCCTGCTTGGCATTGAGTTCAAGCACGCCCGCGGCGCTCTGCCGGTATTTCAGATCGGGATTGCGGCGCAGCGTCCCCAAACCAGAACATGGGGCATCGACCAGCACAGCATCCATCTTGCCGGCGAGGCGCTTGATCTTCTGGTCATTCTCGCTGGCAATCAGCTGCGGCTGCACATTAGACAGACCAGAACGCGCCAGACGCGGCTTGAGATTCGCCAGCCGCTTCTCGGAGATATCGAACGCATACAAGCGCCCGGTCGAGCCCATCATCGCCCCCAAGGCCAGCGTCTTGCCGCCCGCGCCGGCGCAGAAGTCCGCCACCATCTGCCCGCGCTTGGCGCCAGTGAGCAACGCCAACAACTGGCTGCCTTCGTCCTGCACCTCGAATGCACCGGCCAGGAAGAGCGGATGCTTGTTCAGCGCCGGCTTGCTGTTGATGCGCAGGCCCCACGGCGAGTAGGCCATCGGCTTGATCTCGATGCCCGAGGCCGTCAGCTCAGCAGCGACGGCTTCGCGCTTCATCTTGAGGGTATTGGCACGCAGATCGAGCGGCGCGGCAGTCAGCAGTGATTGCCCCAGCTCCAGCACCGCAGCATCGCTCATCCCGCCGGCTTGCAGCTGTTCGACCGCCCATGCCGGCAAGGCCGCCTGGACGTGCAACGGGGCCGTGGACCAATCCACGCCCTTCCATTGCTTGGCTTGCTCGATGCGCTTTTCGTCGAAGATGCCGACAAGCTCTTTCAGATTGCGCTTCTCGACCGCTGAAAAGTACGCCAGCAGCCACTCGACCACACCAGCCTTCTCGCCCGTCAGCCACTCGATGCGTGGCAAATGACGCAGCAGGCCGAATACGGTTTCGGCGATGAACGCCCGATCACGCGCGCCGAGCTGGCGCTCATCGCGGAAATAACGCGACAGGATCACGTCGGACGGCGCAGTGAACGGCAGCACCTGATGCAGTACATCCAGCAGGGAATCAAATTGGGTACGGTTCAGCATTTCTTGTTTACTCTTTTCAAATTCTTCATAACTCATGGGCCACGTCGGCGGGGATCGCGCTGTAGCACGGAGGGTGACAACACCGTCTTGTCACCAATACGGATTTCGCTGGCCTGGATATCGATGCCAATGCCGCTGAACGATGCCTTGATCCGCACCGGCAAACTATGCCAATCGGTCGCCAGCCAGAAGTCCACCACCCGATCCTCATAGTGGCCGTGTAGCAGCGTGGCGTTCACCGGCTTGGTACTCACATAGAGCGTGGCCTCACCCAAAATCTCGAACGGGATGTCTTCATACACCTTCTTGCCGCTGATCAAGGTCTGCTTGAAGCGCTGAGCGTTCGCCCCCTTGAAACTGAATTGCAGTGCGGCGGACAGGAAGTCCTGCGCCCCCTCCTTCAGCGGCTCGGTCTTGATGTCACCCTTGTTATCCAGGGTGATGGTCTTGGCGTCCCAATCATAGATACCCTCGGTCTGTTTCTCGCCGTTCAGCAGCGAGATCCAGTGCATGGGCACGACGCCATTGTTGTTGATCTTGCCTTCGCTGCGGAACTCACGCTTGCCCAAGGCATTGAACTGCAAGCTCACCACATACTCGCCGCGCTCGACATGCCAAGTCATCGTAGCTGGCGTCCCGCCCCAGTAATAGGTGATCGAGACATTGCGCGGGAACTGCTTGGTGGCCGCCACCATTTCTGCTTGCGGCATGGAGGCCGCAGCCGATGCCATGGCGACGTGCGGCGTACTGGCGACGGGCTGTGCAACGGAGGCGATGGAGGCAATTGCCACATTGCTCGCCAAGGGGTTGACTTGCGCCGCCACGCGCGCTGCGGCTTCTTTACCGACCTCGGCCACCACCTGCGATGCGACATGGCTTGCCCTGGAAGCCGCAGCCAGCTTCTTCTTCGACTGCGGCGTGGCTGGGTGGGTGGCTGATGCCGACTGCACCTGACCAGTCGTACGCGGTTGCTGGAATGTAATCGACAGATTATCCGCCGGTTTCACCCCTGCCAGCCCCGCAGGTTTTTCCGGCTCGTCGTCCAATGTCTGACCGGCCAACTCTTTGCTGGGCTTGCGCAACTTCACCTGCTCGCCACTACCGGTAAACATCCCGGCCAGCATGGTGATCGTATCGCCACCGATGGTCAGGATGTGCAACGCCAGCGACAAACCCAGCGCCCACAAAAACCAGCGACGACCGCGATGCGGCATCGTCAGTGGCTCCGCCTCACCCGGCCGGCGTCGATATGCAAACGATCGGCAACAAACAAGGCGACCGCTTCCGGATACAACCGGTGCTCTTCCTTGAGCACCCGCGCCGCCAAGGCATCAGGTGTGTCGTCGTCGAGCACCGGCACGACTGCCTGCGCAACGATCGGGCCGTGATCGAGATCAGCGGTGACGAAATGCACCGTGCAACCGGCGAACTTGACGCCTTCCGCAATAGCGCGCTCATGCGTATGCAGCCCGGTAAACGACGGCAACAACGAGGGATGGATATTGATCAGCCGGTTAGCGTAATGATTGACGAAACCCGGCGTGAGGATGCGCATGAAGCCAGCCAGTACGACGAGATCGGGCACGTAGCTATCGATCAGTTCGGCCAGCGCAGCATCAAACGCATCGCGACCGGCAAACTGTTTGTGATCGAGCACTGCCGTAGCAATGCCACGCTCAGCAGCCCAGGCAAGACCGGCCGCATCGGCGCGATTGGCGATCACAGCGGCAATCTTTGCGCCGTCGATCTGCGCCTCGACAATGGCTTGCATATTCGAGCCGCGGCCGGAAATCAGGATGACAATGTTTTTCATTGGATGTGAGGAGTAAGGGGGAAGGAGTGAGGGGTGAACACCTCACGCCTCACTCCTCTCACCTCACGCAATCTGCGTTTGGTGTTCGTCGCCGTTGCGAGCGCGGATGGCGCCAAGGCGGTAGACCGTCTCGCCTTCGGCTTGCAGCAGCGCCGTAGCGCGGTCGGCATCTTCGGCCGCCACGATCACGACCATGCCCACGCCACAGTTGAAGGTGCGATGCATTTCGTCGGTCGCGACGTTACCTTCTTTCTGCAGCCACTGGAACAGCTTGGGGAAGGTCCAGCTCTTGGCATCGATCTGCGCAACAACGTTGGCCGGCAGTACGCGCGGCACGTTTTCGGTAATGCCGCCACCCGTGATATGCGCCATGCCCTTTACGGACAACTCGGCCATCAGCTTCAGCAGCGGTTTGACATAGATACGGGTCGGGGCCAGCACGACATCGGCCAGGCTCTTGCCGTTCTCGAACTCACCGGCGTAATCGGCATCGGTCAGATGCAGAATCTTGCGCACCAGCGAATAGCCATTGGAGTGTGCACCATTGGAAGCCAGGCCCAGTACGACATCGCCCGCCTTGATCGTGGCGCCAGTGATGACGTTGGCCTTTTCGACCACGCCGACGGCAAAGCCGGCCAGATCATATTCGCCCAGCGGATACATGCCCGGCATCTCGGCGGTTTCGCCGCCAATCAGCGCGCAACCGGATAGCTCACAACCCAGCGCAATGCCGCGGATCACTTCGGTGGCGGTATCGACATCGAGCTTGCCGCAGGCAAAGTAGTCGAGGAAAAACAGCGGCTCGGCGCCTTGCACCAGAATATCGTTGACGCTCATCGCCACCAGATCCTGGCCGACGGTGTCATGACGATTGAGTTCGAACGCCAGCTTGAGCTTGGTGCCCACGCCATCGGTACCCGATACCAGCACCGGCTCCTTGTACTTCTTGGAGATTTCGATCAGACCGCCGAAGCCGCCAATGCCGGATAAGACTTCCGGGCGCATCGTGCGCTTGGCGAACGGTTTGATGTTTTCGACGAGCTGGTCGCCGGCGTCGATATCGACACCCGCATCGCGGTAACTCAGGCTTGGGGAACTCATGCACGGCCTCGTGGTGGGATGATTCTGCGGTGGGCAAGCGGTGTTCTCGGTTAGAATGCCGGCCAACCCACTGAAAACATAATAGTTTACCGTATCCCGCGATGAAGCGCCCGCCCTCCAGCCACACGTTCGACGTGCCGCCGCTCTGGTTGATCGGCTCAGCCTGCGCCATCGCCGCGTTGTGTTACCTGCTGCTGCCGATCCTGATGCCCTTCGTGGCGGCCGCGATTCTGGCTTATATCCTGCACCCAGCGCAGGACTGGCTGGTGGCCCGGCGCATCAACGCCAATGTCGCCGCGCTGCTAGTGATTCTGGGTATCGCCATCGTTTTCCTGCTGCTTTTCCTCATCATTACCCCGCTGCTCATCGATCAATTCCAGCTGCTGTACGAAGGCTTGCCCAAGCTGGCGCAGCGTGCGGCTAGCAGCTGGCTGCCGGCGCTGAATCAGCGCCTTGGCCTCAAGCTCTCGCTCAATCAGGATGATCTGCGCAACTGGGTGGCCAACCACGCCGGCGAAGTACGCGACCTCCTGCCGGGATTGGCACAACAACTCGGCAGCAAAGGCATCGCGCTGGCGGGCTGGCTGGTCAATCTGGCGCTGGTGCCGGTGGTCTTGTTTTATGCCCTGCGTGACGGTAACCGCTTTTTGCCGCGCCTGCGCCGCTGGGTGCCACGCCGGCTGGAAGGCCGCATCACCAAGCTGTTCGGCGAATTCGATCAGGTCTTGTCGGAATTCCTGCGCGGCCAGCTGTCGGTGATGCTGATCATGAGTGTGATCTATGGCGGCGGACTGTGGCTGGTCGGGCTGGATGCGGCACTACCCGTCGGCGTCATTTCCGGCGTGCTGACCTTCATTCCCTATCTGGGCTCCAGCACCGGCTTCATGCTGGCCACGCTGGCGGCGCTCAGCCAATACGGCTCCTTCGCCGGACTATGGCCCGCCTGGGTTGTATTCGGGATCGGCCAAGCACTGGAAGGCAATCTGATCACACCCAAGGTCGTTGGCGACCGCATTGGTTTGCACCCGGTTGCGGTGATCTTTGCGCTGATGGCGTTCGGCCAGCTGTTCGGCTTCGTGGGCGTGCTGCTCGCGCTGCCGATGGCGGCGGTGCTGCAAGTCACCTTGCGCCACGCCAGCCGCGTTTACATGGCTAGCCAGACCTACCGCAAACCGGCACGCACCCACCGGGTCGACCCGCCGTCCCAGCCGAAATCCGACGACTCATGAAACAACTGGTGCTTGATCTGCGCCTGGCCACGCCGCCGGGCTTTGCCGGCTTTGTCGCTGGCGACAACGCGGAGCTGCTGTTCATGCTCGGCGAGTGGGCGGCCGGCAGCGATGATGTCCGTTTCGTCTACCTGTGGGGTGAATCCGGCGTGGGCAAAAGCTATTTGCTCGCCGCCGTCGCCGACCGTATTCCCGGCGCGCTGTTCATCGATGCCAAGCGACAGACGCTCCCGTTTCCGTTGCCTGCCGATGCGGCACTGATCGTCGACAACGCCGACGCACTCGACCCCGAGCAGCAAATCCGCCTGTTCGATCACTACAACACGCTCAAGGAAGGCACCGGCCGCTTGCTGGCCAGTGGCCCACTGCCGCCGATGCTGTTGGCGCTACGCGATGACCTGACCACTCGGCTGGGCTGGGGCCTTGTCTACCAGCTCAAAGCGCTATCCGAGCCGGATCGCATCGCCGCCCTCAAGCAACACGCCCATCAACTGGGCTTCGAGCTGGGCGACGATGTGGCGGACTATCTTTTGCGACACGCCGCACGCGATCTGGGCAGCCTTGCCGCGCTCCTTGATCGCGTGAACGAGCGGGCGCTGTCTTTACGCCGTCCGGTCACTACGGCGTTGATCCGGGAAGTATTGTCCGAAGCGGGCGGCGTTTAGGCCCTCCTCTTCTCAGAGCCTGTTCAAAGGCTCGCAAACCGCCAACTTGAAGCGCAACAGGGTTTTACTTCCCCCTTTTTAAAGGGGGGAATGGCAACGTAAACGTTGCCGCAAGAGACTTTGAACAGCTTCTCAGAACCTGTTCAAGCCCCATTCGCTGGCCCGATTGACGCGCCTCCCGGCGCAATGACCGCCGCATCAAACAGCGGCTCGATCGCGAACATCCCGAACTGCGGCACCCAATGCCCGACGACCTCATAGGGCACAGCCCAATTGCCGCGATTGCTGAGCGTGGCCTCAACGTGCTCCGCATAGGCAGTGAGATATTCCGGGCGCCAGGTGACGCGATAGATACCCAACAACCCCCAAGCCCGACTGAAATTCAGGCCGTATTCATGTGCATCTCGCGGATCACGCACCGGCTTGGGTAGGCGCGATATCGGCAGGAATCGATCCACCCACGGCAGGTACTCTTCCCGCGTCATCACACGGGAAACCAGCCATGCCCAATTGGTGCAAATCGCCATGAAACCCGCCCGATCCGTAGCGGCATCGCAAGATGGCCGATGCTCGACGAAGGATTTGCGAATCAGCTGGCGGACTTCATCCAGCTTCTTTTCATCATGCCGGGATGCGTAGTAATCAAACACGTTGATCAGCGCCCAAGCCGCACTCTTGTATTCTCGCGCCATTGGATCAGGTGGATTCCGGCGGTAATAGGCGGCAATGGAATCGGCGGCGAAATCAGCGATGGACTGCAAATGACCATCATGGAATTGGTTTTCGTATTCCAGCCCCAAGCGCAATAGCCAAGCGCGGCCATAGGGCATTTCGAAATCGGGATTGGCCGCCAATAACTGTTGCTCTTCGTTGATCTTCGCCGACGCGGTGACGCTCCGAATCAACGGCACGTAACGTTGATCCCCGGTGGTTGCGGTATAGGCCACCAGTGCCCACGTGCCATGCACGGCGGAATGCCAGTCGATGCAACCATGAAATGCGACATGCGCGGTATCTTGCCGTTGCACGCAATTCGCCGCCGATTCAGCAAACCCGGTCGCGATTTGCTGTCGATTCGCCACCAACTCATTCAGCGCGGGGTTCGTGGAGCCCGCATTGGCAAAAACGCCCCAGAATAAAATGGCAAACGAGAGGTATTGGCGCATTTTATTTCCTGAGCTTCACCTCGAATGTGCCGGTCGTATTCTGGATCACCCACTGGCCGCGAATCACACCGCTAGCCCGATCCAGCACACCCCGATACTGGATCGAGTGATGCTGGCCGCCACTGCCATCGTAGGTTTTCACAAAGGTCACGGTATTGCCGGTAATTGCGCCTTCGAAATTGGCATACAAGAAGGCTTCCTGTTTATCGCCAAAGGTGTTGGGTTCAGAAATCTTGCCATAGAAGCGACTGCCGCTCACGGCAGCGTCCAACATGAATTTGACCGGTACGGATTTGTTCGCATCGTAGCGGTAATAGCCTTCCCATTGCCCGGCCAGCGCGGCATCAATACTCGCCACGGCAGCTGGTTGCGGCGCTTCGGGCTTGCCAGCGGCCGGGGCATGGCCGGCCAGATAAATCTTGTCGTAGATGCCATCGTCCTTGCGCGGCAGCTGCTTGCCGCCGCTGGCCTGCGCCACCGCCGCGCCAGCCCGATCGAATGCCTCTTTCAGATCCAGCGACGGATCGACCAGATAGCGGACCAGCTCACCCGTGTAGAGGCCGTTGCGGCCGTCGCCATCGCGCGCAGTGCTGCCGGGCGCAGTGGCAAATGCCACCAGGGTGCCACCGGGCGCATCCATCCGTGCCAGCCCGCGATGGCTACTGCCGCGCTCGGCGGAAATGAACGGGTTGTCGCGGCAAGCATCCAGCACGACGACCTTGTATTTGGCCCCGGAGTTCTGCAGCTCCCGCATCACCCCGTTCACACCAACGGCTTCGATTGAAATATCCCCTGGCTTATCGATCTGCGCGCCGACCGGCACCAGCCAGTTTTCGCCCTCTTCCTGCACGCCGTGACCGGCGTAATAGAAGAACGCCAGTTCTGCGCCTTTGGAGCGCGCACCAAAATCCCGCAGCGCCCGCTGGAAGGACTTTTGATTCACATTGCGTTCCAGCTTTACGTCGAAGCCAAGCCGTTGCAGCGTGCTGGCGATCAGCTCGGCATCGTTCACCGAGTTTTTCAGCGGGGCGCTGCTGTAGGCGGCATTGCCGATGACCAAGGCTACTTTGGTGGCGGCACTAGTCGGTGCGGCCAACAACATGCCGCAGAGCAAGACGATGAATAGCTTGAGCAGATTGAGTAGGGATTTCATCCACGACTGTTCCGGTTCATGACAATTGAATTCTAGTCAAAATGGCAGGAGAACATCGGGACGTTGCCAGTGCGGATAAGGATGAGTGATCCTTAAAGCCTGTTCACGACCTTTGATTGTGAACATTCGATTCTCCAGACATAGATGCGGCGCAATGCCCTTCGGGGATTGCGCCCTACGAACGATGCAAACAGTTGCCGGCTTTTGCTTCTGCAATGGTTGCACTGGTGGTTTTCTCCCCCTTTCGCTAAGCGCCGAGAGAGTGTCCCGAGACCTTAGGCTCGCGACCGACCGAGGGTAGCCTGGAAGGCCGCCCAGCGGGGGTCGCCTTTGGGGTGGAGGGGGCTTTGGCGAGACAAAGTCCCTTCCCCGTCCACGCGGCGGAACGCGCTGTAACGCCTTTACTCGCGCCGAAGGCGCATAGCCACCTATTCCTTGAGGTACTTGTCGTAAATCGCCTGATAGCGCCCCGTCTCTTTCAAATGCTTGAGGCCCACGTTGAAATCATCGCGCACGGACTTATCCCGGAATATCGGCCGGTAATCCAGCGGATTGAGTTTGACGAAATGATGTTCTTGCGTCGGTTTGGGCTGGAAGCCGGTTTCCTTTTTGAGCTTCAACGTAAAGTATTTGAAGATATTGCGATCGCTCAATACCACGTCGTACCGGCCGCCATTGAGCGTCAGCACCTGTAGCTCCTGATCAGCCAGCTCGTAGTAATGACCGGCTTTTTTAACCGCATCCAGCCAATCCGGGTAACGCTTGCTCGCACCTTGAAATGACACGACCGTCAAACCGTGCAGATCGTCCGGCTTCTTGATGGTGAAGTTCTTTTCTTTCAGCGTTAAAAACACGTTGTCGTAAAACACCGCCGGATCGCCGTAGAAGCCCCCGTAGGGGGTCAAATCCTCGCCCAGATCCGTCATCGTCGCATCCACCTCCCCTTTCTTGAATGCCAGCGGCACGCGGGCGAACGAGAAATACAGCGGTTTGAGCACGTGACCACGATAGGCCAAAGATTCACCGATCACTTCCAGCTCGATGCCGGAATTGGTTTCAGGAAAGCAGAAGGGCGGGATTTTCTCGCCGAACGCCATTTTGACTTCGGCACCGTGAGCGGGACCGATGGTGGCGAAGACAAGAAAAGCGAGCATTGCCGCAAAGCGCATCATGAATCCCTGCTGACTCTACGCATGAGCGCAGCAGTGGCCACGCCAGCTTCCAACGTAGTGCATGCGCTCCCGATCGTCATGCCGGCAGCGTGGCGCAATCGTTAGGCCAACGCATCGCCGGCCAGCTGCAGGATCTCCCGCACCATGTCCGGCGAGGTTTCCAGGATGCTGTACTCATCCAGCCCCGGCCCGCCCATCTTCACGCGCTCATTGCGATAACGCATGCCGCTGGGCACCGGAGCTCGTGCCGAAGTGTGGAATTCGCGGCAACCGGTCTGGCGCACCAGATCGGCAATATTGTTGGCGCGCACCCCCGCACCCGGCATGACGGCCAGGCGACCAGCGGCGGCTTCGCTCAATTGCTTGAGCAAGGCCGCACCGGCCAGCGCACTCGCTTCTTGCCCGGATGACAACAGCCGGTTGCAGCCGCACGCGATGATGTCTTCCAGCGCTTTGAATGGATCGCGTGCCACGTCGAAGGCGCGATGAAACGTGACTTGCATCGGCGTAGCCAGCTCGACCAGCTCACGGGTACGCGCCACGTCGATATCGCCATCGGTCGTCAGCAGGCCGATCACCACGCCATCCACGCCGATCTTCTTGCACGCGAGCACGTCGCGCTTCATGACTTCGAACTCGTCGTCCGAATAGAGGAAATCGCCACCACGCGGACGGATGATCACATTGAGTGTGATCCAGAGCCGATCCCGCGCGGCGGCGATGGTGCCGTGGGAAGGCGTGGTGCCGCCTTCCAGCAGGTTGTCGCACAACTCGACGCGCACCGCACCGCCAGCCTGGGCAGCGAGGCAACTCGCCACCGAGCCCGCACAGATTTCCAGCTCGATCATTCCACCACTCCCGTCAGAACCTGCCCGGAAAACGTAGCGAGCGCCCGGCAGGCGGGGAAGCCCGGCGCACAGGAACCGGAGTGTATGAGCGATACATGAGGATTCCGAGCACCGCGCGCCCCCGATTGCCGGTCGCGCAGTAGTTTTGCGGGCATGGTTCTCAGGCCCCGGTGAATTCGCGGATGTGCCCCAGCAACTCTTCTTCCTGGAACGGCTTGCCCATGAAGACGTTCACGCCCATATCAAACGCCACGTTCTTGTGTTTGTCGGCCGTGCGCGAGGTAATCATGATGATCGGGATGTGCTTGGTGCCATCATCGGCGCGCACGTTACGGGTCAGCTCAAAGCCATCCATGCGTGGCATTTCGATGTCGACCAGCATCACGGCCGGTGTCACATCCTGCAGCTGCTGCAGCGCATCGACGCCATCCTTGGCGGTCACCACCTGGAAGCCTTCGCGTGCCAGCAAGCGAGTCGTGATCTTGCGCACGGTGAGCGAATCGTCGACCACCATCACCAATGGCGCGGTGTGCAATTGATCCGGCGCAGCAGCGGCCTTCTTCTGCGTCGGCGCGATTTCGCCACGCGCAAACAGCGCCAGCGGATTCACGATCAACACGATGTCGCCGTTACCCAGCACGGTCGCACCAGCCACACCTGGCACACGGGCCAGCTGCGTGCCGATCTGCTTGACCACGACTTCCTGGTTCTTCACCAGGTGGTCGATATGCAAGGCCATGCGATCAACGCCGGAACGCAACAACAAGACGGTGGAGAAGCGTTTCTGCTCCGGCACCGACTGGCCATCACCAACCAGACGCGGGAAGTAGGCAAACGGGTACTTCCCGCCCAGCCATTCCTGCTCGCGGGCACTGTAGAGCCGCGCCAGCGCTTCTTGTTTCAGTTCCTGCACCTGCTCGACCATCACCGACGGAATCGCCAGCAAGCGCTCGCCGGCCTTGACCAGCAGCACTTGCGTGACTGCCAGCGTGAGCGGCAGGTGGATGGTGAACGTGGTGCCGCTGCCAACCGCAGAGGTCACATCCACGCGGCCACCCAGGTTACCGATCTCGTTCTTCACCACGTCCATACCGATGCCACGGCCGGAGATTTGCGTCACGTTCGATGCGGTGGAGAAGCCCGGCTCGAAAATCAGGTGCATCAGATCACGGTCGGTCGGCTCGCTACCCGGCGCGATCAGGCCGAGCGATTCACCCTTGGCGCGAATGCGCTCCAGGTTCATGCCGCGACCGTCGTCCTTCAGGATCACGACCAGTTCGTTGCCTTCCTGCCGCACTTCCACCACGACTTCACCGAACTCGGTCTTGCCAGCGGTGGCACGCTCTTCCACCGTTTCCAGACCGTGGTCGATCGCGTTGCGCAGCATGTGCTCGAACGGCGAAATCATTTTTTCCAGCACGCCACGGTCGATTTCGACGCGGCCGCCGCGGATTTCCAGGTTGACCTTCTTGCCGACCTCTTTACCGGTCTGACGCGTGAGGCGGTACAAGCGATCGGACACGCTGGAGAACGGCACCATGCGCACGCGCATCAGGCTCTGTTGCAGCTCCTTGGTCATCCGGTTCTGCGCGGTGAGCGCAGCGCTGGAATCGTCGAGGTTCTTCAACAGGTTGTGCTGAATGGTCGCCACGTCGTTCACGCTTTCGGCGATGAAGCGGGTGATTTCCTGCAGACGGGTAAAGCGGTCGAATTCGAGCGGATCGAAGTCCTGATGCTGGACTTCAAACTCCTTCACCCGCGCCTGCATCTGCGATTCAGCCTGGATTTCCAGCTCGCGCAGCTGGCCGCGCAGACGGGTCACGTTATCGGTCAGATCAAGCAGCGAGCCCTTGACCGCCAGCATTTCAGCTTCGATTCGCGACCGGGCAATCGCCACTTCACCGGCCTGGTTGACGAGTTCGTCGACCAGCTCGGAACGCACACGAATGGTGGTCTTGCCTTCGGCATCCGGCGCGGCCAGCAGCGGCTGTGCGGCGGTTGCGGTGGCGGCGACTTGCTCGGCACCGGCAGCCGGCTTGGCCGGTTTCTTGCGACCGGTCAGTTCGTCGTAGATAGCCAGAATCAAGTCGTAATCGGCTTCAAGCTCATCGAGCAGCGCCGGCCCCGGTACCTCAGCGGCACTGGCAAGCAGACGTGATTCCATCTCGTGCGTGGCTTCACCGATGCGCATCGCACCGGACATCCGCGCACTGCCCTTGAGGGTGTGTAGCGTACGTTTGAGCGTGTTCACCGCCGCCGGCACACCGTGCTCGCGCAGGCTGCGCAGCGCGTCGCCGATTTGCGGCATCAATTCATCGGCTTCTTCGATGAAGACCGGCAACAGCTGATCGTCGATTTCATCGACCACCGCGGCTTCAAGCTCGGTCTTGCGATCATTCAGCGAGAGGGGAATGGTCGCCAACAGCGCGGCAAGCGGAGACGCGGCCTCGGGGGCCGCAAATGCAGCCGGCGGCTCGGCTGCCTGGGCAGCCAGACTATCGCCCTTGGCTTGCGGCTCTTCTTCGGTCAGCAGCAGCTCGACCGCCTCGTCGCTCATCAGAAGCGTCTCAACCTCCGGTTCGGGTTCAGCCACCGCAGTCGGTTCAATCGCCGGCTCTACCAACAGTTCAGCAGCGAGGTCGGATTCGGCCGGCGGCAGATCAACCAGCTCGTGGAGTTCGGGGACGTCTTCTTCTTCAGATTGCTCGGATTGTTCGAGAAGGGGGGCCTCAACAACGGGCTCGGCGTGGGACTCAGGCTGAACGGGCGCCTCTGCGACGGGTTCATCAACCAGTACATCAAGCTCGGTCAGATCGAGGTCGAATGCCGGCTCGGCAGCGGTCGCCTCTTCCGTCAGTGTGCTGGCCACTGCCGGCTCGGCCGGTGCTTCATCAAGCGTGAGATCAAACCCTTCGTCGAGCGCATCCCCAGCGGCTTCGGTCGGCGCAGTCGGGATCACAAAGTCCGCTACAGGCGCGGCCGGCACTTCGGCCGGCTCGGCATCCAGCAGCTCGTCCGACAAGATGAGATTAATTTCATCAGGCTCGGCGGCGACTTCAACAGGATGCGGCGCAGGCGCTTCATCCAGATCAAGTTCGATCAGATCAGCCAGCGCGGCCAAATCCTCATCATGCACGGCGTCGTGCCCGGCAACCGGTTCAGCAACCGGTGCGGCGGCAACGCCATCGAGCATCGCCAGCTCATCAACTTCTGCCAAGGTGGCATCGGTCGCGGCGTGAGCTTCAGGCGCGTCGACGATCTGCTCATGGAGCGGTTCGGCATGCGGCGCGGCAACAGGCGCTTCCAGGCTGCCCAGATCGAGCGAGAAATCGATCTCTTCCAGTGGCTCGACATGCGGCAGCTCGGCCGGCGTGACGACTTCCTCCAGCTCCGGGTGATCAACCACCAGCTCGACCAGCGCTTCGCCGACGTCGATATTGGTTTCATCCAGTGCCAGAACCAGCGGCTCGTTTGCCAGCGAGACGAGTTCGCTCAGGTTCGGTTCCGGGCTTTCCGGCGGTTGCAAGGCGAATACGGTGCCCAGCATACGGTCGAGCTTGGCAACGGCACTGGTCAATTCACGCGCATGGCTGATGACGGAGCCCGGCGTTTTCCCGAGCTGCTGTACTGAGTGTTCGAGCGCATAGGCAAGCTCGCCAAGCGGGCGGAAGCCGGCGGTCGAGGCAATACCGCCCAAGGTGTGCGCAGCCAGTTCGAAATTGCCGGGCGGCACATCGCCGGCTTCGAGCACGTCGGCGCCCTTTTTCAGCGTGGCAACGTGGCGGGTCGCCTCGTCACGGAAGATGGCGAACAGGGTGCTGGATACCGTGACATCGCCAATCTGCACTTCATCGCTGACCGGCTCGGCCGACTCCGATGACGACGACGCGGTGTCGACTTCAAGCTCTTGCAAGGGCTCTGCCGGGGCATTGTCGAATTGGTGCCGCAGGGCTTCGGCACGTGCGGCCCAAGGCGCTTCATCCACCTGCGCACTACCGCTCTGCGCCAGCTCCTCCACCCAGCCGGCGAAGGCGACGTGCACGTCGCCAACCAACGCAAGCAAGGCATCGGCAGCAGGTTGTTCTGCCTGCAGCCATTTGTTCAGCGTCTGCTCGATGCCCCAAGCGACTTCGCCCAGCAGGTTGAGGCCGACCATGCGGCCGCTCCCCTTGAGCGTGTGGAAGCTGCGCCGCAGCACGGTGAGCGCTTCGCGGTCGTGCGGATTGGCGCGCAGAACGGCGAGGTTGTCGTCGATCGTGGCCAACACTTCGACGGCTTCTTCGAGGTAGACCTCCAGCAATTCGGCATCGACCGCCTCGTCGGAAGACGGCAACGCGCGCGGTGCCTCCACCGGTTCCGTCTCAACCGGCGCGGCAACGGCGGGCGGCGGAGCCAGTTCGGGCTCTTGCTCCAGCTCGGCCAGCTCCGGCACGGCCACTTCTTCAACATCGCCGCCCAACAGGCGGGCGAGGCTGGGCGCGAGCATGTCGCTGCCCTCATCCCGGCCTTGCGCCATGGCATCGAT
The DNA here is from genome assembly GCF_000711875.1 of Andreprevotia chitinilytica DSM 18519. Lineage (GTDB taxonomy): Bacteria > Pseudomonadota > Gammaproteobacteria > Burkholderiales > Chitinibacteraceae > Andreprevotia > Andreprevotia chitinilytica. The sequence continues at coordinate 80,668 of NZ_JONM01000010.1, forward strand.
GTAGAAACCGAGGCTCGACAGCGCTTCGGCAAGCTCTTCCAGCTCAGCCGGCGGTGGTGGTGTTTCTTGGGCGGCATAGCGCTGGATGCGCTGCTGGCTGGCTTGCAACAACGCCACGGCGTCGTGCTTCTCCAGCATCATCAACGCGCCCTGGATTTGCCGCAGGCCCGGATCAAGCTGCTTGAGCGCAGCCTGCGTGCCCGGATCGCGGAAGTAGGCGTCGAGCGTCTCTTCTACCTGTTGCAGATTGGTGCGCATTTCCTGCGCCAACTGAGCCTGCAACAGCTTTTCCTGCGCTTCGCGGCTGACTTCATCCAGCTGCGGCGCATCCATCGTCGCCGCGCTCGGATCGGCCAGACGATGCGCCATCACTTCGGCTTGCGCGGCGAAGTCGGGCGAGCGGGTCGGATAATTGGCCAGGGCGTTGTCGGCCAATAGCAAGGCGGTGGCCATTTCCAGCGCATCGCCTTCGCTCACGCCAGCATCAGCGTAGCGCAGGCAGGCAGCGGACATCGCTTGCCACAGCGGTGCCAACCCTTCGATCTGCAAGGCAGCGGTGCGATCCGCCAGCTTGGTGACTTCAGCCTGCAAGGTCGGCAGGCGCTCACGCTGACCGGTCGCGACGCGCGTCCAGACTTCCTTGGCGGCGGAGAGTTCTTCACGCAACGCCCGTGCATGCTGTCGATTGCTTTCGTTCTCTGCCACCGCCTCGTTGGCGCTGACATCGAACAGCAAATCCGAGAGATCGAATGCGGTGCTGAGTTGTCCGGCCAGCGCGCTGCCGGAGTGATCGCTGGCAAGCGCGTAGAGCAGATCGCGGAACAAGCGCTCGGCGACCTTGGTCGAGCCGTCGGACAAGCGCCGCAGCTGCATATTGAGCCGCAGCAGCAGTTGTTTGAGATCGAGATCGAGCGGTGCGCGCGTCGGCAGCGTTTCCGCCACGGCCGAGGCCGTCCACCAGAAAGCCTTGGCCAGCCCTTGCGGTTGTACGGTGGCGATTTCGGCCAAGGCACGACCGAGTACGGCGGCAGCGGCCGGATCGTGATCGCGAATCCAGCGCAACAAGGCGGCTTCGAAACGGCGGCGTTGTTCACGCAGCCAGTTCGCCCACTCCCCCGGCCCGAGCGCGCGGGCCGGCAAGGACTTGGGCAACTCCAGCTCGGTCAACTGCGGGAAGAACAGCTCCGCGCCACTCTGACTGGCGCGGCGAAGCGCTGCCAGCTCGACAAAGCGCGGCAACAGCGCCATGGGCTGATTGGGTACATCCGCCACCAGGTCTTCGAGATAGCGGCCGGCCTCGGCGGTGGCGGCTTTGGCCTGCGTCAGCGCCGCGGGCGGGACTTCTTCACGGGCGACTGCGGCAACGACCTGTTCGACTTCTTCGACGAACCGGGCCAACCCGTCGAGACTGACCATCTGCAACGCGCCAGCGGCTTGGTGCAGGTGGGTCTGGGCATGCTTGAGCAAGGCGGTATCAGAGGCATCGGCAGGCGCGCTGGCATAACGGGCAAGCGCATCGGCCGCGCGCGCCAGTGTCTGCTCCAGCTCGCCTTTTACCCAGATCAGCGAGCCTTGGTCGAATTCGGTATGAACGCTCATGGCGGGGTCTCGCAAAGCGGGGGCTAATTGCCCCCGCAGTCTTTATAGATGGTCAGTTTGATCCGATGGGCGGCCCCAGCGGGCGATCAGGCGAGTTTGAAGCCCGAAACGGAGTCTTTCAGGTCTTGGGCGAGGCTGGTGAGCTGGCCGACGATCTGAGCCGATTGCTTGGTGCCTTCGGTGGTTTGCTCGGTGATCGACAGAATATCGCGCATCGAGGTGTTCACGCGGGCCGCCAGCTGGGTCTGATCTTCGGTTTCGTGGGCGATCGAATCAATCAGCTTCGCCAGTTCACGCGAGACTCGACCGATCTCGGTCAGCGCCTTGCCGGCGGCATCAGACAGCTTGGCCCCTTCCACCACACCCTGGGTCGACAGTTCCATAGCGGCCACGGCATCGTGCGTATCGGTCTGAATGGTCTTCACGATCGCGCCGATCTGCTTGGTGGCTTCGCCGGAGCGTTCGGCCAGTCGCTGCACTTCCTCGGCAACCACCGAGAAGCCTCGGCCGGCATCGCCGGCGGCGGCGGCCTGAATGGCGGCGTTCAGCGCCAGCACGTTGGTCTGCTCGGTAATGTCCGAGATCAGTTCCACGATTTCACCGATCTCCTGCGAGGATTCGCCCAGCCGCTTGATTCGCTTGGCGGTCTCCTGAATCTGTTCGCGGATTTCGCCCATGCCCTTGATCTGGTTCTGTACCGCCACCGCGCCTTGCTCGGCGGCGGACAGCGATGCCTGGGCCACGTTGGCGGATTCGGCGGCGTTGCCCGATACGCCCTGGATCGAATGCACCATGCGGTCGACGGCCGTCGTGGTGTCCTGAATTTCGTTGGATTGGCGTTCGGCGGCGGACAGGAGTTCGTTCGATACCGATTGGGCCTTGTCGGTAGCGCGGTTCACCTGCTCGGTCGCGCGGTTGATCCCGCCGATGAGGTTACGCAGCTCTTCAATGGTGAAGTTGATCGAGTCGGCGATGGCGCCGGTCAAGTCTTCCGTCACCAAGGCGCGTACGGTGAGGTCACCGTCGGCGAGATCGGACATTTCGTTCAGCAAGCGCAAAATGGCTTCCTGGTTCTTTTTGTTCTCGCCTTCGGATTCCATCCGGCGACGCACCGCTTCCTGGTTGAACACGCGGGACAGCAGGTAGGCGGACACCACGGCGATGACGATGAACGCGACTTCCAGCGCATTGGTCAGGAAGCTGCCAAAGCGGTTTTCGTAGCTGGCGGACAGTTCGATGGTATCGGTCAGCAGTTTGTTGGAGTCTTTCACCACGGCCTGATTGGCCAGGCGGGTGTTGACCAGCGGCTGCATGTTCTTCGAGAACGAGGTCACCACCACTTCGAAGTCGTGGAAAGTCGTCTTGATGTTGTTCAGCCGCTCGACCAGCGCCGAGCTGGACATGGGGCGGATCTGCAACGCATCGCTACCGTCGATGAAGCCGGCGATGATGTCGTTGAAGGTCGATACGTCCTTGCCGAGCAAGAACACCACTTCCGGGTTGATCAGCTCAGACGCCAGCATGGCGTTGGCGTTTTTCGCCATCCGCTGCGACAACATCGAGAGCTGGTTCGCGTATTCCAGTTCGCGGGTGTTACCACCTGATTCGCCCAGCAGCGATGCGAATTGCTGCGTTTGTTCCAGCAGCTTGGCATCGTTGGCGTTAATGTTGGAAACGCGCTTACCCACGTCGATCAAGGCGTCTTTTTGCTTCAGGATCGAATCAACCGTCGGGCGGCTGGGGTTCATGCGATAAGAGGCATTCCAGGTCTGTTCGATCGACTCGATCACCTCGCGGCTACCGCCACCGAACAGGCTGTGGCTGCCCTTGAGCTCGTTCAGATCGGTGTCGAAGTTCTGGAACGCCGATTCGAGAATCGGGAACGCATCCGCCTGCCCTTGCACCGCTTGCGTAGACGCGCGGGCAAGACGCTGCGACAACATCTGCATTTCGGTTGCGATCGAGCGGCGGCCGGCGTTGGTCGTGGTTTCCTGATAGGAAATCAAGGCGGTGGCGCCGAACAGGACCACCGAGACCGCCACGATGAGCGCCAGCAAGGCCATCTGTTGCCGCGCCGGCATGTGACCAATGAGCGGCAGCGGCTTGAGTGCAGCGGCGTCATCGGTATCCGGCAGGCGGATCTTTTCCAGAATCCAGGTGGTCTTGGTGGGCTCGTAGCCTTTTTTCGCTTCCGCTTTCGGCGCTTTGCGGCCAAACAACTTGGTGAGGCCGTCCAGTTTCAGTGCCATGGTTCGTCTCGCTCCCGATGCAATCTTATTTATTCAGTTATCTGTGTGATTTCAAACTGTGCCGGCTTGCAGAAACGCCGGATCAACCGCCAGCGCCGCGACGTCGAGCGCGAACCAGCGTTGCCCGCCTGCATCGCGCCAGCTACTGCTCGCGCGGGGATGCGGTGCGTCGTCCTGCTGTAAGTCAGCCAAGTGTTTGAGGCCGAGCATACGCTCAACCAGAATTGCGGAGTGCAGGATGTGACGCGGATGCAACAGCATCAAACGCGCCGCCTGACTCGTTTGCAGATCGGGGCCGCCGAAAAAGGCACTGGCATCCGACACGCTGACAAGATTGCCGCGGATGTTCGCCACACCCCTGAACCAGGGCTGGGCCAGCGGCACGCTGGACACCACGGGCACCGGCATCACCTCGGCCACGTCGGCCAGATCGATCAACCAGTTGTCGGTACCGATGCGAACGCCGAGCCGCGCGTCGACCTGCGCGGTCGCGGTGGCTGTTTTCAGGCGTTCAACCACGCCTTGCTGGTATTCCCGCAGACTGATGCGCTTGGCCATGGCCGGCTCCGGGGCGTAGGAAAGTGAGGGTGCGAGGGTTTAGAGCGCGGCGATCTTGGCCAGCAACTCTTGTGGATCAACCGGCTTGACGACGTATTCGACCGCGCCTTGACGCTTGCCCCAGACCTTGTCCGTTTCCTGATTCTTGGACGTGCACATGATGATGGGGATGTGCTTGGTCGCTTCGTCGCGGCTAATGGTGCGCGTGGCCTGGAAACCGTTCATCCCCGGCATGACGACGTCCATCAGGATCAGGTCTGGCATCAGTTCCTTGGCCTTGGCGACCGCTTCTTCGCCGGACTCTACGGTCAGGATCTGGAAACCGTTCTTGGTGAGCAACTCACCCAGGAAATGACGTTCGGTCGGGGAGTCATCGACGATCAGGATTTTCTTGATAGACATAAGGTGTTCCTCATTCTGCAAATTATTGACAGCGTAACGGCGCGAACGGGCCGAGCGCTAGACCTGCTTCACATGCGCGTCGACGGCAGAGAGCAGGCTGTCTTTGGTAAAGGGTTTGGTGAGGTACTCATCTGAGCCGACCATCCGGCCGCGCGCGCGATCGAACAAGCCATCCTTGGACGACAGCATGATGACCGGCGTAGCCTTGTAGCGCGGGTTTTTCTTGATCAGCGAGCAGGTCTGATAGCCATCCAGCCGCGGCATCATGACGTCGACAAAGATCACGTCCGGCTGATGATCACTGATCTTGGCCAGCGCATCGAACCCGTCTTCGGCCAGGATGACCTCGCACCCGGCCTGGCCGAGAAAAATCTCGGCGCTACGGCGAATCGTGTTGCTGTCGTCGATGACCATCACTTTTACGCCAGCGAGATTCGACATGAACTCCTCCAGATTATTTCGGCAGCGCGCAATCGTCACGCGACGACATGCTTTCCGCATACCTCTTTTTCGCGATCATACCGATTGAAAATTAAATAAGACAAGGCTGATGCGGGGCGTACGGGAATTCTCCTAGCGCTTGCCACATGAAACCTTACTTTCAGATCGTAGCCGCCGAAGCACGCAATGGCGAAAAGACAAAAAGAAACCCCGGCCCAAGGGGAAATCGACCGGGGTGTAATAGGCCCCGGCAATGTGGCCGGGGCACCCGCTCAGGGAGGAAAAGCGGGAGGTGCGGGGGCGCACCTAGCTCCTAGGATAGAAAGCCTCGCGCAAAGTTCAATGACATTTAAATACCGTCCGTCGTTTCATCTTGCTGATTCTGTTCGAATCGGATCGCATCAAACCAGGCGCCCACAACCGTTTCAACATTTTCCACGCCTTGCTTCTTCAGGCTGGAAAAGAGCTGCACCGTGACCTGCGGATCGTCGGCGAACTCCGCCTCGACTGCGCGCAGCGTCTTGATACGCTCTTGCGTGGTGAGCTTATCGGACTTGGTCAGCAGGCAATGCACCGGCTTGCCGGTTGGCCGGAACCAGTCGAGCATGCGGCGATCCAGCTCGGTGAGCGGCCGGCGCGAATCCATGATCAATACGAGACCGATCAGGTTTTCGCGGCCCACCAGGTACTGGCTGAGCAGCTTTTCCCAGTGCGCCCGCACCCGCGCCGGCACATCGGCATAGCCATAGCCCGGCAAGTCGACCAGCCGGCGCTCTTCGCCAAAATCGAAATAGTTGATATGTTGCGTGCGGCCCGGCGTTTTCGAGACGAAAGCGAGCCGCGTGTGATTGGCCAATGTATTGATCGAGCTCGACTTGCCCGCATTCGAGCGCCCGGCAAAGGCCACTTCGATGCCTTCGTTCGGCAGCATTTTCAGATCATTGACGGTGGTAAGGAATTTGAGTCCGCGAAACAGCGACATTGAGTGGTTCTCAGGGGTGCCGCGCGACAAAGAAGAGTCTGAATAAGACAGTACGCGGGCGAGTGGTTCGGCAGTATTTCTTGCAATATCTTTATTGCTATAGAATAGCAGGATTTGATTCATTAGCCGCCGACGAATCGGCGAATTTGCTTGGGAGAGCAACCTATGCAGCGCGCGTTCGTTACCGCACTGGCAGCAGCATTGACGATGATGGCATCTAGCGTATTTGCCGAATCCACCACCCCGGTGGCCAAGGGAGATCCAGCCAAGGGCAAGGAAATCGTCGAGAAGGTTTGCGCCGCCTGTCACGGCATCGACGGCAACAGCGCCGCGTCCGCCAACCCCAGTCTCGCCGGCCAGCATGCGGAATACATCTACAAACAGCTGACCGAATTCAAGGCGCAAAAGCGCAAGAATCCGGTCATGCTCGGCATGGCATCCACGCTATCCGATGCCGACATGAAAAACGTCGCCGCTTACTTCTCGGCGCAACAACCCAAAGAACGTGGCGCCTCTGACAAGACGCTGATCGACGCCGGCAAGAAGATCTACCGCGGCGGCATCGCAGCCAAGGGACTGCCAGCCTGTATGGCCTGCCACGGCCCGAGCGGCGCCGGCATTCCGGTGCAGTTCCCGCGCGTTGCCAGCCAGCACAGCGCCTACATCGATGCGCAATTGCGAGCCTTCCGCATCGGCGATCGCACCAACAACGCGCCAATGCAACAAGTCGCCGCCAAGATGTCCGATGCCGACATCAAAGCCGTGGCCGAATACATCCAGGCCCTGCATTAATATTCTCGCCAGCCGGAACCGGGTTCTGTTCACGGAACCTAACCCGGCCGCGAACGAACAAAGGGGCGGCCAACGCCCCTTTTCTACTTGATGACGACCCGACGCCTCCTTCCGTTTCACCGCGCGCTATACGAGCTTCTCTCCTCGATGCGCTTCGCGATCAGCCTGCTGACCGTGCTGGCCATCGCCTCGATCATCGGCACGGTGCTCAAGCAGAACGAGCCCTACACCAACTACCACTTCGAATTCGGCGACTTCTGGTTCTCGATCTTCGAGCCGATCGGCCTGTTCGATGTCTATCACGCCGGCTGGTTTCTCGGCATCCTCGGCTTCCTGATCGTCTCGGTCAGCCTGTGCATTTACCGGCACGTGCCGGGCATGCTGCGCGACATCAAGAGCTATCGCGAACGTGCCAGCTACAACTCGCTGCGGCTGATCCATCATCACGCCGAGATTGATGGCACGCCAGACCAAGCCGCGACCGAGGCTTGGCTCAAGCAGCATGGCTTCCGCTGGAAAACACGCACCGAGGACGGCGTGACGCTACTCGCGGCCAAGCGTGGCAGCTGGCAAAAACTCGGCTACTTCTTCGCCCATTCCGCCATTGTCGTCATCTGCATCGGCTTCATTATTGATGGCAACTTACCTTTGAAATTGCGCGAAGTATTCGGCGGCAAAGTCGCCGAAACCCGTGACCTGCCGCAAAGCCAGGTGCCGCCACACAGCCGGCTCGACGCCAGCAACCTCTCCTTCCGCGGCAATGTCACGCTATCGGAAGGCGGCGGCGGTGACGTCGTGTTCCTCAACGCCGGCAATGGCTATTTCGTGCAGGAACTGCCATTCGTCCTCAAACTCAAGCAGTTCCATGTCGAGCATTACAGCACCGGCCAGCCCAAGCGGTTTGCATCCGATATCGACGTGTTCGACCACGCCGGCAAGCTACTCAAGAGCGGTACGGTCGAAGTAAACAAACCGCTGATTGTCGATGGCGTGGCGATCTACCAATCCAGCTTTGGCGATGGCGGCTCGCCGCTGCAATTTGCTCGCTGGGATTTGATGACCGGTCAGCAGACGACCCTCGCCGGCCGCTCGCAATCAGAGCAACCGTTTCAGAACGGCCAAGAAAAATACACACTCGAATTCGGCGACCTGCGCGTTTTCAATATCGAGAACATGGGCAAGCTCGCGGCACAGACCTCGGCCGTCGCAGTCGATCAGTTCTCGCAAGCGCTGGCCTCGGCCCGCTCGGTGCGTGCCGAGCGCAACCTGAAGAATCTCGGCCCGTCGATCCAGTTCAAATTGCGCGACAGCGCCGGCCAAGCCACCGAATACCTGAACTACCTCGCACCATTCAACGATAGCGGCGCCAACTACCTGATTTCCGGTGTACGCCACGCGGTCACGGATCAATTCAGTTTCGTGCGCATGCCGCTCGACGACGATATGAAGCCGGATACCTTCCAGCGACTGCGCGCCACGCTGCTCGACCAACGCACCTGGCCGGAGATCGCCAAACGCACGGCGGACAAAGCCTTCAAGGATGGTGCATTCTCGGCCACCAACCGCAATCAGTTCGAGGCAGTGACCACCAGCGTGCTGCAGCAATTCGCCCAAGGCGGCTTCCCCGCGCTGGAGAAATTCCTCGTTGCCAAAGTACCGCAAGAGCAACGCCAAGGCATCGCGCAGACTTATCTGAAAATCCTGCAAGGCGCGACCGTCGATGCGATGGATGTCGCCCAGCAACGCGCCGGTCTGCAACCATTGCCGGTCGATCCCGAGCACTACCGCTTCCTGATGGATAGTCTGGTCGCAGCGAGCTCACTGTTCGACTACGGCCCGCAGGTTTACCTACAGCCGGTCGGCTTCACCGAAGTCAAATCGAGCGGCTTCCAGCTCACTCGCTCACCGGGCAAGAACGTCGTCTATCTGGGCTCGATCCTGCTGGTGCTCGGCATTTTCTGCATGTTCTACATTCGCGAAGAACGACTGTGGTTGCGCGTGGCCGACGGGCGTACGCTGCTCGCCATGAGCAGCAACCGCCGCAGCAGTGATTTCGACCGTGAATTCGAGCGCCACCGCACCGCGCTCCTGCCCGAAACCGGAGATTCCGCATGAACGCCACCGCCCAACGGCTAGCTGCCCGCAGCCCGTTCGACTTCATCTTCGCCCTGCTGGTGCTGATTGCCGGCGGCATCGCCTTCAGTCGCTACGGCAGCTTCATGGATTACTACGAGCAGGCCATCCTGATCGGCGCTGCCGGCGCAATGATCGGGCTGGGCTGGTTCTGGCCGGCGCTTCGCGTCTTTTTGCCGACGTGCGCTGCAATCGCACTGGCAGGCATTGGCCTTTACCACGGCGACCTTGCCCGCGCGCAGACCGCGTTCTGGCTCAAATACCTACTGGCCAGCCAATCGCTGGTGATGTGGATGTGCGTGTGCTTCTTCCTCGCCACCGCCATGTTCTGGCTTGGCGTGCTGCGCCGCTCGGAAACCGCGCTGTCCATCGGCTCCGGCCTCACCTGGGCCGCCGCGACCGCCGCACTTTCTTCGTCACTGGTGCGCTGGTACGAGAGTTATCTGATTGGCGCAGATGTCGGCCATATCCCCGTCTCGAACCTGTATGAAGTGTTCGTGCTGTTCTGCCTGATCACGTCGTTGATGTATCTGTATTACTCGGCACGCTACAAGGCACGCAGCATGGGCGCCTTCGTACTGCTGGTGATCTCGGCAGCGGTCGGCTTCATCCTTTGGTACACGTTCGACCGGCAAGCACATGAAATCCAGCCACTAATTCCCGCACTGCAATCGTGGTGGATGAAGATTCATGTACCGGCGAATTTCATCGGCTATGGCTCGTTTGCCTTGTCGGCAATGCTGGGAGTGGCGCAACTTCTGGCAACCCCATCGGCGCCACTCAAAAAAGAGACAAAGATCGTCGGCTATTTGGCCGCTACCGTGCTAGTAGCAATCGCCGTTTGCCTCCAATTAAAAAGTAGCGAATGGTTTCCACAAAGCGGTCCGGTCGTTGCTATCGGCAGCTTCCTTCTCTTCGCCGCCGTTGCAATTCTCGGCATCGCCCTAAACAGAGGCGTGTTAAGTGCATTCCCGCTAAACCCGGACATACTTAGCGAGATCAGCTACAAGGCAATTGCTTTAGGCTTTTTGTTCTTCACCATCGCGACAATTCTGGGCGCAGCTTGGGCCGCCGACGCATGGGGCGGATACTGGAGCTGGGACCCAAAGGAAACCTGGGCGCTAATCGTTTGGCTCAACTATGCAGCTTGGCTGCATGTCCGACTGGTTAAAGGATGGCGCGGGGACATCTTGGCTTGGTGGGCTGTTGTGGGACTACTTGTAACTACATTCGCCTTCCTAGGCGTCAACATGGTTCTCTCCGGCCTGCATTCTTACGGCGGACTATAAAACCCATCTGCCTTACCAACCCGGAAAGCCCTTGTTTACAAGGGCTTTTTCTTTTTGTGTTCGGGTTTACCCGTACTATTCAATTTGCATATGCTGTCTTAATCTGTAACAAGCATCTGGTATGGGGGCTTAGTAAATGGACAGCGTGATCTATCAAAAAACCGACAAGGGCCAGCGCGAACTCACCGAGCGCACGCTGCAAATCACACCGCGCTTGCGCCAGTTGCTGATCGTGATCGACGGCAAACGCACGCAAGGCGAATTGCAGCAGATGTCGGCCGGGGCAGACCTCACCGATCATCTCAACCGCCTGCTCGACCTACATCTGATCGAAGTCCGCTCAGGCAATCCCCTGCTCAATCCAGCAACACCGGTCATCGCGGCAAAATCCAATGCTCTTGCGCCGGATCGTCTTGCCGCCATTCGCAAAGTCATCCATGCCTGTAGCCAGCAATATCTCGGGGAACAGTGGGCGGAACGCCTGGATGCGGCATTGCTCGGGGCACGTAGCGCCGGCGAGCTGCAGTCCGCCGTCGATGACTGCCTGACCGCGTTGCGACGCTCCGGCCACCGCGGCGTGGCGGACACCTGTCAGCGCGAAGTGACGTCCGCGCTCTCGGCCTGATCCACTCAAACCGAGCGCAAGCAGAACCACTTTGTGGCAGAGCAAGCAGCTGGAAAGGCCCAATTGCCTTTTCCCGCGCTCGCCCTACTGATTTGCCATAGAATATGACGCTTGCGTTTCGATGCAATAAAAACCGGGGGAAGCTCAATGCAAGGCGTCGTGTATCGCAAGACCCAGCAAGGCTTGGAGGAGATGATCAACCGCTCCAGCGGGATCTCCGTCAAGCTCCGGCAGTTGTTGATCCAGATCGACGGCATCAAACCGGTTGCCTCGCTGGTCACCCCGCTGGAGGGGCGCGAACTGGTGCAAGGCTTGATGGCGCTGGAGTGGGATGCGCTGATCGAGAAAGTACCCGGCAGCGTTGCGACATTCGCCCCCGCCCCAAGCAACACCCCTGCTGCGGCCCCGGCACCAGTGGCTTCCCCTGCGCTTCCGGCCGGCGTTCAAGCCGTGAGCTCCGGACAGCTCGCCCGCATTCAACACATTCTGTATGTCACCAATCGCACCCATCTGACCGGCGAACTGGATGAATGGCTGGAGACCGTCGTACCACGCGTGAAGGACACACAAGCCTTGGGCGACTGTCTCGATCACTGGGAAAGGCGCATGAACGCCAAGGGCCAAAGCGGCATGGCGCGCACCTACAAAGCGCAGATCATCGCCATCTTGCAGGGATAATGCGGCAACCTCTTAAGCCGTTAAGCGATCAAAGCCACCGCGATCGCAGCCTCTAGCGCCGCCCAATCAGGCGGCGTTGCTGCATCGACGATCACTTCGAAACGCGAATCCCGGCGGTAGGCCGATACCGTTGCGCCGGGCATGCCATCCACCCAGTCGAAGCGATACCAATCGCGTTCGGTGTGGAACACCCCCTTGGCACGAGACAACCCTTGCAAACCCAATGCAACCGGATCGCTCAATTGCTCGAACAGCGCAGCCAAGGCAGCCGAATGGAACATGGCATCGGGCGGATAAATCCAGCCGCAGCTGTGCGAACCAAGACTGGATTGGGTTTTGCGGATCGGCCAACTGACTGGCTCCGCAACAACATCCCGACTTTTCCTGCGCGGTGCCAGTGATGTTTGCGCCGCCAAGCCATGTTGATGCGGCTGCGGCGCATCCGGCCAACGACTGGCATCGAGCGCCAGATCCAGCAACGCTGCGTCGAATGCGCCCTTCACTGCAGTAACGACAGCAAGCTTGGGCGGGAACAGCGCGTCACCCAGCTTCAACGCGCGATCGATCTGAACCGCTTCGGCCAGATCGGCTTTATTCAGCACCAGCACATCGGCCAATTCAATCTGATCCCGCCAGGTTTCGTTGCCGGTATAGCGCGAATCATCAAGATGGCGTGGATCAAGCAGGGTGACTACCGCGTGCAATTCGTAGGCACTTGCCACCATCGGATCACGCAGCAGATCAACGATGCCGGCCGGATGGCCCAAGCCGGACGGTTCGATCAGCAACCGATCCGGCCGCTTGCGCTCTATTCCGCCCTTGGCGATCTTGCCCAGCGCTACGCGTAACATCGGGCTGGTGGTGCAGCAGATACAGCCGCCGGGGACTTCGGCGACTTGCACCGCATCGCCGCCGTCGCCCGACAGCGTCGCACCATCGATGCCGACTTCGCCAAATTCGTTGACCACCACCGCCCAGTATTCATCGGCCGGCTTATCGGCCAGCAATTTCAGCAGCGCCGTGGTTTTACCGACACCGAGAAAGCCGGTCACGAGATTCACGGGGATTTTTGCGTTGGTTTCAGCCACGTCACTTCAGCCAGTTGAGGATGGGAGCCCATTGCGCGTAGTCGCGCTCAAAGCGCGGTTTGGGCAGATCAAATAAGGTCAGGCCACGGGGCTGCAACTGCACGTACAGCTGCGTATCCCGAATCTGCGTCAGTACCGGCAGATCGAATTCGCGCAAAAAGGCATCGAGCTGTTTGGCCGCCTGAGTACGCGGATTCACCCGCATCCCCACCACGGCAACTTCGACCTGGCCTTTGCGCACGGCTTTTTCTTCCGCCAGCAGCCGGAAGAAATCCGCGCTGGCCCACATATCGAATGCGGCCGGCTGCACCGGCACCAGGATACGGTTGCTGACTTTCAGTGCCGCTTCCAGCCGTTTGCCATGCAAACCGGCCGGGCTATCCAACACCGCGGCAGTCGTCTCTTTGGGAGGCTTGGCGGGCTCGCCGTCCTTGACCTCCCAACCGGTGATGGTCGGATAACGATCGGGGCGTAACGCCAGCCAGCGCTTCGCGGAATGTTGCCGATCCAGATCGCCCAACATCACCCGCTCGCCTTGCCAGGCCCAATATCCAGCGATATGGGCAGCCAGCGTCGATTTGCCGCTACCGCCCTTCGGATTGGCGATCAGGATGATTTTCATGCGTCGGGGGACGCCTTGTGCGGACGCTTCTTCGTGTCGTCGGTATGCAGCAACTGCATTGCCGCGCCCATCTCCCCCGCCAATAGTTTGGGAACGATCTGATGCGCACGCGTGGTCGCATCGATGATCGCTTCGTATTCTTCCTTGCGCGGCGGCTTGAGCACCCAGTTGATCACTTCGTTGCGGTTGCCGGGGTGGCCGACACCGATCCGCAGTCGCCAGAAGTTCGGCGTGGAAAGATGCGCCTGGATGTCCTTCAAGCCGTTATGCCCGCCGTGCCCACCACCTTGCTTGAGCTTGATCTGGCCAGCCGGAAGATCGAGCTCGTCATGCACAACGAGAATCTCGTCCGGCAGAATCTTGTAGAACTGCGCCAACGCCACCACAGCAAGGCCACTCTTGTTCATGAAGGTCTGCGGCTCGAGCAGCCAGACATCATGGCGATCAAGGCGGGCTTTGGCGGCAAGGCCGTGGAATTTGGCATCGTGCCGTAGCGTTGCGCCGCCATCGCGGGCGAGTTCATCCACCCACCAGAAACCGGCGTTATGCCGCGTATCGGCATATTCCGCCCCGGGATTGCCGAGGCCAACAATGAGCTTGATCTGAGACATGCGTGTGCAGTTGTGGAGTTGATGTCGAGGTCAGGTTGCGATTATCGCACGGACAAGAAAAAACCCGCCGGGCCGAAGCCGGGCGGGTTTTCACGGAGCAAGACAGGCTTAAACGGCCTTGGCACCGTTCAGGCTGGCAACCGCCAAGTCTTCACCACGTGCCAGAGCAGTCAGCTCGACGCCTTCTGGCAGCTTGATGCTGGACAAGTGAGCGATAGCGTGGCCAGCGTTCAGGATGGACAGATCAACAGTCAGGAATTCCGGAATCTTGGTCGCAACGCAACGCACTTGGACTTCGTTCAGGATGTGGCTGATCGTGCCGCCTTGCAGCTTCACGCCTTCGGACTCTTCAGCACCAACGAAGTGCAACGGCACACGCAGCTCAACCTTGGTGGCATCGCTCACGCGTTGGAAGTCAACGTGCAGCACCAGTTGCTTGAACGGGTGGTAGTTGACCGCACGAACCAGCACTTGCTCGACGTTGCCATCAACCGACAGCTGAACCAGCGAAGTGTGGAAAGCCTCTTCCTGCAGTTTGTAGTACATGCTGTTATGGTCGAGGACCACGGCCACCGGGGCCTTGTCACCGCCATACACGATGCCCGGGAGCTTGCCGGCATTACGCAGGCGGCGGCTCGCACCGGTACCCTGCTCCGCACGGGCTTGGGCTTCAATTTGATAAGTCATGATGTAACTCCATTACTTCTTAGATACGCAGGCCACCCGCGACCAGACTGACCTGCGATTCCGGGACGAATTTCCCGTGAATACTTAAGAAACCAAGTATCGATCAATCCACGAATAGTGTGGAAACCGACTCTTCGTTGTTGATTCTACGCATCGTCTCAGCCAGCAATTCGGCGATGGAGACGGTGCGGATGCGTTGCGAACCACGCGCCATATCCGGCAGCGGGATCGTGTCGGTCACGACGACTTCGTCGAGATCCGATTGCAGAATACGCTCGACGGCAGCGCCAGACAGAACCGGGTGCGTGGCATATGCCATCACTCGCTTTGCACCATGCGCCTTGAGCGCTTGCGCGGCCTTGCACAGGGTATTTGCGGTATCGATCATGTCATCGATGATCACGCAGGTACGGTCTTTGACGTCACCGATGATGTGCATCACCTCGGCCACATTAGCCTTCGGGCGACGCTTGTCGATAATCGCCATATCGACGTTCAGCTGCTTGGCCATGGCACGGGCACGCAGTACGCCACCCACGTCTGGCGACACGACCATCAAGTCTTGATAGTTTTGTGCGCGGATATCGGAGAGCAGTACCGGCGTCGAATAGATGTTGTCGACCGGGATATCAAAGAAGCCCTGAATCTGGTCGGCATGTACATCGACGGTGAGAACACGGTCCACACCAGCCACTTGCAGCATGTTGGCCACGACTTTGGCCGAGATCGGCACACGGGCGGAGCGCGGACGACGATCCTGGCGTGCATAACCGAAGTACGGGATCGCAGCGGTGATGCGGCCGGCAGAGGCCCGCTTCAGCGCATCGACCATCAGCATCATTTCCATGATGTTGTCGTTGGTCGGCACACAGGTCGATTGCAGCACGAAGACATCGCGACCGCGTACGTTTTCGAGCAACTCGACTGTCACTTCACCATCGGAGAACCGGCCAACCGTAGCACGGCCGAGCGAGATATCCAGATGATTGACCACGTCTTCGGCAAGCTTGGGGTTAGCATTGCCAGTGAACACCATGAGGCTGTCGTAAGCCATTTCCGAACCCTGAAAAAACGAAAAGCGTGTAACGGGCGTACACGCTTTTCTATCTTCGAATTGGCAGGGGAAGAAGGATTCGAACCTTCGCATGTCGGAATCAAAATCCGATGCCTTAACCAACTTGGCGACTCCCCTATCGAATCGCTTATGGACTAGTCCACAGCTAACTCGTACAACGGATGACGACTGATTGCCTTGGCAGCAAATCCGGTCGCCCCGTCAGGAAGCCGAGATATTACATGGACGATTTCGGTTTGTGAAGCATCAAATGCAAAAAGACATGCACCAGAGCCAGTCATGCGCGCAGGCAGCGTTTGGCCCAGCCACTCACGCACCGCGGCGATTTCAGGAAACAGCCGGCAAGCGACCGGCTCCATGTCATTGCGAACTGCTGCGTAATCAATATCTTGCGCAGCAATCGGTGGCGTATCGCGCACCAGGTCATCAGCCTTGAAGATGGCGGGCGTCGGCACATGCACGCCGGGATGGACGACTGCGAACCAACCAGCCGGCGTCTCGACTGGCGTCATGATTTCGCCGATCCCTTCAACAAATGCATTGCGGCCATAGATAAAAAACGGCACGTCGGCCCCGAGCTTGAGGCCAATATCCATCAATCGCTGCCGGGACAAGCCAAGTTGCCAGAGCCGGTTCAGCGCCAACAGGACGGTGGCGGCATCGGAACTACCCCCGCCGAGTCCGCCCCCCATTGGCAGCCGCTTGGTAATGCCAAGATCAACGCCCAACGAGCAACCCGTCTCAGCTTGTAGCAGTCGCGCAGCACGCACGATCAGATCGGATTCAGCCGGCACATCAGGGAGTGGATTGTGGTGCATCACCTCGCCATCGGCACGAACGCGCAGGTACAGCGTGTCGCCATAATCGATCAGCTGGAACACCGATTGCAGCAGGTGATAGCCATCCACACGGCGGCCGACGATATGCAGGAACAGATTGAGCTTGGCCGGTGCAGGAAATGCCTGCCAGCCAGCAAGATCGGAAAACACGGGATTGGAAGACATCAAGGCCAGTCGGTGATGGCGATGCGCACGTCGAGTGCGTCGCGCTGCAAATGGAGTTGTTTTGGAAAACCTTGGGCGGAGACATTGTTCAGCGCTACGTGCCACCCCGCCTGGGTAAAGCCTCGCCCGGTCGTAGTGTCTGTGTCGCCGTCATCGAGCACCGGCAAGACGGGAGCCGGTCGTCCTTCGATCCACCAGCGCAACGGCGTAACCGGGATCGCGTAGCCGGTGGTCTCTTCCAGCAGCGAATCCGCATCGGCCGCCTGGGCAGTACGGCCGTTAGGCAGCCGGACTTCGGCCTCATCGGGACTAAACGTGAGTTGGGCTTGCGTCTCCCCGAGCGGACTACCCAGTTCGACTTCAACTCGTTCGCCACTGCGCCGCCAGCGGAAGTTGGCGGTTTCGGACACGGTCTTGCCGTTGATTTCGCCACGAACCGCGAGGCGGCCGTTGGCGGCGAAATCAGTTCCAGGCGCTTTCACCGGTGGCGCGGCGCAGCCGGCAATCAACGTGATGCCGACAAGCGCCATGCCAAGCCCAAACCGCATCAGCGAATACCCAGGCGCTTGTTGGTTTCTTGCAGCGAATCGTTCGCGGGATCGATCTGCAGGGCCGCGTCATAGACCTTGCGCGCCGTTGCCTTGTCGCCCAATGCCCACAGCACTTCGGCGTAGTGCGCCGCAATCTCCGGGTCGTCCATCAGGCCATGCGCGCGGGAGAGCAGGTCACGCGCCTCCTTGAGCTTGCCTTGGCGGAAACGCAGCCAACCAATGCTGTCGATGATGACCGGGTTATCTGGCTCCTTGGCAATAGCGGCCTCGAGCAGCTTGGCCGCCTCTTCCAGCGCCCGATTGCGATTGGCCAGCGTATAGCCCAGCGCATTCAGTCCTTGCACGCTATCGGGCTGCAATTCGAGCATGCGACGCAGGTCTTTTTCTGCAGCTGCATCGTTATCCATCAAATCGGCGACCAGCGAGCGGTCATAGAGCAGATCCGGGTTGTCCGGGGTTGCGAGCAAACCGTCGGAGAGCACCTGATAAGCCTTCGGATATTGCTTGGCTTCGCGCCAGATCTGCGCATTGAGCTGGATTTTTTCGACTTTTGAATCGTCATCACTCGTAGCTTGGGCGTCCAGCAGTGCCAGCGCCTCCTGGACACGGCCGGCTTTTGCCAACAAGCGAATACGACGCTGGTCGGCAAAAGGCTTCATCTCACCCTCGACCTGTTCGTACAAGCCCAACGCCTCGTCGCTGCGATGACGCTCTTCGGCGATCTGCGCCATGTAGAAACGCAGATTGCTCGTCGGTGTCGGCGCAATCTTGATGGCGGCACCCAACCGCTTATCAGCGGTTTCCAGATCGTGCATTTGCAGGGACACAAGGCCGGAGCCCACCAACGCCTCGAGGTTTGTTGGCTGCTGTACCAACACCTGTTCATAAAGCACGCGGGCTTCGGCAAAACGTTTTTGTGTCACCAGCTCTTTCGCCAGCGACGCCTGCAGCGAAACCAGCTTGGGATGGCGCTTTTGCGCTGCTTGCAGATAGTCCAGCCGGTCTTGTTCGGGCAGCAACTGCGCGTGGTAGAGCACCGGCGCTTCCCAATTCGGCTTGAGCGCTTCGGCCTTATCCAGCAGCTTGAGCGCCTCATCGGTCTGGCCGACATTGGCGAGCGCTACGGCATGGGCAAACTGCGCTTCGCTCAACTGCGGATAGGGTGCGGTCAGCTCTTCGGTCAGTTTCAGCACCGCATTGCGATCGGTGCTTTTGTCCCACAACAGGTGCAACTGGGCAAAGAAAGGCGAGATTTCCTTGGGCTGCGCCTGCAGCAAGCTTTCCAGATAGGGCTTGGCTTCGTCCAGTCGGTTGGCCCGCAACAACAGGCTGAGCATCACTTGCTTGGCGGGCTGGGATTCTGGCGCGGCATCGATCCAGATTTGCGTATCCTCGCGGGCAAGACCGAGCTGGCCAGTGCCGATCGCGACTTCAGTCGCACGCTTGGCGACGCGAGGATCATGGGTGCGCTTGGCGAGATCATGCCAAGTCTGCGCAGCAAGCTGGCCGCCGCCACGTTGCAATGCAATATCGCCGACCAGGAAGCGGATCAGCAATTCATCGCTAAGCTCGATCTTGGGCAGGTTGGTGAACTTGTCGTCGTCATCGCTCGCCTGGTCGTTATCAACCGCGGCGGGTGCGCTCGCGACCGGCACAGCAGCCACCGGCTTGGCCTGCGGGGCCGGCGCCGTCGAGCAACCGCCGAGCAGCCAGGCTAGCGCCACGCCGACTCCCGCAAGACGCAAAGACAAGGGAATCGGCTTCAAGGGGGTCATGCAGGCCATAGCGGCTACCATCCGAAACTGGGTTTGTGATAGACAGAACGATCTTACGGGAATTCCGTTGGCTCTGCCCGACGGGAATAGGCGCTGTTGACGTCGGTTTCGCGGCTGCGCTAGACCAGAAAAAGGCCTGTCGTCGAGCATGTAACGACAACTAGTCTAATCAGGTTATTTTCAAGGGGCACCATAACGTCCTTGACCTTTTTCTGGTCCAGCCCCATCACAGGGCAACGGATTAAATCCCTCTCACGTAGAGGGTTTAGGGCATTTCGGGCGCATCGCCGTGTCGCGAATCGCTTGTGGTGTTCACACCACGGCGCGCTTCACGGCCCAACGCTACATCCCGAACTACCCCAAACACAGCCGTGAAACCAACATCAACAGCGCCTGGGGAATATGCATGCCTGAATTGCCAGAAGTAGAAACGACGAGACGTGGTATTGCCCCCCATCTGGAGGGCTCGACCGTCGCCGAAGTCATCATTCGCGAGCCGCGTTTGCGCTGGCCGGTGCCAGCCGATTTGCCGGCCTTGCTCGCCAACCGCAAGGTGGAATCCATCGAGCGCCGCGCCAAGTATCTGCTGCTGCGTTTTTCCCACGGCACGGTGATCATCCATTTGGGCATGAGCGGCAATCTGCGGGTGCTGACTGAGCCATTCCCGGCCGAGAAACACGATCATGTCGACATCGTCTTTACCGACGGCAAGCGATTGCGGCTGCGCGATCCGCGTCGTTTCGGCGCGGTGTTGTGGCAAGCCGGCGCCGACAATGCGCATCCATTGCTGGCGGCTTTGGGGCCGGAGCCATTGTCACCCGCTTTCAATGCCGATTATCTACAAGCAGCAATTGCCAGCAAACGCGTGGCAATCAAATTGGCTTTGATGGATAACCATATCGTTGTCGGCGTGGGCAATATCTATGCTTCCGAATCGCTATTCCGCGCCCGCATTGATCCACGCCGGCCGGCACAGTCACTGAGCCACCACGAATGCAGCCGAATCGTCATGGCCGTGAAGGAAACGCTGGAGGCCGCAATCAACGTGGGCGGCAGCACCTTGCGCGATTATGTCGATAGCGATGGCAAGGCGGGCTATTTCATGTTGCAAAGCCAAGTCTATGGCCGCACCGGCGAGCCATGCCGGATTTGTGGCACACCAATATCGCAATTCCGGCTCGGTCAGCGGTCTACTTTCTACTGTCCATCTTGTCAGCGTTGACAAAGCAAGGCTTCCCAAGCATAAATCCATGGAAATACTAAGAGCATATTTTCTTTCAATAATTTGCTCTATTTATATAGCGGGCGCAGTAGCCCAGAGGAAGGATGGAGCATGAGTTCCGAATACCTGCATCAAGGCTCAGTGGCAGTCAATGATCCGGCCGCAATTGAAATTGTCGCCAGCGACCGGCTGGTCAGTGATTTCCAGGCCTACAGCACCTGGCGCGCCGAGCTATCGCAGTCCATCGCTCAATTATCGCGCTGGCTGACCGAACAGGATCTGGACAACAGCCAGACCCAATTGCGCATCAGCACGCTGCTGGAAAAACTCAAGGACGACAAACTGAATATCGCGTTTGTCGCCGAGTTCTCCCGCGGCAAATCCGAACTGATCAACGCGATTTTCTTTGCCCATTACAAGCAGCGCGTGCTGCCATCCAGCGCCGGCCGTACCACGATGTGCCCGACCGAGCTGCTGTATGACGCCAGCCGCCCGCCATCGATCCAGCTGCTGCCGATCGAGACCCGCGCCGAGAACGCCACCACCAGCGAATACCGTCGCTACCCGGAAGAATGGACCACGCTGCCACTGGACCTCGACAACGCCGAGTCGCTGTTGGCCGCCTTCCGTCGTGTAGGCGACACCAAGAAAGTGCCGATCGAAGAGGCAAAGAAATACAGCCTCTACGACGAGAGCGATCCCGATCAGAAGATGACCGTGGATGCCAAGGGCGAGATCGACATCCCCTGCTGGCGTCATGCGGTGATCAACTTCCCGCATCCGCTGCTTGAACAAGGCCTCGTCATCCTCGATACCCCGGGGCTGAACGCCATCGGTACCGAGCCGGAACTGACGCTCAACCTGCTGCCGAACGCGCACGCCATCCTGTTCATCCTGGCCGCCGACACCGGCGTGACCAAGAGCGATATCGACGTGTGGCGCAACCATATCGGCCGTGCTCAGACCGGGACGCGTGGCCGTCTGGTGGTGCTGAACAAGATCGATGGCCTGTGGGACCCGCTGAAAACCCAGGCCGAGATGGATGCCGAGATCAACAAGCAGGTTGATACCACGGCGCAACTGTTGGGCGTACCCGTCCGGCAGGTGTATCCGATCTCGGCACAGAAGGCATTGGTCGCCAAGGTGCAGGACGACGATGCCTTGCTGGTGCGCTCGCGCCTCACCCCGCTCGAAGACGCGCTATCCCACGAACTGTTGCCAGCCAAGCAGGACATCGTGCGCGACAGCACGATGACCGAGGTCGAAGACGTCGTGCTCGCCACGCGCAATATCGTCTCCGCCCGCCGCAAAGGCGTGAAAGAGCAGCTGAACGAACTCGCCACGCTCAAGGGCAAGAATCAGGACGTCGTCACCCAGATGATGGACAAGGTGATGTCCGACAAGAAGCACTTCGAGCAAGGCTTGGTGCGTTTTCAGGCGTTGCGCAGCGTATTCAGCCAGCAGACCAACCAGCTGCTGACCCTGCTGGGCATGGATGGCCTGAAGGCGGAAATCGGCCGCATCCGCTACGAGATGGAGCACTCGAAGTTCTCGTTCGGCGAAGGCGGTTTGCGCTCGCTGATGGAACGCTTCTTCAAGGACACCAACGGCAACATCACCCGCTCTGCCGAACAGGTCGCCGAAATCCAGGCCATGATGGCCGCGATGTACAAGAAGTTCAGCGAGGAGCACGGCCTCGGCCAAGCCACGCCGCCGCCATTCTCGACGCTCAAGTACCACAAGGAACTGGCGCGGCTGGAGAAATCCTTCCGCGAGCACTTCAACACCATCAGCAACCTGATCACCACCACGCAGGGCCGTATCACGCAGAAGTTCTTCGAAACCGTCGCCAGCCGCGTCGTGTATGTGTTCGAAGTCGCCAACCGCGATGTGGAAAACTGGCTGAAAGCGGTGATGGCACCGATGGAAACGCAAGTGCGCGAGCACCAGCTGCAACTGCGTCGTCGTCTGGAGAGCATCAAGCGCATCCACAAGGCGACCGACACGCTGGAAGAGCGCTTGACCGAGCTGGAAGACATCGACCGCCAGCTGGCCTCGCAGATTGGTGAGCTCGACCAGCGCTCACGTGCGGTCTATGCCTTGCTGAACCGGCAGATCGGCAAGACATCGCAGGCGGCATGAAAACATTGTAGGAGCGAGCTTGTGCCCCGCAAGCGTGCGATGGCTTGCCATCGCTCAGCGAGGAAATACTCTTGGGGTGCTCGCGATGGCTGCGGTAAATCAACCAGTGCCATCGCGAGCAAGCTCGCTCCTACATTTTTATGCCCCCTGCACCGCATCCGCCCCATGTAGCCCGGACGGCTTGCCGGCCGGGGTAGCTCCGGTGGCAATGTCACCCCGGCCGACAAGCCATCCGGGCTACGGTTGCAGAAAACTCAGGCCGTGCTTCCAAAACCTTCCAGCAACACCTGAAAGCGCGCAGCGAATTCAATGATGCGCCCTTCTTCCTCGGCGTTCTCGGCAATGCCGTGCGGATGAGCAATCCCCTCCAGCACCAGCGGCTCGGCAAAGCGCATGCCGCATAAGTGCGCGGTCGCTTCGAACGGGCGCAGCAGCACTTGGGTAGCAAAGCGCGCATCGTTGTCTGGTAGATAGGTCGCGGCATCTCCTGCCGTCACCACCAGTTGCAAAGTCTTCCCCGCCAATTTGTGCCCATCCGGACCATAAGCCCAACCGGCGGCCAGCACCTCGTCCTGCCAATGCTTGAGCATCGGCGGCGACGAATGCCACCAGAGCGGGAACTGCATCACCAGCACCGCCGCTTTCTCGCACGCGGCTTGCTCGGATTCGACATCGATCACGCCATCCGGGTACAGCCCTTCCAGATGATGGATGACCACATCGGGCACCTCCTTCACCTGATCGACCATCAAGGTATGGGCGTGCGATACCGCCAGATAGGGATGTGACAGCAAGATCAGCGTTTTCATGGCGAACACCTCGCACACGCAGGCGTCTGCGTGAATCGGACAATGCAATCGGACAAATTCCACTATAGGTCGGCCGATTGCAGCGGGCAGGCTTGCACCGCTTGGACAGGACGCTATCATTTGGCTAACCTTCGGCCGGCTGGGATACCAACGCGAAGCCCCCAAACGTTTAAAGGATCAATATGTTAGTGGATGCGGTCATCCTCTCCGGCGGTGCCGGCCTGCGCATGGGCGGGCAAGACAAGGGGCTGTTGCTGCTGAACGGCCGCCCCCTGATCGACTGGGTGATCGCAGCGGTGAATGCGCAAAGCCATGCCATCGACCACATCCTGGTCTCTGCCAACCGCAATCTGCCTGATTACGCCCGTTTCGATTATCCGGTGCTGCGCGACATCTACCCCGGTTACCGCGGCCCATTGGCCGGCATCCATGCGGCTTTGCTGGCCTCGCCGGCCGAATACCTGTTGGTCGTACCCTGTGATGCCCCCTTCCTGCCGGTTGATCTGCTGGAAAGGCTGCTCAGCGCGCTGGAGAAAAGCGAGCGGCAAGCCGCCGTCGCCCAGTCACAAAACGGTCAGGTCCATCCGTCCATCTGTTTGCTGCGGCGTGGCGTGCAAATCGCGCTGGCCGACCAGTTGCGTCGCGATCCCACCTGCCAGGAAGAACACTGGCTGACGGCGCTCAACCCGATCTACGTCGAATTCCCCAACGCCGCCTTCCCGACCTTGAATACCCCGGATGCCTTCGCCAGCTTTTCATCCGAACTCCCGCCGGAACCGCCTGCCTTGGCGCCAATGCTGACCCACTTCACCCAACAGGGCGAAGCGGTCATGGTCGACGTCGGCGGCAAGAAAGAAACACGCCGGCTGGCACGGGCCGAGGGCGTCATCCACATGCGTTCGGAAACGCTGTCGCTGATCGCTGCCGGCAACCACAAGAAGGGTGATGTACTCGGCGTGGCCCGCATCGCCGGCATCATGGCCGCCAAGAAGACCGGTGAACTGATTCCCCTGTGCCACCCATTGCCGCTGACGCACGTATCGGTCGACTTCATGCTGGAAGAGAACGCGGTGCGCTGCATCGCCACCGCCGAAACCATCGGCCGCACCGGCATCGAAATGGAAGCGCTCACCGCAGCCAACATCGCGCTGCTCACGATCTATGACATGTGCAAGGCCGTCGATCGCGGCATGGTCATCGATGGTGTGCGCCTGCTGGAAAAACGCGGCGGCAAGTCGGGGCACTGGCAAGCCGATGCGCAATCACGGCACAGCGCTTAACGCCACGCCGCGCTTGGGCTATCCTCCCGCCCTTCCTACCTGAAACCCCGAGACCGCCATGGAACCGATCCGCCTTTCCAAACGCATGGCAGAACTAGGCCTTTGTTCGCGCCGCGAAGCCGATGAATACATCTCGCGCGGCTGGGTCGAGGTCGATGGCGTCGTGGTCAATGTGCTTGGCAGCAAGGTATTGCCGACGCAAAACATCCAGCTCAGAAAAGCCGCGCAGACCACGCAAGCCAACCGCGTCACCGTGCTGATCAACAAGCCGATCGGTTATGTCTCCGGTCAGGCCGAAGATGGCTACGAGCCAGCCGTGGTGCTGATCAAGCCGGAAAACCAGTGGGAAGGCGACACCACCGGCGTGCGCTTCGTGCGCGAGCATCTGCAGAGCCTGGTGCCAGCCGGCCGACTGGATATCGATTCGACCGGTTTGTTGGTGCTCACGCAGGACGGCCGCATCGCCCGGACGCTGATCGGCGAGGATTCGAAAGTCGAAAAAGAATATCTGGTGCGCGTGGAAGGCCAGCTCTCGCAAAGCGGCCTGCGGCAGCTCAACTTTGGCCTGAGCCTCGATGGCAAGGCGCTGAAACCGGCCAAGGTGCGCTGGCAGAATGACGACCAGCTGCGCTTCGTCTTGCAGGAAGGCAAGAAGCGGCAGATCCGCCGCATGTGCGAACTGGTCGGACTCAAGGTGGTCGGTCTAAGACGTATCCGCATCGGCAACATCACGCTGGACGATCTGCCGGTGGGGCAGTGGCGTTACCTCGCCGCTGACGAAAGCTTCCTCTGATCCCCCAGGAGTTCCCATGCGTTTAGTCGCTCTGCCCTTGCTACTGCTTGCCGCCAGCGCCTATGCCAGCTCATCCGACATCACCGGCCGCTATGTCTGCGGTGATGGCGCGCAGTTCTATGCCACGTCCAGCGCGGACATGGACACCGTCACCTTCCGTATCGATGGCCGCATTTATCCACTCACCAGTGCCGTCACGGCGTCCGGTGCGGCGTGGAGCGATGGCGACTGGAAATGGTGGACCAAGGGCACGGACACCAACTTCGTGATGCGCGGCGAGACCATCGTTCACGACAATTGCCGCAAGCAACGCCCCTACTGATGGCTGGCATGCAGCGGGCTGATCTGTTGCTGGTCGAGTTGGGGCTGGCCGCCTCCCGCTCCGCCGCGCAAGCCATGATCGAAGCCGGCCGGGTCTCGGCCGATGGCAAACCGGTTAGCAAATCCAGCCAGAAACTCGATGCCGGCGCCGCGATTGCCATCACGCCGGATGAACTGGATCGCTTCGTTTCGCGTGGCGGTCTGAAACTTGCTGGCGCGCTGGAAAAATCCGGGCTCGACATCACCGGCTGGCAAGTGCTCGACGTTGGCCAATCCACCGGCGGCTTTACCGACTGCGCATTGCAGGCCGGTGCGCGGCGGGTGATTGGGCTGGAAGTCGGGCACGGCCAACTCCATGCCAAGCTGCAAGGCGATGCCCGTGTCGTCACGCTTGAAGGCATCAACGCCCGCCATGTCACGGCCGCTGATCTCGCGGCGCATCTGGATGGCGCGGTGCAGTTGATCGTCGGCGACGTCTCGTTCATCTCCCTCACGCTGGTGCTGCCCGCGCTCGCTGGCTTGCTGGCCCCCGGCGGCCAGCTGCTCTTCCTGGTCAAACCGCAGTTTGAAGTCGGCCCGCAGGGCCTTGGCAAAGGCGGGATCGTGAAAGACCCGATGCGCTACGGCGAGGTGGAAGCCAAGATCCGCCAAGCCGCGCAAGACGCCGGGTTTATGGTGCGGGACTACTTCGACAGCCCGATTGCCGGCGGCGATGGCAACCGCGAGTTTTTCATCTACGCAGAAAAGCGGCCGACGTAACGCCAGCCGCAATCGCTGGCACTGATCCCGACCATCCCTCGCACCAGCCGGGTGCGGCACGCCCCAATGCCGAGCACGCTCCAGTGATACACCAACACATGGCGGGCCATTTTGTGGCGTCCCGGCGTGCAATGGCATTGGCATGGCGTTTGCTACCACTGATCAGGCAGACCAACGGTGGTCGCTAAAAAGGGACAACGGCGTCCCCTTGGCCATCTGGCCCGGGGACGCCTTTTTTTTCGCCATGATGCCAACAGCCTCGCCCAAACCCTCATCGCGCGCGCCTGCCCCGCTCAAGGAAGTGGAGCGCGTCATCTCGCAGGAAACCGGCCGCGCCATCGGCCATTTCCGTGGGCTACGGCTGGATAGTGCCTTTCAGCCGATCTACAGCCTGCCCCATCAACGCATCGTCGGCCACGAAGCGCTACTGCGAGCAACCAACGCCAGCGGCAACCCGGTGCCACCGCCCGTGGCCTTGGCAAGTGCGCAAAGCGCCCAGGAGGAAGTCTTCGCCGACCGCCTGTGCCGCGCGCTACATCTGCGCAATTACCGCCCGCCGGGCTCTGACGATTGCGAACCGACGTGGCTGTTCCTCAATGTATCGCCCCAAGTCGTCGCCCATACCGGCAAATCCCTGCCCTTCTTTGCCGATCTGCTGGCGCGGCGCGGCTTTCCGGCGCGGCGGGTGGTGGTGGAAATCCTGGAAGGCGCGATCACCGATCTATCGCTGCTCAGCGATGCGGTCGCGGCGTACCGCAATATGGGCTGCCTGGTGGCGCTGGATGACTTCGGGGCCGATGCCTCCAACATCGAGCGCATCTGGCGCGCCTCGCCGGACATCGTCAAACTCGACCGCAAGCTGATTGCCGCCGCCGAATACTCCACCAAGGCGCGGCGTGTGTTGCCCGCCACCGTGGCCTTGATCCACGAGGCCGGCAGCCTCGCACTGATCGAGGGCGTCGAAACCGAAGCACAAGCGGCCATCGCGCTGGATAGCGATGCCGACCTCGTGCAGGGTTATTACTTCGCGCGTCCCGCAGCCTTGCCCCTGCGCCACGGCGACGGCGGCATTTCGGCGTTGTTCGCCCGCCAGGCGGCGGCGCAAGTGTCGGCGCGCCAACACCAAGCGCTGCAGCCCTACACCCATGCCTTTCAGCTGATGGCGCAGCAACTGCAGTCTGACCACTGCTTGGCAGCGGCCTGCACCGGGCTGATGGCACTACCGCGTGTGGATCGCTGCTACCTGATCAATACCGACGGCGTGCAGATCGGCGCCAGCGTGCTGCGGCCGGATCACGAACCCGGTTCGTCCCGCTTCGCGCCACTGGAAGAAGCCAAAGGCGCGAACTGGTCACGCAAGCCCTACCACTACCGAGCGCTGGCCCACCCCGGCCTGCCGCAAGTCAGCCGTCCTTATCTATCCGTGGCCAATTCCAGCCTGTGCGTCACCTTGTCGGTGACGGTTGCGCTGGCGGAAGGCACGCGGGTGTTGTGTTGCGATATCCAGTGGGAAGACTGATGAACATCCTGATGCGCCCCGCGGTGGGCTTGATGCACCGCCTCGCGTTACGAACCAAGTTCGCTCTGGTCGGGCTGCTGCTCGCGCTGCCCCTGCTGGCGTGGCAGTCGGGCGATTACTGGTTGCCGGCCAATGAGCACACCGGGCACGCGCTGCTGGACGGTCTGGCCTGGGCCATCGCCACGATCGGCCTCTACCTGTTCACTGCGCTTTACCAAGCCACTACTGCCACAACACAGGCGCTTTTGCAGACGGTACGGCGGCTCGCCGAAGGCGACCTGGTGGCACGCGCAGCAGTCGACGGCAAGGACGAGCTGGCGAAGGTCGCGATGCGCCTGAATGAGATGGCCCGCGAAAACGGCCGGCTGATTACCGAAGTGCGTGGCACGGCCGACGAAGTCGCCAGCGCGGCCTCCGAACTGGCCGAGGCCGCCGCACGGGTGCTGGAAGGCGTTGCCGCGCAAGACACGCTCTCTGGTGCCACGGCAGGGGCGGTCGAGCAGATCAAGGGGAGCGTGGAAGCCATCGCGGCCAGCGCCGGCGAAACCGAGGCCATCGCCGATCGTTCCGAAGCACTGGCCAAGGATGGCGTCGCGGTCGTGGATGCGGCCGGTGCGGAGATGAACCGGATTCGCGATTCAGTCGCTCGCCTATCCACGCTGGTGGGCTCGCTGGGCCAACGCTCGGCAGAAATCGGCGGCACGGTGGCGCTGATTCGCGGCATTGCCGATCAGACCAATCTGCTGGCGCTCAATGCCGCCATTGAAGCCGCCCGCGCTGGCGAGCAAGGGCGTGGCTTCGCGGTGGTCGCGGACGAGGTCCGCAAGCTGGCCGAGCGCACCAGCGCAGCAACCAGCCAGATCGGCGAAGTGATCGCGCAGATCCGCGCCGAGATCGACACCGCCGTATCGAACATGGACGAAGGCCAGACGCAGGCCGAGCGTGGCGTGCAACTGGCCAGCCAGGCCGCCGATGCGCTGACCGACATCCGCGATGGCGCGCACCGCACATTGGAGCGCGTGCACGCCATTGCCGCAGCCACGCGCGAACAAAGTCTGGCCAGCACCAACGCCATGGAGAACATGACCCGCATTGCCAGCGCTGCCCGCACCAACAACGCCGCCAGCAGCGAGGCCGCAGCGGTCGCGCGCTATCTGGAAGAGTTGGCAGCAGGATTGCGCGGGGCGGTATTGCGTTTCAAAACCTGAGGAGCCCGTCATGGTAGCCATCGCAACAAGTGTGGGAATACTGACCTCCGCCACGGCGGCGATGCATTGGGCGCAAGCCCAGAGCGACAAGAAGCATGCCGCCCGGCGTGATCTGAGCCTGGGAGCCGTCAATCGGGGCGTCGCCTTGATGACGGTGGTACAACAGCATCGGGGCATGGCCGCTGCGCTGCTCAATGGCGATCAAAGCTTTGCCGATCGCCTGAACAACAAGCAGCAAGAAGTGGATAACACCTTGTCGGCATTGGGCGAGTATTTCGCGCGGGTGACGGAATTTGCGGCCGGCGGAAAACGGCTCGAAGCGATCCGCGCCGCCTGGGCGCAACTGCGGCAGGAAGCGCGGCGATACACCGTGGAAAAAAGCTTCGCCACCCACACGGCGCTGATCCAGCAAGTCCTGTATCTGCTGGGCGACATGGGTGAACGGGGCGGGCTGTTGGAAGTGCGCAATCCTGCACTGGCCACACTCGCCGAGGTCTTGCTGCTGCGCCTGCCCTTGTTGACGGAGAGCATCGGTCAGGCCCGCGCGCTGGGCACCGGCTATGCCGTTCGCGGCCGCTGCGGTGCGGTCGGACGAATCAGGCTGAGTTTCCTGCAACGCCGCATCCGCGATTGCCTGAACCGCGCGAACGTCATCGCCGAATCGCCCACGCTCGCGGCCAGCACGCAGGCGTGCCGACACAAGGTCGATGCACTGCAGACGTTGATCGATACGCACCTGACTGGGGTCGAGCGGATCGAACTGGCACCGGACGCTTACTTCCGCGCCGCAACCGAGGCCATCGATGCCTGCCTGGCGCTGTGGCATGCCGCCGAGCAGGCAACCAGACAGGTGCTGCCGGGCGGCAAGTTATTGCATTGATGTTTTGGCGCGCTGCCCAACGAAGCGTTGGCAGTTGCGTCATTCAAACATCTGGACAGTTCACCATCCAGTGCACGCCAAACTTGTCCACTAACATGCCGAAACCCGATGCCCAGAAGGTTGCCTGATAGGGCATCACCACCTCGCCCCCTTCAGCCAGCGCCTTGAAGACGCGCTCGCCCTGCTCGAAGCTGTCGGCACCAATCGAGAGTGAGCAACCCTTCATTTTCGAAGATTCCTGCGGCCCCATGCCATCGGAGGCCATCAACTGGGTCTCGCCGACCTGGAAGTTGGCATGCATCACCTTGTCTTCCCAACCGGGAATGCCCTGCTCAGGTGGCGCGTCCTTGAAACGGGTGAGGAAGGTGATTTGGGCGCCGAGCGTGTCGGCATAGAAGGCCAGCGCTTCATCGCAGCGGCCATAGAAGAACAGATAGCTTTGCACTTGCATGGTGGGACTCCGGCTCCGGGTGAGAGCCACGAGTATAGACGGGGGAAAACGTCACCGAGATGACCGACTCCCCCTCCCACGATCAGATCACGTGCGCATCCTTGAACAGCTTGCGTGCTTCATCCACATCCGGCTTCAACGCTTGCACGGTCGGCTCTTTGGAGAAGTCCGCAATCACCTGATAGAAGTAATCGAGGCTTTCCGGATAGGCAAACGCGGCCTGGCGCATCAAGGTGTGCGCGAGCGCCGTCTGGCCCTTGAGGGCATGCATCACCGCCGCATCAGCCAGTTGCCCCGGATACGGGCGCACCGTGTTGAGGCGATCGAGAATATCGAGCTTCCAGGCCATGTCTTGCCGGCTTGGGACGATGTAATTCGACAGCGCGAAATCGGCGTAGTAATCAACCAGCGGATTGGGGCGCAACTGCTGCAGCTCGCGGATATTCGCCGCGTTCTGCGTCGCATCCTTGGATGGATCGAGAATCGGATAAAGCTGCAGGTAATAGCGGCCACCCAACACGCACACCAGTACCAGCGCCAGCCCGGCAGCAGCAGTGACGACGCGCACGGCGCTGGCCGGCAAGGCGATCCGCACCTCGTCATCCCGCACCAGATACAACATCAGCACGAAGGGCAGGAACAAGTGGGCGTACCACAGCGGGTACTCCACCAGGCTATGCAGGATGGAAACGATCACCATCGCCGTACCCAACATGGCCACGCCGTTGTCGCGTCGCTTCCATACGCCGGCCACGGCCCACAGCAAACCAATCACGACCACGGCGGTGCCGATCACGCCGGTTTCCGCCATCAGGTTCAACAGCGAATTGTGCGCGTGGGTGAACAGCACGCTCTCGCTCACACGGGCGAATTCCGGCCGTACTTGATAGAGGATGCTCTGCGCGCCATAGGCGCTCCAGCCCACGCCGAACACCGGGTTATCCATGAAGGCCAGCCATGCCTTATGCCACTCGACCAAGCGGCGAGAGCCGTTGGAATCAAGCCGGGCCAAGCCGGTCGGCACGTCGTTCTTGGCGCCCAGCGCATGCTGCAACACATCGCTGATCAGCGGCGCGATGAACTGCATGGCAAAAATCAGCAACGCCGAAACCACCAACAAGATGCCAAACCGCTTGGTGTTCTTGCCGGTCATGGTCAGCAGCGCGCCGAAGCCGAGCCAGGCGAGGCCATACATGAACGGCGAGCGCGAGCCGCACCAAGCCAGCGAAAGCGCCAACCACGCCATCAGCACACCAAACAGCCACATCGGCAACTTGCGCTCGGCCGCCAGCCAGCACGCCGCTGCCATGCCCCAGGCGAGGTAATGGCCGTACATGTTCTTCTGGCCGATATTGCCGAACACCAAGCCTTCCCCAACCTTCAGCACGTGGATGACCTGCGGCATTGCCACGCCGGTGTTGAACAGCGCCCCCGTCAGCAAACCCAGCGCAAAAGCGGTGAGCAGCGGCTCATAGCCGAATACGTCCCGAGCACGGGCAAGGCTCCAGACCAGCAGGCCCGCCGTCACGAAGTAGACAATCGGCGTTGTCCGCTCAGACCAGTACGGCACCGGCAGCGCTACACACTGGATCAGAATGACGACCGCCATGCCCAGCCAGATCAGCGCCGACCACGGCGGGCTGGATTTACCCTCACGACTGGGCAAGACCGAGCCGGCCATGATCAACAGCACGGAAAAACCAACCGCCGCCAGCTCAGAGGGGAACACCGGATTCGGGTTGTACCGGAACGGGATGCCGCAAGGCACGGCGGCGAGCAGGAACAAGAGAACCTGGAAAAGAAGCTGCATTTATTGATCCACTTCTGGGGAGTGATCCGCTTTGGATTCGGTATTGGATTCGGAGGCTTGCTCGGCCTTGGGGCGGGTGGTCCAGGCTGCGACGATGCAACCGACTTCAAACAGCAACCAGAGCGGCACAGCGAGCAGACATTGGCTCAGGACATCCGGCGGCGTAACGACAGCCGCGACAACGAAGGCGCCGACGATCACATACGGCCGCCACTCGCGCAGCTTGGCGACCGTGACAAACCCCATGCGCACCAGCACAACCACCAGCACCGGCACTTCAAACGTGGTGCCGAAGGCAAGGAACATGCCGAGGATGAAATCGAGGTATTGCGCAGAATCTGGCAGCCACTGCATCGAGGCCGGCACGACCGAGGCGATGAATTTGAACACCACGCCAAACACGAAGTAATACGCAAATGCCATGCCAGCCAGGAACAACAGCGTAGACGACACCACCAGGGGCAGCACCAGACGCTTTTCGTGTGCGTACAAGCCCGGCGCGATAAACGCCCAGGCTTGGTACAGCGTATGCGGCAGCGTGACCAGCAAGGCCGCCATCGCGGCGAGCTTCACCTGCACCAGAAACGGCGAAGCGATGCCGATGGTCACCAGCTTCTGGCCCGGCAACACATGAGCCAGCGGGGCAACGGCAAAATCGTAGAGATTGCGTGAAAACGCGAAGCAGATCAGGAAACCGACGATGAAGACCAGCGCGGCCCGCACCAGCCGGGTTCTCAGCTCGAGCAAATGCACCAGCAAGGGTTGCAGTTGTTCTTCCATGGGCGACTTGTTGGTGGAGGACATTAGCGGCGGTCGTTCACGACGGTCGGGGCGGCGGGCGGTGGCGCGAACAGGTCAAGCTGGCGTTCATCGCGTTCCGGCGCGTGTTCCGGCATGACGACGGACTCAACTTCG
This sequence comes from Andreprevotia chitinilytica DSM 18519, assembly GCF_000711875.1. Classification (GTDB taxonomy): domain Bacteria; phylum Pseudomonadota; class Gammaproteobacteria; order Burkholderiales; family Chitinibacteraceae; genus Andreprevotia; species Andreprevotia chitinilytica. The sequence goes on from NZ_JONM01000010.1 coordinate 113,938, forward strand.
GCTTGATGCGGTGCGGCAACACCAGCCAGTGGCTCGGCGTGCGCAGCAACCGGCGCAGGCGCTGAAATATCCCCGGTCACTGCCGCCGACAGGCCAGCCGCAGCATCGCGAATTTCCGCATGCGCATCAGTCACCGGCGCAACTATGCTGCCGTGGATGGTATTGCGTAGCGCATCCCCTTCGGCGCGCAGCTCGGCCTCGATCTTGGCAAGCTCGGTATTATGCATTTCGCGGTCGAGATCGGCTTTCACGCTCGCCACAAACCGCTGCGCGCGACCAATCAACGCGCCAACGGTACGCGCCACCTTGGGCAGCCGCTCCGGGCCGAGCACCACCAGTGCAACGGCGCCGACGACCAAGACCTCACCAAAACTGAAATCGAACACCGCTTACCGCTTGTCCTTGTCAGCCACTTCGATGACCTTGCCGGTCTCGTCGGTCTTGGCCTTGGGCACGTCCTCGCCATCGCCCTTGATGCCTTCCTTGAAGCCACGCACGGCGGAACCCAGATCCTTGCCGACATTGCCCAGTTTCTTGGTGCCAAACACGATCACGACGATGGCCAGCACGATCAGCCAATGCCAGATGCTCAAAGAACCCATGAATATATGCTCCGAATTGATCGCGTCAGGCCGGCTGGCCCAACACGTGCAGATGAATGTGGTAAACCTCTTGCCCACCGGCCGGGCCGGTATGGACACGGGTTTGGAACCCGTCAGCCAACCCTTGTTCCTTCGCGAGCTTCGGTGCCAGCAACAGGAGCTTGCCGAGAATCGCCTGATCGTCAGCCGTCGCCGTGAACAGCGAATCGATGTGCTTTTTGGGAATGATCAGGAAATGCACCGGCGCTTTGGGGTGGATATCGTGGAACGCCATGACTTCGTCGTCTTCATACAGCTTGTTGGCCGGAATCTCGCCGGCGCTGATCTTGCAGAACAGGCACATGGTCATTGCTCCTTGCGGGATGCTTTTTCGTCGATGCCGGAAATACCTTCGCGGCGCGCCAGTTCGGCCAGCACGTCTTCCGCGCTCAAGCCTTCGTGTGCCAGCAACACCAAGGTGTGGAACCACAAGTCGGCCACTTCGCGCACCACGTGCAGCTTGTCGCCATCCTTGGCGGCCATCACCACTTCCACCGCTTCCTCGCCCACCTTTTTCAGGATCGCATCGGTGCCCTTGTGCAAGAGCTTGGCGACGTAGGAGGTGGATGGGTCGGCACCACGGCGGCTGGCCAGCGTTTCAGACAGGCGTTCAAGAATTTCGGCAGAGACCATGAGGTTGTCCGATCAGGCAAAAGCGGAATTATATTGCCGTTTAGTTGCGACGGCGTGTCGTCTAGACTACTTCTCAATGAAAAAGGCCGACATCCGTCAGCCTTTGTCGTGAAAACCGGTCGGAATCAATGCTTGTGATAGATCGCGGCGGGGTCTTTCAGCACCGGATCGACCGTCTCCCACTCGCCATCCTTGAGCACGCGGAAGAAGCAGCTTTCACGGCCGGTGTGGCACGCAATGCCCCCTTCCTGCTCGATCACGTAGATCAATACATCGCCATCGCAATCCAGGCGGATTTCCTGCACGCGCTGGAAATGCCCGCTCTCCTCGCCCTTGTGCCATAGCTTCTGGCGCGAGCGGGTCCAGTAATGTGCGGTGCCCTTTTCTGCCGTCAACGCCACCGCATCGCGGTTGGCATAGGCGAACATCAGCACGCGGCCGGTGTGCGCATCTTGTGCGATCACTGGCACGAGGCCTTTGTCGTCCCAGAGGATTTCGTTGAGCCAAGCCGGCGCGCTCATAGCCGCACCTCGATGCCAGCCGCACGCATGGCTTCTTTGGCCTCGCGCACGGTGTATTCGCCGAAGTGGAAAATGCTGGCGGCCAGTACCGCATCGGCATGGCCTTGCAGCACGCCGTCGACCAGATGCTGCAGATTGCCGACGCCGCCAGAGGCGATCACCGGGATATCCACGGCATCGCTCACCGCACACGTCAGCGGCAGGTTAAACCCGATCTTGGTGCCATCCCGATCCATCGACGTCAGCAGGATTTCGCCCGCGCCGTATGCCTGCATCCGTTTCGCCCATTCGACCGCATCCAGCCCGGTGGCCTTGCGCCCACCGTGGGTGAAGACTTCCCAACGCGTGTTGTCGGCATTGACGGCCTTGGCATCGATAGCGATGACGATGGCCTGGCTGCCGAACTTGTCGGCCGCTTCCTTGACCACATCCGGATTCAGCACGGCGGTGGTGTTGATGCTGACCTTGTCCGCACCGGCATTGAGCAACCGCCGCACGTCTTCAGCCTTGCGCACGCCACCACCAACGGTCAGCGGAATGAATACCTGCGATGCAACCGCATCGATCACGTGCAGGATCAGGTCGCGGTTGTCCGAGCTGGCGGTGATATCGAGAAAAGTCAGCTCATCCGCGCCCTGGTCGTCGTATTTCTTGGCGATCTCGACCGGATCACCCGCATCGCGCAGACCGACGAAATTAACGCCTTTGACGACGCGACCGTCAGTCACGTCCAGGCAGGGGATGATGCGTTTGGCGAGTGGCATTGTGGAATCAGGACCTAGGCTGCGACCAGCGAATCAGCCAGCTCTTGCGCGGCCTTGAAGTCAATGGTGCCTTCATAGATGGCGCGGCCGGTAATGACACCTTCGATGCCTTCGTCTTCCACTTCGACCAGTTTCTTCACGTCGTCGAGATTGGTCAGGCCGCCCGAGGCGATCACCGGGATCGTCAGCGCTTGGGCGAGCTTCACCGTGGCTTCGATGTTCACACCGGACAGCATGCCGTCGCGGCCGATATCGGTGTAGATCACGCTTTCGACGCCGTAGTCCTGGAAGCGCTTGGCCAAGTCGACCACGTCATGGTCAGTGACCTTGGCCCAACCATCGGTCGCCACTTTGCCATCCTTGGCATCGAGGCCCACGATGATGTGGCCGGGGAAGGCATCGCAGGCTTCGTGCAGGAAGCCCGGCTGCTTGATCGCGGCGGTGCCGATGATCACGTAGTCGATGCCGGCATCGAGATACATCTCGATGGTGTCCAGATTGCGGATGCCGCCGCCCAGTTGCACCGGCACATCGCCATCGATCGCGGCGAGGATGCGTTTGACCGCATCGAGGTTCTTCGGCTTGCCGGCGAAGGCACCGTTGAGGTCAACGAGGTGCATGCGTCGCGCGCCCTGGCCGAGCCAATGCGACACAAAGCTCGCAGGATCGTCGGAGAACACGGTGGCGTCGTTCATTTCACCTTGGCGCAGGCGAACGCACTGGCCGTCTTTGAGGTCGATGGCGGGGATGATCAGCATGATGGAGGCAATAAAATCGTGAGTTGAATGAACGACTTAAGCGAACGGTTAAACCTGGCCGTTCCAGTTTACAAAATTCTTGAGCAGCTGCAGCCCGGCATGATGCGATTTTTCCGGGTGGCACTGAATGGCGAAGATATTGTCACGTGCCACAGCCGCTGCAAAGCGATATGGATAGGCGGATTCGATGACAGCGATGTCTTCAGCCGGCGCGAAGTGGTAGCTGTGCACGAAATAGAAGCGATCGCCATCGGGAATGCCGGCCCACAACGGGTGATCGTGCACGATGAACATTTCGTTCCAGCCCATGTGCGGCACTTTGAGCTTCTGCCCTTCCGCGCCGATCATCTTGGCTTGCGGAAAGCGGATCACACGGCCCTTGAACACGCCCAGACTCTTGGTGTTGCCTTCTTCACTTTCTTCGAACAGCAACTGCGCGCCAACGCAAATGCCAAGAAACGGCTTTTCTTCCGCCGCCTTCAGCACTTCGGCCTTCAGGCCGGATTCTTCCAGATGGCGCATGCAATCCGGCATTGCGCCCTGACCGGGGAAGACCACCTTGTCCGCCGAGGCGACAACAGCCGGGTCGGCAGTCAGCACGACCTCGGCCCCGCCTTCGGCAACCAGCTCCATGGCCTTGGTCACCGAGTGCAGGTTGCCCATTCCGTAATCAACAATGGCGATTTTCATGATTCAAGCACGTCGATCTGGCGCAGCCAGAGATAATTTCGATATCCAAAAGTGATGTACCACACGCTGAGCAACAGTCTCCAACCTTGCAGACTGGAACCACAGCGGCACGCCACCACACTGCCATTCGCTTCGTCCGGCAGCTCGATGGTGTTCGAGCTGGCCCAATCGATCTTCATCCGCAACGAACCGGCGCCGGCTGGCAGAACCACGTCCTGCGTCTCGCCATGCCGGATCGTACCGACAATCTCGCCGTTGAACACGATCTGATAGGCGCGCAGCCAATCTGCCCAGCTCTGATCCCGCGAGAGACGGAGCGTGCGCGTTTCCATCACCCGACCAGGGTGCCTTTGGTACTCGGCGTGATGCCCGCCATGCGGTCATCGAACTCTACCGCCATGCGCAGCGCACGGCCCAGCGCCTTGAAGATCGTTTCGGCCTGATGGTGGGCGTTCTTGCCCTTCAGATTGTCGATATGCAGGCTCACGGCGGCGTGATTGACGAAGCCGCGGAAGAACTCGCCGAACAGGTCCACATCGAAGCCGCCGATCACCGCACGAGTGTATTCGACGTCGTATTCCAGACAGGGGCGGCCGGACAAATCCACGACCACGCGGCTCAAGGCTTCATCGAGCGGCACGTAGCTGTGACCGTAGCGGCGGATGCCTTTCTTGTCGCCAACGGCCTTGGCAAAGGCTTGGCCGAGGGTGATACCGACATCTTCCACCGTGTGGTGGGCATCGATATGCAAATCGCCAACGGCCTTGATTTCGATATCGAACAGGCCATGACGGGTCACTTGATCGAGCATGTGCTCGAAGAAGTGCACGCCGGTATCGAATTTCGATTGGCCAGTGCCATCGAGGTTGATCGTAACGGTGATCTGGGTTTCCGACGTATTGCGGGTAACGGTGGCAATACGGGCGTTCAATGGAGCGGTCATTGCAGAATCTCTTTCAGGGCGGCGATGACAACGGCGTTGTCTTCCGGGCGGCCGACGGTGAAACGTAAGCAATTATCCAAGACTTTCGCCCCTCCGTGCAGGTTCTTGATGAGAATCTTCCGCGTTTTCAATTCGTTGAACACACGAGTGGCATCCGGCACACGGGCGAGGATGAAATTGGCCTGGCTTGGAAACGCCGTCACCCCCGGCAAGGCATTGAGGGCGCCGAACAACGACGCACGCTCCAACTTGAGCGTTTCTGCCTGACCGTTGAGCACGTCGATGTGCTCCAGTGCCAGCTCAGTCGCCACTTGCGTGAGCACGTTGATGTTGTAGGGCAGCCGCAGCTTATCCAGCTCGGTGATCCATTGGCTGCTGCCGACGATGAAGCCCAACCGCAAGCCAGCAAGGCCCAGCTTGGACAAGGTGCGCATCACCACCAGATTTGGGTAGCGCGACAGCCTCGAGAAGAAAGAGTCTTCGGCAAAAGCGTGGTAGGCCTCATCCACCACCACCAAGCCCGGTGCGGCTTCGATGATGGTTTCAATCGCCTTGGCATCGAAGGCGTTGCCGGTCGGATTGTTCGGATACGCGAGGAACACCAGCGCCGGTTGGTGCTGCTGGATCGCCGCCAGCGTGGCATCAAGATCGAGCGAGAAGTCGTCGGCATCCAGCGGCACGCCAACGTAGTTCAGCCCGCAGAACGTCGCGATCATCTTGTACATGACGAAGCTCGGTTCGACCGAGAGGATCGTTGCGCCCGGCTTCATCACCAGCATGGCCAGCAGCTGAATGATTTCGTCCGAGCCGTTGCCCAGCAGCACCTCGAATCCATCCGGAATCGCCAGCGCCGTCTTCAAACCCGCCTTGATGCCGCTGCCTTGCGGATCCGGATAGCGATTGATCGGTGCGGTAGCTAGGCGGCGGCCGAGTTCGGCTTGCAGCTCAGCCGGCAGATCGTAGGGATTTTCCATGGCGTCGAGCTTCAGAAAGCCGCTGGCCGGCGGCACGTGGTAGGCATGGAGGGCGGAGATTTCAGGGCGGAGGATGTCGGTCATTGCAGCGGTCATCGGGATTTTTTCTTGCGTTGCGGCGCACGCAGGGCGGCACCAAGCGCTTTCCTGGCCCAGACGAGTAATTCGCCCTGGTCTTCAAGCGCGGATTCAGGCGGCGGATAGTACTTCATTGTCTGCACGCTGCCATCTTTCATGGCGTACTGGAACGGCGCGAGGCCAAGTGCGGTGAACTCGGACTCTGACTCGACATCGGCCTTCACGTACAGCACGTCGTCCACGACGATGGCAAAGAACAGCTCATCGCAATAGATGCCATAACCGCCAAACATCGCTTTGGCGCGGACGCTGCCAAGCGGCGAGAGTTGTTCGATCAGCCAGGAGAGGTATTCGTTGTGAGCGGGCATGGCGCAACCGTAGCACGGAGAAGGCGTTGATTCTTCCATTGGCGACGATCTGCGCGCAATGGCCTAGTCGGAACAGCCTCCGCCATCACCGCCTCCGCCATCGCCACAGTCGGAAGAATCGCCGAACCAACCGCCGCTCGAATCACCGGAATCAAACAGGCCACCGTCGTCGGAATCAAACCAGAGCCAGTCCGGATGCGAATTCCACCCAATATGAACGAACAGTAATATCGCGGCGATTGCCATAATCCCGGCAAATATCCATGCGTGCAGCCACAAGGCGGCCAACAGAAACGCAATACAAAACCCGCCAAACAACATTCGCATCTTTTACCTTTGATACTCAGTCGGACCAATCACCGAAATCAATCGAGTCGGAAACTTCCGAAAGCGCATCGACAACTTCAAACGCCACGCCGCCAGCCCCTTCTTCATCACCGTCATGTCGCCGCTGACGAAGATCTCTGATGAAGAGCCAAAGGGCAGCCAACAAGGCCAAAGCCGCAAGCAGAACAAATTTCATGCAGAGCGCAAGAAATATCCCGACACCGAGAATGCCGCCAATCAACTTCCACATCATCCATCCCCAGTAGCACTACAACGCCCCACTCTCCTTCAACTCCCGATACCGATTCACAAGCGTCACCGGCAATTGCTGCGGCGTCACGTCCAGCAATTCACGTCCATGCCCGGCCAGCGCGGTAAACGCTTTGCGGCGTTCCTCAAGATAGGTCAGCGTGCCGCAATGCGTGAGCGCGGATTCGAAATCGGCCACTGGTGCGGCCAGCTGGGCATCGAGCACCGTTTCGCGCAGGCTGGCGCACAGCACGCGATGCCGATGCACCAACAACCCGAGCGATTCGCCGAGTGAATCACTATCTTCATCACGCAAATTGGTCAGCAGCACGATCAGGCTGCGTTTCTTGGCTCTTTCCGCTAGCGACTCAGCGGCGGCGATGTAATCCGGGTGCGATTCGGTTGGTTCCAGGTCGTAGAGGCTGGATAACAGCCGGTCGAACGCGGCCCGGCCTTTTAGCGGGGGCAGCCAGCGCTCTGCACCGGCAAAGGTGAACAGGCCGATGGCGTCGCCCTGCTTTTGTGCCAGCCACGCCAGCACCAGCATGGCGTTCAGCGCGTGGTCGAAGTGGGAGGTGTCACCGTCTTGCGCTTGCATGCGCCGGCCGCAATCGAGCACGAAGATGATCTGCTGATCGCGCTCTTCCTGGTATTCGCGGCTGATCGGCTTTTGCAGCCGGGCGGTGGCTTTCCAGTCGATGGCGCGCAAGCTGTCGCCACTACGGTATTCGCGCAGCTGGTGGAAATCGGTGCCCTCGCCACGGCGGCGACGGCGCAGGATGCCGGCCTGTGGCACCAGCCGGTCAGCAGCGACCAGTGAGCGCTTGAGCACCGGCGCAAAGTCGGGGAACACGCGCACTTCAGTCGGCGAACCCAACCAAGTGCGGCGCAACCAGAAACCCAGCGGCGACGCTACACGTGCTTCGAGCCGACCAAACGCATGGTCGCCACGCGCCAAGGGCTGCACGCGATAGACGAAGCGAACAAATCCGCCGGGTTGGACGCGGCTGGCGTGCGGCAAGCCTTCCAGCTCCCAGCCGACCGGGTAGTGATCGAACAATTCCAGCGCCAACGCCCTGCCCGCCGCGTGATGCACAGTGATCGTTACATCGCCCCAGCGGCCACGCGCCCAGACGCCTGCCACCAGCCGCTCGGCGACCAAGACCGGCACGCGCCAGCCCAGCGCTGCATCAACGATCACCACCAACGCTACCACGCCGGCCACGCCCAACCACCAGAGCACATCCGGCAGCCACGGCACAGCAACGGCGAAGGCCGCGACCAAGGCAACGAGGATCAGCAGTCTGGGGGTGGGGGTCATGCGCGGGGTGCGGGTAGTTGTTCCAGCAAGCCGGCCAGCGTGCGATCCGCGGTGAGGCCTTCCAGCTCGGCCTCCGGTGCGAGGGCCACGCGATGACGCAGCACCGGCAAAGCGGCACGCTTGATCTCATCTGGCGTGACGAAATCGCGGCCATCGATCAGCGCAAAGGCTCGGGCTACCCGCACCAAGGCGATGGCACCGCGCGGGCTCGCGCCGATCGATAGACCCGGCCAATCCCGCGTGGCGCGCACGATGCGCACGGCGTAGTCGAGCACTTGCTCATCCACCCGAATCTCGGCGACCAGTTGTTGCAACGCGAGTACCGTCTCGGGCTTGATCAGCGTGTTGACCGCGCCGACATCGAGCGCATCCCCCACTTGGCTACCGGTGATCTGCTTGACCAGGGCCAATTCTTCATCAGCGGTCGGATAGTCGATCAGCACCTTGACCAGAAAACGGTCGAGCTGCGCTTCCGGCAGCGGATAGGTGCCTTCCTGATCGATCGGGTTTTGCGTAGCCAACACCATGAACGGCGCAGGCAGCGGATTGGCTTCGCCTTCGATGGTGACTTGCCGCTCCTGCATCGCTTCCAGCAGCGCCGCCTGCGTCTTGGCCGGGGCGCGGTTGATTTCGTCGGCCAGCACCAGATTGGCGAAAATCGGGCCGCGCCGCAGCGTGAACTGATGCTCTTTCAGATCAAGGAAAGCGTGGCCGGAGACATCGGCCGGCATCAGGTCAGGGGTGAACTGGATGCGGGAGAACTGGCCGGCAAACGTCTTGCCCAGCGCCCGCACCAGCAGCGTCTTGCCGAGACCCGGCACGCCCTCCAACAACACGTGGCCGCCGGCGAGCAGGCTGGCGAGCACCGTGTTCACCGTTTCGGTCTGGCCGACAACGGCGCGACTGATTTCCTCACGCAGTCGCCGTACGATCTCGACGGCCTGGTTGAAGCGTTCCGGGGTCATAGTTTGGTCCTCAGTGTCTGTAGTGTCGCCACGGCGGCAGCAAAAGCAGCCGGGTGAGCAGGGATCAGTTTGTACAGTGCGGTTTCGACATCGGCTTGCGGCAAGTCAAAGCGTTTGGCCAGCCGCCGCGCCAGTTCATCCGGCGGCAAGCGGGCCAGCTCGGGCATTCGGGCATTGATCTGGGCTTGTGTGGCACGGCGGGCGGCTTGCAACAACTGCGCCTGCCCCTCCCTGCGCCATGCCCAGCGGGCGCTGGCGCGAATATGCTCCAGCAAGGCACGGCGGTTGGACGGCGCTTCGGGCAGGATCGGGCCGAAGCGCACGCCCTTGCGCCACAGTGCGAGCAGAATCAGCACGGCCAAGGTGAGGATCGCTTGTGGCCACTTCGCCCAGAGCTGCTCATACCAGGATTTGGCACCGCCGCCGGCTTGCACCAGCCAGACCTTGCCGGGGTTGAGCGTGGCAAGCCGCCAGAGGAATTCGGCGTGGTCACGGTCGGACAAGCTCCCTTGATCAAACAGCCGATCATTGGTGAGCAACACCAGCCAGCCTTTGCCTTGCCGATAGGCCAGCACCCGGCCGCCGGTGTCGTTCTGCCACGCAGGTGGCACGTCGGCCGATGGGGCCAGCCGGGGAGAATCCTGATCATCCAGCGACAACGCATACGGTGAAGTGGGCGGACGAACCTGCAACATGGGTGGGTGCTTCGGGTCCGCATCAAGCACCTGCAACTTCAAAGGAGACAGCAGCGGGCCACGCACCAGCGTCGTGCTTTCTACCTTCGCGCCATCCCCGCCGTCCTCGCCCTCTTCCTTCGCCACCTTGGTGATCGAGGTCACGAAGACACCGCCACCCCGCACCCAACGCAGCAGCGCCTGCTGCTCGCCTGTCGGCAAAGTGGCATCGAAGCTGGGCACGATGACCACATCACGATGGCCCAAGCGCTTGGCCATGCCGTACAAGGTCGTCTCGCCAGCCACGGCAAGGCCACGCCGATGCAGGAATCGCTCCGCCGCCAACAGCGGGTTCTCCTGCGCCGCATAGGATGGCGGCGCGGGAATGGCAATGGTCTGGCGCTCCATGCTGCTGAACCACCACCAGGCAAAGTAGCCAACCACTAGCAGCGCGATCCCCCACAGCAACCAACGCACGAATCTGCTCATGCGGCCACCTTGAGCGCGGGTGCGGTAAAGGCGCTGCGCCAGCCGTCGAGTATGCCGATCAATGTGGCGTCATCCGGCCAGCGGGCGGCATAGGCAGCAGCGCGCCAGAGGTCCGTCACTTGCCGGCAACCGGATTCGGTCAACGAGGGCAGCGCGCCGACGCGCCGGGCTTCGACGCAGGCCGCAACGATATCGCCCTCGGTATATCCCGCCATCAGCTCGACCGCGTAGTCATGCGCCAGCCGCGAGACGGTGGCGCGGTACAACAGCGCCAGCGCCTCCCGTGTACGACCGGCACGCCAGAGGGCGAGCACCTCGGCCGGCACGTCATCGGGCAGCGTTTCCGGGCGGATGTCGAAACCGCAGATTTCCTCCGGCGGTGGCGGGCGGCGCTCGGCCACCTTGAGCAACTGGCCAAGCGGGCCGCGATAGCGCCACAGCAGCCAAGCAAACAAGATCACCAACAGCGCGATCAGCGTGACTTTCACCGCACCGAGATTGATCCCTTCGTGATGGCCCGGGCTGCCATCGCCAAACAGCCAGCGGAAGAATTTTTCCAGCCAGGCATAGTCGCCCGGTTTCTCTTTCTGCGTTTTCTTGGGCATCCAGATTGTCTGGCATTGCCAGTTGCGCAGCTCATCCGACGAGAGCACCGCATCCAGATCGTTGCGCAATGCGGTTTGGGAGGCATCGTGCGTGGGCGGGCGGGCCTTGCGGATGTCGGTCACGAAGTCCGGCGTGGGGCAACCCGCTGCCTGCGCATCGTGCTGTGGCGCAAACCAGAGCAGCGAACACACCAAGGCCGCAGCCAGCGTTTTGCCAACAGTGGCCGATTTCGCCCGCAGCGCCGTCGAACGTGCCGCCAGCCGCTCAGCCATGCGGCGCAAGGACAGCTCGATGTCCCACCCTTCCAGCTCGGCCCGGCGGCGCAGATACAGCGTGAAGCAGCCGGAGACGTACACCGGCCCGATCAAGCCATCGGCCAGCGTGTAGCAAATGTGGCCGGTCAGCGCGAGCAGCTGCGGGTTGTTGGCATAGGTCACGAGGAAGCCGGCCGGATTCATCTCCTCCGGGCTCGCCAGGAAAAAACTGACCAAGCCATAGAGTGCCATTTCGAGCACCAGCGTGAAATGCACGCACGCCACGCCGAACCACGATGCGGTGCCATACGCGCCACGCGCCCCCAAGGCACGGCGGCGCTGGGTGGCGAATTTGCCGCGAGCGCCTTCCAGCTGCCAGACCGGCACGTACAGCCCGCGGCCGGCCATGATCGGCCGCCACCACGTCAGCGATCTGGCCCAGCCGCGCAACTGATGCGGCCATGCCCGCAATGCTTGCCAAGCCGTGACCGGCTCACCGAAGACTTCACGCGAGAGGATATAAAGCGGCAGGCGGTCGAACATCGGGCGCAGCCACCACATGGCCAAGCTGCCCCACGGCAGCATATCGGCCGGCAAGCAGGCCCATAGCAGCACCGAGAGTGTCAGCCACGGCACCCACCATGCGAGGTAGACCGGCTTCCAGTACCGGCGCAGCAATGACTGACCAAGATCGATGGCGGCCCAATGCGAACCCGGACGAACGTCGATCTGCAACGACTCAAGCTGCACGATCGCGCCCCGCAAAACTGAAATAACAGATCACCGCGAACCACAAGCAACCGCCGACGATGTATTTGGCCAGCGATGGCACGTCGGTGCGCGCCGACCAGAAGCCTTCGATAAAGGCCGCCATAAAGGTCAGCAAGGCCGCGCCAGACAACATCGGCAAGATGCGCGGGCCGATGGTTCGCAACGCGGCCACGCGGGTCATGCGCCCCGGCGCGATCAGTACGCCGCCCAGCTTGAGCCCGGCCGCGCCGGCCAGAATGAGGCCGGTCACTTCAAAGGCGGTATGGGTGACGACAAAAGACCAGAACGGATCACGCGTCGCCTCTGTTCTGGATAGCCATGCACCGATCACGCCCAGGTGCAAGCCGTTGAACGCCGTGGCGTACAAGGCGCCCAGCCCGAACAACAGCCCACCGGCAAAGGTTCTGAACACGATCGAGACGTTGTTCCAGATGTAGAAGCCAAACATCATCACGTCGTCCGCTTCGCCACGCCGCGCCAGTCGATGTGCACCTTTCTGATACATGGCCTCGTAGCTCGCAAGCTCATGCGGCGGCGTGAAGGCGTAGGCGATCTCCGGCTTCCAGGCAATCAAACCGCCCGTCAACGCTGCCACGCCGAAGAAGGCGATGATGGAAATCCAGACCACGCGCCATTCAGCCCGCACCAAGCGCGGGAAATCACGTTTGAGCCAGCGGATAAACGCGTATTCGCGGCTGCCGGCCTCGCTGTAGATCGCCCGGTGCGTGTTGATTGCCAAGGCATCGAGTCGGGCCACCAGCGACGGCGAATAGCCCCGCTGCCGCGCCACCGCCAGCGTGTGACACAGCGCGCGGTAACGCGAAGGAAGCGTCGGCGAGGGTTTCTTGCTGGTCAGTTCAGCCTCGACCTCTTCCCACAACGCCGAATGACGGGCTTCGAATTGCCGCTGTTTCATGGCTTGGCCTCGCCAGTGAGCCCGGCGGCATATTGGAACAAACGCTGCAGCGAGGCTTCACCGGTCAGACCGGTCAGCGGCTGGGCCAGATTGCCCAACTCGGCCTGGCGCTGCGGCGGCACCGCACGCACGCGCTCGACCATATCCAGCAGCGCCCGTTGCTCTTCCGGCGTGAGCGGAAACGGCAAGGGACGTGGGGTGGCATCGACCGGCAAAGGCAGGCGGCGCACACGCCGGTCGCGATACACGACCAAAGTACCGGCCACGATATCGCCCACTCGCCGGAACTGGCCGTCGATCAGCATGGAAGCAAGGCCGACGCCATAGAGCATCGGCAGGAAATCGACCACACGCAGCAGATTGCGCAGCGCCGATTCACGCCAGCCCACCGGCAGGCCATCCTCGCGCAGCACCTGCAAACCCAGCCAGCGCTTGCCCGGCGTCATACCGTTGCTGAACACTTCGAACACGACTGGATACGCCCACTGCATGAGGAAAAACACGATCAGCGCCAAGCCATAGCCGGCCCGGCCGCCAAATGCATACAACAAACCGCCAACGGCAACACCGCTGAGCACGCCACGCAGCAGCAGATCGACAAACCAGGCGTAACCACGCCGCGCCGCGCCGGCTGGCGTAAGCGCGAGCGTGATGCCCTCGGGCGTCGAAAGATGCAGTTTGCCGTCGAGCATGGGCTAGAGAAGGGTCAAGCTTTAATGACGATGGTGCCGGCGATTTCGTCGTGCAGGCAGCGACGGCTCTGGCGGAAGATCAGCAGCGGATCGAGCAGGCTGATGATTGCGCCGATGAAGGGAATGGCCCCCAATAGTGCAACCGGCAAGTGACGAATGAAAACAAAGCGCCGAATACCGCAACGGCTGCCATCAGTACGAACGATACGGATTTTGAGGATTTTCTTGCCGATCGTCTGGCCACCACGATGGATCAGCACAAAGTTGTAAACCGTCAGCGCCAACAGGGCGATCCCCGTAAAGCTGAATGCGGCGATGGAACCAGCACTTGCCGCGAGTTGGCTACCACCACCTGCCGCAGCGGAAATAGCGAAAACGATAACGGCCGGAATCACCAGCGCCCCACCGATCAAGCCATCGAGGATTACCGCAGCAAGGCGGGTGCCGCGACCGGCCAGCTCCAGCTCATCGCCAACGCTTTGCTCAAGGTCAACTTGCGTTGCTGCGTAAGGATTCACTTCAGTATTCATGGTGCTCATCCCTTGTGGTTATCGGTCAGTTGGCTGTCTATGGGTGACAGCCCGAGCATTCTAACAGCGAACAAAAAAATACCCCGCCTTCGCGGGGTATTTGTTGCGTGCGGGCTTCATACAGATTACTTCAAGCGAAACTCTGCCGCATTGGCGTGCGCGGTCAGCCCTTCGCCATGTGCCAGCACGGCGGCGATCTTGCCGAGCTGCTGCGCACCAGCCTCGGAAACCTGAATCAGGCTGGAGCGCTTCTGGAAGTCGTACACGCCCAGCGGCGAGGCAAAGCGAGCGGTGCGGGCCGTCGGCAGCACGTGGTTGGGGCCGGCACAGTAGTCACCCAGCGATTCACTGGTGAATTTGCCCATGAAAATCGCCCCGGCGTGCTTGAGCTTGCCCACCCAATCTTTCGGCTCCGCCACTTGCAACTCCAAGTGTTCCGGTGCGATCTGGTTGGAAATAGCGCAAGCCTCGTCGAGATCCGCCACCTTGATCAGCGCGCCGCGATTCTTGAGTGACGCTTCGATGATGGCGCGGCGCGGCTGCGTGGGGAGCAGCTTTTCGATGCTGGCAGCCACGCGGTCGATATAGGCGGCATCCGGGCATAGCAGAATGGCTTGGGCGATTTCGTCGTGCTCGGCTTGGCTGAACAGGTCGATGGCGACCCAATCCGGATCGGTACTGCAATCGCACAACACGAGGATTTCCGATGGGCCGGCGACCATGTCGATGCCGACCACGCCAAACACTGCCCGCTTGGCAGCGGCCACGTAGGCGTTGCCGGGACCGGTGATCTTGTCCACCGGCGGCACGGTTTGCGTGCCGTAGGCCAGTGCACCGACGGCTTGCGCGCCACCAACGGTGAAAGCACGCGACACGCCAGCGATATAGGCAGCGGCCAGTACCAGATCGTTGCGCTCACCCTTCGGCGTCGGCACCACCATGATGATTTCAGCCACGCCCGCCACATGCGCCGGGATGGCGTTCATCAGCACGGACGACGGATAAGCCGCCTTGCCGCCCGGTACATAGATACCGACCCGATCCAGCGCCGTGATTTGCTGACCCAACAGCGTGCCGTCTTCGTCCTCGTAGCTCCAGGACACCATTTTTTGGCGTTCGTGATAGCGGCGGATGCGTTCAGCGGCGAGCGACAGGGCATCGCATTGTTCGGCAGGCAAGCGCTCGAATGCGGCTTTCAGTTCGGCTTGGGTGAGTTCCAGATCGGCCATCGAACTGGCATTGGTGCCGTCGAAGCGGTTGGTGTACTCCACCACAGCCGCATCGCCTCGGGTTTTGACGTCGGCCAGAATCGCGGCAACGCGCTGGTCGACTTGCGGGTCTTGGGAGGTTTCGAAAGCCAGCAGCGCGGACAGCTGGGCTTGGAATTCGGACGAGGAGGAATCAAGACGGCGGATCATGGCACAAGCGCTTGGAAATCAAGGGAATGCCCGATTATACCCAAGCCACTGACCAGTGCCCGTTGACGGAAAGTCGCTACGGTTGCGACATCTCGTTAAGCGCCGTGCCACTAGGAAAGCGCGACCTTGATGCCCAGCGCCACCAGCACACCGCCAAGCACCTTATCGATCACCTTCTGCACGCGGGCCAGACCACGCCGCACCGGCGCGCTCTGAATCAGGAACACCAGCAGCGGCCACCAGATGACCGCCAGCATCCAGATGATGAAGGCCACCCAGAGCTTCTCCAGCGTGCTGCTATTGAGGTCGAGCACCTGCGTGAAGATCGAAAGGAAAAACAACGTGCACTTCGGATTGAGCAGATTGCACAAGAAGCCTTGCATGAAGGCGTTGCGCAGGCTGACTTCCTCACGTGCAGCATCCAGCGCCAGCTGGCCACCACCGCGTGAACGCAGGGCATTGATGCCGATCCAGATCAAGTAGGCTGCGCCGGCATATTTGAGCAGGCCAAACAGCCACGGCGTGGTAGTGATCACGACCGCCAGCCCGGCCACGCAGTAGCTCATGTGCACCAGGATGGCAGCGTTGACGCCAACTGTTGTGGCAAGCGCCGCTTCCCGGCGGTAGCGCGCCGCGTTTTTGACGATCAGGAAGAAGTCCGGCCCGGGCGAGAGCATGCCGAGCGTAGCGATGGTGGTAACAATCAGGGTGATTTGCAGGAAATGGGGATCAAGCATGGCAGCCTCCGTATCCGGCACAGGCTAGGTCAGCCGGGGGGGCTGACCTATCGGTGTTTTCACCTAGAGGGCGACGCAACCAAGATCAAGACCGCGAGAAAAACCCAGCGTAGCGGTGCTGGCAAGGCCTGCGAACGTACGAGCGTACAAGTCGTACGGCAAGCGAGCAGAACACCGCCAGCAGGGTTTTGCTCGCGGTTTTAGCCTTCGCCGCGAGCGACAATCGCATCCGCGAAAGTATCAATGATCGGCTGGATCAAGCCCTGCTTGAGCTTGAGCGCCGCCTGATTCACCACCAGCCGGCTGGAAATATCGCGAATGTGCTCCACTGCGACCAGCTTGTTGGCCTTGAGCGTGCCACCGGTCGAAACCAGATCGACGATGGCATCGGCCAAACCCACCAGCGGCGCCAGCTCCATCGAGCCATAAAGCTTGATCAGGTCGACGTGTACGCCCTTGGCGGCGAAGTGTTCGCGTGCACAGTGGGTGTACTTGGTGGCCACGCGTAAGCGAGCGCCCTGCTTCACCGCGCCTTCGTAATCGAAGCCCTCACGCACGGCGACCATCAGCCGGCATTTGGCGATTTCGAGATCGAGCGGCTGGTACAGCCCGGCACCGCCGTGTTCCAGCAGCACGTCTTTGCCGGCCACGCCGATGTCGGCTGCGCCGTATTGCACATAGGTCGGCACATCCGTCGCACGCACGATGATCAAGCGCACGTCATCGCGATTGGTGCCGATGATGAGCTTGCGGCTGGCTTCCGGGTCTTCGGCCGGGACAATGCCAGCGGCGGCCAGCAGCGGCAGGGTTTCTTCGAAGATGCGGCCTTTGGACAGGGCGATGGTAATCATGGATTCAACTCCACCCTCTTCGTGCAGAGGGTCGGGGTGGTTATTTGAAAAGCTTGAGCGTCAGCGGGTATTTCGATTGCCAGCCATTGAGGGCCTTGGCACCTTCCCAAAGCCCGAGCATGGAGGACACCAAAGCGACCCACCAGATCAGTAGCGCGGTGTGCAGCACCGAGCCCAGCAGCATGGCGACCACGAACAGGCATCCCATCAACAACTGGAAATTCACGGCTTGTACCGCGTGCTGCTCAACGTATTCGGAATGCACCCGGGCGAACTGCAGCGCCAGGAACGGCACAATCAGCGCAAGCCCAGGGACAGGTAACAGCGGCACCCACAACACGCCAGACAGATGTACCAGCGCGGCACAAAACTTTTCCGGCTGGGTCGGCGGCTTGAGCTTACCGTCGCTGTCTTCGCCACTCGGCTTGGGGTTGAGCGTCAGCATGCTCAGACGATCCGCTCGATCTGCGCGCCAATGCCGTTGAGCTTGCGCTCGATATGCTCATAGCCACGATCAAGGTGATAGATGCGATCGACGATCGTTTCGCCTTCAGCGATCAAGCCTGCGATCACCAACGATGCTGACGCCCGCAGATCGGTCGCCATGACCGTCGCGCCAGATAATTTGGATACGCCGGTCACGATGGCGGTATTGCCTTCGGTATTGATGCTGCCGCCCATGCGGGCCAGTTCCGGCGCGTGCATGAAGCGGTTTTCAAAAATGGTTTCGGTGATGACGCCAGTGCCTTCGGCCACCGCGTTCAGCGTCATGAATTGCGCCTGCATATCAGTCGGGAACGCCGGGTACGGCAGCGTGCGCACATTCACGGCCTTGGGGCGTTGCTTCATGTCGAGGGAAATCCAGTCGTCGCCAGCCTCGATATAGGCACCGGCTTCGCGCAGCTTTTCCAGCACGGATTCGAGAATGCTGGCGCGGGTATTGCGCAGCACCACACGGCCTTGCGATGCGGCGGCGGCCACCAGAAAGGTGCCGGTCTCGATACGATCCGGCACGATGGCATGGGTTGCGCCATGCAGCGCTTTCACGCCTTCGATGGTGATGGTGTCGGTGCCGTGACCGCTGATCTTCGCGCCCATCTTGATCAGGCACTCGGCCAGATCGACGACTTCCGGCTCGCGCGCGGCGTTTTCCAGTACGGTGGTGCCTTCTGCCAGCACGGCCGCCATCAGCAGGTTTTCCGTGCCGGTGACGGTGACCATATCAGTGACAATGCGCGCACCGCGCAGCTTGCCGCTGGCCTTCACGTAGCCGTGCTCGATGACGATCTCGGCACCCATCGCCTGCAGGCCCTTGATGTGTTGATCGACCGGGCGGGCACCGATGGCGCAGCCGCCGGGCAAGGACACCTGCGCTTCGCCAAAGCGCGCCAGCGTCGGGCCCAGCACCAGGATCGAGGCACGCATCGTTTTCACTAGTTCGTACGGCGCGATCAGGCTGGTGATGGTGTTGGCGGTGATTTCGTATTCGTGGACGTTGTCGGTCATCACGCGCACGCCCATGCCCTGCAGCAGCTTCTGCGTGGTCTTCACGTCCGCCAGTTGCGGCACGTTGGTCAGGCGCAGCGTATCGGCCGTTAGGAGGCCAGCACAAAGAATGGGCAATGCCGCGTTCTTGGCACCGGAAATGGTGATTTCGCCGTTCAGCGGCAAGCCGCCAGTGATCTTGAGTTTGTCCATCGGTCTCTTGAAACAAAAATGCCCGCTGGATCAGCGGGTTGAGAATATCGTGCGCATTATCCCGTGTCGGGTCGAGGCTGTCAGCCTGATCAGAGATATTTCCAGATCAACCAGGCGACGAACGCAATCAACCAGGGCAAGTTGGTCAGCGCGACGAGGCGGGCGGTGCTGCGTTTGTCTTCGTTCTTGGCCGCGTCTTTGGCTGCATCGAGTTTGGCACGCTCGGCATCGATCGCATCGAGCCCGAAGCGCCGCGGCTCACTAGCCGGTTTGCCTGCAGCAGGCTTCCCGACGGCGGGCTCGCTCACTGCGCGTCCCATTCCGCCGGGGTCAGCGTTTTTTCCAGCGACAAGGCATGCAATTCACCGGAGTCGATCACGTCTTTGAGTGCGTCCTTCACCAAGCGATGCCGCGCCAGCAAACCCAAGCCTTCGAAACGCGGGCTGGCGAGTTTGGCGTAAAAGTGATGACCGTCGCCGCGAACATCGACAGCGGTCGCGTCAAGGCGTTCGGTGAGCAGTTGGGATACGAATTCTGGAGCCATGAGTGGGAGCAACCTGGGAAACGGCTTAGTGCCTGATTTTGTAGCCGGATTTTATCAGCGAGTAGGCATAGCCGGACAGCACCACGAAGGTCGCGCCGACAACCGCAAGACTCATCCACGGCGAGACGTCCGACACACCGAAGAATCCATGCCGAAACCCGTCGATGGCGTAGAACACCGGGTTCCATTGCGATACGTCGTACCAGAACGGCGGCAGGCTATGGATGGAATAGAACACGCCAGAGAGAAAAGTCAGCGGCATGATCAGGAAATTCTGGAAGGCCGCGAGCTGGTCGAATTTCTCTGCCCAGATGCCGGCGATCAGCCCCAGTACCGCCATCAGCCCACAACCCAGCAGCCCAAACAAGAGTAACCATAAGGGATTGGCAATCGGGGGGATGGCAAAAACCAGCGTCACCAGCAGCACGCCCGCGCCCACCACCAACCCACGCACGATGGCGGCCAGGATATAGGCGGCAAAGAATTCAAAATGGCTCAGCGGCGGCAGCAGAATGAACACCAGATTGCCGGTGATCTTGGACTGGATCAGGCTCGACGAGGTATTGGCGAAGGCGTTCTGCAACATGCTCATCATCGCCAGCCCCGGCACCAGAAAGGCCACGTAGCGCACGCCCGGATAGGGTTGCACGTGCGCATCGAGCACTTGAGCAAAGATCAGCAGATACAGGAGC
Organism: Andreprevotia chitinilytica DSM 18519; assembly: GCF_000711875.1. Lineage (GTDB taxonomy): Bacteria > Pseudomonadota > Gammaproteobacteria > Burkholderiales > Chitinibacteraceae > Andreprevotia > Andreprevotia chitinilytica. Next base: position 134,042 of record NZ_JONM01000010.1, read on the forward strand.
GCAGTGAGCACCGGCGCCAGCACGGTCTGAAACGCGACTTTCCAGAAGCGCAGCAGTTCTTTGTAAAACAGGGTCGAGAAGCCGGTCATGTGGAAGTGCCGCCTTGTGTACCGCTTTGGGTGCCGATCTGTTTGACGAAACGCAGCCCGGTGTTGGCAAAACCACGCCGCGTGTAAAAAGCGTGCGCCTCGGTGCGCTGGGTGCCGCTATTGAGCATCAGCACCGACGAGCCCTGGGCAACGGCCCAGCGTTCTGCCTCTGCCATCAAAGCCCCGCCTACGCCCTGCCCACGTGTGTTCTCGCGCACCACCAGTGCGACCACCCGCACATAGGGGCCGTCCATTTCGAGGAACCAGCCCAAGGCCAGCGCTACGACGCCGACGATACCGTTGCCGTCCTCAGCCACCATGCAGGCATAACCACCGGCCCGCTCCAGATTGGCAAGCCGTACGCGCACCGCTGATTCGTCGCTCGGGTAGCCCAAGTCAGCCAATAAAGGGGAAATTCCTGCGGCATCGTCATCACGCACAGGCCGGATTTGCATGGCGCCAGGCTGCATGAAGCGGGTCGACATCCTCAGGCACCCCGCGGCACGTTGCGCATCATGTCGACGAAGATATCTTCCAGATCAGGCTTGGCGACTTCGATATCGCGCACGCTGATGCCGGCAGATTTGATGGCCACGAGGATATCGGTCAGCGCATCGGGCTCGGCAAGCTTCAGTTCGAAATTGCCATCGCACTCGGCGACCAGCAGCGGGCGCAAAGCGTCCGGCAATTCGGCCGGCCGGAGCCGCAAGGTGAGCGAGCGTGCCTTGCCACGATTCATCAGCGCCGTTTTTTCTTCCAGCGCGATCAACTTGCCCTGCTTGAGCATGGCGATGCGGTTACACAACTCCTCGGCTTCTTCGAGATAGTGCGTGGTCAGCACGATGGTGTGGCCATCGGCATTCAGGCGGCGGATAAAGGCCCACAAAGTCTGGCGCAACTCAACGTCGACCCCGGCGGTCGGCTCGTCGAGCACGATGACCGGGGGACGATGCACCAGTGCCTGCGCCACCATCACCCGGCGTTTCATACCGCCGGAGAGCGCACGCATATTGGTGTTGGCTTTTTCGGTGAGGCCGAGATTTTCGAGAATCTCGTCAATCCAGGCATCGTTGTTCTTGAGACCGAAATAGCCGGATTGGAAGGTGAGCGTTTCGCGCACCGTAAAGAAGGGATCGAACACCAGCTCTTGCGGCACGATGCCGACGGCACGACGTGCGGCCCGGTAATCCCCGGCCACGTCATGCCCCATCACGCTGATCGCCCCGGCGCTCGACTGGGTAAGGCCACCGAGAATCGAAATCAACGTGGTCTTGCCAGCGCCATTCGGGCCAAGCAGCGCAAAGAAATCCCCTTGTTCGACATTGAAGCTGACGCCATCAAGTGCAGTGAAGTTGCCGAAGCGCTTCACCACGTTGTCGAAACAAATTGCGCTCACTGCACCGGCTCCGCAGCCGGTTTGCTGGCATCAGTGGCCGGTGCCGTGGATTCTGACTTGGGCGCTTCCTTCGGGGCATCGACCGCTGGTGCCTTGGCATCAGGAACCGCGGCCGGTTGCGCTTTATCTGCAGGCGCCCCGGGAGCCGCATCGTCCGGGCCATCATCCGGGCCACCGCCCATATCCAGCGGCTTGGGTGGATTGCCGTCCCAAACGTCGTTGTAGCGCTTCTGCAACCATGCATCGCGGATGTAGGCGTATGGATCGATTTGCGATTCGATCATCGGATCGAGCGGCAACAAATCGGCACGAGCGCTCACCCCTGCCATGCCATAACGGAAAATCGTCACGGCCGTGGACGGATCACTGAACGGGGCATACGGGTCGAGGTAGTAACGCGAAACCGGGTTGATCAGGTCGCGCGCCGAACTCGGGCCAAAGAAAGGCAGCATGAGAAACGGCCCGGAGCCGACGCCCCAGTGACCCAACGCCTGACCCAAATCTTCGTTCGTCTTTTTCAGGCCCATGTCGGAAGCCCAATCGACGAAACCGAACATACCAACCGTGGTATTCACCGCCACGCGGCCAGCACTCTGAAATGCGTCTGAAAACTTGCCTTGCGCCAGATTGCCAAGCACGGAGAAGAAGTCATCGATGTTGTCAAAGAAGCCATGCGTCGCCTGCTTGACCGGGCCCGGTGCGTGCTGCGAGTAAGCAGTCGCCACCGGCTTGAGCACGGCACGATCGACAGCCATGTTGACCGCGAAGATCTTGCGATTGACGGGCTCGAGCGGATCGTAATTGTTTTGCGGCGTGGCACAGCCGGCAAGCAGCAGCGCCAGAATGGTCGATGAGAGTAGGGTCAGCTTGCGCATGGGGAAAGCGGGGCGGGGTAAAGCGCTATTGTAGGTTGAATTCCGCGCAAATTGCCGCGTTATTGCTTGCGGATCGAATCGATCCACGGCGAGACGCCATACAAGCCCGCCAACTGCAACAAGCCATCTGGCACACCGGCGAGCGACAGCGACACCCGCCGCGCCTGCGCCTCGCGCAACCAATGCAGCAGTAGCGAAACCCCCGCCGAATCGCCTGCATCCACGCCGGATAAATCCAGCGTCAGCGCTTCGCCGGCGGCCGGCCAGACGACGTCGCCCAGCCGGGCGCTGGCTGTATCCAGCGTTAACCGGCCAGTCAGCGCCTGCGTGCTCACTTGGCGGCGCTCGCGTTGGTTTTGGCAGCAGCGTTCAGATCGGAAAGCTGCTTGATCAGGCCATCAACACCCTTTTGGCGAATGGCTGCGCCAAACTGGTTGCGGTTATTCACCGTGAAGCTGATGCCATCAACGGAGATGTCATACACCTTCCAACCGGCCTGGGCTTTTTCGAAGTAGAACTCGAGCGGAATCGGCTTTTGGTTCGGGATGCTCACTTCGGTGCGCACGCTTTGCTCGTCAGCCGAATCGCCCGGCCGCGTACCGATCACGTTCACTTGCGCGTTCTTGTAGATCGTCAGCGCAGAAAGATACGTGCGGATCAGCATCTGGCGGAATTCGTTGCTCAACGCCTGTTGTTGCTCCGGCGTGGCGGATTTCCAGTAGCGGCCAACCGCCAGTGACGTCATGCGCGTGTAGTCGGCCAAGGGTTCGACCTTCTTGCCAACCTGATCGCGCACGGCGGCGGGATCGTTCGGGTTTTTCTTGATCACGTCGAGCACGTCACGGCTGACGTTCTTGACGATCACTTCCGGGGTGTCGCCGCTGGCGGCCAGCGCGAACGCGGGAAGCAGGCCGAGCATCAGTGCAGCAAGCCATTTTTTCATGTTATTTCTCCGGTGCGTTATTCGTCGGTGCGTTATTCGTTGCCTGACCGCCTTCCTGCGCCTTGGAGAACAGGAAGCGGCTGATCAGCTGTTCGAGAATTACGGCAGACGACGTGATCTTGAGCTGATCGCCATCTTTGAGCATCTTGTCGTCGGCGCCCGGCTCAAGACCAATGTACTGCTCGCCGAGGAGACCGGATGTAAGGATTTGTGCGCTTGTGTCACGGCTGAACTCATATTCCTTATCCAGCACCATGGTCACCCGTGCCATGTACGTTTTCTGATCCAGGGCGATACGCGTGACACGCCCGACGACCACGCCGGCGCTCTTGATCGGCGCACGGGTCTTCAGGCCGCCAACATTCTCGAAATTCGCCGTCAACATATAAGTCTGGTTCTTGGGCAGCGTGCTGGAACTACTGACCTTGAGCGCCAGGAACAGCAGCGAAGCAATGCCAGCCGCGACAAACAGGCCGACCCAGAAGTCAATCAAGCCTCTTTTCATCAAACACCTCTGAACATGAATGCGGTCAGGAGCACATCCAGACCAAGAATGACCAGCGACGACGTCACGACGGTACGTGTCGTCGCGCCTGACACGCCCTCCGCGGTCGGCGGCGCATCAAAACCTTCGAATACGGCGATCAACGAAATCGCGACCCCGAAAAACACGCTCTTGATCACGCCGTTGAGCACGTCCTGCTGGAAATCGATCGCGCTTTGCATTTGTGACCAGAAACTGCCGGCATCGAGCCCCAACAGTTGCACGCCGATGATGTAGCCACCAAAGATACCCATGGCGCTGAACATGGCGGCCAGCAGCGGCATTGAAATCACGCCGCCCCAGAACTTTGGTGCAACGACACGGGCGATTGGATTGACCGCCATCATTTCCATCGCGGAGAGCTGCTCGGTCGCTTTCATCAGGCCGATCTCGGCAGTGATTGCAGAGCCGGCCCGGCTGGCAAACAACAACGCCCCAACCACCGGGCCAAGCTCACGCACCAGTGATAACGCCACCAGGATGCCCAGCGATGAGGATGCACCGAAGCGCACCAAGGTGTCGTACCCCTGCAGCGCGAGCACCATGCCAACGAACAGGCCAGATACCGCAATGATCAGCACTGAAAGCACGCCGGCAAACCAGATCTCGCGCAACGTCAGCCGGAAGCGCACCAAAGCAGTCGTCGAATGACGCAGGATGGCAATCAGAAAACGGCTGGCAAAGCCCAGCTTGAGCAAGGCGTTGGTAAATGGCTCACCAACGCGGGAGAAGAATTTGACGATCCAATTAACCACGCACCACCTCCAACCCCAGCTCTTCGCCATACGGAGCCGCCGGCTTGTGGAATGGCACCGGGCCATCGGTTTCGCTATTGATGAATTGTTTGACGAATGGAAGATCGGATGCGCGAACTTCATCAGGCGTGCCATGCGCAACGATCACGCCATCGGCGAGGAATACCACCTTGTCGACAATCGCCAGTGACTCAGCCACGTCATGCGTCACCACAATGGAAGCACTACCGAGTGCATCGTTCAGTTCGCGAATCAGCTTGCCGGTGACGCCAAGGGAAATCGGATCGAGGCCGGTAAACGGCTCGTCATACAACATCACCAAGGGATCGAGCGCAATCGCACGGGCCAGCGCCACCCGGCGGGCCATACCACCGGACAACTCGTTCGGCATCAATTGCGCCGCCCCGCGTAGCCCGACCGCCTGCAGCTTCATCAACACCAGATCATTGACGATCGACTCGGGTAGAGACAAGCGCTCGCGCAACGGGAACGCGACATTCTCGTAAACCGACAGATCGGTAAACAGCGCGCCGAACTGAAACAGCATGCCCAGCTTGCGGCGCATTGCGTACAGCGCCGACTCACCCAAGTCGCCAACCGCCTCGCCATCGACCCGCACCTGACCGGACTTGGGCCGCAATTGCCCACCAATCAGCTTCAGTAGTGTGGTCTTGCCCGAGCCAGAACCGCCCATGACGGCAACGACCTCGCCGCGCGCCACCGTGAAGGACACGTCGCGCAGCACCTCGCTTTCGCCATAGGCGAAACGCACTTGCTCGAATTCAACGGCGGGAATGGGCATATTTAGACTGGTGAGTACAACGGGTGCCATTCTAAGCGGACAAATGACAAACGCCTAGTGCCGCGCCTCACACAAGCGACATATTCACGTCAGGATGTCGCCAAGCCCGCTCAGCAGCCGGCCATTGCAGCGTTCTTGTGCTTCTGCGCAGCCACGGCATCCATCGCATTCGCTTTCCGTCGTCAGATCTACACATATCGACAGCCCACTCCAAGCAGAACCAGAAGCGTCTCAGGGACAAAGTGCATAAATTGCTTACAAACTACGCAGGAATTAACCAACCAGCTACGTAACCGAGCCCTATTCCGTGCCGATGTTTGAATCGTTGAAACACCAGCTGACCGTCGCGCTATTGATCGCACTGACAGGCTGCGTGAACTCCAGCGGACTTCCACTCGAAACTGGTCGTCACCTGACAGCGCCAGCCCCAATCTCCTCGGCCTCGATTCCCAAACCAGTCGCAATACTGCCGCCGCTACCCAAGCCACAAGCACCTGCTCCAGCCGACACTTACAGCCTGGTCGTCAACCACCTGCCAGTGAACGAATTGCTGTTTGCGCTGGCACGCGATGCCAAGGTCAATCTCGACATCCACCCTGCAGTCAGCGGCCACATCACCGTCAACGCGATTGACCAGACCCTGCCGCAGATCATGGAGCGGATCGCCCGGCAGGTCGACATCCGCTGGACACTCGAACACAACGTACTCAGCGTGCAACCGGACACCGCCTTCAACCAGACCTACACGCTCGACTATCTGAACATCGCACGCGCCTCGGCCGCCTACACGCGCGTCAAGGCGGCCGTCGCCAACGGTTCGGACGAATACAGCAGCTCGGTCTACGGCGGCTTTGTCGACAACCAGTTCTGGGAGCGGCTTGAACGCGGCTTGTGCGATCTCGTCCTCAGTGGCCGGCGCAACGCACAAACCATGCAGCAACACCTTGCCGACCGGGAAAAACAACGCGAGATCGACAAGCTGGCAGCCCAGAGCGGACGTAACAAGGCGCAACTCGAACAGGAATTGGCCGGCACCACCCGCGAACAAAGGCTCGATGTCGCCAAGCAGCTATCAGCAGCCCATGCAGGAGCCCCACAACTTTATGACCGCGTGCTGAGTAGCTCCAAACACCGCCAACTCAGCACTGCAAAGCTGCGGCGGCTATTTCAAGAAACGGCAAATTCCGAAATTCGACTCCGCCAGCGCCAGTACCGATGGCAGCGGCACTGACGACAACAAACCCAGCGACGTGATCATCCATCCGGAAACCGGCCTCATCGTCGTCAACGCGCCGGCCCGGGTTCAGAAACAGGTTGATGACTTCTTGTCCCGGCTCGGCGCATCCGCCCGGCGGCAGGCCTTGATCGAAGCCACCATCGTCGAAGTCGCGCTCAACAATCAGTATCAGGCCGGCGTGGACTGGAGCCGTATCGCCAGCGGCAGCGCGGGCCTCTCGCTGCAACAGCAAAGCATCGGCAGCAATCTCGCTACCTCACCGTTCACCACGCTCTCCTACACCAACAACACCCTGTTCGGCGGCACCTTCAACGCCACCGTCAAGTTGCTGGAACAGTTCGGCCGCACCCGTGTGCTGTCGAGCCCGAAGATCATGGCGCTGAATAATCAGACTGCACTGATGAAAGTGGTCGAAGAGCAGGTCTACTTCACCATCAAGGCCACCGAAGACCGCAACACCGACGGCAACGTCGTCAGCCGTGTCTTTACCAGCGTGCTGCATACCGTACCGGTGGGTCTGGTGATGCAAGTCACGCCGCAGATCGCCAGCGACGACCAGATCTCGCTCAACGTCCGCCCGACCATCACCAATATCAGCAGCTACGTGGACGACCCAGCGATACAGATGTTCGCCGCCAGCAGCGACCAGAAAATCAAAAGCCAGGTACCGGTGCTGCAAGTGCGTGAACCCGGTTGCAGGCAACATCCGTAGCGATGTCGACAACGACCGGATCGCTACCGGCTACAACAGTGGCGACGATTGCTGGGCAGCAACCAAAACCGGTTTAGCGTCACTGGCAATTCGCATATTGCCGTGATCGATCTGCGACCAGTCCAGCGCCGGTAAGCAGTGCGCAACCTAGCTCGTACGCGAGCCCAAGCAGATAGTACAAGGCGCCAGTCGCTCCCCTAGAACTCACAGGTCCTTTCGGGCCGACCCAACATCAGTCAAATCGATTGCCAAGCACCCCGCTTTCCTCTGGCGGGGCTTTTTTTGCCCCGTGCGAAGCTATTTTTGGCAGCCATCGAAAACCGCTATGCTTGGCCGATGCAGCCTCACATCCCGACATCCTCCCCACGCCACCTGAAAGCCACCATCCACGCCGAGATCACGGATATCGCGGCCGAACTATGGAATGCGCTCGCCGGTGATGCGCCGATGTTGCAGCACGCCTTTCTGGCCGCGCTGGAAAACACCGGCTGCGTCGGCAGCGATACGGGTTGGCGGCCCTGCCATCTGGCACTGTGGGATGGCGATACGCTGGCGGCGGCGATGCCGCTTTACCTCAAGCGTCACTCCTACGGCGAGTATGTGTTTGATTGGGCGTGGGCACGGGCTTATGCGGAACACGGCCTGGAGTACTACCCGAAACTGCTGTCGGCGATTCCGTTCACCCCAGTGCCCGGCAACCGGTTGCTGGCACGGGACGACGCATCTCGCGCGGCCTTACTTGATGCCGCAATCGAATTGGCGCAGGAAAACGACACCAGCAGCTTTCACCTGCTATTCCATCCGGAAAGCGATATCGACCTGATCGAATCACGTGGGCTGTTGCTGCGGCAGCAGGTGCAATTTCACTGGATCAATCAAGGCTGGCCCGATTTCGACGCCTTTCTGGCCGCGCTGCAGCGCGACAAGCGCAAGAAAATCCGCCAGGAGCGCAACAAACTCACCGACATCCAGATCGTGCGCAAACGTGGCGACGACATCAGCGCGGCGGACTGGGCGTTCTTCAATCGCTGCTATGCCAACACCTATCACGAGCATCGTTCGTCGCCCTATTTGAACGAAGCGTTTTTCCAGCAACTGGGCGAGGCCATGCCGCAGGCCTGCCTACTGATCATGGCCTACCGCAATGGCGAGCCGCTGGCGTGCGCGTTCAATCTGGTCGGGCCGGATCGGCTGTATGGGCGCTATTGGGGGGCCGATTGGTCAGCCGGTGGCGGTGGCTTCGTACCCGGATTGCATTTCGAGCTGTGCTACTACCAGGGCATCGAGTTCGCCATCGAGCAAGGCATTGCGGTGTTTGAAGGCGGTGCGCAGGGCGAACACAAGCAGGCACGGGGCTTTTCGCCCGAGATGACCTACTCGGCCCATTGGCTGGCCCACCCCGGTTTTGCACGGGCGGTGGGGGATTACCTCGACCGCGAATCAACAGCGATCAACGAATACAACGAAACGCTGCTCGCCCACGAAGCCTTTAAGGCAACAAAAAACCCCGACCAATGAGATCGGGGTTTGGGGTCTGGCTGACACCGGAGGCGCTTAAGCCGCCTTGGTGAACTCTTCCACCAGCTTCTGCAGCTCGCCGCTGGCATACAGCTCTTTCATGATGTCCGAACCGCCGACGAACTCGCCCTTGATATAGAGCTGCGGAATCGTCGGCCAGTTGGCGTAGTCCTTGATGCCCTGGCGGATATCCGGATCGGCCAGCACGTTGACGGCAGCGAACGGCACACCCACGTTCTTCAGCAGTTGCACTGCACCGGCGGAGAAGCCGCATTGCGGGAAGGTCGGGGTTCCCTTCATGAACAAGGCCACCGGATTTTCGGTGACGATCTGGTGGATTTCCTGTTGGATGTTGCGTTCGCTCATGGGGTGAAGTCTCGAATTAACCGATTAAATTAGTCGGATATTGTAACGGTGAGTTCCCCGCGCCGACAAGGCGCGCTCAATCAGGTTCCGACAAGGCGTCTCGACCACCGTCACGTAGCGGCTATAGCAGCGCATGCAAGCCCTGATAGCCAACATACAACCCCACCAGCAAGATCAGCGCGCTAGAGAAATACGGTGCCTTGCGGGCGAACTCGCCAAAGCCGGACCAGCGCTTGGCAGCATGCCGCATGCCGATTGCCGCGATCACGCCAGACATCACCATCGTCAGCGCCAAGCCGATGCTGAAACCCAGCACCAGTGTCGCGCCTAGCGTGACCTTCTTCAGCTGCAGGCACAGCAGCAACACCGTAATCGCCGCCGGGCAAGGAATCAGCCCACCGGTCAGGCCGAACACGACGATCTGCCCGGTTGTCACGTCACGGTTGGCAAAGCGACGGCGGATATCGTTGGCGTGGGCCAGTTCGTGCGGGTCCTGATAGCCGGGCGCGGTCAGATCGAGGCCGGCGTAATCCGTCACCGCGTGGGCATGGCCGTGTTCGGTGTATTCGACGTCGTAATCATGGGTGTGATCGCCATGACCAAGTTTGAGCCGGGCGATGAATTCGTGCGGCTCGGGGATTTCCTCGACCGACTCCAGAAAGCCATCGCGCTGAACGAAAGTGAAGCTTTGCCGCACGCCACCGGCGCGTTCGGTTTCCACGGCAACGGATGCCGGCGACCATGCCATCGGGCGCGCACCCTCCTCGGCATACAAGCGAAAGCGCGGCGGCACGCCGTTTTCGAACACTTCCATGCGCAACAGGCCGTGGCCGGTGTCGATCCACTTGGTTTCATCTTCGTGATGATGATCATGGCCGTGGTCATGCCCATGTGAATGACCGTGTTCATGCTGGTGGCGAGCCCGTTCCTCCCGCCACGTGCGCCACATCATCCATGTGGCTACACCAATGATCAGCACCGCCGATGCGACCTGGAAATACGGCTCGGTCGCCTCGGCATTCAGGTGGCCGCCGAAATACAAACCAGCCATCGCCACCGCCCAGACTACCGCCGTGTGCGATAACGTGGCCGACAGACCAAGCAGCACCGCCTGACCCACCGTGCCCCGCACGGCCACGATGAAGGCCGCCATCATGGTCTTGGAATGGCCCGGTTCCAGCCCGTGCAATGCGCCAAGCAGAATGGCGCTGGGGATGAACATCCAGATGTTGCTGGCGCCCTGCTGCAGCAACGCGGAAATATCGGTCATCGGAATGACTCCTAAAGGTATTTGGTGATGGCCTTGAACTCGCGCACTGCGGCAGCGTTATCGCCCCCCTCCTCAACCGCATGGTCAAGGCAATGATCGATATGGTCGTGCACCAAGGTTTTCTTGGCGTTGGTGATGGCTTTTTCCACCGCCTGCAATTGCTGGGCAACTTCCAGGCAACCCCGGCCTGTTTCCAGCATCTCGATGATGCTTTTGAGATGCCCGTCAGCCCGCTTGAGCCGCTTGATGATGTCCGGATGGCTTGTGTGAGCGCTCATAACCTTCAAATCCTATCCTGGGGGATAGGATAATAACACGGAATATGCCGCCCGCATCGATGCCGAAGCATTGACGACCAGTTGCGCTGATTGTGCTGCCCGTTCGTGATGGCCCGGTTACAGGCCGCCCCACTGACCACCTGTCACCCGATCCAGTCCGGCCAAATCCGGCCAGGTCTCGACGGCGAGGAATCCGGCCTTGGCCAACAGCGCCCGGCTCGCCTCCCCCTGATCGAAGCCGTGCTCGAACAACAGCCAGCCATTCGCCACCAGATGCGCGGCTGCACCCGCCACGATGCGGCGGATATGCGCCAAGCCGTCTGCCTCATCAGTCAGCGCGCCACGCGGCTCGAAGCGCAGGTCGCCCTGCGCCAGATGCGGGTCGTGTTGCTCGATATACGGCGGGTTGGAGACGATCAGCTCGAACGTGTCACCCGCCAGCGCGGCAAACCAGTCGGATTCGAGCATGCGTACTTCGGCTGCCAATTGCTGCGCGTTGGATCGCGCAACTTCCAACGCCGCGACGGAAACATCAACCGCGCTCACCGCCAGATCTGGCCGCTCCAGTTTGAGCGTGACCGGGATACAGCCCGAACCCGTGCCCAGATCGACCACGCGTGCATTGGCCGGTGCGCGTTGCAGCGCCAGCTCGATCAGCAATTCGGTTTCAGGACGGGGAATCAAGACGGCCGGATTCACGGCGAATTCACGGCCATAGAACTCACGCGAACCGACCAGATACGCCACCGGTTCGCCTGTCAGCCGACGGGCGGCAAGCACTTTGAATGCAGCCACAAGCGCCGGGTCGGCCTTGTCCTGCGCATGGGCGATCAGCCACGCGCGGCCATGGCCGGACACATGTGCAAACAAGGCTTGCGCATCAATGCGGGCAAGGCCGCTGGCACGAAGGAGATGCTGGTAAGTCGGCATGGCCGGCAGTCTACCAGCCAGTATGTGAATTATTTAGAACGTTGGAGGACGTCGGCAGAGTCGGGCGGACCGGCGGCTCAGGGGTGAACCGTATGGAAACACTCGCGGAAGAAATAGCCCTGCACATAATCGACGCCCAGCGCGACCGCTTCGGTCCATTGCTCGGCGGTCTCGACGCCTTCGAGGATGGTCGACTGCCCATGATCGCGGGCGAAGCGCATCAGCGTAGCGAGCAGCTTGCGGTAGCCGGGGCTTTGCCAGTGATCCCACCAGTGCCGGTCGAACTTGAGGTAATCCATGTGCAGCAGCACCGGCAAAGACAACATGGAGGCTGGCGCGCCGATGTCATCCAGCGCCAGGCCAACGTTGCGCTCGGCGAAGGTGCTCGCCATCGCCAGGCTTTTCTCGGCATCGCAAAACGAGGCGTTTTCGATGATCTCGACCGTCACATTCGGACGCTCGCTCATCATCTCGACCAGCGCGTGCTCGCCACTATCGCTCGCGCCAAGGTGGAAGGTATCCGGATCGAGATTGATGAATAGCTCACCTGACGGCGCTTCATCCAGCTGCATGCGCTTGAGCAAGTGCTCGACCTGATACAGCGCCAGCGGGTGGGATTCCAGCGCATCGAACACCGTCTGCGGCGGCACGGCCCCGCCGTCGGCCGCATAGAACCGCGCCAGCGCCTCATAGCCGAACGCCTCGCCGCTTTTCACTTGGACGATAGGTTGGTACTCGACACCAAAACGACGGCTGTGCAGCAGTTCGATCAAAGAGGCGGGGGATAGCATCCGATGGGCCGGCGAGGATGTTTTTGTCATTTTCGGCTGATGCTACCTGATCGGTGGCGGGCATCGGCATACGGGTAAGCACTTATGGAGCCGCAGTTTGTCACACTTCCGCCGTTCCGTCGGCTGGCGATTGCTCCTCACCCTGAACCTGCCCGAACAAATACATGCAGATATGCACGCAATGAGGCCGGGGCGTTCACTTATATAATCGCGCGGCCCTGGCCTTTGCCGTCATCCATTCACCCCATCAATCCACCCGGAGTCCGCCATGCTCGCCGCCTTTCAGCTCGCCCACGGCCGTCTGGTCCAGTTTCCGGTGGAAACACCCGCCGACCTCGCCCGCCCGGAAGTCATCTGGGTCGATCTGATCGACCCGAGCGATGACGAACGCACGCTGGTGCAAAGCGTGTTCCGGCTGGCGCTGCCGGATGACCAGGAGCTGGAGGACATCGAGGAATCCGCCCGCTGCTATCAGGACGAAGCCGGCCTGCACCTCAACTCCTGCTTTCTGCACCAGAGCGCCGAGGGCGCGAACAACGTCACCGTGTCGTTCCATTTGCACGAACGGCGGCTGCTGACGATGCGGCAGGAAGAACTCGCCGTGTTCCGACTCTTCCGCATGCGGGCTCGCGTGCAGACCGGCCTGGTTGAAAACGCCGAGGACATCCTGCTCTCGATCTACGAAGCCGCCATCGAACACGATGCCGACGTGCTCGAAGGCATCTATAGCGCGTTGGAAAAAGTCAGCGCCCGCGTGCTGAACCGCGAGACGGAGATGAACGACAAGGCGATGGCCGAAACGGTGGCCGACATCGCGCTGCAGGAAGACGTCAACGGCAAGGTGCGGCTGGATTTGATGGATACACGCCGCTCTCTGTCCTACCTGCTGCGTTCACGCGTGCTGCAGCGCGAGCAGGAAGGCGATCTACGTGAAATCCTGCGCGATCTGGAGTCACTGAACAACCACACCGGCTTCCTGTTCGACAAGATCAACTTCCTGATGGACGCGGTGATGGGCCTGATCAACCTGTCGCAAAGCAAGATCATCAAAATCTTCTCCATCGCCGCCGTGGTGTTCCTGCCGCCGACGATGATCGCCAGCATCTACGGCATGAATTTCGGCCGCATGCCGGAGCTGAGCTGGGAATTCGGCTACCCGTTCGCACTGCTGTTGATGGTGCTATCCGGCATCGCGCCGTATTGGTTCTTCAAGAAGAAGGGCTGGTTGTAGGGCTCATTCCGCCCCCTCCTCCAGCTGCATTTGTAGCCCGGCCGGCAGAGCCGTCCGGGCTACCGAGGCGGCCCGTGTAGGATGGGTTGAGCTTGCGATACCCATCGCTCACGTTGAACGCAACCGCGTGGGTATCGCTTTCGCTCAACCGATCCTACGGTGCTCAATGATCCGAAACCGATACCTTCACCGACCCACGCGGCTTGCCCATGAAGGGCACCAGCAGCAACACCAGCGCAAACAGCAACGCCACGATCCGGAATGCATCGGCAAACGCCAGGGTATTCGCCTCTCTCGACACCAGCGATGACAAATGCGCCAGCGCCATATGCTGCGCCTCGGCCGCGCTGCCGGCGGTGGGGGTAAAGAACTGCGTCATCGCCGCCATATAATCATCGACCGCCAATCGCCCCCGCTGCAGCGACTCGACCAACTCCGCGTAATGCGATTTGCCGCGATTGTTCAACATGGTATTGATGGTCGCGATACCGATGGCGCCGCCCAGATTGCGCGTGGTGTTGAACAGTGCGCTCGCCATCTTCAATTGACTCGGCGGTAGCGAACCCAGCGCCAGCGTCGTTGCCGGCACGATGCAAAACATGCTGGCAAAACCGCGCAGCGCCTGTGGCCAGAAGAATTGCTCGCCACGCCAATCCGAGCTGACCTGGCTCATGCCATATACCGCCACTGCAAACATCACCAAGCCGATGGCGGTCATCAGCCGCAAATCCATTCGCCGCGACAATATCGCTGTCGGCGGCGTCGACAGCACCATGAACACCCCGGCCACGAATACCGCGCTGCCGATCTGCAGGCTGTTCAGTCCGCCGATTCGGGCGAGGAACAAGGGCAGCATGTAGACGGTGCCGAAGATACCAAACCCGGTCACGAAATTGATCGAGCACGCCATGGCGAAAGTGCGCGAGCGCAAGGCGTGCAGATCGACGATCGGGTTGGCGTGCTGCAATGCCCGGGCAATGAAAAAAACACCGCTCACTACGGAAACGAGGGTCAGCCCGCTGATCAACGGATCGTCGAACCAATCCTGCCGCGGGCCTTCCTCCAGCACGTATTCCAGCGAGCCGAGAAACACCGTCAGCAATAGGGCTCCGATCACGTCGATGGTGCGCAACAGCCGCAAATCCGGCAGATCGATGCGGCACATGATCGGCACCGCGATCGAGATCACGATTCCCGGCACGATGTTCAGGAAGAACAGCCAGTGCCAGGACAACGACTGCGTGACATAGCCACCGATCGTCGGCCCCAGCGTAGGCGCGAGGGTGGACACGATACCCAGAATCGCCGGGATCAGCGCCTGCTTCTTGCCCTGGAACAGCGCAAAGCCAGTGGCAAACACCGTCGGCACCATCGCCCCGCCGACAAAGCCCTGAATGGCACGGAACACGATCATCGATTCGATATTCCACGCCAGCCCGCACGCCATGC
This sequence comes from Andreprevotia chitinilytica DSM 18519, assembly GCF_000711875.1. GTDB lineage: Bacteria > Pseudomonadota > Gammaproteobacteria > Burkholderiales > Chitinibacteraceae > Andreprevotia > Andreprevotia chitinilytica. The sequence continues at coordinate 149,228 of NZ_JONM01000010.1, forward strand.
TGGCGACGGTAAAAGCGATTGCGGATGCGGTGAACAGCCAGCGGGTGGAGAACGTGCGGCTCAGGTAGCCGGAGAGCGGAATCATGATGATTTCAGCGATCAGATAGGCCGTTTGCACCCAGGAGATTTCGTCGGCGCTCGCCGCCAGCCCGGCCTGAATCTCATTGAGCGATGCCGCCACGATTTGCGTATCGAGCAGCGCCATGAACTGACCGAGCGCCATGATCAGAAACAGCATCATTTTCTGGCGGTCGGTCAGCGGATGCGGCGCGGGCGGATCGTTGCTCTGAGCTTGCGTACCGGGCGGGGACATGGCGGATGCATCCTTGTGGTTTCATTGCATGATGGACATAATATGATAGTCATCATTTAAATGAAAACACCATGCCTTCCTTCGAGCGTCTTCCCCATAGCCACCAGCCACGGCGGCTTGGCATGGTGCGGAAATGCTGGAAGTGGCCGGTCTGGGCCATCGCCGGTTGATTGCGGATAATGGCGTCATCGCCGCCGCCGTCGCATATGTCTGCGCTACGGCCAGATCGCCCAAGGATTAGGAACAGAACATGCGATATGCCAAGGAACACAAGCTGGGAACACGCCAACGCATCGTGGAAACCGCATCACGCCGGTTCCGCGAGGAAGGCATCGATGCGGTAGGGGTGGCCAGTTTGATGTCCAGCGCCGGCCTCACCCACGGCGGGTTTTACGCGCACTTCGCCAGCAAGGAAGACTTGGTCGGTGCGGCCTGCGTGGATGCGTTCACTCAGACCATCGACCGCCTGCGCCAGATCGCCGCAGCCGCCGCCCCCGGCGCACAGACAACGGCCTTGGCCGAAACCTATCTATCCCCCGCGCATCTGGAACAGCCCGGCAGCGGCTGCATGGCGGCGGCAGTCGGCAGCGAGATTCCCCACCACAGCCCCGAAGCCCGCACCCAGTTCACCGAGCAATTGCAGGCCTTGATTGGTTTAGTGGAAGACACCCTGCGCGCCGATGGCGCATCGCCCGATTACGCGACCGGGATCGTCGGCAGCATGGTCGGGACGTTGACGATGGCGCGGGCAGTGACCGACCCGACGTTGGCGCAGACGATGTTGCAGGCGGGGTTGCGGCAGGGGGGGGTGGTGGTGGGCGGATTGGATTAAAACCCAAACCTTGAACGACAGAGGGCGCAGAGAACACAGAGGTTTCACAGAGAAAGGCAAAACCGATTGAGAGAAAGCATGTAGGAGCGAGCTTGCTCGCGATGGTGGCATTTCAAGTGTCGCCATCGCGAGCAAGCTCGCTCCTACAGAAATCCCAGCCTCTTTGCGGTTGGTTTTCTCTGTGAACCTCTGTGTTCTCTGCGAGATTTAAGGTTTCCAGCCAATCTAAACCGACAACAACGCCCGCACCCCATCCGCCTCCATCTCGCTGCCCTTGCCCTCGCGGATGATCTCGCCGCGCTCCATCACCAGATAGTGATCGGCCAGCGAGCGGGCGAAGTCGTAGTACTGCTCCACCAGCAGAATCGCCATCTCGCCGGTTTCCGCCAAGGCGCGGATGGCGCGTTCGATGTCCTTGATGATGGAGGGCTGGATTCCCTCGGTCGGCTCATCGAGGATCAGCAACTTCGGCCCCATCGCCAATGCGCGGCCGATGGCGAGTTGCTGCTGCTGGCCACCTGACAGATCACCGCCACGCCGGCCAAGCATCTGCTTCAGCACCGGGAACATCTCGAAGATGCGCGGTGGGATCGGCGTGCGGCCGGATTGCGTCGCCAAGCCCATCAGCAGGTTTTCTTCCACCGACAAACGCGGAAAAATCTCCCGGCCCTGAGGCACGTAGCCGATGCCCGCCTGCACGCGTACGTAAGACGCGGCGCGGGTGATATCCGCCTCGCCGAAGCGGATGCTGCCGCTTTGTGCCGGAACGAGGCCCATCAGGCATTTGAGCAGCGTCGTCTTGCCGACGCCGTTACGGCCCAGCAGCGTCGTCACCTTGCCCGGCTCGGCCGTGAACGACAGCCCGCGCAGGATATGACTGCCGCCGTAGTATTGGTTGAGGTTTTCGACTTTTAGCATGTGGTGCCTCTGCAATCTTGGTGAACCGACTTTCTCCCCTCTCACACTCATGGGAGAGGGGCCGGGGGAGAGGGTCGTGCCAAGTACATCGACCTTCGCAAGCACCCTCTCCCTAACCCTCTCCCACTTTCCCTGAACAAGGCGAGAAGCCTTGCACGGGATGTGAGAGGGGACAAAATCGATGCAACGCCCTGTAGGAGCGAGCTTGCTCGCGATGGCAATGCATCAACTAACGATGCAATCGCGAGCAAGCTCGCTCCTACAAAACCTCGCATTTGCCTTTCTCTGTGAAACCTCTGTGTTCTCTGTGGTGCAAGATTTCAGGTTTAAGGGTTTTGATCTACCGCCCCAGATAAACCTCAATCACCCGCTGATCCGCCTGCACCGTCGCCAAATCGCCCTCGGCCAGCACGCTGCCTTCATGCAGCACGGTGACTTTGCCCCCCAGCTTTTCCACAAACGCCATATCGTGCTCGACCACCATCAGCGAGTGCTTGCCAGCGAGCGACACGAACAGCTCAGCAGTGCGCATGGTTTCGTCGTCGGTCATGCCGGCGACGGGCTCGTCCAGCAGCAACAGCTTCGGCTCCTGCATCAGCAGCATGCCGATCTCCAGCCATTGCTTCTGGCCATGCGACAGCAGGCCAGCGGGACGGTCGGCAACGGTATCGAGCCGGATCAGTTTGAGTGTGTCGGTAATCTTGTCCCGGGCGGCGTCATCCAGCCGGAAGAACAGACTCTTGCGCACGCGCTTGTCGGTCTTCATGGCCAGTTCCAGGTTTTCGAACACCGTGTGCTGCTCGAACACGGTCGGTTTCTGGAACTTGCGGCCGATGCCGGCGTGGGCGATTTCCGGTTCGCGCAGGCGGGTCAGATCGAGCGTCTGGCCGAAGAACGCCTTGCCGGAATCGGGCCGGGTCTTGCCGGTGATCACGTCCATCATGGTCGTCTTGCCGGCACCGTTCGGGCCGATGATGCAGCGCAGCTCGCCCACGCCAATGGCAAGGCTCAAGCGGTTCAGCGCCTTGAAGCCATCGAAGCTCACGGTGATGTCATCCAGATACAGGATCACGCCGTGGGTGAGATCGACCTCGCCCGGTTGCACTACGCGGGCCATGCCGGGCGCGGGTTCGGTGCCGCTGCCTTGGGGCATTTCGCGGATCAGTTCGGTGGTGCTCATGCGGGGCGCTCCTCGGTCAGCGGAACAACGGGGACGGGCGGCGGAACAACAGTCGATGCGACCGGCTTGGCGGTTTCCTCCAGCGGCGCGGGTGGCCATTCCATCGCCTCACCCCGCTTTGCCCAATGCGCCTGCACACGTCGCCACAGCCCGACCAATCCTTCCGGCAGGAACAGCGTCACGGCGATGAACAGGAAGCCCAGGAAAAACAACCAGTATTGCGGGAACGACACCGTGAACCAGCTCTTGGCCAGGTTGACCGCTATCGCGCCGACAATCGCGCCGATCAAACTGCCACGCCCGCCCACCGCCACCCACACCGCGATCTCGATCGATGCCGCCGCGCTCATCTCGGATGGATTGATGATGCCCACCTGCGGCACGTACAAAGCACCGGCGATGCCGCACAGTGCGGCCGAGAGCGTCCAGATGAACAGCTTGTACCAAAGCGGGTTGTAGCCGATGAACATGGCGCGCGATTCCGCATCGCGCACGGCGGCCAGCACGCGGCCGAAGCGGCTGGTGACCAGCCAGCGTGCCAGCACCAGGGTGCCGGCCAGCGCGAGCGAGGTCACGCCCAGCAGCACCACGCGGGTTTCGGGCGCGGTGACCGAGTAACCGAGGATGCGCTTGAAATCGGTAAAGCCGTTGTTGCCGCCAAAGCCGGTCTCGTTGCGGAAGAACAGCAACATGGCGGCATAGGTGAGCGCCTGCGTGATGATCGAGAAATACACGCCCTTGATGCGGGACTGGAACGCGAAATAGCCAAACACGAACGCCACCAGCGCCGGCACCGCCAGCACCAGAAACGCCGCCCACCAGAAATGATCGCTGCCTTGCCAGTACCACGGCAGCGTCTTCCAATCGAGGAAGACCATGAAGTCCGGCAGCGTGCTGTGATAACTGCCGTCCGTGCCGATCTGGCGCATCAGATACATGCCGAAGGCGTAACCGCCCAGCGCAAAAAACAGCCCATGCCCGAGCGACAAGATGCCGGCATAGCCCCACACCAGATCCATCGCCACCGCCACCAGCGCGTAGCACAGCACCTTGCCGGTGAGCGTGACCACGTAATCGGACACATGCAGCGGGCTGCCCGCCGGCACCGCCAAATGCAGCAGCGGTACGCCCATCAGCATGACCGCCAGGAACGCCGCCAACGCCCGCCAGCCACCGGGGCTGAGCGTGACGAGGGCGCGTTCGGTAAAGGATGTTCGCATCGTGTTCTCCTGCAATGACCTGTTCTTGTGTTCCCCCCTTTCTGAAGGGGGGTTAGGGGGGATTTCGATCCCAGTTGAAGTTATCGCTGCAGCAAAAATTTAAGCGCCGCAGAAATCCCCCTCAGTCCCCCTTCAAGGAAGGGGGAGGCAAACTGCCACAACCTTCACCTACGAATCCGCAAACCGCCCTTTCAACGCAAACAAGCCCTGCGGCCGGCGCTGAATGAATACGATCACGATGGCGAGCACGATGATCTTGGCGATCACCGCCCCGGCCCAGCCCTCCAGGAACTTGGCGACGATCCCCAACCCCAGCGCCGCATATACCGCGCCCGCCAGTTGCCCCACCCCGCCCAGTACCACCACGAGGAAGGAATCGACGATATAGCCTTGCCCCATCTCCGGGCCGACGTTGGCAATCTGCGATAGCGCCAGCCCACCCAGCCCGGCGATGCCGGCGCCCAAGCCAAAGGCCAGCGTATCGATGCGCTGGGTCGGTACGCCCACACAGCCGGCCATCGGCCGGTTCTGCGTCACGGCGCGCACGAACAGGCCGAGGCGGGTCTTGTTCATCAGGCCCCACACCAGTAGCAGTACCGACAGCGCAAAACCGATGATGACGATGCGGTTCCACGGCAACACCAGATTGGGCAGCAGCGCGATGCCGCCGGACATCCACGACGGATTGGCGACTTCAACGTTCTGCGCCCCGAACAGCGTGCGTGCGCCTTGAATCAGGATCAGCGAGATACCCCAGGTCGCCAGCAGCGTTTCGAGCGGCCGGCCGTACAGCCAGCGGATCACGGTGCGCTCCATCACCATGCCGACAATGGCGGCACTGAAGAACGCCACCGGCACGGCGGCAGGCAGATACCAGTCGATGGCGCCGGGCAGGTAATGGCGGAACAGGCTTTGCACCGCGTAGGCCGAATACGCGCCGACCATCAGCAATTCACCGTGTGCCATATTGATCACGCCCATCACGCCGTAGGTGATCGCGAGGCCCAGCGAGGCCAGCAGCAAGATGCTGCCCAGCGACAAACCGGTGAACACGCGGCCGAGGTTTTCGCCCCAGGCGAGCTTGCCGTCGATGGCGCGCAATGACGTTTGCGCGGCGGCGCGCACCTTGTCGTCTTTCTCGGTGGCCGGGTCGGTCAACGGCAGCAACAGGCTGCGGGTATTGGGCGAGGCGCTTTCCGCCAACGCCTGCACCGCCACCAATCGCGCTACCGGATCGGGATTCTTCAAATTGGCTTGCGCCAGTAATTGCACGATCACCGGCGCGACCTTGGCATCCGTCTCGGCCTTGGCGGCACGGGTCAGCAGCGGGATCAGCTCGGGAGTGACTTTTTCTTGCAAAGCGCGGGCGGCGGCCAACCGGACAGCGGCATCGGGATCGAACAGTTTGACGCCCGCCAACGCGCCATCCAGCACGCCACGCACGCGGTTATTGATCGAGATGCTGTCGTTGCTCGCTGGCGTGGCAATGACCTTGCCGGTGACGGCATCCACCGGTTTGTCGCCCTCGGAGAAGAACACGGTATCGCCAGATACATACACGCCGTCTTCGCTCAGCGCTTTCAGCAAGCGCTCGGCGACCGGATCGACGCTTTGAGCGAGTTGCTGGATGGCGGCGATTTTCTGGTCGGAATCGTCATCGGCCAGTTTGTGCACGACGGCCGGATCGAGCGCCGACCACGCCGGGAGCGCACAGGCCAGTAGCAGGGCGAACAGCAGTTTTTTCATGATTTGTTCCAATGCGGGTTCGAAGAACCGTGGAGCCCAAGCATCAAAGCCATGCTAAGCGGCCCGTTCCAAGCGCCGCGGCGGTTTTCACCTCCCCCTTCTCGAAGGGGGATTGAGGGGGATTTCGGCATCGGTGAAAACTTGATGCTGCGTCGAAATCCCCTCCTAGCCCCCCTTCAAAAAGGGGGGAATGGCAGCGGACGGTGAAACAGCCTGCCTAGGCAGAGGCCTTACTTGCTCGCCACCACCTCATCCTTCTTCTTGTCGTTGCCGGCAATGAACGGGCTCCAAGGTTGGGCTTTCACCGGGCCCTTGGTCTTCCACACCACGTTGAACTGGCCGTTGCCCTTCACTTCGCCGATGAACACCGGCTTGTGCAGGTGATGGTTCTTCGGGTCCATCTCCAGCGTGAAGCCGCTCGGGGCCTTGAAGGTCTGGCCGCTCATGGCCGCAATCACCTTGTCGGTATCGGTGGACTTGGCCTTTTCGACCGCCTGCTTCCACATGTGGATGCCGACGTAAGTCGCTTCCATCGGGTCATTGGTCACGGCGGTTTCGGCGTTCGGCAGCTTGTTCTTCACCGCCCACTCCTTGTACATCTTGGTGAAGGCGTCGTTTTGCGGGTTCTTGAGCGACATGAAGTAGTTCCACGCCGCCAGCTCGCCCACCAGCGGCTTGGTATCCACACCGCGCAACTCTTCTTCACCCACCGAGAACGCCACCACCGGCACTTCGGTCGCCTTCAGGCCGGCGTTGCCCAGCTCCTTGTAGAACGGCACGTTGGAATCGCCGTTAATGGTGGAGATCACCGCCGTCTTCTTGCCCTGGGCGGAGAAGTCTTTGATCTTGGCGATGATGGTCTGGTAGTCGCTATGCCCGAACGGGGTGTACTCCTCCATGATGTCCGCATCGGCGATGCCCTTGGATTTGAGGAAGGCGCGCAGGATCTTGTTGGTGGTGCGTGGGTACACGTAGTCGGTGCCGAGCAGCACGAAGCGTTTGGCCTCGCCGCCGTCTTTGCTCATCAGGTATTCCACCGCCGGGATCGCCTGCTGGTTGGGCGCGGCTCCGGTGTAGAACACGTTTTTCTCCAGCTCTTCACCTTCGTACTGCACCGGGTAGAACAGCAGGCTGTTCAGCTCCTTGAAGACCGGCAGCACCGATTTGCGCGACACGGACGTCCAGCAACCGAATACCACCGCCACCTTGTCCTTGGTGATCAGCTGGCGGGCTTTTTCCGCGAACAGCGGCCAGTTGGAGGCCGGATCGACGATCACCGGCTCCAGCTTCTTGCCCATCACCCCGCCGTGGGCGTTGATGTCGGCAATCGTCATCAGCGCGGTCTCTTTCAGCGCGGTTTCCGAAATGGCCATCGTGCCGGAGAGCGAATGCAGGATGCCGACCTTGATGGTGTCTTCGGCTGCGCTGGCGGACTGGCCAACGGCAGCGATCAGGGCAAGGGTCACGGCTTTGAGTGCGATACAGCGTTTCATGGCGACATCTCCTGGGTTTAAGAACTACTTGGTTTGACGACTTTGGTTTCGGTACTTAGGACTACAGAACTACAAATATCGAGGAATCCATCCCCCCTTTTTGAAGGGGGGCAGGGGGGATTTCTGTGCGGGTGGAGCCTTCGCGAAAGCGACTTAACCAACCGGTGCAGAGGTTGCAGGAACGGCGAGCTGTGCTTTCGTTCAGCCAAGAGCAATGAGGAAATTTTCGACATCCGTGGATATGCGTGCGGCGTCGAAATCCCCCCTAGCCCCCCTTCAAAAAGGGGGGAATGAAACGCGAAATGCCCACGACAATGCGATTTGGCGAGCCTCACTTCACCCCCTCCACCACCGCCGCATGCGCCCGCTGCCGGGCGTCGTGCAGCATGTGCAAGGTGATCTTGCGCACCTCCGCTTTGCTCTCCTCGATGTGGGCGCGCAGCATGCGTTGGGCGTCGTCGGTGCGGCGCTTGAGTACCGCGCCCAAAATCAAACCGTGTTCGGAATACGTGACATCGACGCGATAGGGCTTGGTGAAATCCAGTCGGCGGATCGGGCGGATTTTCTCGGTGACGTCGCGATGGATACGGGCCATTTCCGCGTTGCCAGCCGCGGCGACCAAAGTGGAGTGAAAGCGCTCATCCAGCGTGGACACCAGCTTGCCGTCAGTGAGGCGTTCCTCATCCGGCACCAGCCAGATGCGCTTGAGTTCTTCCAGCTCGGGCGGCGCGAGGTCGATGGCGTGCTCGCACAGCCGTTTCACCGCCGCCATTTCCAGCACGATGCGCACGTCGTACAGGTCTTCGAAGTAATCGAAATCGAACGGCCGCACCTGCCAGCCGCTGCGGAATTGCACCTCGACGAAGTGCTCCGCCTGCAGCCGGTACAGCGCCTCACGCACGGGGGTGCGACTGGCGGCATAGCGAGCGGCCACTTCGGATTCGGTGAAGCGGTCGCCCGGCAGCAGGCGGAAATCCATGATGTCCTGCTTGATCGCGGCGTAGATGCGCTCGGCGATGTTGCGGCTGGGCAGCTCGGCGCTCATGCGGCAGCTTCCAGTGCGTCTTCGTCGAGCACATCGAGCAGCAGCGGTTCGAGCACCAGCAAGGCATCGCCCGGATTCACCGCCCGGCCCGGCGTACAGCGGATGCCCCGCACGATGCCGGATACCGGCGACGTGACCGACAACTCCATCTTCATCGCCTCGACCACGATCAGCGTCGCGCCGGCCTCCACCCGCTGGCCCAGCTCGACCAGCACTTTCCAGATGCTGCCGCACAGATCGGCGCTGACCACGTGATGGCCGTCGGCCACTTCGTCTTCGTCGACGCGTTCCATTTCGGCCGGCGCGGCGGCGTGGTCATCCAGCTGCCAACGCGCCACTTCCAGATCGAAAGCGGTTTTCTGTTTGACGTGGAAATCGTTGATGCTGGCGGCGTTGTCGGCGAGGAATTGCGTGTACGCGCCGAAATCGAACACTTCCTCTTCGATACGCACGCTGGCGCGGCCTTCACGGAAATCCTCGCGCAGCACCGTCAGCTCGGCCTCGCTCACCGGGTAGAAACGCACCTGATCGAAGAAGCGCAGCAGCCACGGCTCGCCCGCGGTGAACACCGGGTTCTTGAGGAAGGTGTTCCAGATCGGCAAGGTGCGGCCGACCAGCTGGTAGCCACCGGGCGAATCCATGCCGTAGATGCACATGTACACCCCGCCGATACCGACCGTGCCTTCGGCAGTAAACGTCCGCGCCGGGTTGTACTTGGACGTGAGCAAACGGTGGCGCGGATCGATCGGCACCGCGCATGGCGCACCGAGGTAGACGTCACCGAGGCCAAGCACCATGTAGCTGGCATCGAAAATGATGTCCCGCACTTGCTCGCGGCGATCCAGCCCGTTGATGCGCTGGATGAAATCGACGTTGTTCGGCAGCCACGGCGCATGGCCGCGCACCGTTTCCTGATAGCGCTGCACCGCGCCCAGCGTGGCGGAATCCTCGAATGCCAGCGGCAGGTGCACCACACGGGTCGGCAGTTTGAGCGTGGCGACATCCGGCAGGGTTTCTTCCAGCGCCAGCAGTGTTTCGATCAGCTGCGGCTGGCGAATGATGCGGCTGTCGTAGCGAATCTGCAGCGACCGCACGCCCGGCGAAAGCTCCAGCACGCCAGCGATATCCCGCGCCTTGATTGCTTCCATCACCAGATAGATGCGCATGCGCAAAGCCAGATCGAGCACGTTCGGGCCGTACTCCAGCAGGATGTAGTTGTCGCCCGCCTGGCGGTAGGTGACAGCCGGGCTGGTGCCTTGTTCGGGGAGAGCGGCGAGGATGGTGGTGGGTGCCGTCTCCAACTCCAGCGCTGCCAGTTCCCCCCTTCCACGAAGGGGGGTTAGGGGGGATTTCGATCCCGTATCGTTACTCGCAGGCTGAGTCGAAGTCCCCCCCAGCCCCCCTTCGATGAAGGGGGGAGCAAGTGTGTCGAGCGAGCGATCCTGCGCCAACTCCAACGCCGCCGCCTCGTCATACCCCATCACCCGAAACCGGATCTTGTCGCCCGGCTTCATCTGCCCGACCTTCCACAACTCGGCCTTGGCAATCGTCACCGGGCAGACAAAGCCGCCCAGGCTGGGGCCATCGCGAGTCAGGATCACCGGGCTGTCGCCGGTGAAATTGATGCTGCCGATGGCGTATTCGCAGTCGTGGATGTTGGAAGGGTGCAGACCAGCCTCCCCGCCGTCGCTGCGGGTCCAACTCGGCTTGGGGCCAATCAAGCGCACACCGAGGCGGTTGGAGTTGTAGTGGACTTCCCAATCGGCCTCGAAAAACCCGGTAATGCTGTCTTCGGTAAAGAAATCCGGTGCGCCGTGCGGGCCGTACAGCACGCCGATGTCCCAATGGCTGCCGTAGTCCGGCACCAGCTCGGCCGGCGCGGCTGCAGGTGCGGCAATCGGTGCGGGTGTGGTGGAGGCCGGCAGCTCCGGACGGGCGATGGTGAGCATGTCCGCCACGCGCAAGGTGCGGCCGGCGTGACCGCCGAACTGACCCAGTACAAAGGCGGCGCGGCTGCCGAGGTAGACCGGCACATCGAAGCCATTGCGCACCGCCAGATAAGTGCGGCAGCCGCTGCTGGCCCGGCCGGTGGTCAGTACCTGGCCGGCACGCACGCTGATCGGCGCATTCATCGCCACCGGTTCGCCATCCAGCTTGGCCGGACAGCTCGCGCCAGTGAGGGCGATGACGGCATCGGCATGGAACTTGAGCGTCGGCCCTTGCAGTGTGCATTCCAGTCCTGCCGCGCTCGGGTGGTTGCCGACGATGCGGTTGGCCAACCGGAACGCGTAATCATCCATCGGGCCAGATGGCGGCACGCCGATATTCCAATAGCCGACGCGGCCGGGATAATCCTGCACCGTGCTGTAGGTGCCGGGCTCGATTACTTCGATCACGGCCGGCGCGTAGCTGAAGCTTTCCAGAAAACGCGTCGAAATCTGGCCAGCGGCGAAACGCGCATCGGCGATGATCTGCCTCAGATAATCCAGATTGGTGGCAATGCCATGCAGCGCGGTGTGATCCAGCGCGATTTGCAGCTTGGCGAGCACATCCGCCCGATCCGCGCCGTGCACGATCAGTTTGGCGACCAGCGGATCGTAAAACGCCGACACCACGCTGCCGGTGCTCACCCAGCCATCCACCCGCACATCGGACGGGAAGGTGACTTCAGTCAGCGTGCCGGGCGATGGCTGGAATTGCTTGAGCGGGTCTTCGGCATACAGGCGCACTTCGATGGCCGCGCCGGAGGGCGTACGCGTCAGCGCGGTCCAATCCAGCTCGTCACCGGCCGCCACGCGCAGCATGCACTCGACCAGATCCAGCCCGGTCACGGCTTCAGTCACCGGGTGCTCGACTTGCAGACGCGTGTTCACTTCGAGGAAGTAGAAGGCATCACGCGCGCCGTCGTAGACGAACTCCACCGTGCCGGCCGAGCGGTAGCTGACCAGCTCACCCAGCTTGCGAGCGGCATCGAGCAGCGCGGTGCGGGTAGTGGCAGGCAAGCCGGGGGCTGGCGTTTCTTCAATCACTTTCTGATTGCGGCGCTGGATCGAACAATCGCGCTCGCCCAGTGGCACGACATGGCCTTTGCCGTCGCCGAAAATCTGCACTTCCACATGGCGGGCGTGATCGACAAAGCGCTCGATGAACGCGCCGCCATCACCAAAAAACTGCGCACCCAAACGCTGCACGCGCTCGAAGGCGTCAGCCAGACCTGCGGCATTGTCGCAACGGGTCAGACCAATGCCACCACCGCCAGCGGTGCTTTTCAGCATCACCGGGTAGCCGATCTTGTCCGCCTCGGCCAAGGCTTGCTCGACCGAATCCAGCAGGCCGGTGCCCGGCGTCATCGGCACGCCAGCAATGGCCGCCAGCTCTCGTGCCCGGTGCTTAAGGCCGAACTCGCGGATTTGCTCCGGCGTCGGGCCGACAAAGGCGATGCCGGCTGCGCTGCAGGCTTCGGCGAAGTCAGCGCTTTCCGAGAGGAAACCGTAGCCAGGGAAAATCGCCTGCGCGCCGGTTTCCTTGGCGGCAGCCAGAATCTTGGCGACATTGAGATAGCTATCGGCCGGCTTGTCGCCCCCTAACGCAATGGCGACATCCGCCTCGGTCACGTGGGCGCTGTTGCGGTCGGCATCCGAATACACGGCCACGCTTTTCACGCCCAGGCGCTTGAGGGTGCGGATGGCGCGGCAAGCGATCTCTCCGCGGTTGGCAATCAGTACGGTGTTGAACATGATGTCGCTTTCCTTAAAACCCGTTCTTCAAATGTTCGGTGCTCTGTTCCCCCCTTCCACGAAGGGGGTTAGGGGGGATTTCTGCGGCATTTCAACCTCTACCGACGTCGAAATCCCCCTCAATCCCCCTTTAAAAAGAGGGAGGCTTAAAACCCGAAATGCTCAGCCAGAGAGACTGGCGAGATAAGCCCGCCAACCACCGAATTCACTGATATCGCGAGCCGATTCAATCGCCCACGGCTCGCAGATGAAGCCCTTCACTTCGCGCCCGTCTTCCAGCAGCAGCGTGCCGATGCCCAGCGGCGCAGGGATCAGTGCGACGAAAGAACCGAAAGCCGTCACGGGCACATCCCACAACTCGACTTCGATGGCTTGGCCGGACGTGGCCTTCACCAGACCCGGCTTGGGCGGCTGGGTGTTGGCAAGCGCATACAACCGGTAAGTCGGCGCGCTACGGGTGCGCTCGACAAAGATCGCGTCGCGATCGGTGAGCTGCGGATTGAGTGGCATGCCGGTGAGATGCGCGCCGACCACGGCAAGGCGCACGTGGTTGGGCGGCGGTTGGGTGGATGCGGGGGCAGTCGCGAAAGGCCGGCCCGTCGCCCCCAATGGCAAAGCTTGTGCGGTTTGCCAACGCGCACCGAACTCGGCCAAGGCGCGGTCATGCCAAGCCGGCGCAAGCAGCGTGATGCCGGCCGGCAACTCATCGGCGCGGAACCCGGCCGGCAGCGCCAACGCACACAGGTCGGCCAGATTGGCGAAGTTGGTATAGGTGCCGAGCCGCGAATTCAGCTCGACCGGGTTGGCGGCGATGTCGGCCTGCGTATAGATGGCTGGCGCGGTCGGCACCACCAACGCATCCACATCGGCCAGCACGGCAGCGATGTCTCGCGCCAGCTCGGCGCGTCGGTATTCAGCCTTGAAGGCATCGGCAGCGGAATAGGCATCCGCCCCTTCCACAATGCCGCGTACCACCGGGTTGAGCGCGGCCGGGTCACGGGCAAGCAAGTCTTCGACGGCGACAAAGCGCTCCGCCACCCAGGGGCCGCGATACAACAAGGCGGCCAGTTCTTCGAATGGGGTGAAATCGATCGGCACCAGCGTTGCGCCCAGCTCACGCAATTGATGCGTCGCCAGCTCGAATGCGTATGCCGCTTGCGCATCACCAAACCAGGACAAGCGGGATGGCACCGCCAAGCGCGGCTGCTTGCCGAGCGTGACCGGCACGCGTTCCGGCATGGCACGGGAATAGCCGTCTGCTGCATCCGGCGCGCCAGCGATCTCCGCCACGGCCAGCGCATCGGCCACATTCAGCGCAAACACCGACACGCAATCGAGCGTGCGGCAAGCCGGCACCACGCCCGCAGTGGAAAGCCAGCCCTTGGTCGGCTTGAGCCCGACAATATTGTTAAAGCCGGCCGGCACGCGGCCGGAACCAGCGGTATCTGTCCCCAGTGCGAACGGCACGATGCCGCGCGCCACGACCGATGCAGACCCGCTGCTGGAGCCACCACTGACGTAATCGGCGTTAAAGACATTCGGCACCGCACCAAAGGGCGAGCGCGTACCGACCAGGCCGGTGGCAAACTGATCAAGATTGGTCTTGCCGATGACGATGCCGCCCGCCGCAATCAACCGCGCAACCACGCCGGCATCGCGCTCCGGCGCATAAGCAAATGCTGGGCACGCAGCGGTGGTCGGCCAGCCTGCGACGTCGATATTGTCTTTCACCGCGAACGGGATGCCATACAGCGGCAAGCGCACCAGATCCCCGCCGCACTCGGCCAGACGCACCTGCAAGGCGGCCAGCTGTGCATCGAGTTGCGAACCGAATTGCTCCTCGGCCACATAGGCAATCCACGCCGGATCATCGGCATTCGACCACTGCAACACTTCGCGCAGCGCATCACGAACATGCAACTGGCCAGAGCGGTATGCACGCTGCCAATCGGCCAGCGTCCACCCAGGAATCGGTAAAGCGTTTTGCGACATGTTTGTATTCCATCTTGTGTACAAGATTTGCTCTCACTACTGAGCAAGCCATGTGCCAGAACGGAAACAACATTGATTTGTATGAGAAAAATCAAAAATATAAGCAGAAATACCTATGCGTTTTGCATACGAAGCCGCACCAAAGCAGCGCGATTTTCTGGTGCGGGCGCACAAGTCTGAAGCGTTGGAAAAGGTATTTTCAGGGGGGAGTCAGGTTTTCTGGGGCGCTGAAACGGCAAATCTTCAGCAAACGTGCAGCGGCCGGATTTGCCGCAAAAGCACTCAAAGTAATACCATTTCGAGATTGGTATTACCCACAAGGAGCAATGCCGTGCCGACCACCCTCACCAGCAAGGGGCAAGTCACTATCCCCAAACCAATCCGCGATGCACTGCAATTGCTGCCGGGCAGCAAGGTGGAATTCAGCGTTAACCAGTCAGGTGAAGTGGTACTGCAACGCGCAGATCAAGAATCCAACAAAGATGATCGCTTCGCCGCGGTACGTGGCAAAGCCGATATCCCGTGGCGGACAGATGATTTGATGAACCTGCTGCGTGGTAACGATGAATGATGTTGGTCGACACCAATGTGCTGGTTGACGTCTTGGAAGACGACCCACAATGGGCGGATTGGTCGATCCAGCAGCTACGTACTCAGTCTCAGGTTTATACCCTCAGCATCAACCCGATCATCTATGCCGAATTGGCGCTCACTTTCAGCACGGTCGAAGCGCTGGATGCCACATTGAGCAAGATGCGAATCCCCCTGATGGAAGTTCCCAAACCCGCGTTGTTCCTCGCCGGCAAGGCGTTCGCGCGCTATAAACGCGCTGGCGGTACCAAGCAAAATGTACTACCGGATTTTTTCATCGGCGCTCACGCTGCCGTGCTTGGCTGCCCGATCCTGACCCGCGATGCCCGGCGTTACCGGCACCACTTCCCTACCGTGCGGCTGATTACGCCGTAACGCAGCTCAAACGCAGCCCGGTGGTCGATAGGATCAGTGCTGCCAATAACGCTACGCCGATGGCGATGCTTGATCGCCGGGCGGTTCGCTTGACGCAATAAGAGATCGAATTGGTAAGGCGCAATGCCCGCCAGGGCATTGCGCTGCATCTACGGCCCCAAGCAGCAGAGATGAGTTTCGCGTCTGAGCAACTCATTGCATCCGTTGCATACGATCAACGCTGCAGCCACACCGGCGCAATGCCAGTGCCACGGCCGAGTTTGTAGCCGAAGGTGATATTCAGCATGCCCAGCGGCTCCAGCAGACGGGCATTTTCCAGCGGGCCGGTATCGACGGCTTCAAAACCCAGGCTGGCGGCAAATTCACTGGCAGTTGCCTTGGCGACTGCATCATCTGCTGCCACGAATACCTGCACCTTGCGGCCGGCGATCTCGGCACCTTCAGCAAACACTTGGGCAAAGACGGTGTTGAAGGCTTTGACGACGCGCGCTTGCGGTGCGAGGGTCTGGATTTCTTCCGCAGCCGATGTGGAGTGGCCGATGGCGAGACCAGAGAAATCCGCCTTGACCGGGTTGCTGATATCGATCACGACCTTGCCGGCGAAGCCACCCGCGCTGCGCACGATGTCTTCCGCCGCGCCAAACGGGGTCGCCAGCACGACGAGATCAGCGCTTGCCACGGCAGTTGCCACCGTTGCGGCACCAGTGCCGAGCTTGGCGGCTACTTCCTGCGCCTTGGCAACATCTGCGCCAGCGAGCGTAACTTGATGACCCGCCGCCAATGCGCGCTGCGCAATGCCGGAACCCATGTTGCCGTAACCGATGAGGGTGATGTTCATGTCCTGCTCCTTCGCTCAGTGGGGTTCAGCGGATGTGCTGAACTGATGGAGCCAGTTTGATCCGATTGAATTTCGAGATAAACGCGCGAAAATGCAATGATTCATCACGAATAACGGGACAGTTTGATGGACAGGCTGAGCGCAATGCAGGTGTTCGTAAAGGTGGTCGAAGCCGGTAGCTTCGTACGGGCGGCCGAGCTGCTGGATATCTCCACCACCGCCGCATCGCGCCTGGTGGCCGATCTGGAAAATCACCTCAACGCCCGGCTGCTGCAACGCACGACACGCCGGCTGAGCCTCACCGAAGCCGGCCGCGCTTACTTTGAGCGTGCCACGCAAATCCTGGCCGATATCGACGAAGCCGAATCGGCGCTGGGCAGCGAAACCGCAAAGCCCAGCGGCGTGCTGCGGGTGAATGCCCCAGTGTCGTTCGGTGTGCGACATCTCTCGGCCGTGCTGCCGCGTTATCAGGCGGCCTATCCAGACGTGCGGCTGGATTTCACTTTGTCTGACCGCGTGGTCGATCTGGTCGAAGAGGGTTACGACTTGGCGCTACGTATCACCAGCCAACCCGCGGGTAATCTGGTGGCACGCCGGATCGCGCCGATCCGCATCGCTGTAACCGCCGCCCCCGCCTACCTCGCCACCCACGGCACGCCGCAAATGCCGCAGGAGATCGCCGGGCACAACTGTCTGATCTACAGCTACGGCGCGAACAGCGATGAATGGCGTTTCTTCGACCAATCCGGCAATGCGCAAACGGTGAAGGTGAAAGGAACACTGCGCGCCAACAATGGTGACTTGCTGGTCGCCGCCGCCCGCGCCGGCGAAGGGTTGATCCGCGAGCCGACGTTTCTGGTGGGCGATGATTTGAAAAGCGGCACGCTGGTGCATGTGCTGCCCGAGTTCACCATACCGGAACTGGCACTGTATGCGATCTACCCAAGCCGCCGTCACCTGTCGGCCAAGGTGCGCAGCTTTATCGATTTTCTGCTGGGGGAATGGGGCGAGATGCCGCCGTGGGATGCGTGGATGCAGGTCTGACGAACATCTTGAACCACCGAGGACACGGAGAAACGCGGGTTTTGTAGGAGCGAGCTTGCTCGCGATGCGGCGTTGAATATTCCACCGTTGCCATCGCGAGCAAGCTCGCTCCTACATAAACCTTCTATGCCCCACACAGCCTGGACGGCTTGCCGGCCGGCTACATTGCATCCCCTGCAGATCAATACGCCGCAGTAAACCGCTTCTGAATGTGCTTCGGCGTTTCAACTTCATCGATGATCGCCACCGCCAGATCGGCCGTGCTGATCTTGGCCGGGCCGTTGTCACCGAACAGCGGTTCTTCCAGACCCAGACGGTACTTGCCGGTGCGTTCGCCCGGCTCAAGGAATACAGCCGGGGAGACGAACGACCAGTCGAGCGAAGTCTCGTTCTTGATCAGATTCAGCGCCTCGCGGGCGGCCAGCGCGCCTTCTTTCCATTCAGCCGGGAATTCCGGCGTATCGACCAGCTGCAGGCCGGGCGCAATGAACAAGCTGCCTGCGCCACCAACGGCCAGATACCGCTTCACACCGGCTTGCTTCACACCAGCAGTAATCGCATTGAAGCCCTTCAGGAACAGTGCGCCAATATCCGGCTTGCCCCAGCCCGGGTTGAAGGCACTGATGACGGCATCGTGGCCGGCCACGGCAGTGGCGATATCGGCGGCGTTATAGGCGTCGGCTTTCTTGGCGGTGAGCTTGGGGTGCTTGGGCAGCTTGTCGACGTTCTGCACGATGGCAGTCACTTCAAAACCGCGCTCCAGCGCTTCGTTGAGGATGGCACTGCCTACGAAGCCGGATGCACCGATCAGGGCGATTTTCATGGTGTTTCTCCTAGGAAGATTTGTAGCGTTGACGGTGTCATCATGCGCGGTCCGATTGACGGAATAAACCCACCAATCGAGAACTGACTGTTCACCAATCAATGACAAAATCATCCACTCAACCACCCGACTGTCGCGAGCATTCGGCGCATCGGTAGCCCGCTAGTAGGGCAAACGTTTAGAATCCGCCTTTGGCTTCAACAAACTACAAGTAAATCAATGAATCATTACCCCCACCCCCTGATCGCCCGCGAAGGCTGGCCCTTCCTTGCCATCGCCGTGATCGTGTCCGCTGCCGTCACGTATTTCGCTGGCTGGTGGTCCACACCGTTGTGGATCATCACCCTGTTCGTGCTGCAATTCTTCCGCGATCCGGCCCGCACCATTCCGCAACAGGCCAACGCCATCCTGTCCCCAGCCGACGGCCGCATCGTCGTCGTCGAGAACACCATCGACCCGTACCGCAATGTCGAAGCGCTCAAGATCAGCGTGTTCATGAACGTGTTCAACGTGCACTCCAACCGCAGCCCGGTGGACGGCACGATCCAGAAAGTCGAATACAACGCCGGCTCTTTCCTCAATGCCGCGCTGGACAAGGCATCGAAGGAAAACGAGCGCAACGCCGTGCTGGCCAAGCTGGATAACGGCGTCGAGATCACATTCGTGCAGATCGCCGGCCTCGTTGCCCGCCGCATCCTCTGCTACAAGAAAGCGGGCGATAGCCTGAAGCGTGGCGAGCGTTACGGTTTCATCCGCTTCGGCTCACGCGTGGACGTGTACTTGCCGACCAGCGCTCGCGCCAAAGTAGCGATCGGCGACATCGTCAGCGCGACCGAGACCATCCTCGCCGAGCTGTAATCGTTCCACGATCCAGCCGATCCGACCGAGTCCATCCTTTTCTCGCCACGAGTGCCGCCATGCAGAAATTCAAACGCCCGATGAATTTGCGCCGTCAGAGTATTTATCTGCTGCCCAATCTATTCACACTGGGTGCGCTGTTTGGCGGCTTTTACGCCATCGTGTCGGCCATGAACGGCAAGTTCGAACACGCGGCGGTGGCGATTTTCATCTCGATGGTGCTCGATTCGCTGGATGGCCGCGTGGCGCGGATGACGCATACGCAATCAGAATTCGGCGCGCAATTCGACAGCTTGTCAGACATGGTGAGCTTCGGCGTTGCACCGGCGCTGGTGGCCTATGAGTGGCAGTTGTCCACTTTCGGCAAGCTGGGCTGGATGACGGCGTTTATCTACTGCGCTTGCGCAGCACTTCGGCTGGCGCGCTTCAATGCCAATATCGCCGTGATCGACAAGCGCTGGTTCCAAGGCTTGCCTAGCCCAGCAGCGGCAGCCTTGGTCGCGGGGCTGGTCTGGATCAGCCGTGAATTCAACGACGACCTGAACCCAATTGCGCATCTACTGCCCTACGCCGCACTGGTGATCACGCTGTTCGCCGGGCTGACCATGGTGTCCAACGTGCGGTTCTGGAGCTTCAAGGAGTTCAACGTCCGCAAGACCGTGCCATTTATGGCGATGGTTGTCGCGGTGCTGCTGCTGCTGGTCGGCGTGTCGCGCCCGGAGCTGATGGCGTTCTGCTTCTTCCTCGGTTATGCGGTATCCGGTTACATCTACTGGGCGTGGACCACGCTCAAGCCGAATAACAAAACGCCCCAACCGCCAACATCGGACAAGACTTAAAGTCTAATTTCCGACAAAAAACCCCAGCCCCACCACCTTCCAGCAAAGAACCGCTCAAGACATTTGACGGTTTGTCTATTTCGTCGTACGCTCGGCATAACTATTCCGAGGGCTACGCCGTGCAATTCGACATCGAACGCCTGATCACCGACTTCGGCGGTCCCGCCGCGCTAACGGATGCGCTTAATCAGGCGTTTCCCGATGACCCGGTAAGCCGCGCCGCCATCTACAAATGGCGCGAGCGCGGCAGCTTGCCGCTGTCGCAAATCAACAAACTCGCGCAGCTGGCCGCCAGTCGCGGCCAACAATTCAATATCCACTCCTACGCCGCCGGCGCCACGCCGACCGCCACCGCATCTACTTCGAGGGAAATCAGCATGGGCGACCGTCTCTATATCTTTGACACCACCTTGCGCGACGGCGAACAGTCGCCCGGCGCATCGATGACCAAGGAAGAAAAAATCCGCGTCGCCCGCCAGTTGGAAAAACTCGGCGTGGACATCATCGAAGCCGGCTTTGCCGCCGCCAGCCCGGGCGATGCCGATGCGATCCGCACCATTGCCGGCATCGTCGAAAACTCGACCATCTGTTCGCTGGCCCGCGCCAACGAGCGCGATGTGCGTGCCGCTGGCGAAGCGATCAAGCCGGCCAAGCATGGCCGCATCCACACCTTCATCGCCACCAGCCCGATCCATATGGAAAAAAAGCTGCGCATGACGCCGGAACAGGTCGTCGATGCCGCCGTCAAGGCGGTGAAGATCGGCCTCGAATACACCGATGACGTCGAATTCTCGGCCGAAGATGCACTGCGCTCGGATATCGATTTCCTCGCGCATATCTTTGGCGAAGTCATCAAGGCCGGCGCCAAGACCATCAACGTACCGGATACCGTTGGCTACGCGGTGCCGATGCTCACCGAACGCTTCTTCCGCGAATTGATCGCCAAGACGCCGGGCGGCGACAAGGTGATCTGGTCGGCGCACTGCCACGATGACCTCGGCATGGCGGTGGCGAATTCGCTCGCAGCCGTGCTCGGCGGCGCGCGGCAGGTCGAGTGCACCATCAATGGCTTGGGCGAACGTGCGGGTAATGCCTCACTGGAAGAAGTCGTCATGGCCGTGCGCACCCGCAAGGACGTGTTCGGCGTTGAAACACGCGTTGATGCCACGCAGATCGTGCCGGCGTCGAAACTGGTTTCGACCGTGACGGGTTACCCGGTGCAGCCGAACAAGGCCATCGTTGGCGCGAACGCGTTTGCGCACGAATCCGGCATCCACCAGGACGGTGTACTCAAGCACCGCGAAACCTACGAGATCATGAGCGCCGAATCGGTCGGCTGGTCTGCCAACCGTTTGACGCTGGGTAAGCTCTCCGGCCGCAACGCCTTCAAGACCAAATTGCAGGAAATCGGCATTACGCTTGATAGCGAAGAAGCGCTCAACGCCGCCTTCGCCCGCTTCAAGGAGCTGGCCGACAAGAAGCGTGAAATCTTCGATGAAGACTTGCACGCCTTGGTATCGGACGAAATGGTGACGATCGAGCAGGAAACCTATCGCTTGGCCGCGCTCAAGGTCGTTTCCGAAACCGGCGAGGTACCGACCGCGAACCTGGTGATGACCGAGCACGGTCACGAAAAACGCGCCGATTGCGAAGGCGATGGCCCGGTAGATGCCACCTTCAAGGCCATTGAAGCGATCGTGCACAGTGGCGCTGAGCTGCAGTTGTATTCGGTGAATGCAATCACGCAAGGCACCGATAGCCAAGGCGAAGTCACCGTACGCTTGGCGCGCGATGGCCGCATCGTCAACGGTCAGGGTGCGGACACCGATATTCTGGTCGCCAGCGCCAAGGCCTATATCTCCGCATTGAACAAACTGGACAGCAAGATAGAGCGCACCCACCCGCAACCGGTGTAATTCCTCCCCCCATCCGGCGTGCACTTTGTCAGCATCGCCTAGCCGTGCCCCGGCACTGTCTTCGGCTCGCTTTCGCGTTCACGCCGGATGGAATGAAGGAATAGCCGCCTTACCGGGCGCAGCTGGTTAGCGAATCGTCATGCACCGCAGCCCTCACAAGGGGCTGCAGGCGGGGCCAACTCAATGGCCCCGAAGCGAATGCCAAAGGCTACACAATGGCCTGAATGCACCTCGACTTGACCGTGTTTTACTTCTGTTCTGTTGATCAAAACCAAAAAGCCGGCTCAGCCGGCTTTTTGGTTTTCTGCCGCCAGGATGCTGGGGCGAGTCCATTTGGAGTAATAACAGATCGAGACGAAAGCGGTTGTCGTCAGCACCACCTCGATCCCAGCCAGCACTTGCGATACACCATGGTCGCTATACGCCCGCACCAAGCCTTCCGCCCACCAGATGAGCACGAACATGCTTGCCCATTGATAGGTGTAGCGCCGGCCGTGTAACAGCCCATGCAAGGGCAATAACAGGGGAAGCGCCTTCAGCGCCAGCGATGAACCGCCCGGCCGCAGGGGCGCCAACCAAAGCTCCCAAGCCAGGCACAGCACAATCAGCAGCAGCCACGACACAACCGTGATGCGCTGCGCCCACGTGCGCTGCACGGCATAGCTCATAACGCACGCTCCACGGAAAGCTTGAGCGCGATCTCGGCCAGCCGCTTGCCTTGTGCGACAGCCAATTGCTTTTCCGCATCCGAGATCGGCAGGCGGCTTTCCGGCCCAGCGATATGACTCGGGCCATAAGGCGTGCCACCAGTGGCCGTAGTGCTCAGCGCCAATTCGGTAAACGGTGTACCGACAATCAGCATGCCGTGATGCAACAGCGGCAGCATCATCGACAGCAAGGTGGTTTCGTTGCCGCCGTGCATCGAGCCGGTGCTCGTGAACACGCAAGCCGGCTTGCCCGCCAGCGTGCCCTGCAGCCAGTCGTTCGCCGTGCCATCGAGGAAGTACTTGAGCGAGGCCGCCATGTTGCCAAAGCGCGTCGGGCTACCCAGTGCAAGGCCGATGCAGTCGCGCAAGTCCGCAAGCTCAACATACGGTGCGCCGGAGTCCGGTACTGCGGGCTCCATCGACTCGCACACTGTCGAGACTTTCGGCACTGTGCGCACACGGGCACGCGCGCCGGGCACGGCATCGATACCGCGCGCAATAAGCTGCGCCAGCTGTCGGGTGGCACCGTGAGTGGAGTAATACAGGACCAAGATATCTTGTTGCATGGCCAATGCGCCGCAGCGGCGAGAGAAAATCGTGCGCTATTATACGAGCCAACCTTCATCTGACCGAACGCGATGCGTCCAATCCAATTTCCGCCCCTGCCCAAATCGCTCGACTTCTTGAAGGACTGGCAGCGGCTGTTGGGATTTGGCCGCTTCGTCGGTGCCCGCCTGGGGGCCGACCGGTGCCTGCAAACGGCGGGCAGCCTGACCTACACCACGCTGCTGGCCATCGTGCCGCTGTTCACCATCGCGCTGACGCTGTTTTCCGCTTTCCCGATGTTCAGCGACTACAGCGGCCGATTCAGGATGTTCATCCTGTCCAATCTGGTGCCGGATACCGCCGGGAAAGTCGTCGGCACCTATATGAAGCAGTTTTCCGATAACGCGGAAAAGTTGACCGCCGCCGGGACCATCGGTCTGGCTATCACCGCCTTGCTGCTGATGTTCACGATTGAAAAAACGCTGAACCAGATCTGGGGGGTGCGGCGGCCACGCGCCTTGCTGTCGCGCACGCTGATCTACTGGGCGACGTTGACCTTGGGCCCGTTGCTGCTGGGCATCAGTTTGTCGCTGACTTCGTGGTTCTACCAAACGACCGGCATCGGCGGCAGCTTCCCGCTCATGCTGCGCCTCGGGCCATTGCTGTTGATCTTCGCCACGCTGACGCTGCTCTATATGGCTGTGCCGAATTGTTTTGTGCCACGCAGCCATGCACTCACCGCCGCAGTCGTGGCCGGCTTGCTACTAGAGATCATGAAAAACCTGTTCGGTCTCTACATCAGCCACTTCGGCAATTACAAGATGCTGTACGGCGCCTTCGCTGCCGCACCGATCTTTCTGCTTTGGCTCTACGTGTGCTGGGTGATCGTGCTGGGCGGGGCAGTGTTGTCAGCGTCGCTCTCGTACTGGCACGGTGACGGCTGGCGCTGGACGCGTCACGACGGCACACGTTTCGAGCAGGCGATCCGTATCCTGCTCACGCTGGCACAGGCGCACGCGAACGGCGAGATACTGCACATCGATACACTGCGCCGACGCGTTGGGCTGGGACTGGATGCTACGAATGGACTGCTGGAAAGCATGGCCCAACGAGGCTGGGTTGAGGCGACGCGAGATGGAGAATGGCTGCTCGCTTCGGCCATTGAGCACATCCGGCTGCTCGACATTTTCGAGCAAGTCGTCACACCACTGACCGCTCACGCGGAAATCAAGCTGGAAGCAACCATCGCCGGCATGCGGACGTCGCTCAATCAGACACTGGCGGACTATGCCGCCAGGGAAGAGGATCAGGCGCAGCCGGCAGCGAGGGCGGCCTGAATCGTCGGCACTTCAAGCTCGCCGATATAAGACTCGCCGAGCTTCTTCATCAAGATGAACTTGATCTTGCCGGCATCGACCTTCTTGTCCTGCGCCATCAGATCAAGGTAACGCTCTACCCCGAGAACTGGCGCAGTAACGGGCAAACCCGCCTTCTGCAGCAGGTTCTTGATGCGCGCCACATCCGCATCGGACACGTTGCCAAGTTCACGCGATGCGAGTGCCGCCAGCACCATGCCTGCCGCCACGGCCTCGCCATGTAGCCATGCGCCGAAACCCAAGCCAGCTTCGACGGCGTGACCGAAGGTGTGGCCAAGGTTAAGCAAGGCACGTTGGCCGTGCTCTTTCTCGTCTGCAGCAACAATGCGCGCCTTGTTCTGGCAACTGTGCTCAACGGCGTAGGCCAGCGCTTCGGTATCCCGCGCCATCAGCGCATCGATGTTTGATTCCAGCCACTCGAAGAACGCCAGATCGTCGATCAGGCCGTACTTGATCACTTCTGCCAAGCCGGCAGAGAACTCGCGCGGCGGCAAAGTATCGAGCGTAGACAAATCCGCCAACACCAGCTGCGGCTGGTAGAACGAACCGATCATGTTCTTGCCCAGCGGGTGATTGATGGCCGTCTTGCCACCCACCGATGAATCCACCTGCGCCAGCAGCGTGGTTGGGATCTGGATAAATGGAACGCCACGCTGATAAACAGCGGCAGCAAAGCCGGTCATATCCCCAATCACCCCACCACCGAGCGCAATCAACGTCGTCTTGCGCTCGCAACGTGCTTCCAGCAGTCCGTCGAAGATCAGGTTCAACGTTTCCCAGGTCTTGAACTTCTCACCATCCGGCAACACGATGCAGTGCACCTGCACACCGGCTTGCTCCAATCCATGCTGCAGCGGGCCGAGATAGAGCGGCGCGATCGTCTCGTTGGTCACGATGGCGACACGCTTTTGTGGCAGTCGCCGGGTAATCAACTCGATCTGCCCGAGTAAATCACGAGCAATCAGGATGTCGTATGGGGCGTGGTCGAGGTCGAGCTTAACGGTGCGCATGGGTTTTCAGTTCGAGTTCGCGCAGCAAATGCTGGCATAGGTGCTGGACTGTCTGCTTGCTGGTATCGATCACCAGATCAGCCACTTCGCGGTACAGCGGATCGCGTACCTCGAACAGCTGGCGCAGCTTTTCCCTGGGATTTTCGGTTTGTAGCAAGGGGCGATTACGGTCATGCATGGTACGGGCGTAGAGATCATCAACGCTAGCGCGCAAATAGATCGTGAGCCCACGTGACTTGAGCAGGGATCTGGTGTCCGGATTCAAAACCGCCCCGCCACCAGTCGCCAGCACCACATCCCGCATCTCGGTGAGCTCGGCAATCACTGATGCCTCGCGCGCCCGAAAACCTGCCTCGCCTTCAACTTCGAAGATCACCGGGATCTTTACCCCCGTGCGCGCCTCGATTTCGTGGTCCGAGTCATAAAAGGCGTGATCCGTGGCCCGGGCCAATGCCCGACCGATCGTAGTTTTGCCAGCCCCCATGAGGCCGACGAGAAAAAAATTGCCCGGCAGTTTCATGCCGGGCATTGTAACCGATTGCTGAGCGGAGCTCAGCCGCTTGCTTATCGCAGTGTCAAATCGCTCTGCATCACACGCGGAGTGATGAAGATCAGCATCTCTTGCTTCTGATCTTTCTTCAGATTGTGTTTGAACA
Organism: Andreprevotia chitinilytica DSM 18519; assembly: GCF_000711875.1. Classification (GTDB taxonomy): domain Bacteria; phylum Pseudomonadota; class Gammaproteobacteria; order Burkholderiales; family Chitinibacteraceae; genus Andreprevotia; species Andreprevotia chitinilytica. Next base: position 175,283 of record NZ_JONM01000010.1, read on the forward strand.
GGTTACCTACGACCGGAATATCCCCGAGGAACGGCACTTTCTCTACGTCGTCGCTCAGCGTTTGCGTGTAGATGCCACCGATGACTACCGTACCACCGTTCTCAACCAATACTTTGGTGGTGATTTGCTTGGTATTGATGGCAGGCCCAGCGGTGGTATTCACGCCTTGACTGTCTTTGTTCACGTGTACATCCAAGATTACATTGCCATCTGGAGTAATTTGCGGCGTCACTTTCAGCGAAAGCGTGGCTTTCTTGAATGCAATGGTGGTCGCACCGTTTTGCGCCGATTGGGCGTACGGAATCTCCTGACCATCTTCGATTACCGCTTCCACTTGGTCGGCAGTAATCAGGCGCGGACTGGAAATGATCTTGCCCTTGCTATCAGCCTCAAGCGCACTCAATTCGAGACCCAAGATCCAATTTGCACTCGATGCCACCAAGGCTAGTGTCGCTGGGGTACCTGCACCTGCGCCTACAGATGGGAGATTAATTCCTACCGGAATCCCCGTACTCGTAGTCTTATTTGCAGGATTTGTTTCCAAGGTTGAGCTGGTACCAATATTCGTATTGCCGGTATGCCCCAATGTACCCCACCCAAGTCGAACACCAAGATCACGAGCGAAGTTGTCGGTGGCTTCAACAATGCGCGCCTCAATCATGACTTGGCGCACCGGAATATCGATCTTGCTGATCAGCTCTCGAACCTGATCGAGCTTGGATGCAATATCCTGAACGATCAATGTGTTAGTACGCGGGTCAATCACTGCACTACCGCGTGCAGACAGGAACTTCTGCTTATCGTCTTTCAACAGCGTGACGAAATCTGCAGCTTTCTGGTACTTCAGCGCGAAGAACTCGGTGCGCGTCGGCTCAAGATCCGCAATTTTTTTCTTATCCTCAAGATCCTTGGTTTCCTTGGCGGCCAATTCGTCACGCGGGGCAATCCACACCACGTTGCCCGACTTGCGCTGATCCAAGCCCTTGGCTTGCAGAATGATGTCCAAGGCTTCATCCCAAGGAACATCTTTCAGGCGAAGCGTCAGATTGCCGGTTACGGTATCGCTGGTGATGATATTCAGACCAGTAAACTCCGCAATAACCTGCAACACGGTGCGGATCTCAACATTCTGAAAGTTCAGCGAGAGTTTTTCACCCTTGTACGCCGGCTTAAGACCAGCCACCTTGCTTTGTGCCTCAACAGCGTTGCGAACCTCGACAATAAAGCGGTTCTCCGTCTGATACGCCGAATACTCCCAGTTACCTTGCGGCGTAATCACCATGCGGGTCGCGCCACCCTGGGTGTAGGTATCGACCTTTTGTACCGGGGTGCCAAAGTCTCCAACATCCATACTGCGCTCAAGCGCCTTGGGCAAGCTCGCCTTGCTGAAATCAACCACGAGCGTCTTGCCCTGCTGGCGGATATCGATACCGACATTGGCACTGCTCAGATCAACAACAACCTTGCCTTCGCCTGCCGTGCCACGACGAAAGTCGATGTTCTTGATCGAATCAGCCGTAGCGGACGGCTTGGATTCTGCAAATTGCGTCACGCTTTGCGTTGCAGCCGAAGCGCCCTGTGCACCATCCACAGTGATCAAGAGGCTGTTGCCGTCAACCTTGGTCTGATAACTCGCGGTCTTTTGCAGGTTGAGCACCAAACGAGTACGCCCACTTCCTTCCGCAATATTGACGGTACGCAGCGCAGCGCCATTCACTGGTACCACATTCTTGCCAAACTGATTAGTGGTATTTGCGAAGTCGAACGCGATGCGCGGCGGCGTATTCACTGAGAAGCTCGTTGGCGTCGGCGCTGCACCACTAAAGGAGATCTTGAGGATCTGCTTTTCCGCCGAGACGGTACTGACCTCGACATTGGTGATTGTATTGTCTGCCGCGAAAGAAAATGCCGCCAACAGGGCGCAGCAGGCAGCAAACAAGCGCTGCAGGATCATGGTGTTATTCATTTTTTCTGCTCCGCTTCTTCCATGGTGAGACTGGTTGGCCGCTCCACCCAATCTCCGCCACTATCCTCAACAATTTCTTTTAATTTGACTTCTGTTTCGGTGATTTCGGTCACCATCCCGAAATTCTGCCCCATATAACTACCAAGCTTTACCCGGTAGAGATTGCCGTCTGGGGCCCGAATCAACGCTTGCATGACTTTAGCCTGCTGCAGGGTGCCTACCATCCGCAGTTTCTCAAGATCGTAGTTTTCCAGCAGCTCTTTAGGGCGATTGGTATTCGGTGCCAAACCTGAATTCGAACTTTTCCTGGCGACTTCCATTTTGGACGGCCGGAACGGATCCGGTAGCGAAAACGCATCGTAAGTAAACGGTTGATACGGCTTCACTTCTGGCAGCGGCTCGACCTTGCCACGCAGTCCGCTTTCTTGTTCGCGCATCCAGTCCTTCAAATCGCCGTTCTGTTCGCCAAAACAACCGGATAAACCGATGGCAACCAGCACGAGTGTGAGATAGGTCTTCATGAATCCCTCTAGTGTCAGCTTGCCGATTTAATTTTTCTTTTTCTTTGCTGCAAACTCGGCCTGATGCATCGCTTCTATTTCTGCTTCATCGAGTGAGCGATATGTCTTCGCAACCGCTTGCATCATCAGATTGTCCGGATCCTTCCCCGCTGTGAGCTGGATATTACTCAACGTCACGATCCGGGATAACCGCGCGACATCGCTAACGAATGCAGCAAGATCGTGATAGCTGCCGCCAATCTTGATTTCGATTGGCAACTCGGCCAACTCCGATGTCTTATTTTCAGTTCCGGGTTTAAACAGCTCGAACTGCAACCCACGCCCGACACCTGCCTGGTTCACTTCGGTCAGCAGGGTTTCCATTTCGGATTTACTCGGGAGCTGCTTCAACAACGCACCGAACGACTGCTGGATTTCCAACAGCTGCTGTTTATATGCATCGAGATTGATCGCTTTCTTCTTTTTCTCGATAAATTGCGACTTAAGCTGATCTTCTTGAGCAATCCCATCGTTGAGCGCCTGCATTTGGTCGCTCCACAGATAGAAATACCCCCCTACCAGCACCAGCACAAACACCAACACCAACAGCGCCATTTGCACCGGCAGTGGCCAATCGCCAATTTCTTTCGGATTCAGACTACGCAGTTCGTCAAGCGTCATGTCAGGCCCCTTTATTCTGTGGTTTTTGGGCGGGAGCTGATGCTTCACCAGTTTGTTCGGCAGTGCGTGTGATCTTGATCTTGAGCGTGAACTCCGACAATCGCTGGCTGCCGACTTGAGCTGCTTTTACCTCGATCAAAAGCGGCTGCTCAAACGTCTCGGAATCATTCAAGTTGCGCATCAACGTCGAAACGCGAGCATTGGATTGCGCATACCCAATCAGCGTCAACGAGTCATCTGTCTGCTTTATATCTTTGAGATAGATACCCTCCGGCGTTTGCCGGGTTAGCTGATCCAGCACATGAACGGCTTCGGAGCGGTTCGACTGCAGCCGTTCGACTACTTTTTTCCGATCGAGCAAGGCTTGCTTCTCGGCTTTGAGTTTGTCGATTTCTGCGATTTCCCGATCCAGTTTGGCGTTCTCGTCTTTCAGGAACTGGTTGCGCTCGTTCTGTGTATTGATACGGCTTTCATAAAACGCATACACGGCACCAACAACAACGATGGATGCTGCAAACGTAATCGCCAGCGAAATCAAATACCGTCGTTGTCGCGCAGCACGCTTCTGTTCACGGTGAGGAAGGAGGTTAATCCGGATCATGACGGGTCAAACCTCCGCATGGCGAGACCACAAGCAATCAATAGGGAAGGGGCATCGAGCTGGATTTGTTTACCACGTACCTTGCCCGTCGCCATGCCGAAAAATGGATTGGCTCGCATCGTACTCGGCACTTGCGCCCGGGTGGAGACGGCTTCATCCAGACCATGGATAGCGCTGCAGCCACCCGCCAAAAGGATGTGATCCACAGAGTTATAGTTACTGGAAGTGTAAAAAAACTGAAGAGACCGTGAAATTTCCAGCGCCAGGGTATCCATGAACGGTTGCAATACTTCCGGTTCATAATTTTCCGGCAGGCCACCAAAACGCTTGGCTTGCTCCGCCTCATCGGCTGACATGTTGAACTTGCGCTGGATTTCCTGAGTCAACTGGTTCCCGGCATAGGCTTGATCCCGACTGTAAATCGATTGCCCATCCTTGAAGATATTCATATGCATGGCCGTTGCGCCGATGTCGACCACAGCCACGATCTGGTTATCCCCTTGATTGGGCAACTGCGGTCGCATCAGCTCGAAAGCCGCTTGCGTTGCGTACGACTCGACGTCAACCACGGCAGCTCGCAGACCCGCGGCCTCGATCACGGCCACGCGCTCGTCAACCTTTTCCTTTTTAGCCGCTGCAATCAGTACTTCGGACTCGTCCGGTACTGCCGGCGAACGCCCGAGGGTTTGGAAATCGAGATTGACCTCATCGAGCGAGAACGGAATGTACTGATTGGCTTCGGTTTCGACCTGCGTTTCCAGCTCACGCTCGGTCAGATCGGCCGGCACCAGGATTTTCTTGGTAATCACCGCTGCCGCAGGCAAAGCAATCGACACGTTCTTCACTTTCGATCCGAGGTGACGCCATGCCTTTTTGACGACGTCGGCAACGACGTCATGATTAGCGATATTGCCATCGGTCACGGCATCTTTTGGCAACGCCTCGATCACATAACGTTCGAGACTGAAATTACGCCCGGTTTGCCCAAGTTCGACCATCTTCACTGCCGAGGAGCTAATATCAACCCCGATCAGCGGCGGCACCTTAGGCTTGAGAAAGTCGAGGTTCAACGCGAAATTCCTTATAAAATAGGGTGGTAGCGTAATTCATTACCAAGCTGCATTAGATCGTAGCAGCGTGCCTCGACCCATGTAAAGCAAGCTAGTCAATACCCTAGTTTTTTGCAACAACAATGCTTTAGCGTAAATTACGGCCAAGTCCAAATCCGACACGAATCAATGACCAAACGAATCCTGCTTATCGCTACCGGTGCACTGGCCGGTCTCATCCTGCTTTTTGCAGGTTTGATCCTGTTCGCGGTTTTGATCAGTTACCCGCGTTTACCATCTCTTGATGCACTGACCGACTATCGGCCCAAAATGCCACTGCGCGTTTATACAGCAGATGCGGTATTAATCGGTGAATTCGGTGAAGAGCGTCGCGCTTTTACACCCATAGACCAAGTCCCGGCGCTGATGAAACAAGCACTGCTGGCCGCGGAAGACGAGCGGTTCTATCAGCACGGTGGCATCGATTATCTTGGCGTGTTGCGAGCGATGGTCGGCAATCTTCTATCCGGCCATTCGCAGTCGGGCGCCAGCACAATCACAATGCAAGTTGCCCGGAATTTCTATCTCTCCAACGAGAAAACCTTTACTAGAAAATTCAACGAAGCCTTACTATCCTTTAAGATTGAGCACAATTTATCCAAGGATCAAATCCTTGAACTTTATATCAATCAAATCTATTTAGGCCAACGTGCATATGGGTTTAGCTCTGCCGGGCAAACCTATTTTGGGAAGGATCTCAAGCAACTCACTATTGCCGAATACGCAATGCTTGCCGGACTACCTAAAGCACCGTCAGCTTACAACCCAGTCGTGAACCCAAAACGGGCGGCATTGCGTCAACAATACGTATTACGACGCATGCATGAACTGCATTTCATCGACGATGCGCAGTATGAATCAGCGCTGAAAGAACCCCTGCATTTGCGCAAAGGTAGCCAGGAATACGCCGTACACGCCGAGTATTTGGCTGAGATGGTTCGGCAAATGATGGCGGAACGATACAAAGAAGTCGCCTACACCCAAGGCTTCCGGGTGTTCACCACGCTAGATAGTCAGCAGCAGGAAGCAGCCTATCAAGCGCTCCGCCAAGGTCTGCTCGATTATGATCTGCGTCACGGTTATCGCGGACCGGAAGGGTTTATCGACGAAACGCTGCTCGCCGCAGGCAAGGATGAAGGACTCGATGACGCCTTGGCCGATACCAAGGATTCGGACAACCTGATCCCGGCCATTGTGCTTGGCGCCAGCAGTAGCAAAATCCAGATTTATTTGCGCGGCGGCGAGCGGGCGGAAATCGGCGCCGATGGCTTGCGCTTTGCTCGAGCATCGCTCTCCGACAAGACACCCCCGGCTAGCCGAATTCGCCCAGGTGCGATCATTCGCGTCAAACAAACCGATAAAGGCTGGGTAGTCAGTCAGTTGCCACAGGCCGAAGGTGCACTGGTAGCAATGGATCCGCAAAACGGTGCGCTCAAGGCATTGGTCGGTGGCTTCGACTTCAACCGCAACAACTTCAACCACGTCACTCAGGCTTGGCGTCAACCAGGCTCCAGCTTCAAACCTTATATCTATTCAGCGTCGCTGGAACGAGGCGTGACTCCCGCCACCTTGATTAACGATGCGCCGTTGAGCATTGACCCGGGTGAAGTGGGTGGCCAGCGCTGGGAGCCAAAGAATGATGATGGCAAGTACCTTGGGCTGATCACTGTTCGCAATGCGCTCACGCTGTCACGCAACCTTGTGTCGATCCGTATCTTGCAAGCCATCGGCACCGACTACGCCCAACAGCACATCACTCGCTTCGGCTTTAATCCCAAGCAACATCCGGCCTATCTGACCATGGCGCTTGGTGCTGGCAGCGTCACCCCCTTGCAGCAAGCAGAAGGCTATTCGGTGTTTGCCAATACCGGTTATCGGGTGCATTCGTACTTTGTGGACCGAATCGAGGATGCTCGGGGCAAGGTATTAGCCAAAACGCAGCCGGAAATCGCCGGACAAAACGCGAAACGGACGTTGGACGCACGCAACGCGTTTGTGATGACCAGCATCATGCAAGACGTGGTTCGTTTCGGAACCGCCTCACGTGCTAACAAGGCACTTGGCCGACCGGATCTGGCGGGGAAGACCGGAACAACAAGCGAAATGCACGATGCATGGTTCGCCGGATTCCAACCTTCGCTGGTTGCAGTCGCCTGGGTGGGGTTCGATCAACCGCGCACGCTTGGCGGTGGTGAATATGGTGCACGCTTGGCGCTGCCGATCTGGATCAACTTCATGAGCAAGGCACTGCGTAACGTGCCCGTCTATCAATATCCGGTACCAGATGGCGTAGTCGCTCAAACGGTTGAAGGCGAGAAAGGCGCGTTTACAGAATATTTCTTCAGCGAATTTACGCAAACCAATCCAGAATTGGGGCTGGGGAGCAGCAGCGGTGGCGGAGGCCAACCGCTCGACGAGATCAAGGACCAGTTGTTCTGATCAACCCGATCAGACTGCGCGGCCCGTCATCCGATAACAGGGGGCCACCATGGGAAAGAATGCTGCATCAGAACGCCAGTCATCCGCACTGCGTGCTGAAATTGCCCATCGGGCCGCGCGCCTGATTGCCGAAGATCACATTTTTGATTTCGCACAGGCCAAGAAAAAGGCTGCACGCCAGCTCGGCATTGCCGATGGCCGCGCCCTGCCATCCAATCAGGAAATCGAGCTCGCTCTGGAGAGTTATCGCTCGATTTACCAACCTGAGCACGGTGATCACTTGGCGCAATTGCGCGCCAAAGCAGTTTCCATCATGCGACTGCTGGCGGATTTCCAACCTTACCTCACCGGCTCAGTGCTGTCAGGCGTGGCCGGTGCGCACTCGGATATCAACCTGCTGCTGTTTTCTGATGATCCGAAAGCGCTCGAGCTCTTCCTACTCAACCGACAAATCGACTATCAACACGTTGAGCCGAATCCCAGCTTGCGTCATGCGGACTATCCGACCTTGGTACTCTGGTATGACGACAGTGCCGTCAAGCTGCACGTCCGTCCGCTCAGCGCAGAGCGTAACAATGCCCGTCGAGATGAGCGCGCCCGCCTGGATCAACTAGAACCCTTGTTCGCGGCACAGGCTGCTACATCCGTCGCTGCGTGATGAGATATGCAGCACCAAGCGTCGCTGGAGCCAGTATTTCTTAGTCATCCAGACCCTTATCTCATCCATGATCCGGTCGAAATCGACTACTTGATTCACGCGTTGCAGAGCCACGAGGCCATCTGCCTTTATCCAGCACGGCATCGAGAGCCTTTTTTCATCAGTGCCTTGTTGCTTATTGGATCTGATTACCTGCTCTTTGATGCCGCAAAGGAAGAATGGATCAATGCACTGTTGTTAAAACATGGCTTGATGTGCGTTGGCGTCGTTCGCCAAGTCAAGGTGCAGTTCTCAACATCGGAGTGCCAGCTCGTCGCCTACGATGGGCAGCCTGCGTTGCGCATTGATTGGCCCACCGAGATATTGCGCTTGCAACGACGCGAGGCTTTTCGGCAAGACGTGCCTCATTATGAGGAGTTGGTTTGCCTATCGTTGCAGGGCCAAGCGTGGCCGATTCAGGATCTTAGCGTCGACGGCTTGGGTTTGCTGTGCCAAGGCAATGAACCCAGCGAATTTAAACCCGGCGCTATTGTGCATGGCTGGCGAATCGTTTTGCCAGATGGTGAATTGGAAGTGGATATGCAATTCCGGGCTCGCAAGGAAATCGAGCTTCGCAACGGCAACCAAGCTGTCCATATCGGCTGCCGTTTCCTGAAGCTCAGCGATGCAAAGCAAGATCGGCTTGCTCGCTACCTAACCCAATTGCAACGACGCAGACTGTCGCAGGAATAAGCCAGTGAGTCCGCTTTTCTCCGTTTCCGCCTTGAGGCAAATTGAAATCGAGGCTAAGCAACAAGGCGTTGACCTCATAGCACGGGCCGGCCAGCAAAGCGCCGAATGGCTACTGTCACGCTTCGCCAATGCAACTCGATATTCGGTCATGGTTGGCCCAGGCAATAACGGCCTGGACGCCTTGGCATGCGCTGCAATTTTGCATGCGCACGGAAAAGTCATTGAGCTGCGATTATCGAAGGCCAGCAAGCGTTTCTCACAAATCACGAACAGCTCATTGCAAGTTTGCGAAGATCCCTATGCGCACTGGGGAGAAGTGATTATCGATGGCTTATTCGGGATCGGATTAAACCGGTCATTCGATCCAGTGCACCGTGACTTGTTGGCTGCAGCAAATGGCAGCAACGCTATCAAGATCGCACTCGATATCCCATCGGGGCTAAATGCCGATAATGGCGTCGCCATTGATGGTGCGTTCCTCGCCGATATCACATTGACCATGATTGGCGATAAACCTGGCTTGCACACCGCCGATGGCAGGGATCATTCAGGTGAGGTTATTATTCTAGACTTGGGTCTATCTGAGCAGGACATGGCGTGCGGTCAGCTCATCAACCAACGTGATGATCTACCGATCCTGCGCAGAAAACATCAAAGTCATAAAGGCAGCTTCGGCACCGTCGCTGTAATCGGTGGCAGCGTTGGCATGGTCGGGGCGGCATGGCTCGCTGGCAGAGCTGCAATCAATGCGGGTGCAGGCAAGGTTTATGTTGGCTCACTTCAGCACACATTGGATGTGGACCCACTCCAACCAGAACTCATGTTACTGCCTGCCCAGTCTCTTCTCTCCCGCGATGATCTTGATGTCATCTCCATCGGGCCAGGCTTAGGAAAAAGCCCGGATGCACTTGTGTGCATGAAGCGAGTGCTGCAGAAGGAAGCGCAACTGGTCATCGACGCGGACGGGCTCAACTTGCTAGCCATGCATCAAGAATTGCAGCAGCTCGTAGCCGTACGGCAACGCCCTGCATTGCTGACCCCACACCCGGCGGAGGCGGCTCGTCTGCTTGGCTGCACCACAGCCCAAATCCAGGCCGATCGGGTTCAAGCCACACGTGCGCTGGCGAAACAGTTCAACGCCACAGTTGCACTTAAAGGCTCCGGCACGGTATGCAGCGCCGGCGATATATGGAGCATTAATGGCAGCGGCAATGCGCTTCTAGCCAATGCCGGCCAAGGTGACGTGCTGTGTGGCCTCAGCGCAGCCCTGGTGGCTCAAGGACTTGCGCCATTTCCGGCACTGCAGCTGGCCTGCTATCTACACGGTAACATCGCCGATGAAGCGTTGGTGCGCTACCCAGGCGCAGTCACGCTGACGGCTAGCCAGGTCATTGCGCAGCTGAGCCGGGCGGTCAACCTCCGCTAAGGCATAGGGATTTAGGCGCACCCACACCTCACGCATTTGGCGGCCATAAAGCAAACGCCCCAGACATCATGGGATGCTGGGGCGTTCAAATAAGAGCCTGGCGATGACCTACTTTCACACGGGAATCCGCACTATCATCGGCGCAAAGTCGTTTCACGGTCCTGTTCGGGATGGGAAGGCGTGGGGCCAACTCGCTATGGTCGCCAGACGTAACTGGTTGAGTTACGACGGTGGTCTGTCATGACTCTGAATTCGATAGAAGAAGCTTTACTACTTTGAACTGCGATCGACTCGTTCGTCCATCGCCGCCCACTCAAATTGGTCTTGTCCTACTGGATTTGATTGCACTGCAAACCGCTACGCGCAACGCGCTTCAGGTTATAGGATCAAGCCGCACGGGC
>NZ_JONM01000011.1 GCF_000711875.1 Andreprevotia chitinilytica DSM 18519
CAATCGCGAGTCGATCCTGAAGTTCACGCAGGAATGTCTGGCGCCGACGGCGGGGATTACCTTGCTGGTGGGCGCGGGGGGCGGTTTGAACCGCATCCTGGTGGATTCGGGGGTGGCGAAGGAGATCATTGCCTTGTCGGCGGTGTTCCAGTTGTCGCCCTTGCTGCTGGGCTGGATTGTGGCGGCGCTGATGCGGATTGCGACCGGTTCTGCGACTGTCGCCATGAGTACCGCGGCTGGCATTGTGGCGCCGATCGCGCTGGCGGCCGGTTATCCGCATCCGGAACTGTTGGTGATTGCGACCGGCGCGGGTTCGCTGATCCTGTCGCACGTCAATGATGGCGGCTTCTGGCTGATCAAGGAGTACTTCAACATGACCGTGGCGCAGACCTTCAAGACCTGGACCGTGCTGGAGACGATCATTTCCGTGGTCGCCCTCGGTGGCGTGTTGATCGTCGCGGCGGTGATCTAGGAGGAGCTATGGCAGGCATGAGTTACATCGTGATGGGCGTATCGGCGAGTGGTAAATCATCGGTCGGTCTGGCACTGGCCAAGGCGATTGGCGCCAAGTTCATCGATGGCGATGATCTGCACCCACGCGCCAACATCCTCAAGATGGCCGATGGCCAGCCGCTGGATGACGATGACCGTGCGCCGTGGCTCACCCGCATCAACGACGCGGTATTTGCCATTGCACGCAAGCAGGAGACCGGTGTGGTGGTCTGCTCAGCACTCAAACGCAAATATCGCGATCAGCTGCGGGCCGGCAACGATCACCTCACCTTCGTCTATCTGGATGGGGACTATGCGGCGATTCTCGAACGCATCCGTGCCCGCCAAGGGCATTACCAGAAGGAGAACATGCTCAAGAGCCAGTTCGACGCACTCGAAGTACCGGGCGCCGATGAACCGGATGTGCTGCATGTGAGCGCTAATGACAACTTCGAACAGGTGGTCGCGAACGCAATCGCCGGCGTGCGGGGGCATGGGACGAATCGGCCTTAGCTTGATCACGCCGGAGACGCCATTTGGCCTCAAGTGAAGTCGACGCGATGAGGTAGTACATGCACAAAAGGCCCTATACGGGCCTTTTGTGTTGTTTGGTGGTTTCAGCCCTGCATGCCACGGGCCAGTCGGACAATGTCTTTCGCCTCGACCACCACGCGTCCGCCAGTCTGGCGCACCGCGTTAAGCATGGCCTGCCCGATATCGTCGGTCGTCACGATCGAATCAGGAAGCAAGCGACGGATCAGCGACAACAGGGGATTGGCGACGGTGTACAAGCGCCGGTAGGCTGGCGTTTTCGACTTGATGCCATGCAGGGGTTGAATGACGCCGGGGCGGAACAGATAAACGCCCCGGAATGGCAGCTTCTGCAGCTCGTTTTCGGTCTTGCCCTTGATGCGCGCCCACATGCTGCGCCCCTGTTCGCTGCTGTCCGTACCGCCCCCCGAGACATAAACAAAAGTCATCTCCGGATTCAAACGGGCCAATATGCCGGCAACGTTCAGCGTGAGCTCATAGGTGATCCGCCGATAGGCATCCTCACTCATCCCTGCAGATGAAACGCCCAGGCAAAAGAAGCACGCATCAAAGCCCTGCAGCTCGCCTTCACGCGCATCCAGGGTCATCAGGTCCGGCTGCACAAGTTGCTGAAGCTTGGGGTGGGTTTGTTCGAGGGGCAAGCGCCCCACGGTCATGACCTGGCTGACATCCGGGGCGGCCAGGCATACGTGCAGCACGCCCTGGCCAACCATGCCGGTAGCGCCAAAGATCAGGATTTTCATGGGTTGCCTCACTTTCATTGCGGAATTGCACTAACTTGACCGACTAGTTGCATGGCACTTGACCATCGTATCGCACGTACTTGACCAGCTACTTTAAAGCTCAATCATTTGGACCGGTCCACCTAAGTGCAAACACGGATTCTTTGAGCCGTTCCTTATAGAAAAGCATGTGCTGATGTTCATCCTGGCGCAGCCAGTCGGCAAGAAGTTCTGACCCAAACACACCGGGATTACGGGCAAGTTCCCCGCCATAAACAAATATCTGAATTTCAGACACATACCGGTGACGTCTGTAGCGATTAAATTTCAGCTGGCTCTGGCGTCCGCACCAAGCCCTCGGTGCGCCTTTGGGAACCCGCTCGGCAGCGCATCGACTTCCCACAAGATTTCAAATTCGCGGATGGAGAGAGAAAACCATGCAGCACCTAATAAGACGGCGCTTGAAAGCGCTCGCGCTACCGCATCCGCGCTCCACGTGACATGAGTCTGGCCGAGCTGTTCGGCCAGACCCTGCACGTTAGCAACACCGACTGAAACCTGCTGCCAGAGAAACCAGTGGCGGATTTTCGAGCGAATTCGAAAGCGCTTGCATGGCATGCACATAAACCGAAGTAGATTGATGGAGAGTCACTGATGCAACCCCCTTTCCGCCAAGCAGCCGGCCTTGCCGCCATGCTGCTGTGTGCCGCATATGCCTATGCGGCCTACCCGGCTTGGCAGCCGGATACCTACTACGCCGCTGGCAGCGTGGTTTTATACAACGGCCATGACTACAAGGCACTGGTCAACCAGACGGACTACAGCAGCACCGGCTGGAACCCGACCGTGACTAGCTTGTGGACCGACCTCGGCGCGGATGCCGGCACCCCGTCGCCGACCCCGACACCAGTTCCTGTTACGGCTACCCCGACGCCCAAGCCCACGGCAACACCAACACCCGTCACTGCAACGCCGACCCCAAAGCCTGTTACACCCACCCCGGTTGCAACACCGGCCCCCACGCCAGTGCCCAGCACGGTCTCTGCCTTCAATCAGATCGCTGCCTCCAGCTTTGCCGGCCAAAGTGGCATCCAGCTCGAAAACGCGAGTGAGGGCGGGCAAGACGTCGCATTCATCAACAATGGCGCTTACACCTTTTATACCAATCTGGACTTTGGCAACGGCGCTGCGTCCATGACGGCACGGGTTGCCAGCAGCGCTGCTGGCGGCAATATCGAAGTCCACGCCGACAGCATCGGCGGCCCGATTTTAGCCACCTGCAAAGTGCAGGGTACTGGCGGCTGGCAGAACTGGACCACCGTTTCGTGCCCGGTCAGCAGCGTCAGCGGCGTGCACACCGCCTACCTCAAATTCACCGGTGGCACCGGCAATCTGTTCAACCTGCTGTGGTTCCGGTTCAGCACCACCCCGGTTGTCGCCAACGACGTAGTGGGGCATGTATTTGCCGGCTATCAGGGCTGGTTCAACGCCCTTGGCGATGGCTCGCCCAATAACCGCTGGGTGCATTGGTCCACCAACAGCAACACGCCGTCGGCCAGCAGCGGCAACGTGAAATTCGAGCTTTACCCGGATATCCGCGAGTACACGCATCTTTACCAGTCCGGCCTGGCCGTGCTGGGCAACGGTTCGCCGGCAAAGCTGTTTTCCTCGTATGACCAGCCCACCGTCGACAAGCACTTTGAATGGATGCAGAACTACAACATCGATGGCGCTGCGTTGCAGCGCTTCGGGGCCGATCTCAGCGACACGCCCAACGCCTGGAAATCCAATCGCGATAGCGTCGCAGTCAAGGTCAAGGCGGCCGCCGAGGCGCACAACCGCAAGTTCTACGTGATGTATGACATCTCCGGCATGGATGCGAGCACCTGGCAGGCCGCAGTGGAGCATGACTGGACGACCAATGTGATCGGCGCGATGCATCTGACCGACTCCAGCGCCTATGCGCGGCAGGATGGCAAGATCGTGGTGTGTATCTGGGGGATCGGCTTCACCGACCGGCCCGGCACCGCTGCCGAGCACGCCAGCCTGATCAGCTGGTTCAAAAACCAAGGCGTCTATGTGATTGGCGGCGTGCCCACTTACTGGCGCACCGGCACCAATGACTCCAAGACTGGTTTTGCGGACGTCTACAAATCGCTGGACATGCTCTCGCCGTGGTTTGTCGGCCGCTTTGGCACACTTGCGGACGCGGATAGCTGGACCACCAACCAGTGGCAGCCGGATGTGACCTACACCAAGCAGAACAACATTACCTACCAGCCGGTCATCTGGCCGGGCTTTGCGTGGTCCAACATGAAATCCGGCTCACCGCGCAATCAGATTCCACGGTTGCATGGCGACTTCATGTGGCGGCAGGCGTGGGATATGAAGCGCATTGGCGTCAATACCGGTTACATCGCCATGTTCGACGAATATGACGAGGGCACGGCGATTGCCAAGGCCGCCGAGAACAGCAGCATGGTGCCCACCGACCAGTACTTCCTGACGCTGGATGCGGATGGTGTTGCCGTGTCATCGGACTTCTACCTGCGGCTGACAGGTGACATCAACCGCCTGTTCCAGGGGCAGATCCCGGTCACGGAAACGCATCCCACCTCGTTTAAGCCGTAGCTCCTACCGCTGACTGCTCCACGTGACATGCGTCTGGCCGATCTGTTCGGCCAGACCCTGCACGTTGGCGACACCAACTGAAACCTGCTGCCACAGAAACCACCGGCGGATTTTCGAACGAATTTGAAAGCGCTTGCATTGCATGCGCATAAACCGAAGTAGATTGATGGAGAGTCACTGATGCACCCCCCGTTCCGCCAAGCAGCCGGCCTTGCCGCCATGCTGCTGTGCGCCGCCTATGCCTATGCGGCCTACCCGGCCTGGCAGCCGGATACCTACTACGCTGCCGGCAGCGTGGTGTCGTACAACGGCCGTGACTACAAAGCGATCGTCAACCAGACCGACTACAGCAGCACCGGCTGGAATCCCACGGTAAGCAGCCTGTGGCAAGACCTGGGCGCAAGCAGCGGCGCTACTGCGACGCCGGCCCCGACGCCAACCCCTGCGCCAACGTCCATTTCAACCGGCGTGCAAGCCCACTATCTCGGTGCCACGTTCGGATATAACTACACCAACAATAACGACATGATCGGCCCGGATACGGGCACACAAAATACGCCGCTCTATAACCCCGACCCCAACAATCCAGACCTGACCTGGGACACCTGGGTGCGGGAGGCGGGACAGGCCGGCCTCGACTTCCTCGCGCCCAATGCGCGCGGAGCCAGCCCTGATGCCGCCTGGAGCCCTGCGACAATGGCTCCCGTCCTGACGGCACTTAACAATTCCGGGTTTGCCAGCTCGATCAAGATCGCACTCTTCGACGACAACGCATCGTCGTGGCAAGGGCAATGGAACAGAGCCGGACATACCGGGCCGTTCGATATCGGCAACGCCGCAAACTGGACGTACATCTACGACACGAACTACAAGATTTTCTTCCAGACCATTCCGGATGCGAACCGGTTCAAAATCAATGGCCGGCCAGTGATCATGATCTGGACCGGCAATTCGGCGACGGTCGGCAACGAGCAAGGCAACTATTCGCGGGCGATGACCTATGTCCGCCAGAAATGCCAGGCAGATTTCGGTTTCGATCCGTACATCATCGTCAATGAAGACGCATTGAAGAACGACTCCACGCTCGCAGCAGTCGTCGATGGCGCCCACTCATGGTCCAACGGTGGAACCTGGTCGCTCACGACCTTCAACGGCACGAAAGTGGGCGTCGCCTTTCCGGGGCTCTACGCGTCGACGTCGTCCGGCTTCAGAGACCCGAACCACGGACAAACACTGAAGACCGCGCTGGAGAACACGGTCAAGGCCGGCGCCCTGCTGACGCTGATCGAAGGCTTCACCGACTGGGAAGAAGACGCCGCCATTTTCCGTGTGCGCAATCTGGATACGAACGGCAACCCGCTCGGCTACAGCCAGACGCTATACGACTACCCGAACCAGCGGCTCGATATCGTGCGCATGTATAGCCAGAATCCGTTCCCCGCGAGCTTGAAGTTCGAAGCGGCGGGGGCCGACCAGTTCGGCGGTGCGGCGGGTGGCAATGGCAAGGTCAACTTTTATCGCAACGGCAATATCGCAATCGAGCCGTCGAGCGACACCGGCGGCGGATTCAATGTCGGCTGGATGCAGCGCGGCGAGTGGATCGAATGGGAAAGCGTGCCGTTCAACGGGACGCCGCATTTCATGGTACGAATCGCCACCCCCAACACCGGGATGACGGCCCATCTGGTCATCGACGGCGTCGCCCAAGCTCGCAAGACTTTGCCGAACACGGGCGGCTGGCAGACGTGGGCAACGTTCGACCTCGGCACGTATGGCACGTACTCCAACTCGTATCACACCGTCCGTCTCGTCTTCGACTCGGGCAACGTCAACGTCAACTGGTGGGAAGTGCAGCAATAGCAATTCGCACCAGGAAAGGCAGATAAAAAGCCCGCGTCGAATCGCGGGCTTTTTATTGCCGCAGCGTGGCAATCTGCCAGGATTCATCTGTCGCCGGGTTGATGGTAAGGAGAAAGGTCAGCGATCCGGCCCCACTTGTTGCACCAGTGCCATTGCAAAATTCCCGCCGCCGACCGACCAATCCGAATAGTCATTTTCATGCATGAAAATGAACACATCCTTCGGGGATATGCCCGCACCCGATTCAAGATTGCGTGCGATCCTGGCATAGAGTTCGCGCTTCATCGCATCGCTGCGACCACGCCGCAGCGTGATTTCGATGACCACAACGCGATCCGAACGCGCAATGCCGTTGAATGTCCGGCTACACCAGAATTGCTGCGACTCATACTCGGCCATCAGGTTGAAAAGCTCGTCCTGCGGCATGCCGATACTCTCCACCAAGGCTTGATGGATACCATCGACGATGCTTTGCCGATGCGGCTGGCTGGTGTCTTTATGGACGCTGGTACGGATGAACGGCATGTGATTTTCCCTCAAGATAATAGATACGCAACATAAAGTGTGGCTCCATTCTGACTAAGGGATATCGTCCGAAAAAACGATTTTTACGGACGATCAATGTGCAATAAACTCACATCATGAAACGCTATTTACCTTCGTTGAATGCCTTGCGTGCATTCGAGGCCGCCGCGCGGCTCGGGCGGATGACGGCTGCCGCTGACGAACTCGCTGTTACGCCGGGCGCGATCAGCCGTCAGGTCCGCCAGCTCGAATCCGCATTGGGCGCGCAGTTATTCGAAGGATCGAAAAACAAGCCACAGCTGACCGCGGCGGCGAAGACGCTCCTGCCGGCCCTCTCTCAGGCACTGGATCAAATCGAAGCGGCCGTGCGGGCAGTGAGTGATGTGGAAAATGGCACGCTGGACGTTTCGTGTTTCAGCACGTTCACGGTGAAGTGGCTGATTCCGCGCCTCTACCACTTCAATGCGCTGCACCCGGATATCGAGATACGGCTAAGCACCACCGAGCAGTCCGCAGATCTCGATCGCGAGCGCTACGACTTGATCATTGCGCTGGATGACATCAAGCACGCTGACCACGTCGCGGTGTTGCCGCTGTTCCCCGAGCGGCTGGGGCCGGTGCTCGCGCCGTCTCTCGCCACCCACATTGAATTGCGGCAACCGGGCGATGTGGCCGGCAAGCCACTGTTACACACCAAAACCCGCTTGAATGCGTGGCAGATGTGGGGCGAGTCGCTTGGCTGTGCCTTGCCACCCCAGCCCGGCCCGGCGTTCGAGCACTATTACTTCACGCTGGAAGCCGCAATCGGTGGGCTAGGCATCTGCGTTGCGCCCTGGCATCTGGTCATTGACGATATCCGCGCCGGCCGGCTCGTCGCGCCGCTCGGATTTCAGGCCAGCGGCCACCAGTACGTCGCCAAACGTCTGCAACACCGCAACAAGGCGCTGGATCAATTCTGCGCTTGGCTGCAACTGCAGGCGCAGGAGACACCGCGCCCTAGCCCGAGCGATCCGGCGCCCGCCAGCTGCTAAGAGGCCTGTTCAAAGGCTCGCAAACTGCCAACTTGAAGCGCCTCAGAGTCTAACTTCCCCCTTCTCGAAGGGGGATTGAGGGGGATTTCGACGCTGGTAGATACTAGAGATGTCGCAGAAATCCCCCTACCCCCTGCCTGAACGAATCAAAGATTCGCACGGGACAAAAAGGGGGGGTGGCAACGTAATCCGTTGTCAAAAAAGACTTTGAACAGGCTCTAAGCCGACACCGGCGAGCAGATTTCCACCAGGTAGCCATTCAAGTCGCGCACATAGCCGACTATCTGTCCCCAAGGCTTTTGCTCTGGCGCCTTCAAGGCATGCGCGCCGTGGGCAACGGCATGGGCGTAAGCCGCCATTGGGTCATCGGTCACCAGGCAGATTTCCATACTGGCGGGCGTATCGTCCGGCCGCTGCGCACGGATGCTCAAGCCGTGCATGTCGGCCATCTTCTCGTCGGCGAATGCCAGTGCAGTGGAGCCGGTTTCCATTTCCGCGTACATGTTGCTCTCATGCACGAAGCGCCGCGGCAGCGAAAATGCCTGCTCGTAAAACACCACAGTGGCGGGAACATCGGCAACGTAAAACAGCGTGTAACCAAGTTGCATGGCAATCCTCTACAGGTAGTGAAGTGATGGGGGAAAGTTAGGCGCGCCATGCTGTGGCGTCTTGAACAAATCGGCCACAAATCGGCCAGCCATCCCCGCTCACAGCGGCAGATCACCATGCGCCAGCACGTTGCGGTCTGATGGGGCAAAGCCCCCGAACCGGCGGAACTCGCGTGCCATATGCGCTTGATCGCTATAACCGCCTTCCTCGGCGGCGGCTGTCAGGCTGAGCGCTGGATCGGCACGCAGCAAACGCACCGTGCGCTGAAAACGCAGAATGGACGCCAGTGTTTTTACCGGCAGCCCCACCGCCTGCTGCATGGCCCGCCGCAAGCTGCGCTCGCTGGTGCCGGCACGGCGGGCCAGCTCCGCCACATGCAGGCGGCCACCCGAAACGTGCAGCAGATCAATCGCTTCCTGGGTCTGCGTGCTGACGACGGGCTGCGCCCTGGCAGCCAGGGCATTCGATACATCCCGCAATGCGGCATGCAATTCGATCACGTTGCACGCCAGATTGAGCGGTGCGGCATGCGCACCGAGCAGTGCGTCCACTTGCCCGCCGACGAGGGTCAGATCACAGATGGCTGCCGGTTCCACGCCGAGGCAGGCACCGCCCCAGCCAGCGCGAAACCGCACCCCGAGAAACGCCGAGCCGGTTTGCACCGGCACATCAAAGAACGTCGTCGACGGCCCGGCGATGATGAGTTGCAGATCGCTCATCGCCCCAGCCTCGTCCAAGCGGAAATGGGTCAGCAGATCAATACGGCCGTCAGGCAGGACACGATGCAGTCCGGCCTGGGGCGCGACATAAGACCAGTCTGCTTCTATCGGCTGGTCAGGCGACCAATGAGCAGGGAACTCCTGATAGCCAAAAGGCAGGTACATGGCATGATGGGATCGCTGAATCGACTCGGCCATTTTAGGTTGAAAAGCCCACTGTTCTCCCCTACTCGATTGGCCAAGCCGCCCGCCTGCGAAACAAATTGCCCCCATTGGAATGCCACGCACACTAGCGCATGGCAGCCATCAATGATGACCCACATCAGGAATCTCAATGCTCGGTTCGTTCGTCGATAGTCTGTTAACGCGTCTTGCAACCATCGGGCCAACCCTCCGGCGCAGCCATCCGCACGAAGGAAAATTGAAGACGTCTCGCGTGATGACCTCCGTCGGCCCGGTTCGCGTTTATGACTCGGGCGCAGCAAAACCCTGCGTCGTTTTCGTGCCCGACGGCCCCAACGTCATCGAACACTATGAAGTCCTGATTCAGCTGCTTGCGCAGGATTTGCGGGTGGTTTGCTTTGATATGCCCGGCTTCGGGCACTCCTTGCCACGGCCCACCTACACGCATTCTCTGGCGCAAGGCGCCACGGCCGTGCTGGATGTGATGGATCGCCTTGGCATTGCCAGCGCAGGGCTGGCGTTCAGTTGCGCGAATGGTTTCTACGCCTTGCAGGCGGCGCGTATCGCACCGGGGCGCATCTCGAATTTGATCCTGTCGCAAACGCCGTCGCTGTCGGCGATGCATGCCTGGGCGCATCTGGCCGTCCCCCGGCCAATCCACATTCCGGTGATCGGGCAGATTGCAGCATGGCTCCTTCGACAGCGCGCGGCGCAGCGCTGGTATGCGCGCGCACTCCCCCGCTCAACCGATCCGCAACCGTTCCAGCAGAAAGCGCACGATGCGTTCGCTGCCGGAGGCTGCTTCTGTCTGGCCGGCGTGGTGCAGGGCCTGATGCGCGAGAACGCGGCATCCTTGCAGAAGGTAGCAACACCCTGCACGGTCATCTGGGGCAGCAAGGACTACTCGCACCGGCATACCGCCCCCAACTCGCTGCATGAATGCATGCCGCACGCGGAGCTGATCCACTTCGACGACTGCGGGCATTTTCCTGATATCGAGCAACCTGAGCGTTACGCCTCGATCGTGATCGAGCGCGTCGCCCAACACGCTTGACCGTCACTTGCCTGCGGCGGCAATCGCTGCCGGTTGACCATTCTCAACGCGGCATAGCGTCATCCGCTCACAAATGCGGGGTATTCATCGCGGCCAATTGCCGAATCAACTCGCCGGGGTTCTGCCCGAAATGCTGGCTGAACCGTCTGGAGAAACTGGCGATTTCCGCATAGCCGACCCGTTGCGCCACATCGCCGACGCTGCGAATGCCGGACTGGAACAACTCCCGCGCGCAAGCCATGCGGATATTGAGCAGCATCTGCCGTGGCGAGCAGTGGAAATAGCGCTGACACAAGCGCTGAAAATGCGCCGGACTCACACCGAAATCCTCGGCCAATTGCTCCACCCGCCACGCCTCGCCGGGCGCATGGCGCACGTTGGCGAACAGCTGGCTTAACGCGTCCAGCGCCTCGTCTTCCTTGGGCTGCTGCCCTAGGACGCGCTGCAAGAGCCGCATCACCAGTACCAGCGCCGCGTCACAACAAGGGTCGTCTTCAGTCGTGACAAGCGCCTCGCGGCACAACACATCGGTCGCCAGATAGAGCTGTTCGTTGCCGATGCTCGGCCAGATCACCACATCGGGCCGGTTCAGCCCGGACCAGCGCGGCATGTCGTACAGCAGAAACCAGACCGTCCGCCATGCCGGGCCGGTTTTCAGCAAGCCCGTTTCCGAGCCGGCCGGTAGTACCGCCACATCGCCCGGCTGCATCGGCAACGCCTTGCCACGCTCCAGCACCGCGCCCTCCCCGTCAACGCAGAACACCACCACATGGAATGGCGCATCGCAGCGTTCCACCCGGTAGCCGGCGGTCAGGTTGGAGACGCCGGCCATCATGACGTCATAGGTATTCAGGGCCGCCAGCGAGGGGTGATAGAACACCCGCGCCCCGACCTTGCGCTGCTGGTTTTCTGGCGAAATCTCGAATTTTTCCAGGTAAATCGCTGCCATGACCTCGCCTCAGCATGATTCGGACAAACCGACAGGTGATGTTGTGACATTCAAGCGGCGCTGACAAGCCGCTAGATTGTGCGGCGCCATGCCGTGAAATATTCGAACGTCATCGTTGGCGGTCAGGCGTGGCCACAATAACAACCAGAGGAAGACGAGCATGAAAACAATCGGCTACCTGTCGGCGATCCCGCTGGCACTGCTACTGCAAGGCGCTGGGGCAAAAACCCTGAACTTCTCCGGCTTGACCTGGGACGTCCGTACCTCGAACGGCCAGACACAAGGTCCGGGGCCGAATCTATGGAACGACAACAACGCCTGGGTGGATGCCAACGGCTATCTGCACCTGAAGATCGCCAACAACAACGGCGTTTGGTCATCCGCCGAAGTCGATCTGGCTGCCAACCAGCGGCTTGGCTTTGGCACCTATCAATTCAAGATGCAGGGCCGGCCCGATCTGTTCGACCAGAACATCGTCTTCGGCTTCTTCACCTACCCGCCCAGCGATCTGGGGGCCGATGGCACCAATGAGCTCGATATCGAGTTCTCGCACTGGGGCGACCCGAACGCCTATATCGGCAACTACACCGTATGGCCGGTATCCAGCACGCAGCAGAACAGCTGGTCCGGCTTCAACATGAGCCTGCCCGGCAATGAATCCACGCATCGCTTCAGCTGGAGCAGCACCGAGGTGGATTTCCAGTCGCTGAGCGGCATGCACGATATCGGCGACAACACCGGCCTGTTCGCCAGCTGGAACTTCACGCCGAAGACCCCGCCCGCCAACCGGCAAACGGACAATCTGCGCTGGAGTTGCACCACCAACAACCCGGCCGACTGCATCGCGCAAAAGCCGCAGCTGTTCATGATCAATCTGTGGCAGGTCGACGGGAAAGCGCCCTCGGACGGCAAGGAAGTGGAAATCGTCCTGACCGAAGTCAAATACGTGCCGGCCGGCACCACACCCACCCCGACGCCGGTACCGACGGCTACACCAACACCGGCCCCTACACCCAAGCCAACGGCAACACCGGCACCGACGCCGACACCAACCGCAGCCCCCACGCCGCAACCGACTGCGACACCAGTACCAACCCCCAGCGCGTCTTGCTATGCCGCTTGGGACGCGACCAAGGATCACTACAACAGTGGCGACAAGGTCACGCTGAATGGGGTCAATTACGTCGCCAACTGGTGGACCAACGCCAATCCGGCAAGCAATAGCGGCCCGACTGGCTCCGGCAAGGACTGGACGGTGCTGGGCAATTGCAGCGACACCGTGCCGACGACCGCACCCACACCAGCCCCGACACCCAAGCCCACGGCAGCCCCGACCAGCACACCAACGACGGTCCCGACACCCGCACCAGCCACGCCGACGCCCGCACCGACTCCGGTCGCGTCCTGCCCGGCCTGGACGGAAGGCCCGACTTACCAGGTTGGCAGCTGCGTAACGTATAACGGCGTTCAATACGTGGCCCTGATCACGCATACCGCCTACGCCGGCGCGAACTGGAATCCGGCAGCCACGCCTACGCTGTGGAAAGCCAAATAAGCCATCACTGCACGCAAAAAAACCGGAGCCCCCTGCTCCGGTTTTTTATTGGCGGCAATTCGGCATGCGGCACCGATTGATCTGTCGGCTGTCCGTCCCAACCTCAATGCCCATGTCATTGCCTAAAGACTATTCCGCCGCAGTCAGCCAGATCATTGCGTCTGCGGGCCAGCGCTATGCCTTCCCAACGGCAGAGGCCGCCCCATCGCCGATCGTCATTCGGCAGCACTTCACCGTCGCGAACGAAGCCATTCCCCTGCAAGCACCGGCTTGGCGCGATTACGTCGACCGCATCCTCGATTCCAACATTTCGCGCACTCAGCTCACCTACGGCTTCAGGGGCGAAATCGATAGCTATGTCCTCAAGGACATGGTCTATCTGGAAAGCCGCACTGATCCGCTCGCCCAAGCCCGCGCGCTTGCGCGCATCTCCAGAGACAACGTCCGCGATTACATTTTTCATGTAGCAGTCGAGGGCATCATCGAGACCGAGACGGATGCAATCCGGCAGCGCAAATCAGCCCAATTCGTGCCCGGCATTCTGGCGCTGGATATGAATCAGCCGATGCGCATGGTGCGCCCGTCTTATGCCCGGGTATTGGCCTTCTTTTTGCCGCGCTCGATGGTGGAAGCGGAAATCCCCGATGCGGAATCGATTCACGGCCGCGTGGTGGCCTATACCTCTCCATTGACCCGTTTGATCCTCGATCATCTGCTTGCGCTATGCCGCCATCTGCCAACGATGAATGGCACGGATGCGGATCACGCCATTCGTACTTGCGCCCAGTTGATCATCGCGGCATTCAGCAAGCAGGCCCGCTTGAGCAACGGCGCACGGGCCGCCGCCCAGGCGGCGATGTTCGGCAAGATACAGCGTTACATTCAGGACAATCTTTATCAGAAGGATTTATCGCCGGAATACATTCTGCTGGCGTTCCCCGTATCGCGCCCTACGCTGTACCGAATGTTCGAACGCGAAGGCGGCCTTGCCGCGTATATCCGCCATTGCCGCTTGCGCGAAGCCGCCGCCGAATTGATCCGCTCGCCGTGGAGGGCAATCAGCGAGGTTGCCTACGGCTTGGGCTTCAATAGCGCATCGGACTTCACCCGCGCTTTTCGGCGGGCCTATGGCATGGCACCGCAGGATTTTCGGGGGATGGCGGGGGAGATGGGGTATTTGTGAGTTGGTTTGGATGCAGCGCCTTTGGCGCGATTAAAAGCATTTCAAGCGGGAGTTCGTCCCGCAGGCCGCCTCACTTTCTTTGTCTCGCCAAAGAAAGTAAGCCAAGAAAGGCGACCCTCAGCAGCGCCATTGGCTGAACGAAGCAAAGCTTCGCACGCCAAGGTTCCCGATCAACAAAGGTTGTCGCGGGCGGCTGAAAGGGAGGAAACCCGTCCGCGCGGCGGAACGCGCTGTAACGCCTTTACCCGCGCCAACGGCGCATATCCTAAGAGGCCTCAACCATGCAGCAATCCAACTACCTGTTCTTCACCACCACCTGCGAACAAGCCCTCGACTTCTACACCCAATGCGGCCTGGGCAAAGTGGTCGAACTCATCCGCCACGGCACCGATGGGATACCACTCAGGAACGAGGCAATGCGGGGCAAAATCATGCATGCCAAATTCGAAGGGCCGGGCGTGCTTTTCTATGCATCGGACAACGACGACGCCGAACCGATGCGCGGCTCGGCGCACATCCTGATGACGGATAGCCGCGAGCAAACCGACCAGCTATTCGAGCGCCTGAGCCAAGGCGCCAACGTGACTACGCCGCTAGGTGTGCAACCTTGGGGCGATTACTTCGGCAAGCTGACCGATCAATTCGGCGTGCAATGGATGTTCAACTGCAGCCTTTGAATCAGACCATCGCCTCGCCCATCAAGGCGCCAGCACCAGCACCTTGAACTGACTCGGTACCACGCGCATGCCCGGCGCATTGGTCGAGTTCTGGATCGAGAGACTGGTCAGCCTAGTGGCCGGGGTGCCTTTGACCAGCACGGTGAACGCCCCGGTCAGATGGCGTGACGGCCCCATGACCGTGCCGCTGGCAACGCCCAACGCCACGCCGGCATTGTCGCCGTTGGTGAGCGGCGTTACCGTGGCCATGTTGTGGGCCGGTGTGCCGCCGACCAGGATGTTGAAGGCATTGGGAATCGACATCGGGGCCAGCGCCAGATTCGGGTACGGCAGCGGCGTCATCATCGGCGGCGTGAGGCACACGTCGGGGAAGCCGATATTCAGGCCCATCATTTGCGTATTCATGAACATCGCATTGCCTCCTTAACCAATGTGAATCTGGCCGGCATCCGCCTTGACCAGCTCCTTGCCGGTCACCAAGGTGTGACGAGCATGCAAACGGGCGTAATCCTCGGCGGCGTAGTCGATTTGCCCGGCGCGCACCTGCTCCCGCTCCTTCACTTGCCGGAATGCCACACGGGCGACGTGCATCAAGCGGTCAACCACTGTTTCCATCACCTGCCCGGCGTGGCGCAGCGTACCAATGGCCCCGTGCCATTGCCGGCCGTAATAGCTGAGCACATTCGCCCGCAGAACCGCATCTTCGGCACGCAGCGCCAAAGCGCGGCTTTGCAGGGTGATGGCATCCGCCCGTAGCGTGACCTCCGTTTCACTCTCCAGCGCCACCGGGCCGCCGCAGCCGATCACCATTGCGCCCTCAACACCGATCCGTGCAGCCCGCATGGCGTCGCGCTCCAGTACTGCAATCAGATAGGCCTGCTTGCGGCTCGGGCCGGAGACCAGCACTTGATCGCCAGCTTCCGGACGCAGCAGGCAGCTGGCAGCAACGCGGCAACTGCACGGGACCCCACTGAGGTCAGTCAAAAAAGTACCGTGGCCGAGATCGGCGGTCACCGTGCCGATGGCGTGGATGGCGGTATTCGAGTGCGGCAGTTGCGCCAGTGCAAGCGACATGATTTCTCCTTGATCAAATGCGGGTTGGATTCGGCCGGGCTCTGGTGACGGGGCCTTGTTTACTTGGAGCCTATTTACGACTTGGCTAATGCCATCAATTCCAGCAGCTGGTTTTGGCCTCCCCCTTCTCTGAAGGGGGACTGCGGGGGATTTCGACCCGGCATCAAGTTGCATCGGTCGCCGAAATCCCCTCCCCTCTTCAAAAAAGGGGGGAACGGTGACCCCGCTACTTCTGAAAAGATCGGGAACGGTTCTAAGTACCCGACCACAACTCAGCCTCCAACAGCTCTGGGTCGTGCTCTAGCACGCCGGCCCGGCTGGTCCAGCGCGTGCCGTCCTGCAACGCCCGATGAAACTTGGTGCGCCCGAAGCGGGCATCGCTGAAATCGGCGTGTTGCACATCGGCGTATGAGAAATCGGCATAGGTCAGCTCGGTGTGGCAAAAGCGTGCGCGGCTGCACTGGGCGTGATGAAACAGCGCCTGTGTGAGCCGCGCGCCGGAAAAATCCGCGCCGGCCAACTGTGCTTTGGCCCAGATGCTTTGCTCGAATTGCCCGTGCCGTAGCGAAGCCCCATCCAGATTGGCCTCGGCGAACAGTGCATGCGGCGCATGCGCGCCATCCAGCCGTGCGCCCTTGAGCAGCGCGCCCTTGAACATGCAGCGCGGCAATTGCGCGGTAGAAAAATCACAGCCGGTCAGGTCGGCTTCGACAAACTGGCAGGTGGGTAAAGTCAAACCAGCGAACACTGCACCGGCCAGATTGGCGTGGACGAAGAACACCATGTCCAGCCGCGCGTCCGCCCACTGCGCGCCACGCAAATCCTGTTTCAGGAACACGGATTTGCTAAGACGGGCGGCGGTGAAATCCAGCGCGCCGGCACTGCATTCGGTGATGGTCAGCGTTTCCGCGCTCACACCTTGCAACACCAGACCACTGATCTGACTGCGCATGATGATGGCATCGCTCAATTCGGCGCGCCGCAGACTGCCGCCACGCAGATCGCACGCCAGAAAATTAGCATCATTGGCCAAGGTGTCATCCATGCAAACGCCGGTCAGGCAGCATTCGTGCCAGAAGGTCTTGCGCAGCGTGGCGCCGCTCAGCGTCGCGCCCTCGAACTGGCAGCCGGTGAACTGGCTTTCGGTCAGATCAGCTCCGGCCAGATGCGCACCACGAAAATCCACCTGATCGAACATGCCGCCGGCCAGATCAAGCCCGTCCAATCTCAGGTCGCGACAATTCAGTCCGTTGATGTCCTCACCGTTGCGCACCAGTGCTTGCAGGGCTTCCGGGGTCATGCGGCCTCCGTGCGGCGTGGGTGGATTTTGGCAAGGCGCGTGTAAGCGCCATCGAACAAGGTGGATGCATCCGTCAGCGTCTGGGCCAGATCGGTCTGGAACAGATTGGTCCGGCGCAGATCGCAGGCACGCAGGTCGGCTTTTTGCAAAATGGCCTGCATCAGATTGGCACCGACAGCATCCGCCCCCAGCAAGGACGTGCGCATGAACAGACAACCCGTCGCCTGCAGCCCTCGCAGGTTGGCACCCCGCATATCCGCACCGGAAAAATCCACATCGCACGCAGTCGCGCCGGTGAATGCGGCCTGTTGCAAGGCCATCTCGCGGAAGTTGCTTTGCACGATGCGGGCGTTGGAAAAATCCGCCGCATTGAGCGTGGTGCGGTCAGCCATGGCGCAGGTGGTAAGACGCGCATCGTTAAAACGCACCCCATCGGCATGGGTGTTGACCAGCGCGCAATCGAGCAAGCTGGCACGCTCGAAGCCAACGTCGTCCAGCGTGCTTTCGAGGAAGACGGTTTTTGCCAGCGCAGCGTCTGCAAAGTGCACCGCTTGCAGGGTGACCAGGCGGAAGAAGAGACCATCCAGCCGTGCGCCATTGAAGCGACAGCGCGTGATGGCGGTTTCATTTATCAACGACCCCTCAAACCGCGCACCGGAGAAATCGCAATCGGCAATGGTGGCTTCATCCCATTGGGTGTCGGCAAGGTTGGCATCGTCAAAGCGGGCGTGCTCTGCGTTCGCGCCGGCAAAGCTGGCACGCTGGCAATTCGCACCAACAAAGCTCGCCCCGGCCAACTTGGTACGGGCAACAACGGCTTCGGTCAAATCAGCCCCGTCCAGACGGGCATCACACAGGTTGGCGCTTTCCAGCACTGCTTGACGGAAAATCGCACCGCGCAAATCCAGCCCGGATAAATCCGCGCCACTCAGATCCTGACCGGTGAAATCCCGCGTGGTGCGGTAGGTTTCCTCTACCTGCTTGCGTAGTATGGCGGCTTTGAAGTTGTCCAGCGACGGCGCGGCCGAGAAAGACATGACCGAATGCAGATACAGCTTGTGGACCTGGCTTTTGCGCTGGCTGGCATCGGTGAGCCAGTTGGCCGGGGTTGCCGACGTGTTGCCAGCCACGCGCTCCTCTGCGTGGGCCAACTGGATGGATTCTTCCATCCGGGTTTGCATGCTGGCAAAGGTCTGGGTGGGGTCGGTGGCCGGGATGGGTGCTTTGGGCATGGCTTGCGGCTTCTGTCCGGCCATTTTCTCCATCATGGTCAGTTGATCCAGTACCGCATGCATGCCGGGCCGGGACAATTCATCCGGCGTGGATTCTGCGACGATCTGCTCGCGTATTTGCTGGAAAGCGGCGCGCATTTCGGCACGCTCCGCGGCCTCGCCTTCTTGCTGCCTGAGCATGAATTCCGGCAGCTCATCCAGGTTACACGGCAAGGCAGCACGCTCATCCGGCAGCGGCGGCAATACGGTGGCCGGGTCAACACCTTCCGCGCGCAGCTCCTGCTCCAACCTGATACGATCATTGGCTAGGCGGCGGCGCAAATTGCGTTCCATCGGTCCCGGCTCGCGCTGGAACAGGGTGTCTTCGTTGGGGAGGATCGGGCCCAACGGCACGCCATCGGGGAGCAAATCCCGATCACGAAACGCATAAAACTGCCCGTGATCCGGGTCTATCCGTTGCAGCAGTACAGACTGGTAATGCGCCAGCGGTTTGGGCTGGTGGATATGCTCCAGCGCCGGCATCAGCCGTAGCACATCATGCGCATCGTCTTCACCGATTGCAGCGGCCCCATGCCAGATCAGCACTGCCTCTTTGCGATGCGGAAAGAACCACGCCGTGGTCAGCGGCAACGTCATTGCCTCGGTAACTTCCTCGCCACCTACCCGCCGCACGATCAGGCAACGGCCTTGCCATTCCGGCAAGCGGCCTTCGATCAGCGGCTCTTGCGGATGCATGTTCCACAAGTGGTACGGTGCGCCGGCCAGCGATACACCAGCGGGGAATTGCTGGTCTTCCGGCGCGGCATTGAACGCCCGCCAATCCAGTGATGGTGCAAAGGCCGGGTAATGTTGCTCCAGCCACTTGGCATCGTATTGGCCAAGCTTGGCCAGCCGTTGCGGCCAGGCGAAATCGATCGAGCCAAAACCGGCCGGGTCTGACGGGGCGTGACGCGGCGAGCCGATCAACCGCCCCGCTGATTCCACATTGGGCAGGCGGCGTACCTGCCGGCCGGCGACCTCTTCCTGGCCATGCCCGCGCCCAAGCGGGTTGCGCAGGTATTCCGGCCCGCCATAGGCATTGGCCCAGCCCAGCGGCATGCTCTCGAACGGCAGCGGAGTCGTCGCGCCGCCCGCCAACCAGTAGCGATCGCCGAAAACCAGCAGGCTTTTGTCGATGTCGCCCACTTGCGCCCGCACGGCGCAGCGGGTCTTGTCGTGCTGGTGGTTCGTCGTGGCGTAGCCGGAGACAAGGAATTCGGCCTGCCGCTTGGGCATCGCCAAGTCCAGCACGGCGTTCTCCCCAAGCTCTTCCGTCAGCACCGGCCACATGGATTGCTCGGACAACAAACGCGGCGCAGCTTCCAGCGTAATATGGGCGTAAATGGCAATGCCGAGCTGATCCCGCTGCTGCCAGCGGAACGGACGCTGCAGGATGCCAAGCCGGAACGGTTTGACGATCTTCATGCCGCCACATCCGCCGCTTGCGAGAAATCGATCAACGCCTTGTCGGTCACCGGATCAACCCGCAACGCCACCCGGCTGCCCGGCTGCGCGCGCGGTACTTCGACCACTTGCAGGATTTGCTCCAGCTCGCGAGTGTGGGTCGGGTCTGCCACGTCAGCTAGCTTTAGCCGACACTCCGGATTGTCGTTGATGAAACGACCGGTTTGCTCCAATGACTGCACGATGGCGTATTCCAGCCGGCCATGTTGCAGAAGATGCTGTGCGGCTTTGTTAAGTCGCAGCAACTTTGTCAGTTTCCAGGTCAAGGCAATCACGACGATGGCCAAGTAAATCCAGGCTGTAATGTGTATCCAGTTCATATCAATCCGCACGAGAAAAGATCACAGCATGACGTGGAAGACGGAATTCGAAATCCATCCCCCTTTTTTTTCAAGCTCGATCAATTTGTTCTTGCTATCCAGTGTCGTATCCGTAAATTTGAAAAGTCCAAGGTCTTTTTTGAATGCGTACATATCTGTTTTCTGAACATAGAGGCTCAACGCCTTGCCATAGCCGGCAGCGCTCAGTGTCACCCAGGAATTCTTGAAAATCTCGACGACTTCCAGTTTCACCGGCGTAAACGTGTAATCCATATTGGTTGATTTGGCACTGACCTTTGGTGCCGATATCGTGATTTTCTGCGGCGAAGTGACCTTGATGTCACCACTCGTCGCAGTGATCGTGATATCGCCAGTGTCAGACGTTACATCGATATTCGTTTTGGCCTTGATACTCACCCCACCGTCAGCTGAATCAATCCCTACACTGCTCTTGCCGTGAACCAGAAAATCCGTATCGGTTTTGTGTTCTTCTTTCTTGTTATTGAATGTGACCGTGTTATTCAATACGTTATGAATAACGTCATTCTGCCCATTGAACGTATACAGCTTTTCATAAGTACCCGTATAGGGGCCTTCAACTTGTTCAACCTGCGTGCCTTTGACGGTATTTTCTTCACCTTCGCCCACATAGAAAGTATGGTGTTTATCCACCGTTTCCTTGTAATAGCCATGCACCGTTTTATCCAGATAGCCCTGAACCACTTCCGTCTGGTCACCCTGCACCTGCTGCGTATGATTCTGCTGAACCGCCACAAAAGAATTGCCCCCCACCGACTTGCTGTAATTCAAGCCGACGGTTTTGGAGTAATTCACCCCCACCGTATGGGTGGCGTCATTCTCTACCGTCACCAAATGATCTTTCTCGGCATGCAGCCACAACTGCTCCCCGCCCGGCTGATCTTCAAACCGGATCGCGTTGGCATTGGCCGGTGAGCCTTTCACCGAGCGGCTGACGAAGCCACTTTGCGTGGCGCTGGCCGGCAGGCCGAAGGGTGGCATCTGGTCGGCGTTGTAGGTGCTGCCCATCACGATGGGGCGGTCGGGCTCGCCGGCGATGAAGTCGACGATCACCTCTTGCCCCACGCGCGGGATGTGGATGCCGCCGAAGCTCGAGCCGGCCCAGCCGCTGGCGACGCGTACCCAGCACGAGCTGTTTTCGTCCATCAGGCCGTAGCGGTCCCAGCGGAATTGCACCTTGATGCGGCCGTATTGGTCGGTCCAGATTTCCTCGCCGGGCGGGCCGACCACCACGGCGGTTTGCGGGCCGTTGGTGCGCGGTTTGGGCGTTACGCGTTGTGGGCGGTAGGGCAAGCTGGTCGGCTGGGTGACGAAATCGAATTCGTAATACGCCGTTTCAACACTGCTGGCATAGCCGGGCTCACGCAGCCGGTAGGTCGTGCTCACTACCAGATATTCGCGGTTGGCTTCCAGCCGTGGGCAGTTGCGCAGGGTGAAGCGATAACCGGGCGCGAGGCCGCGGGCGGTAGCGTGGCCTTCGTCGCGTTGGCGCTCGGCTTGCAGCTCTTCCAGCCGGATGCGGCTGTAGTGATCCGATTCGCCGTGGTCGCTGTAGCCGCCCAGCCAGTCGTAGATTTCATACTGGCTGTGATCGTGCGCGGCCGGGTTGCTGCGCTGGTTCTGCAGCTTCGCGCGCGGTTTGGTGAAGTTGTAATCGTCGGTCACGTAGCTGCCGGGTGCGATTTCCTCGGCCACCTGATAGACATCGATGCATTCTTCTTGCGCGGTGACGGCGCGGTCGGCGGCGAAGAACGGCACGCTGTCGTAACCGGGGAAGACTGCGTGCGTGCCGATATCGTCGGCCAGCACCAGCGTGTGGCTGCCCTGCGCGTGCTTGAAGTAGTAATAGATGCCTTCGTGTTCCATCAGCCGGCTGACGAAGGCGAAGTCAGTTTCCTGATACTGCACGCAGTAGCCCCACTGCCGGTAACTGCCGGTAAGGCTTTGCTCGACGGCGAAGCCGTATTCGCCCAGCACCGTCTGCAGGATTTGCGGCACGGTCTGGTTCTGGAAAATCTTGCAGTCCTGCGTGCGGGTGAGCAGCCATAGCCAGGGGCGAACGGTGGCGCGGTAGCGATAGAGCCGCGCGACGTCGTCCTCGCGCCCGACCAGCACGCACCGCGCCACGATGCCATCCAGATAGCGCTGGCCACCGTCGCCGGTTTCGATCTCCAGCGTCAGCGACTTGCCCAACAGCGCCTTGAGATCGAGCGAGTGGCTCTCCGACAACAGCTCGACCTCGAATTCGAACAGTTCCGACAGCGCCTCCGTGCCGTTCATGGCGCGGAACTGCAGGGCGTCGCCCAGCGGGGTGTGTGCCTTGACGATGCGGCTCATGCATTTCTCCTGTCGTTCATACGGTCAGCGCGGTTTCGGTGGCGTTCGGTGTGGCGTGCGGCGTGGTGCCGGCATGATCAAAGCGGTAAATAAATTCGCCCTCTGCCGCATCCAGCGTGACCTCAGCCAGTGCATCACCTTCACCGGTGCGCAGCAACAATTCGCGGCTGATATGCGGCAGCACGGTGTGGGTGAGGATGGCATCGACCATGCGCCCGCCCGATTCCACCTCGGTGCAACGTGCGCTCACCAGCTGCACCGCAGCCGGGGTGTAGTGGAAGGCGATGGCGTGGTTGTCCTGCAGGCGGCGGCCGATGCGCGCCAGCTGCAGCGCCACGATGCGCGCCAGCATGTCGTCCGATAGCGGGTAGTACGGCACCACCGATAGCCGCCCCAGCAAGGCGGCCGGGAAGGTTTGCAGCAAGGGGCCACGCAACGCGCCGGCCAGCGCTTCGGGCTCGGGCAGCAGTTCCGGGTCTTGGCAGAGCTGCATCAGCAGATCGCTGCCGACGTTGGAGGTCAGGATGATCACGGTGTTCTTGAAGTCGATGTAGCGGCCCTCGCCGTCTTCCATCCAGCCCTTGTCGAACACCTGAAAGAAGATTTCATGCACGTCCGGGTGGGCTTTTTCCACCTCGTCCAGCAGCACCACGCTGTATGGCCGACGGCGCACCGCCTCGGTCAGCACGCCGCCTTCGCCGTAGCCCACATAGCCGGGTGGCGCGCCCTTGAGCGTGCTGACGGTGTGCGCTTCCTGGAATTCGCTCATGTTGATGGTGATCAGGTTCTGCTCGCCGCCGTACAGCGTCTCGGCCAGCGCCAGTGCGGTTTCGGTCTTGCCGACGCCGGATGGCCCAGCCAGCAGGAACACGCCGACCGGCTTGTTCGGGTCATCCAGCCGCGCCCGGGCGGTCTGCACCCGCCGAGCAATAGCCTCCAGCCCATGGCGCTGGCCGATCACGCGGGCGTTGAGCGTATCGGCGAGGTTGAGCACCGCGGCGGCTTCGTCCTTGACCATGCGGCCGACCGGAATGCCAGTCCAATCCGCGACGACAGCCGCAACGGCGTTGGCATCGACGGCGGGCAGAATCAGCGGTTCGTCTTGCTGGCGGGCGGCCAGCTGGGCCAGCGTCAACTCCAGCTCGGCCAGCCAGTTATCGCGCTCGATGCTACTGGTGCCGGTATCGCCGGCGTCGGCCAGCTGGCTGCGCAACGCCAATACTTTGCTAGCCAGTGCGGCTTCATCACGCCAGCGGGCGGTGAGGCGCTCGCATTCGGCTTCTTCATCCAACAATTTCAACGCCAGCACATCCAGCCGCTTCGCGTCGCCTGCGCCCAGCTGGTATTCCCGCGCCACGATGCTTTGCTCCACGCGCAGCGCTTCGATGCGGCGTTGGCAGTCTTCCAGCACCGGTGGTTGCGCATGCTGGCTAACGGCGACGCGGGCACAAGCGGTATCGAGCAGGCTGACGGCTTTATCCGGCAACTGGCGCGCGGGAATGTAGCGATGCGATAGCGTGACCGCAGCGCGGATCGCCTCATCCAGCAGCAGCACGTTGTGATGCAACGCCAGCTTGTCTGCCAGACCGCGCATCATCGTCAACGCCCGGGCTTCGTCCGGCTCGTGGATTTGCACCACCTGGAAACGCCGGGTCAGCGCCGGGTCTTTCTCGATGTATTTCTTGTACTCGGCCCAAGTGGTCGCGCCGATGGTGCGCAACTCGCCCCGCGCCAGCATCGGTTTGAGAAGGTTGGCAGCATCACCCGTGCCAGCCG
Source organism: Andreprevotia chitinilytica DSM 18519 (assembly GCF_000711875.1). Lineage (GTDB taxonomy): Bacteria > Pseudomonadota > Gammaproteobacteria > Burkholderiales > Chitinibacteraceae > Andreprevotia > Andreprevotia chitinilytica. The sequence continues at coordinate 24,324 of NZ_JONM01000011.1, forward strand.
CGCCGCCTGCGCCGATCAGCGTGTGGATTTCGTCGATGAACAGGATGATCGGGCGCGGGCTGGCCTGTACTTCGTCGATCAGCTGGCGCAAGCGGCGCTCGAACTCGCCCTTCACGCCCGCGCCAGCCTGCAGCAGGCCGATATCCAGCAGATACAGCGCAACCTCGCGCAATGGCGGCGGGACTTCGCCAGCGGCGATGCGCAATGCCAAACCCTCGACCACGGCGGTCTTGCCCACGCCGGCCTCACCGGCCAGCAATGGGTTGTTCTGCCGACGGCGCAGCAGCACATCGATGATCTGGCGGATTTCCTCGTCGCGGCCCGTCACCGGGTCGATCTCGCCGGCCTGCGCTTTGGCGGTCAGATCGGTGGCGTATTGCTTGAGCGCCTTGCCGCTGCCGGCATTTGCGCTGCCTTCCGCCGATGCTGCAGCTGGCGCAGCGCTGGCGGTGGTTTCAGGCGAGCCGGCCACGATGTCAGCCAGTTGATCGATCAACACATCCGGCAGCACGCGCTCGAATTCGCGGGAAATACCCACCAACACATGCCGCAGCGACGGTGTCTTGAGCAGCCCGACCAGCAAGTGCGCGCCACGGATTTGCTGCGCATCGAATTTCAAACTGCCGTAGACCCAAGCACGCTCGACCGCGTCATCAATGTGGCCGGACAAATCGCTCACCGCCCCTGCGCCACGCGGCAAGCGATCGAGCGCGGCGACCAGATCGCGCCCCAGCCGCTCGTCATCGAGCCGGAAATGCCGCGCCACATGGTGCAGATCGGCATCCGGCCCTTGCCACAATTGATGCAGCCAGTGCGCCAGCTCCACATAGGGATTGCCACGCAGCCGGCAGAAGGCGGTGGCGCTTTCCAGCGCGGCGAACAGGTGCGGATCGAGCTTGCCGAACAGGGCGATGCGACTGATTTCAGACATGGGCTTCTCGTGGCGTTAAGCGTGATGTTTGGCGTGACGGTGTGGACTGCATGGCCGCTGCGCGCTTGGCAACGGCTTGGTAATCGATGATCAGGTCGCCGGCTGCCTCGCGACTTGGGCGCTGGCCCAGCCACGCCCCCAGCCCCAGCGGCTGCGGCGCGCTCAATGCGCCGGCTGGCACCTCGTCGGCGGACAGCAGCAACTGCACATCCCAGCCCAGCTCCAGCCCGACGTAATCGCCCACCCAGCGCAGCAGCGCTGGCACGTTGTCGCCACCGGGCAGGAAGCGGCGGTAGGTCGCCAGCGGCATCGGCCCGAGTACCAGCCGGAAGTGCGATTGCGCATCGCGCACGGCGATACCGAGCGTGCTGCCTACGCCGAGTCCCATATTCAACCTTGCCATGCTCGAACCCAGGGCCAGGCATTCGTCGGCCTCCAGCGTGACCCAGCGCACCACGTGCTCGACCACGCGCACCGGCACCTCGAAGTAACGCTGCAGGATTTGCTGCAGCCCTTCCGGGTTGCGCGCCTGCCGCGCCAGATGGCCAGCCTGGTAATAACGCGCATGTCGGCCGACTTCATCCGGCTGGTCTTGCGGCGGCAGGCCAAGCAGGCTGGCAACGTATTCATCAAAACGTCCACGCCCTGGCCGATCCAGACTGACGGTCGCTTGCGCATCGGCCCAGGCGCGGTAGAACAGCAGGATCAGGCGGTGATGGAACAGATCGGCAAACGCGGCCAGCGTCGGGTCGTCGGCGATGCGTTCGCGCTCGCGGGCGTATTCGGTCAGGTGCAGTGGCAGCGGGCCATTGGGGCCGAACAGGCCAAAACCGTAGATCGACAGGCTGGGCGGTGCGCCATCGCGCTCGGTCAGTCCCGCCACCATCGATGGCGCAAACGACAGCGACGCCCGCTGGCCGAGCCGGATCGGTTCATCCTGCGGCCGGGCGGCGCGGCCCAGCGGAGCCGGCGCATCGGCGCGGACATCCAGCCAGCGCAGCAGATGGAATAAATCATGCGCATGCGGCGCGGCGCGCAGCGCTTGCCACGCGGGACTATCGGACCAGTGATTGGTCAATGGCTCGGATAGTGGAGGGCGCAACGGTGCATTCATGCTGCTGGCCTCGCACCCAAGCGCGGTGCCCAGCGCGCGATCTGGCCGCGCTGCGTGGTGTGCAACGCGAGCTCGCTGAACAGGTTGATCGCCACGTGGCGAGCAAAGAATTGCTCCAGCACCGCACCAAACAACCACGGGCTATCGCCGGCAAAGGCTTGCTCATCCACCGTCACCGCCACGTGCACGCCCCGGCCATGCACCAGCGGGCCGCCGCCGGTAATCGCGTGTGGCAAGCGGCGGAACACCGGGCTGAACGCCACGCGGCGCACGCTTTCCACTTGCCGTTGCAAACCGGCATCCGCCCCGCCGAGATAGAGCGCCAGCATCTGCCGCAACGCCGTCGCGCCCTGCTCGCCATCGAGTTCGGTCAAGCCTTGGTGATTCATGCTCAGGTGGCTGATCAATTGCCACGAGATCGCGCCATCGGCCAGCGGTGGCTGCGGGCGCGTCGGGCCGCGCAGCACCTTGATGCGCCCCACCGGCGCAGAGACGGCCAGCGAGAAATCGCTGTCGGCATCCAGCGGCAGCAAGAGCGGCAGATCGCGATTGGTGCACAGCGTTTCCACTGTCAAATGGCGCAGCTCGGCGCTGAATGGCGCTTCGTACTGATCGACCAGCGAAATGAACACCTCGCTGCCGACATAACCGGTACGACTCCCCTGCCGTCGCGCCTGATCGGACAGCAAACGCGGTTCGCGCCGTAGCGAGTAATACGCGCCGTGGTCACGCGCATCCGCCCCGAACGAGGCAAAGAACGGCCGGAACTCGCGCTCGGCCGGCCCGTTCCCGCCGCCAACGCCGTGGCCGATGACTTGCTGCACGGTATGCACTTCGTAATCGAGCGCCTTGGTGCGATCCACCACCAGGTGGTACTCGTTCACCTGCGGCGTGACCAGCACCCGATCCGCCCGCTTGGTGAACAGGTTGATGACGGGCGTGCAGTTGAGCGCCAGATCGTCTGTTTCCACCAACCGCTCCAGCGCCGGCTCGTCTTCATCCAGCAGCAACAGCAATTCAAACTGATCGCCTTGCAGGCCGCGCAGCGCACGTTGCAGGCCGTTGATGCTGAAGAACAGGAAACGGGCCGGGCAGGCGAAGTATTCCTGCAGCAGCCGGTAGCCCTGGAAGGTGCGACCATCGTTCGGCAGCAACGCCTGCCCGGCGGCGAAGCCTTCGTGCCGCACTGCGCTGGCATCCAGCGGCGCGCCCCACTTCCCACCCGACCCGGCTTCGCGGCACAGCACCGCCACGCTATGGCCGGCCACCAGCTCCAGCAGCCGCAATGCGCGTTGCTCCGGGCCGGCCAGATGGAACTCCAGCCGATCCAGCGGCAGCGTTTCGATCCGTTGACCACCCGCGATGCGCAGGCGAATGCGCAAGGCAGCGCGCGCGCGGGTGCGTGCCGGCAGACCAGCGGGCAAATCGGGCGGCGTAGCCGTAAAGCGGACGCTCTCCAGCGCCAGCGGCCATATGGTCAGCGCGTGGCCGGTACGGAATTCGCACGCAGTCTGCTCGCCGCGTGCGACGTTGGCACGCAAGGCAGTGCCGGCCGGCAAGTTGAAGCCGGCGGCAAGGCTGCCTTCGTTCAGATTCGGTTGCAGCCGCACCACCGCCACGGCGGGCGTCGGTGCCAGATAGTTTGGGTAGATCACGTCCAGCAAGCGCTGGGTGAAACGCGGGAATTCCGCGTCCATCTTCAACTGGATGCGGGCGGTCAGAAAGCTGAAGCCTTCCAGCAGCCGCTCCACGTACGGGTCGGCCACTTCGATGCCGTGCATGCCGAGCCGGCCGGCCACCTTGGGGAAGCGCTCGGCAAACTCCGCGCCCAGCTCACGCAGGTAACCCAGTTCGCGGTTGTAGTAATCGAGCAGGCGCGCATCCATCAGGCAGGCCCCCGCTCAAGCAACGGGTCATGCAGCAAGTCGTGCAGCACGGCGTTGCCGCTTTCCAGATCCAGCTCGGAGCGCACGAGGAATTCCACCGGGTACGGCTGCGACCACAGCTTGGCGCGGATTTCGAACGCCAGCTCGTTGCGCAGCGACCAGCTATCGGCCTCGCTGATGCAGGTCACTTCGACGCTATCCGGCAACAACCGCGGCTCGAATTGCAGGATGGCAAGGCGCAGGCCGGTCGATAGCTCCTGGCAATCCAGCTCGGAAATCCGTTTGCCGGCCAAGGGCACGACGCCGTAGTTGAGCACCGAGCGCTGCGCCGCCTGAAACGGCGTGAGATCGACATCGGCGGCCATGCTGGTGGTGTTGAGCAGCCACGACAGATCGCGCAGCACGGCAGCACGCAGGGCGGCGGCGCTCAGGCCGGGTGGTTCAGCCTCGTTGCGCTGTTGCGGGTTGGCGTCGGTCAGGCGATCCAGCAGCGCCGGGCGCAGGCGGTCGCGCGCGCCGCCGCGCGGTCTATTCGGGTCGCCTCCGCGCGGTCGATCACGGTCACCAATCTGCCGGCGTTGCTCAGCCATCGATTGCAGCCTCGGCAGACTCAGCCTGCAGCGTGCGTAAATCCAGCAGCGCGTATTCGCCGGCATCGGTGATCCACATGCGCTGGCCGATGCCGTGATAGTGCTCCGGCGCCACCTGTAGCCAGTCCGTATGGCGGGCCAGCACGCCGGCATCATGGGGCAATGGATCGGTCAACGGGTAACGCACCGGCACCAGGCCGATGATTTCGCGCCCGTCGGCCAGACCCAGCGCCACGTGCTGCCAGACCAGATCACATACGCCGGTCGGCGGCGCGAGGCGCACGCTGCGCAGTACCGCGAATGGCAACCAGGCGTAGTGCGCGCCGGTGAAGCATTCCAGCACCGGCCCAAGCCGGCTGTCACCATCCGCGATCCAGGCATGCGGCACGGTCTGCACGCCGTCGGCGGTTTCAATGGTGAGCACACCGGGGCTGGCCGGCGCGGCATCCCACGCGGTCTGGCGCAGCAAGGCGGCTTCGTCGGCGTGGCCTTGCACTTCGGCGTGCAGCGCATCGACGAGCGTATGCAGCCACGGCAAGTCCACGGGGAATTCGGGGGCATCCACGCCGGCAAAGACGCGGGCACGTTGCTGTTCGGCCCGCAACGCGCTGGCATAGGTGCGCACCAGCGTGGCGGATTCGGGGTTGAGCTTCAGGCAGGTTTGCAACTGCGCTTCGGCCCGCGGCCAGTCACCCAAGAGCGCCAGCAGCTGGAACAGATGGGCGCGCAATCCGGCATCGGCGGGGTGCTGGCGGATGCGGGCCTGCAGGTCGGCGAGCTGATCGACCAGTGGGGCTGCGGGCAGGGGGATGCGGGCGTTCATCTATTCTCGAGAGCCTGTTTTTCAGTTATGCGCCTGTGGCGCGATCTAAAAGCATTACAGCGGGAATCCGTCCCGCAGCCGGGGAAAGGACTTTGTCTCGGGCTGTACATATTCCTTTGGGCCCTCTCCACTCCAAAGGCGACCCTGCGCCTTACGGTCCTCCGGACTACCCTCGGTCGGTCCGCTTTTATGAGAACAACTTCCTAAGGTCTCGCGACACTCCCTCGGCGCTTAGCCAAATGGGAGGAAAAGCCCCAGTGCAACCATTGCGACAAAATTTGGTGCATTTGTAGGGCGCAATCCTCGAAGGGCATTGCGCCGCATCTGCTCGTTGAATCGACTTCTCAAAAGATCGTGAACAGGCTCCAAGTACCGGATTGCTTAGCGAGAAACCTGTTCGTGATCATTTGTCCCCTCGCCCACTTGTGGGAGAGGGTTAGGGAGAGGGTCGTGAAAAGAACACGGCACTTAGCAAGCACCCTCACCCCCGGCCCCTCTCCCGTAAACGGGCGAGGGGAGAAAATCTGCTGGCAAGAGATCGTGAACAAACTCCTAACCGACAAAAACGCGGGCAGCCGTTACCACCAGCCGCCCGCAGCCGGAATTACATTTCCTTGTTTTCCTTGATGTTCCACGCCACGCTGATTTCCGCGCCCTGGCCACCGCGGTCGGTCTGTTCCCAGTACTGCTTGCGCACGCGGGCGGCCTGGAAGCCGTAGCTCATCACCAGGCGTTCCTGCGGGTCGTTCGGATCGGTGCCTTTGACTTGCGCCGAAGTCACCAGCACTTCTTCGAGGGTGATCTTGGCGAATTCGATCTGGTCGCCGCCGGATTTGCAGGCGGAGAGTTCGATCTTGTCCAGATGCTTGCCGGTAGCGCAGTGCTTGATGATGGCCGGGGAGGATTTGTCCATGTACGCGCTCACGTACAGGTCGTTGAAGCTGGCCTTGCCACTGCTGCCGCCACCGCCGGACGACATGGCGCCGGGCTGGCTGGCGCCCCACGAGAACGACTCGATGTCGCTCCAGCCTTTGTGCTTGCTGTCTTTGGATTCGCCGGTGGTGCCATCCACCTTCATGAACATCGATGCTGCCATGGTGTTGCTCCTTGCTGATCGCTGAATTGAGGGAATTGCCGGTGTTTCTGCCTATTCCAGGAGCGGGCTGCGCCTGCGCATTTCGCGGTCGGGCGGTGCTCGGAATCCTCATGTACCCACGTACACTCCGGTTCCTGCGCGCCGGCCTTCCGCGAACTGCTTTGGCTCGCCCACTCCTGAAACAGTCACTTAACCGTCAGCCTTCTTGAGTGACGGCAACTTCGAAACCAGCCGCAGGGAGACCGTCAGCCCTTCAAGCTGGTAATGCGGGCGCAGAAAGAACTTGGCCGAGTAGTAACCCGGGTTGTCTTCCTGCTCTTCAACCAATACCTCGGCGGCTGCGAGTGGTTTACGCGCCTTGGTGTCTTGCGATGAGTTGGCCGGATCGCCATCGACGTAGCTCATGATCCAGTTGTTGAGCCAGCGCTCCATGTCGTCGCGTTCGTGGAACGAGCCGATCTTGTCGCGCACGATGCACTTGAGGTAATGCGCGAAGCGGCAGCACGCGAACAGGTACGGCAGCCGGGCGGACAGCCGCGCATTGGCGGATGCATCCGGGTCGGTGTATTCGGCCGGCTGCTGTAGCGATTGCGCGCCGATGAAGGCGGCGAAATCCGAATTCTTGCGATGCACCAGCGGCATGAAGCCGTTCTTGGCCAGCTCGGCTTCGCGGCGATCGCTGATGGCGATCTCGGTCGGGCATTTCATGTCCACACCGCCGTCGTCGGACGGGAAGGTGTGGCACGGCAGGTTCTCCACCGCCCCGCCCGATTCCACGCCACGGATCGACGAGCACCAGCCGTAGTTCTTGAACGAACGGTTGATGTTCACGCCCATCGCATATGCCGAATTGGCCCAGGTGTAGCGGTCGTGGCTGGCGCTGTCGGTGTCTTCTTCGAAATCGAATTCGTCCACCGGGTTGGTGCGCGCGCCATACGGCAGGCGGGCCAGGAAACGCGGCACGGTCAGGCCCAGGTAGCGGGCGTCTTCCGAGGCACGCAGGCTGCGCCAGGCGGCGTATTCAGTGTTCTGGAAAATCTTGGTCAGATCACGCGGGTTGGCGAGTTCCTGCCACGATTCCATCTGCATCACCGACGGCGCGGCGGCGGTAATGAACGGGCAATGCGCGGCAGCGGCGATGCGCGCCAGCTCACCCAGCGTTTCCACATCCGGCGGGCTGTGGTCGAACTGGAAATCGCCGATCAGGCAGCCGAACGGCTCGCCGCCGAACTGACCGTATTCCTCTTCGTAAATCTTCTTGAACAGCGGGCTTTGATCCCAGCCGACGCCCTTGTGACGCTTGAGGCTGCGCGCCAGCTCCTTGCGGCCAATCGGCAACACACGAATCTTCAACAGCTCGTCGGTCTCGGTGTTGTTGACGAGGTGATGCAGCCCGCGCCATGCGCCTTCCAGTTGCTGGAAATCGGCGTGGTGCAGCACCTCGTTCACCTGCTCGGATAGCTTGCGGTCGATCTCGGCGATGATGGCCTGGATCGCGCCATAGGCATCGGCCGAGATGGTGACGGTGTGATCGAGCGCCTGCTGGGCCAGCGTACGCACGGCGGTTTCCACCGCACTACGCGCCTGATCGGTTTTGGGGCGAAATTCCTTTTGCAGCAGCGCGGCGAATTCGCTATCGGCGAATTGCGTCTGGCTGCTATCACCCTCGGGGCTGCGAGTGAGGACAGAGGCAAGCTGGTTCATCGCGGCGCTCCGGTGGATTCATCGTTGTGCGGGCTGGCGGCAGCGACCGGCGCGGCAGCCAGTGTTTTCAACAGCGTCGGGTCTTGCAGCACCTTGGAGATCAATTCCTCGGCACCGGATTTACCGTCCATGTACGACAGCAGGTTCGCCAGCTGGGTACGCGCATCCAGCAACTGGCCCAGCGGCTCGACCTTGCGGGCCACGTTGGCGGGGGAGAAATCGTCCAGCCGCTCGAAAGTCAGATCGACCTGCAACAGCCCATCGCCCGTCAGCGTGTTGGGCACCTGGAACGCCACCCGCGGTTGCAGCGATTTCATACGTTCGTCGAAGTTATCGATATCGACTTCCATGAACTTGCGCTCGGCCAGCTCCGGCAGCGGCTCCAGCTGTTGCCCGGCCAGATCGGCCAGCACGCCCATCACGAACGGCAGCTGCACCTTGCGCTCTGCGCCGTAGATTTCGACGTCGTATTCGATCTGCACGCGCGGCGCACGATTGCGCGCGACGAATTTCTGACCGCTGCCAGCGGTGCGGGAATCAGCCATGGTCATGGGCTCCAAATGGATACAAAGGGGGGATCAAGAGAGGGTTGGCGCGGGATGCGCGGGGGGATTGGGGTTGGGGGGTGCGGGTCTGTGCAGTGGTTAGCGCCAGTTCAAAGGCTTTCTGGCAACGCTTTACGTTGCCATCCCCCCCTTTTTGAAGGGGGGTTAGGGGGGATTTCGGCGACATTGCAAACGTCGTAGCAGATTCCATCGACGCAGAAATCCCCCCTACCCCCCCTTCGAGGAAGGGGGGAATGTGTGCCTGGACAAGGTTGTGGATGGATTGCCGCAACATCACGACGTCCTCCCGATCAACAGATCGATCTGCGCCAAACTATCCGGTGCCAAGTCGCGCACGATGTCGTAAAAGCCGAGCTGCATCAGGCGTTGGGCGCGGCGTAGCAGGATGGGTGCGGGGTGGCTGGGCTCGTAGCGCTCCAGATAGAGGCAGACCTTGTCCAGCAGCAGGTTGACGTCGTCGCGGCTGCGCAGCTCCAGCGTCCGCCAGTCCGGCTGGCCGGCCGGGTTGACGGCAATCGGTGTCGCAGCGGCATCAGCTGGCGTATCCACGGCCGGGTCAGCTTCCAGCGCGTTGACCGCTGCCGGGCTGGCGGCTTCGAGCACGCGCTGCAGTGTCTTTTCCAGCGCGGAAACATCCGGCTGCCAGTCATCACCCAGATCAGTGCGGCAGCAGGCGGTGATGTCGTCCAGCGCCTGCAAGGTAGCCGGGATGGCGCGCAAGGCCGGGTCGGCGCTGTCCCAGCTGCGGGCCAGTTCCGCCCGCAGGCGCTCGCGGCCACCGGGGTAGTCGAGCCGCTCGGGCTGCCCGCCATCGAACACCAGTTCGATCTCGCGCAGCATCAGGCCGCTGGCGGCCGGCAGGACGGTGTCGCGCAGCGCCCGCAAGCAGCCTTGCGCATCGAACAGGCCGGCCAGCGCGTTGTAACGCGGCAGCGGATCGTGTTCGCCGTCTTCGTCAAAGCGCGGGTAGACGTTGGCGCGATAGCGGGCCAGCAGCGCGGCGACCAGTTGCGCGCCCTCGGCATACCCGGTCAGCCCGCGTTGCACCGTCCACGCTTGGGTCAACAGCACGGCAACGCGCACGTCCTTGCTGCGTGCCAGTAACTGCTCGGCTTGCGCGATCACCACGCGCCAATCCGGCGCTTGCGCGGGGATGATGGTGTCGCCGTATTGCTGCTCGGCCTGCGGCTGGGCGGCTTGCATCAGCGCAAGGAATTCGGCGGTGTATTCCAGATCGTCGCCACCGGGATGCGCGTCGCTCACCGGCGCAAGCAGCGGCGTCAGGCGATCCGGCACGGGGCGATCTGCAATGGCATCAAGCGGCTGGCTGGACATAAGGGGGGTCATGGGCTGGCTCATTCGAAACGGTGCTCGATCACGCTATCGCTCGCCCCTGCCGGCACCACCAGCTGGGTGCGGTACGGCGGCAACTGGCCGTTGCGGATTTCGATTTCGTAACTGCCGGGCGCGAGCGAGAGCGTCTTCAGCGGCGGGCTCACGCCACGCTTTTTGCCGGCCACGTACACCTCGCCCCACGGCTGGATATGCAATTGCACCGGCACGGCCTTGCCCGGCTTGATCTCATCGACCGGCTTGCCCTCGGCCAGCGGAATGTCATTCTTCGCGGCGGGTGCCGGCTTGTCGGTTGCGGCCGGCGCTTGCCGCGCTTCGGCAGCGGCCAGCAGGCGACGGGCCTCGGCTTCGTGCGTGCCGCCAACGTATTGCTGCAGGTAATGCTGATAGCTGGCGACGGTGTTGGCGGCGCGGGCCTGCTTCCAGTCCAGTGCGTCTTGGTCGGGTTGGGCGGTTGGTTGCGGTGCTACGTCGGCGACTACGCTGGCGGCGACTGGAGCTGCTGGAGTGAGTGGCGCGGGAGTCGGTAACTCCGCCAGCGGAACTCTTGTAGGCAGCGGCGCAGCAGCCAACGGCCTGAGCGTCGGTGCGGGAGCAGGCTGAGCCGCTCGCGGTGTCATCTGCAGCAGCACAAAGGCAACGCCAGCCACGACGACAACGGCGGCCAACCCGATCAGCCAGAACACCTTGCGCGAACGCACTGGTGCTACAGGCGGCGTGGTCGTGGCACCAGTGACGGAAGCGGCTTCGACCCACGCCGCTTCGGCGCGGCTTGGTGCGGGTGGTTCGGCGGGCGGCAGCGGTTCAAGCGGTGTCTCTGCGACAGGCTCGCTACGCACCGGCAACGCAGTCGGCTCCGGCACGCTGTACTGGCCGGGCGCATCCGCTTGCAAACCCAGCAGCCCGGCGAAGGCGACGACGTTTTGCGGTCGGTCTTCGATGCGGACTTGCAGTGCGCGATCGGCCGCTTGCAGCAGACGCGGGCTATAGCCCAGCGCACGGCCGGCCAAAGGCACGTAACTGTCTTGAATACTGCGCACCACCGCGGCCGGTGGCAGCTCGCCGCTCACCAGCACGTGAATCACCGCGCCCAGCGCATACAGATCGGTCCACGGCCCTTGGCGGAACGCCGGGTCGTCGGTGTATTGCTCGATCGGCGCATAACCGGGCTTGAGCATGATGGTGTTGTCATCGACCAGATCGCCGATCAACTTGCGCGCCGCGCCGAAGTCGAGCAGCACCGGCCGGCCATCCGGCTGGATCAGGATGTTGTCGAGCGCGATATCACGATGGAAGCACTGGGCGCGGTGCAGCGTTTCCAGCGCGCCCAGCAACGCGGCCAGCAGCCGCAGGATTTCGCCCTCGGCCAGCGCCCTGCCCCCGCTCAGGCGCTGTTTCAGCGTCTGGCCTTCGTAGAATGGCGTCGCCATGTAGGCGGTGCCGTGGTCTTCCCAGAAGCGGAGCACCTTGATCAGGCACGGGTGATCGAACTGCGCCAGCAGCCGCGCCTCGTTGATGAAGCCGGTCTGCCCGGCCTGGAAGGTGGCGGCGTGGCGTTCGCTGCGCAGCGAGACAGTCAGGTCGCCCCGGCGCACGGCCAGCATGCCGGGCATGTATTCCTTGATCGCCACCACGCGCTGCAGCGCATGATCGAACGCCCGGTAGACGATGCCGAAGCCGCCGATGCCGAGCACGCCGGTGATTTCCAGCTCACCCATGCGATGCCCCACCGGCAGCGGTTGCGCCGCGCCAGAGCCCCCTTGGGCATTGGATTGAGCATTGGTGGACGGCGGATCGAGCAGCGAATCGGTCAACATTGGGCGTATCCCTGCTGCGGCCCGAACAGGCGGGCGAACAGCGCGTTATTCAACTCGCCGGTATGGGCGTGGGTCTGTAGCGGCGAGCCGTCACCCTGATGCGTCCACCAGAAGCTGGTGACGCCATTGGCATCGAAATACAGCGAGAGATCGGGCCAGCCGGACGAAACACTGGCGGGCGATTCCAGCACGGCGAGGATGTCGCCATAGCCGGCGCTGTGCCGCGTGGCGTGCCAATCGTGCGGCAGGCCGGCCAGCTGGCGGGTCAGGTGCTCGACCGAATGGCCGTGGCGAATCGCATCGAGAATGGCGCTGCCGGCTTGGCGGTAGAACGGGCCGGAGCGATCCAGCTGTGCGTTATCAAAACTGGCGAGCGGCAAGGTCTGGATCGCCATGACCGGGTAATAGCGGCCGACGCGATCACAACTCGGGGCCAATGCGCCGAGTTGCACGCAATCGAAGCCAAGCCCCGCCGGCAGCAAGAAATTCCACACCGGGGCGACGGCGTAATGCCGCGCCAGCAGCTGCGGATCAGCCTGCTGCAGCGCCCCAAGGCCGTTCTGCATCCAGCGCTCCCACACGCGCAGCAGCGGGTACGGCAGCTCGCGGGTGACGAAATCGCCGGCGGCCGGAATCTTGCCGTACCAGCCCACGGCGTCGCTGCTGACCGGATAGCTCATGTCATGCAAGGCCATGTTCACGTGCGCCCCGGGCAAGAGAAGGATTCGAGTTGCGGCAACCGGAACGGGCTGCGCACACTGGCGGCGGTCACTTCGAACACCGCCTTGTTGCCGCCGATATCGAAGCTGGCGATGGTCTGCTCCGGCACATGGCCGGGGCTGAGTGCGGCGCGGTCGAACAGCCGGTGCAAGGCCCACGGCCCTTCGGTGACGAAACCGCCGTTCGCGCCATTGGCCCCGACGGTCTGCACCCGTACCTGATTGCTGCCTCGCGTGCCGGGCCACTGGATTTGCATCGGCACCTGCGGGCCATGTGCGTAGCGGACGATCTGGCCGTCGATGTCGATCACGATCTGCGAGATGGCGGCATCGAGCTGGATCGGCTTGAACTCGACCCGGATCGACGGCGTGCGCGCACCGCCAGCGAAATACACATCGCGGATCACCGCCGCCTGCTCGAACGACGGCAGCCATGCCGCCTGTCCACCCGCCTCGCCCTTGAAGCGCCACGGCCGGGCGGCGGTATCGACTTGATTGGCGAGGTGCTTCTGGAAGAAGTCATCCATCAGGCCGGCCGGCGCGAACAGCTGGGCGAAGTCACCCGGCGTCATATCCCGCGCCGAGCCATGTGCCAGCGGATAGCGGCCACTGACCGCCTCGCGGCAGAACACGCCGATATCCGCGCCCACACTTTGGCCAAGCTGCTTTTGCACCACGTGCGCCACGTTGCCATCCGATGCCGTCGCCAGATCGCCCAGCATGTTGCGGAACGGCAGCGGCAAGCGGCCGGCATCGGCGCGAATCTTGCTCAACACCTGATCGCTGGGCGGGGCGTTGCCGTCACGCAAGGCGGCATCGGTGGCGGTCAGGTAGGTGTACAGCTCGTTGAGCGTATCGCGCACCGCGGCAATCGGCGCGGGTGCACCGTTCCCGGCGGAGGTGGTGAACTGGCGCAACCCGGCAAAGCGGCTATCCACCATCTGCTCCGGCCGGTCAGCGCGGGCGGCGGGTTGGCGCGCTGCCGCATCCGGCTTGCCGAACAGGTTTTCCAGCGATTCGCGGCTGGTGGCGACCTTGTCGCGGGCCTGATCGACCAGCGTGCGCTCGTCGCTGCTGCTATCGCGCAGCAAGGTGGTCTCGCGGGCGGCGGCGGTCATCAGCTGCACCAGCGGCGAATCCGGCGCGGACAAGGTGCGGGTGATCTGGATGTTCTGCGCCAGATCGGGGCTGCTGCGCAGGCGCAGATCGCCAAGGAATCCTTCCCACGCGGCGGCGTAATCGGTGAAATACAGCCGCTTCACTTCGCGGGTCCAGTTGGCCATCGTCTCCGGCCCGGTCACTTCCGGCTGCTTCAGCGCCAGCACCCAAGTCTCTTCAAGACCGCGTGCAGTCACGTCGGCCTCGATGCGCGGCGCGAACACCTGCCAGTAACCGCGATACGAAAACAGCCCCGGCACACCTTGATTCAAGCTGGCCCCGCTGGCGCGACGGAACACCAGACTGGCCTGCGGGCCGACCACATCGGCGATGTTGAACGGGGTCAGGCGGTTATCGCTGAGCAAGGTGCGCTTGATGCCGCTATAGCTGCGTTCTGCCAGCGTATGGCTGCGCAGCCGTTCACGCGCTTGCGCCACCAGCGCGTCATCACGGGCATAGGGCGAGCTGACGGCGTGATCGGCAAACAGCCGCGCCAGATGCTGGCGCAAGGCGGTGCGCTGGGCGCGGGTCACGTCGGCACCGAGGCTGCGTTCGATATCCAGCGACAGCCACGCTTGCAGGAAATCAGCGTCGTAATGGCCCGGGTCGTACAGCATCAGGTAGGCCTTGAGCGCGCTGTAGCTGTATTCGATATCGTTGGCCGGCGCGGTGCGCAGGGTCTCTTCCAGCCGTCGCGCCAGTTGCGGCAGCAGGCCGTCTTCCAATGCGCGGGCATATGCGCCATCGGCAGCGGCGTTGAGCTTGCCGCCTTGGAACAAACCAAACCGATAAGTGAGCGGCGGGCTGTTGACGTCGCAATGCGTGCTCGCCGGCAAGGCGCGCAGCAAGTCGAGCGCCGGCATCACCGAGGTAACTTGGCCGCGATCGCTGATCTTCACCGCGCTGATGCGGTTGGCGACGTCCGGCACGCGGGCGGCCACTTCATCGATATAGGCGCGGTTGTTGCTGTAACTGGCGAACCAGCCTAGCGTCAGCAACAGGGTGACCAGCGCCACGGCCGCGTAGCCGGCGCGGCGGGCCCAGCGCTGCCGCAGCTGCCAGCGCTCGTTGCTGCCGGCCAGACCGGCCTCTTTGAAGATCACGTCCTGCATCAGCTGGCGCAGGAAAAAGCTGCGGCCTGGCTCGCTGATCTGCGGGGTATGGGTTTGGCCGTCCACTTGCAGGAAGCGCTTGATGCCGCCCATCACGCGCTCGAACACCGTGCCTTCCTGCGTGCCGCTGGTGAAATACACGCCGCGCAGCAAGGCGCTGGCTTCGAAGCGGGATTCGACGAACACCTGCGCAATGAATTGCCCCAGCACCGCCTGCAGACCGGCGAATTCCTGCGGCAACAGATAGGCCAGTTCACGCTGGCGCGGATCATGGCCGGCCAGCATCTGCTCGGGCAGGCTGGCATAGAGCCGATCCAGCAGCAGCCGGTATTCGGTTGCAAAGACGGCCGGCAGATCGAAGCCCGGCGAGCGCACCGCATTCAGCGGGAAGGTCATGCCCCACACCTGGGCGCGTTCCTCGCGGCCGAGCTGGGCGAAGTATTCGGTGAAGCCGGCCAGCAGATCGACCTTGGTCACCAGCACATAGACCGGGAAGTTGATGCCCAGCTGCGCACGCAACTCTTGCAGGCGCTTGCGCAAGGTCATCGCATGCGCCGTGCGCTCCTGCTCGCTCGCGCCCAGCAGATCGGCAATGCTGATGGTGAGGATCGCGCCGTTGATGGGCTGGCGGGTGCGGAATTTCTTCAGCAGCGCGACAAAGCCCTGCCACTCGTCCTGATCCTGTTCGCGGTTGCTTTCCTGCATGGTGTAGCGGCCGGCGGTATCGATCAGCACCGCCTCGTTGGTGAACCACCAATCACAATTGCGCGTGCCGCCCACGCCGCGAATCGCCGCCTTGCCGAACTGATCCGCCAGCGGGAAATCCAGCCCGGAATTGACCAGCGCGGTGGTCTTGCCCGAGCCCGGCGCGCCGATGAACACGTACCACGGCAGTTGATACAGATACTGCTGCGAGAAGCGCTCCAGCCACTGCCCGCGGCCTTGCGGCGCAAAGCGGGCGGTCTTGAGCCGCTCGGCTGCTTCGTCGAAGCGCACGCGCAGTTCTTCCAGTTGCGGGTTGCTCACCTCGGCCGCAGCGTTGCGCGGCGTAGGGGTGCGAATCTGGTTGAGCAATTGCGCATTGAGCTGCGCCGCCCGCCAGCTGCGATATGCCAGACGTGCCAGCCAGACCGCGAACATGATCACGATCAGCAGCAGGCGCACGGCCTCGCTTTCCAGCGGCCGGAAGCGCCCGATGGCGATCAGCGGCCCCAGCAACCAGATCAGGATCGCGAATGCAATCAGCCCCAGCAAAATCCACAGGTGCCGGCTGAAGATGAAGCCGAACACGCGTGACAGGAACCCGAACACCCGCGTCATGGCTTGGCCTCCGCCTTGGCGTCCACCGGGCCGGGCAACGCCAGCAAGGTGATTTCGACGCGACGGTTGCGGGCGCGATCTTCCGGCGAGTTGTTGGGCGTGACCGGATCGGCCGCGCCACGGCCTTCCGCCCGCACGCGGCCGGGGTTGGTAAGCCGCGCCTGCAGCTGCGCCTTGACGGTATCGGCCCGCGCTTGCGACAGCTCCCAGTTCGAGGCGAAACGCAGCCCACGCGTGGGGATGTCATCGGTGTAGCCCATCACCACCACCGCGCCTTCGGTGGTATTCAGCGCATCGCCGATGCGGGCGAGCAGCGGCTGGTAACGGCCGATGACGGTGGCCGCGCCGGAATCGAACAAGCCGTCGCCACGCAAGATCACCACGCTGCGGTCGGCTTCATCGCGCACGGTGACGAGGCGATCACGAATCTCCGGCTCCAGCAGCTGCGCCAAGCGCGGCTTGACCGGGGCCTTGGCGACAGGCGCAACGGACAGCACACGCGGCAGGCGCAGTTGGTCGATGGCGGTGAAGACGTTGTCCGAATGCCCAGCCAGCAGCACTTGCAAGGTGGCGAACAGCGCCAGGCACAACAACGCGGCGACGGCGGCGACGGCCCAGACCGGCACGATGCGTTGCGCGGTGGGCGGCGCGACGGTCGGGTCTTGCCAGTGCGTTGAGAGCGGCCGTGCGTACTCGCCACGGGCGCTGCGGATGATCTGCAGCAGGCGCTGCTTGAGCGCATCGAGCTGCGAGCGGCCTTGGTCGATCACGCGATAGCGCCCTTCGAAACCCAGCACCAGGCAGAAGTACTGCAGCTCCAGCAGATCGACGTGCTGTTGCGGATGCGGCGAGAGCCGCGCCAGCAACTGGAAGAATTTCTCGCCGCCCCAGGTTTCGTTGTGGAAGGTGACCAGCAAGCTATGCGCCGACCAGACACCGCCGCCGCCCCACGGCGTGAGCGTGGCGGCTTCATCCAGCGTGGTGCACAGGCAGTAGCGAGCGCCGATGATGGTTTCGGTCGGCACGCCAGCCTCGCGGGCGCGCAGCTCGAACTGGCGGATTTCCTCCAGCAACTGGCCGCGCAGCCGTGCCGGATCAGCGTGTTGCACCGTGCTGCGGATTTGCGGCACCAGATTGAGCAACGGGTTGGCCGCAGCGACCAGCGGGTTGCTGCCGCTGATGATGCGCTGCGCCGGCGCAACGGCCGGTGGCGGCATGGCGCTGGCACCACCGCCGGGGTTGGGCGGCACGAAGCCGGCTGGCTGCGCCAGGGGGTCGAAGGCAGTTCCGAAACCGGCGTTCATTCGCGCACCGCCCAGAACTCCATGGTCAGGCCGGGGAAGTCACCGGCCACGTGCAGCGCGAGGCCGCCGGATTTCTCCAGCTGCTTCCAGAATTCGCCGCTCTTCTCCAGCTCGAAATAGGTGTAGCCGGCGTGATAAGGCAATTGCCGTGGCGCGACGGGCAACAGGCGCAACGCAATGCCCGGCAGCTGCAACAGCACCAGATCGCGGATGCGTTCCACCGCACCCATCTTGAGCTGGGCCGGAAAGCGCGTGCGCAGCACGTCGGCCGGCATGTCGGCATTCACCGCCAGTACGAAGCCGGCTTGCTGGATCAGCTCCAGCGACGGAATCTGCGCCACGCGCACGCCGTTGCCGCGTTCCTGCAGCGGGATCGGGATCGCGTGCTGCTCCAGCACCGTGGACAGCGCACGGCGTAGCTCGGCCATCAGCGGCGCGAAGGTGGTGCGCAAGGCGTCGTGCCGGTATTCCGGCAGCACGCCCGGCCGGCGACGTTCGGCGGTATGGGTAGCCAGATCGCAGGCCAGCTTGAGCCAGTCGCCAAACAACTGCATCGGGTGCTGGCAAGCCGCCTGCTGCGCCTGCCAAGTGACGGCGGTATAGCGGTTGATGAGTTCCAGCATCAGGAAATCAGCCACCTCGCCCACGCCGCCGCGGCCGGGTTGGGACAAGCGCTCGGCCAGCACATCGCCGCGTTGCTGCAGCAGACCGTGCAGCTCATCCAGATAGCCGCGCAACACCGGGTGGCGCGTGGCGCTGAGCAATGGCGGGATATAACCGTCGTCCAGCAGCACCAGCCCGTCATTGCGCCGCTCCAGCACGTGCAGCACGCCAAGCGCTTGCCAATCGCCGTTCATGGCCGATTCGGGCAGCAGGCGCAGATCGAGCCGGCCGGCTTGCAACACGGCCGGGCCGAACGATGCGGCGTTGGCGTCTTCGATTTCGAAATCGGTGACGGTGTAGCGGGTCCATTGCTGGCCCTCACCATCACCCAGTTCATCAGTGCCAGCGCGCCAGAGTGGTAGCGCCAGCACGATGGTCTGCTCCTTGAGCTCCGCCGGGATTTCCAGCGCAGCCGGCGCATCGTCGGCATCGAAGCTGAACGGCGTGCCATCCGGCAGCACCCCTGCCCCGCCCTGCAGCACGATGCGGCCCAGCGCCAGCGCGGCGCGATCCAGCTCCAGCCGGTGCCAGCCCCAATGGAAGCCCTGCAGCGGCAAGCTGCGCGCCTGCACGTAGTGCTCGAAGTAGCGCTCAAGCTGCTGGAAGTGATGCGGGCGCAGGAACATGCCTTCGCTCCACACCACGCGCTGCCGCAATGCGGCGGCCATCGCCGGAACCGGGTTATGGGATTTCATCGCCTATTTCGCAACGGGTAATAAATCAATGCCGCCATCCTTGATGGCGACACGCACACGCAATTGATCCGGCGTGGCTTGCCAGAACTTGTAGAGATTCAATTCCTTGGGCTGTGGCAATGGAATGACCTGCCGCCAGCGATTGCTTTCCAATACCCGGTATTCAGCCAGAATACCGATCGCCCGCGCATCCAGATTACCGGGGCGGGTAATGTACTTCACTTCACCGGGGCGAAGAATGACTTGCTCCACGGCAATCAACTCCTGCCCCAATGCCGCATCCGGCTTGTCTTGCAGCCGAAAGAAATCAGTCGATTCGAATGCCGCCGTGGCGCGCAATTCAAATACCTTGACCACAATGGGAGAGGGGCGTTTTTTCAAATCCGCATTAACGTTTTTTTCAGCGGTCAATTCCACTTGATAAGGCGTAGCAGCAGAGCGCGCCGTGGATGCGCAACCGGATAGCACCCCAGCCGCCAGCGCTGCAGCAACGACGACAATGAAACATAAGCCATTGATACGTCTATACAAATCATCACCCCTTGCCCCATGACAACGATCAGCGCAACGATCAGCGACAGCGCATCCCGGCTTGCACAGGGCAGGCCGAAAGCACGAAAGCGGCGACACCAGCACTCACCCATTGGCGAATTGTGATATTGCACATTTTGCATACACACATGTGTGCAGCCATCAATCAGCTGCGCAGACTATGCTCGATTTATTTCAGCGTCAATACAAAATAGCGACCAATTTAATAAGCGCATTTACTTTAGGTTGATTGTTAAAACACGGACTAATCATCTTGAAAAATCAGCCTGTTACCTATCTTTACTGTCACTAAAACTTCACAACAACATACTGGACAGTACGCAAAATTGAAGGTAAAAGCGCGCAAAACGAGCCAATCAAAAAATCATCTCAATCACATATCGCCTTTGTATACTGCTGCATTTCCAACAATTCCTCCCCTCAATTGCGGACATTGAATAATGAAAGCAAAACCGGTTTTGTTTTTTGTATTAATTCAATTGGCAAGCATCATGCTTACGGCATGCCAGAGCACCGATCCGGGCCGCGCCGCCAACGCCGCCCCCACCGCCGCGCAACGCGTCGCGCAGGCCGCCGTCGATGAAGGTGGCAAGCAATACGAGGCCGGCAATTTTCAGGCGGCGATCAAGGTGTTGAGCGGCACCACCGAGATCAGCATGGCTACGCCGGCAACGCAGGTGCAGGCGCACAAGCTGCTGGCGTTCAGCTACTGCGCCAGCGGCAAACCCTCGTTTTGCCATGCCGAATTCCTGAAGATTCTTAACATCGACCCCACTTTTAAACTGTCAGAATCAGAAAGAAATCACCCAGTCTGGGGACCGGTGTTCGAGTCGGCCCGCAAGCAGCACACCTCCTGACAGGAGCCCCGAATGCGATTGACGGTCATCGAACATCGCGGTGAGGCGATGAGCCCGCCGCTGAGCGTGCTGCTGAGCGCCCCCGGCTTCACCATCGGGCGCGGGGCGGATAACCACCTGATCCTGCCCGACGAAACCCGGCAAATCTCCCGCCTGCAAGCCGCCATCCACGTGGGGGCCAGCGGCGTGCAGCTGAAGAACCTGAGCACCGTCTGCCCGATCGAGATCAACGATCAGTTGCTGCCGCAGCAGGCGATTCACCTGCTGGCGGCGGGCGATCACATTCGCATTGGTGCGTATCTGCTGAGTGCGCATGCGGCGGATGCGGTGGCGCTCGCGCCTGTTGCCACGCCTGTTGCAACACCGGCCCCAACGCCGTTGCCAGTCCAGACGCTTGCCGTATCAATGCCAGAATCACCGCCAGCCGCCGCCCCGGTTCCAGCCCCGGTCAGCTGGTCGCCAACCGACATCGCAACACCGCCATCGGGTGGCGGATTCATGGATTTGTTTGACGGAGCAGCCCCTGCTGCTGCGGTCGCCACGGCCGCCCCCGCGCAAGTTCAAATGTCGCCGCCACCGATGGCGACGATCGCCCCGCCACCGCCGACCCCGCCGAAACCAGTGGCGGCGGACATTGCATCGCCACCCTCCACGCCCCCTGCCGCATTCTGGGAAGACCTCGTCGCCGAATTCTCGCCACAACAAGCGCCCGCAACGCTCGTCCCGGCCAGTGATCTGCACGCCGCCCCGCTCGCCGCCCCGCACGAGAGCGCGGCAAAAACCACACAAAGCGCCGCCGAGCCGGATGCGCTGACGGCACTGCGCGGTGTATCGGTCGACCCGTTGGCCTTGTTCGATACGCAGCCCGCCGGCCCGAATGCGCTGTTCGAAGACGGCCCCAGCAGTCTGGTCAACCCGCAAGCGTTCGACCCCATTGCCGGGCTGGGCCTGTCGCCTCCACCTGAGCACACGGCGGAACCGGATCGCACCTCGGCGCTGCGCGAGCATTTCCAGCCGCCCCGCGCCACGGCTTGGCAGGATTCGACCATCGCGACACCCGCCTTCGTCCCGGCTGTCGCCCCCACCGTCATCGCCAGCGCCGATCCAGTCATCCCCACACCCCAAACACCAACTGGCATTACTCCTCCAGCAGCAGAACCAGCACCACAACAGCGGCTGCCAGATGGCAACGCTGCGGAGCTGATCACCGCATTTGCGCAGGGCGCGGGTCTGGGGCCGGATGTCGCGCTCGATGCCGAACAGCTGCGGCTGGCCGGCCGGCTGACCGCCCTCATGCTGGGTGGCGCGATGGCGCTGCTTTCCAGCCGCACCATCATCAAGCGCGAAGTGAAAGCCGACCTGACCATGATCCTCGAACGCGAAAACAACCCGCTCAAGCTGTTGCCGGATGCCAGCACGGTGCTCAAGCAGATGTTCGGCCCGCCCTTCCCCGGCTTCATGCCGCCGGAGCAAGCCGTCGATGACGCCTTCGACGATTTGCACGCGCACCAGATCGGCATGGTGGCCGGCATGCGTGCGGCCTTGCATCAACTGCTGCACAAGGTCAGCCCGGCGGTGGTCGAGCAACAACTGGGCGCAGCCAGCTGGCACGAGAAACTGGCCCCGCGTGGGCGCGATGGCCGAGCCTGGGCGCATTACCGGGCTTTGCACGAAAACATGATTGCCGCCGTCGAGGACGACTTTCACGCCGTCTTCGGGGCGTCTTTCCTCGCCGCCTACGATGCGGAGGTGGAGCACTACCGCCGGCAACGTCGCAAGAGCGCAGCCTGATGTTCGAACAAACGCTGAAACTCACTTGCGCCCATTGCTCCCACGCCGGTCAGCGCGAAGCCAACGAAGACGCGCTCGGCACGCGCATTCGCGATCAGGATGCGTGTTTCGTCTTGAGCGACGGCGTGGGCGGCGAGCGCGGCGGCGGTCAGGCGGCACGGCTGGCGATTCAAGGCGCGTTGCAGCGCTTCGAGAACCACCCGCCGCAAACACTGGAAGCGCTGGCGCAAAGCAGCATGGCTGCCGCCCACGCCAGCATCGTTGCCGAGCAGCAGCGCAACCCGGAACGCGCCCGCATGGCCGCGACGCTGGTCGGCCTGTTCATCGACCGTCGCCTGGGGCTGGCACGCTGGGCACATGCTGGTGACAGCCGCCTGTACCAGTTCCGCCGTGGCGTGCTCATGCAGCGCACCCACGATCACAGTCTGGTGGCGCAACTCGCCGCTGCTGGTTTGCCGCACGACAACGTCAACCCGAATCTGCTCAGCCAGGCATTAGGCCGGCAAGACATGGCCCCTTCCGCCAGCGCCACCAGCTGGCCGCTGGAAGACGGCGATGCCTACCTGCTGTGCACCGATGGCTTCTGGCATGCGCTGGCGGATCACGAGCTGGAAGCGCAGCTACAACTGGCAGACAGCGTCGAAGACTGGATCACGCTGCTGGCGCATCAGGTCAGCCGCCACGGCGCGCACGACAACTACTCCGCCATTGCCGTCTGGGTTGGCAACCCGCAGTCGATCACGCTGGCGCGGGTAGGAGGTGAGGCGGCGTAGGGCGGGTTAACCGCAAGGCGTGATCCGCGCATTCAGCGGACATGGGAAGCATCGACATGCATGGGTCGAACGACCCGGCCTAGATGGCTGGCCTTGGCAGGCCCCCTCTCCCCCGGCCCCTCTCCCGTAAACGGGCGAGGGGAGAAAAACACCAGCATCGCAACGCGAAACAACGTTGCCGCATCAAACAACATCACCCTCTCCTTCAAGGAAAGGGCCGGGGTGAGGATGGTCTGTCCCCCTTTCAAAAGCGCCCCGCCAGCCAGTCCGGCACGGGGGTTTCGGGGATCGAGTGTTTGAGGGCCTTGGCCCGAGTTTTCGATTCCCGCCCGTGACGGGCTGGCTGGCGGGGGAATCTGGCGCTTGCGCCAGACGCTTTTGCAGGGTCGCCTTCTTTTGCTCACTTTTCTTGGCGAGACAAGAAAAGTGAGTCGGCCTGCGGGACGAACTCCCGCTTGTAACGTTGTTGATCGCGCCATCGGCGCTGAACCCCGTCCGCCGGGCGGAACCGGCATGCAACACCTTTACACCGCGCCGCAGGCGCATAACCAAAAAGATCATCAACACCTCCAAGGAATCACGACTACCGCACTAGACCCCCCTGCAAAACCAATACCTTATTTCGTCCATTTTCATACAAATTTGTATCAAAAACATGGAGTTACCGTTTATGCAGTTCAGGATTTTCCTTCAACGTTGGCAGGCTCTTTTACTGACGGCCCTCGTGGCGGCACCTGCCTTCGCTACCTCACCGACTCCCGTGCCAGCGCCGGTCCCGACACTCAAAGCGAGCACCACGCAGCTCTCGACAACCAGTACCGGTTGTTATGCCGCGTGGAACAGCAGCACGGCCTATAACGGTGGCGCGCAGGTGAGCTACAACGGCGTGAATTACCAAGCGGCCTACTGGACGCAAGGCAATAATCCGTCGACCAGCTCCGGCCCGGCCGGCAGCGGCCAACCGTGGATCCCCGCTGGCAGTTGCAGCAGCACACCAACACCAACACCAACACCAACACCAACGCCCACGCCGACACCAACCCCGACACCCACTCCAACGCCCGTGGCAAGCTGCACGGACGGTACGGGGCTCAATTACACCGAGGCGTATAAATCCAACTTGGTGCGCTGGTGCGTGGAACCCCGCGTCTGGGCGTCGAACAGTGCGGATGTCGCCAAGTTCTATGCCTACAGCGAATCGGTCGTGACCACGCTGCAAAGCTTGTTCGGCGTGTCGACCGGTCTGCCGTTCGTGTTCCAGGTGGATTATCCGAATGGCGGCGCGCACACCGGCAGCAACTTCGGCAACGGTGTCTCGGTCACCGGCGATGCGTTCTACAACACCTTCCAGCATCCGACCACCGGGCAAAACATTGTCGGCTTCTGGGGCTATCTGCTCACGCTGCATGAGGCCGTCAACGTCTGGACCGGCACGGTCAGCCCCGGTTGGCCGACGGATTGGTGGGCCGATCACCGCAGCCCGTTCCCGAACTCGATGGACTACCGCGTGATGAAGACCATCGGTGATGCGCAAGGCAACGCCACGCTGCTGCTGGCCTCGGATGCACAGCACTACCGGATGGGTGTGGCAGGCCAGAGCGGCTACGACTCCGAAGTGGCGATGATGGATAGCTTCTACGATCGCTACGGCGGCTATAACGGCTTCGCCCGCACTTTCAAACTGGTGCAAACGGACAACGTGCTGTGGTACCAGGCAGCACCCAATCCATCCAGCCTGCTCAGCGAATACGTCATCGCTTATCTGCAACTGGGCTTTGGCACCACCACGGATCTGACGGCATCGGACT
Organism: Andreprevotia chitinilytica DSM 18519; assembly: GCF_000711875.1. Taxonomy (GTDB): domain Bacteria; phylum Pseudomonadota; class Gammaproteobacteria; order Burkholderiales; family Chitinibacteraceae; genus Andreprevotia; species Andreprevotia chitinilytica. The sequence goes on from NZ_JONM01000011.1 coordinate 48,956, forward strand.
TCATCGCCAGCGGCGTAGGCACCAAGGACACCCTGACGCCGGCTTATACCCCGGACAAGTCCCACGTGAAGGCCATTGCCGATGCGCATTGCTCGATCGCCGGTGCGCGTTCCGATCCCGGTGTTTCGTCGACGGCACTCAACACCGCACTGAGCAATCTGCGTAGCGGCAACTACGCCAGCGCCAAGCTGGTATCGCGCGCATGCACGCTCACGCCGGCAACGTCCGCACCATCGGAATGCAGCTGCGATAGCGGCACAGGCCAGTGGTCCGCGCCTTGGGGGCCGTAATTGTGCGCTGGGTTCGCTTGCTCCGGCTGGTCGGTGCCTTGATTCTGCTTGGGGCATTCAACCTGGCCAACAGCGCACCCGCTGCCTCGTCACCCGCCACGGGTGGCGAGCCCAAGGTGGCCGCTGAAAAGCCAGGCAAATATATGGATGTGTATTCGCTACGCTGCGGCAGCGGCTATTGCGATACACGCACCAGCTACTGCGAAACGATCAAGACCGATGTCCCCGAGTTGCCAAGTGATTACGCGTGCAAACCGCTGCCGAAATCCTGCTTGTCGCAAAGCGCCAGTGGCGTGAAGGATTGCGGCTGCTTTCCGGCGAAAACACGGTGCGACTTCTGCGGCTCCGCCAAGACCGGCGATATCGCGGGCTTTTACAGGACGTGTATTGGCGGGCATTAAGCTGGCTGTTCGCTTTGAATCGTGATTCATGTTCGATTCAAAGTGGGGCAAGGTCTGTTCACCCAAGTAAAAAGCGCCGTTCTCTTTGGCAGGAGAGCGGCGCTTTTTCTTGGGGGCGACAGCGGACAAGCGCGGCGGTTGCTGCGTGCTGGAGCGGGCAGAGGACAAGAAACGCATCGCCACGCACGGGCCGAACGACCGGGCCTACATGGTTTGGCAAGCACCCTCACCCCCAGCCCCTCTCCCACAAGTGGGCGAGGGGAGAAAAACACCGGCACCGCGATACGAACCCCACATCGCCACTACATGGCTGACCACGCCTTGACCGATTTGAAACGGGTGCGGTACTTTTCTCTGGTCGCGTTCAATAGCGCGATCGGGATTGGACTCCCGGCATACTGGCGGACAGCCGCGTAACGCGGCATTTTCATGTCTGCAGCACCCTTGGTACGCCTTCTGCAATGGCGAGCCTAGGCGTGGGCACCTTCGGGTGTGCCGGTTCCAGTGTGCCGGTAGTCCAAACCCGCCTAGTGCTCGCCACCCCGATTGGACTCTGGATGGTGGGCTAAACCGCTCGCACTGGAGGCTCCCATGCCCATTTCCCCACACTCCACCCCCGCACCACCTGACCCCGGCCACCTCATCGCACAAGCCCGTGATGGCTTTGCGGAGTTGGATCAGATTTTTACCATCCTCACCTCCCTGATCGACCAACGCAGCGTCGGCTATCAACTGGCACGCGATGGCCGCCGGTTGGCGGCACGACACCACGCCGCGATGCAGACGCTACCGCGTTACACACGGATCGGAGGCGGTCATGGCTAATCTTCGCGACTGCCCTACCCCACCCAAGCCGACCCTCAACGATTTCAACCATTTTGCCGACCGCAGCCTGGATCACATCGCGCAGCTGGGCTGCATGTTCCGTGCAATGGTCGAAATCGCCGAGCCGGAATCTCATTTGCACGCTTTGGCGCGAGTCGGTGTGTATCTATCGGAGGAGTGGCATTTCGGGCTGGACACAACCCGCTTCGAGACACTGCAACGACTTGGTGCGCCGCTGACCGTGAGCCGGATGACCGATCGGCGTTAGCCGCCATGTGGCAGATCTGGTTGCAAAAAGCCTGTGCTTTAAAAACGCAGGCTTTTTGCCGCCCTTGGTAGGTTGTGGTTGAGCGCAGCGAAGCCCAATATTGGCGCAATCTTCGGCACCTCATGTTGGGCTTCGCTGCGCTCAACCACACGGGCTTACCCGGCCTTCACCAATACGCCCCTAACCTGCCGCGGCCGGACGATCTGCGTGTAGACAACCACAAGCGCGACCGCAAGCATGGCCGTGCCGACCGTAAACGACGCGCCGATGCGGTGTGCCAGCAATACCTGCGCATCCAGCATGCTGGAACCGGCCGAGGCGAACACGACCACGAGGATACCGAGCCCGAGCGAGCCGCCGATCTGGTGCGCCACGTTCACCAGCCCGGATGCTGCACCCGCGTCTTCCGCAGCAACGCCGGCAATGCCAGCGACCGTGAGCGGGCTGAGCGAGCCGCCTTGGCCGATGCCGATCAGGATCATCGGCAGCGCAACGCCGGTTAGATAGCGCGTACTGGCCGAAACACCGCTGAGCCAGGCCAGGCCGATCAGCGCCAAGGTCAGGCCACCGGCGAGCAAGCGCCCGTTCCCGAAGCGCCGAGTCAGCCTCGGTACTGCCATCGCCGTCGCGAAGTTAGCCAGCGTGGTCGGCAGGAAGGCAACGCCCGCCTGGAATGGACTGAAGCCGAGTAAGCCTTGCAGGTATTGGGTGGTGAAGAACCAGAAACCGACCATTGCGCCCAGGAACAGGAGGCGAGCGGCGTAGGCCGCGGCGCGCTCCCGGCTGGCGAACAAGCGCAGCGGCATGATGGGCTGCGGTGCCCGCCACTCGTTGAAAACGAAGAAGCCGAGCAGCACGATCGCACTAACAAGTGGAACAACGGTAAGCGGATCGCTCCAGCCGGCGGATGCCGAGCGAACGACACCGTAGACGAGGGCGAACATGCCAATGGTCGAACTCAGCGCACCCGCCACGTCGAACTGGCCGGAACGGCGCTCCGTCTCGATGAGGTAGCGCTTGGCGCCGAGCATCAGGGCGATGCCGATGGGCAGGTTGATGAAAAACCCGACGCGCCAGGACAGCCAGTCCGCAAAAACGCCACCAAGCACGAGGCCGATGCTGGCACCGATGCCGGCGACGGCACCGTAGTAACCGACTGCACGGGTGCGCTCTTCGCCCTCCCGGAAATTCGTCGATAGCAGCGCCAGCGTCGACGGTGCGAGGATCGCCGCGCCCATGCCCTGGATCGCACGGGCGGCAAGCAGCCACGCGGGGGACTGCGCCAGACCAATCGCCAGCGACGTGACGGTAAAGAGCGCGAGCCCGGCCATGAACATGCGGCGGCGGCCTAGGATGTCACCGGCGCGTGCCCCCAGCAGCAGCAAGCCGCCGAAGGTGAGCGTATAGGCGTTCTGTACCCATGAGAGCGCCGTGGTCGAGAAGTGCAGCCCCTCGCGAATCTTCGGCAGCGCCGTGATGACGATCGAGATATCGAGCACGATCATCAAATAGCTGACGAGCACGATGGCCAGCACCGGCAGCTTGCTGGCGTGCGTTGGAGTGCTCATGGCTGGCTCGCCGATTTCACGCGGTATTGCGCATCGCTGACTGGCTCCATGAAGTCGGCCGTCTTGCCGTCGATCTGTTCCTGAATGGCGATATGCGTCATGGCCGTGCTGGCTGCCGCGCCATGCCAGTGCTTCTCGCCGGCCGGAATCCACACCACGTCGCCCGGACGGATTTCATTGATCAGGCCATCCCAGCGCTGCACCAGCCCACAGCCAGCCGTCACGATCAGCGTCTGGCCCAGCGGGTGGGTGTGCCAGTGCGTGCGCGCGCCCGGCTCGAAGGTGACGCTCACGCCGAGCGCCCGGGCCGGCTCGTTGGCCTGGAACAGCGGATCGACGCGCACGGTGCCGTTGAAATACTCAGCCGGCCCTTGCGCAGACGATTGGGAACCACTTCGTTTGATGTCCATTTCAAGCATCCTTTTGTCGAATGTCGCAGTCATCGGTGAGTGACTGCAGATGGCAAAAAGGTATCAAGGACGAGCACCTATGATTAGATGGCACAATCGGCATGGGCTTATGATTTGAATTCATGAATCGGATCTGAATGGGGCATGCATGGCACGCGAGAACTTCAATGACCTGCAGGCCTTCCTCATCGTTGCGCGTGAGGGGAGCTTTACCCGCGCAGCCGCACAGCTCGGGGTATCGCAATCGGCACTGAGCCACGCAATCCGGGGGCTGGAAGCGCGGCTGGGTGTTCGGCTGCTGACTCGGACCACGCGCAGCGTTTCGCCCACGGTTGCGGGCGAGCGCCTGATGCAGACGGTGGGGCCGCGTTTCGAGGAAATCGAAGCCGAACTCGCCGCATTGAGCGAGTTGCGGGACAAACCCGCCGGCACGATCCGCATCACCGCCGCCGAGCACGCAGCGAGTTACGTGCTCTGGCCGAAACTGTCGACGTTCCTGCAGGGCTACCCGGACATCGCCATCGAGATCAACACCGACTACCGGCTGACCGACATCGTGGCCCAGCGGTACGACGCAGGCGTGCGTCTGGGCGATCAGGTGGAAAAAGACATGATCGCCGTGCGCATCGCGCCCGATTTGCGCATGGCAGCGGTGGGCGCGCCGGACTATTTCTCCAAGCGACCGCCACCCCGGATGCCACACGATCTGGCCGCGCACAGCTGCATCAATCTCCGGCTGGCGACGCTCGGCGGGCTCTATGCCTGGGAATTCGAAAAGGATGGTTACGCCATCAAGGCACGCGTAGAGGGCCAGTGGATCTTCAACGGCAGCCAGCACATCGTCAGGGCGGCCCTGGCCGGCTTTGGCGTCGCTTATGTACCGGAAGACATGGTGCTGCAGCACATCGCCGAAGGCCGCCTGCAACCCGTGCTTCAAGACTGGTGGCCCACGTTCCCCGGCTACCACCTCTATTACCCAAGCCGCCGCCAGGCTTCACCCGCGTTCGCGCTGATGGTCGATGCGCTGCGGTATCAGGGCGAATAGCGACGACAGGCCACAATCCCTCACCCTCCCGTGCAAGGCTTTGCCTTGTGCAGGGACGGTGGGCGAAGGGATAACTTCCCTGAGCGATTGGCATTGCCGCTGTCGCAGGGCTTTTTGCTGCATTGAGCAAGCGGTGCACGTAGGTTCCCCAATATTTCGCCGGCTGTCGCGCTCATTCCACACTTCGTCGGGTTGTATCCAGCCGAGGTGGGTTGCCCGATCGTTCCACGCTAGGATTCGTCACTGAAAGCGCTTTCAATTTCGTGCAAGTTTGTATCCAAATTCATGGAGTTACGCTCATGCAGTCAAGGATTTCCCTCAAACGGTGGCAGGCTTTTTTACTAACCTCACTCGCGGCGGCACCGGCTTTCGCCAGCTATCCCGCCTGGCAACCGGACGTGTATTACACCGCCGGCACCATCGTGCTCTACGGCGGCCACGACTATAAGGCACTGGTCAGCCAGACCGACTACAGCGGCACCGGCTGGAACCCGACCGTGACCACCCTGTGGACCGATCTTGGCGCGGATACCGGTAGCACTCCAACTCCGACCGCGACGCCGGTGCCGACTCCCAAGCCAACGGCGACACCAACGCCGACCGCCACACCGGTCCCCACGCCCACGGCAACACCCACCCCGACTCCGGCACCGGTCGGCCCGAGCGGTTACACCTTCTGCGCGACCGAGAATCAGACCTGTAACTTTAGCGGCACCCGTACCGTTGCCTATGGCGCGAACGGCACATTCGCGTACCAGAACTTCACCAGCAGTACGGCTTGCAACAATACCGTCTTTGGCGATCCGTTGAACGGCGTGGTCAAGGCTTGTTATTACACGAACGTCACCATCACCCCGACCCCCACTCCGGCCCCGACACCAACCCCGGTGGCGAACTGCACGGATTCGACCGGTCTGGTTTACACCGAGGCGTACAAATCGAACCTGGTGCGCTGGTGCGTGGAGCCCCGCGTCTGGGCGGCGAACAGCGCTGATGTGGCCAAGTTCTACGCCTATAGCGAATCGGTGGTGACCACGCTGCAAAACCTGTTCGGCACGTCGACCAACTTGCCGTTCGTGTTCCAGGTGGATTATCCGAACGGCGGCGCGCATACCGGCAGTAACTTCGGCACTGGCGTTTCGGTGACGGGTGACGCGTTCTATGACAACTACCAGCATCCGGTCACCGGGCAAAACATCCCCGGCTTCTGGGGCTACCTGCTCACGCTGCATGAATCCGTCAACGTCTGGACTGGCGCGGTCAGCCCCGGTTGGCCGATGGATTGGTGGGCCGATCACCGCAGCCCGTTCCCGAACTCGATGGACTTCCGCATCATGAAGACCATCGGCGATGCACAAGGCAACACCACACTGCAGACAGCTGCCGATGCACAGCACTACCGGATGGGCGTGGCGGGCCAGAGCGGCTATGACTCGGAAGTGGCGATGATGGATAACTTCTACGATCGTTATGGCGGCTACAACGCCTTCGCCCGCACCTTCAAGCTGATGCAAACCGACAATATGAAGTGGAATCAGGCGGCATCCACGCCGTCCAGCCTGCTCAGCGAGTACGTCATCGCCTATCTGCAGCTGGGATTCGGCACCAAGACCGATCTGACGGCATCGGATTTCATCGCCAGCGGCGTCGGCACCTTGGACACCGCGACTCCGGCCTATACCCCGGACAAGGCGCATATCAAGGCCATCGCCGATGCGCATTGCTCGATTGCCGGTGCGCGGACCGATCCAGCCATCTCGTCGACGGCACTCAATACGGCGCTTACCAATCTGCACAACGGCAATTACGCCAGCGCGAAGATCGCATCGCGTTCGTGCACGCTCACGCCGGCAACGTCCGTGCCGTCTGAATGCAGCTGCAATACCGGCACAGGCCAATGGTCTGCGCCGTGGACCCCGTAATGGGTCTGATGCAACTCGCTTGAGTTTGCTTGCTTAAGTAAAAAGCGCCGCACTCCTCGACGGGAGAGCGGCGCTTTTTTTGGCTGCGGTAAAAACCGTGTAGGAGCGAGCTTGCTCGCGATGACAATGTGGAATAAGTAGTGCCATCGCGAGCAAGCTCGCTCCTACATAATCCCAATGAAGTCACCTCAGGTGCTCAAGCGGCGCTCCAATCCAGCACCACCTTGCCGCTATTGCCCGACAACATCGTTTCGAACGCTAGCTGGTAGTCGTCGATCGGAAAGGTGTGGGTGAGGATCGGCGATAGATCGAGGCCGCTCTGCAGCATCGCCACCATCTTGTACCAGGTCTCGAACATCTCGCGGCCGTAGATGCCCTTGATCTCCAGCCCCTTGAAGATGACCTGGTTCCAGTCGATGGCCGTTGGGCCGGGCGGGATGCCCAGCAGCGCAATCTTGCCGCCGTGGTTCATCGCTTCCAGCATGCCGGTGAAGGCGCTCGGCACGCCGGACATTTCCATGCCGACATCAAAGCCCTCGGCCATGCCCAGTTCGCGCATCACATCGCGCAGATTCTCGTTCATCACATTGACCGCCCGCGTCGCGCCCATCTGCCGCGCCAGCCCGAGCCGATAGTCATTGACGTCGGTGATCACCACGTTACGTGCGCCAACGTGTTTGGCAATGGCGACGGCCATCACGCCAATCGGCCCGGCCCCGGTGATCAGCACATCCTCGCCGACCAGATTGAACGTCAGCGCGGTATGCGTGGCGTTGCCGAACGGATCGAAAATGGCAGCGAGATCGTCGGAAATATCGGGCGGGATCTTGAAGGCGTTGAAGGCCGGAATCGCCAGATACTCGGCAAACGCGCCCTCACGGTTCACGCCAACGCCGACTGTATTGCGGCACAAATGACGTCGCCCGGCGCGGCAGTTGCGGCAGAAGCCACAGGTGATGTGTCCTTCGCCGGAGACCCGATCGCCAATGGCGAAACCTCGCACCTCCATGCCCATCTCGACGATTTCGCCGACATATTCGTGGCCGACCTGCATCGGCACGGGAATCGTCTTTTGCGCCCAGTCATCCCACTTCCAGATGTGGATGTCGGTGCCGCAGATGGCCGTTTTCTTGATGCGGATGAGGACGTCGTTATGCCCGACGTCCGGCCGCCGCACCCGCGTAAGCGTGAGGCCGGGTGCGCGTTCGAGTTTTGCGAGTGCTTTCATGGCTTTGCCTTTGGGAGGCTGTTCACGATCTTGTGGCGTTGTCCGTATCAAATACCACCGGTTTTTACTTCCCCCTTTTTGAAGGGGGGAACGGCTGCGTATGCCGTTGCCGAGCTCGTAGGTTGAGCGCAGCGAAGCCCAACATCGGTTGCCGAAGATTGCGCAGATGTGGGGCTTCGCTGCGCTCAACCCAACCTGCGAAACGGCTAAATCACCCCCGTCTCCCGCCCAACCCGCGCAAACGCCCCCACCGCCCGATCAATCTGTTCCGCCGTATGCGCAGCGCTCATCTGGGTGCGAATACGCGCCCTGCCCTTCGGCACCACCGGGTAAGAAAACCCGATCACATAGACGCCTTCATCCAGCAAGGCATCTGCCATGCGGGAAGCCAGCTGGGCATCACCCAGCATCACCGGAATGATCGGATGCTCGCCGGGCACGAGCGTGAAACCGAGGGCGCTCATCGCCGAGCGAAAATGCGCGCCGTTCTCGTGCACGCGCTTTCGTAATTCAGCCCCCTCCTCGCTCGCCAGCAGTTCGAGCACTTTCAGCGATGCGGTCGCGATGCTCGGGGCGAGCGAATTCGAGAATAGATAAGGCCGGCTGCGTTGCCGTAGCAGTTCGATGATTTCCTTGTGCGCCGCGACGTAGCCACCCGATGCGCCGCCGAGCGCCTTGCCCAGTGTGCCGGTGATGATATCGACGCGATCCAGCACGCCGCAGTGCTCCGGTGTACCGCGACCGTTTGCGCCAATAAAACCGACCGCATGCGAGTCATCGACCATCACCAGTGCGTCGTAACGATCGGCCAGATCGCAAATGCCGGCGAGGTTGGCAATGATGCCGTCCATGGAAAACACGCCATCAGTAGCGATCAGCTTGAACCGCGCACCGGCTGCATCCGCCTCTTGCAGGCGGGCCTCCAGATCGGCGAGATCGTTGTTCTTGTAGCGCAGGCGCTGGGCCTTGGAGAGCCGCACGCCGTCGATGATGCTGGCGTGGTTCAGCTCGTCACTGATGATGGCGTCTTCGTCACCGAGCAGCGTTTCGAACAGCCCGCCGTTGGCGTCAAAGCAGCTGGAATACAGGATTGCGTCGTCGCGTTGCAGGAATGACGCGAGGGCGTGTTCGAGCACCTTGTGCCCACTTTGCGTGCCGCAGATGAACCGCACCGACGCCATGCCGAACCCGTCGGCGTCGAGGCCAGCCTTGGCGGCAGCGATCAAACGCGGGTCGTCGGCCAGACCGAGATAGTTGTTGGCACAGAAGTTCAGTACCTCGCGACCATCGGCAAGCCGGATAGCGGAGGACTGTGGGCTGGCGATCACGCGTTCGTTCTTGTAGAAACCGGCCGCCCGAATCTCGTCGATGGTGGCTCGCAGATGGGACAGATATCGGTCGTTCATCAGCGCCTCTTGGCTGTCTGGAAGCGGTTTGCCGCGCAGGGCAGGCGCGCACATTAACCAAGTTATAGACGAGCGACGGCGGGCAAATGGCGGAGCAGGCCGGCTGGCAAGCAAACCGACATGCCACTCTCAGCGAACGAAACCCCAAGGCCACACCACCCCGGTGGGGCATTCGGGGCGGCACGAGGTGTCGGTTCGATACCAGTGCCCTGAGCGCTCTGTCAGCTTTTCAGCGATTTATTCCAAAATTTCACAAACCTTAACGATTAGCTTTCTAGGGCAACGAACAACAAGCAGGGCTGTTTTCCAATACCTTTGTGCGGGTAACGCTCTAGCCCGTCACCTGCGTTTGAAACGATCTGCGTTCACGAAAAATGCAAATTTCTGGAGAAAATACATGTAGCTCAGACACAAATACTACACAACCCCATATAACCTTACATACAACAGATCACGCTTATATTGCGTAGCAACACAAATAAACGACCAAAATTCGGCTAAGAATATGTAAATATCAGCTATTTGCTGCATAGCAACAACTGCAGTCGGCATGTATTCCGTAGTTTCAAAACTACATAATGAAAAGCAGATTTTCTTTCCGACAAACGGCGCTTTTGTGCACGTTGACAACGATTCGTCATGCATCCGTAATGCCATCTAAACGCGAGTAGATCAGGGCTCGTGAGCAGGATGGCAGTCGAGAATGACAACAAAATCTTTCTTCAAGTTGACTAAGAAGAACGCTCGACGAAGACCAGTAGAGATGCGTAAACAACGCCAATTTGCCAAAGAGGAAGATCGCGATATGTCGCACACAACCCCACGTTCAATTTGTTTCGTTCTGGCAGCCATTCCGGCTGCACTGCTGGCAGCACAAGCCCACGCCGCCTACCCGACCTGGCAGCCGGATGTGACCTATACCGCCGGCACCATCGTGCTCTACAACGGTCACGACTATAAGGCGCTGGTCACTCAGACCGATTACAGCAGCACCGGCTGGAACCCCACTGTGACCAGCCTGTGGCAAGACCTGGGCGCGGATACCAGCGGCAGCCCGACTCCTGCGCCGACGCCCGCACCTACCCCGGCCCCCACACCGGCACCAACGCCCTCGCCGACCGCCACGCCAGCCCCGACACCGGCGCCTACACCAAAGCCGACCGCCACGCCGACACCGGCACCGACCCCAGTCAGCTCCTGCTATGCGGCTTGGGATTCGACCAAGGATCACTACAACAGTGGCGATAAGGTCACGTATCAAGGTGTGAATTACAGCGCCAACTGGTGGACCAACGCCAACCCTGCCACCAACAGCGGCCCGAGCGGCAGCGGCAAGGATTGGACCGTGCTGGGCAACTGCGGCGGCAGCACACCAGCCCCGACACCGGCACCGACGCCAGCGCCCACCCCGGCTCCAACACCTGCACCGACACCAGCCCCCACCCCTGCACCGACTCCGGCGCCAACCCCTGCCCCAACGCCAGCTCCCACACCGGCACCGAGCGGCGGTTATCGCTTCACACCGTATGTCGATGTTAGCGGTACGTTCGATCCGGTCGGCTGGTCGCAAGCCACCGGCCAGAAGTACCTGACGCTGGCGTTCGTGAACTCGAACGGCGGTTGCGGCGTCAAGTGGCCGATCGACGAAGCCACGGTATTGACCAAGGCGCAGGGCCTGCAGGCGCTGGGCGGCAACGTGATCATTTCGAGCGGTGGCTGGAACGCGCTTGATCTGGCACGCCAATGTACCGATGCCGCCAGCCTGGCTGCGGTATATCAGGCTGAGCTCGACAAGTTCGGCGTAAATCACCTCGATCTGGATGCCGAGCACGGCGATCAGCAAAACAACCTCGATACCACCGTGGTGGACCGTCGCAGCGCCGCCGTGAAGATCCTGCAGGATCACTACGCCAGCCTGGGCAAGGCCTTCACCGTGTCGTTCACGCTGGCGGTCAACCCGGTCAACGGTATCCCGGCAGAAAGCTTCTATGTGCTGCAGTCGGCCAAGAATGCCGGTGCCCGTATCGATCTGGTCAACCTGATGGTGATGGATTACTACGATGGCGGCGCATCGTCCGGCCAGATGGGCTCGCGTTCGGTCACGGCGTTGCAGCTGTCGTTCAACCAGATCAAGAACCTGTTGCCGGGCAAGACCGATGCACAGTACTGGGCCATGATCGGCGCAACGCCGATGATCGGGCAGAACGATGACCCGACCGAGGTGTTCTCACTGGCCGATGCGCAAACGGTACTGAACTTCGCCAAGACCAACGGCTTGGGCCGCACCGCATTCTGGTCACTGGGCCGCGATAACGGCAATTGCGCCGGCAGCACCACCGCCAACTGGCAGTGCAGCGGCATCAGCCAAAGCCTGTGGGGATTCACCAACATCTTTGCCGGCTTCTGATTTACCAACAATAAACTGAAACAGGATCTTGAAACCGGAGCGGAAACGCTCCGGTTTTTTTATTGGCCTTTTTCAGGAATTTGTCATTATGCAGATCGATCCGGACAACGACGCCAATCCGCATACAAATCAACAGCAAGCAAATGACCAGTTCATTGCTTGCCGAAATCCATCGTCCAATACCGCGAACCGGCATTGGCAGCCCCCGCCGGCCCCTGGCCGCAGGCAACGCCAATATCCGCATAATTGGCGCTCATGATATTGGCGCAATGGCCGGGGCTACTCAGCCAACCCTGTATGACTGAATCCATTGTGCTGAACCCACTCGCGACATTTTCACCGGCTGTAGAAAAGGTATATCCGGCGGCGGTCAGGCGAGTCGTCAACGTTGAGCCATTTGAACCGGTGTGGCTGGTGAAATTGTTTGCGGCCATATCGTTCGACATCCCGGTGGCGGCAGCGAACAGTTTGTCATTCCAGGCCAGCGGCGTGGTTGGGGGGTACACCGTGGAGCCGCAGGTGTAACCGGCAGCACGCACGTTATTGACCAACTGCAAAAAGGTCGCGCGCATATTGGCCGACGTGAAGCCGCAACTGTCAGTGGAACCCGTCGAGGTTGGCGCGGGAGTGGGGGTTGGCGTCGTCGTATTTGATGTGCTGGTATTGGTGGCGGCAGAACCCGATCCACCTCCCCCACCGCCGCCACCACAAGCAGCAAGCCCAAAGGCCAGCAGCACCAAGGCACACCCGCAGCGGATGCGCGGCAAGACTGGTCGTACAAACGATGCAGAAATCATGTGACCTGCTCCGGCCCATCAGGCCAGGTTATTAAGGCGTTGATCGACAAAAACCGGCGCGTTTCCGCTCCGGTTTTCAAGTGCAATTGGCGTTATGGACGCCACTCAAGTGGTCTCTAGCCAAAAAGATACCTGACATGGTATGGAACAGGTTCTCTTTATCGCCCCGGCAATCCATCTGTCTACAAGCAGACTCTCGCCAGCGCCTGTAGTCATTGGCCCACATATCAACATATTTGCCATTACCTACAAAACTTCCGTTTGTCGGGAAAAGATCGATCACTTTTTGCACAAACGACCCAACTACATTCATTTTTGATTACACAAATGTTGCACAACAGCAGCCATTGAATAGATTCAGTTATTGTCCATGCATTTCTTCAGACTCAATCACACTGCATCGCAATATCATTATTTAATGTTGTAATAAATTCGCATAAAAATGGCGTAGCAACGACTCAAATGACTACGCGTTTTTTATCCGAATCGCTTTCTTCACTTATGTATTATGCTGAAGCGTGTCATTCGGAATGACAGAAAATGATGCGTGCAAGAATGTATTAGAAAGCAATTTTGCTTGAATTACCCCGATGCATGGATGCGTGATCCGGGTGAGCGGTATCACCTTGTAGCGCATGCCAAGCTGACAGCAATTGCGTTCAATTGGTATTAAGGTCATATTCCTACTTGTTTTGATAGCGCTTTCAGATGATAACCGAAACCAAAGTTGCGAGAGATGACGTGAGCAAGGAAAAGCCGTGCAAGCGGCTTGGCTTCATCATCGCGCCCATGTTGCGCGCACAAGTAATGGCCCATGCCGCCAACGCCAACGAACAATGGTCCGCACCGTGGCAAGCCACGCAATAACGGCTAAATGCAAACGCGGCATGGCGCTGATGCTTGGGGCTATCGCCATGTTTATCGGCCTGACTGTGGCACCGCTGCATGGGGCAGAAACGGTGACCCAGACGCCGATACAGCGGGCCTGGTCCACGCCAGACATGAAGCGCCCCAGCACAACGCCGAACGAGCATTCCGTCGCCTGCGGTGACGGCTATTGCGATGGGCGCGCCATGTACTGCGAAACCATCAAAACCGATGTAGCGGCCATCCCCAGCGAGCACATGTGCCGACCGCTGCCCAATGCCTGCGTTCAGCAAATTCAAAAGGGCGTGCTGTCATGCGGCTGTTTTCCGGCTGGCACCCGCTGCGACTTCTGCGGGCAACGCCAGACCGGGAACGCATCCGGCTTTTACCGCACCTGCGTGGGAGGACGTTAAGACGGCCAGCCCGAGCCGCAACCAATACATAACCGATCCATCAGACCGATCCATCAGCCAAACCGTGACCGGATGGTGCTTGCGCAACAGCACGTATCGTCATCCGGTCACTTTTTCCACGACCCGTTTTTGCACCGCTTCTGCCTGCAGGGCCTTCAGGCGTCCGGTTTCGCCCCTCCTTCAAGGGAGCGAATCCAGACTTGAGTGGTTACGACGAAGAGGTTTCATGAGGCCGCCAAACGAACCCGCAGTCACGCAGTACGCATCCCATTCCGACGCTTCACTCAATGCCTTCCCGTTTGCCTGCTGGGTCAGCGATGCCGAGGGCCGCTGGATTTCCGTCAATGCCGCGCTGACACAGCTCACCGGCCAGGCCACGCACGAGCTGCTCGGCACACAATGGCTGGAGTCCGTCCACCCCGATGACCAGGCACGGGTGCTGGTCGCACAACATGCGGCGATCAGTCGCCACCAGCCGTACAAGCTGCGCTACCAGCTGCAGCGCCCCGATGGCAGCTACCGCTGGGTGCTGGATCACGCCATGCCGCGCCATGATGCGGGCGGACAATGCCTCGGCTTTGCCGGCATCCTTATCGAGATGCAGGAAAACACCTTTGCGGAAGCCGAGCTGGCGTATCAAACCTACTACGACCGGCTGACCGGGCTGCCCAACCTGAGCCTGCTGCGCGACCGGCTCACCCAGGCCATTGCCGTCGCGGCCCGCGAGCGCCAGGTGGTCGCCCTGCTGCTGTTCAACATCGACGAATTCAAGCTCATCAACGACTCGCTGGGGCGCGATGCTGGCGACCGGCTGCTGCAAGCCCTGAGCGAACGCCTGCAACTGGCGATCCGCGATTGCGATACGGTCGCGCGATCCGAAGGCAGCGAATTCGCCGTCTTGCTCTCCGCCTTCGAGCGCGAGGAAGCCATCCTGCCCGTCGCCGAGAAATTGCAAGGGCAACTCGACACCCCCTTCCAGCTCGATGGGCGCGAGCTGTTTGTCAGCTGCAGCGTCGGCATTGCCTGCTATCCAAAGGACGGTGACAACGCGGCGGTGCTGCTGGCGTGCGCCGGCGTCGCCCTGCACCGCACCAAGGCGGAAGGACGCGGCCGGCTGGGCTTTTTCTCACGCGAGATGCTGTCGAATGCTCAAGAGCAACTGGCGCTGGGCGCCGGCTTGCGCACGGCGCTGGAACGCGGGGAATTCGAGACCTGGTATCAACCACAAGTTGACCTGCGCACCGGGCTGATCACCGGGGTGGAGGCGCTGATCCGCTGGCGTCATCCTGAGCTTGGCCTGGTGCCCCCGGCCAAGTTCATCCCGGTGGCGGAAGCCAGCCGCCTGATCGTGCCGATCGGTGAATGGGTATTGCGCGAAGCCTGCCAACAAGCCGCCGCATGGGCGCAGGCCGGCTTGCCGCCGCTAACGGTGGCGGTGAATCTGTCGGCCCAGCAACTGCACCAACCCGGCCCCCTGCTGCTGGCCGTCAAGCGTGCCCTGGCCGACACCGGGCTCGACGGCAACCAGCTGGAACTGGAACTGACAGAGAGCATGATCATCGACCAGCCGGAGCAGCTGATTCCGCTGTTGAGCGGGCTGGAAATGCTCGGCGTCAAACTGGCGATCGACGACTTCGGCACCGGCTATTCCTCGCTCAGCTACCTCAAGCGCCTGCCGCTCTACAAGATCAAGATCGATCAATCCTTCGTGCGCGACATGACGGTCGACCCGGATAGCGCCGCCATCACCCGCTCGATCATTTCCATCGCCCGGGACATGCATAAACGCGTGATTGCCGAAGGGGTGGAAACCGAAGCGCAAGCGCTATTCCTGCAACGGCATGGCTGCGATGAAATCCAGGGCTATCTGTTCAGCCGGCCGCTGCCCGTCGCCGAGATGACCGGGCTGCTGGCGGAGGCACGGCGGCTGCAGCTGCCCGATGGCAACCAGTCCGTCCGCACGCTGCTCCTGGTGGACGACGATATCCGGACACTGGCGGCCTTGGCACGCAGCCTGCGCCATGAGGGCTATCGGCTGCTGCAGGCCACCCATATGAACGAAGCGCTGGAACTGCTGGCACGAGAAGGCATCGGGGTGATCCTGAGCGATCAACGCATGCCCGGCGGCACCGGCGTGGAGCTGCTGTGGAAAGCCAGGCAGCTTTACCCCCAGACCGTACGCATCCTGCTGTCCGGCCACGCCAGCCTGAATACGCTCAGCGATGCGATCAACGACGGCGCGGCGCACAAATTCCTGTTCAAACCGTGGGAGGACGAGGTGTTGAAAGCACGCTTGCGCGAGGCATTCGAGCTTTATGAGCAGCATCGGCATTCATGAATTGCCGGGCGGGGGGCGAGTTCAGTGAGTGCGATGCGCGGGATTGCGTATTCCAGTCGAGTTGATCAGTAGTCCGATCATTGACCACTGTTGTCGCTTCAGCTGCGATTCAAAATCGCACACGCTTACGCGCACCCCATAACAGATCCACGTCCTGCGTGGCTAGGGCATTGCCAAAAGCAATTTTTCTGCACTCGGGACAAATCCTTTCGTGAATAAAGATTATTTACCCACAAAAACCCAGTGCAAACCTGATAAAACTTGCAAAAATGATAATGTAATTTCTAAGATAGTTTCAATGCGAAATATCAGCACCTCAGAGAAAAACTTACAAAATCAAGCAAACCATTGTGCGGAGGCAGGGCTTCCCATGAAGACATCAAGCCGATGCAATCGTAAAAATCGTAAACGTTATGGAGAAGCAGTACATGCAAATTTCGCATGCCATGCTGTCAATCGCTGTGCTGTTGGTACTAACGGGATGCGGCACGACTGGGGTGGGGCCATTCATGGACGACAAGATCACCCGTGCCAAGGACGACGCCAATGATCCCGTTCCCGGCATGCGAATTTCCGGGCCTGACCCGGTACTTGCAAGATACAAGGTTGAACCGATCAACCTGATGATCATGATTGATCCCAATGGCAAAGCCAGGGTCAACTATGACAACAACAGAGCGTCGTACAGCCGTGACTGGAAAGACTTGACATTAGATGAAAGATATGAGTACGGCTATCACGCATTTTACGATGGGTACACCTCCCTCGATCTGCAAGAGCGCCGTAACCGCATTCAGGATCGCATTATCCAGGCCGCGGACGTGCGTTGCAGTATGTATAAAAAGCTGTTGTTCGAAACCCAGTCCAACGCCAATTTCTGGCTGGGCCTGGGCTCGACCATCGCCGGTGTGATGGGGCCGCTGTTTGGCGACCGCGGCAGCAAGAACCTGGCCGTGCTGGCCGGCGGCCTGGGTGGCGCGCGCGCCGAGATCAATCAGGATTATTTTTACAACCTGACCGCCACAGTGATCACTTCCGGCATCACGCTGGCACGCAATGATATCTACAACCGGATCAGCAGCAGCCGCAAGCTCACCATTGAGCAATACACGCTACAAAAGGCCATCGACGACGTGCTGATCTACGACGGCGCATGCAGCGCCGTCAGCGGCATGGAAGAAGCACAGGCCGCGATTAACTTCGCCACCGATCCAGGCATCGACGCTGCCAACCGTATCCTGCTGAAAACCAAAGCTACGGCATCCCTTATCAACAATGGCGACAATCTGGACAAGATCAATGAAGACCTGAGGAAGTTACAGGACAGTCCGCTATTCAGCTCCGGCCGCTTCATCACCGTCGGAGGTAACCTCACCGCCATGCCGGACGCGGGGCATCAAAATAGTCCTGCGCTCAGTGCGATCAAGCTGTACGACTCCCGCTTTCCCAGCACAGCACTGGCCAACTATAGCGATCAACTGAATACCGCTTTAAAAGCTGCCCAACTGCCGATTAAAACCGGCGAAAACATGACCGAGGGCTTTAATAAAGCGCTCACGGGTTTCAGCAAGGTCTATGACTTGTACAACAAAATGAGCAACAACTGCAGTACCAAGCTGCAGAGTGATGCCGGCACCTATACCAAACAGACCGCCAAGCTAGCAGATCCTACGCTGACTGAAAGTGATAAACAGGTGCTCATGGCTAGCCAAAATTTGCTGCGAGCGAAGAGCAGCCTCGTCTATGACGTCATGAATGGTGTGCGGGACAACATTCTCCAGGCACAGGCCAAATATCAAACCGACATGCTCGCCACCTTCAAGCAACTGTATAACGGCAAGGACACATCAAAAGTCGAGGTCGCCAATATCAAGACACTGGACGACAGTAGCGCCGCAACAATGCTTAAGGCCGTCGAGGACCAACTGAGGAAGGACCCCGACTGCAGCGCGCTCTACCAAGCTAACGGCGGTTGACTCCAGCCGCCGCTCTTGTTGCAGACTAAGGAAAGGCCAGCAAACTTGCCGCAGCCAGAACCAGCCATTACGAATTTGCGGAGCACCGTTGGCACCAAGAGGGGATTACTTTCGTCAGGAGGAAAAGATGTCAGCTGCCCCCAAGAGAAACGCAACCATACGCGATGCCCAAGAAGCATTGCGCCAAGAATCGGGTGAAGAACCGGTATCCCGGCCATCGATGCCCGTCGGTGTTACTGATCCCGATAAGGCCGGGCTAGCGCAAAGACGTGGAAAAGGTCCAGGAGTGACTTGGGAAGTGCCTTCCAGCGCTCCCGGTGCGGGAAAGAAAGATATGGCTCCTTTTCCGCATATGACCGGACCCAATCCATCGGCAGAACACGGAAGTGTTGGTGCGAGTCATCACCTGACCACCGTTCGATCTGCCCATGCGTTAGGTTTTCGCCAGATTGAGCGGGATGCCTCCAACAAAGACACCGATGCCCCGGCTGATCAATGGCTTATTGCCGAGCGGGTACACCATGTAGTGCAGCCAGGAGGGGGCTTGGGTGCCGCCCGGCACGACCAACATCTTGCCATTCGAAGGGAGCCAAATGCGCATGGCACCCATGATGTGCGTTCTGCGACCGTGACGGCAGCCACGCACTCGGAACAAGGAAAAGTCGCCATCCGGACCGATAGCGAGCATCAGCCGGTCTCTCCTAGAACAGTAAGGCGCACGTTCCCAGCGCTCAAATAGAACTATCGGCGAGACGCTGGCGGTATGAGTTCCATCTGCTTGCTGCAGCAGTGCTGACCAAGGCCAAGTTGCCCCACCCCTGCCGCATTCTGCGCCATCCGGGCGCGGCCCAGTGTCCTGAAAACAACAGCGACTTGACCCTGCGTCTCACTTTCCCAAAAAAACAGCTGCTTACTGATAAATGAGTTGTGACTGTCACGAAGGGTGCGCTAAATAGAGTTAGCCATCATTCCATCGGCATAACCGGCCGGAATGGTTCATGACCCACAGGAGAGAAAGCAGCATGTCGATTGCCAAGACGGCAGGTATCCGCCCCGGATATCGCCTACCCGCAGCGGTACTCACCAGCCTTGCCCTGTTTGCCCCCTATGCCGCCTTCGCGGACGAGCCCGTTGTCGCCAATCCCCCCTTGCTGAAGGCCCTCACCCCGACGGTGCAGCCACCGGTGCAGGAAACTGGCAGTGAGCAACCGCGCCGGCTCAATCTGCTGAGCCTGCCACGCGCCAATGAGCTATCGCCCGGCGTAGCACGCGAGGTGTATTTCGACCTGAACATTCAGTATGTGAATGGCTGGATTCGCAACCCGGCACGCGAAAAACCGGGCGAGATCAAGTACGACAAGGTGCAGCTGCGCAGCTATGCGCAAGGGGATGGCAAACCGGCCAAACCGACCGAGCCGTCCACGCAATGGCCCAAGGAAGGCTCGACCGTCTATATGGCGCCCGAGATCGAGGCTTATCCGGGCCAGACCATCCGCATCAACCTGAACAACAATCTGCCGCGCGACCCCAGCTGCACGGCGCATGGCCCGGATTTCGACGTCAACAAGCCGCATTGCTTCAACGGCACCAACCTGCACTCGCACGGCTTGTGGGTGAACCCGGCCGGCAATAGCGACAACGTGCTGCTGTCGATCAACCCCGGCGTGGGTTTCCAGTACGAATACAACATCCCGCAGACCCATCCGGCCGGCACTTTCTGGTATCACACGCACCGCCACGGCTCGACGGCCTTGCAGGTATCGAGCGGCATGGCCGGCCCCCTGATCGTGCGCGGCACGCGCTTGCCGACACCGACCGAGAATGGCGATCTGGATACGCTGCTCAAGCCCTACGGCGCGACGGCTTTCCCGGAACGCGTGCTGGTGTTCCAGCAGATTCAGTACGGCTGCCGCGATGCCCAAGGCAAGATCAAGAAGGATGCCCAGGGCCGCTATGTGTGCGATGCCGGCGATGTGGGCAAGATCGATGGCTACGACCAGTTCAGTTCGTGGAACACGTCTGGCCGCTATACCAGCATCAATGGTGTCGTCATGGGCTCGCTCACCAAGGCCCGAGCAGGCGAAATCGAGCGCTGGCGGATGATTCACGGCGGGGTGCGGGACTCCATTGCGCTTGTGATTCGCCGTCTTGCCAATGATGCCCCGAAGCCGGCCGGTTTGAAGGCGGAGGAGACCCAGCAATACGTCGACAAATATTGCACCGGCCCCAAGCTGGAGATGCCGCTCGTTGCGGCTGACGGCTTGACCCTGTCCAAGGCACTGGTCCGGCAGTCCGTCACCTTCCAGCCGGGCTATCGCTGGGACGCACTGGTGGTCTTCCCGGAGGCTGGCGACTATTGCGTGATCAATGATGTGAAAGTGGCCGATACCGTCGACCATGCCGTGCCTTCCGCACGCTTACTGGGGCTGGTGAAAGTCGAGCCGGGTGTTCACGAGCCGATCAAGAGCATTCCCCAGTATGTGGAAAGCAAGCTGCTGGAAGCCACCAAGGCCAATATGCCAGCCGATGTGCAAACCAAGATTGGCGACGAGCTGCGCAGCGGCCTGAAGCTGACCAGCTTCGAGCCACATCGGACCATCGACCCGAGTGAAGTAATCGGCACGCAAACCCTGGTGTTCGATATCTCGGCGGGCGCATTCAAGGTCGGCACCAATGACCAGAATACGCAACCGTACAGCCCGACCCGGATCGACCGCACCCTGCTCTTGGGTAGCGTGGATAAATGGGAGTTGAGTTCAAAGGTGGGCAGCCACCCGTTCCACATTCACGTGAACCCCTTCCAGATCGTCAGCATCATTGCGCCGGATGGAACAGACGTGAGCAAAGACGGCCCGACGGCTGATCCGTTCGACGATCAGTTCCGCGGCATGAAGGGCATGTGGAAAGACTCGATCTGGGTGCTAAATCAGAGCCAGAACAAGGACGGCACTGTCCCGCCAGGGCGAGTGGGTAAATACATCGTGACCTTCCGTACCCGCTACGAGCGCTATGTCGGCGACTTTGTCCTGCATTGCCACATCCTCGATCATGAAGACCAAGGGATGATGCAGAACGTCCGCATCGCCTTGCCGGATGGGGCTGGCGGGGTTGCTTCGGCGCATCATTGATCTCAGGTCATCCCGTGACCGGGGCCGCGCAAGTGGCTCTGGGCATGGGATGACTTGCGACGCCCAATCCTATGCAGGCGCAATCCACGCTCCCCTCGGGGTAGCGTCATCAGCGAGACCAATGCAATGACTGATATCAACGGCAATGGGGATGGCAACGACAGGCAGACCGTGACGCCAAGCGATGTCGATAAGTCCGTCCGCTTTGAATACGAACCACACTTCTACTTCATGACCGCGCTGCCCTCCACACCAGAGGAGATTGCCCAAGCGTGGCACGCCTCGGAGACGCCCCAACATGACACGCCGATCACCGCATCCACTGACGACGTAACGCCGAACCGTGCCCAAGCGCTGTGGGCATTTGGCTACAGCACCAAATAATTTGTGCGCCGCAAAGGGCGCGCCGGATCAGGCAAACAGGGGATCGACGTCGCGAGCCGCATCCAGGCGATTGTCGAAGTCACGACGCGCGAGTTGTCGGCGGTGCTCCGCCGCGTTGATCTGCAGCGCCAACGCCTCAGCGGCAGCATGGCTTGCGCTGCGTTCTTTGGCGGGGGTGGCCAGCTTGAATTGCTGGTGCGGTTGTGGTTTGCGGGCCATTTGTTTCATCTGCGTGGTTCCTCCCAAGTCACTCGAACTTCGTCGAGATTAAACGCCCTTGATGACAGCACGCCAGTGCCTGCATCTACCCTACTCGCTAGTGAGCGGATGAATCACCTTCGCGTCATGCCAGCGTTGCATTTGCGCACATTCTGTCTAGCCTCGATCAAGAACCTTGGCCGGCCCAGAACGTGGCACAGGGCAGTCATCGCGCCAATAGGCTCCAGCATCGGCTTTCCATCGCACTGACTCATGTGATCACCCCCGAATACGACGTTTAACCAGCAGGGTAAATGTCCTGCTTGCCGGGCAAGCATGCCGAGAAAAATTGCAGAACTGCGCTCAAAACCATCACTTGCAAGTACCGCTCGCCAGCTCTAGATTGAATGCGAATTAAGACCGGTGAAGATTGCATTGGTTACTATGAATGCATATCAATTTAATCAAATTTGAAATCGTGTGAGGCAAGTAATGGGCAAGGAATTTTTCCGCAAAGCAGCGCGCATTCTTAAAGGCCCCATCGAAGACGGGCGGCTGCTCGCCATTACGCGCGGCAATCTGCGGAACGATATTGCACAAGGCACAAAAAAATTCGACGCACTGGATTTGCTACAGTGCGAATACGTCATCGACAGCGGCCAGATCAAATCTGCTGTCGATGGCAAGGTGCTTGAATCAACGACCGGGTTTAGCGCACACGACAAAGTAGCGATTGCGGCATTTGTGATTTCTATTGAAGGCAAGATTTACCTGTTCAACCATTTGAACAAGACCGATCTGGTTGCGCATTCGTCGTTTGTCGGGAAGTTCGCCAGAGGCGCTGGCGAACTGATGATCGTCGGCGGCAAGGTCAAATTGGTCCACGCACACAGCGGGCATTTTCGCCCCGGTGTGCTCAACATCTTTCTGGTGGTCAAGCATTTCAGGGATTTGGGCGCGCTCGCCGTTGACGCAAAAGTGGGCTTCGTGGCAGACCCGTTTGTCTCGATTGCAATGCCGCAGCCCACCAAGGCCGACAGCGTGCAGTTTTCATGCTTGCTGGGGAAGCAAGAGCAGGAGACCATTTTAGAGAAGGAGCAGGAAATCATTCAGCTCCAGCTTGAATTGGATAAATTAAAGCAGCCCGTCACGGAAATTGCCGTATCCGAATACAAAACCAAAAAAATACTTGAGGCCACCCAAGCGTTGGAGGAGGTTGAGGGCACAAAAGATTTGTGCATCATGCTGGATATGCTCTCGCGCTACGAAAGCCAGAAAAAAGAGGCCGTGGACAACATACAATTGGCCAATGACTTCAACATCGATCGATATCGCGAAATGGTGCTCAAGGAAATAAAGAAAATATCCGACAAGATTGAGGATGCATTGAGCTTGATCGACGCCATCAAAAGCAACCTGACCAAGGAGACGATTACCGTGGTTTACGCCGCAATCTACTTCATGGAATTCGTCACCACGAATTATGACGTTGTGAAAGCGAACTATGTGCCTGCGGTTTACGACGATACGCTTTGATCACGTGACGGGCTGATTGTCCTGAAGACGGGGAGATGAGGCGTTGCCGGGGATGTAGCCCGGACGGCTTGGCCGGCCGGGGAGCGCGGCACAGCTAAGCACACAGACTTTGTAAATATCTACCTGGCAAATTCTGACTCCCGGTTTCGCCGATCTTTCGTACTAAGCTGGCCGTTTTCGTTTCACGAAGCCACCATGCCCGCGACGCTCCTGCGCGCCAACCAGCTCAAGCGCGCACACTACCCCCGCATCGAAGACCCGCACTTCCTCTCCCCTGCCGCACTGAGCATCGTGCTGTCGCAGGCGGGGCCAGCATTTGCCGACATCCGCTCCGACAGCGAGCTGGCAACGCAACTCGCCCAAGGTCGCGTGTTCTACGTCCTCGACTACCCCGCGCCGCATCCACTGTTCCTGCGCCGGAGCGAATGGGATGACACTCCGTTGCTCGACCTCGCCGGCGACGCGAAAGACTGGAAACCTTCCCGTGCGGCCCACTACACCTTGCAACAGGCAGCACACGGCATACTGCGGCGCGATCCCGAACCATTGTGGGGCTGGGGGCCACAGGTCAACCATAAGCTGATCCGCATGCAGCGGGCGGTTGATCTGTCGTTCGATACGGATTGGGTCAGGCCCAAGGGTTATCTATACCAACCGTCCCCCGATACCGAATTGCCGGAATTGATCCGTGCGGTTGCCAAGGCGGCAATTAGACCGATTCGCACTGGGCTGGGTGAGGCAGTGGATGAATTGGCGGTGCATTCGCCAACATTGCAGCGGGATTTGAAGGCGTTGCTGGATCAGAAATGGCGCATCCGGTACGGCACTGCTGGCGAAGGGTCGTGGATGGATGCTCACCGTCGCGAGAAGCAAATCGTGTTGGACGGCAGCTTGCAGGGTAACCCAGCCGCGACTGTGCAAACCCTCGCGCACGAAGTCGGCCATGCCACCTATCCCTTTACGCCCGATATCTCGTCTCGCGAAGCCTATGTGAGCAGCCATCTTGCCAACGAGGGCGCCGCCACCCTCAAGAACATCGAGGTGCAACGTGAAATTCTTGCCAATGCTGGTATTGATATCGGCCTTGCTGGCAGCCGCCGCAATCACGCCGGCTATAACGCTGCCTATGACCTTTACAAGCGTAACGGCAATGCCGCAACCGCCAGAGACACCATTGGACAAATCTACGGGCAAGGAGAATTCAATTCGATTACTCACGAACCCTATGCCGATTACTATGGAAAAGAATATGACCGCCGTTATGGACAATGAAACCAACGCGGCCAAAGAAGCCGTATTCCAGTTTATTGCCGATTTTCACGATGCCATCGTTACGCAAAGTGAGAAGCGCATCGAAGAGTTCGTTGGCGAGTTCAAGCTCGATTTTCATACAAAATATGCGCGCTATTATATTTTCGGCCCGATCGCCTTACCGGGCGGCGCAATCATTCAGCAAGGGAATGTGGTAAGCGATGGCAATCGGGTTGAAATATTCGGAAACTTCGAAATTTCTGGCGTTTGCATTACCCGTGAAGACGTTTGGCAGCGGTATGGGAAGTTACCCATCACCGGATGGCCCATGCCGGGCATACCCATGTCCAAAACCTACTACACCGCAACATTTGCAGACAGTGCCATCGACTTCGGTTTTGCCGAAAAAAACCCGGACTGCTTACGATCATCCGCCGCCGGCATCCTGAATCCACCACCGTATCCATTTGGCAAGCCGGATTGATCAAGCCATCTTCATGCGCGCCTCATCTTGGCATGCCACCAAAAGCACCACCGCGACTACTCTTTATCCCTTGTTTACCCCTTGGCGTGGATTGTGTTGAATCGCACATTCAAGGCAACGGCCACCGCTTGCTGCCGTTCTCATCGAAAAATTCTTCGATCAGCGCGCCGCCATCCAGTCTCACCCTGATAAACCCGTTCAACACCCGCACCGGATACTGGGCATCGTTGGCGAACTGGGTTTCAGCCCAGGCCACATGCGGGTTGCCGGCCAGGACGCTGGCACGGCCGTAGGGAATGGCGCCGTGGCCCACGCAGCGGCCGTTCAGCTTGCCTTGCGGCTGGTAGCAGATGACGTTGTGCAGGTGGCCCCAGTACCAGTAATCCGGCTCACGCCCCAGCGCGGCGACCACCTGGTTGTACAGATCGGTTTTACTGCCGCCATCGATGGAATAGCCCTGATGGTGGGAGAGCAACAGGATTTTCTTGGTGCAGCCTTGGGCCAACTGTTTTAGCCAGGCGGTTTGCTGATCCCCCAGCGCGCCGTCCATGTACAGGTTCATCTCGTCCGAGTAATAGGCGGTATCGAGGCCGATGATCAGCCAGTTGGCGTTAGACAGGCTGAAATAGCTGGTGCCGTTCTGGAGCGGAAAGCGCGCGGCCAATTCGCCGAAATACCCGAATGCGCCGTTGTACATTTCGTGGTTGGAATTGAGGGTGAACTGCCCTTTGCCCCCGGCTGGCCAGTCGGCGAAGTCGTTCTGTTCATCCGAGCCAAGGCCTGCGTAATAAACGTCGCCCAGATGGAAGGTGTAATCCACCGGCACTTGCTTCATGGCGGCTGCGACCTTTTGGGCGATGTAGTCGCCGGTGCCCCAATCGCCGGCGATGGCAAAGTCGACCTGATCGGGAAGGATCAGGTGGTTGGGCGTGGCGGCCCACGGCGCACGGTTCGTCAGGTGTTCTATCCACTGCACCAGCGCCTCGCCCCACAGCGGATCCAGCAGCTCCCACTTACGGCAGCCGAGCAGCGTGCCGTCGTCCATCACCCGGGTGGGCAGTTCTGCCTCGGTGGTCGGTAAAGGCTTGCCCTCCACGACCCCCTCCAGAATGGACAACCCATTTGCCAGCTCCCAAGGGATGCTACCGGCCGAGGTCGATCCGGAATCGATGATTTGCTGCACCTGCTGATGGATGTCGGTCAGCTTGGCCAGAATCTGTGCTCGCTGGTCCACATCTTGCAGACCGGCTTCGATCCGGGTTTTCCAATTGCCAAAATCAAAGTCCATTTGCTACCTCCGCATGTTGCTGATCGGGATGCTCGTCCCCTCGCCCTCGCGTGCAAGGCTGCAGCCTTGTTCAGCGATTAGAGAGAGGGTTAGGGAGAGGGTGGAGAGAGGGAAGTTGCTCACGGCAAGACCCTCATCCCCGGCCCCTCTCCCACAAGTGGGCGAGGGGAGAAAACATCACAGCGTCTTCATGTACTCAATCAAATCCCACTTCTCGCTATCGGTCAGACCGGTGCCGTACTCGTGGCCGGTGTTGTGGTTGCCCGGCAGGCTGGTATCGAACTGGAAGTAACCACCGCCAATCGTGCCCGGACCGGTCGTGACGAAACCGACGTTTTTCTGGTCGAACACGCTGGAGCCGCGATAGAACACCTTGGGCCGGCTTTCCGGCTTTTGCAGCAAATCCCACAGCGTCGGCACGGAGCCGTTGTGCAGATAAGGCGACCGCAGCCAGACGCCATCGGTGGGGGTGTTGCTATAGCTTTGGGTCTTGCGATAGGCGTTGAAGGCAAACGGCGGGGTCTTGAATTCGTGGAATTTGTCCACCAGCCCCACGGTGAAGGAGTTGAGCCGGTACGGATCAGTGCCCAGCTGGCTCAGCCCGACGGTGACCTGGCCCGTGGCCGCCTTGCCGAAATCGTGGCAGTTGGCGCAGCTCTTCTCCCATTGCGCCTGACCGCGATGAATCTTCACCTGATCCAGCCCGCCGAATGGCCACTTGGGTGGCTGATGCGGCAGCAGCCAGTCGGTCACCCGCTTGAACTCGCCCGGCAACACCGATTGCGGCGTGGCCCCCACCGCCATGGCGGCGGCGTAATTGCGCTCGTGGATGTCGTTGTTGTTGCCATCCCAGTGCAGATACATGGATTCGCGCGGCTTCTGGTTCCAGATTTGCGGCAGGTCGACCGTGCCGATGGTGGAATCATCCGGGAAGCCGAAAATCACCATCTTGGTCGGGTTGAAGGTATCGGTGCGGCCCGGCCCCTGCTCCGGCCGTAGCTTCTGCCACGTGTATTGTTGTTTCTGCTTCAGGAAGGCCTGCTGGGTGGCGGGCACGATGGCGAAGCGGTAGAACAGCCGCTCGACGAAGCCCAGGTCGTAGCGCTTGTCGATTTCCGTCATCACCTTGGTGGTGAAGTCCGGACTGCTGGCGCAGTCGTACAGGAACCACTGGAACGATTCCAGATTGAGCATGGCCGCCGGGGCGGTCGGCACGGGCACCGGCACATCGTCAGCGCTCTTGCGGTATTGCCCGGTATGGCACAGCGCGCAGTTGGCCTCGACCGAGGGGTAGCCGATCTGCCGTTTGGCCAGCCCGATGGGCAGATCGTGGCCGCCTTCGGTGATGAAACCAAACGACTCCCACCCCGAGCCGCGCTTGGGCATCTGCTGCGAACAAGCCTGCGGCATCACCGTCAGCACATACAGGGGAATGCGGGCATCCGGCCCCAGGCCGATCGCTGCGTATTTGAAATGGTCTTCGTCCGACTGCAAGACCGGTTGCGGCACTTCGCGGAACAAGTTGAGCCAGGTTTCAACGCCGACAAAACCCAGCACCAGCACAATGACCAGCGTCACGATGCGGCGCTTGCCGGTCAAGCACTTGGCCACGCACTGCCACAGGCACTTCAACCCCGCCCGGATCAAGGGCCACGGCCGCTGCTCGGCCGGCATCCCCGCATACAGCAAGCCGCCCAGAATCACGAACATCGCACCGTCCGAGTACAGCAAGGGGCGGAATGCGTCCGGGTAGCCGGAGGTATTGATCAGGTAAATCCAGAACACGACGGCAATCAGCCGCGATAGCACACAGAGCCACGAATACACCGGGTATTTCAGGCCATTGACCCCGGCCGGCGCGTAAAACAGGCTGACGCCCACCAGCAACATGCCGGCATTCTGCAGCCACGGGTAGGTGGCCTGCAGCGGCAAGCCGAACTGGGTATTGAGGAAATCGGGCCAGAACAAGGCCGGGATGGCGAACACCATATTCATGGCGATGCCGATCCAGATGAAGCGTTGGAACCAGCGGATGCACGGGCCTGCGGCGCCTGTTGGCGCGGCACCTGTTTTTTTAATCATGTTGATGTCCTTGTGACGATTGCTAGCAACCATGTTTATGTTTTTCAGGGGCATGCCCCTTGCTCCCCGGACGGGTGTTGGCCATGCGGCCAGTGCCTCAGAAGCTGTTAAAAATCTTTGTGGCGACAATGACGTTGCCTTCCCCCCTTTTTGAAGGGGGGCTAGGGGGGATTTCTGCGACATCTCAAATTGCAATGACGTCGAAATCCCCCTCAATCCCCCTTCAAAAAGGGGGAGGTAAAACCCTGTAGCGCTTCAAGTTGGCGGCTTGCGAGACTTTGAACAGCCTTTCAAACGGAAGCGGTTTTATCCAGATGAGCCACGATGAACGGGTAGACATCGACCACCGCGTTCTTGCCGAACATGCAATCGATGTGGCCGTAGTCCGGCACCACCATGCGGCTGTAGCGCTCAGGCCCGAAGCGATCCACCAGCTTCTGATAGGTGCGCTCGGTACTTTCCGGCAGGTAGCAGACGTTTTGCTCGCCGCTGATGAACAGGATGGGCATCTGCAGCCGGTCCAGATGCGGCATGTAGATATCCGCGCCATCCACGCCGACGAGGTGGCCTTCCCGGCACATCAGCGCCAGGTGCTCCATGGTGCGCATGTTGGCGACGCCAAACAGCTCGTGCAGGTTGTCGTGCAGGGTTTCATTGAGCGTTTCGTGCCGGTATAGCGAGGCGTACATGAAGGTGATGCGGTGGCAGACCGGGTTGTTGCAATACCCTTGCGCCTCGGCCAGTGCGTAGCCCTTCAGCGCCGTGTCGTACAGTTTCTCGAACCAGTCGGCGTTGACCTCGGTGTATGCGGTCAGGGATTGCACTCCCAATTTGTCCAGCACCGACGGCAGATGCAGCCCGGTCTTGGCCTGGGTGATCGGGGCGACGACCAGATCAGTCGCGATCTGGGAGCAGACGACGGAACGCACGCCCTCCAACCCGGCCAGCAGCGACATGAAGAAGGTCGTCGCGCCGTAGCAATGCACGACGCACTGCACGTCCTTGGCCCCGGTGCTCTGGCGGATCTGCTGGATGGCAGCCGGGAAGTCGTAACGCGCGATCTGGTCGCCGTCGCTCTGCTGCTGGCTGGCCTCCAACAGAATGCTGACCCGGAAATCCAGCAGCCACACGTCGTAGCCGTGGTTGTAGAGGTACTCCAGCAAGTTGGTGGGGATCGTGTCGGTGGAGAAGATGTTCGAGCCCACTCCCAAGCCGTGCACCAGCATCACCGGCCCTTTGGTTCCGCCCTGATAGCGGGTGAGCCGCAGGTTGACGCCGTCTTCCGTCTGGAAGAACGACACCGACGGCGCGCCCACATTGAGCGGGCGCTTCTTGCGCGGCGGCGCATCCGGGTTGAAATAGACGTTGCCGGCCAGTACCCCGCCGTAGCTCTCCCACAGCACGCCGGCAAAGTATTCGCCAAAGCGGGCCATCTCCTTGAGGCGCTCTGCCTCGCTGGATGCGTTGAGCACCTTCATCGTGGTCATCTGCTTGGCGAAGTCCGCCGGGGCGATATGCAGCACACCGCTGCCGACCACCGGGCCTGAGTTGTCCGTGCCGCGATAGACCGTGACATACAAGGTGCTGGTATCGCTCCACACCTGCAGCACGCTGTGGTTGCTGGGCACGGATTTGAACGCGCTGAAGAAGTAATCGCTGCCGTCCTCGGCGGTGAGCTTCATGTTGTAGTTCATGTGCCGCACGCCGACCTGTTCCGGGTATTCCTCGAACAAATTGAACACGCCGTTGCTCACCGTCAGCGGCTGCGGCGACAACGCAGGTGCGTTCAGGGTGCCGACGATGGTGGCCGGATGCTGGGGATTGGCAATCAGCTGCTCCACATCGTCGGATGCCACGGTGACGGTGAAGCCCATGCTGGAACCGGCATCCTCGCCTGCCCAGTAAGCGGCCTCGTACACCGCCAGATCAGTGCCTTGCGCCTGACGATGGGCGGTGGAAAAGAAGCCCTTCATGGTCTCGGTGAATTCGATGCCCGGCTTGGTCGGCGCGGGTGATTTGCGCGGCGCGGACGGCAAGGTGTAATCGATCTGCCAGCCGCGATCCTCGGCCAGCAAGGCCATCGCCCGTTCGCTGACGGCGGAGATGGTCAGCAGCGGATTCACCGCCAGCGAGGTCGGAATCACCGAGCCATCGGTCACATACAACCCCGAGTAGACGTCGCTGCCCGCCTTGCCGGAGAACACCTGCCCCTTGTGGTTGACCACGCCCTGCCCTGCGCCTTCGCCCATCACGCAGCCGCCCAATGGGTGCACGGTGATCAGGCTGTGTTTGAACAGGTCGGTCCAGATCGGATTGGGCACATAGGTGCCACCCAGCGCACGGGTGGCCTCATACAGGCGGTCGTTGCCGATCTTGAAGTTGGGCTGCTCGCCTACGCCGGGCCAATCCAGCCGCAATTGATCGGCCTGATCCAGCACCATCCGCCCTGCGCCGTTGTCGTGGCTCATGATCAAATAGGTTTGCAGACGGTTGACCGCGCCGTGATAAGGCCCGAGCAGCGCGCTCTCCGCCTCGCGGGCGGCATATTTGATCTTGGCAACCGGGCCGGTTTCGGTGGGTCGGCCGATGTCCGCCGCCGCCGCAGCCATGGCCGGCACGATGGCCCCGCCAATCGCGCCCGGAATCGAGCCCTCCTCGATCACCATGCGTTTGCGCCAGTCGTTCTCGTCGCGCATGTCGATGATGGAGGTGATACAGGGCCCCACCGGGCCGATGTCCTTGCCCGAATGCGCGCCAAAGCCGATGCCGTTGATCTTGTCGTCGTTGTTGTAACCAAAGCCCAGGATGTCGCCGTTGCCGCTCATGTGCTTGCCCAACTCGTCGGACAGCGGCAGGCCCTGGTCACGCGAGCGCAGCAGGATTTCGGTCGACCCCAGCGTGCCGGCAGACAGCACCACGATATCGGCTTTGACGAACAACGTAGGCGCATCGAATTTTTCGCGGCCGGTGCCCGTGTACTGGTAGTGCACGATCCAGCCGTCGCCCCCACTCTCCCCGTCTCGCTCCAGATAGCGCACCGAGGCCTGGCAGAAAATCTCCGCGCCGTGGTTGCTTGCGTCGGGCAGGTAGTTCATCAGCGTGGTGTTCTTGGCCTTGTTGTTGCAGCCGGAAACGCAGTCGCCGCAATAGTTGCAGGGCAATTGCTCGACGCCGACGTGGTTGCGGTTATCCGGCAGGGCCTCGAACGTGACATTGATCGGTGGGTAGTAAAAGGTATGCAGCGCCTGCAACTTCTCTGCCGACCTTTCGTTGGCCTGCAGCTTGGGCAAGGCGGGGGCAGAGTCTGGATACGGATTGGGCTTGAGCATATCCCGCGCCCGGCGGAACCCGTCCTGCAGCAAGGTATCGGCATGCTCGCGCACACGCTTGGGCCAGCGCGGGTCGGCAAACACCTGCGGCTCTGGCTCCAGCGAGACATTGGCGTTGATCAGCGACGTGCCGCCCAAGCCACAGCCCACCATCACGTTTTGCTGGGCGTTGACGTGCAAATCGTACAAACCGGTGCGGGAGCCGATATGGCCGTCGGGGTGATGGACCTGAAACTCTTCCGTCGCCTCCGCCAGGGTATTCGGATATTCGCCCGGAATGATCTCCCTGCCCCGCTCCAGCAAGCACACCGTGCGCCCCGCCCGCGCCATGCGCGATGCAGCGATCCCCCCGCCATAGCCGGACCCGATCACCACAACGTCGTAATGTTCCTTAATCTCGCTGATTGGCGTTGCAATGCGTGCCATTTAACTTGCTCCAGGGATGATGGCGGGTAGCCCCAAAACCACGAAGCCGCGCTAGATAAGCGCACTGTGCGCCCGCACGGCATATGGAAAATGAGGCCGAAATGCGTGCGATCGCATTCCAGCCTCATCTGATTTAGAACTCAAATACCGTCATGTCAACGTCATCTTCGAGAAACATCCACTTAATATGCGAGCATATAACTTACGTTAGTGATGACTGTTTTCTTTCTTTAAAACCATTCATCCCGACCTTACGTCAGCTTATTCAGTTATCCACGGTATGATTTTTTGCTGGAAAACAATTACTTTCTCGAATCCTGAATTTGAAAAACGGGCCAATAACAATTTGGCTGCAAATTGCCAATACCATCGCCAAGACATTACGCAATTGGCTTCAGCTTATTAACAGGAAGCCTTCTTCGCTACGCATTGATCGGCAACAATCCGGGCGCTTTTTCTGGCACTCTGAATCTCGCAACAGGTGAAGCAATTGCTCCGCTTGTTAGCACTAGCCAATTGCAGCACGTTCCTTTTCAGGAGGCAGCATGACGTTGAATGAATGGCTGAACGAATACGGCGACAGCCACCGTCACCCGACCAATATCGCCATCCACAAGGTATGCGTGCCAGCCATCATGTTCTCGGTACTGGGTCTGCTGTGGTGCGTGCCGCTGCCGGCCGCGCTGGCGAGCCTCCCCTTTGCCAATCTCGGCACCTTGTTCGTCCTGGCTGGCCTGGTGTTCTATGCCCGCCTGTCGCTGCCGATGATGCTGGGCATGGCGCTGCTGTCGGGGGGATTCCTGTTGCTGCTGGCGGGAATGCAGCACGCGGGCCTACCCATTCTGCACATTTCGGTGGCGATCTTCGTCGTGGCCTGGGTCGGCCAGTTCTATGGGCACAAGATCGAAGGCAAGAAGCCATCCTTTTTCCGCGACCTGCAATTCCTGCTGATCGGGCCGGCGTGGACGTTGTCGTTCCTCTATCGACGCCTGGGCATCCGCTACTAGGCAGCCGGGCCAAAAATCCGGCTCAGGCCACAAAGCCCAGCCGCCGCATGTACAAAAAAATTTCCGCTGACCCGACAACCGGAATATCCGAATCAGACAAAGCAGCATTTGCTGAGATAGAAAGGCCCGGTTTCGTTCGTCTGCGGCATGGTCGGCCGGCTGGTTCGATCAGGACAAAACCATGATTTTTCCTGACAAACCACCATCCTTGCATGGCATTGACATTTACTTCCTTCCCGCCGTAAATCGCGCTCAGTCGCGGCCTCTACCCTCATCCGGATGAGGCCGTGACGGTACCAGACCCCTGGTGCGCCGCATCTCCAATACCAATTACAGCGGCACTTATCCAATCTTAAGAAGGAAGAGAAATGTCGATGCTCCATCGCAGTAGCATGGCGGCCTTGCCCATGGCGCTTGCCGCCGTGTTCGCCTATGCCGCCTATCCCGCCTGGCAGGCGGACGTTTACTACACCGCCGGTACGATCGTGTCCTACAACGGGCATGACTATAAGGCGCTGGTGAACCAGACCGATTACAGCAGTTCCGGCTGGAATCCGACGGTCGCCAGCCTGTGGGCAGACCTTGGCGCGAGCGCCGGCGGAGCCACACCCACGCCAACGCCGGCCCCCACGCCTGTTCCGGTCACAGCAACACCGACCCCGAAGCCCGTGACGCCAACACCTGCGCCGACGCCGGTCCCGGTGACTGCCACCCCGACACCTGCGCCAGTGACCGCCACGCCGGCACCGACACCGTCCGGTACGTGCTACGCAGCCTGGGACTCGACCAAGGCCAACTACAACGGCGGCGACAAGGTCACCTTGAATGGCGTCAACTACGTTGCCAACTGGTGGACCAACGCCAGCCCGGCGACCAACAGCGGCCCGGCCGGCTCCGGCAAGGATTGGACGGTGCTGGGTAACTGCAGCGGCGCGACCGCAACGCCGGTTCCCGTGACTGCCACCCCGACCCCGAAGCCGACGGCAACACCGGTTCCGACTGCAACGCCGGCACCCACCGCAACGCCAGTCCCCACTGCGACCCCGGTTCCAACGGCTACACCAGTGCCAACAGCAACACCGGTCCCGACCGCCACGCCGACGCCAACCGCTACACCAGTGCCCGGTTCGAATGATGTCTGCCGTCCGGACGGGATGACCTCCAGCGTGGCCAACGTGCCGTACTGCCTGGTCTATGACAACACCGGCCGTGAAACCCTGCCCAACGGCCTGTCGCGCCGCATCGTCGGCTACTTCACCAACTGGCGGCATGGTGCCGATGGCCAGCCGACGTATCTGGTGAACAACCTGCCGTGGAACATGATGTCGCATATCAACTATGCGTTCGCCACGGTCGACCAGAACAAATACACCCTCCAGATCGATACCAGCGCCACCAGCCCGGATATCGCCATGAGCTGGCCCAACGTGGCCGGTGCACAGATGGATAACACGCTGCCGTACAAGGGCCACTTCAACCTGCTGGCCCAGTACAAGAAGCAGTACCCCGGCGTGCGGATTCTCATGTCGATTGGCGGCTGGGCCGGCTCGACCGGCTTCTACACCATGACCACCAATGCGGATGGCACCGTCAATACGGCCGGCATCAATACCTTCGCCGATTCGGCCGTGGCTTTCCTGCGCCAGTATCCGTTCTTCGATGGCGTGGATATCGACTACGAGCACCCGAGCACCGATACGCAAGCCGGCGCACCGGCTGACTTCCCGCTCTCGCAACCGCGCCTTGCCGGCCTGATGACCAGCTACAAGCAGATGATTCAGGTATTGCGCCAGAAGCTGGATGCCGCTGCGGTGCAGGACAACAAGTACTACTTCTTGAGCATTGCCGGTTCCGGTTCGGGCTGGGTACTGCGTGGCGAGGAAAACCTGCCGGTGCTGCAGTATCTGGACTTCGTCAACGTCATGTCCTACGACCTGCACGGTACCTGGAACCAGTATGTGGGGCCGAATTCGCCGCTGTATGACGACGGCAAGGATGCCGAACTGGTGGCGGGTGCAGCCTATCAGTACCAGAACATCGGCTATCTGAACGTGGACTGGGCTTACCACTACTATCGCGGCGCCATGCAGTCCGGCCGGATCAATATGGGTATCCCGTACTACACCAATGGCTGGAAGACCGTCACCGGCGGCACCAACGGCTTGTGGGGTACGGCGCCGGTCATCAACGATGCGGTCGCCTGCGCGGGCGCGGCACCGTGCGGTGGTGGCGCATCGGGCATCGACAACGTCTGGTATGACCTCGATACCAAAGGCAACCCGGTGAACGCCGGTGGCAACCCGGTCTGGCATGCCCTGAACCTCGTCAACGGCATCGTTCCGGACTACCTGGCCGCGTACAAGGTGACTGACAACACCATCGTCGGCAGCTACCAGCAGTTCTACGATCCGACGCTCGTCGCTTCGTGGGTCTGGAACCCGACCAAGCAGGTGTTCCTGTCGGTGGAAAACGAGCAGACCATCAACACCAAGGCCGATTACATCGTGAATCACGGCATCGGCGGCGCGATGATCTGGGAAATGGCCGGTGACTACGCCTGGAACGCCAGCAAGAACGGCGGCAAGGGCGAGTACTACATGGGCAATGTGCTGACGACCGACTTGTACAACAAGTTCAAGGCCAGTACGGCTTATGGCAACCAGCGTGCCGGTGCCACACTACCGCCTTCCACCGCCAATGTCGGCATCACCTTCAGCGGCTGGAAAACGGGTGATAACAACTACCCGTTCGTGGTATCGATGAATGTGGTCAACAACACCGCGGCCAGCCTGCCGGCCGGCACTGCCGTCGAGTTCGACTACCCGGTATCGGCCCCGTCAACCATGAGCTCGACCACCACGGCGGTGAACTTTGCCGTGACTCAGGCCGGTTACAACGGCCCGAACAACATCGGTGGTTTCAAGGCTGACTTCAACCATGCCAAGTTCACGCTGCCCAAGGCACTGGCAGTGGGAGCGACGCAAACCCTGAAGCTCAGCTACGATCTGCCGATCTCCGGCCCGTCCAACTATGTAGTCACAGTGGGCGCCAACTCGTACCGTCTGTCGCAGGAATACCCGCTGTTGCCGGTGGGTCTGAAGTAAGCTGATCCAGCCGGGCTTAGGCCCGGTTGTACTGCAAAAGGCCGGCTGCAATGCCGGCCTTTTCTTTGGATTAACCAATGCCGGTGTATGAGATGGCGCCAGGGGAAGTTGCTGGGGATGTAGCCCGGACGGCTTCGCCGGCCGGGGAGCGCTGCCGCAGTGCCATAGCCAACACTTCCACGCCACGGCAGCAGGGCACTGCTAAGCGCGCAAACTTTGTAAATATCTACCTGGCAAATTCTGACTCCCGGTTTCGCTGATCTTTCGTACTAAGCTGGCTGTTTTCGTTTCACGAAGCCGCCATGCCCGCGACGCTCCTGCGCGCCAAACAGCTCAAGCGCGTGCACTACCCCCGCATCGAAGACCCACACTTCCTCTCCCCTGCCGCACTGAGCATCGTGCTGTCGCAGGCGGGGCCAGCGTTTGCCGACATCCGCTCCGACAGCGATCTGGCAACGCAACTCGCCCAGGGTCACGTGTTCTACGTCCTCAACTATCCCGCGCCGCATCCACTGTTCCTGCGCCGGAGCGAATGGGATGACGATCCGGTGCTCGACCTCGCCGGCGACGCGAAAGACTGGAAACCCTCCCGCGCGGCCCACTACACCTTGCAACAGGCAGCACACGGCATACTGCGGCGCGATCCCGAACCATTGTGGGGCTGGGGGCCACAGGTCAACCACAAGCTGATCCGCATGCAGCGGGCGGCTGATTTATCGTTCGATGCGGACTGGGTCAGGCCCAAGGGTTATCTATACCAACCGTCCCCCGATACCGAATTGCCGGAATTGATCCGTGCCGTTGCCAAGGCGGCGATTAGACCGATTCGCACTGGGCTGGGGGAGGATGTGGATGAATTGGCGGCGCATTCACCAACATTGCAGCGAGATTTGAAGCGGTTGAAAGAAGAAAACGTGGCTATGCGGTACGGTGTGGCCGGCGACGGGTCGTGGATGGACGCGCGCGCCGGTACTAAGGAAATCATCCTGGACGGGAATTTACAAGGCCACCCAGCTGCCACATTACAAACTCTCGCACACGAAATTGGCCATGCCACCTACCTCTTTACGCCCGATATCTCGTCTCGCGAAGCCTATGTAAATAGCAATTTAGCCAACGAGGGCGCGGCCACCCTCAAGAACATCGAGGTGCAACGTGAAATTCTTGCCAATGCTGGTATTGATATCGAGCTCGCTGGCAGCCGCGGCAATCACGCCGGCTACAATGCCGCCTATGACCGCTATAAACGCAATGGCAACGCCACAGCCGCCAAAAACGCCATTGGACAAATCTACGGGCGCGGAGAAATCAACTCCATTACCCATGAGCCCTATGCAGACTACTATGGAAATGAATATGACCGCCGCTATGGAAACTAACAGCACCGACGCCAAGGAAGCCGTACTCCAATTCATCGCGGCTTTCCACGATGCCATTGCGACACAGAGCCCAAAAAAAATTGAAGCGCTGCTGGGGTCGCTTATTTTGACAGAAAGAAACAAATATTGGCGGAACTATGAATTTCCGCCAATTCACTTGGCAGGTGGGGCGATGATTACGCCAGGACGCATTGCCATGAATGGCAACCGCCTGGAGATATTTGGAAATTTCAAAATATCTGGAATATGCATCATTCGAGAGGATATCATGCAGCAATATGGTCAATTACCCCTGACCGGGTGGCCAAAACTCGGCGTACCTGTTTCGGAAACCAACTACACTGCGACTTTTGCAAACAGTGCCATCGATTTTGGTTTCGCTGAAAAAAATCCTGACTGTCTGCGGACTGTCGGCACCAGCATCTTGAATCCGCCGCCATATCCATTCGGCAAGCCGGATTGATTGGGCCATATTCATGCGCGCTTTATTCGCAAAAAAGCCTCTTTAATCGCAAGGCTTTATCAGGCGTCTTGCGAGTAGATTCACAACCTGCGTGAATCAGGGACATCGTAGGAGAGCAAAAGCTTGCGCACTTCCTCGTACTCCTTGAGGCGCGCAAAGTCTTTCTCGGTGGGATTGGGTAACCGGCGCATATCCATGTTGTCGGCGTTGTCCGCAAGCTTTACTCGTCTCGCCACGGGGTGTTGGGCAGCGCGGGCAGCGGCGGCAAGCCGTGATTCGCCGGCGTGTTTGGTGAGTGCCTGAATCGCGTCGAGCACCTGCGGATGAAATCCCTCGGCTTCCAGTGCTGCCAGGCTGATCGTGGTGTCTTCCACCACATCGTGAAGCACCGCAGCGATCCGCTCATGCTCCCCTTCAAGCGAGAGCATCACCCGTAGCGGATGGAGAATATAAGGCTGCCCCGCCTTATCGATTTGCCCTGCGTGCGCTGCAGCTGCCAGCGCAATTGCGCGTTCCAATGTAGCCATGACCATTCCTCAAGCAGATCAACGCATGATGGATCGTTGCACCATCCAATGTTGCTTATAGCACTGACGTACGATGCGGGTCGGTGACTGGAAAGCCCCCCTTCGCCGCAAGGATATCAATCAGCGCTTCCGTACTATGAGCCTTTGCGTAATCACGCTCGGCCTCGGTCACCCCGACCGCATGCAAAAAATCGAATTTGCCGGAATCCAGCTGCGCAGTAGCCGGGTAATGTGTTGGCTCGGCAAGCACAACATGCCGCAATTCGGAGGACTCGCTGCCATCAATCGGCCTTCCGAGCGGAATCCGGTGCCCATAATCGAGTGGTGGCGCATCGCCAAAGCGGTCATGGCAAATCAGGACATGAAAAGCCAACAACCGCCGCAGGATAGAAATCGCCCACGGGCTTTTCTCCGATGTTTCCATCACCAGCTCCACACCCAGCCAAGAATAATCATCTTGATCGTATTCGGACGGTTCGGAATCCCAAGGCGTGGAAGCCCCGGACGTCACGTACAACCAAGAGCCGCGCTCAGCCGTTGGCTCGAATTCGAATACGCCCAAATGCAGCCAACAGGGGTCAAGAGTGGCTTGGCCAAAAGCCTCGGTGAAGATCTCGATATCGAGGACATATATCCCTGTCCTCCGCTCACCAAATAATCGGGGATACAAGACTTCTTCCCGGTATTCCCAGACGCTTTCCATCGAACTCACATTGTTGCCCTCATCGGAACCTGTTGCTGCGGCCCATCAACCGACCGAGCCAACGCCAGTGCATCTAGGATACGTGCTGTGGCAAGTTGCTCGTCGAGATACGTGCCAAACGAAATGCCATCCATCAGCGAGGGACGTAGTACCTGGTTTTCCAATAGCGCCTTCAGCGATCCTGCCTTGATGATTTCAGGCTCGACGCCGGGGCGCACGATCACCACCCACGGCTGATCATCGTGCAACGGCGCTGAAAATTGGGCGAATAGCTCGCGTTCGGGGGTCTTGAACCAGCCCATGCCACAGAGGGCTTCGTCGTTGTCGCGAATGGCGTTGATCACTCGCTTGCTGGGCAAGCGGGCAAACGTGGCAGTCAACCCGACTGTTTGCACTGCGGTTTTGACCAGATCGTAAACACTCCCCCTGATCACTTGCCGGCCGTCCGCTTCGACACTCAAGAAGTACAGCGGCGGCCGGTCGCTGAACATGATTTTCAGGGGCATGTCCGCCTGTGCCACGGCCAAGCTGTGCAAGGCAAACAGCATGGTGATCCAGATCAGTATTTTTGTAGTCATAGGTATCGCAACGCCGCTTCACCGGGCTGATCGCCGTCGGGTATTCAAGCCATCATCGCGCACGGTGATTCCATCTCTTCATCGTTGCCGACATCCGGTATGAATTAGCCGGTATTCAGCCGAAAGATCACGCAAGCCGTAAACGCCTGCTGCTCGCGATACGTCGCGCAGTATGACTTCCATCCTTCCGTCGGTTTTCTGAGCCCGTGAATTGTTAAGCACGCATCTTTTCCTTAGCATTGAAAGCGCTTTCATTGTCGAAATGCACATACCAAATACTAACTACACAACAGGTCATATCTGGAGGATGTCATGAGAAGAATGATCAGGAGCCTAACGATTCTCCTATTGAGCGGCGGTTCGCTGCTCACCGCCTCGGCAGCGCTGAGCGCGACCACCGGCGATTGGAGTTACTGCGCCGCGGAAAACGGAAATTGCATTTTCACCGGCACGCAGACTGTCCGCTATGGCGCGGGGACGACCTTCGTCACGCAAACGCTGGCATGGGGCGCGTCCTGCAACAATGCGGCCTTTGGTGATCCGGCACCCGGTGTCACCAAGCATTGCGAGGTATCCAACACCTGGCATTCATGCGCCAGCGAAAACGGGACTTGCAGTTTCTCGGATACCGAAACAGTCCGATATGGCGCAGGCACCACTTACAACGCGAACGTCGTCACCGGTGGCGAAAGCTGTAACAACAATGTTTTCGGCGACCCTGATCCGGGTATTGCCAAGCATTGCGATGCCGCGCCAACCACCTGGACCCAGTGCAGTGCCGAGAACGGACAATGCAGTTTTTCGGGCACGCAGATCGTCTTGTATGGCGCCAACGGCAGCTATACCACCAAGAGCCTGACCAACGGTGCAGCCTGCAATAACGGTACCTTTGGCGACCCCAGCCCGGGCAACGCCAAGCACTGCTACGTGCCGGGCCTGCCAGTCCAGACGCAATCCAATACCGGCGTCACGTTCCCGGCCGCCGGTACGACCTTCAATCTGGTCAATGGCACGAACGGCACTTATGCCGACAATAACGTCTATTGGACCATGGTTGGCCAGGACCCCAACAATCATGGCGCTTACTCTCACGTCAATTGCGCTGGCCAGCTTGTGCCGATGACCGCGAGCGACAACAACGCGCAAACCAAGAACGGATCGAGTTATGCCAACTATTCAATTCCGCTCTCGCAATGCAAGTCATTCACCGTGCCGCAGATTACTTCCGGGCGGATGTATCTGAGTGTCGGCAGCCCGATGTATCTGAAGTCGGTGGGTTCGCCCGTTACTGGCTATACCGGCCCGAATATCGACAACCCGTCCGACCCCAACATCGATGTGATCTTCGATTTCGTCGAGATGGATATCAACAGCACCAATTTCTTTGGCAACACGACGCGCGTGGACCAGTTCGGTTTCCCGGTGCGGTTACAGCTGCAGGGGCAAGGTGGGTTCAACCAGACCGTTGGTGAAACTGAATCCCGCGCCAGCCTGTTCCAGGAATTCGTGGCACAGGTGCCGGGGCCATTCCAGACGCTGGCCCAGGCGCCCTATGCACCGTATCGCATCGTGGCGCCCGCGCACGGCAGCTTCAACACTGGCGGCGCCAATGCAACCTATCTGGATAGCTATATCCAGTCGATCTGGAACAAGTACACCACGAGCACGTTGACGTTTACCGATGCGCAGGGCACGTTCACCGGCCATGTGGTGGGCGGGCAGTTCCAATTCACGGATGGACTGGGTACGTACTACATCAATGCCATGCCGACGACGGCCATGGTGCTGTTAGGCGATGGCGTGCTCAACGATGCCTCGAATGCAGCGTCCGGTTTGCCGACCGCCAAGCAGTTGCAAATCCAGGCGCAGCTTTGTGCCGCGCTCAACCGCCATGTCGCCGACACCCCGTCCAACTGGACCAATTCGGGCAGCTTCTATCAAACGGCACCGACCAACGCCTACTCCGCGTTCTGGCATGCCCATAGCATCAACGGCTTCAGCTATGGCTTCCCGTATGACGATGTCAGTGGCTTCAGCTCGTCCTTGATCGGCACCAATCCGACGGTGGCAACGATTACGATTGGCTGGTAATCGACCGTCCTGATGGCTTTTAAGTGAGTGACAAAAAAGCCTCGCGCAAGCGAGGCTTTTTTCATGGGTTGCGACCAGCCACACGCGACCCAAACCAGAGCGGAGACCCCAGCCGGACAACCGTGTCGACGCAGCGAATCGCACGTTGCCGGTACACACAGCCCTGAGGAAATAGCGCCAGCGGGATGGGTTCATCCGCCGCGCATCGAAACCAGAAGCGGCAAATTGCTGGAACACCGTCGCCGGGTTATCGCGGTGATATGCACGCAAACCGTGGCCCCGTCGCAAAAGAAATGGCCTATCCCGGCGCCGGTCAACAGCGACTTTAACCGCTGAATGTGGTCGAGCAGCTTTGTATCGGGCTGGTGCGATTTTTCGACCTGGCCCCGCTCAGGGCATGACGATGTTTTCGAGCGTGAACCGGTGCGGCGTCGCGCTTGGGCCGCTGCCGCCGCCAGTCA
Organism: Andreprevotia chitinilytica DSM 18519; assembly: GCF_000711875.1. Classification (GTDB taxonomy): domain Bacteria; phylum Pseudomonadota; class Gammaproteobacteria; order Burkholderiales; family Chitinibacteraceae; genus Andreprevotia; species Andreprevotia chitinilytica. The sequence goes on from NZ_JONM01000011.1 coordinate 91,536, forward strand.
TAACGATGTCGGCACTCGCGATACCCAGCAACGACAACTCGGTGATGCTCTTGGAGAGGTCAGCCGGATTCATGACCTGGCCTTCGACGGCCTGCGCAACCACGCCGATCCAGATAGTCGGCTTGAATTCGAATACTGCCGTCTTGCCTGGCGCGATATTGGCCTTGGTGGCCAGTAGCTTGCCCGCCTTGTAGATGCTGGTGTTGATGCCACCCTTGGTCAGGTTGTTGCGGACCTGCACCTGGCGGCTACTGGTAGCGGGGCCAAGCGGCGATAACGTAGTGCCCGAAGCGGTCTGAAAGATTCCGTACAACTGGCCGTTCTCGGCCGCTATCTGCGGCGTGTGGTCACCCCAGCTGTCGCTGGCGCCCACGAACATCGGTATCGGAAAGATGAAGGGGTGGTTGTCACCCCGGCCGCAGTTCCTGATCACCTTCCAGGCGACAGAGAGTCCGTCGAAATCAGTCGACACGTTCTTCTGGAAGATCACGATGGTGGCATTGTTCGCATCGTTCGATTGATTCACAAAGTTGAGTTTGATATCCACGTCCCAGCCTCCCGATAGATAAGAAAAGTGCGCAGCCTGCACTGGCGCAGCCTGGCTGGCCGCGCTGGCTTCCGGCAGCTGCGCCTATGCTAATGGACCCTTGAATGCCCGCCAATATGGCACTGGTGTCTGGGACAATTGACGGGGGTTCACGCCTTGGCAGCCTCTGCCGCTCCCAGCAGCGTCTTGGGCTCCAGATACGCGCTCAGCCCCCATTTCCCCATCTCGCGCCCGAGCCCTGAATACTTGAAACCACCAAACGGGGCACGCGGCTCGTGCGCCAATGTATTGATGAGCACGCGACCGGCGTCAATCTGACGTGCGACGCGTTCGCAACGTTCGACATCACGCCCCAGTACCACGGCACTCAAACCGTAGCGTGTATCGTTGGCGATGGAAATGGCATCGGCCTCATCCTCGTAGGCAATGAGGGTGAGTATGGGGCCGAAGATCTCCTCCTGCGCAATGCGCATCTGGTTGTTGGCGTTGGTAAAGATCGTGGGCTTCACGAACCACCCGCCCGGCAAGCCATCAGGGCGCCCCTCACCGCCGGCAAGCAATGTCGCCCCTTCTTCCTGGCCGATGCGGATGTAGTTCTGCACGCGTTCCCACTGCTTGGCGCTCACCATCGGGCCGATGTCGGTTTCGGCATCGCGCGGATCACCGGACCTGATATGCGAAACAGCATATTTGATGATGCTTTCAAACTCCGCTAGTCGACTGCGTGGCACCAGGATGCGTGTGCCTGCGATGCAAGCCTGGCCGCTGTTGGCAAATCCGGCGTGGAGCACGATCGGCATGATGCTGGCGAAGTCTGCATCATCAAGCACCACGGTGGGTGACTTGCCGCCCAGCTCCAGCGTCACACGCTTCATCGTGGTCGCGCCAGTGCTCACCAGATGCTGACCCACGGCGGATGAGCCGGTAAAAGAGATCTTGGCAATGTCGGGGTGGCGTGTAATTGCTTCCCCCACCACGCTGCCAAGGCCATTCACGATGTTGAACACGCCTTTGGGCAGGCCGGCTTCGTGCAGTGCCTCCGCGACGACCTGTGTTTGAAGTGCGCTTAGCTCGCTGGGCTTGATGACGGCGGTACAACCCGCAGCCAGCGCGGTCGCCAACTTGTTGCAGATAAACCCGGCGTTGCTGTTCCACGGCGTGATCAGGCCGGCAACACCGACTGGCGTCATGATGACGCTTGCCACGCCGGCTTGCTCCTCGAACTCGAAGGACGCCAGTGCATCGATGGTCTGGGCAATCACATCCGCCGGATAGCTCGCCATCCAGCTGCCTCGCTCTCTGGGCGCGCCGTACTCCAGCACGACTGCCTCCATCAAATCCGCCTGGCGCGCAGCAATGGCCTTATGCATGCGGCGCAGCGCAGCGATACGCTCTTCGCGCGTGGTACGTGCCCAGGCCGGGAATGCCGCTTTGGCAGCCGCAACGGCCCGCTGCACATCCTGCTCGTCCCCCAGCCGAACCTGGCCGATGATCTCTTCGGTGCTGGGATTGTGAAGGTCAAACCATTCCTGCCCATGGGGCACGATGAATTCGCCGTTGATGTAGATGTGTTCAAGACGTTGCATGTCGATTCCTTTGACAGTGAAGTTTCCGGCACGGGGAAGGCTGGAAGTCGGGCTTTCTGAGCCGTGCTGGTACCAAGTCTAGGAATTGTTTATTGTCCTGATAAGCCGTCCTATGGCGCATGACCTGCACTGATTATCAGGATAATTATATGCATCGCACTGGATTGATCGAGCTTGAGGTGGTGCTCGCCGTGGCTCGTCGACGTAGTTTTCGGGGGGCGGCACTGGAGTTGGAAATGTCTCCCACTGCGGTGAGTAGCGCCGTGGCCAGCATAGAGGCGCGCCTGAAAGTGCGACTGTTCAATCGCTCGACACGTAGCGTGGCACTCACCGATGCAGGACAGCGCTATGTGGCGCGCATCGCACCGGCCCTGGCCGAAATCCAGAGTGCCGGCGACGAAGCCAACGGCACACCGGGAACACTCAGCGGGACATTGCGCATCAATGCTCCGCAGGGGGCTGCATCTTTGTTGTTTGAGCCACTGTTCAGCAAGTATGTGCAGCGTTACCCCGAGGTACGACTCGATATCGTGAGCGAGTCGCGCATGATCGACATTGTCGCCGACGGCTTTGATGCCGGCATCCGCCTGGCCGAGTCTGTCCCGAAAGACATGATCGCAGTACCGCTATCCAGTGATCTCCGCATGCTCGTCGTCGCCACGCCCGAGTATCTCGAACGCCACGGCACACCCAGCCACCCCAGTGATCTGCTCCAGCATCAGAGCATCGGCATGCGCATGTCCCACGGCGGCATCTATCACTGGGAACTGGAGCGGGGTGGGGAGAAGCTGCGCATGGACCTGCCTGTGCGCCTGGCATTGAATGAATTGCCTGCCATCAAGCAGGCGGTCCTGCTTGGGCTGGGCATAGGCTTCATCACCGAATGGCTGATCAAGGATGAGCTGGCGTCTGGCGCGCTGGTTCCCGTGCTCGTGCCATGGTGCCCGTCATTTGGCGGGCTAAGGCTCTATTACTCCGGCCACCGTTTTGTGCCGGCCCGTTTGCGCGCACTCATCGACCTGATTCACGAGTTGCACTTGAGCACGCGCTGATTTCTGTCCCGCTGCAACCGGTTATCAGGCGTCCTTGCGCCCTTGGCGCCGGAGTACCACATGGGTGGCTTTCTCCGACGCAACGAACTGAACGCATTCGTATCCCAGAGCACGCATGTCCGTCCCCTCGAACAGTCGCTCTCCCCCGCCCAGCAGGACCGGTGAGATAGCGATGTGCAGCTCATCGATGACGCCCGCACGCAGATATTGCTGGATCGTGTTCGGTCCGCCGCCAATGCGCACATCCATACCGTTGGCTGCGTCGCGCGCCCGGTCGAGCGCCTCGTGAATACCGCCCGTGACGAAATGGAACGTCGTTCCACCCTCCATCTGGATGCGCGCGCGCGCGTGGTGAGTCAAGATGAAAGTTGGAACGTGATAGGGTGGGTTGTCCCCCCACCAGCCTTTCCAGTTCATGTCGGGCCAGGCACCGCGAATCGGTCCGAACATGTTTCTTCCGAGGATCCAGGCGCCAACATTCTTGAAGCCCCGCGCAGCGAAGTCGTCATCGATCCCCGTTGTGCCACCGTCGGCGCCAAATTGAGCCCGTTGGAACGTTCGTGTCGGGACTAACCACTGGTGCAAATCTGTCCCGCCCACACCAAGCGGATTCCTGATGTCCTGATTCGGACCCGCTCCGTATCCGTCAAGCGAGATGGTCAAGCCCTCAACTCGGACGCGTGTCATGTTCATGCCTTCCTTTCGATTGACGCCTAACAGGGTTTACACGGACGACACGGACGCAGCATCACCCGCAAACATCTGCAACCGGCCATGCAGCGAGTCAGTACTCAAACACCTGCACGATGTTGTAGGTCGAATCGGCAATCTGCACCTGGCCGTTGTGAGCGTGCATGAAGTAAGGCATCCAGACCCCCCCTTCGTCCACCTGCAGCTTGAACAGGGAAATACCGCCCAGGAAGGCAAGGCCGTTCTCTTCGATGCGGAACAGCTTCAGCGCACGATTCACCAGATCATTGAGGATGAGTTTGTCGCCATCGATGGCGAGGCTGGTGGGCAACATCAGCTTGTCGCCGTCCGGCTGGCCCTCTTCCCAGTAGCCTTCCCGGCCACACGCCCACAGTGCGTTGCCGTTGCGGTCAAAGCAGCAAATACGGTTATTGAACTGATCGGTGACCAGCACGCGATTGTGCGCATCCAGCGCTACGTCGGTCGGCGTAAAGGCGGCCTGTTCGCCCTTGCCATCCCAGCTGAAATTCTTGATGAAGATCACCAACCCGGTGGGCAGTATCTGCCATTTGGCGATACGGCAGTTGAGCGAATCGACGACGAAGACTTCGCCCTCGTCGCTCACCGCCATGCCCTGCGGGCCGCGCATGCAGCCCTCCCCCTTGCCATACGAGCCGAACGGCAGGCCGTAGTTGAGCAGCCGGCCGAACGGGCCGATCTGGTACATGGTCACGGTGCCGAAATTGAAGTTGTCCACCAGCACCAGCGGCGTGCCTGGGCAGAGCTGGCCAAACAGCGGCACTTTCGGGTGATAGACCGTCACGCCGAGGTTGCCGGCGAGGAAGTAGCCCTCGACCAGATTGCCGGCAATGGCCTGGAATGTCTCCTCGCGCTCGCGGTAGCCCTTGATGCGCCAGTTACCGGCATCAACGGTGAGCTGCAGGTCTTTCAGCGGCAGGCCGGACAACAGGGCGGGGGCCAGTTTCGCCACGTCGCCGAACCAGAGGCGGTAGGCGTCCAGCATGGTCTGGCTGAGCTGGTCGTACCACTGCAGAAAGGGGTTCAGTTGCAGATAGTCCGGCAGCGCAGCCTCCGTGCTGGCGGACATCAGCGCCTTGGCCGGCGGTTGCAAGCCGGTCACGGCGGTCACACAGTTGAACTGCGGATCGACCCGGGCCGTACCCGGCATATCGCGCCGCGCGCCCAGCGTGGCGATCATCTGCGCCTGCGGGAAGCGCCGGTCCAGGTGCGGAATACGCAACTTGATGAGGCGCGACGAGAACGGCTCGCTGACAAAGAAAATGTCGTCCTCTTCCCCCTGGCAGATCACGTAGGGGTTGAGCAGCGCGGCATCTTCCATCGCGTAATAGAGCGGATCGGTCAGCGAATGCACCGGCTCGTCACCGTGGTTCCACGACGGACGCACGCCGGCCAGCGTGGATTCCAGCGTGCCATCCAGGCTGTAGACGGTGATGGTGTTGAGCACGTGATCGGGGACGAAGACGCGCTCGCCGATCACGCTGACATCCCGCATGATGTTGAGCATGCCCACGCCGGTGGGCTGGCCGAAACGGTGGTTGACCACCGGCTTTTCTGCCTTCAGCTCGTAATTGGCGTTGACCGGCGCATTGGCCGGACATTTGAGGATTTCGTAGCTGCCGGTATTCGCGATGTAGAGGCTGCCTTCGACATCGGAACTCAGGCCCTGCGGCCAGTACAGATCGTGCCGGGTGCCGTCGGGGTCGATCAGCGTGCGGAATTCATCCACATAGCGGCCGTGCTCGTCGTAACGCACGCAACGGTTGCGCAGCTTGTCGGTTTCGGTGTGGAAGAACTCGTCATTAACGTGGATGGTGTAGCTACCATCGCGCTGCGTGACGACCGTCACGCCATTCGGGTCCTGCAGCGGGTCGCCGCCATTTTCAGCGCGGTTGCCGAAGGCAAACGCGAAGTCGATGCGCTCGCCCTGATATTCCATCACCACGACGCGCGAGTTACCCATGTCGGTGATGTACACCAGATTCTTCTGCGGATGCGGGCAGACATGGAACGGCATGCGGAACGGCACACTGCCTTCGCCCTGGCCGGCCGGTGCGGGGCTGTACAGCACGTAGATGATGCGCGCCAGCGTCTTGTCGAGCACCAGCACGCGGTTATTGCCCGTGTCACAGACCCAGACATGCTGCTGCCGGTCCATGCACACGCCGACCGGCGAGTTGAACGTGAAATCCTCCGGCACCGGCCCGCGGAAATTGGGGCTTTCCTTGGCGGACTGCCCATACAGGGTCACATGCTGAAATACCGCTTTGGTCGTCTTCTTCGGCGTTGCTGCCATTGCTTCCCCCACACCCGGCTGGTTTTCTGTTCAATAAATAACCATAGCAGACAGATGTAGGACAGCCAGTGCACAAACGAGCGAATGCACCCCATAAGAATTGTTCAGGGCCGCCTGTGCTTACGGAACAGGATCGGTACTGTGGTTGCCCTGTTGTGAACGCGTTGCGGCTTCGCCGGCCGGGGAGCGCCGCTTGAATCAATCACGGCCGGGGTTGGCTGCTTTGGGCAACGCCCCCGGCCGGCAAAGCCGTCCGGGCTACGTAAAGCGACAGATGTCGGGGTGATGAGGTTCCGCGCTTGCAGCGCGGCTTAAAGACGATTCACGGTATCGAAAGAATAGCTGACCCCCAAACCGAGCAGGTTACTGTTGAGCTTGCCTTTCAGCGATTTGATGCGCCCCACATTCAGCTGGGCAGCCAGGTTTTTGCTGAACTGCATACCGATATACGCGACCGGCTGCACCAGGAAACCGCCGCTGGTATCGACGCCACCGCCGCCTGCTGCACCAGCCAGCATTTCAGCACCGGCGTATAAACCGGAACCGATTTCCGGGACACGATAACCGCCGCCGATCAGGCCGACAGAGTAGCCGCCCGCATTGCCACTGTAGGCGCTGTGTGCCTGGCCAGTCAGGTAGAGATTGTCGCTGACGTAGCGGTTCAATTGCAGCGTGACGCTGTCCATGTCGCGCTTGCTACCATCTTTACGCGCGGCGCCGAAGTAATGTTGGGTGCCGCCGATCCATTCATTCGCAACCACTGTCGCGCCACCGTCGGTGCTGAACGGATGATCGAGATCCCATTGCAACGCGACCGAGCCGTAGGTCGCACGGAAATTGCCGTTCGGCGAATCGACCATGCCACCTTCCAGATTGACGTCGAAATCCTTGCTCACATTCGCGCTAACGTAAACACCGGCCTTGACCATGATGCCGCCACCGACAGCAATCGCACCGCCACCACCCATGCCGAGGCCGACACGCGTGCCGAGTTTGAGGCTGTTGGTCACCGGGATTTCGGCACCGATGTTGGCGAGGTATTCGGCATAGCCGGCCACGCCACCGCTGCCAGCGCCGTTCGCTTCCAAGCCGGCGAAAACGTTAGGGTTGAGATAGCGCTCCATGCGCGTGCCTGCATAGGCTATCGACTGCTGCAGCGGTGCGCCGCTGATGAAGCTGGAATTATGCTTGGGCTGATAGCGCCCCACCACGATCATCGCGCGGTCAAAACCGACGCCGCTGCGCTCAGTGGGCGACCATGCATAATCGCCAGCGGCTACGTCGGTATGCAGGAAGTCAGTATCGAAGTCCAATATCAAGCCAAGCTGATTGCTGTTGATATGGCCGTTTGGAAAACGCACTTGCGACGCAGAAATGCCGGCACGGTAAGCACCGAAATCCCATGTCAGATCAGCATGCGGCCGTAGCATCAGACCGCCGCCAACCAGCGCGGTGCCGCCACCGCCGCCACCCGCATACACCCCGGTTTCCAGACTTAAACGCGATACCAGTGGGTGACGCCAGGTCAGTTCGCCGCCAATTGTATAAAAGCCGCCATGCTTGCCGCTGACCGACCCATACACCGAAGGACCGAAATACCACTCAGGCGAGAATTCAATCAGGTAGCTGGTATTGAGCATGCCCATGCTTTCATTACCGGGCAGTTTGATTTTTTCCAGACCGAAATGGAGCAAAGCATGTTCGGCCTTCAGCACTTCAGAGCCCTGCTCGGATTCGGCGGCATATGCACTTTTGCAGAGGCCGCCAAGGGCTGCGATGCATAGGCTGACGACCAGTGCCGACGTCTTTAGTGGATGAGATTTCATGTGTACGAGCAGGCTGATTTTCGAGGAAATTGATTTTACTGCCTTTGTCGCATATCTCAGTCCTCACCCTCTCCAAATGTGAAGGCGAAGCCGGAAAAGATACACGGCCGGAACGAGTCCTACTGTAGCCTTGGCGCTTTTTCATGCCCGCTCATCCCGCAACAAACGGGGCAAATGCCCCGCTTGATTAACGCCACATCGTGAATGGATTAGTTGATCTGACCGTCGACCAACCCGTCTTGCTGTGCCGCCATGCACCAGCCCTCCAGATCATCCTGCATCAGGTTGTGCGCTGCCTGCAGGCGCGACACCACCATCTGCACCAGATACTGCGGTTCAAACCCGTTCACGCTATTGAACGTGACGGGCTGATTGTCCTGATGACGAGGGGATGGGGTAAGGGGGAGTTGCAGGAGGTAGCCCGGACGGCTTCGCCGGCCGGGAAGCGCCGCTTGAATCAATCGCAGCCGGGGTTGGCTGCCTTGTTGGGATTTCGCTCAGTCAGGCAGCTTCTGCTGAACCATCCATTGGCCATCCGGGGCGAATAATTTTTCAGTCCGGAATTGACCAACCGTCTTGGCGTCAATCATTTCAGGCGACACCAACACCACTCTTGGAAAAGGCTTTCGTTCCAGCGCGCGCAGTGCGAGATCGAATGCAATTCGAGCCTGAATGACCGGGGAATTCGATGGGGCGGCCAGCATGGTGCCATTGCGAATCATCTCGACGATGGGCTCTGTCGCGTAATAGGAAACGACCTTGGTCTTCATGCCGTGTTGCTGATGCAAAAAACGAACAGTGGCTTCAGCGGCAGGTGCATTTGCCAAGACATAGTCTGGTGTCGTCTTGGCAAACAGGGCGCGAACCAAGTCCATCTGAGCGCCAATTTCCGGCATGCCATACCCGCCCGGTATGAGTTTCGTCCGCGTTGGCCCCAGCACTTTCTGCATGCCGTTCTCCGCATCCTGAACCCAGAGCATGCCTTTGGGGCCAGGGAACCAACCCACCGCGATCGATTTTTTACCCGCATCGTCACGAATGTATTGCGCAGCAATGGCGCTGAGTTGCTCGGTATCGGAGTCAACGTTGGCGGTCCCGTTGACTGATTTCACGCCATTGATCATGCCAATCACCACGATATGATGGCTGAGCGCTTCGGCGACTTCCGGATTCAATGCAGCAGGCGAAACCGCCGCCAGCAAGATCGCATCGGCGTTCTGGGCAATACAACTTTTGAGCTGGCTGCGCTGAACCGGCACATTTTCATACCCGCCAGCCTGATAGATGCCAAGTTTGACGTGGAGCCGGCGCGCTTCCTCCGAAATCCCCCAGGAAACGCCCCACCAGAACCTGTCCATGCCGTGTGGCAAGAGCGCACAAATTCGCCACTCCTTCGATACGGCGCTGAGCGGGCGGTAATCAAACGGCTTGCCATCCGCCATGGTTGCAACCGGAAACCAGTCTGTGGCAAAGACGGGCGACGCGGCAACCAGCAGGAAATATAGCCATGTTCGATATAGGCCAATCCAGTTGCTCCGAGTCAAAGCGCCTCCATTCAGCAAAATTGCGCCAAGGTAGCGCTACCTCGTGCCGAGATGGCGCTGTGAGTCACTATAGACTTGGATGTGCCTGATGATCGGGATGGCAACGAGCGGGGCTGTGCCCCGCTTCGGTGAACGGTTGTGAATGGATCAGTTGGCCTGATCGTCAGCCAACCGGCCTTGCTGCGCCGCCATGCACCAGCCCTCCAGATCATCCTGCATCAGGTTATGTGCCGCTTGCAGATTAACGTCGAGCGACACATAAGCTTGCCCAAATAGCTACAAACGACACATAAGCTTGCATTTTTGCATGCCAAACTGCCCTCTTACCGCAACGCTGGGCTAAAGAGTTTCCGCTGCCTGGTGCCGATGCTGGGCTTTTCGAGCCGTGCGATGAAACTGGCAAATCGGTGCGCTAGCGGATTGGGCAAATTCACATCAAGTAGCATCGGTCGCCGCCCCCCCTACCCCCCTTCCAAAAGGCGGGAATACAAGACTTTGAACACACCCTAACGCGCCACACTCTGCTGCCATTGGCTCGCGTGTTCACGGATGGCCTCCCACAGCCGCCCAGCCACAGGCCCATGTGGTCGATCGCGCCTGCGTGCCGCGACCAGCTCCACAACATTCCCCGGTAAGTAGTGCCCCGCAATCGACTGCAGTTGCCCGTCGCGCAATTCCTGGTCGATCAAGAAGCCTGGCAGGTGGCCCCAACCCATCCCGTGCAAGATGATCTCTTTTTTCATCAACTGATCGGCGACCGTGCATTGGTGTGCCCCCTCGATGATGAAATAGTTGCTGGGTGCCGAATGCCGGGCCGTATCGCGGATGACGCATTGGGTGAAGTCGCGCATCTGATCCGGCCTGATGGTGTCCGAGACCGGAAAGGGCAGAAAGCCGGTAGCAACCACCGGCACGAATGGCGTTGTGCCTAACTCGATCCATTCCAGCCGTGGGTTGCTTTTGTCCACGTGATGCAGGATGAGATCTGCCTCATTGTCGAAAAGGCGTTCCTGCGGGCCATCAATCGCTTCGAAATGCAGATCCAGGCGCGTTACCGGGCAACTCGAGAAGAAGCGGCTGAGCAGTGCCAGTATCGGCGGCCTTGGGCACACGTCGCCGATCACCACGCGTAACGTACTTTCCTCGCCCATCGCCAATTGCGCGGCATGCGCTTGCAGGCTTTCTGTTTCCCGCAGCAAGGTTTGTGCACGCTGCAAAAATGACAGGCCCGCTTCGGTTGCCTGCACTCGATATCCGCTGCGGTCTAGCAAGCTCAGATTGAGCTGTCGCTCCAACTTGGCGACTGCAGCAAACACGGCGGGGTGAGAGCGATGCAGCGCTGCTGCCGCTGCTTGGAAGCCACCGGTTCTGACCACCGCATCGAAGCATTGAAGCTCGTGAAGCGTGAAATCACTCATGTCTGTTTTACCTACAAAGATATTCCAATCTTTGTAATATATCTTGGATGCTCCCGCCACTAAGCTTCAGTTCAACCGAGTACGCCGAAACGCATTACGCGGCATCGAGCGCTACCGGCCTCACAACCTCAAGGGGGCTTTCAGGTTCCCTCAAACGATGACTTGGACAGGGTGCACCCACATGGAAAATCATTCCTTCTTCACCACCGGCGATGGCTGCAAGATTGCTTACCGCTTCGATGGCCCCGCAGACAAACCCGTGCTGATGCTGGCGAACTCCATCGCGACGACCTTGGAGATGTGGGATGCGCAAATCGCCAGCTTGACCCGGCATTTTCGGGTTCTGCGTTATGACTTGCGCGGTCATGGACAATCCGCAGCGCCGGCCGGTGCCTATTCGCTTGATCGCCTCGGTCGGGATGTCGTGGAGTTACTGGATGCGCTGGGTATCGAACAGGTGCATTTCTGCGGTTTATCCCTGGGCGGCATGGTCGGACAATGGCTCGGCATTTATGCTGCAGACCGGGTGGACCGCCTGATCCTGTGCAACACCTCGCCTTACCTCGGCCCGGCTGCTTATTTTGATGAAATGATTCGCGAGCTCTCTCACGCCAAGGACATGGTGGGCATGGCGGATATGTTCATTGGCAACTGGTTCCCTGCGTCCATGCGCGAGAACAAGAGCGCCGTGGTTGAGGGCTTTCACAAGATGGTGCAGACCACCTCGCCGCAAGGGCTTGCCGGCAATTTCGCTGCAGTGCGTGACATGGATTTGCGCCGCACTGTCGCCCTCATCGAGCGACCGACCCTCATCATCGCCGGGCAATACGATACGGTCACGCTGCTCAGCCATAGCGACCAGATCGCGACCGCCATCCACGGTGCCAAGCTCGTGGTTCTGCCTGCGGTTCACTTGTCGAACGTCGAATTTCCCGAAGCGTTTGTGGGCGAGGTACTGGCGTTTTTGCAATCCGCCACCTGACTGGACTAGGCAGGCGCGGCACTGGCCGGCAAGGCGGCACGCTTGAAAATGCACGGCCCTCTTCCGAAGAAGAGGGCCGCAAGTGCCAAGATGCATTACGCCCTTCGCTGGCAATTGCCGCTGATATACGGCTTTGTTGCACAAATCGGAGCCGGATCGCTGACCGGCGTGGGTATCGACGGAAAGCAGAGCGAATAGATTTTCCCTTGGTCCATTGACTGCAGCCGCTACCGGCCAGCAGGCGCAGCCATCATTTCATCGTTGATGAAGTCAGCATCGTCGAAGTGCTTGATCCACCAGCGCAAGGCCGGCCCTTGGTCGTTGCTGCGCCAGGCCAAGTAAAAGCGCTGGGGCGGCCGGGCCTCCCGCAGTTGCTTGACGACCAGTTCGCCACGGTCGATGTATGGCTGGGCGATGCAGGTCGGTAGGTGACCATAGCCCAGCCCAGCCAGTTGGGCTTCGAGCTTGGCGGCCACATTGGGCACGCTGAGATTGTCCTGGCCGGGAATGACATTGAGATTGCGTACCGACAGGCGATGCGAGGTATCGGCGATGGATACGATGCGATGGGTGACCAGCGTTTCCCATTCGAGCGGCTCGGGCGCGGCAGCAAGCGGATGCTGCGGGGCCACGCAAAATACGACCTGAAGTTGGCCGAGCGGTTGGAACGAAAGGCCGACGCCTGGCGGCGGATCGCCATTGGCACCGATAGCCAAATCGGCCCGCTGGGTAACCAGGGCATCCCACGACCCGCCCAGCACCTCGTGCCTGAAACGTAGCCGCGTGTGAGGGTTGTCGGCGTAGAACGCATCGAGCGCCGGCATCACACGCCCGAATGGCACCATCGCATCGACGGCGATGCTGAGCTCGGTCTCCCACCCGGTTTCGATACGCTTGGCGCGCGCCTCCAGCGTGGCGGCGGCGTGCAGCAGCCGCCTTCCCTCCTCCAGCAGCAAAGCGCCGGTCTTGGTGAGCTGGGCGCGATGACCGCTGCGGTCGAAGATGGTGACGTCCAGGTCGCTCTCCAGCTTCTGCACCAGGTAGCTGAGCGAGGATGGCACGCGGTGCAGTTCTTCAGCTGCGGCTGCGAAAGTGCCGCGACGATCGATGGCGTCGAGCACGGCAAGGGCTTCAAGGCTGATTCTCATGGTCAAAATTTTCGATTTAACTGGTTAAAACTATCCGTTTTCCTGCGCTTTTCGTACGGCATATAGTGGCATAACTCGCTTGCAATCATTGAAATTTAACGATCCTGCAGCACAGGTCGTACTTGCAAAGCTTATTACAATTTTTCGACAAAGAGACACTCAAGGAGTCTACGATGCCCATCGCCAAGGCCACCCCCGGCAAAAGCCTGCTGAACCCGACCGACCACACCCTCATCATGATCGACCATCAATCGCAGATGGCCTTCGCCACCAAGTCGATTGATCCGGTCCAGTTGCGCAACAACGCGGCGCTCGTTGCCAAGGCCGCCCGCGAATTCAAGGTCGCCACCATCCTGACCACGGTTGCCGAAAAATCCTTCTCCGGCCCAATGTTCGATGAGATCAAGTCGGTCTTCCCCGAGCACCCGGTGATCGACCGCACCACGATGAACACGTGGGAAGACGAGCGCATCGCCGTTGAGGTCAATCGTCTGGGCAAGGGCAAGATCGTGCTGGCCGGTCTGTGGACTTCCGTCTGCATCGTCGGCCCGGCCTTGTCCGCCCTCGACCAGGGCTTCGAAGTCTATGTGATCACCGATGCCAGCGGCGACATCAGCGATGAGGCGCACCAGCGGGCGGTAGAACGCATGGTGCAGCAAGGTGCCCGCCCGATGACCTCGCTGCAGTACCTCCTCGAACTGCAACGCGACTGGGCGCGCGGCGAAACCTATCACGAGACGGTCGCCACCTCCATCGCCCATGGCGGCGGTTACGGCTTGGGCTTGATCTACGCCAAGGCCATGTTCGGCGGCGCAGAAGGCCACTAACAGACCGTTGAAAAACAACTGCGAAGGGCCGGCTCGCGGCCAGGGCACCAAGGCCCTGGCTGCGCCATTGCCACCCGCGAACAAACCGCCACCAGCCAGCACACAAACGACATCAAGGAGCCCACCATGCACGCCGACATCATCCTGACAAATGGCCGCTTCACCACGCTAGACCGCCGCAACCCCAACCCCAAGGCCGTGGCAATCACCAGTGGCAAGTTCAGCGCGGTGGGCGATCTGGACGAAGTGATGGCCTTCGCCCATACCGATACGCAGATCATCGACCTCAAGGGCAAGCGCGTCATCCCCGGCCTCAACGACTCGCACTTGCACTTGATCCGCGGCGGGCTCAACTACAACCTCGAACTACGCTGGGAGGGCGTGCCTTCGCTGGCCGATGCGCTGGCCATGCTGCGCGAGCAGGCCGCGCGCACGCCATCGCCGCAGTGGGTACGCGTGGTGGGCGGCTGGACCGAATTCCAGTTCGCCGAGCGGCGTATGCCCACCCTCGACGAGATCAACGCGGCGGCGCCCGATACGCCGGTCTTCATCCTGCATCTGTACGATCGCGCCTTGCTCAACCGCGCGGCGCTGCGGGCCGTGGGCTACACCAAGGACACGCCCAACCCGCCTGGCGGCGAGATCCAGCGCGATGCACAGGGCAACCCCACCGGCATGCTGATCGCGCGGCCCAACGCCATGATCCTGTATGCCACCCTGGGTAAGGGGCCCAAGCTACCGCTTGAACTGCAAGTGAATTCAACACGGCAGTTCATGCGCGAGCTCAACCGCCTGGGCGTGACCAGTGCGATCGACGCCGGCGGCGGCTTTCAGAACTACCCTGACGACTACGAGGTGGTCGCGCAGTTGGCCAAGGACGAGCAGCTGACCGTGCGCATTGCCTACAACCTCTTCACCCAGCGCAAGGGCATGGAGCTGGACGATTTCAAGTCCTGGACCGCGCAGGTCAAACCCGGCGACGGCAGTGACTTCTATCGCCACAACGGCGCAGGCGAGATGCTAGTGTTCTCGGCAGCCGATTTTGAGGATTTCCTCGAACCCCGCCCCGATCTGGCGCCGGAGATGGAGGGCGAGCTGGAAAAGGTGGTGCGCCACCTCGTGGAGCATCGCTGGCCTTTCCGCCTGCATGCCACCTACGATGAGTCGATTGGCCGCATGCTCGACGTATTCGAGAAGGTGAACCGCGACATCCCATTCGATGGTCTGCACTGGCTGTTCGACCACGCCGAAACCATTTCGCCACGCAATATCGAGCGGGTGAAAGCACTGGGCGGTGGCATCGCCATTCAGCATCGCATGGCCTTCCAAGGCGAGTATTTCGTAGACCGCTACGGTGCCAAGGCCGCCGAGGCCACGCCACCGGTAGCACGCATGCTGGAAATGGGCGTGCCCGTAGGCGCTGGCACCGATGCCACCCGCGTCGCCAGCTACAACCCTTGGACGGCGTTGTATTGGCTGGTATCGGGCAAGACTGTGGGAGGCATGACGCTGTATGCGCCGCAGAACCGCCTCACCCGCGAAACCGCGTTGGAACTCTGGACGGCCGGCAGCGCCTGGTTCTCCAACGAGCAGGGCAAGAAGGGCCATATCGCCGTCGGCCAGCTGGCGGACCTTGCCGTGCTCTCGGCCGACTACATGCACGTGCCGGAGGAAGACATCAAGGCCATCGAATCGGTGATGACCATGGTGGGCGGCAAGGTGGTATATGGCGATGGCGACTTCGCCCCGCTGGCCCCGGCACCGCTACCCGTGCTGCCTGAATGGTCGCCGGTCAAGCTGGTCCCTGGGCACTACCGCCCCACTCCGGCCACGAGCCGTCTGCCGCATCAGTGCGTGGGCGCTTGTGGTGTGCATGGCCACTCGCATGACCGCGCGCGGCGCAGCGAGGTGCCGGCAGCGCAACCCCAGGGCTTCTGGGGCGCGCTGGGCTGCTCCTGCTTCGCCTTCTGAGGCCGGCCATGTTCGATCATCTCGCCAGCGAACTTACCGGGGTACTGGCGCCGTTGCGACACGGCGGCGGTGCCTGGCTGCTGCGTGCCGGCATGGCGGCAGTCTTCGTCTATAGCGCGCAGGACAAGCTGCGCCATCGCCCGGCGGCCTTGGCGGAGATACGGGAGAGCGGCCTGCAGCTGCCGGCCGCGATGCTGAGCGGCACCATCCTGGTCCAGGCACTGGGCGGGCTGATGCTGCTGAGCCTGACGCCGATTCTGGTCGCCTTGGGCGCGCTGATGCTGGCCAGCTTCACGTTGGTGGCGACGGTGCTGTTCCACCGCTTCTGGCTCACGCGGGGCGAGGTGCGGCAGCATCAGCTAACGGCCTTTCTGGAACACTTGGTGATGGTGAGCGGACTGCTCACCCTGACCGCGCAACAACTGGGAGCATGTTGATGGCGCTGATCAATCCAAATCGTGGCGCCTCGGCGCTTGCCCTGGTCGCGGGCTATGTCGACACGCTGGGGTTCGTGGCGCTGTTTGGCCTGTTCACGGCCCACGTCACCGGTAACTTCGTGTTGATCGGCAGCGAGCTGGCAAAGCCAGGGCATGGCGTGCTGCTCAAGCTGCTGGTCTTCCCGGCTTTTATCCTGGCCGTGGCCCTCAGCCGCCTGATCAGCCTGCACTACGAGCGCCGCGCGCGTTCGCCCGTGCGATTGTTGTTGATGCTGGAGGCGGTTCTGCTGCTCGCCTTCATGGCTGCCGGCATGCAAGCCGCACCGATCGCGTCGCCGGGCACGCCCATGGCCATCATCGCTGGCCTAGCCGGCGCCATGGCCATGGGCATCCAGAACGGACTCGGGCGGTTGGCCCTGGCAAAGCTAACGCCGACGACCGTGATGACGGGCAACGTCACCCAGCTCGTCATCGACCTGGTCGACATGGCCATAGGCAGTACAAAGACGGAAACGCGTGCCCGCATCATCAAGCAATTGGGGCCGATTACAGGCTTCGGACTGGGCGCGCTCGCCGGTGCCTTGGGATATGAGCACCTGGGATTCATGGCCTTGCTCGCCCCCATCACGCTGGTGGCCGCCTTGGCCCTGGAGCCCTCAACGCTCACCCCGCCTGAGCCAATCCAAGGGTCTGCGACCCTTTAGCGGCCCGCACCTTTTTGACTGGCTTCCTCAACGCCGTGTCGCGCATGACCTCGACATCGTGAGAGTCCGAACATTGGGTGGGCGCGCACCAGGAGAGGCGATGGTTGCACGTTTTAAGGTCTCAACGCAGCGTATCGGCGATGGTCTGAACCGATTGGACCAGCCAGTCCAGGCCCGGGTCGGATCGGGTTGATGCGTGCCGCATCAGGCTGATGGGAAAGCGCTCTATCTCCAACGGTGGGTCAAGTAAACGCAGGCCGAACTTGGCACCGAACCGCTTGGCGAGTTGACTGGGTACCGTGGCGACCAGATCACTTGCGGCAGCCGCAGCCAAGGCGGTCAGGAACATTGGCACGCTAACGCGCACACGACGTTTCAAACCTTGTCTTGCCAGTGCTTCATCGACCATGCCGGTCAGTTGTCCGGTAAACGACACCAGCACGTGGTCCAGGGAGATATAGGTCTCCAGGCTCAGCGGCATGGTCACGGCCGGGTGATCCTGACGGGCGACGACGACAAAGCGCTCTTGCAGAAGAATCGTGGATTCAAACTCCTCCGGCAGTTCATAGAAACGACCGATCGCCAGATCGATGTCGTCCCTGCGCAGGGCTTCAAGGGCGGGCCTGCCCACGGCAAAGCGCGTTGTCAGCCCTGCTCCTGGGGCCTCCACCATCAACTTCGCCAGCAGTGGCTCTCCAATCAAGGTTGAAACGAGGTCATTGGCGGCTAATCTGAACAACCGGCCTGACGTCGCTGGATCAAATGCGGACGGCGTGCTGACGACATCCTGAGTGAGTTGCAAAAGCGCGCGGACTTTGGGCGTCAATTCGAGCGCGCGCCGGGTAGGGGTCAGGCCGTCGGGGCGACGCAGGAAAAGTGGATCGTCAAACAGATCGCGCAGCCGCGCCAAGGCATGGCTGATCGCCGACTGGCTCAGTCCCAGCCGCTCTGCCACCACGGTCGTGCGTTCATGCCGCACCAGTTCGTCAAAAATCAGGAGCAGTGAGAAATCCAATCGCCTGATCTTAGCTTTATCGATATCCATAATGAAAAGATATCAGTTTGATTGTAATAAACCCAAGCCTACCATGCCGCTGATTGCCAAACGTGCTCGCTTGCAGATCGCAACGCCTTCCTCACCAAGGACCGATCATGACTACCGAATACATTCGTTATGAACTGACAAAGCACAGCGGCGAAGAACTGATCCTGGCCTACCGGACGGCTTGCGAGTGCCTGCAAGCGTCGCCCGAGTGCCTCGGTTACGACCTGACCCGGTGCGAAGAGGCACCAACCTCATTTGTCTTGCGCATCCACTGGACCTCTACCGAGGACCATCTGCAGAAATTCCGCAAAGGCCCGCAATTTCCCGATTTCTTTGCTGCGGTGAAGCCTTTTATCGACGAAATCGTCGAGATGCGTCACTACGCGAGCACCGGGCTCGCGTGGACACGTTGAGCGCGGTCAGGCCGATTTCCCCCAAAACCACGGAGAGCACGTTGCAATGAGCTTGAAAAACCCCAATCGCGTTCATGCTGCAAAACCCAAACGGGTTGCCATCGTCTTGGCAAATCCAGCGACCTCCACCACCACCGGCTGGCCCGTGGGTTTTTGGTGGAGCGAGCTGACCCATCCGTACTTCGCTTTCTCGGAACAGGGCTATGAAGTCGCGCTGTTCTCACCCGAGGGCGGCAAATGCGAGGCGGATTCGCTCAGCGATCCGCGTGATCCATCCGGCTATTCCAAAACCGATCTGATTTCGATGGGGTTCATCGCAACGCCCGAATTGATGGCCTTGGTCGAAAACACACAGCCAGTGAGTGCCATCAAACTCGATGCCTTCGATGCCATCCTGGTCGCCGGCGGCCAATCGCCCATGTTCAGCTTCGACACGGCCGACGGGCTGGTCGCCAAGTTCGTTGAGTTCTACGAAGCCGGCAAGGTGGCCGCCGCGCTCTGCCACGGTGTTGCAATCTTGAAGTACGCACGGCTTTCAAACGGCGAGTTTCTCGCCAAGGGCAAAACCGTGACCGGGTTTGCCAATGTCGAGGAAGACTTTGCCGATGAGGCCGTGTGGTCGATGAACTTGTTGCCCAAAGACAAGCACGTCATGCCTTGGCGGATCGAAGACACGCTAAAGTCGATGGGCGCCAATTTCATTCAGGCCGGGCTGTGGCGCAGCTTTTCGGTGCGCGACGGCAATCTAATCACCGGCCAGCAGAATTTTTCGGGCATGGAAACCGCCGAGTTGGTGATCGAAGCATTGGGGGCCTGAAGATGACCGAGCCCGTCGACCAACAGATGCACATGGCCGCTGGATCAAGCGGTGCCCCAAGCGCCGCCGAACCTGCCCTCGTCATCCATAGCCGAGAGCAACTGCTGCACACCCTGAGCGAAGCCGCCGAGATCGAGCACAACCTGATGTGCTGCTACCTCTATGCCAGCTGGAGCTTGAAGACCGAAGCCGATGATCCGCCGGATGAGCGCGACGAACTACAGCGTTGGCGGCGCATCATTCTGGATGTCGCCATCGACGAAATGGCGCACCTGGCCTTGGTCGGCAACCTCATGAACGCCATCGGCGGCGTTGCGCATTTCAACCGGCCTAATTTTCCGATCGCGCCGGGCTACCATCCTGCCGCCATGCAGGTACGGCTGGCACCGTTCAATCGCGACACACTGCAGCATTTCGTGCACCTGGAGCGCCCCGAAGGCGACGATGAGCCCGATGGTGCCGGCTTCGCGCATACCAGCACCTATGTGCGCGGCTTGCATGGCCTGACGCTGACACCCACCGCGCAGGACTATCTCACGGTCGGCCATCTTTACCGTTCGGTCGAGGCGGGCCTGCGCGCCTTGAGCGAAACACTCGGCGAAGCTGCGCTGTTCTGCGGCGATCCCGCTTTGCAGGTCGGCCCTTCGGTGGTCGGGCTCAAGGGCTTGATCGCGGTCACGGACCTCGCATCCGCCTGCCAGGCGATTGCAACCATCGTCGAGCAAGGCGAAGGCGCGCAGGACAACGCTCCCGACGGGCACTACCACCGTTTCATTTCCGTGCGCGAGGCCTATGAGGCCATGCTGGCCCGGAATCCGGACTTTGTACCGGCCCATCCGGCGGCCACCAACCCGGTCATGCGCAAACCGCCCGACCCACAAGGCCGCGTTTGGGTAGCAAATGCGGAGGCGCAATCCGTGCTGGATCTCGCCAATGCAACCTATGAGCTGATGCTGCAATGCCTGGCGCAAGGTTTTGCCGCCAATGACCAGGCCGAGAAAAAGCTCATGATCGATGCCGCCATCAAGTTGATGCAGGCGGTCGATCCGCTCGGCAAGCAGTTGGCCCGCATCAAGGCGAATGATCAGGATGCCTGTAATGCGGGCATGAGCTTCGCCGCCTTGCGGCAGGTGGCCTCGCCCGCCGCCGCGCAGGTGGCCATCCCCACGTTTGCCCATCGGTTGAAGACGCTGGTTGATGCAGGCCAAGCCCAGCTGCAGACCCCGCGCATGCGCACGGCGGTCGCCGCGCTCGAACGGGTGCATGCACAGCTTGCCGCCTTTGGGGGCAAGCCGCTTGCCAGTGCATTCACCCAGCCGCAGGTCATCACTGCGGCTGCCCCAGGCGTTGCAGCGCAACCCGCGCTGCCCACTGCGCAGCCGCCAGCTGCGGGCCAGCCGGAAATCGTCGAGGGTGAAAAACTCACCCTGATCGTCGACGGGCAACGTTGTATCCACGCCCGCCATTGCGTGACGGGCGCACCGAAAACCTTCGTGGCGAATGTGGTGGGCCCATGGTTGCACCCCGATGAGACCGATGTGGAGACATTGGTCGGGATTGCCCATGCCTGCCCATCCGGTGCGGTCGCCTATCGACGCAAGGACGGTAAGACCAATGAGGCCGCACCGCCGGTCAACATGCTGCGCCTGCGGGAAAACGGCCCCTATGCCATCCATGCCCCCTTGGTGATTGCGGGAGGAGAACAAGGCTTTCGCGCCACGCTGTGCCGCTGCGGGGCTTCGAAAAACAAACCCTATTGCGATGGCTCCCACGCAGCAGCAGATTTTGTTGCCAGTGGCGAACCGGCAACCGTCAGCCTAGAGCCTTTAGCCGCCCGTGACGGCACGTTGCAGATCGAACCGCAGCAAAATGGGCCACTTGCCGTCTCCGGCAATCTGGAGCTTTGCACTGGCAACGGCCGTGTGGTGCAACGGGTGACAGAGACGCGGTTGTGTCGCTGCGGCCATTCCCAAGCCAAGCCGTTCTGCGATGGTAGTCACCGCGCGATTGGCTTTATCGCGCCGGGTGCGTAACCGTACATTACGCGCACTTATAAGACGTCACCATGATGCTGGTTCTTGTGATCGATCTGGAAGCAACGTGCGCGAACGACGAAAGCATTCTGATCGTACTGAACCGGTGATCCCTGTATCAGGCATGAAGCCCCGACCTGCGGGACTTTTGTCTTTCTGGCCGTAGTGTGAACGGGCACCGCTTCATAGAAGCCCGTCTTGGTCAGCCCTTGCAAAAGCCGAAGTCATTGAGTCGTGCGGGCAGGCCGTCAGGGCACCGGAAAAACGACGGTAGGCGATCTGTGCGAGAGTAAGCCTGCCCTCGCTCCGTGCTGCTTCGAACGACAGGCCTGAGATGGGGCTTGGCTTCTAAAAGCGTTTCGGGAATGTATCGTTGCATCATCCCCATTGCTTGGCGCTGAAGGGTGTCTTTTCGTACCCTGCGCTTCGCTGCTGCATATTCGTGATACATGTTTACCAAGTTAACAATATCTACATGCGTCTTTCCATTCGCGGCGGGGATGGTCAGGCGATTCTGCTGCGCATCGTATTGCCAAGCACGGGTGTCTCCCAGTGCCCGTAGCTTATTGATAAACAGATCGGCATATCGGCCTGGAGAGGGCGTTAGGAAACGAGCGATGAGGGAGATTGGTAAAGGTATAAGGTTATCCGAACGGATGTTCGGCAATTATTAGTTGGGAATAGCCTTTGGGATATGTGAAGCGGATGCCAAATTCCGACCAATGTCCCCTAGAAGTCACTTGGCATGCAAGGCTCCGTGCGAAGCGGACGGGCCCCTAGCACCAAGTTTTTTACTACCAAAAACCCAAGGCAACACACGGGCGATGTTCCGTCGGCCGTCTCTCTGACGCGCCATTCCATTGCTAGATTGGGCATGACCTTGGCAGTGACTGGCGCACCTGCAGCCTCCCTCCCTCCGCTGCGGATTTGCAAACTAAAGTGCTTGCTTTTTTATCCCGCACATCGGTCTTGCTTATGACCAAACCTGCCACATCGTTCAAAACAGAAGAAATATCTTTTAAATCATACCCATAGCTTTCATCAGCCATCGCTACTGAACGGTACATGCCTCCATCCTGACGAGAACCCGTTCGTCTGCTGACCAATGGCAATCGCAAATCCGCCCGCTTCTCTGGTAAAAACGCCACCAAATAAATCACCCTATTTACAATAAATACAATTATGAGTAGGCACTTTAGAAGAGAGTCTGGTTTTACGGTCATTGAGCTGCTTGTTGTCATTGCCATTTTGAGTATCTTGATGGCAATCGCTATCCCAGCCTACCAAAGCTATCTGCGCAAGGGAAAAGCCAAATCCGCCGCCGGTGACCTAACGGCATTAAGCCTGTTTCTGGAGAATAGTTTCCAGAAGACGCTGGCTTACCCGACGATCGCTCAAACCACCGACACGACGACGACCAATTCGTCGCTCACCACTGCAGGCATCAACGGGTGGGCCGCGTCGCAATCCTCGGCATTCGCTTACAAGGTTGTCTCCACCGCGAGCACCTACACCCTGACTGCTGACGGCACCGGCAGCATGACCGGCTGCACACTCACGCTGAATAACACCAATTCGCGATCTGCGACTTCTACCTGCGGGTTTACCACATGGTAACGAGCCAAAGAGGCTTCACCCTGGTTGAAGTCATGATCGTCGTCGCCCTCATGGGGATTCTGCTGGCCATCGCCATCCCGTCGGTCAACGATTACATGGCAACGGCCACGCTACAGAAGACTTCAAGCCAACTGGTCCAAGCGTATCGGCAAGCACAAGCAGTCGCCCTGCGGAATCCGACCGGCAACAGCACAACCGCGGCGGGGCTCAAGCTCAGCCAAGGCATGTTGCTCATTTGTGCGGGCGACCCCACTGCAAGCACGTGCTCGGCAACAGGCACCACCTTCGTTATGCAAAGCACCATTTCCGCCAGCGTCGCGCTCAACGGCACCAGCAACAGCTGGAGCTTGGCATTCAGCAGCACAGGCATCCCGGCTGCAGGCACTTCTTATTCCATCAGTAACGGAGGCCGCAGTGTCAGTGGCACCTTGCAATAATCGCGCCGTCGTGCCGCACCGCCAGCGCGGCGACATGCTCATTGAAGCCCTGGTCGGCATGCTACTGATGGCAGTCCTTGGGCTAGGGCTGACCTATGCCGCATCGCGCACCATGACAAGCCAACGCTATATGAACACCCAGAACCTGGCCGTGGAGCAACTGCGCGAAAAGCTGCAGACCACCGGCTTGTCAGGGCTGTGTGCGGCAGGCACAACCGGGGCGAGCATCCAGATCGGCGGTCAGTCCTCCACCCTGCAGGCCACGAATTGCACCAGAGCGGCGGTAACAATCAGTGGAACAGGTGTACCCAGCGGGGCGATCAGCAGCAGCAATGCACCGTATATCAACGCCACCGTGGGTACTGCTGCGACGGATAGCAACGCGGCGCTGTTCGGTGGCAATGGCCAGGTTTCGGTAGCGCAATGATGAGGCGTGCCGCACCTAACGCCCAGCAAGGCTTCTCAATCGTCAGCCTGATGGTCGCCGCTGCATTGGCGATGATGATCACCATCGCCATGCTGTCGCTCTATGTGAGCACCACCAAAATCACCAAGGTATCCAAAGCGGGCGCCACGCAAGATGGCCAGATTGCCAGCGGGTTTCTGGTCGGCCAGCTCAACTTGCAAGGGGCAGGTTATGGCCTGACCACGGCAGCGCTCAATACAGATCTCGTTCTGGTTCAGGGCGCCACCCTGGATAGCGCAACTAAGAAATTGAGCGGCACAGCAGCCAACATCATCACCACGGCCGTCACCGGCAATGCGGTGATTTGGGGCAGCAACACCAGCGGCAGCTATCAATGCGCCGGGCTCTTCACCCCCAGCACCGGTGGGTTATTGCTACTCACCCCTGCCAGTTGCACCAACGCCAGCAGCGCCTGGAACACCGTGACATGGACCACGACATCGGTCATTGGAAGTGTCGCGGTCACCATGACTGCAACCAAGACCGCCGCCGCAGGTTGCCAGCCATTTGGCATTGTCGATCCAAACGGTGTCAAAGGTGGGGCCATTGTCGCGCTAAGCGCCAGCAACAGCAGCGCCAGCAGTTCGACGACCTCGTCAACTTGCCTCGCCAACTTCGCCGCTTCGTGAGGAAGCCCGTCATGTCTTGCATTCCCCAACAGATGTTCAGCCGACCTGCTGCGCGCAAACAAGCCGGCTTGGCAACGATCCTCATCCTGGTCCTGGTCGGGCTGCTGCTTTCAACAGTCGTACTGGGGTCGATGAACTACATCCGCGCTGCCCAAGCGCAGCAGATGTCGGTGCATTCAGTCACGCAGGCACAAATGAAGGGGTGGACCGGTGTAGAGATCGTCCGGCAATACCTAGCGGGGCTTTCGTCGACCGACCTTGCCACCCTGGCAAACGGAGCATCGACCACCGCCCCGAAAAGCCTCACTTTCACTGGCATCACGGGCTTGCTGGCCCAAGTGGTCGGCTCGGACAATGCTGCGGCGCCAACCCAGATCACCGTCGACATCACCGGCAATACCTCGATCAACACGCCCGCAGAGTCGAAATCGACGATACGCGTGGTTTATCAGATCAGCCCTGGTTCCTCCACAACCCAGCAAAACTGGCGCACACCGAAGTCGGCCATCGTGATGAATGGCAACGTGAACTACACCGGCGGCGGCTTTCAGATTCTGAGCGGCAACGTCAATCTGGATGATCCAAACAATCCTCAGGACATGAGCGACTTCGCCATCGGCGGCAACCTGTCGGTGTCCAGCGGTACGCAGATCGTCGCCTCCGGTTGTACCAAGGGCACCATCACCCTGAGCGGCGGCGGGATCGCGGCCAATTCGCGCCTATATTCCGAGCAGGACTTCATCATTTCCCAGATGAGCGCACCAAGCAACGTCACGCTGTGGGGACGCTCGATCAATCTGCAACAGGATGGCGGCTCTTACACCGCACTGCTGGCTGGTGCGCTCGCGGTCAATGTCTTTGACAACAGCACCGGCACGCAAGTGGCCACAGCAAACGTCGGCGGCACGCGACTTAGCCAGACCAGCACCATTGTGCTGCCATCGATTGCAACGACAGATAGCTCGACCGGCGTGACGACCAATCCAGCATCCGTTGTGGTCACAATGACCGATGGCACCAACTATCTGCTCGACATGACCAAGATCACGGTCGACAGCGCCACTGGCGTGGTGACAGTGGCCAGCGGCGCGACGGACAAGCTCAATAGCAATACCAACAGCAGCAGCTCGGATATGGCGCTGCCAAACAGCCTGCTGATGCGCTACACCGGTGTTTATGGCGGCAGCCTCAGCACGCTGAGCCTCACCTCCGCAAAAACCTGGGGTGGCAGTGTCACCATCAATAACGCAGGCGTCGGCACGCACACCAATCTCTGGGCATTCGGCGACGTCAGCATGTACCCCACCAGCGTTACCACGCTGCGTGGCAACGGCAACCTGACCGGCAATGGCGGCAACTCAGCCACCATCAGCGACGGCCGGATTCGCGGCAGCTATTCGGGCTCGCCCGCCAAACCAAGCGGACTAACCGTCGCTGCTACGGACGTGAACGTCGGCCTTTATGGCGTCCCTTATTGCGAAACCCGCGTGCAGCCAATTGCGGTGAAATCAATGCAAGGCGCGGCGAATTACGTGTTCTATTTCTACGGCAGCAGCAATGCCCCAGCCAACGCCGGCACCGTGACTGGCGCGAGCACGGACGATCCGATGCTCTACATCCAGAACGTGCAGCTCAAGAATTCAAGCGGCGTACTGGTCAATGTGGCGCCCGGCCCATACTCGCTCAAAACCGAACCAACGCTGAAAGACACCAACGGCAACTCGCTCGGCGGCCTGAAAACCTACATGGCATGCTCGTGGGGCAATAAATACTGCGGCTACGATGCAACCAAAGCCAACGGCTGGACGCTGTCAGGCACCACGCAATTCCCAACCGGCGTGGTGTGGATGGAAGGTGCTGTGGATCTGAACGGCGGACCTACAGCCGGTTATCTGGGCACAGGCTTCGTCGGCACCGGCAACGTTACGCTGGAGTCAAACACCAGCAGCATCACCGCTCCCAACTTCACCACGGCAGCCAATACCTGCGGTGGAACCTTGGTGCCGAGCAATCTATGCAGCAAGCAAAGTGATGGCAGCTGGGCATTCACCACCTGGTGCACCACCACGGTCAGCAGCGGCCAGAGCTGCCCGAGCGCCAATACCATTACCGGCCAGGCGATCGGCAACATGGCCATCGTGACGGAAGGCTCGCTGAGCGCCGCAGGCTGGGCCGTTAACGGCAACGTCGTGCTCGGCCAATCGATCAGCACCTCCGGCTCATCGGTCGTTATCACCGGCTCGCTGACGGTCGGTGCCAACAAGAAGAGCGACACCACGATCAGCCAAGGCGGGATCAAAGTCGTCCTGAGCGGGGTTACCTCCAGCCAAGGCTATATACAGGACGGCAGCACCACAACAGTCCCCTCCACCAGCACGACAGGCACGGCCAAGATGTTGTGGTCGCGTTACCTCTAGCAGAAAGCCATTCGAGGAAAGACGGGGCAAATGCCCAGGGCACGTTGAACTGATAGTGCTCGGGTTGGAGCGAGAGCGAGGTGGTGGGCAGTGGATCAGCGAATGGCCAAGGACGGCAAGCGCAAAGCAAGTATCCCAGGTGCCCGGTCTTTTTCTGCAGCAAAGGGCTGCAATCAATCAGCTTGCAGCCCTTATGCACATCAAACGATGAGAGGCCTCTTTTGCGTCAGGCCAACGGTGTCCAGGTTGCCGGTTTTAGAGAGAAGCAGATCAGCACCAGATTGGTCATATAGGGGTAATCGACACATGCCCCCGCGAACCCGACGGCAAATTGCCCATCAGGGAAAGTATGACTGTTTTCAAAATCTGAATTACCGGAACCGCCGATCTGAATCGATTCACCTTGTGCATTCTGGAGCCATAGATAGCGTATGGTCTTGTCATTTGAGCGATTGACGAGCGCACTCAAAAAGGCCGGCGACGTGGAATCGGGAGCCGCATTGAGTAGCAGGGTCCCCTTGGCCCAATCCCCTGACCAGCCATGTTCATAAGTTGCTCCGGATTGCTGGCTGAAATTGTAATAAGACGTACTGATCAAATTGACGTCCTTGTTTCCCAACACCGTGATGCTGGTGATGGAGGTACGATTGAGGATAGCCCGCTGCGGATCCAAATCGGCGTAGTCAATATTGATATCGTTCCAGCCAAATACGTTATGCAACGGATCGTCTTTAAAACGAAAATTGTAGACATAGGGTTCATAGGCCAGAGTGGGTGTACCATTTTGCAGTGCGGGCAATTGCAAGACAGGGAATGCCTGCAAGGGGTTTTGATCATAATCCTGCATCTGAGCAATGATGGAGTTGCTATCCTCTGTAGCGACTTTGTAATAGGAATTCAACATCGGGTCGACATATTTGCCGTAATAATCATAGATCAATAGAAGCTGATTCATGACGTCGAGTGCATCCTCAATATCCGACCAGCTCTCAGTCAAGCCATCTATAAACTCCGTGCCGACCAGGTAGTTACGATTGGCGGCAATCTTGTCAAACGAACCAGACAGGAAACTCTCGTAACCCGTAGTGGTGTAACTCAGTATCGAATCCGGGCTGGCTGCCTCGGCCACGGCTGGGAATGACAAGGCAAAACTCACTATGT
Organism: Andreprevotia chitinilytica DSM 18519; assembly: GCF_000711875.1. Lineage (GTDB taxonomy): Bacteria > Pseudomonadota > Gammaproteobacteria > Burkholderiales > Chitinibacteraceae > Andreprevotia > Andreprevotia chitinilytica. Next base: position 119,638 of record NZ_JONM01000011.1, read on the forward strand.
TTTCCGCCGATGGCGCGGTTACCCCAACCACACCGCCTATATATTGATACAGCTCCCATTGCACTGAGGTGGTCGAAGTGATCTTGTCGATTTCTGCTTGCGCGTTGGCAGTAATCGCACCATTGAAAGAAGAGGCGCTAAGGCTGGCTTCTATTTGCTGCTGCGACGCGACCGAGTCGCAGTAGAACACATAGGATGCAATATATTCCGCACCAAATGTCACATTCGTCAAAAACGAATCACCATACAACTCAAAGAATGCAAGCGCTTGAGCATCATCCATAACCGTTGGGATATCAGGGGATATCGAATATTTCGTCGCAGATTGGATGGTGGAATAATTTGAATAAACCACTACAGTCACAGCGTAACTAGTCAGCTTGAGACTTGAAAAATACGACGACTTTGCATTGGCGGAGTTGCCTAAATAAGCAACCGAGGCAGAGCCACTAAGCCGGATTGAATTTGCCGTATCAGTAGCGTTGGTTGTTACATTGATCGTTGATATTGCCTGACTATCCGTTTTGCTAACGTTACTGGCAGTAATGCAAGTTGATTTTCCTGCGCCATTGACGCTGTTATACCCTTGGACCAACGCGCTTGGCGGCGTAACCGAAACAGCCAAATTAGCTTTCAGTGATGCTCCCAAAATATTTCTCCGAAATATAAATGGTGGTCCACAAATGGCTGGCGTTGACACAGGTTGCGAGGTTGTCATTTTCTGCTCGCAGCACGAAATGGCGAAGAACCACGCGGTAAATGCAACCTGCTTTGTTGTAGAAGCCAATTTATGGCTTGTCAAATATGCTATTTATTTGAGGGCATCATTAAATTTTGCATCAATAATTATTACCTGCGCATGCATATATTATGCACGCACAGAATCTGAATAAACCGATTTGAGTACCCATCATGTGATTACCGTGACAAGGTAATGCCCTAAAGGTCCACCGAGCGACACAATCGAGTCAACGCCGGGCACCTCACTGGTATTGGTCCGGAGTGCCGATGTCGCAAATCATTGGAAAAGTCGCGCACTTAGAAAAAATGCGGAAAAACTGACAGGCGATATTCGGAGCGACGTCCCCCCGAACGTTCCAGCCGTTTCAACTATCCGTCAGTTCCTTGAGCACCGCGTAAAACGTCTGAAATCGCTGTGCGCCGATCTGCTGCTCCCATTCGCGTTCGATCTGGTGCACCGTGGCACGCTGTATTTCGGCCACTTTCCAGCCCTTCTCGGTTAGGGAAACCAGGCGCGCAGTCGATCCCCCCATCGCGCCCCGCTGCACATAGCCGAGTTCTTCAAGTTGAAGCAGTAGATAGTTCATCGCCTGCTTGGACATGCCAGCGCGCTGTGCCAAGTCGATGGGGCGTTCGTTCTCGGGAGGGGGAAAACGCAGCACTTTGAAGTGTGCAGTCTGGATGTCGGCAAAGCCTGCCGAGGCCAATGCCTGGCTTAGGCGCTGTTCCACTTGGGCGAGGCAATAGCGCAGCCGGGCCCCGATGAGCGGATCATCGGGGTTCGGATCGTCGGAAAATCGCCGGGGCGAAGGGGATTGACGGGGGGTTCGCATATGGTAAAGTGACTTTACCACAACTCGATGGAGCCTCGCGATGAATTCAACCTGTAATGAACTGATCACGATTGGCTCACTGTCGATGCGGTTCATGGTCGATGGTCGGAACACTGCGGGCCATATGGCGATGGCGGAAATGGTCGTCCAGCCGCTCGCCAAAGTCCCACCTCCTCATCGCCACGCCGACGTTGACGAGACAATCCAAGTCCTGGAAGGGTCGCTGACCTACCGGGTCGACGACTGCGTACGCGTCCTGAACGCAGGCGATTATTGCTTCTCACCGCGCGGCAGCGTTCATCACTTCTCCAATCCGGGCGATGTTCCCGCTCGCGCGCTGGTGGTGTTTTCACCCGCCAACATCGGGCCTGAATATTTTCTCGAGGTGGCCGCTGTGTTGGGCGCGGGAGGCCCACCGGATATGGACATGATGAAGTCAGTGATGAAGCGCCACGGGATTGAACTGGCATCTTGAGTACAACGAAGGCCGATCTCGCGCTACCGGTCGGCATCATGTATGGCCTCGGCAAGGCAGTCTGGGTGAACAGCCGAATGACGGCTTTCGGGCAAGGAGATTGCTGACGCGACGGTCCGCTTGAAGTCGGAAGCCCTCCTTCAGTTGCAATAAAACCGGACGTTTGCAAGCGCTGAATGCCTAGTGTCCGGCTTGTGCCGGCAAGTAGCCCTTCCTCATACGACTTTGAACGGCGGCTTTGGCCGAAAAGCGGGCGGAGATGGAGTCAGTACCGAAGGCCTGCTTTAGGTCGCAAGCAGTCACATAGATCACCAGCAAAAAGCCCCGAACAACCGGGGCTTTTTGCTGGTGAAAATAAGTACCTGCTCTACCGCGCTTTGTAGTGTGGATTCCTTCGCAGCCTCCCAAGCTACGCCATGAATGGCCGCAATGGCCTCCGGCCCTAGGAGTGGGTTTGACTCACTGTCGGCAGCACAAGCTTCCCCATCTGTTATTTGGACTAAGTTCGCGTGTTCGGAGAGAGTATTAAATAGATTTTGTAGGTTATTTCTCTCAAAAGAGTCTTGAAACTGAGCCAACGCAATTCGTGCATCTTCAAATGGATGGTCTGCCTTGGTCTCAGTGGACAACGGGTTAAGCACTGAATTGCGCCGTTTGTAGCTCAAACCAGTCAGGCAAATGACGCAATAAAGAAATGGCCCAGCAAAGCAGGGCCATTTCTTTATTGCCATCGCTATTTTCAGAGCATGAAGTATTTAAATTTTTTTGCCTGAGACTTCATGCATGTTTCTGAATTTGGCTTATTTCGTGCAAGCAACATAGTAGTAGGGGCCGCTACCCATGCGTACGCCGAAGTATTGCGAACCTGGCCATACAGCGTCGCAATAGGACTGACCGCCCGCATTGCTGTTGCCGGAGACAAGGTAATAACGAACTTCAGAAGCCGAAACATTCAACATAACGCCACACAACAGTACACCCAATGCAAATAGTTTCTTCATGGTTATTCCTCTGGGATAAGTGATTTGTAATGTGATCATGCTGTATCGCTACGTTCGAACCAGTTTGTAGCAGAAGCACTTATGACTTAATTGGTAAGCTTGCGATCAGTTAAGCCGTTGGCATAGTAGCATTGGCCGGCTGGTTTTTGTCAATAAATTTAGGGTTTTGCCCACTGGCATTCCTTGATTAACCCGTGGTAAGGAGGTTCGTAACCTCTCTCCCTTCCAACTCATCACTGCGCGGACAAACATGAAAGTCGAAACCCATACCTCGGCCACTCTTTTCAAAGCCTATCGGCCCCTATAGCCACATCGCCAAGGCTGGCTCGTTCATCAATGTCTCAGGCACGCCCGGTGTTGACCCGGCAACTGGCCTGATGGCTGGGCCGGATGTGTATTCCCGGTCGCGTCAAATTCTGCTGAACATACGCGCCATGCTGGAATCGGTCGGCGCAACGCTGGAAAAGTCCTGCATGTGAACGTGTTCCATAAACAAAGCGGACGGTGCCGCTTGCCGTTGGCGTTGTAGCTGTATTGCGTGATGGCGGTGCCAATTTGAACTTGGGTGAGGCGGCCAGCGCTTGTTAAGGCGCTGGCCTTTTCCATGCTGGCTCAGCAGGGATCACCAGGGAATCGGCAAACCCTGCCCAACGTAACCATGCGCGTCTGCGCTTCAGTTACCCATTGAGGGCAATGATGGCTTGGCACAGGTACGGTTCTGCCTGGTCGACGTGCACGATGTTGGGCAAAGTTCCGCCTCCCCGGGCCAGGCGGTGCAGTTCCTTGGGGAGCTGCGCGTTGGCGGTGCCGGACAGCAGATCGAGATCGAGCACGCCGCCGGTTGCGCCGGTGATGGTCCACGAATACAGGAACAGGTATTCCTTGCCGTAGCCGCCATAGGTCGTCAACTTGGCTTGTTGATTGCTTTGCATGTCGGCAAAGGCGTTTTCATCGGCATACAAATCGAAGACCGTCGGGCCTGTGCCCACGGGCAAGGTATTGATGGTGTGCTTGGGGTTTTCCACCGCGTAGTCGCTGTATTGGTACATGCCCGCTGTCAGCACGCTGGCAAATTCGGCGGTGAACATGGGGATGACCTTCCCTTTTAGCTCGCTGATCGGGGTCTCGGCAAACTTGCTGGCCGGTGTTGCCGGCGTGAACAGAAAATCGCCCAGGTAATGGTTGAAACGATCGATCGTCTTCTGCAGGTTTTCATGGCCTTGGTACGAGGTGATGCGCAAGAAGACCGCTTCGCCCGCCCCCTGGCCGTTCATGAAGGACTGGATGTCGCTGAATATGTCCTCGAATGGCCCACCAAAGGCGCCATAGAAGTTGCCGTGATAGGAGCCGTGAAATGCCCACTGCACATTGCTGTTGTCGTTGTATACGCGCAGATCGAAATAGCGCACGCCGGCCTGCAACTGCTCGCCGATGGACAGATGCTGGGTAAGCGCCCATTCACCGCCGCCGCTCTCCCCTCTCGAGTTGTCCACCTTGCTGCTGTTGTCGATATACATGCCGGCATCGTGACTACCCGGCATGGTGATCTGGTTCAGCTTCAGATGGGGGGCTTTCGCGATCAGTCTTGCCATCCAGGTGGAATTGTCCAGCCGCTGTTTGGGGCGAATATAGAACGCGTTATTGACGATGTGATCACCGTCGGTGCCGGTAATCCGATAGACCTCAAGATCGCGGCAGCCCGCAGAGCTATCGGATGCCTGAGCACCGGCAAATTTGTTGTTGGCCGCAGCCTGATCGACGTGGAAGCGAATCCAGTCATTGCCGAAATAGAAAGTCAGATCGAAGTTCACGCCATTCGCGCTGGCGTTGATTTCCTCGCGCTCGCAACGGGCATTCAGGTTATCCAGCGGACCGGTGAAGTTCAGATCAGGGCGGAAGGGATCAGTGCGACCGCCTTCCTTGGAGTAATCCCAGTCGTAGGGATCGAGGTCCGTGACCGTGGTGGTGGTGATGTCTCGCCCGCTGAAATTCACAACGGACAACGTTGTATTCTGGCTTTTGTTGCTCATGCGGTTTGTTCCTGCCTTCTTGTTGGGGTCTATGGTAGAGGCGGCCAAGGTGCTTTCTTGATTACGATTTCATGACCGGCACAGTAAAAACAGGGCTGCGCGGCCGCATTATAGATACCAAAAGCATATTTGCTTGGTTGGCTTGGGTGGTGCGCCATCGCATGAACTTGATCACCCAATCTCACTGCGCTGACCAAGCAACGCCATCCCATTTACTGTCCGCAATCTGCATTGCCTTATAGAGCGCCTAAATCAATGGCTTATGTGTTCTACCAGACGAAAAATCGAAATTTCTGGAAGCCAACGTGGCTATTGCATTTACCATTTGCATCTGTACCCACAGGTTTTGCGGGGCTGGCCATTTTTCGGCTCCCCACTTGGCCGACCAATCATTCATATAACAACCATCCTGCGCAAGCGCGCAGGAATAGCACAGGGACCAACGAGGAACCATATTGATGTCGTTACTGCAAAGCGCAAAAATTGTTTCGCTGAAACACATAAGAACAAGCAGTCGCCGCAAGAACCGAATACTTTCCCTGGTCGAAAACATTCGCGCCACGCACAGCAAATACGAACTGGATTTGCCGGAAGGGTTTGAGGAAAAGATCTCGATTCAGCCTTTGGCCATCGCCGGCGAACAATTAGGGGTGGAAATCAGGCCGGCCACCATCCAGAAAATCATGATCATGTCCCTGCTCGCCAGGGAAAGAGGATTTACCCCGGTTTTTCTGCTGGAAGATCGCGATGTCATCAGCAAGGCTGACAAGCTGACATCATGGCTGTTTCCCAGCATGGCCCCCAACACAAAGGGGGAGTTTTTCTCGCGCGTTTATTTTGACGGCATCAAACCCAACAAACTGAAGCAATTGCCGTTGAAATTCGGGGAAATATCGCAGGAGACAGCCGGCACAAGCGCCTTGATTCGGAAGCAATATGACGGGGCGATGGATACCTTCGACCTGCCTTATGGTCAGATCGGGCTGGATGATGTTGCTGCTATTATTTCCGAATGCGCCGCTCAAGCGAGCAATATTGCCGAATACGGGCAAAGGCAGCTGTTTGCCATTCTGAAAAGGCTCGGTTTGACCAACGTGATATTTGCCGACCTGGGGACATGGGAAGACGACATGTACGCCAGCGGAGCGCTAAAGGAATTGTTTACCGATCCGGTGCGAAACAAACTGCATGAGCTCGGTTGCATCCCGGGCGGAAGCAGTGAATATTGGGGCGTTCACGAAGGCCAATGCCACGGCCGCGTTTATATTTCCGCCGATGAATCGGCAACGTGTTTGCGCTGCAAACAAAGCCTGCCGCCGTCCGAATGGCGATTTTTTTCGCTGAGAGCTATTCCGCGCATGTTTGCCATTGCGTCACTCGGCGTCGATTTGTTTGTGACTGGCGGGACCTCCGAATACAACGACCTCGTCTATCGCTTGTTTCAATCGCTGGATGAGCCGATGTTTCCGTTGATCTGGAAAAGCGGATTTGATTATCAAGGGCCTTTTCAGCAAAAAAGCGAGGCCGCGGCTTCGGTGGCGCGCCAGGGGAAATATACTTTTCTGGATGCGATCATCGCCAGCAGTTATGCGACGGCCGTCGATGAACAACGCAAGAACAAGGATGCGATTGGCGCTGCAGATCAGGGGATTTATGCGCGGAAGAATATATTGTCACGAGCATACCAATCACTTTCGGATTCAATGCTTGCACAGATCATGGAACATGGCGTGCATTGGGCCGAAGAAGGAGAGTTTCAATGAAACGCTTGAGCAAAGACGATCTTGTTCATTATGAAAAAGGCGCCAACATCGTGGCGAGAGGGAGTGGCAGTGCCACTCCCTTCATGAGTGCCATTCTCGACGGCGACCAGGCCGAAATACCCTATTTGATGGACCCGGACAAGATTCGTGGCCATATGGCTTCCGTCGTCAAGATTGGCGCCACGGGCACTCAGCAAGACTGGGGTGGATATTGCCAACAGGCGCTCAACATGCTGCTGGAAAACAATGGGGTATCGCTGTCGGATCTGGATGGTCTTCCACCGATTGAAATCAATCGCTCCCAGATGGATCGTGCGCTCTATGTATGCAGCATGCTGGACAAGCCCATGATCGATGGCGACTATGTCGGCTATACCGCCATTCCGTCGATTCCACTCACGTATTCCGTTGAGCAAGGGATCTCGTTGAAATCCGCATATATCGTGCTTGAAAATACGGCGGAAGGTCTGCAGGAAAAAGAACGCGGCATCAAGGGCGACGCTTACGGTTTCGATGCGGCCCGAGAGCTGGAATTGACATACCGGCGCCTGAGCAAATCGGCCGGCGTGGCCGCCGCGCTGTTTTTAACGAAACAACCACGCATGCTGTTTCCACACAGTGTGACGAAAACCATCCAGCTGGGCAAAAGCATCGGCAATCGCAACCCGATTGACGATATTCTGGCCTTTACGAATGGCGCCTTCATAGGCTCGGGAATTCTTGCAGCAGTGCACGATCACTCGAGCAATGACAAGGATTTCAATGTAAAAACCATCCGCATTGGCAACTTCGAGCTAGGTATTGTCAATGAATTCCTGTTTGTTGATTGTGGTGGGCAACGTATCGTACGAGCGCCTCAAATTATCGCCGTGGTCGATCGCCACGGCCGCGGCATTCGTACCATCCAGCTCCCGGACTTGATCGGCCACGAGCTGTTCATTTTGAGTATTCCGCCGTCTTGTCCGGTATCAGCACAATGTGTAGCCGAGTGGGATCGAATCTTTCAGCTGCATGCATCATCGATTTCCGACCGGGAAACACTGGCTCAATAACAGGGCCCCGCCGCTGTGCAGGACCACAACCGGGGGCCGGTGTTTTGCGTGGCCACGTCGTCCTGCCGGCACAGCGCACACGGCCGGCCCGCTCGCCAGGCCGAAACCGCCGCCTCTGCCGTCAGGGTTTGGCGGGCGGCCTGGGCCCTCGTCGCTGTCAGGCAGTTGGCGGACCACGCGAAAGACGATGTTCTGGGGCGGACGCTGTCGCGCTCAATCTGCTTCCGGTCGTACGCGCCTCAGCCCATCCTGCACGCCTAAGCAACTCGCGCCAAAACTGCTGCAACCTTGGCGCTTTTTCATGCCCGCTCATCCCGCAGCAAACGGGGCAAATGCCCCGCTTGATTAACGCCACATCGTGAATGGATTAGTTGGTCTGACCGTCAACCAATCCGTCTTGCTGTGCCGCCATGCACCAGCCCTCCAGATCATCCTGCATCAGGTTATGCGCTGCCTGCAGGCGCGACACCACCATCTGCACCAGATACTGCGGCGGCTTCCGCCCCGCTTGCCACCACCGGCACCGCATCCAGCGCAGCAATGGCGCTGGTGATGATTTCCAGCGTCGGGTTCAACAGATTGATGACGGCATTCAAGGGCACGTTGAACTGATAGTGCTCGGGTTGGAGCGAGAGCAAATGCGCCGGGCAATGGTAAGTGCCGGGGGATTGCGGGTGGGGATGCTGAGCCATGATGGCCTCCTTGGGATTCGTTCAGCCTGAGGTTTTCGACGTCATTGCGACTTCAGACTAAGGAATACTTAGCACGCAGTCAACGACAAACTAAGAATCTCTTAGCTTTCAAGCTGGAAGCCAAGAAATGACATCGGGCACGTCGATTATCGGGAAGCGATTGAAAGAAGCGCGTACCGCTGCGGGGCTGTCGCAGGAACGCTTGGGGATACTGGCGGGGATTGATGAATTCTCAGCAAGCGCACGCATGAACCAGTACGAACGTGGAAAGCATGAACCCGACTTCAAGACGATGGCGCGATTGGCAGAAACGCTTGGCTATCCGCAGTCGTATTTCTACGAAACCAACGATCAGCTCGCCCAGCTGATTGGGTTATTTCATCGGATCGATGAGGCTGGGAGGCTGGTTTTAATTGAAAAGGCTGTGGAACTTGTGGGGGTGGATGATGATGGTGGCAACGTACCTGAATAATTTGGCAGCAATCCGTAGGCTGGGTTAGACGCGCAGCGGCGTAACCCACCATGCGATGCCACGATAAGCAACAGCCCCGAACAACGAACCGCCCCACCGCGTGGGTTACGCCGCTACGTCTAACCAACCCTACCCGGCTCAGTGCTACTTCTTCATGCAGAGCTCTTTGGAGGGAAATAAAGACAACACTAGACGAAAAGTCTCCCCATCCACAATTGAAACCCCCTGTTCATTTAGCACTACCAAATGCTTATTTGAAGCATCTAGCAAATCACCTTTTATCTGCCCGCCCCCTACCACGCCAATCAACGCAGTTGCCCTTGCTGTAGAGTAACCACAAAAATCCTTTTTGAATTTGTCTTTCCCTTGAACATAGGCAGAAGCTGTCCAGAAAAACAACGGGAGAACAATAAAAAACAAACAAAGGGCAGCAATGATTATCAACGCCCCCACCTTTCCAATCGTTCTATCGTATTGAAAATTATCATGGCACCAAGCTACAAACCGACCCCTCACGTGCCGTTTCTTTGAGATTTTTCTGCCCACCCCAAGGAAAGCCACATATAAACCCATGAAAACCAAGGCAGGAATAGCCACCATCCAATTCCACACAGGGCCAACAAAGCCCTCAAAGGCAACCTCCTGCACACTCATTGAAGGTGGGGTTGGCAAATTAGCTGCATTCCAATAGCCAGAAATGAATGCGCGGCCTGCAACCCATGCGAGAATGCCCAGCAGTGTCATAGCTACACCAACATATTTTAAGAGTTCTATTTTTTCATCCGACTTTTCTCTAATACCTGAATTGTGCCTAGGGCGATAACTATGAACCGGCAAGCCACTTCGCATAAAATATCTCTAGACAACTGAATTCGATTTTAGAAGAAAACACAGAGTGGATTACTGTCCATCAAGCCAAGTCATTTGCATGATGAATCATCTTGATCAAATCCATAACCCTATCACGCAAATCAAGTACATCCAGATCAGCCGGTTTTTCACACACAGCCTTCGCAACCTTTACTTTATCAACACCATCCACTTTCGTACCATCATTCGCTTTAAAAGGGAGGACATGATCATACAGATTTTCTTTCAATCTCTTGCCAAATCGCCCATAGCAAGTTTGCAAAGCTGCAGTCATATCATCTTTCGGAATATAATTTTCAATCTCTCTCCCAGCAGAGATCCAAGCTAGACCGCCATGCTCATTCAATTCATTCTGAATACGCAGTTTAGTAGCATTGATCGGTGCATCAGCATGGGTCTTATCGCTATCAATCACTACAGCTAGATTCCGATTAAGACATCGAAGCGCTATTAGCACCTCGACATCCGAGTCATTCACAACATCCAATTCTTTAGCGCTCAAATGACTTAACAGTCGACCACCATAAAACATGATTGAATACTCAATTCCCTCTCGCAAACCTGGATCAACCGAAGCAATCCAGTGACGAATATAAATTCGATCAGATGGGCCTTCCACCCAAACCACGGCATTAGCTTGCAACAAATCAGATGCCCTGTAGCCTAAATCACGACAGATATCGAATTTATCACCAGATGAAACAGCGGCAGATATCTTCGTTTTGCCTTCATGATTTGTCACATGGAAAATTGCCGAATTAGGCGTGTCAATTAAGCTAGCCGAGTGAGTGGCAATAAAATATTGATTGGTAGTTTGTTCCTGCAAATACCGCATCAGTCGTCTCTGTAGCAAAGGGTGCAAATGAATTTCCGGCTCTTCAATACAGACAATTTGCTCTTCCATCAATGAGCAGAAAGCAGCCAACATCACTACTTCGTGAATACCTGTCCCGAGGGAATCTAGCGGCAACACCTTGTTATCCATGTGCACAAGCACATGTTCCCGATCATGTGGAATTTCAATATTTGCACTAGCATTTTTCACAACTGATTTTAGAAATTCATTAATACGTTGAAATTTTTGTATTTTTGCTCGTTCCATCACACCAGGATTTTGCAAACGAGCCAACTCATCAATCAATCCTTGACCACCCCAACCTGAAAACTCAAGGCCTTTTGGCGAAATCTCTCTAAATGCTGGGATAAGGCCAATTCGCGGCAACCTAGTATTTATTCTACCCAAGATAGCTTCAATTGTTTCCTTCACCCAAGTATCCACCCCGCCGCCACGTTTACCAGTGTAGGTCGCCCAGATGGCATTCCACATCAAATCATGAGGGGCTGTTTTTACAACAAAATCCAAATTTAATTCTTTACCGAATGGAACTAATGTGGGCTTTCCAGACTTGCGCTCCAACCAAATGAGCTCATCGTCACCCAACATGGAAACGATATAGTCAATTGTCTTCGTTCTTATTGAGTCATTTACCCCTGGCGACCACACTTCTTCAATATCTGCACGTAATTTGGCGCTCGAAACTCCAATCCCCATACGAACCAAATTCCTAGATGCCCCTTGGTGGGCATCCAAATCTAACAAATCAACAACTTTGTTAGGATTAAACGTATTTGGGGAACTACAGACCAACGGCACGAGATGATTCGCGATGAAATGTAGCACACATGATTTCCCAGAATTATTGGGGCCAACCATGAAATTGAAGCGACGAAAAGGACCAACATATGCAGGATTGTCACCAACTCCTCGATAATTCCCCAACGCAACTCCGTGCAAGAAAACCGAATCAGTCATTTCCAGCGCTCAATTCATTCATCTATTTCCACTCCAAGCATGACCTCCAAAAAAATGGCGCATTTAAAATGCGCCATTTGTGAGTTAATCCATAGTTCCGAATTGCTATTCTTTAAAAATCAATAACTTATGAAAAAGTGTAAAGCCATAGTTCTGAATCAAAATACAGCCATAATTCCGAATTCGTTCCGAATGCAGGCGTAGTTCCGAATTCGCTCCAAATACCGCAATAGTTCTGAATTGGCTCCAGGCATGGGGTGCGGAGATGAAACAGGGGTAGCCGTGGCCTGCATCCGCAACAGTTCATCGATCTGGCCGAAGCCGGCTTGACACCGTGAGCCGGCACTTCGACCGGTGAGCTTCATCCGTCGAGAGAATTGTTCAGAGCATGGTTAGACGCTACGTGCCGCAGTGGCTTGCGGCGGTCAAGGAAGAGCGCAATATCACGTCGAGGAACGACGTAGCAAGCGAATACCAGAATTGCCGTCAATCACGGCCAGCGCCGTATATGGTTGCGCTGCAAATGGCTTCCGGGATTCTGGTGATGCCCGACGCAGCGGTTCCTAGCATCGTCAACAGAAGCAATATCCACTGAGTGCTGCAGCATGCAACACCAGCGCGCGTCAGTTAAAACTGGCACCGCAGTCAACGATCACCAGCGCCTGCACGTGCCCTCAGGTTGGCGTTACACCTTGTTTTGCTAAGACATGAGCATGCATGCAATACTCATCACATGACGACCGCATCACTTCAACAATTGCACCATCTTCACGGCTCGATATATCGCGCTGCGGTGATGCTCGTCGACATGTTTTACAAGGCTTCTTGAGACAAAGAAGCTAAGTCAGATCCAAGCAAACCAAGGCGCCAATGGCGCCTTTTTTGTTGCGCGTCGAAACCGTGCAATCCCCCCTGCCGTTCCAAGGAGAACGTGAAATGACCATGATCAGAGGCACGCAAATCTATATTGGCCAAGAGGCCGCCGAACTACGTAGCTTGGAAAACCGCTTCAGGAGCTGTCTTCATTGAGGAGGCTGCGAAAGAGGTCATCTTGCCCGCGCTATGGCAACAAGATACTTACGTAACCAAAGCTGGTGGCAGTGAGATCATCGATCAAATGTGGGCATTTGCCGATAAAAAAGGGCGGCCTTGTTGTCTGATTCCAGAAGCGACTGCGATTTTCCAAGAGCGGGCAAAGACCTTTCTCGACGGAAACAAAGAAGGGCTTTTCTTCTATATTGCACGCTGTTACCGCTACGAACGCCCACAGGCGGGGCGCTACCGAGAATTTACTCAGCTCGGATTTGAATACCTCAGTCCTGATCCTGCAGCCGCTCGATCTTATAGCTTCGACTTATGTCGTAAATTCCTGGATGCACTTGGTTTGGATTACGAAGCCGATGAATCTACGCGACGTGGATTAACCTACTACCTTGGCGGAGATGGTTTTGAAATCCGGTCTCCTGTTCTCGGCGCGCAAAAACAAGTAGCGGGCGGTGGGGCATATGCTGAAGGAGCAGGATTCGGCATTGGCTTGGAACGCCTTGCTTTGGCCATCCAGCTGGGCAAAGGTGAGAAATGTGAACCGTATTGATTTATTGATAATCAGCATGGCTGATAGTGCGTAAAGCCATCGGCGTGTGGGCGGCTAACAAAGCCGCCCACACAGTTAAAGCTGGAAGCCAGCATTTCTCGCGACATACCAGCGAGGCAACACCGAAATGCCGTGAGTAAATAGCGTATTTCGGCAGCATGTTTTACGGCGAGTACTTCCTCTTGATCAAGATCTTCCCGCTTCAAGTGGCTACAGTTTTCCGATTATTTTTCAAAGCTCGCAGTATCAGCATGACGCACCAAATAACCGCCATTGCCGAATTGCCAATTAATAGCCATCCTGCATCTGGCGTCATTGTCATTAACGTTAAGGGGCTCATGCCGTAGAGTCCAGGCACTGCTATGGATAGGCCCGCCACAATCATTATGGCTACTGCCATTGACAGCGCAATGCATAGCACCTTGCGTAACTTATTTGGCAGTTTCTGAGCAGGTTCATTCCATTTTCGCCAGATGGTTGCCCCGATCCAACAGATGAATAACGCTTGCCCCGTCAATAATGCGAGTAGCGCTACGAGCGGCAAAGGCAGACCGGGTTCCAGTTGCAATGGCGTAGCAACTTCACCGCGCAGTTGACGGACGATCTGCGGTCCCAGCTCCGAGAGATGTGGTCCAGTTAAATTGGCGTTGGCATTGAGCAATAGTGCGCAACCCCATCCGGCATCCAGGTCAATCGCCATATAGGTGTGATAATTCGCGGTCGCCCCTTCATGCACGATCAGCGATGGGTCAGCCGCATCATAGGTCCACCCCATGGCGTACATACCGTGCACCCAGGCCGCGACAGCGGAACGATGAAGCGTGTCGATACCTGTAGCAGAAAGCACGCGCGCGTTACCTACTTGGCCGCCGTTGAGCTGAGCCATCAAGTAACGGCCCATGTCTCCTGCATTCGAATACACATATCCAGCAGGAAGATTACTCTCCAAGTGCGGAACCCTATTCGCAGCGATGGCGTGGCCGAACCAATAGCGAGCGCCTAGCGCCACTTCGCTACGCAATGCCTCGTCCTCGGAGGCCGTGCTGGTGCGCATGCCAAGTGGCAGGAAAACATGCTGGCGCAGATATTGGCCGTAGGGCTCATGGGAGACCGCTTCAATAGCCGCCCCAAGAATGACATAGTTAAGATTGGAATACTCGAAGCGAGCCCCTGGTTCAGCGCTAAGTCGCAGGTCGCTGAGGGTATGTATGCGATGCTGTAATGCATCTGCTGCTGTATCGGTAGCAGCAAAGCCAGCCATGCCATCACGCGTGGAAATACCGCTTTGATGATTCAAAAGTTGCCGTACCGTGATCTGCGCTGAAGCCACGGGATCTGCCAATCGAAAGTTGGGCAGATATCGTTGGACTGGCGCATCGAACTCCAACTTGTGAGCCTCGACGAGCTGCATGACGGCCAGCGCGGTGAATGACTTCGTCAGTGAACCCAATAAAAATAAGCTATTTGGCGTTACTGGATGATTGTCAGTGTCGCGTATCCCATACCCTTTTACATGAACGATGTTTAATGACGACTTTGGCCATGATGACGTCCCCCTTTAGGTTGAGCTTTGACTGATTTGGATGATTGTTTGCCAGGGGAATTCGAAAACCCCAGATTTGCCTCTTTCGCTTTGGTTGTTACGTGATGATGAACAATGTGGCGGAAGTGCTCGTCTCGCCCACTCCAATGATTTCTCAGAGCCGCTATGCGTCGCGCGGAATACAACAATCAGTTGCACCTGCACGCAATGAACCTGAATTTAGCAGTTAATCCCACGAAGTACAGCCGCCGCCGCATAGGATGCATTAAGAAAGTGAAGCACTTCACATTATCAGGCGTAACGCGTCGCCTGCACGTCCTAATCAATTGAGTAAAGGCAAAGCAACCAATAGCAACTCGTTTTTAATCCTACGGTTTAGTGACATCGGTACCACGCGATACATTCGATAGCCGATCCGTGTGCGTTAGACCGCATGGCAAAACAAAATCTGCTTCGGTGACTGCGTTGTGAACGGTGATCCGTCGTAGTCACCCAATCGCTGCACGACGTCGAATCCATTGAACCGGCAAAGCGCCAGCAACTCTTCCGGGAAGAAGCATCGCATGCTGACCGCCTTTGTCCTGAGGTATTCACCGTTACGCAGGTAATAGAGTTCGAATCGCAGGATCTGGCTTGCCGCGTCATAGGACGAGGTGGCGTCGACTCGAATTTCCTTTCCTTCCGCGTCGACGATGGACTTGTGATGGTAACGAGCGGGTGCCGACCGAGCCAGCTTGCTGATGTCGGGATTGAACACATCGAGGATCAAAGTACCGCCGGGCGCTAGTACGTTCCGCGCGGAACGGAGAAACGCGTTGACCGAGTCGAAATCGTGCAGATGCTGCATGGCGTTGGTCGCCGAAAAAATCAACGAAAAGTGCTGTTCCGAATGGATGGCTCGACAGTCTTGCTCAAGCCAGGTCACGGGGAGCGCTTCGGCCTGTGACTTGCGGCGCGCTAGGTCAAGCATCGAGCGCGTCACGTCCAGCCCCGTGATCGCGATGCCTGCGCGGGCGATGGGCAACGTGATACGCCCGGTTCCACAAGCCACCTCCAATACAGGGCCATGCGCTTGCTTGGCCTGCTCGATAAAAAACGCAGCGTCATGCTGACGGTCAGCAAATTCCAGATCGTAGAATTCAGCGTCTTCATAGACTGCCATGTCGGCAAGGGGCGTCACGTCAGGTTCGTCCTTGAGGTTGTTGAGCAAATGCGCTGGAAAGGCTGGTCAGGATGCTGCCGTTCCAGTCTTGCGAGCCAAATGCGCTCGCGGGGATCGCCAGCAGGCGATGTTCGTTCAAGAGTTGCTCGGCGCTGAATGGCACCGGAAAGAAGTAGCAACCAGGGGCACAGTCTGCAAACTCGATCAGCCTCGAATCGCGAATCGCCTCCGGCAACCTTTCAGTAAGACGGCATGCGCGCGCGTGAAGTGCATCGACAACCTGAGCTGGGCAGCCGGCTTCAGCAGAAAGGAACTGCTGCGCGAACCACAACTGCGTTGCGGATGGCGGATCCTCCCGGAAATCGGCTCCGAATCCCGCGCAATCCTCACCCACCAGTGCCACACCGAATGTCTCGGGGCTCAGCCAGCCCTTGGTGGCCGAATGCAGGAGAATTGCGCGCCCGGTCTGCAGCAGCTTCATCGTGGTTGGATGAAACGGTGTGTCCAGGTCGTAGACGCAGTCGATGAGCAGCCTCCGGCTGGGCGACGCATCAAGCCATGCCATGAGCGCGCTGCATTCTTCGTTATGCAGGAATCGCCCCAGCGGCTTGAGCGGATTTGCGATCAGAAGATATTCCGGACCATGGATTCCCTTTGCTGCGGGAATGCTCGGCGTGGGCAGCGTCAAGAATGCTTGGGCTTGGATGCCCGCCGCAGACGCGAGCGCCCAGTAGACGGGATAGACGTCCGCCGGCAGCCACAGGCTGGCACCGTCCACTGCCAGTCTCCTGAAAATCAGTTGCAACGCGTGTCGCACGCCTCGGCAGACCAGTGCCCGGCGCGAGTGCTGGATGTCGAACCCATAGCGCTGAAGCCAAGCCCGTGCGAGATCGCAGCGATAAACCCGCTCGTGCGTCTCCGATGGAGCGAGACGTGGCTGTAACGACGCCAGGGTGCCGTAAAGGTTCGTTTCCGCGCAATCCACCACGCCGGGGATCGTGTGCAGGCATGCTTCGCGCCACAACCGGAAAGCCGCAAAGTTCATTTCAGATCCTCCACGGCGAGTTCGCTTGCACGGTCTTCCAGTGACGCGTAGCAGCGGCCGTCAGCCATCACGTTCCAGCTCCGGGCGGTGCCATGCGTACGCTCCCAGTACAGGCTTGGCTCGGTATAGGCAGCAATGCGCATCAATCTGCCTGCCCATTCGCCAACAAAGACAGGAGCTCCCCATGGCAGCCGGTGTTCGACGGAAAAACCCGATCGCCCGGCAAAGCCGGTGACAAGCGCAAGCGGCACCTGATGCTGTCGGCTCCAGTCGTTCGCGGCGCGATCGAAATACATCGATTCCGTACTCGCCGAAACATACAGTTCCTTGAAGCAGATCTCCTCGATGCCTTGGTCTGCTGCCCATGTCAGGTACTGACCGAGCACCTGTTCATCCTCGACGCCGCCATGCTGCAGAACGCAGATGAGACGCAGGCGGAGATCCGGCCAAAGATGAAGATGTTCGCGCCATGTGCGAGCCAGTTCCTCGACCGGCGTGTGCAGCTTCATGATGCGCTCGTTATGCGTTGCGTCGAAGTGATGACGGGAGATGGCCAGCACCTGCAGTCCGGCATCATGCAGGGCCCGCAGATGCGCGATCCGGTCGGCTTCCGTTTGCGTTGCAAGAACATGGCCGTTGGAAATCAGGACGACCTTGCTGAATCGCTCCCCGCAGCAGGCGACCAGTTTCTCCAACTGCGCAAAGGGCAATAGGGTCGGCTCACCGCCACCAGTGATCACGGCGCGCTCGGCACCGTGTGCAACAGCCGCATCGAGCCAAGCGCCGAACGTGTCCCAGTCTGGTCGGTATTGAGCCTGCTCGCTGGAAATCGACGCCTTTGAAAAGCAAAATGCACATTTCGCCTGACAGCCCTGTGCGATGGGCAGGATGGACAGGGTTCGGGGCCGCAGGTCTACGAACCGCTGGAGTTGTTGGTTCGACAACCGCAGCGATGCTGCGGTCGCCTCCTCTACGACGGTGCGGCGTAACGCCATGCCCTCTTCGCCAAGCTCAAGGTCATAGAGTGCGGTGAGCCTGATCCGGTCCGAATGGATAAACCTCCCCAATCCGGTGTTCGTGTTTTCATGAAGAAGCGATGGCTCGACCTCGGTTTCCAGTGCAATCAGCCGATTACCCGGAATTGCCAGCTTCTCCATCAACTGCGAAGCCTTGCGGTAGCCAATCTCAAGCTCGCTGCGATCCAGCAGATAGAAACGGTCGGGATAAGTACTCTCGGGAATACCTGCCTTCGCATAGCAAAGCGAGTACTTGTCGAATGCACGTGCGAAGTTGGACAGCACGGTAACGTGATAGAGCTTTTTGTTCTTCTCAACCATGAGCGGAATCCGGGAAAGGCATGCTTCGAGCTTGGCACACCGTTATTGTGGAGTGACCCGTTTGGGCAGTCAGCATGTTCAGACTGCGTGCGCCTCGACGCGGGCGCGCACTTGAGCCCAGCGACATATGAATCGGCAGTTTGCCATCATCGAATACCGTTTCGTGCGCGTCACACCAATCACTTGCATCCGCACTCCACGCGAGTCGCAAATAGCGTGAAAAACGTCGCAACTCACAGTTGTCGCCACGACAATATCCATTGCCGTTGGTCGCTGGTTTCCGGTGAATGCGGATGCCGATCTACCTTGGCAACCGACTGCCAAAGCCCATCCAACTGCGCTATAGCGTCATCAGGCTGGTTACCTTGCTCGACCAAATAACAGCCGATCACGGTGCCGGTTCGGCCAACGCCACCCCAGCAATGAACGTAGACGGTATGGCCGTCGTGCAATGCCGCCTGGATCGCGTCCAGTATCTCCCGCATGGTACCGGCAGAATCTGGAACGGATTTATCGCGGATAGCAAACCGCCGGTGGATAACAGGCTGGCCCTCAGAGGTATTTTCGGGAAGAAGGTCGGCATAGAGCGCGAGCTCGCCTTCTTCGGTCAAATCCAGAAAGTAGCTCACCCCCAAGTCCAGATACGCCTGCAGTTTTTCCAGCGAGCTCTCGATATCCAGATTGCGTGGGTATTCACCGGCGAGAAGCTTTCCGGGCACAGCCCAATAGGTATTCGAATTTGGTAGCTTCATCTCAACCCGGCCCCCCATCTTCAGGAATATTGATGAATTCCGCAGGAACATGATCGGTCAGCCAGACACCATTTTCCGAGCAATAGAACAGCTTGCCTTGTCGGGCCATGTCACCGGCGCGCACGTGCAAGATGATCGGCTTGCCATGGCGCGTGCCCACTGCATGAGCCGTTTCTCGCGTGGCAGACAGATGGACATGCTGACGAGACTGCGGGAGTAGCCCTGCCTCGCGAATCGCATCAACAAAGCGCGTTGCCGTGCCGTGATAGAGCAACTCAGGAGGCGCCATCGGCGAGAGCGCCAGGTCGATCTGGACTGAATGCCCTTGATTGGCCCGGATACGCCCTGTTTCTTCATCCAGCGCAAAACGCTGTTTGTCATTGCTCGTCACTACTTCCCGGATCAGATCCAAAGTCAAAAGGGTGCCGTGATCAGCGGCACAACGCAGCAACCTTGCAATGTCCGCCCAGCCGTTTTCATCCAGAACCAGCCCAATCGAATCCGGCTGGTGGCGCAGGATGTAACTCAGGAATTTACTGGTCTTTTCCAGTTCTTTTTTCATTATTGTTCTCATTGTGGCCGCGGCCACCAGCCCCCAACAGCCCTCAAAAAAAGCCAGGGCAATGGGAAGCCGGGTGCGCGTTTGCTTAGTTTGCCCCGAAGGTTTCTGCGAATGCCGCATAGGTCCCGCCGTCACGGCGATCGAGCACCGCAAAACAGACTTTCTGAAATGCGCTTTGGTACTTGGGGTTATTTAGCAAATGGCGGGCAAACCACTTTGCCATTTCAACCGGGTCATTACCGAAGACGCCACAACCCCAAGCACCGAGTACCAGCGTCGTATGCCCGTGATGTTTGGCGAGCGCCAACAACAACTCGATGCGGTTGATCATGATGTCTGCCACTTCTGGCAGACGCCCCGGTTCGTTACGTGCGACAGCGCCACGGTTCACTGCCGGCGCGGTAATGATCGAAATGAGGTCAGCCGTATCCAGATACTGATAGCCGTCGTCCCTGAAAACCGGCACCTGCGGCGAATAAATCATGTCATCCAGATAGACGCACGACTTCATTCGGCGATTGGCCTCGTACATGTCCGACATTTGCTGAATGCATGGATAGAGGCCTGACGATTTCGCCAGATTTTCTTCTTGTGCCTCGGCGCCGCCGAGGAAGCCACCACCCGGATTGCGTGCTGACGCGAAGTTTAGGCACAACACATCGTCGTGACCTTGGGCAACCAAGCGGCGTGCCGCAGCCAAAGTGGTTTCGTTGGCAGCATGGAATTGGGTGGTGAACGACGGGCCTGCTGCAGGCTGCGCTGCAAGCGCCTGCAACTGTTCACCGCGGTAATGGACCGATCCTTTGATGGCTGCATGAAGCGCGTCGCCAATGCTGACCGTTTGGCCCTGTTGATTTTCGTACTGTCCACGCTTGAGGATGTCCAGGGTGTCCTGGGCGATCGCTGCGCGTTGTTCTCGATGATTCATTGTTTTTCTCTTTTTATTATTGATGTGAAAACTCAGAGCCAGCTCCGAGTCGGGCTAGCTGCAGCCAATATTATGGCCCTTAGTATTTTACTGCAACTAACTTAGTGTGTTTTTACAACAAAGCCATAAAAAGAGGATTACAATGCGATCAACGATTGAGGAGCGCCATGAGCACAACACATCAGGACGAGCGTGAATTCCTAAGCCACTACAACATCCATGACTACGACGTACCGCTCACCAGTGTCGATCTGGTGATCTTCACGGTACGAGAGGAAGTGTTGCAGGTGCTGTTGGTTCGGCGTGGGGAGCACCCGTTCAAGGAAATGTGGTCATTGCCGGGCGGTTTTATCGATATCCACCGTGATCAGGACCTGGAAGCCACGGCGTTGCGCAAGCTGCGGGAAAAAACCGGCGTGGTTACCCCCTACCTCGAGCAACTGCAGGGCTTCGGCAACAAGACACGTGATCCGCGCGGATGGTCGTCGACGTTTGCTTATTTTGCGCTGATCCCATCCGAGCATATTGAGCTGGCCCACGGGGCGAATACTGAAGCGGCGCAATGGTTTCGCGTTGAAGAAAACAGCGTGCAGCCTGAGCTGGCCTTCGATCATGCGCAGATTTTGGCGATTGCGATCCTGCGCTTGCGCAACAAGGTGGAGTACACCTCGCTGCCGGTGCATTTACTGCCAGAGCAATTCACGCTCTCCGAGCTTCAGGGCATCCATGAAGTCGTGTTAGGTCGCACGGTCGACAAAAGTGCCTTCCGTAAACGCATCAAGGAGGGGAATTTCGTCGAAGAGATTCCGGATGCCTGGCGCTACGGCAGCAACCGGCCGGCGAAGCTCTATCGGCGAGCGAATCAGCCGACGGTGTATTTCAACCGTGCGATGGGGGGCCGGGTTGAAGAAAAAGACTAAGTGCGATCAAAGCGGCTTGGCCAAGCGGCCTCGTCGCTTCTGACTGGAAGCCATGCTGGCGTTGCTCAGCAAGGCCAAGTGAAAGGGATTTCCGATGCTGACTGACCAAGATCGATATCGTGGATGTTTGTTGGGATTGGCCTGCGGCGATGCCGTAGGCACTACTGTGGAATTCAGCCCGCGCGGCACCTTTGCCCCGGTGACTGACATGGTCGGCGGCGGCCCGTTCGAGCTGCCAGCGGGCGCATGGACAGATGATTGCTCAATGGCCTTATGTCTCGCGCACAGCCTGTTACACCGGAATGGATTTCACGCTGAAGACCAGATGAATCGTTACTGCAACTGGGCCAGCTATGGCTACATGAGCAGTACTGGCGATTGCTTCGATATCGGCACGACAGTCGCCCGTGCGCTGGAACGCTATCGCGCCAGCGGAGACCCGTTCAGTGGTTCTATCGATCCCAATACCGCCGGCAACGGTTCGCTCATGCGTCTGGCGCCAATCCCGATGTTCTATTTCGAGAACCCGGAACACGTGATTCGCTACGCCGGCGAAAGCGCCCGGACCACCCACGGTGCAGAAGAGGCGATCGAGTGCACTCGGCTGTTTGCCGCACAGCTACGCGCAGCCCTGGCGGGTGCTAACAAGGAGACGATCCTGTTCGGAACCGGTTACCGTGCAGTAGCCAAGAAAGTCATTCCTTTGGCCGCTGGCACGTGGCGCGATAAAACCGAAAACGCGATTCGCGGGAGCGGCTATGCGGTGGAGTCGCTGGAGGCCGCCCTCTGGTGTTTTTGGCACACCGACAATTTCGAAGCTGCGGTTTTGCGGGCCGTCAATCTAGGTGACGACGCGGACACCACTGCCGCGATCTGTGGCCAACTTGCCGGCGCGCACTACGGCATTGACGCAATCCCATTGCATTGGCGTGAACGCCTAGTCATGGGCGACGAAATTCAGGATTGGGCCGATCGTTTGCTCGCCCAACGGGAAGTCCAGCAAATATGACAAATTAATCTCGCGCATCACATGGTGCGTTTATTATTGAGCGCAGCGATCTCTGACAGACCGCCCAATGCCCTTCATCACGCGTTTTTGCTGGCAATGTGCCACGACTACCACGACACTTCCGAACAGATCTATCTGCGGCGTCGAGAGCCGCGCAACTATTTCTTAAAGCAACCCATGTCAGAACTTGATCGGCACGGATTCTGCATTTTGCCAGGGCTTCTGTCCCAAGCTGAGCTAGAGCGCTATCAGTCACACACGGACCAGCAGCGTATTCAGTCTGCCGGGACGCGAACAATTCTCCAGCACGCGTGGGCAGGCGAACTCGCACAGTACCTCAAAACAAGACTGATGGCCCAGGGCCTACTTACGGCCAACCAAGTCGCTATTCAGTGCAACTATTTCGAAAAATCCTCGGAGCGGAATTGGCTGGTTGCAATGCATCAAGATCTCAGCATCCCGGTCAAAGAACGAATCGAACATGCGTCACTTGGCATTTGGTCACGCAAAGAAGAGGGCTGGTACGTTCAGCCTCCTTTGGAAATTTTGGAGTCACTCACCGCGGTACGCGTTCACCTCGACGACTGCACGATGGCGCACGGCCCACTGCGAGTCATTCCCGGTTCTCACCGGGTCGGTAAACTCTCCCCGGATCAAATCAGTGCATATGTCACAGCCAGCGAAGAACTCCCCTGTCTAGTTCATTCTGGTAGTGCCGTTTTGATGAAACCATTGCTCCTGCATGCCTCCTCCAAGGCCACGGCTCCAAACCGCCGTCGTGTCTTGCATTTTGTCTTCGGCCCCGAGGTATTACCATTTGGACTGGCCTGGCAAGATCACACAGTTTTTGACGGCACAGCAACTGCTGGATGGGCAGAACGGAAAGACGCGACGCATGACCATTAAATTCTCCCAGCTGATCGTCATCGGCGACTTGATCGCGATCGCGGCGCCTTTAGCAGCCTAGGTCAAAAAGTACTTTCATGGATTCATGATGAACCTATTCAGCTGTCTTTTTGGCAAACGTCGCCCTCGCATTAACCCCCTTACGGAAGAATCGGCGGCAAAGGGTTTGAAATGTTGGCGCATTTTTTTGATAAACGAAGAAATGGGCGCCAATATGGCCTGCGAACGATGGGGAAACAGAGTGTGAGGACGAAGCCAAATCATAACCGAGCTTGGTTGGCTGTCAGCTATAGGCAATATCTACCCAGTTTCCGCGAATCATTCGGCCAGACCGGCGATGGATTAAGAGATAAGAGGACAGTATGCAGTGGCTTGAGCACCATAATGCCATTTTTGACGCCAAACTCTAGTCGTCCATTTTTTACTACACCAATCATGTAAATGACCAACCAATGGTTGACAGAAATTCTGCATTTCGTTCTTAGTTGCTTGATACATTTACAAAAAAAACCATAAGATGGCTTACAAAATTATGCGTACATTACTTATTCAACACATAACCGTTCGGAATTTAAGTTGGCACCAAATACTAGCCGCTCTCCTAACGACATTTGCCATGCTCCACGCAAATGCCTCATGGTCACCAAACCAGAACACCCTTCGCAAATTAGATGTGCAATTCGATTGCAAAGGAATAAAAAAACCGTCCAACGGCGAAATCCCAACGCCTATATACGAACGAATACTTGTATGCCATCGTGTATGGGCCCTTACCCAGAATACACTTCACCTTGGACGGCGCGCCGATCTGTCTGGTTTAACTTTTCCTTTAGGAGACAATGAGTCTGCGGCGATCAAGATTGAAACGTGGATTGGCGAAGAGCTATCACTTCCAGAATGGCGTAACGCGAGCGGTGCCGCAAATGTAGATTTATCAGAAGCAAATCTCGAACATATTCGATATATATGGCGCAAGCAGCCTCCACGAGTAAGTTTCTCTCTGACAAAATTAAATGGCTCAGAATTTGCGTACGCCAATTTACAAGGAGCAAACTTCCATGCGAGCGAATGCATAAAGTGTAGGTTTTTTAATGTTGACTTGTCGAATTCATCTTTTCAGCTAGCTACATTAACTGATGCTCAACTCAGATCGTCTTCCCTTTCAGACGCTGATTTCTCTTATGCCAACGTTGGCGGATTTTTATTTGAACCAAATTTAGCGTCTATGCCACGTGCAGACCTATTTGCAATGAGTAGAAATCTGAAAAACCTACTACCATCCAACGAAAAAACAGGAATGGCGCCACTGGAGAAATTAAAAACCGACATTAGCAAAACAGGGAACACCCAAGCATTCAGGGAGATCAATTACGCAATTCGCTCAAACAAAAATAGCTACCAAACTGACGTAGCTCAATTTTTTAACAAACTAATATTTGGCGTGACATGCGACTATGGTTTGGCGACCGAGCGGCCACTTTACCTTCTCGCATTATTGATTCCTATTTTTCATCTTATCTACTTCTATTCCATGACAGACAAAACCAAAAAAAATGGAATATTTGCATATTGGCCCAAAGGAGTAACTGGCAGTACGCAAGATAGCGAGCAGTATTTTCAACTTACACTACAATCCCCTGCTCCATATAGACGCTCAATCAGACTTTTAACGGAAAAACAAATCCACAATGAAAGTACAGAAATTGCATTACAAGCACGATCCGTTACCTCATTGCGCCGAAGGCGAAATACAAAATACCATTTAAAGATAACGCCTTGGCTTTGGAGTTCTGGCGCTGTCTTTATGCTCATTCTTTTATCTGTATATATTTTTCTCTTGCCACACAACTATGTAGAAAGATTGCCAGAATGGATTTCGCACGACCGGCCAAACAGTACAGCGATAGCTGTTACGTTCATTTCAATCGCCTGTATACTTTTTCCCTTTTGCATCCCAAAGAAGAATTTACATCTCGCATCAAAGTATTGCCTGTGGTTTAGCATTATTAATACTTTTAGATTTGGCTGGAAAGACCTCAGCCTTGGCACTTGGCTAAGCTTGCTGCAACGTGGTGAATATGTTTTAAAACCAAGTGGCTGGGTTAGAAGAGTAGCAGGTATTCAGTCGCTTGTTGGTCTGTTGCTCTTAGGCCTGTGGGCATATTGTTCCTTTTGGGGACCAATTGAATAAGTCATTGAGAAGAAATATGCTTGGCAAGATATCCGGATAGCAACTAGGCAATCTCAAATATGCACGCGTTATGCGCGCATTGGCGATCAGCATGGCGATTAGATAGCGGGGAAAAAGGTACCCCCCCCGAATTAGAAATCCGGGGTTTTATGCTGCAAAGACGACGTCCCCCACCTTGAGTAGCGTTGATCCATCGGCGAGCGCCTTGGAAGAGCAAGGAATCGCTGGAAATTGCCACGCTGGAATGGGTGTCCTGGTTCAACCATCAGCGCCTACTGGCTCCCATCGGCTATATTCCGCCGGCAGAAGCTGAGGCAAACTACTACCGGCAACTTGCCAGTCAGATGGTGTCCCCGGCCTGACTTAAACCAATCAGCCTCCACGAAACCCGGGGCGGTTCAAGCGTTAGCCCATCCAGTTGAATTAAGTGTCAGCCGTTTGGCGATTGAGTAGGGGTGTCCACGACCGGTGTTTGGGTAGAGATAGCTGGAACGTTACCTAGCCCTTGTGCAAAAGCTTGAATAATTAACGGTGTAGCAGCGCCAATATTTGCTGCAAGAATAGCTTTATCAATTTCATAAGCTACAGCCAACCCCCCAGCTACAAGTGCCAAAAGAAAACGCACCATGTAAAAAGCAAAACGCTTGTAACGATCTGGAAAATTTATCTGAGCTGAATTGCAAAACTGTGCTGCTGTAACTACATCAACTGCAAGGCTACCTGACAATCCCCAAGCAAAGATTTCCATTTTGGTCATTTGGCCACCTTATTGAGCAGTGCGTCCACAGGCGCTTTATTACTCAAGTATTCGCCAATTTTTATTATGTAATCGCTAGGCTTTTTGCGCTTTAAAGTGGATTTTTCGTTAGAAAATTCAATATATTCCAGAAGAAGCAAAATACGTTCCACTTCCTCTTCGTCGAGTTTTATGCGCCCATCTTTTAAATGAATTTCTTCCATCTTTAAAAGAAGATCATCGAACTCGTGCGACTGCTCTTTAATACGCTTGCGAAAAACATATCCCGCAACAACGTTCCCAAATATGCTTGCACCCAGCGCAATTAGGAATGTTAAAGGTGCTAGCGAGCTAATAAAATCTACAATCGAGTTTATTGATATGGACATCCATTTTCCTCGCAAACGTGAAGCTGCTGATTTTAATTAGTACCCAACGTTAGCTGGTAGGTTTTGACGCAGAACCATCGGCATCCCAAAATTTCCATTCACCGGTCTCTTGACCATTTTCATATTGGCCTTCGGCAGCTACTTGTCCGTTTTCGTGATAGTCCCGCCAAGGGCCATGTTCCTTCCCATCTGCGTAATGGCCTTCTGATGCCAAGTTCCCATTCTGATGGTACGCACGAAAAAGTCCGTGACGAATCCATCTACTCCCGTCACTAGCCTTATACCGGCTATAGCGGAAACACATCTCACCTGTCTCATACAAAATCTCGGCGATACTTAAATCACCCACCATTGTTCTGCCCTACTGCCTGTATTGCCCTCAACGCTTTGGTAGCCAGTTGTCTAGTATGTTGATGCGCCCACTTTGCATCAACAACTTGCTTTAAATGATCGACAAGAAGTAATTTTTTTTCAAAAGCAAGCTCGTCAATCCAATCTAATGCCAAGGCCGCCCAATAGTCAGCCCCACCTAGAAAGGCTGAGGCAATCACCTTTTCAATTGGAAAAGCAGCATGCCCACTACCTTCCAGCTCCGCGAGGACAGAAGCAAGCTCCGGTCTATCGGCCTCCAAAAGGATTAAGGCTCGAAAGTAATCGCGGTCATTTATAAGCTCATATGCCACATCACCAACAACAACCGTCCAATACCCAGACTTAGAAAGCATCACCTTTCCAACGGAGCCTATTTCAACTGCCCCCCCAGAAAAGACAACATGCTGAGATTTGCTCATTTACATGCCCTCCGTATGAATCACCGGCAAATCTTTGCTCTGCATAAATTGCTGGAACTGTTGACGTACTGCCGGCGTCCAGTTTTTCCAATAATGGCCACTAAATTCGTTAGTTAAAATCTCACCAGATATGCTCCGTTTGAACATACCACCAACAACCGTATTGGGATCGCCGCCTATTGTTACTGATAGATTCTCGTGAGGGGAGTACCCAGACAAGAATGGATCAGGACGCCCCACAACAAATGTAGAGGTACTAGGATCAAACACGTATTCAATCATCCCTTGTTTTGGTGAGTAATTTTTTAACGCTGCCACAGACGCTGTATCAGGATTAACTCCGAGTACACCTTTAGCAGGTCCAGAACCAGTCCACGGAGGAGCCACTTCCTCGACCGGCTTCACGACAACGGGCGTGTCCGCCACCACCTTACCGTTATATCCATTTGGTAACGTCGGCTCATCAATCGGCCTCGCGGTATCAATGGCCTTCGTGCCGGCAATACTGCCCATCACGATACCTACCGTGGAGTTCGACTTGACGACAGAGGTCGCCCAATCCCTACTCCAGCCTTGCGCAACCAGACTGTCGATTTGCGACTGCTCAACCATCCGATGCGAGTCGGCGGCTTCATCCTGCGGTGTATAGCTGAACACCGGTTGCGCATCCACCTTCTTGACTAGGCAGCCCGATTCGCAGGTCGTCATATATGCAGGCGTTGTTGCCGCATTCACCTGCTTAACGGCTTCGTCATAGCCCGGTTGCGATTTGGCATATGCGGAGAGCTCGGCATAAGTCATGCCCAACGTCTCTGCCATTTGGGTCACGTTCGACGGGCCATCCCGACTTGGCACGTAATTCACTTTGTCGCTTGCAGCAACTTCGAGCTGAATCTGGCGGAGGCCATCATCGCCTTGCGCAAGCAGCAGGGATTGCTTGGTTTTCAGCCATTCTTTTTCTTGGTCGTGCAGCTGCCGGTTGTTTTCGTCAGTGTTCTGCGCAGCCGTCAACGCGGTGCTGACATCCTTGCCCGTTGCCCCTGCCACCAGCCCGGTTGCAGCCAACGCGGTGCTTTCGGTCAGGAAGTTGTTGAGCGTTGAATTTCCAGTGGTGATGTATTGATCCACCAGCGGTGCGGCTGTCGCGGCGACTGCGCCACCAATCGCACCCGAGCTGCAATCTCCCCCCTTCACAGCTGCCGTTGCACAACCCAAGGCGGCATGTGCCAAGACTTGCAGTGGGTTCGGCGTGTTCTGGTTCAGCTGGTTGAAGTCAGTCTGCGCAAACGCGCTGCCGATGAAGTTCGCCCCAACCGCACTCTCAGTCCCGGCGAGGTTATCGATCAGCGCTGTCTTGAAGCTGCCGCCATACACCGCCGTTTGTACGGTGGTGTTGATCACGGCGCGTTCGGCTGCGTTGACAACCTGACCGCTCCACGTGCCGGTGCTGGCGAGTGCGCCGGAGTTGGCAAGGCCGGTCGTGATGCCGGCAGTCAGCGCACCGACTGCGCCGGCCTTGAGCAGTTCGCCGCCGTCCAGTTTGCCGGTGGTGATCAATTGGCTGGCTGCGGCGCTGGTCATGGCGGTCAGGCCGGCCGCAACGGCTGTGGCGGCAAGGCTTGGCGCTGCAACGGCGCTGGCGACGAGTGCACCACCTGCAGCATTGGCTGCGGCAACGGTGGCGGCGCTGGCGCCCATCATGCCGTTGACGGCACCGAGGATCGCGGGGCCGGCGAAGCAGGCAATCGCAATGGCGGCGATGACCGCAACCACCATCCCGACCTCACCCGGACCACTCGTGTCCTTCATGAAGTCCTGGTGGATGTCATCCGCCACCGTCTGGCTGGTGTAGTTCACCCCCAGCTTCTTGCCCAGATCGGCAATCAGTTGCGCGCTCTTGGCTTCGTCGACGTTGCCGTCCGCATTCAGAACCTGGAACTGCCCACCGATGCTGTGAACGGTGCTCGCATCGATATTCAGATTGGTAGCGGAGATGAGGCCACCCGGCTGCACCTGCGTGCCGTAGACATTGATCCAGCCACCTTCCACCTTGTTGGTGGCGTAGCCGATATCCACGCTTCTGGCTTCGTTGACCAGCTCCTTGGCTTTCAGGTCGAGCTGGTTGGCGATGATGCTGCCGGTGTTGGTGAGGGTATTGCTCACGTCCAGCGTGACGGTCTGGCCCTGGATCAGGCCGCCCTCTTGTTTGGCGAGCTGGCTTTGGCTGGCCGTGGGCAGGTAGACCTGCGGCATCAGGACGCTGACGGTGCCGCAGGTGGGCAGGCCGGCGCAGCTTGGGTCGGGTACGGCTTGTTGCACGTACCAGAGCATCGGGGCGTCGAGCGCGGCGATTTGCTGGTCGGTCAGGGCGGTGCCGAGTGTCACCTGGTTCTTGTCGGCCCAGGCGATGGCGTTCTGGTACAGGATGGCTTTTTGTTCATCCGCCAGGCTCATCTTGGTTTTGTCGTCTTGCGCCAGACCGTTGATGAACCACGCCTGCCCGGTTTGCTTCAGCGCCGCCTGGGTGAGGAGTTGCTGTTCGAGGTACGGGTCGGCGTAGAACTGCATGCCCGTTTGGGGCAGCAGGTTGCTGGGCAGGTTGGCCACCAAGCTGGCCGGGCCGATGCTGGCGAGCAGGTCGTCGGCGGCGTTGTGTTTCAGGTAGGTGATGCTGGGGGCCGTGGCGGCGGCGGTTTGGGTGACGGTGGCGCTGCCATCCTTGGTCGGGCCGATG
>NZ_JONM01000012.1 GCF_000711875.1 Andreprevotia chitinilytica DSM 18519
GCCCGCCCAGATTGGCATTGAGCGTGGCCGCGAGCATCTCCGCCAGCACGCCCACCGGGTTGCCGCCACCCTGCACCCAGCCCATGAAGCGCGGGTGGATATTGCCGGCGATATAGGGCTGCACCAGCCGCTGGAAATCACCATAGGTATCCGCAAGGCTGCCGGCTGCATGCGGCAGCGGCGTTTTGAGTTCGGCACGCAGTTCGGCCGGCATCGGCTGCCACACCGGCCGATCCCGCAGACCGGCCATGAAATCAAACATGTCGTCGAGCATTTGATGCCCTAACGCGCGCAGGTCCTGCCAATCCTGTGGGTCGAGACTGTCCGAATCGGAAGGCATGGCCGGAGGGGTATTCGTCATCTGAAACCTTATGCATCGGTGAAGCGAGAAGCTGCAGAGGCGCGGCATCTCATGGCGATCACGCGATTTTATTCGCATAAGCCACCGCCCCTCCAATTGGATGTGCCGGGTAGATCGATAAGGGGCCGCCCTCGCCCGCAAAGTAACGGAAAAACCACCAAATACCTGTCTCGACAAGTGCTTGACCAACGCAGGGTGCATTCGTGATTTTCGTTGACTAGTATTCAGCGGGGCCCGGATTCCATGCTTATGTCATGACGGCACATCCGGCCTGTGGGATCAGCCGTTTTCTCCGATCAGCCCGTTGATTACTCCTCGCCGGAACAATGCACACATGATGAGTCCAGAGCTTCGCAAGGCCTTGTACACCCACCTGCAGACAGCCATCGAAATCGAGCTGTCCACCATCCCGATCTACCTCTACACCTATTACTCGATCCAGCGTCAGCCGCAGAACACCGACAATCTGCCCAATGGCCAGGCGCTGGCGACCTTTGCCAACAAGGCCGGCGGCATCCTGATGAGCGTGGCGGTGGAAGAGATGCTGCACATGTCGCTCAGCTGCAATATCTTGCGGGCGCTGGGTGGGGAGCCCAAGCTGTACTGCCGCTCGCCGGGCGCGTATCCGACCAATCTGCCGCACCACAAGGCCGGCTTCAGCGTCGGGCTGGAGCCGCTATCCGCGCACCAGCTGGACCAGTTCAAGATCATCGAAATACCCGAAGCCGCCGGCGCGCCGCCGCAGCGCGATAACTGGACCTCGATCGGCCAGTTCTACCGCTACATCCTCGAATTGATCGACGAAACCAGCGATGAAGACTTCGGCCACGCCGAGGAACAGGTGGCAGCGCATCGCGGTTACTACTCGCCCAACAACGTCGACACGGTCTACCCAAAGGACGGCTACTACCTCAAGCAGCCGGAAAACCCGTTCGATCCGGTCAAGCGCGGCGCAAGCCAGGCGCAGTACCCGAACAACCGCGACAGCGGCCACCTGATCCGCATCCGCAGCAAGGCCGATGCGCACCGGGCCATCCACTCCATCATGCTGGAGGGCGAAGGCTATACCACCGACCCGACCCACAAGCGCGACGACCCGGAGCACAACGAGGTTTCGCACTGGTACAAGTACGACCAGCTGCGCCAGGAAATCGCCGACTTCAGCGCCAAGGATCTGGCCGACATCGTCATGCCCTTCCCGGTCAACCCGACACGGGCCAGCTACCCGGCGCAATTCCTGCCGCTGGTGGATCTGGCGAACGCGGTCTACTCCTATCTGTTCCTGCTGACTGAGACCGCCTACCGGCACAAGGGCGATGTGCAGGAGTCGATTTTCTACATCGGCATGCACAAGGGCATGATCTTCATCCTCGACAAGATTCTCGGCGGCATGCGCTATCTGTCCTTGAACAACCCGGCCGGCAACGTGCTGGCACCGACGTTCGAGAACTACAGCTTCACCAGTCTGGCGACCGCCAAGCAGGAGTTGATCAACCTCTGCATGGCCGTGCCCGCCAGCTTGGGGCTGGACAGCAATATCCTCGGCCGGATTCAAGACCTGCCGGATGTGAATATCGGGCCGGATGGCATCGTGCGTTTCTGACCGGACAGCCTGATCGGACGCGAACACCTCATCCCGACCCCTTGATTGCGAGATTGCGAGAGAAAAAACCATGACTGCACCCGCGAAGCATCCCCCGATGGAACTGCATGCCTGCATGGGCCTGAACGCCTGCAAGGGCCATGACCGACTCGGCACCAATGGCTGTGCCGGCAGCGGCAGCTGCGCCACCGCCGCCGCGCACTCCTGCCACACCTTGAACAATTGCCGGGGCCAGGGCGGCTGCGGCTTGTACGGCACGGGCGAAGAACAAAACCACCCCGGCGAGAATCCTTGCTCGTGGCTCGGCTCGTGCGCCGTGCCGATCAACGCCGAGCGCTTCTCCACCGATGGCCCGAACCAGGGCAAGAGCGTGTGGCTGCGCGCACGGGAGCGGTTCGAGCAACGCATGAAGGAAGCCAAGCGCCAGGTACTGCCCTCGCCATCCGCCGTTGGCCCGACCACCGCATGGCTGAAAGCCAATGTCGATCCGGATTACACGGCGTGCGGCGCTAGCGGCATGAGTGGTGGTGGTAGTTGCATTTGAAAAGCTTCACTGAGGCGCCATGCGTCCCCTCCTTTTTGAAGGGGGGCTAGGGGGGATTTCTGCGGCATCACAATGTGTGATGACGTCGAAATCTCCCTCATTCCCCTATGCCTGAACGAATCAAAGATTTGCACGAAGAGATTCGCTCAGCCAGAGGGTTTCAACGCCGGAGGATGTTGAACTGTCGCAGAAATCCCCCCTACCCCCCTTCAAAAAGGGGGGAATGGAAACCTAAGCCATAGCCGAAAAAGACTTCGAACAGGCCCCAAGCACTGAATGCAGCAATCGCCCCCCTCCCCCCAGCTTGGCTTGGGGTTTCGCCACACCCATGTCGATCACATCCTGACCCATTGGCCGCAGGTGGATTGGTTCGAGGTCATCTCGGAAAACTTCATGTTTTCCCAAGGCCGGCCGCGCCACGTGCTGCGCCAGATCGCCGAGCGCTATCCCTTGGTCATGCACGGGGTCTCGATGTCGATCGGCAGCACCGACTCGCTGGATTTCGACTACTTGCGGGCGCTGAAGGCATTGGCGGCCGAGGTACAGCCGATGTGGGTCAGCGACCACCTGTGCTGGACCGGCATCCTCGGCAAGAACACGCACGACCTGCTGCCGCTGCCACTCACCGACGAAACGCTGCAGCACGTCGCCAGCCGCATCCGCACGGTGCAAGACGTGCTGGAGCGGCCGCTGGTGCTGGAAAACCCCAGCAGCTATCTGAGCTACACGATGTCGAGCTGGTCAGAGCCAGCCTTCCTCGCCGAGCTGGTGGCGCAGACCGGCTGCCAGCTGCTGTTCGACGTGAACAATTGCTACGTCAGCTGCTTCAACGCCGGCCTCGATCCGGTGCAATACCTGCAAGCCTTGCCGCATCAGGCCATTGTTCAGCTGCATCTGGCCGGGCATCAGCATTGCGGCACGCACATCATCGATACGCACGACCGCCCGGTGGCCGCCCCGGTGTGGGATCTTTTCCACCAAGCCTGGGCACTCTGCGATCACCCGGCGATCCTGCTGGAGTGGGACGGCAACATTCCCTCGTTCGATACGTGCCTGACGGAGCTGCACAAGGCCGCGCACTACATTCGGGGCACGATGCCTGCGTTGGATACATCACCGATCAGACCTGAAGCAGAAGCGATTTCGACCCCCGTCGACTTCCTGATCGCACCGCTGATGGGTGAAGCACGCCAGACGGCCGCCAACGACATGGAGCCGCAAAATGCCGCCCACGTTTGATGGCCAACTTGAGAACAAGCTGGCGCAAGTGCAGCGCTTCATGCAGGACGTCTTGCTGGCCAGCGATCTCGGCCCCCATGCAACCGAGGTCGACCAATACATCGCCGCCACCCCGAATCTGAATGCCGCGCAACACCTTGCCATCTACCAACGCGCCTATCTATCCCGGCTGTTGCAATGCATGCAGGGCCAATTCAAGGCGCTGAATCATGCCTTGGGGCCGGAGCTATTCCGCGACTTTGCCAGCGAATACCTGCGCGAAATCCCATCGAGCAGCCCGACCTTAGCCAAACTGGGTGATGGCTTCACCGCATGGCTGAAACGCAATCGCCCCGATGCCGCTCAAGCCGAAAAAGAAGTCTGGATCGATTTCATGATCGAACTGGCCGACTTCGAGTGGACGCTCTACACGCTGTTCGATGCGCCGGGCGCGGAAGAGCGCGGCTATGCCACTTTGCAAGATGCCGGCAACCCGTCGCTGCGACTGCAGCCGTGCATTCGACTGCGCCGCTATCGCTTCCCGGTCAGCGCGTATTACCAGCAAGTGGCCGATGAGGCCGATCCTGATTTCCCGCTGCCAAGCGAGAGTGACGTGGCGCTGGTCAGAAGCCACTACCGCATCGGCATCTTCAATCTATTGCCGGCGCAATATGTGCTGCTGGATCGACTGGCGCAATTGCGGCCGGAGCAGACATTGGATGATGCTTTGGCGGAAGCGATCAAAATCATCGGGCCGGAAACTCAGCCGCCAATGCAGGCGTGGTTACGGACGTGGATTACGGCGGGATTGATGGTCATCGCGTAAAATCCGCGCAATGATCTCCGCCAACCCAATGACCGCCACGCCACCCGCATGAAGAAAAAAATCACCATCATTTGGGAACAAGGCGGCAATTTCGGTCATTACGCAACGCTCTACAACATGGGTAAAGCAGCGCTGGCATTGGGGGCCGAAGTCATCTGCATCGTGCCGAATCCAGATGCCGTACCGGCGCATTTTCGCATTGCCGGCATCGACTACCTGCAATCGCCATTGATTGCATTGCCCCCGCCCAAATCCGGCAAACCGACCACACCGGATAATTTTGCGTCGATCCTGTGGAATATCGGTTTTCGCGATGCAACGTACGTGCGCCAGGCGCTTCAGGCGTGGCGCAAGCTGCTGGATTCAATTGCGCCGGATGCCATCATTTTTGATTTCTCACCCTTTGCGCAATGTGCCGCCCGCACTGGCAAACCGTGGCTGACCTGCGCCATCGGCAATAGCCACGCCCTGCCAGCGCTTGCCACGCCCCTGCCCAGCATCCGCTTCTGGTCACCCTCACCGGCCAGCGCCTTGCTGGATCTTGAAACCAAGCTGATCCGTCACATTCAGCAGGCCGGTTTTGCCGATGCGGCCGACACGGTGCAGGACGTTTTGCGCGTTGATTTTCAGGCGCTGATTTCGCTCCAAGAGCTGGATATCTATCACCCCCGCGACATGCATGAATACTGGGGGCCGCTGGAATTGCCCAGCGGTAGCAATGGCGTTGCCTTGAATTGGCGCAGCGCGAGCAAGGAAACAAGAATTGCCGGCTATTTACGGGCCAAGCATTTTGATCTGCCAGCGCTGGCGGCGGCGCTGGCAACACTCAAAGCGGAAAGCCATCTGGCAGTGCCGGATGCACCGGTCGGCATGCAGGGGCAAGTGGCCGCCAACGTGCATGTGCACACGCAACCGGTCGATTTCAATATTGAATTGCCCAAAGCGGATGTGGTCATCAGCCACGGCGGCACCGGGCTGGTCGGCCCGGCGCTGATGCAGGGCAAAGCACAATTGCTGCTGCCATCGCAGATGGAGCAATTTGCCATCTCGCGCCGATTGGCGGAGCAAAAGCTGGCGATCGTGCTCGACCCGAAAGCGAGCGCGCAATATGGCGCAGCCTTGCAAGCGACCATCGCCAACCCGGTATTGCGCCAGAATCTGGATCAGCTGCGCCGCAAATATGCCAATCACCCACCTAGAACCAGTGAGCGCGTTGTGGCGCGATTGTGGCAGTTGCTGGAAGCGCGTTGATTACTTGGACGCGGCGGGAATAACGGCAGCCGGGGCCGATGCATTGCCCGTTGCGGGCACGCCCGTCCCGCCAGTCAAAACAATGCTGTCGTCCGCCACGACCTTGGTAAAGCCGCCTTTCTGGATCAGATCGTACGGATAGGTGAATAGCCAATCGCGATAAGCGCTTGCGCCCTGAAAGGCCGCCTCTGGCACATCGAAGTTATCTTGCTTGATCGGGACGACGGGCGATTTGGAATAAACGCCGACAATCCGCCCGTTCAAGGTCACCAAGCCCCACTCCGGTTTATTGGTCATGGGATCAACGTAAACCTTGCGCAGATAGCGGTGCGATGCGGCCAATCGCGGGTCTTTCAATAAGGCATCAAGCGATTCGGGATATTCCCGCCGGCCAGCTTGGGCGACGGATTCGTAATAGCGCTGGATCGCCTGCTGGAATTGCTCGCCGACGAACAGCAATTCACGCTCTTTATCGCGCTGGCCGACGGTGCGATCCATTTCGACGGCCAGCGTCAATCCGAGGCAAATCAGTGCGATGACGAACAGCAAGGCGATGTAGGTGAAGCCGCTTTGCCCACATCTGCCCAATTTACAATGGGCTCGAAAGAACTTGGGCAAGCAGCTAAAGCGACTCATACGGCACACCATCAACCGTATTGCCGGTCGCGCCGCTCTTGATATCGGCGATGCCTTCCACCCCTTCTTCCTTGCTGGCAACCGTGACCCAGCTATCGGCCGTTTCGGTGATCGGGTCGATGGGGATGTCTTTCAGGTATTTGGTATCGATCAATTCCTGCAGGCTTTGCGGATATTGGCCGCGATCCGAATAAAACTTGCTCAATACCGAGCGCATCACCCGTAAATCCTCGCGCAGCGCCGTATCCTTGGAGCGATCCAGCGCGCTGAAATAGCGCGGCACGGCAATCGAGAGTAGCAGGCCGACGATCACCAGCACCACCATCAGCTCGATCAAGGAAAAACCGCACCATTTCATCCGGGATTGGGGGGACGTCAGCACGATTTACCAATCCTTGTAGCTGATTCCATTGGAACCGGTTTGCGTGGACATGGAATACACATCGAAGACGTCGTCGCCTTCTTGCGGCTCATTGGCGGGCGATGCATAACTGCGTTTGGCCCACGTGCTCTCCGGTTCGGCCGAGACATCCGGGAAGAAGGGATCGGCCGGCAGTTTGCGCAGGAAATACATCTTCTTGTGCGTCGGGCTGTGGATGTCCTCGATGCCATCGACCAGCACCGCCAAGGACGGCGGGTAGCCGGATTCCCCCGGCTTGAGCGTGATGCGCCCTTGATCCGCCGCGCGTTTGTAGGCATCGATGCCACCCCGGATTTCACGCAGCGCGATACGCAGGTCTTGCTCCTTGATGCGCTGCGACGAGCGTTGCGCCAGCGGCACGGCAATCAGGGCCAGCACGGCGATGATGGCCAGTGTGACCATCAGCTCGATGAAGGTGAATGCCTGCTGCTTGCGCATCGCGACTACGATCCGACCCTAAAGCTAAAACCGGCCGGCATCGGTGTATTGCCGGTGTCGTCCGGCTCGAAGCTGGCCGAGATCAATTCCACGCTGCTGTCGGCCGATGCCGTCACCGGCTTGAACACCACGCTGACCACCGTGCCGCTACCCGCTACGCCCTCCGCCTGCCCCTTGGCGGAACGCCGTGCGCCCGAGACAAAAATCTTGCCCTGCTGTGGATCGAGCCGCTGGTTGAAGGTAGTCACCCCGCCTTGCTGCTTGAGGTAGTCGCCTTCCCGCACCGCGACCACCTGCAGCACGTTGGGATCGAAGCTCAGCAACATCGGCATGCCCTGCACTTGTCGCCCGCTATCGAGCTTGATGTCCAGCGTGAAGGGCTCGCCTTCCTTGACCTGTGCCGGGCCGTTCCACGACAGGGCCGGCGGGTTGTCGTTGACTGCGGGAGCACTGGCGGCCGCCGCCTTGGGCGCGTCACCGGCTTTGGCTGCGGATTCCTTGGCTGCTGTGGCGGCCGGCTCCTTGGTGGTGGGCACAGCGTTTTTCGCGCCGGCGTTGGCGGCATCATCCGTTTCACGCGTTTTGATTTTCTTGTCCGGCGTGATGGTCTTCAGCAGCAGCGGCTTCGCGCCCAGCGATGTCTCGGTGCCGGATTCGAATTCAGCGGCATCCAGATCAGGCCGGCGTACGCCGCGTATCACGCGTGGCGTGATCGCCAGCACGATTTCGCTGCGCGAATGGTCGTCCTTCTGGCTGCCGAACAAGCGACCCAGCACCGGGAAGTCACCCAGCCCCGGAATCCGTACGCCGCTCGAATGTTCCTGATCGTTGATCAGGCCCGCCAAGACCTGGGTTTCGCCATCACGCAAACGCAGCACGGTCGTGGCATTGCGGGTGCCGATCTGATACACCAGCGACCCGCTCTTGGTCTGGACTTCCTTGGCGATCGTCGACACCTCAAGGTTGATCTTGATCGCCACATCGGAATCCAGATAGACGTTGGGCTCGACCTCCAACTTCAGGCCGACATCCGCATACGTCACCGATTCGGACACAAACCCGGTCGCGGTCGAGGTGGTGGTCACCACCGGCACGCGGTCGCCGATCATGATCTTGGCTTTTTCCTTGTTGCGGACGCGAATGCGCGGATTCGCCAGCAAATTGGCATCCTGATCGTCTTTATGCGCATTGAGCGTGACCGGATCGACCTTGACCGACATGGTGCCGACATGAAGATGCGCCAGATCGCTCACCGTCAGCGTGGTGCCGTTCGAGGCCACCGGTGCCAAGGCGACTTGATCCGGCCAGGTAATGCCGAGCTGCATCGTCTTGGCGCGCTGGATTTCCAGCACTTCCACTTCCAGCATCACTTCCGGATCGGGCAAATCCTGCAGGCTGATGATGCGTTCCGCCATGCGCAAGACATCGGGCGTATCGCGCATGATGATGATGTTCAGGCGCTCGTCGATCACCATGTCCTTGGTTTTCAGGATCGTTTTCAAGGTATTGGCTACCGATTTGATATCGGCATTGCCAACGAAAAACGAGCGCACGGACAGCGTTTGATAGTCTTTGATCTTCTGCGGCGTGCTGGGATAAATGAGAATGGCGTTCTCACTCAGGATTTTCTGTTCCAGCTGATTGGTCGCCAACATCAGGCGCACGGCATCTTCAATGGAGGTGTTTTTCGCCAGTACCGTCACTTTCAGGTCGGGGCGGATTTCTTTATCGAAAAAGAAATTCAAGCCCGATACCTTGGAAATCACCTCGAAAACGGATTTGAACGGCGCATCGCGAAATTCCAGCGTAATCGGCTTGCTATAGGCCGCCGCCAATTGCAGCTCCGGCGTGATGCTCTTTTCAACCGTGGCATCAGCGCGGGCTTTCAATGCCAATGCTTCTTTCTGGCCGGGGTTTTCCGACAGCACGATGCGCAGTTTCTCGCGTGCTTCCTGCTGTTGCGCCGGATCACGTTTATTCAGGATCGCCTCGACATCGGCCAGCAAGGCCCGATGGCGTTTTTCCATCGCCACCGCGTCCAAACCCTGTGCGGCCATATCGTTGCGCGGCTCGATCAGCTGGATTTCGCGATACAGGTTCTCCGCCGTTTGCAGATCGCCGCGCCGCCTTGCCGCATCAGCGCCCTTGAGGTCGTTTTCGATGATGGTGGCACGCTTGGTCACCAGCGCCATGCGATATTCCACATTGCCCGGCGCTTCCTTGGCGGCTTGCTTCAGTAATTCAAAGCCTTCCTGATTCTTGCCGGCATCGAACAGCTTGTTGGCATTCTCATACGCCTGCTGGCCTGCGCAGCCGGTCAGAATGGACAGCGCCGCAGCCAGCAATAGGCATTTCTTCAGCCGCGGCCACCCGAGCAGATAACTCAATTCACTTCTCCAATGACCAGCGTTTGTTTTTCATTCAGTGGCAGATAGGTAAAGGCCATCAGGCCGCCACCGATCTGATCCACGCGATAGTCGTCGATGGTGTCTCCGGCACGGGCGACGATATTGCGCTCGCCGTACTGCAGGAAAACAGCCAGTTTGCCGTCTTCGATATATTTGCCCAGCACCTGAAACGGCAGTGCCGGCGCTTGCGGGGGCAGCATGGCGGCCGCACTGGCACTTTGCGCCGGTACGGGCGTAGCCAGCCAGTTGGCCGGGGCCAAGGCATCGGCCATCACCCCGGAGCCGCGTCGGCTCAAGGCATGCAGTTTCTCTACCGCTGATGCGCTGGAGGCGACCTTGATCTGGCTGCTCTTATAGACACCCGATGGATGGCGCGGCGCAGGCTGCACCACGGCCTCGGCCTGATCGCGGCTCACCCAGAACACCAGGGCCAGCGTCACGCTCAGGGCGATGCCCAAAATGAGCTGACGCCGTTTTTGCGGATTCATGGGCTTGCTCACAGGGCCCCCGCTGCTTCATGCGCCGCATCAGGGGCAGCCTCATGGGTGGGGTCTTGATCGCGCAGGAATACGACGAAACTGATCTTGGCTTCCACTTCACGCGCATCGATCTTCTTGCGCGAGAACGCCACGGTTTCCAGCGCCAGCGCCGGTTGAGCGCGTAGCGACTTGAGCAGGAAACCTTGCACCTTCTGGTAATCACCCTTCAGCGGCAGCTGGATGCGATAGCGCAGCACCTTGGCGCGCGGATCGCGCTGCACGTTGTACTGGCCGGATGCCGGCGTCAGCCCTTCGCTTTCCGCCTGCTGCAACAAGGCTCCCACCAACGCCGGCAAGCCGCGCTGGGTGGGCAGGCCGCCATAAAACGCAGTCAAGGATCTGGCGGTGAGCGCATCTTGCGGCACCTCGGGCTCCGGCACGGTGGCGCGTTGCCGCTTGGGGATGGTCTTGAGCAAGGCGACTTGCTCCCGGTGCAGCTGGTAGGCGGATACGGTGAAGCCGAGCGCAATCGCCAATGCAATCACCCCGCCGATCGTCAACACGCCGGCACGCTCCAGCGCCCGCCGCAGCGGCCACTCCAGCCAGGTTTCCAGGTAATGCATCAGCTGTGCCATTCCGCCTCCAGCGAGAAGCGAATCGGCGCGGACGGGTTGTCGGTGGTGACATCGTGCTGCAGCAAATACACGCCGGACAGCTGATTCTGCTTGGCGAGGTAGGCCAGATACTTGGTCATTTCCGGCAGGGATTGCGCGGCAGCCAGCAGTTTCACCCGCTCGTTCTGCCCGGCCAGCTCGATGCCCAGCAAGGCCACCTTGGTGCCAGCGGGCGGCTCGACGGTGTGCATCAATTGATCCAGCGGCCAGTTCAATTGATCGACCAGCTGGTTGACCGCCCGCACCTGCGCCGTCAGTGCGCGTGCTTCCGGCTCGGACATGGCGGCAGTTTTGACCGGCCGTGGGGCCGAGGAACGTACCGACTGCAGTGCTTGCGTCGCGGCCAGTTGATTTGAGGCGGACCACAGCCACCACACGGATGCGGCCAGTACTGCACAACCCAGCGCGAGTGCAACGGCACCGGTGCCATGTCGGCGTACCGAGCGCGCCGGGGCGAAATTCAGCGAAGCGGTGAGCGGCCACGCGGCGAACTGCGCGGCCAGCGAGCGCGGTGCGTTGCCTTGGGCCGGGAGTGCGACCAGTTCGATGCCGCTATCCGGCCCCAACTCGCCAGTCTCGCCAACGTGCAGCACATGGAGTTTGTCCTCTGTCGCGGCAGCGGTCGCGTCGCGCAGCAACGTACGTCGCCACAGCAAGGCCAGCGGTGCCGACCAATCACCCTGCCAACGCCGCACGCCAACCACGGTCAACGCGCCATGCTGGTCGGCCCGCAGCAAGGTAAAGCTGTCGTTTTCCACCAAGGCAAAACCGGCCCGGTGTTGCTGGCTCAATGCCTGCCATGCCGTGACGGCGGCAGACTGGATCGACACCAGTTCGCACCCGGCTTGCGTGGCGGCTTGCTGCAACACGGCGAGTAAGGCGGTATCGATACCCAGGGCGAGCCGGTTGCGGCCAAAAACGTCTGCTTCCTGCACCCATTGGATCGCAGCGGCGGCGACGTCATCTCGCTGCGCGGCATAACGCAAACGGCACAGACCGGCGGCCTTGGCCTGATCGAGCAGCATGCGGCTCCACGGCAAGGTGAGCGACGCCACCAGCGCACCGCCCAGCACGATCCGCACGCGCTTGGGGCCGGTTTGCGACAACTCGCCCTGCAACCCGGCCTTGAGCGCGGCCAGCCATTCTTGCGTGTGGTGATCCAGATCAGGCAGCGATAGCTGATGCACCTGCGGAAACACCTGGCCTTTTTCGGCGACGACCCATTCCAGCGTGGTAGCGCCGATATAAAGCACACGCTCAGCCAACGACACGGGAAACCTCCTGCAAGGTCGTCTCGCCACGCGCCACCCAATCGAGCGCATGCTGGCGTAGCGAGCGCATGCCCATCCGCGTCGCTTCTTCTTTCATGCGGCCGACCGGGGCCTTGGTGATGATCATTTCGCGCAATTCGTCGTTCATTGTCATCACTTCCAGCACCGCACGGCGGCCTTTGTAACCGGTGCCGCGGCAATGGCCGCAGCCACGCCCGCTGCGGAACCGCCACGAGGCCAGATCCAGCGTGTGCAGATCGAACTCCTGCAGCATTTCCGGCTCGGCCTGGTGATCGACGGTGCATTGCGGGCAGTTCAGCCGCAGCAAACGTTGCGCCACGATGCCGTTGAGCGCGGCAGCAAAGCTGTAGGGATCGACGCCCATGTGCATGAAGCGGCCCAGCACGTCGAACACGTTGTTGGCGTGGACGGTAGTCAGCACCAAGTGGCCGGTGAGCGCGGCTTGCACGGCGATCTGTGCGGTTTCTTCATCGCGAATTTCGCCGACCATGATCTTGTCCGGATCATGTCGCAGGATCGAGCGCAGGCCCTTGGCGAAGGTGAGGCCCTTCTTTTCGTTGACCGGAATTTGCAGCACGCGCGGCAAGCGGTATTCCACCGGGTCTTCGATGGTGATGATCTTGTCGCGGCCGGTGTGGATCTCGGTGATCGCGGCATACAGCGTGGTGGTCTTGCCGCTACCGGTCGGGCCGGTGACCAGCAACATGCCGTTGGGTTTGGCGGAGAGCCGCCGCAGCGTAGTTTTGGTGTGCGCATCCAGCCCCAGCGTATCGAGGCTGAGCGTTTGCGCTGCTTCGGTGAGCGACTGGCGATCCAGCAGACGCAGCACGGCGTCTTCACCAAAGATGTTGGGCATGACCGAGACGCGGAAATCGATCTCGCGGCCCTTCACGCGCACCTTGAAGCGGCCATCCTGCGGCACGCGGCGCTCGGCGATATCCAGCTCGGCCATCACCTTCACGCGGGACACCACCTGCTCGGCCATATCCTGACCGCTCACTTGCCCCACCTGCACCATCACGCCATCGATGCGGTATTTGATATACAGGCAGCCGGCATCGCATTCGAGGTGGATATCGCTGGCCTGTAGCTTGAGCGCATCGTAGATCGTCGAGTTCACCAGCTTGACCACCGGGCTGGTGTCTTCGTTGATGCGCACCAGCGTGATGTCGTCCAGCGCTTGATCGAGCGACTCGACCGACTCGGCCCCGCCCATA
This sequence comes from Andreprevotia chitinilytica DSM 18519, assembly GCF_000711875.1. GTDB lineage: Bacteria > Pseudomonadota > Gammaproteobacteria > Burkholderiales > Chitinibacteraceae > Andreprevotia > Andreprevotia chitinilytica. Next base: position 13,369 of record NZ_JONM01000012.1, read on the forward strand.
TCCTGCATCGCCCGCATGCGCTCTTCTTGCTGCGCCAGATACGCGGTGATGTCGCTGCGATGCGCCAGAAAGGTTTCGAACTCACGGCCAAGGCGCGATGCGGCCCAGTTTTCCAGCTCGTGATCGAACGGATCGGCAATCACCAGGCAGCACGTGCCTTGCGCATCGGTGCCGGCTGCGATGTGGCGCTGCATGCAATCCGTGTACGGCATGCGCTCGAAGGTCGGCTCTAGCGCCTGCATGTCCGCCATCGTCATCAATGGATAGTGGAAGACCTCGGCCAATGCGGCAGCGAAGGCATCCGGCGCAAGGCCGCTGAGTTCTTCCAGCACCGCCACCAGCGGGCGGGCCTGGTCGATCGCGAAATGGCGCGCCTGTTCGATCAGGCTCTTGGTCAATACCGTCATTGCAAACTGCCCGCCAGATCAAGAATCGGGATATAGAGCAACACCACCACCCCGCCGATGATCAGGCCAATCAACATCATCATGATGGGTTCCAGCAGGCGGGATGCCCAATCGATCCAGCGGCCGAAATCCTCATCGTAAAAACGCGCACAGCGCTCCAGCATCTCCGCCAGCCGCCCGGCGCGTTCGCCCACCTTGATCAGCGATTCATCGATCGGCCCGGCCAATTGATGCGCCACCAGCACATCGGAGAGCGATCTGCCCTCCTCTACCTGTTGCTTTGCCAAAGCCAGGCGGCGCTGCTGCCCTTCCGTCAACAAGCCGGACACCATGCCCAATGCCTTGGGCAAGGGAATGCCCGCCTGCAGCAATAAACTGGATGCGCGATAAAACCGGGCCAGCCGGAACTCCGCCGTCTTGGCCGCCAGAATCGGCAGGCTGAGCAGCAGATCGATCAATTTCTGCCGGGATACCGGATGCGCGATCACCGCGACCGCGCCAACGATGGTGACGATCAGCACCGTCAACGCCACCATCCAGTGCGCATGAATATATTTACCCAGCCCCAAGAGCAGGCCGGAGAAGAACGACACATTGCGCCCAGCCGTGTCGTACACCGCGCTGAAACGCGGTACCACGTAACCCAGCAGGAACAAGGTGATAAAGCCGCCCACCACCATCAACATGGCCGGGTAGATCGCAGAGGCGATCAGCTTTTTGCGAATGGCATCGAACTGCAATTGATAGGCGATATAACGCGCCAGTACGTCCGCCAGATTGCCGGTGCGCTCGGCGGCGCGAATCGTAGCGACATACACCTCGGGGAAATGCTCGGGATAGCGGCCCAATACATCAGAGAAGTTCTCACCATGCTGCAAGCGTGTGAGAACGCCGGTGAGCACGGTACGCGCAGCCGGGCGGCGCTCTTTATTGGTAAGCGTAACCATCGCCTCGGCCAGATTCAGGCCCGCCTCAAGCAGCGATAGCAGCTCCTGACTGAACAACAACAGCGGAAAACGGGCCTTGCTGCCCGATTCGGTCGCGGCGGTAACGGCTTGCTCCAGCGACACCACCTGCACGCCCAGGCTCACCGCCTTGCGCACCGCCTCGTGCTCGCTCTGCACATCAAGCGTGATGGTCTGCTTGCTGCCATCCGCAGCCAGCACCTGCAAACGCATCAGCATGCACCGGCCCCAGGCCAGCATGTCGCCGCAATCACGCCGACACCCGATACAGCCGCGCAGGCACGCCGCTGCATGCTTCCCCCGCTCCCCACAATTGCAAATTCCCTTGGCAAAACCACTTGAGACGTAAAAATCACGTCAAATGATGTGAATTTTTTGGTAAGCAGCTTTTAGCAGTCGAACATGACAATGTCAATTCGGGTTGCTGACAGACCGACTGCTGGTGGCTTGGGGCTGCGTGGGAATGGATTTCCAGCAAATCCGTAATCGTGGGAGGGCCTCATGCAAAGGTCGCTGCAAGTTGCACGACCCTCACCCCCGACCCCTCTCCCATAAATGGGCGAGGGGAGGACAGGCTGGGATTAGCAAACCGTGTTGCATCTTGTGTCATCGAAGGTTTTGTCCCCTCTCCCGCAAGCGGGAGAGGGTTAGGGTGAGGGTGTATGCAAAGGTCGCCGCACTTGGCACGACCCTCACCCCCGACCCCTCTCCCATCAATGGGCGAGGGGAAAAACCCCGCCTGAAATAGATCGTAAACACCCTCTAAGGGTGATCTAAGTGTCCCGCTTTAAGCTTCCGCTCAATGACTCAACCTTGAATCGGGAACACTGACCCATGCAGCCACTTACTACGTCCAACACCCCCACGCCATTGCGTGACCCCGGCGAAACCGCGCTCGACAGCGGCACCATGCTCAACAAAGTTCCGCAGATTTCGATCGCTTTCTGGACGATCAAAATCCTGTCGACGACCGTCGGTGAAACGGGCGCGGATTACCTCGCGGTGCATGCCGGATTGGGCACTGCAATAACCGGCCTCATCATGGCGACCCTCCTGGCGATCTCGCTGGTGGTGCAGCTTCGCTCAGATCGGTATGTGCCCTGGGTCTACTGGCTGACGGTCGTGCTGTTGAGCGTGGTCGGCACACAGATTACCGATGCATTGACCGATGGCCTGGGGGTCAGCCTTTACGTCAGCACTGCTGTATTCAGCCTGTTGTTGGGGGCGCTCTTTGCGGTTTGGTATCGGCGCGAGCGCACGCTGTCGATCAAATCCATCGTCACCCGGCGGCGCGAGCTGTTCTACTGGGGCGCGATCCTGCTGACCTTCGCGCTGGGCACGGCCGCTGGCGATCTGGCGACCGAAGCGCTTGGCCTCGGGTTCAGGGTTGGCGTGGTCGTGTTCTGGGCATTGATCGCCGCCATCGCCTTGGCGTATCGGCTTGGCGCAAGCGCAGTGCTGACCTTCTGGCTCGCCTACATCCTCACGCGGCCAATGGGGGCATCGCTCGGCGATCTGTTGTCACAATCCAAGGAATATGGCGGCCTCGGCTGGGGTACCGTCCACACCAGCGTTGTATTCCTCGTCATCATCGCATCCCTTGTTCTCACGGTGAGTTTGGCCAAGGAACGCCCTCGCGCCCAAGTTCAGTGATTGCGATTCCGTTTGATTCCATTTAATTCAGGAGATTACTCATGCAAGCGAAACAGAAACAAACAACCGCACGCGTATTGAAAGCAGTAGTCGCCATTGCACTGCTCGGCGCAGGGAGTTATTTCGTGCCATCCCTCTCCCTGATTGCCTCTGCGCAAGCAGCAAGTCCGTCGAAACTGGGTGATCTGTCGTCGTTCCGAAAGATTACCCAAGATACGGCCGCATTGATTGATAAGGGAAACCTTGCCGGCGCAAAGACCCGAATCAAGGATCTCGAAACAAGCTGGGATGAAGCCGAGGCGGGCTTGAAGCCCCGCGCAGCCGCGGATTGGCATGTCGTCGATAAAGCCATCGATCGGGCACTGACCGCATTGCGGGCCAGCAATCCCGATGCTGCTGCGTGCAAACAAGCCATTACTGAACTTCTGGCCGCATTTGACAAGGCCAACGGGAAATCATAAATCCGTCAAGCTGACCGGAATTGCATCGGCCAATGTGCCGGCATCAAGGTCACCAAATAAAAACACCGCAGGCCAATCTGCGGTGTTTTTTTATTTCAAAATCACTCATTCGCTTCCCTTGGTGGATGAATAATTGCAAGCGAGCCTTTCGCTGTAATCGAAAGCCGGCTAGAACAAGCGTTCTTGACCCTCCCTGCGTGGCTGGGGTATTTTTGCCTGGTCGCGTTTGGTTACGCGACCTGGGATTGGCCTCCTGGCTACTTTGGCGGACAACCGCTGCGAAGCGGTTTTTTTGTCTGCAACACCTAGGCACGCCTTCAGCAATGGCGGGGGCTAGGTGAGGGCACCCTCGGGTGCGCCGGTTCCAAAGTGCCGGTAGGCCAACCTTGCCTAGTGCCCGCCACCCCGATTGGCCTTGGGGTCGGTGAGCGCTGTAACTCACTTTGGAGGCACTCATGCCCAACTCTCAGCATTCAACCCCCGCACCGCCCGACCCCGGTCATCTCATCGCACAAGCCCGTGACGGTTTTGCCGAGCTGGACCAGATTTTTACCATCCTCACTTCCCTGATCGACCAGCGCAGCGTTGGCTATCAATTGGTACGCGATGGCCGTCGGCTGGCAGAGCGACACCATGCAGCGATGCAAACGTTGCCGCTCACGGATCGAATCACCGCCACACTCAGCACGCGATATGCGCGTATTGGCGGTCGTTATGGCTGAACTTCATCGCTGCCCTACCCCACCCAAACTGACCGTCAGCGATTTCAACGACATTGCCGATATCGGCCTGGATCGCATTGCCCAATTAGGGAGTGTGTTCCGCGCAATCGTCGGCATCGCCGAACCGGAATCTGATCTGCATGCATTAGCGCGAGTCGGTGTATTTCTATCGGAGGAATGGCATTTCGGGCTGGATACAACCCGCTACGAGACGGTGCAACGGCTTGGGGTGACGCCGCCCGCGAATCGGATTGCGGATCGGCGTTAGTAGTCAAATGGCGGATTTAATCAATCCGTATTGGGCCAGTGCTTTAAAAGGCACTGGCCTTTTGGTCCTGTAGCACCGGTTAGCCACAAGGCGTAACCCGCAAATTCAGCGTGCAATTCATACATTGCCCGCACGGGTCAAACGACCCGGTCTACAGGGCTGTGCAATCACCCGTTCGCCCTGCAACCCGAAACGAAGCAGCTCCGACCTCATCGGCGCGTTACCAAACACCGTTCGCAGTGATTTCAAAAATAGCTTTTCTTATGGACTAACCTTGCGCGGATATCCGGCGCACAGCCTGACATTCACCCTCCCCCAGCTCACACTCGCCCGCCTTATTCGATTCCCCTCGTCACGGCAATGGTACTTTGTCATCCTCGCACCAATTACAAACATATCTCTTTTTAATTAATGACTTACGTTGACATTTTGAGCTTTTATTGTGCGTAAAAATGCTGATTTGGTGCACTGCACGATACAACGCGCACCCATTCTGGGCGGCTCAAAAATGCAGGATTGAGATGAAAATCGGCATCAATCTGGCCAAAAAAAATGATTTGACGGTTATTTCGGCCTGTTCCTAACATGATTTAGCCCGAATGACATAACAGATTGCGTCATTTTCGAGCAAGGAAGCTGAGTGGGTCGGCTGGTTGCAAATACCTTCCACCGTCCGGCACCGCACCTGATTGGTGCGTTTCTGCCGGGCAGCTTGGTCTCTTGAGTACGACGAGTGAACTTGGTTTCGAGAGCGCCCATTCGACGCCTATCGCGCCGATACGGTCTTACTAGTCACGCTGCAAAAGAGGGGAAATTCGAAATGAAGCATGGGTCATTACTTCGCCGCCTATGGGCCGCGACCGTCTTCGTATTTACTTATTTGTTGATCGGCCCGACTGCCTCAATGGCCGCCAGCCTGCCCTGTGACCTCTACGCAAGCGGAGGAACGCCTTGCGTCGCCGCACATAGCACGACGCGGGCCCTGTTCGCCAACTACAACGGATCGCTGTACCAAGTGAAGCGCGCTTCGGACGGTCAGACGAAGGACATTGGTCTGCTCGCCAAAGGGGGCTACGCCAATGCCGCCACCCAGGACGCATTCTGTGCCGGCACCACGTGCATCATCAGCGTCATCTATGACCAGACGACCAACCTGAATCACCTGACCGTTGAGCCCAAGGGCGGTAACGGTGGCGCAGACAACGGCGTTCCCGCGGATGCCCTGCCGATCACCGCAGGCGGCGTCAAGGTCTATGGCGCATCGTTCTCCGGCGTCATGGGCTATCGCAACGTAGCCACCACGCGGGTCGCAACGAGCGGCAGCCCGGAGGCAATGTATATGGTCACCTCCGGCACCCACTACAACGGCGCATGCTGCTTCGACTATGGCAACGCCGAAACATCGATCACGGACACCGGCAACGGGCACATGGATGCGATCAATTTCGGTAGCGAATGCTGGTTCTCCCCCTGCATCGGCAGCGGCCCCTGGGTGCAAGCCGACCTCGAAAACGGGCTGTTCCAGTCTGGCGCAGGGCCGAGCCAAGACTCAACCTATACGGGCGACACGGAACCCTACGTGACCGCAATGCTGAAAAACGATGGCCAAACCAGCTTCGCGCTTAAACACGGTAATGCGCAGAGTGGGACGCTTGCGACCAGCTACTCGGGTGCATTGCCCACCGGTGGCTACACCCCGATGCATCTGGAGGGCTCCATCGTTCTCGGCACTGGCGGCGACAACAGCAACGGTTCGATCGGGTCTTTCTTCGAAGGCGTGATGACCACAGGGGTGTCCAGCGACAGCGTCGATAACGCCGTTCAGGCCAATATCGTGAGCGTTGGATACGGTGGCCCGACTTCCGTCTCCGGCACACTGAGCCAAGACTCAACAATTTCGCTGAAAGCAACCACTACCTGCTGCACGACCCGTTCCATCAGCCAGCAAAGCGGCGGCACGGCGCAAAGTGGCACGGTAGATACCGCAGTGGTCACCAGCTCAAGCTCGCTTTCGGCCCGCCAAGACGCCACCTGGATCGTGCGTGCCGGTCTTGCAGATTCGACCTGCTACTCCTTCGAATCACGGGACTATCCTGGCGAGTTCATGCGCCACTTCAACTTCCATATTTACCGGCAGCCCATGGACGGAAGCCTGCAATTCCGGCAGGACGCCACCTTCTGCGCGGAAACCGGCAAAAGTGGGCAAGGTAAGTCGTTCGCTTCCTACAACTACCCGACCCGCTATCTGCGCCATTACAACAACATTCTTTACGTGAGCACCGACGGCGGCACGAACGATTTCGATTCGGCTACTTCATGGGCTGCCGATGTCAGCTGGCTCATCACGGCACCTTTGGCACCTTAAGGCTAGCCAATCCGTACCGAGCCCGGTCCTGAATAGTGTTGAGATTCAGAGCGGTTAAACAGGCCGGCATTTACCCAAGCAAGAACGCCCGATGTGGTACATCGGGCGTTTGTGTTTTTCAGCGATAGCGGCTCTGTTGCATAATTGCGGCTTAGGGCGAGATTCAAGTTGGCATTGACGCCAAAACGATTCCGCATTATCAATACAACACATCAATCAGCATATCTAATTTACCATCGACGCAATCATGAGGTATTGATGCTAAAACTCTACAAATTTACCGACAGCAAAAAAGAATACTGGGAAACATGGGATAGCGGCGATGGCTCGCATACCGTTCACTGGGGTGAACTAGGCACTCTTGGTACAGATAAAACGGTCAAGTCATCTCTTATAAAGAAAGCGGAAGCGTCAATTCAAAAGGAAGTGGACAACCTTATTGCACAAGGATTCCGCCCAATCGACATGAAAGACCATTTCACATTACTCATCGAGTATGCAGTGAATGATATGGGTACGGCAGAGGACATTGAAAAACGTCATCGGCTCCAAAAGCGAATGAATTCGCTACTAGGCTGGACGGGCTTGGGTTTCTGTGACGGCGGAAGCATCGGAAGCGGCACGATGGAAGTCTGCAACTTCGTTGTTGATTTTGATCTTGCGAAGTCGGTGATAAGCGGGAACCTGGCTGATACGGAATTTGCAGATTACACCAGAATCTTTGATGAAAATGCTGATGAGTAAACGCGGAGAGCGCCCTGCTCTCCGCCAATAGTAACCATACTACAACGACACTTCAGCTCGTCTTTAAAAAACCTCACAACATAAACCCGGCTAGCTATATAAAGTCTTTTAAATCCTGCAACAAATACTGAGAAAATCGGTCGGCCTTTTTTCTTGACACACCATGTGATGGGCAATCCCAAACAACAACGGGACACTCGCCATCTGCGTCATAATTTGTCGTATCCAGGCAATGATACTCATCCCCATCGATATTTCGAACCACGATCAAATGAGGTGGGAAGCCCCGTCCCACTCTTTCTGTCATGGTAAACCAAACTGCATCAGGCACTCCTGAGTTGTCGAAATCCTGATCAATCACTCCATAATATTCATTTGGACCAAAATCCAACGTCCCCCAGCGCATCAGAAACTCAACATATGATGGAGGAAACACCACTCCCAAATACCTCTGCGCCTCATCAATAAGACTAAGGGGCTTTTCGCCAGAGCTATCAACGAAATCGGCATGCTCTTCCAAAATCCGATCAATTTCTTCGAAATCTTCAGTCACACGTACGCCGCCTTTGCTTGTCAAAAAATCATCTCCTTCACCAGCGATTGAACAGACATATTCAAAATACTGTTCAATTGGCTTGAGATTCGAATTTTGCTTCATAAGCAGAACACCGAATACGTCTGATGCCAGAAGTGTGCGGATTGAGCCTCAAGTCAAGGAAAAACCACATATATAGATTCAACTTTTGCATCGGCATTTTCGTCGTAGTCAGGGGCATAAAACCTTAATGAGCCATTCAAGAAATTTATGCCAGAAGAAGTCTCTTCGGACTGAAACCCTAACCCCCCCAACAACACCGATATCTCTCGCAAACCCTTACCAAACAATTGCAAGCCATTAATCGCCAGTTTGGACTCAGGGAATGTTTCCACACCTTTTACAATATCGTGGACATCATAATAAATGTAAATACCAAGCTCATCGTACGCATCGGTCGTACTTTGCGAGAATTCATTCTTCTTAAATTCCGTCCATTGCCGGCCCAAGATTTGACGAGCATCGGCCCTGCTCATGCCTAAGCAAATTGGGCCAATCTGCAGTTGCGGCTTATACGTTAACTCCATACCACCACCTCGCTTATTTGGAAATAAAGTCTTTGGGATCAAGCGTTTTCGCATACTTAAGCATTTGCTTGATTTCCTTATCATACTTATTGCCAAATTTTGATCGAATATCTTGCACATCCATATCGATGGCTTCATCGAGCTTACCTTGCTTGAGCAGCTCACGCTGCTGAGCTCGGTAGGCAACAGCTTCATCTGACGAGCCACTGCTCGCTGTCTTCCGATGATCTTCTGGCTTCATTTTTATAGCTGGGCCATCCGCAGAACTAATTGGTGCTCCCTTATAAGCATCCTTAGCTGGGCAATGGTGAGAATCACAACCATCGTTCACCGGCTTCGAAGTCTCGCGATGTGGGCCACCAATGACCTCCTCCTCCTCCTTCCTCACCACATTCGGCTTGTTCGCATTCGCAGTCGCCCCTTCAGCCTTGGCCTCCGTTTTAGCTTCCGCCTTACCCTTGCTCAACAGCCCCTTCAACTTTGCATACAACTCAGCAAGCGCGCTCTTCTCCGCACCCGCCTTCTCTGCCACCTTGATCTCTTGCTCCAGCACTTTTACTTCGTGCGCGAGCTTCCCTGCTCTGCCAATAACACCAGCACCAGCTGCGCACACGCCTTTGAAGCAGTACCAGTCTTCAATGGCATCCCCAGCCTTTGAGACCACTTTTGCCGTCGTGTGTGCAGCATCCCCAACCCGTTCGTGCTGCTGAACAATGTCTCGGCAGTCTTGATCACCGTTGCAATTCTTGAGGTTGTCGCTTTCCTGCGTAATCTGCTTCTTCGAATAGGCTTTGTCGCTCTCACGTTGCTCTGCCTCTTGCTGCTCAGCGCGCTTGAACGGATCACTGCTCCCTCGTTTCTTGAGCGCCTCTCGCTTCCGGAGCTCAAAATTGGCCTGGTGGTCGCGCTCCTTTTCCTCGTCGGTCCGCGTATCACACGTACCAGGATCGCCATAGCAGTGTTGCGAGTTTTCGTAGCCATCCAAATCCTCATACACCGTCGGATTTGCGTAGGCGTACAGATACTTCTGATAGGACAGCGGCTCTTCATCCTTGCCCGCGGCCGGGTCTTGGGTAATGAAGCGACCAATTTCCGGATCGTAATACCGCGCCTTGAAGTAAATCAGCCCGCTCTCGCCATCCATCTGGTGGCCGGTGTAGCCGAACTTGTTGGCGCTGCTGCCCACCTTCAGCGTCGGGTTGCCCCAGGCGTCGTAGAGGGTTTCCGATTGCACGGTGCCGGTGGCGTCGGTGGTGGCGATGATGCTGCCGAGCGCGTCGTGCGCCAGTTGTTGCGCGCCTTGGTCGCGCTGCCACATGCCGATCGGGTTGTGGCCGGCGAAGTCGTAGCGGGCCAGGAGGCCGGTGGCGTCGGTGTCTTGCAGGGCGTTGACGCCGTCCCAGTAGGTGTGGAATTGCTGCGTTACGCCGTTGACGGTGGCGTTCTTTTCCACGCGGTAGCCGTCGGCGTTGTTGCGGTACTGGCCGAGCGGGGTGCCGTTGCGGGCGATGCTGATCAGCTGGTCGCGGCCGTCGTAGGTGTAGACGGTGGTGTCTGCGCCGCTGGTTTTGCTGGTCAGGTTGCCTTGCGGGTCGTAGCTGAGCGTGATGCTGCTATTGCCCTTGGTACTGTCCTGCACGGTGATGCCGGTGAGCTGGCTGCGCGTGTTGTAGCTGTAGGTCTTGTTGAGGCTGCTGGTAGTAGCGCCAACGGTGGTGCTCACGTTTTCCGTCAGCCGGTTGCCGACCGCATCGTAGCTGTAGCCGGTGCTGCTGCTTTGGTTGGCGTCGGCGACGGTGGTGCCGGTCAGCCGGTCGGCGGCATCGAAGGTATAGGTGGTGAGCTGCGCGCCGGTCGGACGGTTGACCTTCTCCTGCAAGCGGTTGCCGTTCTTGTCGTACTGGTAGCTGGTGCTGTTGAACGGCGCGCCGCTCTTGCCGTGTGTGACCGTGCTAACCCGCTTGCCAAGGTCGTAGCTGTAAACACTGTTAATGCTGTTGGTAATGGCGGCTTGCGTCAGCAGCAGGCTGGAGCGGTCGTAGGCGAACGTATCCACCCCGCCCTGGCCGTTGATCTGGGTCAGGCGGTTGAGGACGTCGTAGCTGTAGTTGGTGATCCGGCCATCCGGCTGGGTGAGCAGTCGGGTGCGGTTGCCGTTGGCGTCGTAGCTGTATTGCGCAACGGTGCCATACGGATCGGTGCGGGTTTGCAGCCGGTCGAAATCGTCGTAGCCGTTGGTGGTGGTGAACGTGCCGCTGCCGTAGTTCTCGATGACGGAAAGCACGTTGTTGTTGGCGTCGTAACCGGTGGTGACCCCGCTCAGGCCGTCGTTACTGCGACTGAAGGCCTGGCTGGTGTCGCGGTTGAGCGCGTCATAACCACGGGTGATGACGGTGCCGTTGGCATCGGTATGCGTCAGCAGGTTGCCGTTGGCGTCGTAGCCAAAGCTCTCCGTCGCGCCGTCCGGGTAGTTGACGCTGGTGCGGCGGTTGAGCGCGTCGTAGGCGTAGCTGGTGTGGTGGCCGTTGCCGTCGGTGAGGTCGGTATGGTTGCTGTTGGTGTCGTAGCCGTACTTGGTCGTGGAGACCGCATCGGTGACGAGCACCATGCGATTGGCCGTGTCGTACTGGAAGCTATCGGCATTGCCCAGCGGGTGGGTGATGCCGAGCTTGTTGTTGGCTAGGTCGTAGCTTTGGCTGGTGGTTTCGCCGGCGGCATTGGTGCTGCTGGTGAGTCGGCGGCGCTGGTCGTAGATATGGCTGGTCTTGCGCCCTTCCGGATCGGTTTCCAGCGTGACATCGCCCATGCTGTCGCGCTTGTAATGGGTGATGGCGGCCAGCAGGCGGTTCTCGGCCGTGCGCAGGTTGCGTTTGTCGTACTCGTAACCGACCTTGTTGCCGGCGGCATCAGCTTCGAACAGCACGTTGCCGACGCCGTCATAGGTCAGCCCACGGATGGCGAGGCCGGCCTTGGTGGTCACAAGCAGGCGGTTCAGCGCGTCGTATTTATGCGTGGTGACGATGCCGCGTTTGTCGGTTTCGCTGGTGCGGTTGCCATTGAGGTCGTAGCTGTAGAGGTTGGTCTTGCTGAGCGGATCGGTGATCTGCGTGAGCCGGTTCAGGTCGTCGTATTGATAGCTGGTGGCATTGCCATTGGCATCGGTGCTGCTCACCTTGTTGCCGACCGCGTCATAGCCTTGCAGCAGCTTGCCGCCCAGCGCGTTGTCGGTTTCGGTCAGGCGGTTGAGCTTGTCGTACACATAGCCGGTGGCATTGCTGCGCGCATCGGTGGCTTGCGTGCGGTTGCTCAGCAAATCGTATTTGAAGCTGAGCTTGCGGCCTTCCGGCAATTGGCTGCTGATGCGCTGGTTCAGCGCGTTGTAGCCGTGGGTGCTGGTGTTGCCGTTGCCATCCGCCTCGGTCAGCAGGTTGCTGTTGCTGTCGTAGCTCCAGGTGCCCGCCGCGCCCACGAGGTCGTTGGTGGAGGTGCGGTGGTTGAGCACATCGTAAGCATGCGTGATGGTGTTGCCGTTGGGCTGCGTTTCCTGCGTGAGGTTGCCTACTGCGTCATAGCCGTAGCTGGTGACGTATTTCTCCTGATCTTGCTGGCTGACCTTGCGGTTGAGCGCGTCGTAGGTGTACAGCAGGGTGCCGAGGTTGGCGTCGACCAGCTTGGTCAGGTTGCCGACCTTGTCGTACTCGCGGGTGGTCTGCTGATTGAGCGGATCGATGGTGCGGATCAGGCGGTTGGCGAGGTCGTAGCCGTGCTGGGTGCTCTGGTTGAGTGCATCCGTCTCGCCGGTCTTGTTGCCGTTGAAGTCGTAGGTGTATTTGAGCGTGCGGTTCAGCGGCTCGTCGGATTCCACCAAGCGGTTCATCGGGTCGTACTTCGACTGCGTGAGGCGGTTGAGCGGGTCGGTCTGGCTCAGGCGGTTGCCGTTGCCGTCAAAGGTGAATGCCCAGTTGCCGCCGGCTGTGTCCGTAGTTTGCTTGCGCCGGCTCAGGTCATCGTATTTATGGGTGGTGGCATTCCCGAGCGCATCGGTTTCGGTCAGCACGTTGCCGACCTCGTCGTAGGCGTATTGGGTTTTCTTGCCGAGCGGTTCGGTGCGCAGGGTCAGGCGGTTGGCGCCGTCGTACTGATAGCTGGTGGCATTGCCGAGCCAGTCGGTTTCGCCGGTCTTGTTGCCGACCGGGTCATAGGTATAGGTCTTGCTGTCGCCCTTGGCGTTGGTGGCTTGCGTCACCAGGTTGATGGCGTTGTAAGACCAGCCGGTGCTGTGGCCGGCTTCGTCTTTTTCAGTCAGCTTGTTGCCGTTGGCATCATAGGTATGCGATTTCGAGCCGCCCTTGGCATCGGTCTGGCTGACCAGGTTGTCCTGGCCGTCGTAGGCGTAGGTGGTGCTGTTGCCGTTGCCGTCTTGCCGCACGATGGTGCGACCGCGTTCGTCGTGCCCTTCCTTGCTGACGGCCCCGATCGGATCGGTGACGGTATCGACATACCCCCACGAATCGTAGGTATACCGCGTAACGCCGTGCATGGCGTCGGTAGTGCTGGAACGATCGCCGTTGCCCAGATAGGTGTGCTGGATGACGCCGCCATCCGGGTTCTTTTCCTGGGTCTTGTTGCCCTTGCCGTCGTAGCTATACGCATAGGTCTGACTGTTGCGATCCGTATGGCTGAGCATGCGGTTCTTGATATACGGCGGTGCGGTCTGGAGCATGTAGCTCCAGCTTTGGGTGAAGCCGCCAACGAACTCGCTGGTCATGTTGCCGCTGACGTCATAGCCGTAGCTGGTGGTCACGCCGCGCCCGTCGACCTTGCCGAGCATGACCACGTCGTCGTTGGACCAGGACATCTTGGTGGTGCCGGCCGCATCGGCAATGGAAAGCGGGCTGCCGTGCGCGTTGAGTGTGTACTGGGTGGTGTGGCCGTCCTCGTCGGTCACGGTGGTGTTGTTCCAGCTGACCGTATCGATCGAGAAGCCGACTTTGCCCAGCGGGGTTTGCACCTCGCTCACAAAGACGTATGGCATGTTGATCACGATCGCGCCGTTCTGCAGCTTCATGCTCTGGCTGTTGAAGGTGTAGCCGGTGCTATTGCCGTTGGGATCAACGGCCGTTTTCATCAGCGTGCGCTGCCGCCATTCGGGCGCATCGGTGTGGTAGCTGAAGGTTTCGATCTTGGTCGGCGAGCCGGTGCGGGTCACCTTGGTCAGGTTGCCGTATTCATCGTGCTCGAACAGCAGCTGGATGCCATCCGGGCCATCCACTTCCGACACCATCGGAAAGCTATGTTGGTGGTTGCTGGTCTTGACCAGCGAATTGAGCAGCACATCGGTGTATTTGAAGGTCACCGTGCGCTTGTTGGCGTCGGTCACCTGCGTCACACGGGGTTCCGGGGTGGCGTTCAGATCCCAGGTGTAGGTGCTGCGGTTGCCGTTGCTGTCCTCGACGAACGCGAGTTTCCAGTTCGAGCCGGCACTCATGAACGTGAAGTGATAGCGCGTGCCGTCCTTGCTGTAGAAATCGAAGCTGTGATCGGTGGCGTTGGCAATCAGCGTGCCGTGGTAGCCCTTATCGGGCTTGAGCGAGCCATCCGTTTGCGGGAAGAAGCGCAGGCTGCCGCCGTCGCCGGCGTCCACCATCACCTCGCCGCAGCTATTGATCTGGATGCCGGCATCCATGCTGTGCGACCAGTTGGCGCCCATCACGCCAATCGCGCCATTGCCGCCGGACGAATACGTCGGCGTGAAATCCAGATCCGGGCCACGGCCTTGCAGGCTGAAGCCGAGCGAGCGCGCGGTCAGCATGCCGTTGCGGACGTTCACGCCCTTCACGATCGTCTGCCCGACCGGCAGGTTGTTGGTTTCCGTATAGCGGGATTTCAGCTCGGCATCACGCGTTTCCTGCGCGCCGGCATCGTTGACCGAGGTGGCGACCAGCGTGAGCTGATAATTGCCGGCCGGGAAATTCTCCGGCAGCAAGTCGTAGCTGTAGCTGCCAGCGCTATAGCTCTTGCCGGAGAACAGCTCCGTTTCACCGCCGTTGGCCGAGCCATCGTCGCCCAAGGAGACGTATTTCAGCGTTGCCGTCACATCCTGCGTGAATGCGAATGCCACCGAAGTGCCGACATCGCAGACCCGTTGGTTTTCCACATCGATCTGGCGCGACATCGACAGCGCCGTCGGGAAGTTGAGGATCAGCTGTTCGCGCAGCGGCAAGGTGTACTGATCCGCGCGGACTTCAATATCGCCGCCGCGGTTCAGCACCAGTTGCGCCTGGTATTGGTGCGTGATGTCGAACTGGGTCGAGCGCGGCACATATGCAGCGCCCGTGCCCTTGCGGCTGTTGCCGACTTCGTAACCGATCCAGTTGCCGTTGTCGGTGAAATCCATATCCGCCGACAGGGCGTTGTAGTCCGACGGATCGATGGTGTACTGCACCTGCACCGGGTAGGTACTGGTGCCGTCCACACCCAGGAAAATATGGTTGGTGGACTGCCCGCTTGGCGCGCCGTCCGATTGCACCTGCTGAATCTTCGGTTTTACGGCATAGACGGTGGCAACCGTTCCGTTCGTCGTCAGGTTGGTGGTCTGGATCTGTACGCCGCTGCTGGTGTTGGCCACGGTCGTGACCGGAATGTTGGCATTAGCCGCAACCTGATACTTGCCGGGCAGGCCGCCCGGGCTCACCGACGCTTGATACGAGCCTGTCCCGACCCGGCTGGTCGAGGTGACCGCTCCACCTTGCGGCATCGTTGCATTCACGGTGCCGTCTGCCGGCTGCCAGGTCACGAATGGCGCGAATACAGCCTTGCCATTGACGATCTTGTAGGGCCAGTTGGTGGCGCGCACCTGGATGTTGACCGGTGGTTTGATCGGGCTGTAGGGCAATGCCGCCGCTACCGGATTGCCGTTCTCATCCACCAGCTGCGAGCCGTTCAGGGACACGGCATATTCCGCATTGCCATCGGGCGTGCCGCAGCTGCCAAGGCCTTTGTACGCGGTCTGCTTGTTGAAGTTGCCGATATTGGCCGTCACCGTCGTCGTGCCGTCCAGCGTATTGCTCATCAGCACACCAGCGCTCACGGCACCGTTGGAATCCGACATGGTGCTCAGCGACGCACCGCCGCAATCGCCCAGCGTCGGCACCCCGCTGCAAGCGCCCGGCATGCCTTTGCGAACCTCGAACACGGCGCCGGGCTTGTAGGCGCTGACGTCACCGAAGTTACAACCGATTTGCGTGCTGGCGCCAAAGTTGCCCGAGACGTTGGCAATCGGGTTCTGGTATTGGTCCTCCACCACATAGGTGACGGTATCCGCCCACATCGACGCAATGCCGGTCGAGACCGGCACCGACGTCTGGCGCAGGTTGGCCTGTTTGTCCGGCATGCCGATGGCGGTGAACGGGCTATCGATGCGCAACAGGCCCTTGCGCGTGGTCACGGCGGCATCGATCTGGTTCAGGCCGGCACGGGTGACGAATTTGTCGGCCGGATTGCGCTGCATATAAACAGGGCTGAGGTTGGTCTTGGTGCCCGGCGTGAAGCTGACCTGGGCCACGCCCAGCGCATCGGTCGTCACATCCTCGGTGCTCCCGCCATCGATCTGGCCACCGCCAGTGCTGACGGCGAAATGCACCGTTGCGCCCTTGACCGGCAGACCGGCCTTGTCGACGACCATCACCCCCAGCGGCGAACCCACCGGCTGGCCGACCGTGCCAATTTGCGCATCCGCCACGCCCAGCTTGTAGATGGCCGCGCCAGACAAGGGGTCGCTATTGTTCGGGTCGCTGTTGGCATCACGCAATGCGTCGGCGAGGAAATCGAGCGTCCAGACCCCGCCCGGTACGGCGGTCGAACCACCGGCCAGGCCGCCGGAGATGAAATAACCCGCTGCGCCGCTGGCCGGATCGGTCGCCCGCCAGGTTGAACCGCTCCATGACTGATACTGGATCTGCTGGTTCGGAATATCGACGCGATAGCCCGCATTCACCAGGTTGGCGACCGCGTTCTTGACCGATGCCGCATGCGGCGTGGCATCCAGCGAGGCGATATTGCTGCGATCCAGCGACAGGATCGGCGTGCCATTGGCGTTGGCGACCGCCAGGCCGCGATCCGCCGAGATCGAGTCGGCGTCGAAGTTGTCCTTGAACACCACGTGTTCCAGCGACGAGCCATGCAAGGCGGCCAGCGCCAGCACATCCTGACTGCGCGCGCCAACGGCCTCCAGCGGATGCAAGGCCGCATCCACCGTCACGCCCTGCCAGCTCAGCGTATACGGCTCGCCGCCGATCGAATCGGTGCGCATGGCGTTGCCGACCAGCGTCACGGTCGGTAGCGGGTGAACGGTGCGGGTATCCAGCAGGCCGCCCAGCTCATCCTCGCCGGACGACCAGCGTCGTGCATAGGCAACGGCAATGCCGTCGAGCAAGGCACCGGCACGCGGCTCGGTCTGGCTGCCGGCGCTGTCCGTGGCCGGGCGAGTCGGGCTTTGCGCGATGGAGACCGCCTGATAAGCCCCCGCCAACACGGTTTGCGCCAGCTGGGCGGTGCCCGCCGGGCTTTGCAAAGTCACTTCGACCCGCAGCAGCGTGCCGGGGCTGACCGGATCGGTGGCGACTGCGGTCACTTCACCATCCAGCCGCAGTTGCGGCCGCAGATTGATCAGGTAAAGCGGCACCAGATCCATGCCGCCAAACAGCAGCATGAGCCGGTGATCTGCGATGCTGGCCGGGCTATAGGACAGCGTGAAGCGACGATTGCCGATATCCGCCACCGGGAAGCTGCGATCCAGCACGATGGCATCGGATGGCGTATTGCCCTTGCGGATGACGATATGCGCGGTCACCCGGTCGGCATCGGCCAGCGCCGGGCTTTCCGAATTCACCGCCAGCACGTTGTACGGCAGCGTATTGGGCAACAGGCTGAGCGACAGCGGCGTCACCGTGGCAACGGCGGGTTGCTGGGCGTATTCGCCGCCGCCTGCCGTGTTCAATGCGTTTTGCACTTGTTGCTGCACATAGCCGAGCAGATCGACATTCAGCGTCGGGTCTGCCAGATAGGCTTTCGAGAGTTGCGCCGCTGTACCGGCCTGGCTCATGCCGGTGCCGGCAGCACGCCAGGTGCTGTGCTTGTAGGAGGCATCGAGTGGCAGCCACGTCTTGCCGCTGGCATCGACGAACGCCCCGCGATAGTTGCTATAGGGCACGTAAGCGCTGACCCAGGTGTGCACCACCTGCACCGCCGCCAGCTTGCCACCCTGATTGACCGGCGAGAACGGAATACCGGCTTTGCTCAGGAAGGCCGGCACTTGATTGATATCCGACAAGCCCAGATCGGTTGCCAACTGCGCGACCGGCCAGCTCACCACGCCATGCACATACCGGCCGGGCACACCGGCAGCGCGCAACAAGGCCAGCAGCAGGCTGGCTTGATCGACATCGTTACCCGCGCCGGAACGCAATACGCCCACAGCGCCCTTGGCCGAACCCGCGTACCACTCGGTGCGGGTCTGGTTGCGCACGTATTCATAGATACGCACGTAATCGTTACCCAAGGCCGTGGCCTGGTCGGAGATCTCTTGCGACAGCGGTGCATCAACGCTATCGGCGCTGTCGTCCGGGGTGAGGCTGATTTCGGTTTGCGTGGCGTAGCTCGGCACCACGTTGGGGGTCAGTACCGGTTGATGCACCGGCAGGCTGACCGGGCCCGCCGGCAGATTGCTGGCACGCAAGATGGCCGGATCGGTCTTGACCGTCGGCGCTGCGCGCAACAAGGCCAAAGCCTGTTGCAGCGACGGGCGCTGTTGTGCGGCGGTGAGCGTGAATGCACCGTTGGCATCACGGGCAAAGGCCGCATCCAGCAGGGCCACGACTTGATTGGCGGTACTCAGGACTTGATCGCGAATTTGGCTGTTGCGGCCCACATAGGCCGCGCCATCGGACGACGACTGCAAACGCGTCTGCACCGACTGGAATTTGTTCTGCACCAGAATCAGCGCGGCGTGCCAGCGGCTATAGATGCCAGCCAGCGATTCAGCCTGCGCGCTGCTCTGCAGTGCATTGATCAAGTCGGCCTGGGCGGCGCGCAACTGGCGAACTTCCTGGCCGCGATCCACATACGGGCTGCCGTGCGCCTGGCTGGCGGTGGCGGACAAATAGCGATCGATGCCGCCACGCGGGTTACGGCCGTGGGCGATGTCAGACAGGATGCGCTCGGGTAGCTCGGCCGTCGTTGGTGCGCTGGCTTGCCGGCTGGCGGGGGCGCTGGCCGGGGCGGATGCAGCTGCACCATGACTCAAGGCCGGGGCCAGCAACAGGCACATGCCGGCTGCGGTCGCTCCGGACCATTCAAGGGCGCGAGAGAAAAATTGCTGCATCGATTGCATCGTCGTTCGAGTCTGATACGTCAAAACATCACCTGACTGCCAAGCTTTTACCGTGGCGTTGCCTGTCTGGTTGGAACCGACCAGCGACGCCGCTTTTTCCTGCCTTTCTCCCCTCGCCCATTGATGGGAGAGGGGCTGGGGGTGAGGGTCGTTCAACATGCGCAAGCGCCCCTCACCCTAACCCTCTCCCGCAAGCGGGAGAGGGGACAAAACCTTCAATGACACGAGACGCAGTGCATACGGCGCAATGCCTCATTGCTGAGCGAATCAAAGATTCGCACGCGACGGGGATTGCGCCCTACGTCACTGCATCACTGCCTGATCCCTGCAACTACTCCCCTCGCCCACCGTCCCTGAACAAGGCAAAAGCCTTGCACGGGAGGGAGAGGGGCCGGGGGTGAGGGCCGTGCCAAGTGCATCGACCTTTGCATGCACCCTCACCCTAACCCTCTCCCGCAAGCGGGAGAGGGGACAAAACCTTCAATGACACAAGACGCAGCAGGGTCTGCTGATCCCTGCCACTACTCCCCTCGCCCACCGTCCCTGAACAAGGCAAAAGCCTTGCACGGGAGGGAGAGGGGCCGGGGGTGAGGGTCGTGCAACATGCAGCGACCTGTTCAAGCGCCCTCACCCCCTCTCATACATGGGAGAGGACTACTCCCCACCCCGCGAAGCATCCTTCCTGATCAACGACTCGTAGTACTCGTCATCCGGCACCACGTGGATCGCGCCGTTCAGGCTCATGCTGCCTTCCACCGCCATCACGCCATTCACCTTCAGTGGCGCGTTGAGGGTGGCGTTCCAGGTGCCTTGCGCCGGTGCGATGCCGTACAGCACGCCAAACATGTCCATGCCGGCGTTCAAGGTGAAGTTGCCTTCGACGATGATCGCCACGCCCGGCACCAAGGGCAGGCTGAAGCCGACATTGGCCAGCGGCGTGTTGACGGTGACGTCACCGACCACCCACACCACATGCCCCTTGCTGCCGTTCAGATGACCGCTGTTCACCTCGGAAACGAAGTTCGCCCCGTGGATCACATAAGCGCCCTGCTTCACCTGCGCCTTGGTCTGGCCGAAGTACTCCAGGAAGAAGCGATCGCCATCCTTGGCGACATCGGCGGCTTGCGCCACGAGCGCCTTGTCGCCATACAGCACGTGCTTGCCGAGCAGCTCATAACCGGTGCTGGTGACCTGGTGATACAGATCCGCGCCGCTGGCGCTGCCGCCGACCAACACTGGCGTCATCTCCAGCTCCTCGCCGAAATCCGGGTCAGCGGCGATGGTGCTGTTGTGCACCAACACGGCCTGATCCTTGACGGTCAGCGCCGCACGGCGGGCAAACACGTGCGGGTCGCACTCGTTGCAATGGAGCATGGCGAAGTGCAGCAGGTCGTCGAGCGCCCAGCGCGAGCTGGCGATATCCAGACTGCTGGTCGAGCGCAATGCGCCGATGCCGGTCAGTGCCTGCTCCAGGCCGGTGCAGTACTGGCCTTGCCGCATGGACTGCGCAGCGCTTTGCAACGATGCGATGGCCTGGCTGACCAGCGTCTTGTTGGCGCTGCTGCTCGGGTTCAGCAAGGTCAAGGCGTTGTTCGCCGACGTCACCAGCGTTTCCAGCCCCGCCACCTGATAATTCAGCGGCACGTTGGTGTACGGATGCCAGGCGTTCTTGTAGAAGTCCGCGATGCTGGTATCCAGACGCTGCGCGCCTTCCGGCGACGGTGCGAAGTAACCCAGGCGCAGATCGAGCACCTGCTTGTCGCCGAAGGCCACATTGCCCCACTCCACGCCGCTATCGCTGCTGGCACCGTTCGATTCGGCGAACCACGCGGCACTGTTCTTCGGCCATGTGCTCACCACGTCGAGCTTGGTCACCGGGCCCTGGTTGGTCAGTTTCAGATCAACCGGGATCGGGTCGTCGAGCACGTACAGGCTTGGCAAGGTGCCCGGCATCGCGCCGAGCGCGGCGTCGAGCTGGCTGCCCCATGCCGTTGCGTTGGCGTTCAGGCTGTCGACCAGATCAAAGCCGAACAGCGTGGCCTTACCGCGACCATAGCCTTGCGACACGATGGCCGGATAAGGCGTGACGCCGGTCTGACCCGACTGCACATCCTCTACCGCACCCGTGCCCGGCACCGTGGCCAGCACTTGGCCGCCCTGCGCTTGCAGACGGATCGGCTGACCTGCGCCTGCCAGCGTGGCGGTCGGCAACGGTGCCCCGTTGATCGACACGGTCTGGTTCGGTTTGACGAAGCGGCCGGTGTACTTGGCCCCGACGATGTCGAACAGGCTCTGGTCGTGCCACGTGGTGACATTGCCATCGAACACGGCGGTATTGCCGCGATAAACCATTTCGCGCAGCTCGTCGCCCACCGAACCCTTGATCGCGTCGATCGCACCCAGCAGCCAGTACTGGTTGTACTGACCGGTACGCAAGGCACGGGTGAAGCTGGTTTCATCCAGAACGATCTGGTGCGGCACGCCGCGCGTATTCAGCCACGCGTCGATCTGGCCGGCGCGTTGTGTGAAGCACGGCTGGTTGGTCAGCAACGGGCTGGTATTGGCGCTCACCCACCAATCCTTCTGGCAAGACAGCCACACCAGCACGCGGCTGCGGGCATCGATGCTGGCTTGAGCGGACAACTTCACCTGCGGCTCGGCCGAGATCACGGTCAGCGTGCTGGTGGCGAGGGTGACGGTGGTGCCGTTCACGGTGGCTTGCCACACCAGCTCGTAGGTGGTGCCGGCCGCGCCCGGCGGGGTCCATGTGTACGACTTGTTGCGCTGCGAACCGGCTGCGAGCGTGAACGAATCGTCGAACTCCTTGATCACCGCGTGCGTGGTCGGGTTGCGCACCAGCAGCTGCGTCGTGATGGTGGCGGACGTGGTCTGGCCCGGCTGGCAAATATCATCGCCGTTGTTCTTGATCGTGACCGAGAACACGGTCGATTCACCCGCCGGGACCTGCAGCGGAATCGCCGTCAGCGTGCCGGAGATGTTCAGCGCCTGCACCGTGAAGGCCACCGACGTGCGCGACGTGTTGCCGGCGCGATCCGCTGCATAAATCACCAGCGTATGTGCGCCAGCCGTCGTCACCGCCGTACCCGAGGTGTAGGCATTGCCATCCAGCGTGACGGTGCTGTCGAGCAGGTTGGCATCCGCAATCGTGATCACCGGCGTGGCGCTGATGCTGTACGTGCTGCCCGCAGTCACCCCCGTGACGGTGATGACCGGCGCGGTGTTGTCCACCACCCAGGTGTTCGAGGGAATCGCCGACACCAGACCGAGGCTGTCGGTCGCGCGCACCTTGACGGTGTGCGAACCATCGGCAAGACCGGTCAGGCTGGCGCTGTACTGACCAGCGGTGCCGGCCGTCATCGCCGTCCAGGTCGTTGTGCTATCGAGCTGGTACTCCACCTTGGCGATGGTCTGCGTGCCACTGGCGGTGGCAAGCAGCGTGATCGGTGTCTTGGCGATCAGGCCCACCGCCGGGGTCTGGATCGACACGGTCGGCACGGCATGGGCGATGGTGAAGCCGACCGTCTTGCTGGCGGTGTTGCCGGCCTTGTCGGTGGCATTGATGACCAGCGAATAGCTGCCATTCGCCGAAACCGCCGTACCGGATACGTACGCCGCACCGTTCAAGGTGATGGTGCTGCTCTGCAGGTTGGCATCTGCCACGGTGATCACTGGCGTAACCGTCGCGGCATAGCTATTGCCATCGACCACACCCGTCACCGTGATGGTTGGCGCGGTGTTGTCCACCGTCCATGTCACCGATGGCACGGCCGAGACGAGGCCGAGGCTGTCGGTTGCGCGCACCTTGGCGGTGTGCGAGCCATCCGCCAGGCCACTCAGGCTGGCGGTGTATTGACCACCGGTGCCAGCCGTCATCGCCGTCCAGGTCGTGGTGCTGTCGAGCTGGTATTCCACCTTGGCGATGGTCTGCGCGCCAGTCGCTGTCGCTTGCAGCGTCAGCGGTGTGCGGGTGAACGCGCCAGCCGTCGGGGCCTGGATCGTCACCGTCGGTGCGCTATGGGTGATGGTGAACGCCACCGTGCTGCTGGCGGTGTTGCCGGCCTTGTCGGTCGCGTTGACGACCAGCGAGTAGCTGCCATCCGCCGTGACCGCCGTACCGGAGACATACGCCGCGCCGTTGAGCGTGGTGGTGCTGCTCTGCAGGTTGGCATCCGCCACCGCGATCACCGGCGTCACGGTCGTGCTGTAGGTGGTGCCCGCCGTCACGCCCGTCACCGTGATGACCGGCGCGGTGTTGTCGACGACCCACGTCACCGACGAGTTGGCCGAGACGAGGTTGAGGCTATCGGTCGCCCGCACCTTCACCGTATGCGAACCATCGGCGAGGCCGGTCAGGCTGGCGGTGTACTGGCTGCCAGTGCCGGCTGTCATCGCGGTCCACGTCGTGGTGCTGTCGAGCTGGTATTCGACCTTGCTGATCGCCTGATTACCGCTGGCAGTCGCCTGCAGCGTGATCGGCGTCTTGGCGACCACCCCGTTGACCGGGTTCTGGATCGTCGCGGTCGGGCCGGTATGGGCGATGACGAAGGCCACATTGCTGGTCGCCGTGTTACCCGCCTTGTCGGTGCCGGTGATGACCAGCGTGTAGCTGCCATCTGCCGTGACCGGCGTGCCAGAGGTGTAGGCCGCGCCGTTCAGGGTTACCGTGCTGCCTTGCAGGTTGGCATCCGTGACCGAGATCGACGGCGTGACCGTGCCGGTATAGGTCGTGCCTGCCGTCACGCCCGTCACCGTGATGACCGGTGCGGTGTTATCGACAATCCACGTCACCGACGGAATGGCCGAGACGAGGCCAAGGCTATCGGTGGCGCGCACGTTGGCCGTATGCGAACCGTCGCTCAGGCCGGTCAGGCTGGCGGTGTACTGGCTGCCGGCCAGGGTCATCGCCGTCCAGGTCGTGCCGCTGTCGAGCTGGTACTCGACCTTGGCAATGGTCTGGGCGCTGCTGGCGGTCGCGATCAAGGAGATCGGCGTCTTGGCGATCAGGCCCGCCGTCGGCGCGACGATGGTCGCGGTCGGCGGCGTATGCGTGATCGTGAACGCCACGCTGCTGCTGGCCGTATTGCCGGCCTTGTCGGTGGCATTGACGACGAGCGTGTAGCTGCCATCCGCCGTGACTGCGGTGCCGGAGACGAAGGCCGCGCCGTTCAAGGTGATGGTGCTCGACTGCAGGTTGGCATCCGTCACCGTGATGGCTGGCGTCACGCTGCCGCTGTAGGTCGTGCCGGCCGTCACACCCGTCACCGTGATGACCGGCGCAGTGTTGTCGACCACCCATGTCACCGACGGAATCGTCGAGACGAGGCCCAGGCTATCGGTCGCACGGACCTTGGCCGTGTGCGAGCCGTCGGCCAGACCGGTCAGGCTGGCGCTGTACTGGCCGCCCGTGCCTGCCGTCATCGCCGTCCATGTGCTATCGGCATCGAGCTGGTATTCGACCGCAGCAATCGTCTGCGCACCGCTGGCCGTGGCTTGCAGCACCACCGGAGTACGGCTGAACGAGGCGGCTGCCGGAGCCTGGATCGCAACGGTCGGCGGCGTATGCATGATGGTGAAGGCGACCGTGCTGCTGGCTGTATTGCCGGCCTTGTCCGCCGCGTTGACCACCAGCGAGTAGCTGCCGTCTGCCGTGACTGGCGTGCCGGAGACATAGGCCGCGCCATTGAGCGTGATGGTGCTCGACTGCAGATTGGCATCCGCCACGGCGATCACCGGGGTGACTGTAGTGGCGTAGGTGATCCCTGCCGCCACACCCGTCACCGTGATGGCCGGCGGGGTGTTGTCCACTGTCCAGCTCACCGACGGCATCGTCGAGACGAGGCCGAGGTTGTCGGTCGCACGCACCTTGGCGCTGTGCAGCCCATCGGCCTGACCGGTCAGGCTGATGCTGTACTGACCACCGGTGCCGGCCGTCATCGCCGTCCAGGTCGTATCGCTATCGAGCTGGTATTCGACCTTGGTGACCGGCTGCGCGCCGCTGGCAGCCGCTTGCAACATCACCGGCGTGCGGACGATCGCGCCATCGAGCGGCAGCTGGATTTGCACCGTCGGCGGCGTATGCGCAATGACGAACGTGATGTTGCTGTTCGCCGTATTGCCGGCCTTGTCGGTGGCCGTGACGTTCAACACGTAGCTGCCATCGGCCGGAACCGGCGTGCCAGAGGTAAACGGCTGGCCATTCAGGGTGATGGTGCTGCCCTGCAGATTGGCATCCGCCACCGCGATGACCGGCGTGACGCCACTGGTGTAGGTCGTACCCGCCGTCACCCCCGTGACCGTGATGGTCGGCGGTGTGTTGTCGAGGATGAACGACAGCGCAACCGGGGCGGAGACATTGTTGTAGGTGTCGGTCGCACGGGCATACACCGTGCGCGGGCCATCGGCTGCCACCAGGTTGTACACATAGGTGGACTGCACGATGTTCTGCACCGCGATCTTCTGCCACGTCTGTCCATCGAGCGACAGCTCGGTAGAAACCACACGCGAGTTCAGATCGGTTGCACTGACCACGATGGCCAGCGGGTTGCCGGACACATAGGCCCCGGCAGCCGGCTGCACGAAGCTGACCACTGGCGGCACGTTGTCGATCACCTTGACCGTCTGACGATCAAGCACGACGCGCTGGCCGGACACGGTGGCTTCCAGCGTGACTTGCAACGACTTGAGCGGCCAGCCGGTGGTATCGAAGTGCGCACTGCCGGTCCAGCTGGTGCCGACCGTGGCGGAGGCTTGCGCCGGCACGTTGGCCAGCTCGGTGCCGGTGCTGGTATCGACCACGCGTGCCGACACCGGGATGCCGGTCAGATCGACGTTGCCGGTATTGCGCACGGCCAGCTGCGCATTGAAGCCGCTGCCGATGGCCGGTGCGGCGTTATCGAGCGTGAGCGTGCCACCCAGATTCGGCACGGCGCTGGCCACGATATCGAACGTGGTTTGCGCTTGCTGCAGCGCGCCCGAGGTCGCGTCCTGCTCTTCCAGCACCACGGTATAGGTGCCCGGCGGCAATGCACCGGTGTTGAAGGTCAGCGGCTCGCTCGCGGCCACGCCCGGCAACAGCGTCACACCGCCCTGCTCGGCTTGCGCCACGGTCGTGCCTTGCGGCGAAACCACACGCAGACGCAACGTCTGGTTTTGCGCGGAGGTGCTGTTGGTGGACAGCTGCACGGTGCCGGTGGCGTTCACAGCTTCGTTGGCGCCATAGCTGGCTTTGTCCGTGCTCACGCTGAGCTGGGCTTGCTGTACGGCATCCAGCGTGAAGCGTGTACGCGAGGTGCCGATGTTCACCTGGTTGACGTCCAGCAGATCGGCCACCAGGACATAGTCGCCCGCGACGATGCCGGTGCTGTCCCAAGGTTCGTTCAGGGTCAGCGCCGAGGCGTAGGCGAGGTTTTGCACCGGCTGATCCGGCAAGGCTTGCACCAGATAGCCGCCCGCATCTTCAACGTGCGCCCGCACCGTGCCGGTAAAGGCCGCGCCGGCATTCGACAGCGAAGCCGTACCCGCCACTTGCGCGCCCGGCGCGTAGTGGGTGGCATCGGTCGCTACCGTGATGGTCGGCAAGGCGTTATCGACCACGTTGATGCTGACCGACGCCGTGTTGTTGGTTTCGTCAGCCTCGATCACCGTGTTGCTGGCATCCACCGTGGCAACCAGCGTGTAAGTGCCGGTGGCCGGCGCCTTCCAGTCGATCAGGTAGGTCTGCGACCCGTTCTGCGCCAAGGCCGGCACGGCCTGCGCCAGCAGCGAGGTCAGCTGGCCTTGCGGATCGCGCAGCACCACTTGCAGATCGGTCGCCGGTGCAGCCGCGCCCACATTCCGTACCTGCACCGCGATGCGAACCGGCTCGCCCACCATCGGCGAAGCAGGAATCACGGTCAGATCAGAGGCTGCGACGACCAGATCCGGCAAGGCATCCGTCAACAGCGTGACCGAGATCGGCTGCGCGTTCGGGCTGCGGTTGCCGGCGGCATCGGTCGAGTAGGCACCGAACTGGTTGTTGCCGTTGGCAAGGCGTTGCTGCATGAAGGCGAAGGTGCCCTTCGGCGTGACCTGGGTAATGCCGCTGCCGTTGGAATAGAACATCAGGCCGGACGCCATCCACGACAGGCTGTATTTGCCCCTGCCATCGTTGCCCAGCAGGGTTTCCTCTGCCCCGGTCGTCAACGAGCGGCGCACCAGCGTGTAATCGTCATGCACCGCGGCCAGCGATGTGCCATCCGGCGACAACGCCATGTACTGGTAGCCGTTGCTTTGCACATTGGTGAGCGCATCGACCACGCCGGATTGCGGCGTATAGCGATGGATCTGGTTCAGGTACGGCGGATTCGGGTCCTGCGCCGTGTAGTACAGCGCGCTGGAATCCCTGGACCACATCAACGAATTCGGCGAGCCGGGTTCGTTGACGGTCGACACGTTGCCGCTCGATGCATCGACCACCTTGAGCTGGTTGCTTTGCATGAAGGCCAGATACTTGCCGTCGCCGGACCAGCTCAGCTGGTAGCCGAACGACCACGGGTAAGCCTTCACCAGCGGTGTTGCAACGTTGCTCGTGAGGTTGACCAGATACAGGCCGCCGTAAGTGGTATCGCCCGGCACGTAGTTGAGCACAACGGCATGGCGGCCATCCGGCGCATAGGCCAGGCCGGAGCCATACATCGATACGCTATTGAGTACCTTGGCGGCGGCGGTGGTGCGATCCCAATACAGCAGTTGATTGCCGTTGTTGCCATCGGCAGAACCGATGAACAGCATCGACGAGCCATCCGGCGCGAACAGGCTGGTATTGGCGTTCGCCACACCCGGAATGGACTGGCTTTGCGCCGTATACCGGTCGATCAGCTGCGGGTTGTTGCCATTCACCAACCAGCGGCCATCCGGGCTCAGCGCCCAGTTGTTCAGATTGGTCATCGGCAGCTGTTTGACCAGCGTATCCGCCGCAGCCACGGTCGTGCCGGCGGTTGCGCCGCCTTGCGTCAGCGTCACGGTACTGCCCGGCTCGGCCATACCGAGCACATCGGCATTCGGCACGCGGGTCGAGATCGGCGAGCCGGCCACGGTCGGGCTGATGAAGACCGGTGTTACCGGCGCAACCGTGTCGCGCGGCGTGGCCGAGACTTCGTTCGAGAGCGAGCCAAGATGGCCCTGTGCATCGGCCGACTGCACCACATAGAAGTACTTGGTGCCGTTGACCACGGTGTGATCGACGTATTGCGTGCTGGTCCATGCGCCATTCAGCGTCACGTACGGCCCACCCGCCTGAGTAGCGCGGTGGACGATATACGTGTTCGGCACTGCGCCGGTGCCCAGCAGCCAGCTCAGGTCGACTTCGCCACCCGTCGCCGGTGCAAGCGCACTCAGCGTGATGGTGGTCGGCGGGCCGGCGACCGCGATGGTCGCAACGACGTCGTTCGATGCCGCGCCGATCAGTTGATCGGTGCCCACCGGCTTCACCACATAGTGGTAACTACCGTTCGGCAACGCCGGGTCGAGATAGGTCAGCGCCGTCAGATCGGTCACTTCACCGATCTTCACCCCGTCGCGGTCGACTTCGTACTTGGCGACATTGGTCGAGGTACTGGCGAGCCAGGTCAGCGTGACATCGGACTGATTGACCGATGCCGCCAGCACGACCGGTGCGGGCACGCTGGTATCGCCGACGGCAGCCGGCACGGTGCTCGGCGTGCTCTCGTAGGCACTGGTGTTGATGGCATAGACATTCAGCTGGTGCTGACCATCGTTGAACGTGGCGCTGTAGGACGGATCGGTCTGCGTATGCAGCGTGCCGACCTTCACTTCGCTGATGCCCACGGTGCAACCGTCGCAGGCATTGGACGCCAGCAGCGTGATCCGCAGCTGATCGGTGCGGTAGCGCTGCGCCAGCGTCACTTGCTGGAACACATCGGCATTGCCGCGCACCTTGGCGACCGGCACCCAGACTTCGCCATCGTAGGCGTCGATATTGAAATCGCGCGCAACGTAGGTGCCATCCCAACCGAAGGTGACGTTATCGATCACCGCCGGCTGCTTCAGCTTGAGCGCCAGCCATTGGCCCGACACCGGCTGACTGGGTGACGGCTGCCATTCGGTGCTGGTGTTGTTATCGAAGGCAAACGACGCCGGCATGAACAGCCACGCACCCTGAGTGCTGTCGTAGTACTGCTGGCTGCTCGATACCGTGCCCGTCACAGTGCTCATGTCGAGCGGATCGATGGTCGGGGTCGCCTGGTCGGCAGCGAGGTAGTAGCCCAGCAGATCGGCTTCGGTATTGGCCTGCCAGGTCAGCGCAACCGTGCTGCCCGTCACGTTGGCGGCGAGGCCGGCCGGCGCAGCCGGTCTGGTCACCTGCAGCACGTGGAAGGCCACGGCCTTGCTCAGGTTGCCGTTGTCATCACGCTCGCGCAACGTCAGGCGGTTATCCCCAGCTGCCAGCGGCACTTGCACGGTGAACGCACCGGTCGCCGCATCGGCATCGCCATTGGCGATCACGGCGGTGCTGGTGCTGATCTGCACGTGGCGGGCCGGCAGACCGGTCCCCTTCAGGGCGGTATTGGCTGCCACGGTCGGCGTGAACGGTTGTTCCAGCGTCGGCGTGTAGACAATGGCGCTGGCCAGCGGGCTGTCCTTGCTCACATTGCCTTGCTGATCCACGGCCACGACCGAGTATTGATACGTCGCGTCGTTCAGGCTCGCGTCGACATAGCTGACGGCCGTGATCGGCGTGCTGTTGAGCACCGTGCTACTGCCATCCGGGTTCAGACGCTTCAGCACATAACCTGCCAGATACGGCGAGGTGCTGGCCGGCCAGCTCAGCGTGACGTCACCGCCATTGACCGCAGCCGCCAGCGTGAGCTGATCCGGCGGAACGAGGTTGGTGTAGGTCAGGTGGATCGACGTTGGGGCCGGGTCCACGTGGCTGGTCAGATCGGTGGCAATCGCCTGGAATTCATAGCTGCCGAACGGCAAACCGGTCGGATTCCAGTAAATGCCCCACGGTGCCTTGGTCACCGGCGCGCCGATGTTGGTCCACGCACCACCCGCAGCCGGGCGGTACTGGAACAGCACTTGCGCCACGTCGGTATCCGGCGAGGTAGCGAGCAGATAGGTGTTGCTGCCCACCTTCTGGCCATCGGTTGGCTGCACGATGGTGGCGTGCGGCGGACGCGTGTCGACCGTCACGGTGGCGACATTGGACGGCGGGCTGGTGTTGCCGGCCTTGTCCACCGCGAACACGGTGTACGCATGCACGCCATCGGCCACGTTCAGGTCGCTGTAGGTGTTCGGCACCAGCAGGTACGGCGTGAGATCGCCCACCACCGCGCCGATTGCATTGGCGAGATGCCCATCGCGGTACAGCAGATAACCGGCCAGATCGGGCTCCTGATTGGCGGTCCACTGCAGGGCCACGTTCGCATCGGTGGCGGCGGCTTGCAGGTTCAACGGCGCGTTCGGCGCAACGTTGTCGATGCTGACCGATACCACGTCGGACGCGGTCGAGCCGTCGAGCGCTTCGGCTTCCAGCTTGATCTGGAACGTAGCGCCTTGCGGCAAGGTCGTCGTGTCCCAGTTCGCCAGCGAATCGGCCACCGTCGCCACTGGCGAGCGGCGGATCAATTGCCACGAGGTGGAACCGGCCGGCGCGATGGAAACGCGGTATTCCTTGAAGTCGCTGCCGCTGTTGGCGCTGCCCTGGATGTCCAGCAGGTTGCTGACCACCTTGCCGTTGGTTGGCGTGAAGATCTTGGCGACCAGCTGCGCGGTCGAGACGACGACCGTGACCTTGTTGGACGGCGCACTCTCCCAGCCGGCCTTGTCGAAGGCCGTGACGGTGTAGGCGTGCGGGCCGGCCAGCAGCGACGGATCGAGGTAATGGATATCCGTGATCAGGTCGGTATTGATGCGCGTGCCATCGCGATAGATGGCGTAACCGGCCAGATCCGGCTCCTGGTTGGCGTTCCAGCTGAGCTTGGCGTCGTGGCGATTGGCCAGCGTGACAGCCAGATTGATCGGCGCGGCCGGCGGAACGGTATCGATGATGACTTCGGCATAGGCCACCGAGACGTTGCCGGCCTTGTCGACCGCGGTCAGACGCAAGGTCTGCGGGCCATCCGGCGGCAATGCCTGCCACTTCAACAGCGTGCCATCGTCGACAGCGGTCGCACCGCTGCCAATCGTGGTCCAGCGCGTGGCAGTCGCCTGCGTGCCCGGCGCGACATCGATGGTGTAGCTGCTGAAATTGGCGTCTTTGGCGGTGCCGAGAATATCCGACGGCATGCGCACATAACTGCCCGTGGCCGGAACGCGGATCGCAACCACCGGCGGCGTGTTGTCGACGATGACATTGACGTGCGCATCGCCCGACTGCAGCGCCAGATCGTCGGCGTGCAAGGCCACTTGATACGCGCCGTCCGCCAGCTTGGAAATATCCCAGCTGGTGGTGATGGCCGGTTGCGGCAGCGAGGTGCCGCTGAGCAACGGCAGCTGCTGGCTGCTGTTACCCACGACGATACCCAGAGCGTAGGACGCGAGGTTCTTTTCCACCACGCTGCCGGCAATGGCGATTGGGCCATTGCGGGCGCTGAGATACGCGCCTTCGGTCGGCGTGGTCACGCTCACCTTCGGCGGCGTGCGGTCGATCTCGAAGTTCTTGACCAGTTCCGAGCTGTTTTCCGCCACGTCGGTCGCGGTGATGCGCAGCGTGTACGGGCCTTCCGGCAGCAAGGACAGATCGGTGATCTGCAGCGGCGTTGAGTCGTAAGCGCCGGAGTTGACCAACTGGGTGGCCGTATTCGACGTGCCGCTATTCAGATAGGCGGAATACGTATTCGGAATGGCGTCGTTGATCCGGGCGGTCAACATGCCCTTGCCGGTGATGTACGCGCTGGCCGGATTGAGCAGCGTGATCGCCGGTGGCGTGGCCGCCAGCATGAATTGCGCATCGGCAGTTTGCGTCTGCACGCCATCGAGCGAGGTGGCGGTCAGGTGCGCGGTATAGATGCCGTCCGGCTGAACCTGACCCTGGGCGTTCTTGCCATCCCATACCTGCGTGCCGGCACCCAGCGCCATCGTGACGCCACTGACCAGCGTGCGCACCTTGGCGCCGCCCGGAGCGAGGATGTCGATCGTGCCGCTCACGGCTTGCAGCAGGTTGTAGCGGATCGCCACGGTATCGCGGCGGCCGTCGCCGTTCGGCGAGAACGGGTCCGGCGTGGCACTGACGGCGTCGATCAGTTTCTGATCGCCCACCTTCAGCGGAATGCGGACATCGGTCTTGTTGCCGACGCTATCGGCCGCCTGCACGCGCAGGGTGACGCCGCCATTGAGGCCGAAGGTGTTCCAGTCGGCGAGCTTGCCGGCCGGGGTGACTTGCTTGTTGCCGGCATTGATCGGCAACCAGACATCCGGGCTGCTGTCGGTGGCGAACTGCACCGAATAGCTCGCGAAGTGAGCATCCGTTGCCAAGCCGTTGACGCGCACTTCCAGGCCGATGAGCGAACCCGGCATCAGATCGCTGACAGAGACGACCGGCGGGGTGTTGTCCAGCTCGACCGCGAACAGTTTTTCCAGTTCGTTGACGCAACCGTCGCTCAGGCGCAGGCGGAAGGCATATACGCCGTCCTTGGCGATCTGACCGCTGTCGTCGTGACCATCCCAGGTGTAGCTGCTGTCGCCGGCGAAGACCGGCAAGGCATTGGCCAGCGTGCGAACCGGGCT
This sequence comes from Andreprevotia chitinilytica DSM 18519, assembly GCF_000711875.1. Taxonomy (GTDB): domain Bacteria; phylum Pseudomonadota; class Gammaproteobacteria; order Burkholderiales; family Chitinibacteraceae; genus Andreprevotia; species Andreprevotia chitinilytica. The sequence continues at coordinate 46,215 of NZ_JONM01000012.1, forward strand.
GGCGCCGTCGACCAGATTCAGGTTGTGGTTGTCGTCGTAGTACGCCGGGTAGATCTCCAGCGTGGCATTGAGCGGTTCGCCCACGGTGATGGTCAGGGTCGAATTGACTGCCGTGCCATCTGCATTGGTCGTGAACAGGCCGTGGTCGATCGCGCCGTACTGGTAATCGACGAAGTTGTCGAAGTTGATCGGCATCGCATCGGTGCAGCTCATCGCGCCGGATGTGCCATACACCTTCAGGCGCAGGTTCAGATCCGGGTTCAGCTTGTCTTCCAGCAGACCGAGCATGCCGGCCGAGCCCGCGTATTGCGTCACGCCAGGGAAGTTGTTCTTGGCATCCGACGCCCACTGTACCGGGTGGTAATCGCGGCACAGATCGCTTGGCGCATAGCGGCAGAGCGGGTTCGTATCCACCGCCATACGTGTGGCATTACCCATCGCGCCGGTCGGCCCTGCGATGTCGTCATCGAACGGAACGGCGGCCGGATTGATCTTGATCCAGTTATCCGGCGTGTTTTTCGATGAATATTCCAGCGAGTAATACATCCCGGCGGTGTCGGACATCTCGCCCTGCACCGAGACGACATTGCGCTTGATGCCGAACGGATCGGTCACCTTGACGCCGCAAACCTTGGCACCCGCAGACGGGTAAGTGATCTTGGCCACCGGCGCTTGCCGGCTGACCGTAAACGAAACAGTCGCTTCGGAAGTGTGGCCGGCACTATCGGTGGCACGGGTGAAGTAGCCGCTCTGCGGACCCTCCTGCATGCCGTTCGTATCGAGGGTGTAGCTGACATCCACGTTGTCAGCCGGATCGGTCCAGTTGGCCAGGATGTCATCGGTGCCATCCGCGCGATGACGCCCGAACACCAGATGCACCAGCTTGTTGCCGGCGTAGGTCTTGGGGTGCAGCGTAATCGTGTCCTTGCCGGACGGTGCCTGATTGCAAGCCTGAGCAAATTCAGGGCGGACGCGCCAGTTCACATCGATACACGCGGACGTATACACACCAGGGGCTGACAAGATGAGCGGCGCACGGGCACGGCCATCAGTCGGCATGTTCGGCGTGCCGACCAGCTGAACGTTGTAATCGACGCACGGCGCCAGGTTGACCCAGCGGTCGAGATTCACGCCGAATTGCACATCCGGCGCGATCACCGTACCCACCGTGCTCGGCGTGGCGAATCGTTGATCGACCAGGCTTTGCAGCGTGACCTCGACCTTGGCGTAACCGTCGTGATGCGCGCCCGCGCCAGTCGCCCTATAACCGGCCAGCGCATCGCCAACCAGTACTTTGCCGGTAAACGGATCGGGCAAGATAACCAGGTAATCGTTGAATTTGACCGCGTACGGGTACAAGGCGAGCTGCGCCTGACCACTGTCGGTCACGGCCTTGATCCTCACCAGATACTTGTGCTGGGGCAGCAGATTGGCCGGATCGAACAGGAACGAGACCAAGCCGTCGACCGGTTTGTTGCCAACGGATTTACCGAAACTATCAAGGAATTGCGCGATCGGCTTTTCGGTCCACTGCTGGCTGTCGAGCGCGGAGACAGGCATGCCGTCGTTGTCGGTGACATCTAGGTATTGCACGAAGACCTGCTGCAACGGCGCCTTGATGCTCTCGATGTAATCAAAGCGGATCGGCGCAGCGCCGGTCAGCGTGTCCAGTAGCGGCAGGCTACCGACGGTATCGGCCTGCCGGATATACGGCGCGGCCCATACCGGCGGCGGCGTTGGCTTGGTTCCGCCCACAGCCACCGGGACTTCGGTGAAAGAGAACAGGAACAGTTGTTCCGTCGTCAGCACACCCGTGGAAGTCTGGTTGCCGGCCTTGTCCGTCACCACCAGGCGGAATTGCTTGCCGACGATGTCGCCCACGCCAAGCCCTTGCGCACCCTTGGCTTGCAGCACGGAGGACGGCAGGTCCGTCCAGTCGCTGGTATTCAGATCGGCGCTTTGCAGCTTGGCGGAGAAGAAGTTGCTGTCCTGATAGGACCAGACGAGAGTCGGCCCCGATGTCGCCACCGCCAGGTCTGGCGGGCTGAACATCCCCGGATAGGCATTGATGAAGGTGAGATTGGCAACCGGCGGGGTGTTGTCCACCGTCACCAGGAAGTCGTAGCCCAGCACCGACAGCTTGTACTGACCGTCGTCCACCACCCGGCCGCTGGCATCGCGGCCATCCCAGACCAGCTGGAATTCCTGCCCGATCAGGCTGTGATCGCGGCTGAAGGTGCGCACGAGGTTGCCCTTCGCATCGCTCACCGTGAACTCAAGGTGCACCGGCTGCAAGACGCGATAGTGCAATTGCAGCTGATCCTGCACACCATCGCCGTTGGGCGAGATGTAGTCGAAATCCTTGTAGAGATCGGTGATCAGCGGCGTGTCGTCGTAGGCAATGCTTTGCTGGGCGCGCTTCTGATTGCCGGCCAGGTCTTCCACCGTCAGGCGAACGATGTAATTGCCGAATGCCGGCGGCACCCAGGTGGTGAACACGCCATCGACAATCGGCTGGGTCGACGACGGGGCAACCGAATGCCAATCCGTCGGCGTGGCGCTGCTGGCGTATTCAAGCGTATAGCGGGCGAAGTTCTGATCCGCCGCCGAGCCGCGCAGCAGAATGCCCTTGCCGGCGCCGACATACATCGCGCGCAGATCGGCTGTCAGGTTCAACAGCGAGCTGTAGCTCCAGATGTCGTTGGACCAGTTGTTGCTGCGCGGATAGCAGCTATCGGCATTGGCCGCAAAGAGACGCGGCGCCTGGAACAGCAAACTTCTGCCGCTGGGCAGGAACGGCCGCCCGGTGCTCGTCATGTCGGCGGTGTTGGAGAAATTCAGCTGCGTGCCGTTGCTTGGGTCCGCCGCGGCCGGATTGGCGGCATACCAGCTGCCCAGGACCGGCATATAGGCGTAGCCATCCGTATCCGCCGAATACAGGCACGGAATGCCCTGATTGCAGACGATCAGTTCCAGCGAGCTGAACGGATCGGCCCACAAATCGAAGTTATTGGCCGGAATCGCGGCCGGCGCAGCGATCTGGTTCAATGCACCGGTGATCAGATCCGCCGCATAGATGGTCGTCTTCGAGCTACCGCCACTCGATGTGGTGCTCATGACGCTGGCAGCGGCAGGGCCACCGGTCGACGCGCCAGAAGCAAAGATGAAGCCGTCAGACGTGCCGTTCCACTCCGAAGCCAGGATGTTGCCGCCGTAGCCGCACTCCCCGCACTCCCCGTTCGTGGCATTGGTGAGATCAGCCTGGAAGCCCTTCAGCAGGTTGAAATCAGCATCGAAAGCGTTGAACAAGGCGGTGGAAACGTTGGTGCCGTTGACCCATTTCCGGCGTACGCCGCCCAGGAAGAAGCGCGACGAATCCAGCGACCAGCGAATCTGGTCGTAATCGAAATCGGTGCCGAGCTGGGCAGTCGGAATGCTGTGGCGCTCGCCGGACAGCAGATCGATCACCATCCAGTCCCACTTGTTGTTTTGATACAGGCGCAGCAGTGCACGTTGGCGATTCGGGGCGATCAGCACGCGTTGCAGGCTGTAACCGGTAGTGCCGATGAGCTGCGTCGGCGCGCTGCCGTCCACCGGCAGGCGCAACAGCTGCTGGGCATCGCCCTGCTGGGTTTCCACCACCACGGCCGAGCCATCGGCCAGCATTTGCTGCATGGTGATATTGGCGTAGGTCGCGATATTGGTGCCGGCCGGCGCCTTGGCCTGATTACTCATGAGCAGGCGGGTCTTGCTGCCATCACCCGCTGCGGTCCACACCTCGACCTGATTGATGAAGGTGTTGTGCGCGTCGTAGTAATTGGTGCGGACAAACGCGATCTGGTCGTTGTTGGTCGCGACGGACAGATTGGTGACATTCGCGTCATTGGCAAACATGGCCGGCGAAATCACCGGTTTGATGTTCGTGCCATTGGCCAGCATCTGGTAGATCGACTTCGGATACGAAGCCGTCAGCGCGGTCTCGCTGGTCGAGAAATACAGATGCTGTTCATCACCGGCGAACTGGACGTTCTGGATCTCCGGCAGCTCGCAAGTCAGGTTGCGATAGGTCTCGTACGGCGTGCCGCTGGCGGCCAGGATCGGCGAGTGGTTGTTATCCAGCGTGACGGACACATCGCCCAGGGACGTGCCGGACGGATTGACGGCGCGAATCTTGTACACGCCGTCTTTCTGCAGGCGGCCGAGGTCATCCAGGCCGTTCCATTCGAAGCTGCCGGCCAGGGTTTGCTTCAGCTCGGCACCGGCGTAGGTGCGCACGACGCGGTTCTTGGCATCGAGCACTTGCACGGTGACATCAGTCGGCGCATCGGTGCGGAAACTGAACGTAGTGGTGTCTTTGATGCCATCGCCGTTGGGCGAGAAATACGGCTCGGTGATGAAGGTCTTGCCGGACTGGATCACCGTGCTGCGCGATGCGCTGTTGTTGGTCTTGTCGCTCTCTTCGATCTGGTTATCCGGATCGACCACGACAAACAGCGTATGCGCCGCCAGCGTGCTGGCCGGTGCCCAGTTGAAGCTGGTTTGCAGCGTGGCCTGCGGCGCAATGGTCGGGACGGTGTTCGAGCCAATGAGCGTGCCGCCGACGGCCGGATCGCCATCATAGGCGCGCACGACCACCGCGTTGGCGGCTTGCCCGCCCAGGTTGGACACCAGCGCCGAAATGACCACCGGATCGCCCGGCTTGGGATTGTCCGGCGTCAGGCTGATATTGCCCGCCGCAATCGCCAGATCAGGCAGCGGCGTGACGGTCAGCGTGTTGAATGCGCTATTGTCCGCACGGGTGATTTCGGTGATTTGCTGTGCCGGATCGACCACCACGTAGACGAGGCGCGTGCGGGCACCCAGCAAATGCGGCCAGGTCAGCGATACCGTGGCCGACTGGGCCGGATTCAGTTGTGCAATGGTTTGCACCGCGCCGATCGGCGTGCCGCCCGCGGTCGGATCACCATCGTAGAACTGGACCTGCACATTGGTCGCAGCCACCGAGCCGGTGTTGCTCACCACGGCATGGATGCCGACATCGTGGCCTTCCAGTGTCGGGTTGCTGTCGAAGGTCAGATCGCGATAGCTCACCGCGAGATTGACGCCGGTCGCATCGCTGACCACGAACGGGAACGTGGCCACGTTGTTGCTGCGATCCGCATCGGCCAGCAGGTTTTCGCGATCCAGCTCGACCTTCAAGGTCCAGTTGCCGGACGACACGGCCTTCCAGGCCAGATCCTGCGAAACACTCTGCCCTGCCGCGATCTGCAGCGTGCGATCGGCCACGTCGATGACTTGCGTGCCATCGGTCACCGAGTAGTGAACATGGAACGGCGAGCTGTCGATGGTGCCCTGGTTGACCAGCTTGATCTTGAAGCTGGCATCACTGCCGACATACAGCGTATTGGCCAGGGTGATGTCGGAGGCGCTGACGGCCACATCCAGCGAGCTGGTGGTGCTGACGGTCACGGAGGCGGAATTATTCGAGCGATCGACATCGCCGGACGTCTGATCCGGATCGAGCACGATGGTGTAAACGGTATCGCCCGGGGTTTTCTTCACCGGGCTGAAATTGACCACCTGCGTGGCACGGCCAAGCAGGTTCAAGGTGGTCTGCGCGATCGGGGTGGCCTGGCTGCCTATGCCTTCGTAGAGCGCCACCTTCACATTGGTCGCATCGGTCTGGCCGATATTGGAGACCAGCGCGGAAATGCCCACCGGGGCCGGCAGCGTGCCGAGCTTGGCCGGCGTGACGGCAATATCGGTCGCAGAAATCGATAGATCGGTTTTAAGCGATGCCGGGTTGACGACGAAATTCAGGCTGGCGGTGTTATCCGCCTTGCTGGTTTCCACCGTCGCGCCCAACGGGTCGACCACGGCGGCCAGCGCATGGCTGCCCGCCTTGTTGAACGTGTTCCAGTTGGTGAGCAATGTGACACTCTGGCCGGGCGACAGCGGCGGCACCGACACATCGCTGCCGATCTGCACGCCGTTCTGGCCGCCATCGTAGAAGCGCAACAAGCCAGTACCCGCGCCGACCGACCCGGTATTCGAGACCGTGACCGACAACTGCACGTAGCGCCCATCGGTCGCGCTGGCCGGCGTTGCGGTCAGATTCGAGACGTTCCAGTTGACCAGCGCCCCGCTCTTGAGCACGCGCAAGGCCAAGGCGGTGGAATAGGTGCTGCCATCCCAGCTGCCGTCAGCCCGCTGGCTGCCATTGACGTACTTGAGCGCATCCTGCTGCCGGATGCCGTCCAGGCCTTGCACGGCGCTCAAGGCGATCAGCACATTGGCGGTATCGTGCACCGTGCTGGTCGACCCTTCGCCAAAACCGCCATCGCCGTTCTGGCGTTGCGCCAGAAACGCCAAAACCTTCGCCTTGATCGAAGCAAGCGAAGGTTTGGTCTGCAGGGCGTTGACCACCGCGGTGGTCGGGAGTATTCGGCTGGCGCCACTACTGGCATCTCCCCATCCGCCATCGGGATTTTGGGTTGCCAGCAAATAGGCTTCGGCCTTGCCCAGACTGGCGACGGTGCTTGTACTGCCACCGCCACGCTGCAGCGCCTGCATCGTCAGCGCCGTATCCAGCGGATTACTCAAATAACCGCTTGCTGCACCCCAGCCACCATCGGCATTTTGGGCCAGCAACAAGGCGGCGATATCCGTCACCGCCTGGGACTGGCCGTTCAGCGACAGTGCACGCCGGGCCAGATAGTCGGCATTGCCGAGCGTTTGCGCACTCAGCCAGTCACGCGCCAGCAAATAGCCGCTGAACACGCCACCGGCGTTGTTGCTCAGCGTATCGATCGCGACCGTGGTGTCGCGCACACTGGTGAACGGGTTGTCCTGCCAGCTGCCGTACTTGCCTTGCGCGTTGCCCAGCCACTTCAGGCCATTGACCAGATCGGCGTTGGCGCTGCCAGACGGCGTGCTGGTGGTCGGATTCGACGGCGTGGCTGCGGCAGCCAGCGGCTCAAGCGTGGTATGGGCGATCGCGCGCCCGGCAGTCATGATCGACAGGCGGGTCTGGAATGCCTTGCGGACCTCGTTGATGGACGCAATCTGGGCATCCGTCGCCGTCTCGCCGGAGCGGGTCAGCAACACGTAGCCAAGACGGAATTCCTTCTTTGAGTCTGCAGCCGAGGGCACGCGCGGGCCTTCGGCAGCGATGATGTCGTCGACCGACACCATGTGCTTGGTGCCGTGCACCGTTACGCCGGTTTGCGGGAACTGGTTCGCCTGCGCATCGGTGGTTTCGATGTAGAAAAAGGGCGGCACCTCCTCCTTCTTGTACATCCCCATCAGGTAGAGATCGAGCGGGCTGTAGAACTGCCGCGCGGAAACGGAGGTGAACGTACCGTCGCCGTTGTCTTGCCACTGGTTGCCGTATTCGACCGATGCCCCGGTATCGAGCAGGAAGCTCCAGTGCGATTTATCCGGCCCGAGGAGGACATCGCTCGGTTTGCCATCCGGCCCGAGCACATGCACCGAAGCCTCCCACTGGTGGAGGATTTCGTGGGCCAGCGTCGCCAGCACGTTTTCAAACTTGGGATCGAACGGATTCAGGTTATAGCGAGTCAAGGCCGCCATATCGACATAGGCCAGCAAGGTGCCGTTGCTGCTGCCGAACTGCTGGGTGTAGTCGAAATCCTTCAGCCCCAGACCCTTGACGTGGTTCTGGACGGCGATGTGGAACGCCTCTGCGTTCTTGGTATCGGCGTTCGGGTTCGAGGTGTCGAAATCGAAGGACGTGAAAACGATCAGGAAATCGTATTTGTCCGGGTGGGTGCGGTAGAACTCCTTGGCCGCCACCGTACGCGGCTCGCCATTCGGCGCGCCGGTTTTCAGCAACATGTCGTAGTTGCCGAGCATTTCCATCACGGCAACGTTGTTGTTGTCGCCCTTGAATTTGGCCGTGAAGAAACCCGTGGTCGGGAAATCCGTCACCACCAGCGCATCCGCACCTGCCGTGGTCGGCCACAACAGCTGCAGCGACGTCAAAAGCAACAGCGCAGCAAGCCAATTGAAGAGTCGGAATGTGCGCTGCATTTGGCGGTTACTTTGTGGACGGAGGGAGGAGAGACATCTGGCCAGCACCCGCTGCGCCACTTGCCTGGGAAATGGTCCGTACCGGGACCATGCGCAGCTCGGCCTTGGGCCTTGCGCTGGAAATCACCCGCAACGGGGCGGCCTTACCATTTGCGCCGGCGGGAAACATCCAGACCATCTCGTCGCCGGCGGCAGTCGGCCGCAGCAAGACCAGACGATCGGGAAGCACATCAACCAGCCTTGCACCGGACTTGTCCGCCTGAGTGCCCTTCTTGAGCTGCTGCAGGCTGCCATCCGGCAGGCGTACCACCGCCATGCCATCGTTTGGCGCCAAGGCCATGAGCGCGATGGATTCCAGGTTGTCGGGCAGATGCGGGGCGGCTTGGGAGGTGGCCGGCTTGGGCGCGGCCAGCTTCTGGGAAGCAGCCGCCAGCGCAAGCAGCGGGCAGCAGGCGAGCAGGAGAAAGACGCAGCGACACGCGTACGCTGACAAGCGCATTCGAAGATGCCCCCTGGATGCCGCCGCGTTCTCTGAAAGCACGACTGGCAAGAAATTTATTAGAAATTCCCAGTTGATTACTGGGCAATTACAAAAATAATGGCCGGAATGTAACCACTGTCATTCTGCATGTCAACGTCATTCATATTTCAGCTTATGAAAAATCCGAGCTGCGAAATTTCTCGGTATGGACGTTTTGACTGACAGGGCGGTGAGGTATGTAGAAAGACGCTATGCGGGGGGCTTTTGATCGAGCGGGGGAGGATGAAAACAGAAACGGCACGGCGGACTTTCAGAACCTGTTCACGCGCTTTTGAAATGTCGCGCCCCAGTGAACAGGTGCGGCGCAATGCCCTACGGGGATTGCGCCCTACGAACTGGTATGAGGTGTGGGGTGTGGGGTGTGGGGTGTGGGGTGTGGGGTGTGGGGTGTGGGGTGTGGCAGAGGATGGCACCATACGAACTGGTTTTCTCCCCTCGCCCGTTTACGGGAGAGGGGCTGGGGGTGAGGGCACTACCACTGGCCGAGCTCTTTTCACCACCCTCACCCTAGCCCTCTCCCACCAATAGCTGAGCAAGGCTAAAGCCTTGCACGCGAGGGCGAGGGAACAGATTGCTGTTGTGCGCAGCTCATCGTACAAAAGCAGCGACCGCTGTTCGTAACCACGTGGGTTGCACTGCGGGCTTTTCACCCCTTCGCGCTAAGCGCCGAGGGAGTGTCGCGAGACCTTAGGAGGTCGTTCTCATCAAAGCGGACCGACCGAGGGTAGCCTGTAACGCCTTTACCCGCGCCGCAGGCGCATAACTTGAAAGATCGTGAACAGCGCTCAAACCCGCTGCTACGCCTCCGTCCCTTCGTAATGCCCCCGCTTGTCTTCATACATCGCCGCATCCGCCTGGCGTAGCGCGGACTCCAGGCGCTCGCCGTTGTGACAGGTTGCACAGCCCATCGAAAGGCTGAGTGCGGGGCCGGTGTAGAACTGGTTGTTGAGCTCGATCAGCTGCCGGATATTGTCCATCAACATCTCGCCAGCCCGCGTGTCGGCGCCGGGCAGCAGCAGCGCGAATTCGTCGCCGCCGATCCGTGCCGCATGCAACGGTTTATCGACGGCCTTGATCAGCACCTCACCTGCCCGCCGCAACAGTGCATCGCCAGCGGCATGGCCCAGCTGATCGTTCACGGTTTTCAGGTCGTTCAGATCGATCATGATCACCGTCACCGGAAACGGGCCTTTTCTTTCCAGCCGGTTGAGTTCATCCACGTAGAACGAGCGGTTTTTCAGCTTGGTCAGCACATCGTGCTTGCCCAGGAATTCAAGGTAGGACTCCGCCTTTTTCCGCGCGGTGATATCGGTCAATGCCAGCAGGACGAGATCCCAATTCTTTTCATGGCCGGGGAATACGGAAAACTGCAAATGCACGTTGATCACTTCGCCATCGAGCCCGTAATTGACCACTTCCCGCTGCTGAAACAGGCGTCCGTCCCATAAATCCAGCAATTGCTCGCGAAAATGGGCCCGCATATCGTCGCGGAATATCTCCGGCAAACGGCCCAGCAGCGCGGCTTTATCGGCGGCCTTGAACAAGCCGAGCGTGTAATGGTTCACGTCCAGCACCTGAATCTCGGCCATGCAGCGTTCGACGAATTCAGGATGCACATCGGTAAAGGTGCGGAAATCCGTGATGCCTTGCGCACGCACGTCGTCGAGCAGGTGTTTGACGGATTGGAAGTTCTCGACCCATAAGGACACGGGCGCATATTCGAATACGCCGCGTGCGTATTGGTCGCTGGCGATGGCGCGTCGGCGTGCGTCTTCGAGTTCGGTGATGTCGTCCACCGCCACCAGCACGCCATCCCAGCGGGCTTCATGCCCCGGCAGGATCACGCCCTTCAACAGGATGTCGAGACGGCGGCCATCCAGCGTGTAGTTGACGCTTTTGCTTTGGAACGCCAGCTTGCCGTTCCAAAGCTGCAGCAATTCATCGAGATGCGCTTCCAGCATATCGTCGCGCAATACCAGATCGAGGTTGGCCGCCAATTCGTCAAACGATCTGGCCCCATAGAGCGACAGCGTGCGCTGGTTGACTTTCAGTACCTGGATACAGGCCGAACAGGCGGCAATACGGCGTGGATCTTCTTCCAGATGGCGGCGCAAATCGGCAACGCCTTGGGCGCGCCAGGTTTCGAACAGGTCATACAGCTTGCTGTAATCCTCAAGCCACAACGATGTCGGCGTGACATCAAAGAAATCAATCAGGGCGACGCCCATTGTGTCGATATTGTTTCCGCTGCTATGGGTGCCTGGCTGCATCTGGTATCTCTATCGCCGGGTTATTGGATCGTGTGGCCGTAATTCCGACCGAAAGCATACAGCGGGTCTGTGATTGCTTCACCTGTTATCAGCAACGGCGCGCAATGAATTGGCGTGCTGGCGCAAACGATCGCCATGATTGGCCGATCAAGCACTCAGATATTACCTATCAATATCCATGCATATCTAATCAGGCAGCCCGAAGCATATATGGACCAAATCGATCTCTAGACCACTGGCAATACCGGCTCTGTAATCGACAGTTGATATTGCTCCAGCAAATCCTTCAATTTTTGCCCAAGCGTGTGCAGCGTCTGCGCGGTATCGCCAGTCAGCCGCGTACTGGCGACGTTCTGCTCGCTGGCTTCCTTGATGCTTTGCATGGCAATCGCCGCCTGCCCCATGCCCACCAATTGTTGCTGTGCCGAGGTGGCAATATAAGTGGCCGCCGCGGCCGCATCCGCCAGGCTTTTGGTCAGGCCGCGGATCGACTCCCCTGCCTCGCCGGATCGTTTCACGCCGGCTTCAACGGCCTTGCTGCTTTGCTCGATGGCGAGCACGACCCCGCTGGTCGCTTTCTGGATTTCATCGATCACCGCCCGCACCTGTGCCGTGGCGCGTTTCGACTGCTGGGACAGCGATTTGACCTCCTGCGCCACCACCATGAAGCCCTTGCCTTGCTCGCCGGCCCGGGCGGCCTCGATCGAGGCGTTGACCGCCAGCACCTTGGATTGCTCCGCCAGATCGTTGACGGTCGCGATGATCTCGCCGATGGTCACGCTTTTTTCGCTCAAGCGCCCAATGCTGTCCGCGACTGTTTCCATTTGCTCCTGAATCAGCCGCATCGCTTCGATCGATTCGTCGACCGATTTCTTGCCATCCTGCGATACCTGCGCCGTTTTTTGCGCTTCGGTCGAGACGAGCCGCGCTCTTTCCGTCGCGGCTTGCGCGGTTCGCTTGACCTCTTCCACGGTCGACGCAGTCTGGCTGACGGCGCTGGCCGTCTCGGTCGAGCCGGCAAAAACCTGTGTGGTGGTGGAGAGGATTTCCTCGGTGGATCGGAACAGGATATCCACCGTTTCCTGTGTCTCCCGCATCAGCAAACGCAGGCGCTCCTCCACCCGCTGGCGCTCGACAATCTCGGCCTGCAGCGCTTCGTTGCTTTGCCCCAATTCATCGCGTGAGACGGTGGTGCCCTGCAGTTTTTCCGTCATCTCATCGAACGCGAGGGACAAATCCCCGATCTCGTCACGCGTGGCAATGGCGAGCCGGTGCCCGAGATTACCGCTGCCAATGATGGCGGCACCCGCACGTAACGTCGCCAATGGCCGCAGCACACTGCGCAGGATCAGCCCCCAGATCAGAGCAATGAGCAGCAAGACGACACCGCAGAAGATCATCACCGCGATACTCACGCGCTGCTGCGCCCGCAACATGCCCAAACGACTGCGGTTCGATAAATCAAGGGCGACCGCGATCATGTCCTGCGCCTTGTTCATGATTTGCCCGGTGAGGCGCGTTTCCAATTCCTCGAGCACCGCGCGATCCGTGTGGTTGGCATCGCCCGTTTTGCGATTGGCCATCAATTCGGCAAAGAGCGCATTGGTGCGTTGTTGCGTGCGCTGCAGTTCATTCAGGATGCCCTGCTCTTCCTTGCTGCTGAATCCGTCGGTGCCGGCCAACAACTTTTGCAGCGAATCCTGCCGCAGCTGCAATTGCGCCTGAGCCCGTTCACCATGACCCGCCACGTATTCCAGCGTGAGATAGCGCACGGCAGTAACGGCATTGAGAATCTCATCGGCCGTTGCATTCTTGCTCAGCTCCCGTTTCACCTGCATCGAGGCCGAGAGCATGACAAACCCGAGGACGACCACCGCACCAGCGGCGAATACCCCGGCAAGCTTGAGTCGAGTCGCTATCTTCATTGCAATCTCCTCCTACGAATGACCCTGCAATCATGGGTCAATACTTCAGTCCGTCGAGGTTGAAAAAACAAACCGGAATGCATTGATTACCAATTAAATGTACCAATTATGCGAATGCACCAATCAAGTGCAGAAATTGAGATCAAATCCATCAATTCGACCCGGCCAATCCAATCAATCACTCAATGAATCAGCGTGACGGCAGTGGGCATGACCGCTTCCAATCCATCGAGATAAATGTAATTCAGGTAATTCGGTATTTCGGTTTTGCTCGTCAGCTTGTTCTTGATGGCCCAGCGTGCTTCGTCTTCCAGCGCCAATAACAGGCCCTGATCCAGCGCGATATTGAATTGGTAGGAAGGCCAGGCGGTTTTCAAGATGCTGGCGTCGTTCTTGGTCATGCCTGCCACCAGCTCGCGAGCGGAATCCGGCACTTCGCTGCAGAATCGCGCCCCTTGGATCAGCGCGCGCAGGACTTTCTGCATGGTCTGCGGGTGGCCGGCGACGTAATCCCGCATGCCGGCCACGGCATAAAGGCTGGTGTAGACATCCTCGCCGTAAAAGATCACGCCATTGCTGCCGAGCTTGTTGAACGATGCATCCAGGTACGGCTGCCAGGTCGCGATGGCATCGACCTCGCCTTGTTCAAGCGCGGCGGAAAGCTCTTCCGGCTTGTAGTTGTGCATGGTGATATCCGAGGGCGACAACTTTTGCCGGTTGAGCAAGGCATCGAGGGCGAAATGGCCGGAGGTAATCTGCGTGACGCCAATGCGTTTGCCCTTGAGGCTCGCTATCGTGGCAATGCCCCGATCCTTGCGCCCGACAATGCCGTGATCCTTTTCGGTCTTGAATATCGTGGCGATGACCGAGACGGGCCGGTTGTTCAATGCCTCGAACATGACCGGAATATCAGCCACCGTCCCCAGATTGGCCTGCCCCTGCAAGACGGAGGCCATCGCGGCTTTGCCGCTGGATTGCGGCTGCAACACGGCGAGGATGCCTTCGTGGGCGAAATAACCGTTTTCTCGCGCCACGATCACCGGGCAAGTCCCGGCATAGGCAGTATTGGTCGCGATGATGACTTGTTCCTGCGGCCCCGCCGCCGCGGATGACGATGCCCTGTTGATCCAGAGATAAGCCCCCGCCAGCACTGTCCCGACAGCAAGAAGCAATCCGATGATCAAGGGCATGGATGCCTTACCGCTGAATCGCTTCCCGATCTGCTGCGCCATCGTGAACCTCCCCGCCGGAACAAAACCCAGCCACCTACAGATATAGCCACCCTTCATCCGTCTGGATGTAAGTAGTTGTCAGTGAAACAGATGAATAGCGATTTCCTTGCGTCAAAGAGATCAGTCATCCCTCTCGCAACAATTGCCTATGCTGGAAACAACAACGTCATAAAGAAATGGATGCGAGGGTGCTGTGATGCTCGATGTATATGGATTTGATCGCAAATTGCTCGCCCTGGCGCCGGATGAAGTCTTGCCGCAAGCGCCGGAGATCCAGTTTTTCCAGAAGCTGCGCATCGCCGTCATGGCGGGCTATTGGCTGCCCGGCGAGCCGCTGCCCAAGGCCGAATACTTCGCGCAGGTGCTGGGCGTGCAGCTGGAACATATCCGCGCCGCATTGGCGTTGCTCGCCAGCCAGCAATGGATTCGCGCCGCAGAGAACGATAACTACGTGATCACCCCCAAGCTGGATCAGCCTGTGGCCAAGCTGGCCAGCTTTTCCGAGATGCTGAAAGCGCGGGGATTTGTGCCGGGGTCGGTGTGGCTATCCCGCGAGGTGGCAGCACCGAATCAGGATGAGCAATGGCGTCTTAATCTGGAAGCCGGCGCCAAGGTGTCGCGCCTGGGGCGGATTCGCAAGGCCGATGAGTTGGTGATGGGCTACGAAATCACCACCATTCCGGCCACGTTTTTGCCCGATCCGCTCTTGGTCGGCGAATCGCTCTATCAATACATGCGCGAGAACGACCTGAGCATCTTCCGGGCGGTAGAGGAAATCGATGCCGACCTGTGCGATGCAGAACTCGCCCGCCTGTGCCAATTCGAGCAAGGCGCACCGATCCTGCGGCTGACCCGTGTGGGCTACATGCAGAACGGCAGCCCGCTGGAGCTGACCTACTCCTATTTCCGCAGCGATTATTATCACTACGTCGTGGAATTCACCGAATGAGCACCGCGAATCTGGCAGGATCGCCCACGATGCAGCTGGACGCCGCGGCCCTCGGCCGTCTGCTTCCCTATGCCGCGTGGGTGAAGGACATCAGCCTGCGTTATCGCTGGATCAATCGCCACTGGGCCACCCTGCTGGATCTGAGCGAGCAACGCATCGTCGGGCACAACGATGCGGAATGCTTTCCACCGTGGTTATCCGTGCTGATGACGCGAGATGACTGCGCGGTACTGGCACGCGCACAAGCCAAGCAAATCGAAATCATGGTGCAGCTGCAAGATGGCCGGCAGCGCATGTGGCGTATTCAGCGCCAGCCACTGTTCGATGCCGAGGGCAATCTGGACGGCCTGGCCGGCTTCGTCACCGACATTACGGACGACTGGCAAGTGCGTTGCGAGCTGAAGACCATCTCGCTGCGGGAAAGCAATTGGTGGAAGGCGCTGAAGAGCCACGCCTTGCTGGCCACCATGAATCAGAACGGCCACTACACCTATGTGAGCGAGCAGCTTTGCCAGCTGGTGGGGCGACCCGCCACCACGCTGCTCGGCCAAGGCCACGCCACGCTGGGCTGGATCGCCGAAGGGGTCGATTTCAACTACCTGCTGGCGCTGGCAGCCCAAGGCAAACCGGCATCGTTCGAGTTTTCCGGCACCACCGGTAACGGCACGCGCTTCTGGGCGCACTCGCTGGTGATCTCGCTCGGGTCATCCGATGGCGACAATCAACGCTTTGTCGAAGTAGTCTCGGATCAGGGCGAAGGACGGAATGTGGCGCTGAAACTCGCCGCCACCAACACGCAACTGACCCGCACCGTGAATGAAAACGTCGAACTGATCGCCCGGCTCGATCATTTGACGCGCACCGATACGCTGACGGGCCTGTTCAACCGACGCTCATTTCAGGAACGCGCAGCGCAAGAGCGAACCCGCAGTACACGCTTGAAGCAGCCCATCGCCTTGCTGGTGCTCGACATCGACCACTTCCGGCAAATCAACGATCAGCACGGCCACGCGGCCGGCGATCAAGTGTTGGTGCAGCTGGCGGAAATCTGCCGCAGCACCTGCCGCGCTGTGGATGTGCTGGCGCGAATCGCCGGCGAAAAATTCGCCCTGCTGCTGCCGGACACCAACCTCAGCGCCGCCGAAGTGATTACGGAACGCCTGCGCAGCACATTGGCGGAACGCGCAGTACCAATACCGGAACAACAGCCTGTTCAATTCACCGTGAGCATCGGCCTGACCAGCTGGCTGGCCGAAGAAACCTTCAGCGCCGCCTTGGCTCGCGCCGATCAGGCACTTGCGCAGGCCAAAGCGGATGGGCGGAATCGGGTGGTTTCGGGGTGAGATACAAAGGCCAGCGCTTTTGCCGCGCTGGCCCAATGCCATCAAAGCTAACGCCGATCCGTCGTCTGATTCACGGCTAGCGGCGCGCCAAGCCGTTGCAGCGTCTCGAAGCGGGTTGTATCCAGCCCGAAATGCCATTCCTCCGACAAATACGCGCCGACTCGCGCTAAGGCGTGCAGATCAGATTCCGGTTCGGCGATGCCGACCATCGCACGGAACACACTGCCCAGCTGGGCGATGCGATCCAGACCGATGTCGGCGATGTCATTGAAATCACTGGTGGTCAGTTTGGGGGCGGTGGAAGGGCAATGACGATCAAGCATGACGACCGCCAATGCGTGCATAACGCGTGTTGAGTGAGGCGGTTAGGCGATCAGTGAGTGGCAATGTCTGCATCGCGGCATGGTGTCGCTCTGCCAGCCGGCGACCATCGCGTACCAATTGATAGCCGACGCTGCGTTGATCGATCAGCGAGGTCAAGATCGTAAAAATCTGATCCAGCTCAGCAAAGCCGTCGCGGGCTAGTGCGATGAGGTGGCCAGGGTCGGGTGGTGCGGGGGTGGAATGTTGGGAGATGGGCATGGGGGCCTCCGATAACTGCGGGTTTGGTTCCCGCCGCTTCGCTCTCAAACGAAGGTGGCGGGCGCAAGGAAGGGTTGAGAGACCGGCGTTATCGGAAACCGGCAGCCCGAAGGCTCCCTGCCAAGGCCCGCCGCAGAGGACGTACCAAGGGCATGGTGGACATAAAAATAGCTGCGAAACGCAGCTTGTCCGCCGACAACGATCAGGCTCTCAAACCTGGTCACGCTATTGAACGCGACAGCTCAAAAGTATCCCAGCCGTTCCGGCTTGGTCAAGCCGAACCACCAGGTACCAACCGTAGCCCGGACAGCTCGCTGGCCGGGGTGACAATGCGGGCAAGCGCAACCCACCGTGGATACCTGAACCAACCCCGGCCGCAAAATGCGTCCGGGCTACATGGACTGCATCTTTAGATGCGTAGGGCGGAACACCCGAAGGGCGTTCCGCCGCACACGACAGCCGGCGGATCGCCCCGTGCGGGGTGATCCGCCCTACGTGCGGCATTTCAATACGTGCAAAAGATCGTGAACCGCTTTGTACCCGCGCGGAGCCAAGCGACCTTTGCCCACTGAGTTTGCGGGTTACGCCGAGGGCTAACCCGTGCTACATGCATTGCAAAAAAGAATCCTGAAATGTGCCTCGAATGCACCCGGTGCGGTCCATTTGATCGGACAATCACCAACGCCCGATCTCAAACAGGCCCAGCCAATCCCACATGAAATACGCCGCCTTCTTTCGTAACGTCAATCTGGGCCGGCCGAATTCGCCGAGCAGGGTTCAACTTGAGCAGGCCTTTCTGGTTGCCGGTGCCGGCACGGCGCATTCGTTTCTCACCAACGGCACGCTGGTCTTTTCGATTCCAGCGAACGCCGATCCCTCCGCGACCTTGGCTGCAGCGATCGAACACATGCAGCGCACATGCGGGCTCAAGGAGCCGGGATTCGTGCGGTCAGTCGATTATTTGCGCGAGCTGGTGGCGAGTGATCCATTCGCGTCGGTCGACCCAAGCACGGTCTACGCGTGCTGCGCGACCTTTCTCCATGCGGATATGCCGGCTCCGCCTGCCGTCCCCTTGGTATCCAAACGCGAGGATGTGGAGGTGCTCCGTTTTACCGATGGCGAGGCGTTGAGCCTGTGCCGCAAGATCGGCAACACGCCGGGTAGCCCGAATGCCTTTCTGGAAAAACACTTTGCGTTGCCAGCCACGACGCGCAACTGGAACACCGTTGTGCGGCTGGTGCAAAAGCATGGCTAGTCAGCACAACGTGCCGCAGTCGTTATGCGAATAAAATAGGACGATTGGCAACGGGCGATCTGCTCGCTGCACGCCTTCACACTTGAATAGATCGATGACCACTCCGCAAGCTAACAACCCGCTGCACGGCGTCACCCTGGAACAGATGTTGATCGATCTGGTCGACTTTTGGGGCTGGGAAGCGCTGGGCCGCAAAATCAATATCCGCTGTTTTCAGGTTGATCCCAGCATCAAATCCAGCCTGACCTTTTTGCGCCGCACGCCTTGGGCGCGGCAGGAAGTGGAAGCGCTGTATGCCTATTGCGTGCAGCGGTATGGCGGTGGTAACCGTTAAACGCTTGTTCAAAGGCTCGTTTGCATGCACGGCTTCAGCCTTGTTCAGCGATTCGGGGGAGAGAGTGGAGAAAAGTCCACCAGACTTGGTAGCACCCTCACCCCCGCCCCTCTCCCACTAATAGCTGAGCAAGGCTGAAGCCTTGCACGCGAGGGAGAGGGGAGAAAATCTGCTGGCAAGAGAACGTGAACAGGATCTTGGGCCTATTGTTCGCCCGTAAGTATGGACAAATTTTCTGCTCTCCGACCGCTACGCCATCACCAATCCTGACATGCTAAAGAACGTATTCACCCTCGGATTCGTCGTCTGAAGCACCACGCATTCGGGGGCTGGAACTACCCGCTATAGTGGGTAGCACACCTGCATCAACCGGGTGGTGAATGCACACAAGGGAGAGGGGCATTTTGATGTTCAAGGCTGTCGTGATGACATTGGCCCTGCTCGCGGCTGAGGCAACCCCGGCAGCGGGATGCCCGGCTGATCAGCCCTGCCGCATCACACTCTCCAATGGTGAATGGCCGCCTTTTTTCTCTGAGCATTTGAAAGGCGGCGGCATCTTCTCGCGGCTGGTGGTCGAGGCCTACCAGCAGCAAGGCATCACCGTCGTCTATGGCTATCGGCCGTGGGTTCGCGCTTATAGCGAGGCACAAGCCGGCGAATTCGACGGCACGGTGGGCCTGGCCCCCAATCCGGAACGCCTCAACTCGTTCCTGTTCAGCGATCCGGTGGTTTACGTGGAGATGGTGTTTTTCCACCGCAGAGGCCGTCACTTCAGCTGGAACACGCTCGCTGATCTCTCGCCGTATCTGATCGGCACCACGCGCGGCAATTTTTATTCCGATGAATTCGATAGGCTGCACAAAGCAGGCAAGCTCAGGGTGGACGAGAGCGCGAACGAGGAAGTGTTCAACTTTCGCAAATTGCTGAACGGGCGCGTCGACCTTTTCCCCATCGACCGTCACGTTGGCGAATACCTGCTCAAGACCCGGTTCACCCCACAAGAGCGGGAACAACTGACCTATGACCACAAAGTGTTCTGGAAGGCCCCGCTGCATCTGCTGATCTCGCGCCGTGCCAAAAACGGCCCACAGCTGATCAGCGTTTTCAACCAAGGCTTGCAGAAGATGAAAAGTAGCGGCGAATATCAGCGGATTGTCGATGACAAACCGTGATGAGGCAGCGTAACGCGCCCTCTCCTGCCGCGCTGGGCGCAACCGCTTCCTATTAGTCGTTTTTGGGCAATTTCCCAACAAAAAAGGCGATCTGCAACCCTAGGGTGATGAATGTACTTGTGCCAACTTAGCTCCTTGATTAATCATTGAAAGCGCTTTCAAAGAAGGCGATTCCAATTGGAGGAGACAAGTAAAATGCAACGACACGATGTACAACAGAGGCCGCATCACGTCCGGCAACGGATGGTGGCACTCGCGGTTGCGATGACGACAGCGCTACCCGTCATGCCGGTAGCGCTGTCCTTGAGCACCCTGCCGGTGCCGGCCGAAGCGGCGACAGCAGTCAGCCTCGGCTATCAGCTGCAATCCGGCGGCGCGGTGCTCTTTTACGCGAACAATGCCCCGTGGGTGGATCTGCACTACACCATCAACGGCGGCCCGCAGTTGAATGTGCGGATGGTGAATTCCGGCACCAACAACAGCTATACCGTGACGGGTATTCCGGCAGGCGCAACGGTGAGCTATTCGTTCACCGTCGGTCAGGCCGTGGGCGCCTATGACACGGCATGGAGCCAGCTGACCTACACCGCAGCCACGCCAGTCCCGACGCCTGCGCCTACGCCGGTGCCAACACCGGTCCCGACTCCCGCACCTACACCAGTTCCGACACCCGCTCCTACACCGACCCCGGTATCAACGTCGTACGGCGCAACACCGCTCAGCGGTGGCGTGGTCGCCTTCTATGCCAACGGCGCAGCCTGGGCCGATTTGCACTACACCGTGAACAATGGCGGTCAGGTGAACGTGCGTATGGTGAACAGCGGCAGCAACAACACGTATCAGATCAGCGGCGTGCCCAACGGCGCGACGGTGCGTTATTCCTTCACTATCGGTCAGGCGAATGGCTCGGCCGCGGATACCGCCTGGCAGACGCTGACTTATTCGTCCGGCGCCACACCAGTGCCAACCCCGACGCCGACTGCGACACCGACCCCGTCCCCAACGGCAACGCCGGTACCAACGCCGAAACCAACCGCAACGCCGACACCGGCTCCGACGTCCACCCCCGTACCGACGCCCGTTGCAACCCCAACACCGACACCAGTCCCGACGCCAACACCCACACCGACGCCAAGCGGCCCGGTCGACTTCGGCCCGAACATGGTGATCTTCGATCCAAGCACGCCGGCAGCCACCATTCAGGCCAAGCTGGATCAGATCTTTACCCAGCAACACACCAACCAGTTCGGCACCGCGCGTTATGCCGTCGCCTTCAAACCGGGTACGTACAACGTCGATGTCAACGTCGGCTTCTATACCCACGTGCTGGGGCTGGGCCAATCGCCGGATGACGTGCTGATCAATGGCGCGGTGCATGCCGAGGCCGATTGGCTGTCCGGCGAAAACGCCACGCAAAACTTCTGGCGCTCTGCAGAAAACATGGCGGTGATTCCACCGGGCGGCACCGATCGCTGGGCGGTATCGCAGGCATCGCCGTGGCGGCGCATGCACATCAAGGGCAACGTCACGCTCTGCTCGCCATTCTGTGGTTGGTCGAGCGGCGGTTTCATCTCCGATACCGTCATCGATGGCCAGATCAGTTCCGGCTCGCAACAACAATGGTTCAGCCGCAATTCGCAGTGGGGCAGCTGGGTCGGCGGCGTGTGGAACATGGTGTTCTCCGGGGTGATCAACCCGCCAGCCGGCACGTGGCCGAACCCGCCGTATACCGTCGTGCCGCAAACACCGGTCGTGCGTGAGAAACCATTCCTCACCATCGATACGGCCGGCAATTACAGCGTGTTCGTCCCGGCGCTGAGCACCAACAGCCAAGGCACCACCTGGTTCAACAAGACGGCGCAGGGCCAGTCGATTCCGATCAGCCAGTTCTACGTCGCCAAGGAAGGTGTCGATACCGCGCAGACCATCAACCAGGCATTGGCACAGGGCAAAAACCTGTTGCTCACGCCGGGGGTTTACCACCTGACCGACACCATCCATGTGACGCGTGCCGATACGGTCGTGCTGGGGCTGGGGATTCCGACGCTGGTTGCGGATACCGGTGCCAAGATCATGGATGTGGCCGATGTGGATGGCGTGAAGATCGCCGGCGTGCTGTTCGAAGCCGGCCCGGTCGATTCGCCGATCCTGCTGCAGGTAGGGCCACCTGGCAGCACCGCCAACCATGCGGGCGATCCGACCTCACTGCATGATATTTATGCGCGGATCGGTGGCGTTGCGGCAGGGCTGGCTGACGTGACCATGGAGGTCAACAGCAACAATGTGATCGGCGACAATTTCTGGCTCTGGCGTGCGGATCACGGCACCGGTTGGGGCTGGACGGTGAACAAGGCCACCAATGGTCTGATCGTGAACGGTGCCAATGTCACGATGTATGGCCTTGCCGTCGAGCATTACCAGCAGTACCAGACGCTATGGAAAGGTAATGGCGGCCGGGTTTACTTCTATCAGAGCGAAGCACCGTACGATGTCCCGGACGATGCCAGCTGGATGAACGGCAGCAGCAAGGGCTATGCCTCGTACAAGGTGGCGGATAACGTCACCTCGCATGAAGCATGGGGCTCTGGGGTGTATTGCTACTTCAACGTGAATACGGCGGTCACGCTGGATAACGGGTTTGAAGCACCAACCACGCCCGGCGTGAAGTTCCATGATCTGGTGACGGTCTCGTTGGGCGGCGTGGGCGAAATCACCCACATCATCAACAACACCGGTGCGGCGGCGAATACCGCGTCGCAAATCTCGCCGATGACGCAGTATCCATAAGCTGTCGTATTGATCTGTCGGTATCGGGCCTGCCCCTTGGCTCGATACTGGCGGGAATCTCGGGAATCTCATCAGGGCTGTGCCGCACGGATCAATGTGTGGCCAGCCCTGATTTCATTTCTGGCCCCTGCCCGACGCTGCCGGCGCGCACTACACTGTCGCCAACCGGAGCGCCGTTGTCGCTGCGGCATTGTTAAATCTCTCGGGCTTGTAGAACCGATGACCTTCCTGATCGATCAATACCTACCTGTTTTCCAGTTCAGCGAGCGGCATCAATTGCTGGTCGACGCGTCGCCCGCGGCGCTCCTTGATGCGGTCACCTTGCCCGGAACACAGGAAGACCCTTGGGTGCGCACCGCCATTCAGCTTCGAGAATGGCCGGATCGGGTGTTTGGCAAAGCAGATGGACTCAAGAGCCGGGCCATGTTCGGCCTGCACGATTTCACGCCACTGGGGCGCGATTCGGATCGGGAACTGGCGTTCGGCCTGATCGGGAAGTTCTGGCAATCGGACTATGGCTTGGTAGCCATGACCGACCCGCAGCAATTCGCGGCCTTCAACGAACCCGGCGTCGCCAAGCTGGTGATGAACTTCAGCGCCGAATCGGTGGGTAACGATTTGGAGGGCGGGAATTTGAATGGCAGACGCACTACGCTGCGCACCGAGACCCGCGTGTTCTGCAACGACAGCAAATCGCATTTACGATTCACGCCGTACTGGTGGCTGATCCGGCCCGTGAGCGGCCTGATCCGGCGTCGCATGCTGGCCCGCATTCGGGATGCGGCGGCTGACGTCATCGCGAATTGATTGGCGGATTGAGCAGTCACCCGTAGCCCGGACGGCTTTGCCGGCCGGGGGCTCACGCATCAAACAATCACCCTGGTCGGAACTTGTTCGCAAGCGGCCCCGGCCGGAATCTGATCCCAAGCGGCCCCGGCCAGAGCCTGATCTCAAGCGGCCCCAGCCGGCAATGCCGTCCGGGCTACATGACGCATCAGTTATCAATTGGCCTAGGTGGATTCAGCGACGTAATTCAAAGCCGCACCGGCGAACGCATTGAACTCTATGGCTGCACTTGCCGGTAATGCCACCCATTCCTTCATCGGGCGGCCTTTGCCCGACGGGTCCCAAAGCACAGCCCCCTCAAACGCCATAGCCTGTTGATGCTGTGTGCCCGCGAGCTTGAAGGCGATGGTTTCCTTGTGCTGGGAAACAAATGCCTTGCCGTGGATTTTGAGGCATGGCTTGCCGAACATCTGCCCTGCCGTCACGCCGTCTGTAGCGTTGAATGCAACGATGCGCTTTTCATATTCGGCAAGCGTGGTGGGCATGAGGGGGACTCCGAAGGTGCGATGGATGAGCGATGCTAACGCGTAAACACGAAATCCGCCCGTGCACGCGTCGCGTCGATCAGCTGCGCGTTTGGCTCGTCTGTATGCGCGACCCAAGCCAGCGCCTGATCCTGATCGCGGCCGAAGCGGATATGCCGTTCGACCAGCTGTTGTTGCCGCAGCGCGCTATCCACATCGACGAACCAGACTTCATCGAGCAAGGGGCGCACGCCAGCCCAGTGGCCTTGATCAAGCAGCAGATAATTGCCTTCGGTGATGATCAGCTGGGTGGCGGGTTCGATGGCAATCGCGCCGGCAATCGGTTCTTCGATTTCGCGGCGGAATTCCGGGGCATAGACTGTCTCGCCCGCCTGTTGATCACGCAAACGCCGCAGCAACGCCACGTAGCCGGCGCTATCGAAGGTATCCGGCGCGCCCTTGCGATCAGCGCGGCCCAGCTGCGCCAGCTGGACGTTGGCAAGGTGGTAGCCATCCATCGGCAGCATCACCGCCCGCTCGCCAAGGAGATCGACCAGTTGCTGCGCCAAGGTGGATTTGCCAGCGCCCGGTGCCCCGGTAATGCCCAGCAGCTTGCGCTTGCCATCGGCGAGCAGTGCGTTCAGTCGTTGCAGATACATATCGGCAAGGGCCATCAAACGTCTCCGGAATCAGCGTCAAAAAAAAAGGCGGCCACGCGGGCCGCCTGAGAAGAGGAAGACTGTGTCTAGAAGATGGAGAACAGTCATCGTGGAATTTACACGTGAACATTTGCCGTCGAAATAGGCAATTGCCCGTAAGGTGTTCCATCAGTTCAGCGCCGCAAGATGGCGCACGTCGCGGTTGCATGCGCCAGCAAAACACCGTCGATTGTCCTGATATTGCCCTCGGATACGCCAATGCTTTTTGACAGGTGCAGCACCTTTCCTTCTGCAATCAAGGGCGTATCACGCGGAATGGCCTTCACCATCTTGACGTTGAGATCCACCGTGCCATAGCCAACGCCCGCTTCCAACATGGTATGCACGGCGCAGCCGGTGACCGAATCCAGCACGGTGGCCGCGAAACCACCGTGAACGCCGCCCATTGGGTTGAGGTGACGCTCGTCAGCCTGTGCGCCGAAGCGGACGTACCCCTCACGCGCTTCCTGCAGATCCATTGGCATGGTTTTGGTAATCGACGGTGCAGGAAGATCACCCCGCGCCATCGCTTGCAGCAGTTCCAGGCCGGTGTACTCGTTCAGATTCATGATGCTTCCTGAGGGTTTATGCGAAGCGGATAGCATACCGGCGACCGGCATCGGTGCTTGTCCGTGCTTTTGCTGAGCAGGCTGTTTCAAGCGCTGCACGCATGCCTCCCCCGCCTTCGTAGCCCGGACGGCTTGGCCGGCCGGGGTCAATTATTACGCCAGCAACCCCGGCCGGCCAAGCCGTCCGGGCTACGGAAGGGTGACGAAAGGTGACGGAGTGACGGAATGAAAAAGCCCAACGGTTAGCTGTCCGTTGGGCCTTGCAGCACTCCAATCAAGCTACTGCGGGTGAGTCCGTTCCTTCTCCAGATCACGCGGGTCCGGCTGGCCGTGATGCGGCGGCGGCTCCGTGGGGCGATGCTCAGTCGGACGCACCTCTTGGTGTGGCGGTTGCCGCTCTTCTACCCTTGGTGCCTGATTGACCGGCGGATTGACCACTGCCGGGTGCTGCTGCGGTGGTGGATTTTGCACCGGACGCGGCGCGGCCTCTTCACGCGGGCGAGGAGGAGGTGCGGCCGGAGTGCGCTCTTGCACCGGCGCTGGCCGTTCAACACGCGGCATCGGCGTGATGTCCTGTTGCGGCAGGCGCTCTTGCTTCACGGCTGGCGGGCGCGGCGCAGCGTGCTCTTGAGGCTGTGGGCGTGCCGGTTCAATAGCGGCTGGTTTCGGCGGTTCAGTCCTTGGTGCAGGTTGCGTTGCCGGCCTTTCAACGACGGGGCGCTCGGTAACAGGTTGAATCACCCTTTGTGGCGCATCCGGCACGGCGGTTTGCGCAGGCGGGTGCGGCACGGTCTTTTCCTGTTGCCGCTCTTGCGTGGGTCGTACTGGTTCGACGACGGCGGGCTTGGCTGGCGCTGCCTGCGGTGGTGCGACCGGCTTTTGTGTCATCGGCTTTTCAGCGGCTGTGGGCGGTGCTGGCCGCTGCGGCTGATTCTCCACGGCAGCAGGTTTTTGCCCTGGTGGGTGCGGCACGGTGCGATCCTCGGGCCGTTCCTGCGTGGGGCGAACCGGCTCGACGATGGCGGGCTTGGTCAGCTCTGGCTGCGAGGCGGCGGGTTTCTGCACCGCTGGCTTCTCGGCGGCCGTGGGTAGTGCTGGCCGCTGCGGCTGATTCTCCACGGCAGCGGGCTTTTGGCCCGGCGGATGCGGTACAGCTTGCGTTGGCTGAGGTTGGGCGGGTTGCGCTTGTACCGGTTGAGGCTGTGCGGGATGTGGCAGCACCGCTTGGGTTTGCGCCGTTGGCACGACGCTCGGCAATGGCTTCGGCGGTGCCGCGTTCACTGGTGCCTGCAGCACAGCAGCCGGCTTCACTGCCGGGGTGTTGCGGATCAAGGCCGGGCCGGCGGCTTCCACCTTGCCACCATGCTCGGCAAATTGGCGAGCCAGATCGTCGTGCGTGGCAGCAGGTGCCGGCGGAGCCTTGACCGCGACGACCGGGCGATCGAACTCCACCCGGCGCGGCGCAACTGGCGCGGCCCTGGCCGCACCGATCACGCTCTCATGCACGGGCGCCACACCCGGCGAGGCGGCGAACTGTGCATGCTCCAGCTGATGCGCATCGATATGCGCACTGCCGGATTGCACCGTCTGCCCTTTGACGAAGGCCGTTGCCGACATCGCGGAAACCGCATTCGGCGCTTGCTGGTTCACATAAACCGTCTTCGTCACGTTGGTGATATTGGTGATGTTGTTGGTGACGTTGACCGTCTTGTTCACGATCACCGTGTTGTTCACGTTGTTGACGTAGGTCGGGCTCACCCGATACGCCGGGTGATAGACCTCGCCAGGGCCCAGCGGAAACCACGCCAGACCCGCACCGCCACTGGACAGCGAAATGCTCCAGTTCACGCCACCTCCCCCGCCGCTGGCAAACACCACCAACGCCGGCGCATACACCGGTCGAACCACGGGAGCGCCCGGCACCCAGCACCAACGCGAGCTGGCCCAGGCCCAGCGGCCGTAGTGGAATGGCGCAAAGCCCCACGGCTCATCGTCGACCCAAGTCCAGCCCCAAGGCGCAACCCAGACCCAATGCCCGTAGTGATACGGCGCCCAGTTCACAATCGTGACGCGCGGCGCCCACACATGGCCGTACTGCGGGTCATCCACCCAATCGCCGTTATCGTCGAGCGATTGGTAGCCGGTGACTTCACGCGATACATAACGGGCACTGACCGAGCGGTCTTCACGCTGATCCCGCGCCATCGCCCAGTTATCGAACGGATCGCGGTATGGATTGACCGAAGCCGCGTTCTGGATCAGATCGGTGCCGCTATACACCACGCGATCGCCATCGCGCAGCCGGTAGCTGTTACTGGCCGCGCCAATAGCCGAGCCTTCGCCATGCCAGACGGTGATGGTGGTGGCATTGCCGTTCGGATCGACATCGAGCCGGTAATCACCGGACGTTTTGGGCACAAAGGCCAGATTCGGAGTATCGACTTCGACGTGATCATCATCGAATAACTTGCGGATACGCAGGTTCAACGTGCCCTGCGCCAGTTTGAGTTGGGTGTTGCCGTCGTTGAGCGACAGGAACGACAAGCTGGTCTGATCGCCCAGCCGCACCGCGGTGGAACCCAAGTGCAACTCCGCCTTGGCGCCTTGATCCACCCACAGCTGATCACCCGTCGTCATCGGCCGGTTGACCGGCGCATAGGCCCAGTTATCACTACCGGCCGGCGCAAACGTCACCGCCCCATCCACATAATCCAACCGCGCCGCCCGCGACGGCGGATCATCCGCCCACGCCGCACCGCTGAACACACAACCGAGGAATATCCCCAGCGATACGCATTTTTGCCAGTTCATGGTGGTGCCTTCGTAGCGAGTGCCGATACTGCTTTAACGAATAGCGCATGAATGGCGTTGAATGTTGATTTGTAAACAAATATGCGGGGATGAAACGGATTGTGATGGGGGACTTTTTGTGAGGACTGGAGTCGGTTTGGCGTGTAGTTGGAAAAACGGCGTGCCGAGTAATCGACGCGCCGTTTTTATCTTCCAATCGCCTCATTATTTCCGACCGAAAGGCACAAATGCAAAGGTGGCACGCGCTTTGGAATGCCAATCCGCGCTCCGCTCAAATTAACGTTCCGAAGTGCTAGCTTCCAGATCCGTGGCGTATATAAAGGACTGTGCCTCGTGCTATGGCCGCCACAGTGCGCACCGCGGTGACCAGCGCCCACCCTTGATAGCCTATCCCGTCCAGCGCCAAAACCACTGCCATGCCTATCCCCTTCGAGTTTCCTTCTGGATCATTCTTTACGGAAAATTTTACTGGCTGCAAGAATCCCATAAGTACAGAGAAAAAATTCCCGATAGCGGCACTGATCCCATCAAGCACGAAGCATGTTGTGAGTGACGCTGCCGGCGTGATGATTGGCTCGTAGATAGAGATGAAAAGGCCAACGCCCAAACCACCCACACTCGCCGCGAGATCAATCCACGGTACTGCTGCATCTGGTAGCGCAGCGTCCAAGACCACTTGCCCAATATAAAGCCACCACTGGGCCGTCAAAACCCAACCCAATATGGCATCGAATCCATCATTGTTCACTTCGACGGGACAACACAGAAGGACGCTTAAAACATCAATGCTAAGGGTCGACCACACTGGAAGGAACCTGACGGGGACTCCTGGTACCGCCATATCGACGGCATCGTTCAGCGTCGCCATGGCACCTTGGATACCAGTGACTGCAGCGAGCGCAAACCCGCCGCAATAGGAGAGTACGGCTACCTCCATTTTTTGCTGGGCTTGGCTGTCAGACGCGTCCGTTGGCTCTCGCTCGACCAGCGAGGCAGCGAACTGCTCGCGACCTTGCGCCATCACCGGAGCTTGGCCGCGATGGGTCAGCTTATAGATGATCGTACAGGGAGCGGCACCGAGCAGTGCAACCAGGCTGTAGAACGTGAGGGTACCTTTGCCTTTGGTAATCTTCCGTTCGTAGAGATTGGTAACCAGCGGGATGTCGATGCGAGCTTCGAGCATGGCATCGAGATCTTTAAGCACGATGATAAGTTTCTCGATGACTTGGTCGACGACGTTGGCGGCCAGTTTGATTCCCGCATCGAGTAAGGCTTGAAGCGCACCGAGCAACGAGCGAACTATCTCGATAAAGGTGCCGATCGCGCCGGAAAACAAGGACTGTGGATCGGCTGCCACCCCGGCAAGGCCCGATGTCTTGGCAGCGCTGGCGAAACTTTGCAGCGGCCCGTTCATGCCACCGAACAACGAGCGCAGTGCTGCCAGTTGCGCGTTGAGCTCGTCTTCTATCGATTTTGGGCAATTGGTGGTGACATCCGGGCTAGTGATTCGCCCGGCAGTAAGATTGGCAAAATAGCTCGCACGGATGTCGAGCGGTCCTGCAGCGGCGGCGTTAGTCCGCTCCCCTTGCAAGCTTCGCCCTGCCAAGGTCTCGGCTGCAGTTTCAAGCTTGGCATTAAGCTGCGCGAACCAAGCGTCGAGCTTGGCTTGGCTGCTGGTGAACCAGTCGCCGATACCTGGTCGTAATTTCTGTAGCTTGTCGACCATCTGCGGTATGACGTTTTCGAGGCTCTTTTGGAACACCGCTTGCGTACTGAGGATGTCCTCCCACCCGAAAACACCCTTGAAGAAATCCAGAACCTCGCGAACTTTTGCGCCTACCTTGTCCAGAAATGCCTTGACGGCGCGGGCGGCTTGTTCAACGGTCGCAACGAGGTATGTGAACGTGTGATTCAGGTCGTCAACGAATGTAATCCATACATGAGAGGCGATTTCCTTTGCGCCAGTGACGACCTTTTCAGTGGTATTGACGATGATCTTGACGGCATTGCTGCACCGCTCCGAGAACCATTGCCAAGCCGTTTGATCCATCGCTGCCGCTCTCAGTGCAGTGACATATTCGTCGAGGGAAACGGGTTCATTTTCCGGCCGCAGGCGGAACAGCGTGGTCAGCGCATCCGGCGCATATTCGACGCTAGTAAACCGGTTCCTCTCGGCCTTGATCAAATCGAGATCGGTAGAGAAGACCGGCTGTCCGCCGACCGGCCAA
Source organism: Andreprevotia chitinilytica DSM 18519 (assembly GCF_000711875.1). Taxonomy (GTDB): domain Bacteria; phylum Pseudomonadota; class Gammaproteobacteria; order Burkholderiales; family Chitinibacteraceae; genus Andreprevotia; species Andreprevotia chitinilytica. The sequence goes on from NZ_JONM01000012.1 coordinate 76,273, forward strand.
CTGACCATCCAGTCGGCGTCGGCCATTGCCTGAGCAGAGGCGATCCGCGTCAATCCGCCTGATTCGTCGATAAAATCGGCGGCGATCACATTGTTGCGTGGCATATAGGCAGCACGGGTGATAGCGCCGTTCTGATAGCGGCGCTCGTAAGGCGGTTCTGCCGGGCCTTGCGCATCCCTCGTCGAGCGAACGATCGGATGGCTTGATTCCAGATCATGTTCACGCGCCGTTGCCACCACGTTGCGGATGGCGCTGGCGACCGCCTCGGCCCCCTCGGCCGAAAGGCCGGATGGCCCATCGACTGACTTGCTCACGATCTCCTTCAACTGGTGACCTTGCAGCTTGGTCAAGCAGTCATGCAGATGGCGATCCGGTGAAATCACCAGCCACTCGTCCTGTCCCATGAAATCGGCCCGCACCTTGACCACAGCGCAGATCGGATAGCGGCTGTCCGCAGGCAACGAGAAGCTGACCTCGCCAGACAAATCAGCGGTCAATTCTTTCGGGTTGGCCTCAGTCGCCCCGACTGAGACGAACCCGTCGTCGCTTTGCAAGAGAATCCTCGCGCCGGGCGCATAGCCGTCTGGCAGGTTCGGCGGGACGACGGCGATCTGGATCTTGGGCTGCATGATCCCGGTATCGCCGGCATGGGCCTTGATCACAATGCGATACGCATTGATTGCTTCAGGCGATTGGTCACCTGTCGTGGCTCCCTCGTAGTCCTGCATCAGCATCGCCTGGGTAACAAGATACGGTTCGCCCGGGCGCACCAAGCACACCGCATCTGTTGTGTAGGTCGCGGTTCCGTTGACCGCGCCGTTGTAGCCGTTACCGGTCGAATCCTCGGTGGTCTGGCCGTCGAAGGTCCAGTGACCAAGCAAATCCGGCGGGGTTGAATCCAAACGCTGATTCATTCCGACGAGCACGTCGGTGAGTTCGAGAGCGCGGCTCCAGACGCGGATATCGTCGACCGCGCCGATCAGGGGCAACGGTATCCCCTGAATTCCCATATTAAACACGGACGCGGGTGCGCCAATCTGAAAGCTGCCGGATGCGACGAGCGTGCGATTGGCATTCTGCGCGGCGGTCCATTGCTCGGCCCCGACCGGCTGGCCGTCAAAGTACAGTGCAACGCCAATTAGCGATCTGACCGCCGCGACGTGATGCCAGCCGCCATCGAAAATATCCAGTGGAGCGGATTTGAGGTCAACCTGCTTCTGTCCTCCGGAAGTCAGGCAGATGTCGAGTTCGCCGCCAGCAAGAATGTCGAGCGACATGGCGCCACCCGATTGGCTGCCATAAGACATCAGGCGCCCTGCCCGTGTGGGTCGAACCCAACATTCGACGCTGAAGGTCGGGCACCCGAGCGGCAGTCCCGGAACGTCCATGTACTGGAACTGCGGCGACGCCATTTTCGGCAAACGCTGGTTCAGCGCCAGCGCATAGGAGGCGGGACGGGCCGTGGCGCTAAGCGGCATCACCGCAAGAATCCTGCCGCCTGCGACAGGCACCGTCGCATAGGGCAAGGGGAGATGGAAATCCCTCGGTTTGACCAGGACGGCATAGCTATTGCCATGAGGGTCAACTGCAGCAGCACCGACATTGGTCGCCCAGCTTCCGCCGAGCGCTGGAAAACAGCGGGTTTGATTGGCCTGCTGCCAATTCTGAGACGAAGCCGAATAGGCAAGGACTACCACCTCGCTGCTCTCGGTCGGCGAGTAGGCGATGCTGCCCGCAACGATACCGCCATCACTGTAGGGCGGTAGCGAAACGGTCACGCTCGGCATCATCGGTTGGGTCTCGGCGATCGCGATGATGCTCCAGACATTCGACGGCAAGGGATAGTTGGTGGCAGGTGCCGGCAGGCTGCTCTGCGCCCCCCAGTTGGGTGGTGTAACGCCTGCCGGCCCGGCGACCAGTGCCACCGCGTAGGCCGAGGCATCGATAACCGGATTGGTGCCGGATGGCAGTGTGAGTGACCAGGTTCCATCGAATGACCCGGTTTCATCGGCCGTGATCTGGCAATAACCCTGGCAAGTCGGCCAAGTCTTTGCGGGTTCCCATTTGCCGTCGCCGGCCCCCGGACCCGAGGTCGGAAAGTAATAGGCCACTACCCAAAAACCATATGGGTTGCTGGATTGAGGGTTGGATTCAGGAATCAGGGTGTCGAGGTCGATCACGGTTCCGGCCAAGATGCCGCCGGTCGTGAGCGGTTTTTGGGTAATCGCGAGTTGCGCGAAGCGCCCCGCGAAAGGCCCCGTGGTGGCAATCGCGCCCTGCCCGACTGACGGAGTGGGCGGTGCCGACAAATAGCCGGATTCCAGCAGGCTGAGCGCATAAAACGGACTGCCCCCCAGTGTCATGGCGAACCGCCCCTCGGCGTCGACCGGTTTCGGAGCGGGTCGGGACCACTGGGCATAGCCGGCCGGGAGCGGCTGGCCAGTTTGCAGCCCGGTCGTTGAATAGGCCTGAATGACGTAGTCGGTGGGGTTGTCTGTGCCGATAATCTGGCCCGCCGTCTGGAAGCTGCCATTGTTCGTGGCCGAGGGAATCCGGGTCAGAACGATCGTCGGTGCTGGCAACCAGCGACCGGCAATGGCGATCTCGTTGCTTGGCGGTCCGAACGAGATTCCGGTGGCGGCACGGAGCACCGCCGTGTAGGCAACAGTGCGCGGCAACGAGACCTGGATCGATGCCGAACCGCTCATGCCAACGTCGATGTGCTTTGGTTCGTAGCTGCCGGCCGTTGGCATGAGTTCGAGAGTCAGGCGGCGCGCAGCAGCGTCAGTCGGCATTGACCAACTCACCGCAAGGTCGGGGGCATCGTAGACGCAAGTGTTGAGTGTCGGCGCCGCAGTGATCACGGTGCATTTGGCCGATGACCAGCCGTTGGCCGTCACCTGGACCTGCCAAACGCTGCCGACAGCAAGGCCGCCCGGGAACGTCTGGCTGAAGCTGAAATTCGTGCCGGTCTGCGGCGCACCGAACGCTTGGTCATCCTTGAAGAGTTGGATCTGGCACTGGCTAGTCGCGGCAAGCCCCTGGCCACGCCAAGCCACGGTGAGCTGTTGACCGTCGTAATGCAGAGCAGTGATTACCGGGGAGGAGAGGCCCCACACCTGCATCGATGGCTCGCTTTTCCCACCGCCATCCAGCAGGGCATAGAGAGTTCCACCCCGCCCGATAGCAAGCGGTCTTGTGATGGTGTTGCCGACATTAGTTTGGTGCCAGAGCTGCTTGCCACCGGGTCGGATAGCATGAATGGACCCATCTGCGCTCCCCACGTAGGCAGTGCCATCCAGCCCAATCACCGGCTGCGGGAAGATAGCCCCGCGGTAGTTAGCCAACGAGAAAGGCGTCCCTCTGACGGTCCCATCCTTTGCATCGAGGTCAACAAAATAGGCACGGTTGTTCGAGCCATACCAGAACCATAGGCTACCTTCCGCAGAGAGTGCCGGCGGAGAGATTGATGACTGGATCACCCCTTCCGGGTCCGGGACGAGGTAAAGCCATTTCTGTTGTGCTGCGGAAAGCCCAGGCGTGAGCGCCAGGATGCCGGAGCCAACTCGAAGGGCGGCAAAGGTGATGTAAATGGTTCCGTCCTGACCCACTGTCGCGGACCAACGTGGGCTTGGATTTGAATCGGATGGATACGGCGGGAAGGTCTGATTTGGGGACGTGGTAGTCGTGTAACTAACAGTCGAAAAGTCGAAGGTCCAAAGGAGTTTGCAGTCGCTCAGGCGCATGGCCGTCAGCAGCGCGTTAGCAGTGAAGTAGTACACCACCTCATCGGTGCCGATGGACCCGAGTGTTGCCCCACACGAACTCATCATCGAACTGACTTTAAATACTTGTTCCAGGGTGCCGTCGCTCGCACCGGAACTGGTAAGCCCGAAAAAGTAGGGGCCACTATTGTTGCTGCTGATGCTATTGCTAGTGATGTAGATCGTCCCATCATCTCCGATGATTGGGGGAAAAGCGCTGCCGAAATCCGCGTCCTGATCCACGCCATATTGCCAGGCCACTTTCCCATCAGGCGTTAGCACATAAAGATGGTTGCCGGAGACGCTGCTAAGGACGTAGATATTCCCAGACGCATCGAGACTCGGGGCAATGTTGACGCCATTTGCGTCGGGAGCCGACCAAGGCGACCAGCTCAGATCCTGCCCGTTGGTATCGATGGCGCATAGATGTTGGCCATCGGTGAAGTAGACAGTGCCATTTGCATCGACTACCGGCCCACCATGCGACTGATCTGTATAGGCACCTTGCGTGAACGTCAAATCCCAGCCAGGCAGGGGGGAGTCAAACGGTCCCGGAACCAATGCCATGCCGCTACGCTGCGCATCACCACCTTGCATGGGCCAGCTCCCATTCAGAGCCGCTTCCCTGTGCTCAGCGCCAATGATCTCAACTGCGGAAACATCATTCCTGTTCATCTCATTTCCCCAAGGTATAGCCGAATAGGCGGGCTGGACTGTGCCCGCAGCGAACATGTCTGCACACGCGCTAGCCAAGATCCTATGCTGCACATGACAACGCCATGTGAACCGGATATCAACAACTGTTCACATCGCCCACGCCCGTTCAAAGAGCCGATTCCATCCGAATCAAACCTCGCACCTGAGCCACAGGCATCACCAAGCCACACCACACGGAGCCCCCGATGCCGCGCATGTTTCGCCGCTGGACACCGGAATTCGCAGATACCGAAACCGAGCGCGTCTATCGCGATGCCAGCCTGCCGGACCTCACCCGCACCGCCCGCATTGCCTTGTGGCTCGGCAGCACTGCGGGGCAGGTGTTTGTCATCAACGATTTCCGGCTACTTGGGTTTGGCGCGCTGCTGGTTGCGTTGGTAGGCGTCCGCCTATTGGTCGCGGCTTATGGTTTTGCGCTGCTCTTCGCCACACGGGGCGGCCGGCAGCTGCCCACGCTGACCGGGCATATGTTTGTCTGGACGATCGGTCTATGGATCATCAACAACCTTGCAGCGGCATCGCGGCCGGCGGGGTTTATGGCGTCCGGGGTGGTGCTGTTGACGCTGGTGTTTGCCGGCTTCCTGTTCATTCCGATGCGCTATGGGCAGCGCGTGTTTTGCGGCGCGGTAGGGATGGCTAGCAATGTGCTGATTCTGTTGGCGCTCGGGCGGCTGGCGGCGGCAGATGTTCTGCCGCTGGTGCTGGTGTTTACCGTGGCGTTGTTGGTCGGCTGTGCCACAGCTTTCCTGCTGGAACGGCAGCGACGGGTGGAATTCAGTTGCCTGCAGGCAGTGGCCGCCGCGAATCAGCGTCTTGCGGCGGAGATCAGCGAACGCGAGCGGTTGGCGGCCGTGCTGGAGGAGAGCGAGCGGAATCTGGCGCGGCTGTTCGAGATTGCGCCGATTCCCTTGTCGCTGTCGGATTCGGCCAGCGGGCGCATCGTGCGAGTGAATCCGGCTTGGCGCGATCTGTTGCGCGTGCCGACGGCGGAGCTGGACCAGCTCAATGCGACCGATTTCTACGCTGATCCCGCCGAGCGGGAGCGCTTGCTGGCGCTCTTGCAACGCGACGGGCTTGTCGACGGCATGGAGCTGCGCTGTTGCGTTCACGATGGAGCGGATTTGTGGCTAGCCGTGTCCGCGCGCTCGATTACCTGGCATGGCCGCCCTAGCCTCTTGGCGTGCTCGTATGACCTTTCCGCTCGCAAGGAAGAAGAGCGTGCCCTGCGGCTTGCCAAGCAGGTGGCGGAAGGGGCGAATGAGGCCAAGTCGCGCTTTCTGGCGGTCATCAGCCATGAATTGCGGACGCCGATGAATGGGGTGTTGGGGCTGCTGCAATTGCTGGAGACAAGTCAGCTGGACGCGACCCAGCGCGGACATATCGAAACGGCGCAGACGTCGGCAGAAACGTTGATTGCCTTGCTCGACCAGATCCTCGATTACGTCCAGCTGGAAGGCGAGGCCGCGCCACACGAACCAGTCGTGTTCGAGTTGCATTCGCTGCTGGCCAGCACCGTGGATTTGTTGCGCCCTCGGGCTGAGGCGAAAGGGTTGACCTTGGCGCTCGACGTCGCAGGCCCCTGCCCGCTCGCCTTGCGCGGCGACGCCAATCGCCTGCGCCAGGTGCTCTACAACCTGATCAGCAACGCCACCAAGTTCACTGATTCCGGTGCCGTGACGGTGTCCGTTGCCGCGCTGCCATTGCAGGACGAGCGGGTCGAGGTGCAGATCGCCGTCCGCGATACCGGCATCGGCATCGCACCGGGGATGCAGGAGCGGATTTTCGAGGAGTTTATCCAAGCCGATGCCAGCATCGCCCGCCGCTTTGGCGGCACCGGTTTGGGGCTCGCGATCTGTCGCAAGATCGTGCGCAGAATGGGGGGTGAAATTGGCGTGGAAAGTGCGCCGAGCCGGGGCAGCACATTTCGTTGCCGGATTTCATTCGAGCGCGGCGTAGAGGCACAGGCACATGCCATGCAGCCGGTTGCAGCGTGGCGCTCGCTCAAGGTGCTGGTTGTCGAAGACGAGCCAATCAACCGGGTGGTGATTGCCGGATTGTTGAGCCAGCTGGGGCATGAGGCGATCGTTGTTGAGGGGGCCGTACAGGCAATCAATCAGGCAGCGAATACGGCTTTCGATGCGGTATTGATGGATTTGCACTTGCCTGGGATGGACGGGATCGAAGCGGTGCGGGGCATCCGGGCGTTGGGCCACCCTCAACGCGCCGCAGTGCCGATCGTTGCGCTCACAGCGGATGTCACGCTGGAGAGTCAGCGCCGTTGTGAGGCCGCGGGGATTCGTGTGGTGGTGGCGAAACCGATCCTGCGTTCTGCACTGGCTGCAGCACTCGGCTCAGTGGGCGGGTCTGGCATGGACGTGGTTGCTAGCGAGCCAGCGGCCACCGATCTGTCGCTCAACGGCATCGACGCAAAAGAAGGCAGCGATTTGCTCGACCATGCTTATCTAGCCCAACAGGCAGAGGCACTCGGTGCAATGAGGTTGCTACCGCTGATTCGCTTGTTCCATCAAACCTCCCGCCAGACGCTGGCCGAGCTTTCCGCAGCGGCTTTGGCTGATGATCGCCGCACAGTGAGTGAACTCGCGCACCGGCTACGCACCGCATGCGGCGCGCTGGGCTTGGCGCGGTTGCATGGCCTGGCAACGGTGATCGAAAAAGCGGCGGGCTCGAAGACGACCGATCTCGTCACGGCTGTTGCAGAACTTGGTTCGATTCGCACGGCGTCGTTGCGGGCATTGATTGCAGCTGTGCGGGTGGCGATGGTGCAGCGTGAGCGCTTTGAGCAAACGTCAGCCGTAACGTAGCAAGGTAACCCGGACGGCGCGGACGGCCGGGGAGCGACATGTGAAAGAACCTCGGCTGGCAAAGCCGTCCGGGCTACGTACGGAAACCTTGTAGGAGCGAGATTGCTCGCGATTGCACCGATTGAATTTACCGTAGCCATCGCGAGCAAGCTCGCTCCTACAAAAACGCATTGGCTCATCGATGGTCTTTCAGGCCGTTGCAGGCTGAATTAATCCGTAGCCCGGACGGCTTGCCCGGCCGGGAGGCAACGCGTGAAAGAACCCCGGCCGGCAAGCCGTTCGGGCTACGTTCCCCTAACGACTCCCCTCAACTTCGACCCCCAAGCGATAACCAATCCCGCCTACCGTCACGACCAGCTCGCTCTTGTCGCCGCCATCAGCCAGCTTGCGGCGAAGTCGGCCAATGAGCGTATCGACGGTTCGCTCCCCAGCCTCTTCCTCACGATGGCTCACTGCTTCAACAAGATATGAGCGCGCAACCGGCATGCCGCGTGCCTGAACGAGCACGGCAAGCAAGTCGAACTCGCCCCGCGTGAGCCGCACCTGTATCCCTGCCTCGGTAACCAGTTCGCGCCGCATCAGATCGATCACATGGTTACCGAAACGCAGAACCGTATTGCGGCGTTCGGTATCGCGGTCGAGTTGCCGCCGCCGCAGCAGCGCCCGCGTGCGCGCCAGTAATTCCCGCAGGTTGACGGGCTTGGTCACGTAGTCGTCGCCGGCCAATTCCAGGCCGAGAATCCGGTCGAGTTCGCCATCACGGCTGGTGACAAAAACAATGCCTGCCGCGCTGGTGTTGCGGATGTCCTGGGCGAGCGTCACACCGTTCTCGTCCGGCAGTTGCACATCGATGAAGATGACATCGGCGGGCTGACGCCGGAGCGCCTTGCGGCATGCTTCGGCGGTGCCCGCTTCGGTGACCTCGAACCCTTCTTGCGAGAAATACTGCGCTAGCGCGGCTCGCATGACGGGTTCGTCTTCGACGACCAACAAGCGGGGGCGGTGCGGGATTGGGGAGGATGCTCGCGGCGGTGTCATTCGATGCGGTCAGCTGGGCGCGGTATGCACACGTCATTGGTGCATTGCGCAAAATAGCACACGATGTCTGCTTGTCACTGATTGGGATAATGGGCAGGCATCGGGGCAAAAAAATAGCTGGCTCGCGCCAGCTATTTCTCATGTCTGACAACCCGGTCGGGCTGCCCTATTGCCCCGCACGCAATGCCAGATGCATTTCATCCTGCTTGAGCTGCACATCGAAGCGCGAAATCACGTTCATGCCCATCAGGACTTCGTCGCCCAGATTGGGGACGACGATGGCGCGCACCTGTGTCAGCGTGTAGCCGCCGAACTGCAGTTGTGGGATGCGCGTCTCGAACCCTTCGACCGGGCCGTTGGCGGTGATCGAGGTGACTTTTTCGCCGACCGGCAACGACAGGGCCGAGGCGAGCGAAACATCGATGGTGACGGTGGTGGCACCGGTATCCATCAGGAAGACCACGTCCCGGTCGCCGGCCGGCCCACCAATGCGGCCCTTGATACGGAAATGCCCATCATGCGCGCGTTGCAGTACCAGCGCCCGCTGCCCGTCTTGAGCGGTCAGGGTTGCGGCCGGCACGCGCTGGCGTTCCATCACCAGTCGCGCACCCAGAAAGACGATGCCGATCACGCACAGCCACAACACGATCACGAGCGGGGTGGAGCGGATCAGCCCGCCTGCAGCACGGGTCATACGGTCAGCGTTTCCAGCTGCTCACAGAGCTCCAGCCATTCACCTTCCAACGCTTCGATCTCGGCTTTGAGCACCGCTTCTCGCGCCAGAATGGTCTGCAATTCCGTTTTGCGCTCAATCTCGTAGAGCGCAGCGTCTTGCAGTTGGGCGGTCAGCTCGGCGTGTTCGGCCTGTTTGGGTGGCAAGGTTTTTTCGACTTTGGCGAGCTGCTTTTCCAGCGGTTTGCGCGCAACGGCCAGCTTTTGGCGGGCTTCGGCTTCTTCGCGTTTTTGCGCCTTGCGGTCGCCCTGTGCATCGGATGAACGCAATACAGTTGCTTCGCTGGAGCGTTTTTCCTGGCTGTAGCGGCTGTAGTCGTCCAGATCGCCATCGAATGGCCGCACGCGACCGGCTTCGATCAGCCAGAAGTCGTCCACCGTAGCACGCAGCAAGTGTCGATCATGGGAAACCAGAATGATCGCGCCATCAAAATCGGTCAGCGCCCGCGTCAGCGCCTGGCGCATTTCGATGTCCAGATGGTTGGTCGGCTCATCGAGCAGCAGCAGGTTCGGCCGTTGCCAGATCAGCAGCGCCAATGCCAAGCGGGCCTTTTCACCACCGGAGAACGGCCGCACCGGGCTGGTGGCCATTTCACCGTGGAAGTCGAACCCGCCGAGGTAATTGCGATGCTCTTGCTCGCGCGTTTGCGGGTCGAGTTTTTGCAGATGCCACAGCGGCGATTCATCCAGCCGCAAATGCTCCAGCTGGTGCTGGGCGAAGTAGCCGATCTTCAGCCCTTTGCCTTCGACGCGGGAGCCGGAGATCAGATGCAGATCAGCGCATAGCGTCTTGATCAGCGTGGATTTACCCGCGCCATTCACGCCCAACAGACCGATGCGGGCCTGCTTTTCCAGGCTCAGGTTCAGGTCTTGCAGCAGCGGTTTGTCGACGCTGTAGCCGGTGCTGGCGTTTTCCAGTCGCAGCAAGGGGCTGGGGCTGGATTCGGGCTCGCGGAAGCTGAAGGTAAAGGGCGAATCGACGTGGGCGGCGGAGATGACTTCCATCCGCTCCAGCGCCTTCACGCGGCTTTGCGCCTGCTTGGCCTTGCTGGCCTTGGCCTTGAAGCGGGTGATGAAGGATTCGAGGTGGGCAATTTCGCGCTGTTGCTTGTCGAACGCCTGCTGCTGTTGCGACAGCTTTTCGGCACGCTGGGATTCGAAATCGCCATAGTTGCCGGTGTAAATCTCCAGCTTGCCTTGGTCGACATGCAGGATGCTGCCGATGACGGCGTCGAGGAAGTCCCGATCATGCGAGATGATCAGCAACATGCCTTGGTAGCTCTTGAGCCAGGTTTCCAGCCAGACGACCGTTTCCAGATCCAGGTGGTTGGTCGGTTCATCGAGCAGCAGCAGGTCGGAACGGCACATCAGCGCTTGGGCGAGGTTGAGCCGCATGCGCCAGCCGCCGGAAAAGCTCGATACCGGCTGCGTCATTTCTTCGGTGGAAAAGCCCAGGCCGGACAACAATTTGGCAGCGCGGGCGGGGGCGGAATAGCCGTCGATGGCTTCGAGCTTGGCGAGCAACTCGCCATGCTGCAGGCCGTCGTCGGCGACGGCGGCCAGCTCGGCGGTGACGGTGCGCAATTCGGCATCGCCATCGAGTACGTAATCCAGCGCGGAGACCGATAACGCCGGGGTTTCCTGCGCCACGTGGCCGATGACGATGCGTGGTGGCAGTTCGAGATCGCCGGCATCGGCATGCAGCTCGCCGCGCAAGAGTGAAAAGAAGGAGGATTTGCCGGCACCGTTGGCACCGACGACGCCAACTTTCTGGCCGGAATGCAGTGTGAGATCAGCGCGATCCAGCAGAACCTTGAGACCGCGCCGTAATGTGAGGGATTTGAGTCTGATCATCCGGGCATTTTAACAGGGCAGGCCGGGAATCCGATCAGCTTGATCATCGTAGCCCGGACGGCTTTGCCGGCCGGGATGTTTGGAACGGGCAAGCAACCCCGGCCGGCAAAGCCGTCCGGGCTACATTGGCATAAGGGTGGTTAGTGACTCAGATGCGCCCGCAACTGACCCAAGGCCTGCTCGGTCACGCCAAACGCGCCGCTCAAACGACGCAAGCGGCCGTTATCCAGATGCTTGATCAGTTCTTCGCGCGTGAAGCCCAAGCCGTTCTCGCCCCCCCGGTTGGTAAGCAGATAACGGGTCTTTTGCGGGCTGATCCATGACAGGCGATGGCGGCGGAATTCGCCGTCGTCGCCCTGCCATTCCAGCCATTCGCCACGCGTGGGCAAGCCATCGTCGTCTTCAGCCGGTCGTGCGTCGGTGACGACCGAGGTCACGACCGGGATCGTCATGTCCTCGTTGTCTTCGGCGGCGGTAATCGCATCGCGAATCGCCTTCGGCGGTTCGACAGGAATGGCTGGCGGCGGCGTAAAGGCCGGGGTGGTATCGACAGCCGGGCCGATCTTCATGCCATTGCGGATCGCACCGGCATGCAATTGCACCAGCTCGGCAAAGAACGATTGCGCCGATGGCTTATCCATACCAGCCGCTTGTGCGCCCTCTTCCAGCGCCTTGAGCATGGCCGGCAATTCGTTCACCAGCCGCAGCCGCTCTTCCGCGCCGCGCTTGGGCTGGATGCTCCACAGCAGCATATCCATCGCGGCGACGCGCTTGGCGAAGACCGGTTCGGCCTCGCCGGCCGGGCCGTAGGCCGCGACCAAGGCGATCTGCCAGCGCTGCTGGATGAAATCGTTGACGACAGGGGCAGACAGCGCACCCGCCGCGAATTGGGTAGAGAGACGGGACTGGATCAACGCCGAGGCCGTTGCAGCGGCCAGCTCCTGTACTTCGCGTTCAAGCAGCGCTTGCGCTTCGGACGTGATCTTCTGCTCGGCGCGTTTGCCTTCGTGTTCGGCAAAACGCTCCAACTCTTGCAAGGCGGTTTCGAACACGCTGATATCGTCAGCGTAATGGGTCGACACCCAGGCAATGATGTCGTTGTATTTGTTGAAGGTCGGGTCGTCGGTGGTTGGTTCGTCTTCCCAAGCCAGACAAGCGTCGGCCAGAAAGTCGATCAACACCCGTGCCGGGTGGCTCTTGTTGCCGAAGAAGCCGGCATCGAGCAAGGCGCACTTGAGCACCGGGATTTGCAGCCGTGCCAGCAGGCCCTTGGCGGCGATGGTCAGGCGGTCGTCTTCGAACAGGCGGTCGAACAGCATCGCCACCAGTTCGAGCGTCATCGTATCGACACGATTGAGCTCGCCGGCCCAACGCGATGCGCGCAGCAGGGTCAGCAGGTTTTCCGGGCCTGCGCCGGCAGCGCGGTTTTGCGGTGTGGGGGGGTCTTGCTGGAGTTGGTCGAGGACGTTGAACCAGACCGGACGCACCAGGCGTTGCGGCTCGGCGGTCGCTTGCGTCAATTGCTCCAGAAAGCCGGCGAGCGCGGTTTGATCCACGCTCAGGTAATGCTGGTTGCCACCGCCCGGCACGCCGCCGCCCATGGGGAAGCCGCTGGTGGGCATGCCGCCGGGATAGCCGGCATTGGCAAATTGCTCGGCGAACTGAGGGCTGCCGAATTGAGGGCCACCTTGCTGACCGCCCGGCATGCCGCTGTATTGAGGGCCGCCGTATTGACCCGCATCGCCACCGCCATAGCTAGCCTGCCCGGCCACACCCTGCTCGCCACCTTGCTGCGGCGATGCTGGCGCATTCGGTGCGCTGGCCGGACGCGAAGAAGGCCGCCGCTGCACGCCGCGAGCCACTGGCTGAATGTTCTGCTGGATCAGGTATTGATTGATGTGCTGATAAACCGAGGCTACCTGTTCGGAGAGCTCGGTTTCCAATGTACGCAAGGCCACAAGGCGGGCGCCCAGGCCGCTTTCGAGTTGCTGGAATGCACCGAGAAACGCCTCGCAAATCGCCTTTGGGCTGAGCGGATTGTTTTCGCTCTCACTCGCTTGCGATGAGGGCATCAACGTCGCCAACCGTTGTTCGAGCTGCGACAGGGTATCGCCACCGCGTTGCGTCAGTGCGCTGGCGACGTTGGAGACGGTGAGGTTTTCTTCGTATTCGTCGTTGGCAACCAGCGACAACTTGTCGGCTTCGACCGCCGCCTTGAACTGCGCTTTGGCAACGCTCGGGTCGTTGCCGTTTTGCACCCGCTCGTTGAAGGCATTCAGAAATTGTTCGCGAAACGCGTTGATGATTTCTTCTTTGCGGGTCTTGGCTTCGATGCGGGCCTGGAAGTAGCTGTCGCGTAGGTCTTTTTCGACCGATGACTCTGCGAGCTTGAAGTAGGTTTCTTCAAGTTGTGTGAAAAAACCGTCGAGCGATTCGGTCAGGAGGCGCAAGGCGAGGTCGCGACAAGCCAGCAGCGTCGGTGACGGCTGCTTGGCTTTGGGGGTATGGCGCACGGATTGCATTGCGTGCCTCGCGGCTGGGGGTCGGGTCAGTAACGCATATTAGTACATCGTAATATGCAAATTCAATACCTTTGGTCGGGTTCGTAAGGTCGGCTAACTTTTTGATTGTCTATACAAAAACAAACCTGCCTCCTCATCCTTCCCGGCCGATCTTACACACCGTTCTTAGGGCAAGGAAGAACTGGATGTGCGGGGAATTCGCAAGTGGAAACGGCGCTTGGCGGGGTATAGATTCATAGCAGCCTGTCATAACGAGGATGTATGCATGACCGTTACCCCGTTGTTAGCGTTACAGCCCTTTGAAGCTTCGTTGCCTGCCAACGCCACCAGCCTGTTCCGTCAATACTACGCTGATCTGCCCGACGAAGATTTCGCCGTGCGCGATACGCAGGACTGGGCTGGCGCGGCACTGTCGCACTGGCGACTGGCCACCCATCGCAAGCCTGCTTCCTGGTTGTTGCGCGTTTACAACCCGACCCTGCCGGAGCATGGCTGGCAGACCAGCCACACGGTGGTCGAGCTGGTGGTTGCCGATATGCCCTTCCTGGTCGACACGGTGGGCATGGCACTGGGCAGACTGGGGTACAGCGTGCACATGCTCATCCACCCGGTGATGCAGGTGGTGCGGGACGACGACGGACAACTGCAGACCCTCGGCGAGCAGCAGCAAGCCGAATCCTGGATGCACTTCGAGATTGACCGCGCCACCAGCCCGGCCGCGCTGGATGCAGTGCACAAGGAAATCGACCGCGCGCTGGAAGCCCTCACCCGTGCGGTATCGGACTGGCCCGCCATGAGCGACCGCGTCAGCCGCGCCTTGACCGATCTGCGTGGCTCGCTGCCCCCCGTATCCGCAGACGAAATCGACGAAACGGTCTCCTTTCTTGACTGGCTGCAAGCCGGTCATTTTATTTTCCTGGGCTGCCGCGACTATCGCTTCGGCAAGAACGGCAAGACGCTGGATGTCGTGCCAGAGTCCGGTTTGGGGCTGCTGCGCGATGCCGCCAAGGGCACCTCGCATACCTTCGCCAGCCTGCCGGACGATTTGCGCGCCCTGGCCTACACCCCGGAACACCTGTTGATCCTCACCAAGGCCGATACCCGGTCGATCATCCATCGGCCGGTGTATCTCGATATGGTCAGCCTGAAGCAGATTGACGCCAACGGCGCGGTAACCGGCGAGCTGCGCATCCTTGGCCTTTACACCGCCGCCGCCGACGCCACACCGCCACGGCAGGTGCCGATCCTGCGCCGCAAGATCGATCAGGCGCTGCAACTGGCGGGGGCCAACCTCGCCGGCCATCGCGGCAAGGCGTTGCTGCACGTGCTGGATACCTACCCGCGTGAAGAACTGATTGAAATCGACGTGGCCGAGCTGGCCCGCATCGCCAGCGGCATCGTCGGCCTGCACGAACGCAACCGCGTGCGCATCTTCTTCCGCGAAGACCTGTATCGCCGCTATATCTCGGCCATGCTGTTCGTGCCCCGCGACAACTACACCACCGAAGTGCGCATCAAGGTACAGAAGCTGCTGATCGAGCGCCTTGGCGGGCAAAGCGCCGAATTCAACGTGCTGCTGACCGACTCCCCACTGGCGCGCATCCACTTCATCGTGCGCATTCCGCATGACACCCAGCCGGAGTACGACGCCCAAGCCATCGAAGCTGAAGTCGCCGAAATCGCCCAACGCTGGCAAGACGAGCTCAAGCGCCAATTGCTGCAGCACAACGGCGAGGAAGTCGGCAGCGATCGCTACCAGCGCTACCAGCTCGCCTTCCCGGCCGCTTATTGCGCCGACTTCACCCCTCGTGCCGCCGTCCACGACGTCGATGCGCTGGAAACCGTGCTCGCCGGCAGCGATCTCGCCGCCACGCTCACGCCGGGCAGCGCCACCGATACCCGCTTATGGCGGCTCAAGCTCTACCGCGCCAGCGAAATTGCGCTGTCCGATTGCTTACCCTTGCTGGAAAACCTCGGCGTGCGAGTGCTGGACGAACGTCCCTACGCGCTCCACCCGGCCGATAGCACGGCAGCCTGGATCATCGACATCGGCATTCAGCTGAATGACCAGACCAGCCTGGAAGACCCGGCTGCGCGCAACCGGCTGGTCGATGCCTTTCAGGCCGTGTTCTCCGGCAAGGCCGACAACGATGCCTTCAACAAACTGGTACTCGGTGCCAACCTCGCCTGGCGAGAAGTGCTGTTGTTGCGTGCCTATGCCCGCTTCCTGAAGCAGATCGGCCTGAAATACGCGATTGAAACGTTGGCCGACACGCTGCAACGCTTTCCGGAATACGCCACCAAGCTGGCGCAGCTGTTCCATCTGCGGCTCGACCCGGCCAACCCGCAGGACGAAGCCGCCGATGCGCTCGATGCAGAGCTGGCCGCCTTTGCGGTCGCGCAACCCAATCTGGATGACGAGCGCACGCTCAGCAGCCTGCGTGCTGCCGTAGCCGCCACGGTGCGCAGCAACTACTTCCAGCTGAGTGCGGAGGGCACGCCCAAGTCGTACCTGTCGTTCAAGCTCGTCTCCAGCAAGATTCCCGGCATGCCGCAACCGGCGCCGCTGTTCGAAATCTTCGTCTACAGCACCGAGATGGAAGGCACGCATTTGCGCGGCGGCAAGGTCGCACGCGGCGGTTTGCGCTGGTCGGATCGGCGCGAGGATTTCCGTACCGAAGTACTGGGCCTCGTGAAGGCGCAGATGGTCAAGAACAGCGTGATCGTGCCGGTCGGCTCAAAAGGCGGTTTCATCGTCAAGAATGCCCCAACCGAGCGCGAAGCGTTCCTGGCCAAGGGCGTCGAGTGCTACAAGACGCTCATCCGCGGCATGCTGGATATCACCGACAACCTGCTCGAAGGCAAGGTGGTGCCGCCGGCCAATGTGCGCCGTCGCGATGAAGACGACCCTTATCTGGTCGTTGCCGCCGACAAGGGCACGGCAACGTTCTCCGACATCGCCAACGGCATCGCCCACGACTACGGTTTCTGGCTGGACGACGCCTTCGCCAGCGGCGGCTCGGTCGGTTACGACCACAAGAAGATGGGCATCACCGCCCGCGGCGCATGGGTATCCGTCGAACGCCACTTCAGCGAACTGGGCATCGATGTAGCCAAAGACCCGATCAGCATCGTCGGCATCGGCGATATGTCCGGCGACGTGTTCGGCAACGGCTTGCTGCGCTCGAAGGCAGTCAAGCTGGTGGCGGCTTTCGATCACCGGCATATCTTCATCGACCCGACACCGGATGCTGCTTTGACGTTCAAGGAGCGTGAACGCCTGTTCGCCCTGCCCCGCTCATCGTGGGCCGACTACGACACCAAGCTGATCTCGGAAGGCGGCGGCATCTGGCCGCGCACGGCCAAGACGATTCCGATCTCGACGCAGATGAAGGCTTTGCTTGGCATCGACGACGATCGCCTTGAACCGACCGCGCTACTGCAAGCGATCCTGAAAGCGCCGGTCGACCTGTTGTACAACGGCGGCATCGGCACGTATGTCAAAGCCAGCTCGCAAAGCCATGCCGAGGCCAACGACCGCGCCAACGACGGCTTGCGCATCGATGGTCGCGAGTTGCGCTGCAAGGTGGTTTCCGAGGGCGGCAATCTCGGCTTCACTCAGTTGGGCCGGGTGGAATACGCGCTGGCTGGCGGCCGTATCTATACCGATGCCATCGACAACTCGGCCGGCGTCGATTGCTCGGATCATGAAGTCAACATCAAGATCCTGGTCAACCGCATCGTGGCGGCCGGCGATCTGACCACCAAGCAACGCAATCAACTGCTGGCGCAGATGACCGATGAAGTCGGCCTGTTGGTGCTACGCGACAACCAGTTGCAAACGCTGGCGCTGGCGCTCGAATCGGCCCAGGCCTTGTCGCTGCTACCAGTGCACCAACGCTTCATGCAAAAGCTGGAAGCCGAAGGCAAGCTGTCGCGCCGGCTGGAATATCTGCCGAGCGATAGCCTGCTGCTGGAGCGCGCCCAGAACAAACAGGGCCTCACCCGACCGGAACTGGCGGTACTGCTGGCCTACGCCAAGATCGTGCTGTATCAGGATCTGCTGGCCTCCACCATGCCGGACGATGCGCGTTGGGACGCACTGCTCGCCGACTACTTCCCGAAAGAGCTGTCGGAACGCTTTGCCGCCCGCCTGCCGGAACACCCGCTGCGGCGCGAAATCATCGCCACCGTGCTGACCAACCATGTGATCAACCGGCAAGGCGTGAGCTTTGTGTTCCGCGTATCCGAAGAAACCGAGCACAGCCCGGCCAATGTCGTACGTGGCTGGATGGATGCAGCCCGCCTGCTCGATAGTGAAACACTGGCCTTGCAGGTTGAAGCGGCCAATGCGCCGGCCCAGACCAAGTACGAGTTGCTGCTGGCCCTGCATCGCCATACCGAACGGACAACGCGCTGGGTGCTGCGCCACGCCGACATCATGAACGACGCCGGCTTCGCACCCGTGGTCAGCAGCGAATTCGCCGCGCTGGCCGGCCGGCTGCTGTGCATCGCCGACCCCGGCTCCACGCTCGCCCGCTGGCAAGCCGACGGGGTACCGGACACCTTGGCCAGCGCCGTAGCGGCCCGCGAACTTGCCGGCTCCTTGCTTGATCTGGCGCGTGATCCATCCAACCGCGGCACGGTCGGCGAGCGGATGGCGCTGTATCTCGGTCTGGGTGAAACAGTCGGACTGGATTGGCTCGGCGGCGCGGTCGAGCGGTTGCCGCGCGACAACCGCTGGCAATCGCTGGCCCGGCTGGCCGCGCGGGACGATTTGCTCAATATGCATGCCTCGCTCACCGAGCAGGTGTGGCGCATTTCGCAAGGCGATGCCGAAGCCCGCATTGCCGGCTGGCGCGAAGCCGTGGGCAGCTCGTTCGATCAATGGCAGAAGATGCTGGCCGAGCTGCGCGAGGCGGCACCGGATCTGGCCATGATCTCTGCCGCGCTGCGGGAGTTGCGCGCCAGGCTGATCGCGTAATCTGCATTCCCCGTCGGTAGTCGCTACGATAGGGCTATGAAAACCGTCTTGCTTTGGCTGTGCCTGGCGTGGGCCAGCGGCGTATTTGCCGCTCCCACGCCAACCCCTGCCACTCCCTCCGAACGCCATTGGCTTGCCGAGCACCGGGACATCCGCGTCGGCCTCTATCGCAGCGGCTGGGCACCCTTCGATATGCTCGACAAGGAGGGACAATATCGGGGCATCAGCGCGGATTATCTCAACCTGCTGAGCAAGGCGCTTGGCGTGCATGTCACGCAGGTGATCTACAACAGCTGGGAAGAAGCACTGGCAGCGGCAAGCAGCCACAACGTCGACATCTTGCCCTCCATCGCCCGCACGACGGATCGCCAGCAATCGCTGCTCTTCACCGACCCCTACATCACCAGCTCCAACCTGATCATCACCCGCAAGGAAAACGAAGATATCCATTCGCTTTCGGATTTGGCGAGTCAACGCGTGGCGATCGAACGTGGCTATGCGCTGCAGGATTTGTTGCTGCACCGCGTCCGTGGCGTGATCGTGATTGGCGCTGCCGATGCGCAAGATGCCCTGCACGCGGTCTCGTCCGGCCGGGCCGACGCTTATATCGGCGACATGATCGTGGCCAGTTATCTGGTGCATGACCAGAATCTGATCAATCTCGAATTTCGTGGCGAAACGGGCCTTGCGGCCAGCGAGCTGCGATTTGCCGTGCGGGAAGACTGGCCGGAACTGGTGGGGGCGATGAACCGCGCCATCGGCCACATCACCGATACCCAGCGCTATGAAATCCAGGCGCGCTGGCTGCCGCCATTGACCGAGTTCAACTGGCGCAAGGCGGCGCGTGCCGGCTGGCCATTCGGGTTGGCGTTGCTGTTGGTGATCGTTGTCGTCGTAGTCTGGAATCGGCGCCTGGCGGAGCAGATCATCGAGCGGCGGCGCGCAGAGGCGGCGCTGGTGGATGCATTGGCAGCCGCCGAAGCCGTACGGCAGCAAGTCGAAGACCTGACCAATGCCCTGCCCTTGGTCGTGTTCCAGTACCGCCTGTACGCAGATGGTCACCAGGGCTTCAACTTTGTGGGGGAGAACGTGACCGAGGTCTTCGGCGTCACGCGGGAAGCCATCCTTGCCGATACCGAGCAACGCTGGCGCTATGTGGTGCCGGAAGATGCAGTGCAGACGCGCGCCGAACTCGAAGCGGCGCTGCGTGATCGTCGCGATGTCCGCTTCGAGGCACGTGTACGCCGCAACGATCGTGAACGCTGGATTCTGAGCCAGGCGCGGTGTGAAGCGTTGCCCGGCGACCAGTGGATGTGGAATGGCTTCTGGATGGACGTCACCGAGCAACACGAGCAATCCATGGTGCTGGCCGCAGCCAAGCGCAAAGCCGAGGAAGCCACCAAGGCCAAATCGATGTTCCTGGCCAATATGAGCCATGAAATCCGCACGCCGATGAACGCCGTGATCGGCATGGCGCATCTGGCGCTGCAAACCCGCCTTGCACCCAAGCAGCGCGACTACATCAGCAAGATTCACTATGCCGGCCTGACGCTGCTCGGACTGATCAACGACATTCTGGATTTTTCCAAGATCGAGGCCGGCAAGCTGGATATCGAACGGGTCGACTTTCTGCTCGACGACGTCATCGCCAACGTCATCGCCGTCAGCGCGCATAAGGCCGACGACAAGGGCTTGCACCTCAACGTGCAATTGCAATCCGAACTGCCCCGGCATTTGCGCGGTGATCCGCTGCGACTGGGGCAAGTACTGATCAACCTCGTCAACAATGCCGTCAAATTCACCGAGCAAGGCCGTGTGGATGTGGTGGTGGATTGCGCGGAATGGCTGGGCGCACGCGTGCGGCTGCGCTTTGCGGTTCACGACACCGGCATCGGCATGACATCGGAGCAAATCACCCAGTTGTTCGGCGCCTTCACGCAAGCCGATGGTTCGACCACGCGCAAATACGGCGGCACCGGGCTGGGGCTATCGATCAGCAAGCGACTGGCGGAAATGATGAGCGGCAGCCTGTGGGTCGACAGCACGCCGGGCAAGGGCTCCACATTCGGCTTCACGGCAGTTTTCGAGGTATCCGACCTGCCGGCCTTGGTGGATAGCCAGGATATGCCCGAAAACAGCCGACCCAATTTGGAAGGCTTGCGCGTATTACTGGCCGAGGACAACGAAATCAATCAACAAATCGCCTGCGAGCTACTGGAAAACGTCGGCATACAGGTCATGGCCGCCAACAATGGCCGCGAGGCCGTCGACGCCCTCCTCGCCCGGCCGGATGGATTTGATGCCGTGGTGATGGATATGCAGATGCCGGGGCTCGACGGGCTTTCCGCCACCCGTGAAATCCGCAGCGACCCCCGCTTTGCCGGCCTGCCCATCATCGCCATGACAGCGCACGCCATGGTGGAAGAACGCGAGCGCTGCCTGGAAGCCGGCATGCAAGACCACATTGCCAAACCGGTCGAACCCGAGCATCTGTACGCCACGCTGGCCCGCTGGACCGGCCGGACAGGTCGGGTGTCCGTGCCGGATGCAATCCGGGCAAAAAGCGCGCTGGAGATCACGGGCATCGATACCAACGCCGGCCTGCGCCGCGTAGCAGGCCAAACGCAACTATATCTAAGGCTGCTGCGCGACTTTGCCATCGGGCAGGCGGATGCCGCGGACACCATCGAGCAGCTGCTCGCAGCGGACGACCAGGCGACGGCAGAACGTCACGCTCATACGCTCAAGGGCGTGGCAGGCAATATCGGCGCGAAAGGCATCCAGGCGGCGGCGGCAGAATTGGAACAAGCCATGCGGGAACAGCGCCCAACCGCTCTGTTGCTTGCCGTACTGCGGGCACAGCTGACGGCCTGCGTGGCAGCGATTGCAACGGCGATCGAACCGGCCCAGACCGTCATGGCGCCAGCAGTGGATGTCGATGCAGCACAATTGCACGGCGTGCTGGATGAGTTGATGACGCTGCTGTCCGCTTTTGATGGCACGGCCGCCGATGTATTCGACGCCAACACCGCATTACTACATGCAGCGCTATCGCCCCAACTTTTTGCGGCCCTGAAGCGGGCGATCTCGCGCTACGAATTCGACAAGGCACGCGCTTTGCTGGAATCTCACCGGGACAACTGATCGCATCTTTCAGCTAGGATCAGGGGCACAAGGATCGGAACAAGGGGAAAACAATGGCCAACCCGCTGGATTTCAAGCAGAAAAGCACCGTACTGATCGTCGACGACACGCCAGACAATCTGGCCTTGCTCAATGGCCTCTTGAAAACCCATTACCGGGTCAAGGTGGCCACCAACGGCGTCAACGCCTTGCAGGCCGTGCAGCAAGACCCGGACATCGACCTGATCCTGCTCGACATCATGATGCCGGAGATGGATGGCTACGAATGTTGCCGGCTGCTGAAACTGGATGAATGCACGCGTGGCATTCCCATCATCTTCCTCACCGCCAAATCCGAGGTTCAAGACGAAGAACTGGGCTTCAAACTCGGCGCGGTCGATTACATCGTCAAACCGATCAGCCCGCCCATCCTGTTCTCCCGGGTCGAGACGCATATCCGGCTCAAGCACGCCCAGGCGCTGCTGCAGGATCAGAACCAGCATCTGGAACATCTGGTCAAGGAGCGCACCCGGCAGCTGGTGGCCATGCAGGATGCCACCTTGCTTGCCATGGCTTCGCTGGCGCAGATCGGCATGGGCCAACGCCACGCCCCCATCCAGCGCCGGCAAAACTATGTCGCCGCCGTGGCCTGGCAGCTGCAGGATCACCCGCGCTTCGCCCATGAATTGGCGGCGGATCAAATCGATCTGCTGTTCAAATCGGCCGCGCTTTACGACATCGGCATGGTGGCGGTCCCGAACACCATCCTGAAGAAACCCTCCGAACTGACCGATGCCGAGCGCGCCACGGTGCAGCACCACACGCTGGACGGACGCGAAGTGATCCTCACCGTTGAACGACAACTCGGTACGCGAACCAGTTTTCTGCGCGTGGCAGAAGAAATGGCCTATCGCCATCACGAACGCTGGGATGGCAGCGGCTACCCGGATCGTCTGGCCGGCGAAGCCATCCCGTTCGCGGCACGGCTCGTCGCGGTGGTGGATGTGTATGACGCGCTGACGTCCGATCGGCCGTGGCGCCCTTCCCACACGCAGGAGGATGCGCTGGAAATCATGTCCCTCTGCCGTGGCACGGCGTTCGATCCTGACATCCTGGATGCCTTGCTCGCGATCCCGGACAAACTCGAGGTGATCGCTCGGCAACACCCCGACTGATGAGCGTGGGCGCGATCAGGTATAATGCTCGGTTTTCCGACTTGAACAGACCGTAATGGAAGCCGAACAGCTTAACCAGATCGACAACCATTTGAGCGACCTCGCCAAGCGCGCCGACGAGTTGAAGCGCTATCTCGACTACCCCGGCAAGCGTGACCGGCTGGAAGAAGTCGTGCGGCTTTCCGAAGATCCGGACATCTGGAACGACCCGAAAAAAGCCCAGGACATCGGCCGCGAACGCAAAGCGCTCGAAGACGTGGTCGTTGTGCTGGATGACGTCGCCAACGGCGCGGCGGATGCCAAGGAACTGTTCGAGATGGCGCGCTCCGAAAGCGACTTCGACACCTGCGCCGCGATCGACGATGACGCGCAAGCGCTCGAAGCCAAGATCGCCAAGCTCGAATTCCGCCGCATGTTCAGCAACCCGATGGACCCGAACGCCTGCTTCATCGACATCCAGTCCGGCGCGGGTGGCACTGAAGCGCAAGATTGGGCCGGCATGCTGCTGCGGATGTATATCCGCTATGGCGAGCGCAAGGGCTTCAATGTCGAAGTGCTGGAAGAATCCGAAGGTGAAGTAGCCGGCATCACCAGCGCCACCATCAAGCTGACCGGCGAATACGCATTCGGCTTCCTGCGCACCGAAACCGGCGTGCATCGTTTGGTGCGTGTGTCGCCATTCGATTCGAACGCCCGCCGCCACACCTCATTCTGCTCGGTGTTCGTCTACCCGGAAGTCGATGACTCGATCGAGATCGAAATCAACCCGGCCGACGTGCGCACCGACACCTTCCGTGCCTCTGGCGCGGGTGGTCAGCACATCAACAAGACCGACTCCGCCATCCGCCTGACCCACGCGCCGACCGGCATCGTCGTGCAGTGCCAAAATGACCGCTCGCAACACCGCAACCGCGACGAAGCCTGGCAAATGCTCCGCGCCAAGTTGTATGAGCTGGAATTGCGCAAGCGCATGGAGGCCCAGCAATCGCTCGAAGCCGGCAAATCCGACATCGGCTGGGGCCACCAGATCCGCTCCTACGTCTTCGACCAAAGCCGCATCAAGGATCTGCGCACCAGCTATGAAGTAGGCAACCTCAAGGGTGTCATGGACGGCGATCTGGATGGCTTTATCGAGGCCAGCCTCAAGCAAGGGGTCTAACCATGCAACGCATAACCGCGTCGCTGCTCGCTACTTTACTCGCCGGAACCATGATGTCCGGCGTGGCTGCCGATGCCGCGCCCACCCCAAAGGGCCCGTACCTATACGACCTTGCCAAGCAAAACTCCGTCGCATGGAAAAAAGCGCTGGGCTCGCGTGCCCCGCTTTGGCTCAAACAAGGCGGCGGCCCATCCTCTCCGGCCTCGTCGCAGACCATCGATGGCAAAGAGTACTGGCTGGCCAACACCTGCAAGACACACAATTGCGGTAATAACCTTGTCTATGCGCTGTTCGCAAAAACCGGAGATAGCGTCGTGGCATTGAGCGTAAGCATCCCTGACCGTTATAGCGGTAGCGTACCTAGACGCACCCATGCCAAATTAACCTGGCTCGGCAAACCGGATGCAGCCCAGAAAGAAGTACTGCAAAAGAAGCTGGCCGAAACCCCGGATTGGTAATCACCCGCCGCCGTCCCGACAACACTGAGATTCACCACGGATTTGCATTCATGAGCGATCAACAAGAACAAGTCGTACAACAAGACGAAAACCAGATCATGGCCGAGCGCCGCGCCAAGCTGGCCGCGCTGCGCGAGAAAGGCCCGGCTTTCCCGAACGACTTCAAGCGCGAGCATCTGGCCGCTGACTTGCACGCCAAATACGGCGAAACCGACAAGGACGAGCTGGAAGCCAAGGCAGTCACCGTCAGTGTGGCTGGCCGGATGATGCTCAAGCGCGTCATGGGCAAGGCCAGCTTCGCGACCGTGCAAGATAGCAGTGGTCGTATCCAGTTTTATGTCAGCCGCGATAGCGTTGGCGAAGATGTCTACGCCGCGTTCAAGACCTGGGACATGGGTGACATCGTTGCTGCACGCGGCACGCTGATGAAGACCAAGACTGGTGAGTTGTCGGTACAAGTGACCGAGCTGCGCCTGCTGACCAAGAGCCTGCGCCCGCTGCCAGACAAGTTTCACGGCCTCGCGGATCAGGAACAGAAGTATCGCCAGCGTTATGTCGACCTGATCACCAACGAACAGAGCCGCGACACCTTCATCAAGCGCAGCCAGATCGTGCAGAAGATTCGTGAGTTCATGGTGGGCGAGCGCTATCTCGAAGTCGAAACGCCGATGATGCACCCGATCCCCGGCGGCGCCACGGCCAAGCCGTTCGTCACGCACCACAACGCGCTCGACATGCCGCTATTCCTGCGCGTTGCGCCGGAGCTGTATCTCAAGCGTCTGGTCGTTGGTGGCATGGAACGCGTATTCGAGATCAACCGCAATTTCCGCAACGAGGGGATGAGCACGCGCCACAACCCCGAGTTCACGATGATGGAGTTCTACGAGGCCTACGCCGACTACCATCGCATGATCGATCTGACCGAAGGCGTGATCCGTTACGCCGCGCAGGAAGTGCTCGGCCGTACCGTGGTCGAATACCAAGGCAAGCCGGTCGATCTGTCCAAGCCATTTGCGCGCTTCACGATCACCCAAGCCATCCGCCACTACAACCCGCACTACACCGAAGAACAACTGAACGACCGCGCCTTCCTCAAGGCCGAAATCGCTCGCCTCGGTGGCAAACCAGTGTTGACCGACGGTCTGGGCGGACTGCAATTGAGCCTGTTCGACGAGACGACCGAAGAAAAGCTGTGGGAGCCGACCTTCATCATCGACTACCCGGCCGAAGTCTCGCCGCTGGCCCGTGCCAACGACAACAACGCGGGTATCACCGAGCGTTTCGAACTGTTCATGGTCGGCCGCGAGCACGCCAATGGCTACTCGGAGTTGAACGACCCGGAAGACCAAGCTGCCCGCTTCCAGGCGCAGGTCGATCTGAAGGACAAGGGCGACGACGAAGCCATGCACTTCGATGCTGACTACATCCGTGCATTGGAATACGGCCTGCCCCCGACGGGTGGCTGCGGTATCGGTATCGATCGTCTGGTGATGTTGCTGACCGACTCGCCAAGCATTCGCGACGTGATCCTGTTCCCGCAGATGCGCCGCGAAGATCTGTCGTAACAACGATCGATCATCCTCACAGGGCCAGCACTAGCTGGCCCTTGTCATTCCAGTCCTAGCAACCCATCAAGATTGGCCGCCGCGATGCGTTACCTGTTTTGCCTCCTCCTCGCCTGCCTCTGCAACACCACATTGGCCGCTGACCAGTTACCTGTCCGTTTCCTGCTTACCTTTGACGACGGCCCGGATACCGGCACAACCGGCAGCACGCCGCTCATCGTCAAACAGCTAGCCGACAACCCGGTGACGCCCGGCATCAAGGCGATTTTCTTCGTGCAAACAGCCCACCCGATTCGCGGCGGCAGCGAAGCCGGCAAGGCCCAGATGCGTGCATCCTGCGCCTCTGGCCACCGGTTGGCGGTGCATAGCGGGTTGGCAGCCGGACATGTGCCGCATACGCATTTGAGCGCCGATGAACTGGAAATGTCGTTGATTTCCGGCCAGCAAGATATCGCTGCGCAATGCGGCGAGGCAGCCAAACTGGTTCGCCCACCGGATTGGGAATACAGCCCGGCTACGCAGGCCGTATATCGCAAACTGGGTCTGGGCATGTTGCTGACCGATGTAAATGCGCGCGATGGCAAGATCTACGGCTGGCACATGAGCCTGCGCCGCCGCTCGCACATGAATGCGGAGCTGACCCAAGCCAAGACCGCCATTGAGGCGCAAAAATTGTCGGGTGTCGACGGCGTCATTCCCGTGGTCGTGACCTTCCACGATACCAATGACTACACGGCAGCACACATGACCGAATACCTGCAGATCCTGGTCGAGGAAGCTGGCAAAGTCGGCCTGCCACTGGCGTCACCGCCGTTCTACACCGACGGAAAAGCTGCGGAGCAAGCGGCCATCCAGCGCAGCAAGCAAGTTGTTTATTCGCGCCAAAGCTGGCCCTGAGGCCAATCCGGTTGTCATGTGGCCGTCATCTTCAGCCCGCTAAACTTGGGCCATGACAACCTACCTTGACCACTATTGCGAGCGCACGGCTGCTGGAGCATGGGCCGAGCCGCTCAACACCGCAACGAATCTCGCCTTCATTCTGGCCGCGCTGTATGTGCTGCATGTGTGGCGCAAATCCGAACTTGACCTTCGACGCGGTTGGGTCATCGCCCTACTGATCACGCTGATGTTCGCCATCGGCATCGGCAGCAGTCTCTGGCACGCATTCGCTACGCCTTGGGCCATCTGGCTCGATACGATTCCCATCTTGTTGTTCATCAACGTTTATCTGGTCACCGCCCTCGCCTATGGCCTGCGCTGGCGCTGGTTTGAAGTCTTCGCCGGCTGGGCAGCCTACCAATTGGGCAATCAGCTGCTCCTGCTCAATCTGCCGGCCGACACCTGGAACGGCTCGGTGTTCTACATGCCGACCTGGCTCGCGCTGGGCCTGCTTGGGCTGGCGCATCGGCGAGTCGCACCGGACATGGCTCGCGCGCTATTTCGCGGCTGGCTGTTGTTTACCGTCTCGCTTTGCCTGCGTTCGGTAGACGCCGCCTGGTGCCCTGTATGGCCGCTTGGAACGCATTTCATGTGGCATCTCTTGAATGCGCTCTTGCTGGGCGGACTGGCGGTCGCGTTGCTGCGCTTGCGGGCATTGGCAATACGTACCTGGCATTGAATCGCGTAAACCCGGAAACTAGCGGTTTGCCTGCGCTGCCGCTTCTCGGTAGCGACTCATTACCATGTCATCGACCACCTTCTCCCCGATCCAGCGCCTGAGCTGGGCCACACTGCTGTTCCCGCTGTCCTTGGTGCTGTTCGAATTTTCGACCTACATCGCCAACGACATGATCCTGCCCGCCATGCCCAACGTGGTGCGCGAATTCGGCGCGGGCGAAGCCTGGGTGCCCACCGGCATGTCCGCCTATCTGGCCGGCGGTGCCGCGCTGCAATGGCTGCTCGGGCCTTTGTCGGATCGAGTTGGCCGGCGGCCAGTGATGTTGACCGGGGTGGTGCTGTTTGTGCTTTCCAGCCTCGCCATTTTGCTTTCTGGTCATATCGGTACCTTCCTCGGCCTGCGTTTCATTCAGGGCTTTGGCTTGTGTTTCGTGGTCGCGGTCGGCTACGCCGCCGTGCAGGAAGCCTTCGCAGAAAGCGCTGCGATTCGTGTCACCGCCTTGATGGCCAATGTGGCGCTGGTTGCGCCATTACTCGGCCCGTTGCTGGGCGCAATGATGATCACGGTCTTTCCGTGGCGCAGCATCTTCGTGCTGGTCGCGACCATCGCCGCCATTTCGCTGATTGGCATCATCCGCAATATGCCGGAAACCGCCCCATGCACCGGCGGGCGCTTGAGTCTCGCGGGCATGTGGCGCGATTACCGCACGGTATTCAGCAACCGGCGGTTCCTGCTGGGTATGCTCTCGGTATCGCTGTCGGGCATTCCATTGCTCGCCTGGATCGGACAATCGCCCGTCGTGTTGATGACGCGCAACGGCATGAGCGCACTTGATTTCGGCCTCTGGCAAATCCCGATCTTTGCTGCACTGATTGGCGGCAACCTCACCTTGGCCCGCTTTACCGAACGAGTACCGGTTGCCCGGTTGATCGGCCTGGGTTCGATCCCCTTGCTCACCGGCTTGCTGATCAATCTGGGTGTGCTGTGGCAAGAACATGGCTGGGGCTGGCTCATTGCCGGCACAGCGGTATACGCCTACGGCCTGGGCTTGATTGGGGCCGGACTCTATCGACTGGCGCTGTTTTCCAGCGACGTGAGCAAAGGAACGGTCTCCGCGTCGCTCGGTATGGCGAGCTTGCTGATCTATTCCGTGGGCATCGAATTGGTGAAGTTCGGCTATCTCAGCTTCGGCAATATCTGGTTCGCGGCAGTCTGCCTCATGGCTGGCTTGCTGTTCTTGTGGGTCAAAGCCGCATTCTTGCGCAGTGAAACGTAAGAGCCACTACCAAAATCCTCCTGGCGGCGTTGCGCCTCCTTGCCGTACGACTTGTACTGTCTGCGTCGGCGCGCCTAGCCAGGACCGCTACGCTGGATTTTGTTAGCGGCTCTGAGAATCTTCTAGAATCGAGGTTTTGCGCCACCAGCCTAGACCTTGAACTCGATCATCCCAGCCCAGCTGCTTCTGACCGACGCCGGCATCCCCTACTCGGCCGATTACGACGACGTTTACCACTCGACCGATGGCGCACTCGGTCAGGCGCAAACCGTCTTTCTGGCAGGCAATGATTTACCCAAGCGATGGCAGGGCAAAGAGACTTTCACCATTGTCGAAACCGGCTTTGGTGAGGGGCTTAACTTCCTCGTTACGTGGCAAGCATGGCGGGATGATCCAAACGCTTGTGCGCAACTCCATTTCGTCTCAGTCGAGCAGCGGCCATTTCGCCGAGATGATCTGGCCTTGTTGCACGCGCACTATCCGCAATTCGCTGATTTGTCCGCGGAGCTGCTCGCCAACTGGCCGCTACTCACCCAAGGATTTCACCGGCTAGAGCTGGCTGGTGGTCAAGTCATCCTCACGCTACTGTTTGGCAGCGCCAACACCATGCTGCCCGAGCTGCAAGCGCGCGCCGATGCCATCTATCTGGATGGCTTCTCCCCCGCCAAGAACCCCGATCTGTGGTCACCCTACGTATTCCGCCTGCTGTGGCGACTTAGTCATTGCGAAACGACCCTGGCGACCTACACCGTAGCCGGAACTGTTCGCACCGGACTAACCGAAGCGGGTTTTGCGGTCGAAAAAGCACCGGGCTTCGGCGGCAAGCGGCAAATGCTGCTTGGCCGTATCGGGCGCGAACCACGCCAACCTCCCCGTTACTCAGGCGAGCGGCACGCTATCGTAATTGGCGCTGGCTTGGCCGGCTGTGCCGTGACGGAACGGCTCGCCAAGCGTGGCTGGCGCATTACCCTACTGGATGCTGCGGATGCACCTGCCACCGGCTCATCCGGCAACCATGTCGGTCTGATGCACGCCTGCTGTGCGCTGGATGACAACTTGCTCGCCCGGCTATCCCGCGCCGGCAGCGAGTTCATGCTGCACAGACTATCGGCACTGAATGGCATAGCTGGCTTCAGCATGGATGGCATCCTGCAAGTCGCCAAGCACGCTGAGCAAGAAGCACTGATGGCGAAGCTGGTCGAGCAAGGCAACTGGCCGCCTGAACTGGTGCAGTTCCTCGATCAGCCAGCCACAAGCCGATTGCTTGGCACGCGCACCAAACAGGGCGGCTGGTGGTTTGAACGTGGCGCATGGGTCAATCCGGCCAGCGTCTGCAAGGCATGGCTCGATGCGGCGGGCTCATCTGTCGATGCCCGCTATGGCGTTACGATTACCAAGCTGCTGCCAACGGAATCGGGCTGGCAAGTGTTTGATGAGAGGGGCAATGTGGTGGCCGAAGCGCCAGTGGTGGTATTGGCCAACGCGACTGCGGCGACTACGCTCACGCAAGCCAGCGAGCTGGCCATTTGGGATAGCTGGCGCGTTGCGAGCAGAATCAAGGCGATCGATACGCTGCCACAGCATAGCGTTACCGGGCTCGCTTACTTGACCGGCGCTTATCAGGGTGATCGCATCATCGGCGCGGCAGCCTTCAACGGGAACATGGATGAGGCAGAAGCTAACAATCGCGCCATGTTGGCTACGCTATTCCCCGATCTCGACACACAAACCATTGCACTGACCCACAGTCGTGCCTGCCGCCGTCCGAACACGCTCGACCGGATGCCATTGATCGGCGCAATTCCCGAGCGCTACCACGCCGCCTACCCGCGCTGCCACCAACCCAGACAATTGCCGCGCCAAGCCGGGCTGTACGCTGCCGTGGGCTACGGCGCACGCGGACTGACCTGGGCTAGCCTGGGGGGCGAAATCATTGCCTGCCAGCTCAGTGGCGAACCGATGCCGGTCGAGCAAAAGCTGCTACATGCCATCGACCCCGGGCGTTTCCTGCTACGGGCGCTACGGCGAGATGAAGCGTACGTGCCAGAGAAATTGCCGGTAGCCGATGGTGACGAAGATGACGGCGAATAAACCGATCTCTGACGATGAACAACAGTTTTTCACTCAATCGACCATTACAGTTTCAAAAGTGATGTATTTGTCATTCCAATAAGCAGTACAGTTTGCAGCTAACCCCGCCGTGGCACGCCCCGTATGCTGGTGTCTATTCCACCACAGCCCGGAGAGCCGCCATGCCCCTGTTTGCCCCCAAGCAGTTGATGAGTCTGGATAACGCCAAAGGTCTGTGGATTTGCTGTGAGCGCGGCCTGCTCTGGCTGACCGATGATGGCGATGATGTGATTTTGCGCGGTGGCGAGCGCTATCGGCTCGTCTCAACTGGCCGCGTGGTGCTCGAAGCGGTAACCATCGCGCAATTTACGGTTTCGAAGCACAGTGTGCTGACCGGCGAACCCACGCTGCCGAAGCACCGCGAGAGACGCCGTCTGTTGGCACTTTCCAGCCGCCTGCGCCCCTCGCCGGGCTGATCTCCGACAGACGGGAAACTCGAAAGGCGGGACCGGGTCACACATTCAACTGTCATGCGCTATGACTGTAAGATGCGAGCCCAGAACGAAGGAAACACCGAAGACAGGCTCCGTACCCGACCGGTGTGACCGGCCGCCTCTGCCAAGAGAGGTGCCTTATGTTTCGTCCTTTCAGTACCCGCCTGGCCTTTCTGACCAGCCTCCTCCTGCCTGTCGCTCACGCCGCATTGATTGAAGACCTGGCCAGCCTGAAATTCGCACTCGATTCACTGTGCGGGCCGCGCTTCGACGTCATCATGCTGGATGAAACCCAGCAGACCCCGCCCTGCATGATGTCGTACTCACCGCGATGTACAGAGCTGCAGTACCACGGCCCCGCCAGTTGCGAAGTCGTCATGCGCTTTAGCGAAGATGATGACGCTCAGCTCAGCGTATCGAACTACTAAGTGAATTACCCGATCGGCTGTGCTGCGCTCTGCACGCGATCCGGTGCCCGACCCCGATCGAGCAACTGTTGGCAAAACTCGCCCAAACGCTGGATGGCCCGTTCGTGCTTGGTCGTCCAAGCCTCAACGCAGCAGATGCGCATACAGTTTTGATAGCTATGGCTGGGGGAGAACAACTCGCCCGGTGCAAAGCTGATGCCTTCCACCAAAGCCAGATCCAGCAGCTCACGCGTGTTGATGGCCTCCGGCAGTTCAACCCAAAGCGCAAAGCCACCCTGCGGCACATTGAGCCGCGTATCCGCCGGAAAATAGCGGCGGATTGCATCAACTGCGCCGTCCACCTGTTCCGCCACTGCACGCCGCAAGCGGCGCAGATGATGGTCGTAGCCGCCGTTTTCCAGGAAGCGCGAAATCGTCTGTTGCGAGTGCAATGGTGTCGAATACGTATTGATGAACTTGAGCTTCTCGATGGCACGCGTCCATTTCCCGCCCACCACCCAGCCGATCCGCATCCCCGGTGCCAGCACCTTGGTGAACGATGAACACAGCATGACGTTGTCGCTGGTATCGAATGCCTTCGCCGGCCGAGGCCGGTTACCGTGCCGATAGAACTCGCCGTAGATGTCGTCTTCGATCAGCGGGATATCGCGGCTGGCAAGCAGCTCGACCAGGCGCTTCTTGTTCTCGTCCGGCATCAGGCTGCCGAGGGGATTGGAGAAATTGGGGATCAGTAGACAGGCTTTGACCTGATCATTGCGGGTCGCCAGTTCCAGCGCCTCGATGGAGATGCCGGTTTGGGGGTGGGTCGGGATTTCCAGCGCCTTGAGCTGAAAGCTCTCCAGAATCTGCAGCAAGCCAAAGTAGGTCGGCGATTCGATGGCGACCACGTCACCCGGCTTGGTGACCGCACGCAAGCACAGATTGAGCGCCTCGATACAGCCGTGGGTAATCAGTACGTCTTCAGCTTCGAAATGCCCACCCCAAGCCAACGCGCGGCGGGCGATATGCCGACGCAGCTCCATATCGCCGGGCGGCTTGCCGTACTCGGCCAGAATGCGCGGTTGGTAGCGGGTGATCTGTGCCAGCAAGCGCTGCAACTGCTGGATCGGGAACAGCTCTGGTGACAACACGGCGAAACCGAAATCGACCTTGAGCTTGTGGATGTCGCTGGCGTGGTAAGGCCAGAGCGCAGCAGGCGTGACCACTTCACGCGGGGCTGACGGTGGCTGGGTAAGTGCTGGCGCCTTGAAGAGTTGCGCCGCGTTACAAACGTAGAAACCGCTCTGCGGTCGGGCCTCGATCAGCCCACGGTCTTCCAGTTCGCGATATGCCTCCATCACCGTGGAGAGGCTCACCTGCCGCTGGGTGGATAGCTTGCGAATCGATGGCAGCTTTTCACCGCGCTTGAGCAATCCACTGGCAATCGCTTGCGCCAATTCTTCAGCAAGCTGGAAATAAAGCGTATCGGCCTTGCGGCGCGGGGTGGCGAAATCGGACATGGCACGGCTCTCGCTGACGGATCGTCAGACTATAACCGGGCCGAATGAGCATAACAGCTAGGGATTACAGCAGGTATTTATGCGAGGAATGCCAATACGGCAATACAGTTTGGCGATTAGCGATTAGCGACTGGCCGTTGTGCTGGCGGCAGGAGCAGAAGCCAAGGCAACGCCACTGGCAGCCGAAGCAACCCGACGCGCATCCAGCACCTGGAAGAACACTTCGTCGGGCCGGATCATGCCGAGCTCATTGCGTGCGCGTTCTTCAATGGCATCAGAGCCGGTTTTCAGATCGAGCACTTCCGCGCTCAATGCGCCGTTGCGCTCTTTCAGTTTGTCGTTCTGGGCCCGCTTGGCGGCCAGTTCCTGATCGAGCTGCCAGACACGCAGCCAACTGCCTTTGCCAATCCACAGCGGCCATTGGAGCAAGGCAATCATCAGGGCGAGAACAATAGCGAGAATGCGCATGAATTTGGAGGTGATGTAAAAAGCCGGAACCTTGCGGCTCCGGCTTTGGATGTTACTACAGCTTTCTGATCAATGAACGACCGATGCAGCTTGTTGTGGAACAAAGCAGACGGTCAAATTCCACGTAAGGCACAAGCCTTACTTCTTGATCTGATAGAACGCTTCGATACCCGGGTACACAGCTGCATCGCCCAGCTCTTCCTCGATCCGCAGAATCTGGTTGTACTTGGCGATACGGTCGGAACGGGACAGCGAACCGGTCTTGATCTGCATGCAGTTGGTGGCAACGGCCAGATCGGCGATGGTGCTGTCTTCGGTTTCGCCCGAGCGATGGCTCATTACCGAGGTGTAGCCATGACGCTTGGCCAGATCAACTGCTTGCAGGGTTTCGGTCAGCGAGCCGATCTGGTTGACCTTGATCAGGATCGAGTTGCAGATGCCGCGCTTGATGCCTTCAGCCAGGATCTTGCTGTTGGTGACGAACAGATCGTCGCCCACCAGTTGCACGCGGTCGCCCAAGCGTTCGGTCAACAGTTTCCAACCGTCCCAGTCACGCTCACCCATGCCGTCTTCGATCGAGATGATCGGGTACTTGTTGGCGAGGCTTTCGAGGTAGTCGACCTGTTGAGCGGAAGTCAGCTCGCGCTTGTCGCTCTTCTTGTACACGTACTTGCCGGTTTCCTTGTCGAAGAACTCGGAAGCCGCGCAGTCGAGGGCAAAGTAGATTTGTTCGCCGACTTTGTAGCCCGCCTTCTCGACCGCTTGCACCAGCATGTCCAGCGCTTCTTCGGCGTTTGCCACGTCCGGCGCGAAACCGCCTTCGTCGCCCACTTGGGTCGGCAGATGCTTGTCGTGCAGGATTTTCTTCAGCGTGTGGAAGATTTCCGCGCCGTAACGCAGCGCTTCACGGAAGGTCGGTGCGCCGGCCGGCACGATCATCAGCTCTTGGAAATCCAGGCTGTTGGAAGCGTGCTCGCCACCGTTGATCACGTTCATCATCGGCACCGGCAGCGCCATCGGGCCAGAGCCGCCCACGTAGCGGTACAGCGGCAGGCCAGCTTCATCAGCAGCAGCCTTGGCAACAGCCATCGACACGGCGAGGATCGCGTTCGCGCCCAGGCGGCCCTTATCTTCGGTGCCATCCAGATCGATCATGGTCTTGTCGATGAAGGCTTGATCGGCTGCATCCAGACCGATGATCGCTTCAACGATTTCGGTGTTGATGTTTTCGACGGCCTTGAGCACGCCCTTGCCGAGGTAACGGCTCTTGTCGCCGTCGCGCAGTTCCAGCGCTTCCCGCTCGCCAGTGGACGCGCCGGATGGCACAGCTGCACGGCCCATTACGCCGGATTCGAGCAAAACATCGGCTTCAACGGTCGGGTTGCCGCGGGAATCCAGGATCTCGCGGGCGATGACTTCAACGATTGCGCTCATTGTTGCTACACCTCTGTGGTTGATTGGTTTGAAACAGACTCGGAAACGAAAAACCGCCAGACAACGAAGTCTGGCGGCTGGAAATTACAAGGACTGCTCGATAAAGCCGTTGGCCTTGGTCACTTTGTCCAGTGCCTGCAGCGTGGTCAGCAATTCGCGCATCCTGCCCAGTGGCCATGCGTTCGGGCCGTCGGACTTGGCACAAGCCGGGTCCGGGTGGGTTTCGGCAAACAAGCCAGCGATGCCGACGGCGACCGCTGCACGCGCCAACACCGGCACGAATTCGCGCTGACCGCCCGACTTGTCACCCTGCCCGCCTGGCAATTGCACCGAATGCGTGGCATCGAAAACGACCGGGCAATTCGTCTCACGCATGATCGCCAGCGAACGCATATCGGACACGAGATTGTTGTAGCCAAAGCTCGCGCCACGCTCACATGCCATGAAGACGTCATCCGACAGGCCGGCTTCGCGCGCGGCTTCGCGGGCTTTATCCAACACGTTCTTCATATCGCCAGGAGCAAGGAATTGGCCCTTTTTGATGTTCACCGGCCGGCCCGATTGGGCGCAGGCGCGGATGAAATCGGTCTGGCGGCACAGAAAGGCTGGCGTTTGCAGCACATCGACCACTTCGGAAACCGGCTTGATCTGGTCAATGTCGTGAATATCCGTCAGCACCGGCACACCGAGCTGTTCCTTCACCTTGGCCAGAATGCGCAGACCTTCATCCATGCCGAAGCCGCGAAACGACTTGCCGGATGAGCGATTGGCCTTGTCGAAGCTCGATTTGAAAATGAAGTTGATGCCAAGCTCAGTCGTGATTTCCTTGAGCTGACCAGCGACGTCGATCGAGAACTGCTCGCCTTCGATCACGCACGGGCCGGCGATCAGGAAAAACGGCTTATCCAGCCCAGCTTCAAATCCGCAAAGTTTCATCGGTTTACTCCGTGAGGTGTGAGGAGCGAGGTGTGAGGTGAAGGTTTTAACCCCTCACTCCTCTCCCCTCACAGAGAATCAGCAGCTCAGCCCTTCGCGGCCGTGTTCCTTCGCATATGCGATGGCAGCTTCGATGTAGGACTTGAACAACGGGTGACCATCGCGCGGCGTGGAGGTGAATTCCGGGTGGAACTGGCAGGCGAAGAACCAGCGATGGTTCGGCAGCTCGACGGTTTCCACCAGTTGCTCGGCACCGGCCGACCGGCCACTGATCTTGAGCCCGGCTTCCTGCAAACGCGGCAGATAGTAGTTGTTCACTTCATAGCGATGGCGATGACGCTCGGTGATGGAGGGGGCGCCGTAAATGTTCGCGGCGAGACTGCCCGGCTCCAGATTGCACAACTGCCCGCCCAGACGCATGGTGCCGCCCATATTCGAGTTGGCATCACGGGTTTCGACCTTGCCGTCGTGGTTCACCCACTCATCGATCAATGCCACGACAGGGTAGTTGGTTTCCAGATCGAACTCGGTCGAGTTCGCGCCCGGCATGCCAGCAACGTCACGCGCATATTCGATCAGCGCGATCTGCATGCCCAGACAGATGCCGAGGTAAGGAATATTGTTTTCGCGGGCAAACTTGACCGCACGAATCTTGCCTTCCACGCCACGCTTGCCAAAGCCGCCCGGCACCAGGATCGCATCCATGCCTTCGATGCTGGATGTGCCTTCGGTTTCGAGCACTTCGGAATCGACGTAATGAATCTTCACTTCGCTGTCGGTATGGATGCCGGCGTGCTTGAGCGCTTCGATCAGCGACTTGTACGACTCGGTCAGATCGACATATTTACCGACCATGGCCACGTTGACGGTCTGCGCCGGGTTATCGATCGCGTCGACGATCTTGTCCCATACCGCGAGGTTGGCTTTAGGCAGATCGAGATGCAGCTGCTTGGCGATGATGTCATCGATGCCTTGCTCGGAGAGCACGCGCGGAATCTTGTAGATGCTGTCCATGTCCGGGCAGGACACGACGGCTTTCTCGGCCACGTTGGTGAACAGCGCAATCTTGCGGCGCTCTTCATCCGGCACCATGCGGTCCGCGCGACAGATCAACACATCGGGCTGGATACCGATTTCGCGCAGTTCTTTCACGCTGTGCTGGGTCGGCTTGGTCTTGATTTCGCCGGCAGCGGCGATATACGGCACGTAGGAGAGATGGACGAAACAGGTATTTTCGCGGCCCAGCAACACGCCCATCTGGCGGATTGCTTCGAGGAATGGCAACGATTCGATATCGCCGACCGTGCCGCCGATTTCGATCACGGCCAGCTCGGCACCGTTGGCGCCCAGATCGATGAATGCGCGGATTTCGTCGGTAATGTGCGGGATCACCTGCACGGTCTTGCCAAGATAATCGCCACGGCGCTCGCGCTTGATGACGGATTCGTAGATCTGGCCGGTGGTGAAGTTGTTGGCTTTCTTCATCTTCGACTGGATGAAGCGCTCGTAGTGGCCGAGGTCGAGGTCGGTTTCCGCGCCGTCCTCGGTCACGAACACCTCGCCGTGCTGCATCGGGCTCATGGTGCCCGGGTCGACGTTGATGTACGGATCGAGTTTCATCATGGTGACCTTGAGGCCACGTGATTCGAGGATAGCCGCAAGTGACGCGGCGGCGATGCCTTTCCCGAGTGAGGAGACAACGCCGCCGGTAACGAAGATGTACTTGGTCATGGCAATTTGGTGCGGTTTGAATCCCGTATTCTAGCCGAGCGCAGCGCTCCCCTCAATTCTGGACACGCAGGCGTATTTCGTGCGTATCGGCTCAAACTGCCAAATTTGCCCGCCCTCAACCCTTTTTCCGACCGTAGGCAACGCCCGGTTCGTCGCCGCTAGCCGCGAGCAATAGGCGATCGAGCAGGCATGTCGGCAGCAAACGCT
Organism: Andreprevotia chitinilytica DSM 18519; assembly: GCF_000711875.1. Taxonomy (GTDB): domain Bacteria; phylum Pseudomonadota; class Gammaproteobacteria; order Burkholderiales; family Chitinibacteraceae; genus Andreprevotia; species Andreprevotia chitinilytica. The sequence goes on from NZ_JONM01000012.1 coordinate 114,347, forward strand.
TGAGATACCAGAACAGTTGCGTCGGCACCGTTACACGATAGCGAGCTGCCGGACGGCGGGTCTCCAACGCGCAAATCACGGCTTTGAGCACGGCTTCTGGCGGCAACGTGAATGGCGCGGCGGGGCCGACCTTGGCCAATCTTTCCCGCATCGCCGCGTAGGACGGCGCATGAAAACTCGGTGCCTCTTCGATCCAGCGCTCGAATTGCGCCTGCGCATTGGCGCGAAAACGGCTGGTAATCGGGCCTGGCTCGATCAAGACAGCGTGAATGCCGCTGCCCGCCAACTCTTGCCGTAACGTATCGGCGAGCCCTTCCAGCGCAAATTTGCTGGCGTTGTATGCGCCGCGATAAGGCATCGCGGCAAAGCCCAGCACTGAGCTGTTGATCAACACCCGACCGTGGCCTTGCTGGCGCATCACCGGCAGCACGGCATTGGTCAATTCCAGCGTGCCGAATACATTGGTTTCAAACTGGTGCCGTATCGCATCGCGGCTCAAATCCTCCACCGCGCCCGGCAGGCCGAAGCCAGCGTTGTTGAACAGTGCATTGAGCGTTCCGCCGGTGCGCTCAAGCACCTCAGCAACACAGCGGCTGATGCTGGCAGGATCAGCCACATCGAGTTGCAACGCCTCCAACCCTTCTGCCTGCAAACTGACAACGTCATCCACATTGCGTGCGGTGGCAAAAACACGCCATCCCGCGCGGGCCAGGCCATGTGCGACGGCGTAGCCGATACCGGATGAGCAGCCACTGATCAGGATGGTCCGATCGGCGGCGCGCCCGGCAATGCGGCGTGGTATTTGACCTTGGGCGGAGGCTGAAATATGCGTACTTACAGACATCTTAGGATTTGCTTCTGAACGTGGAGACGGCTACAACACTAGCACGGAGCGCAAGTTGCAACTTTACAGAGGTTGCAAATATGATCCGCCCCGGAAGTCAATTACCACAACTGACTCGTTCGTGAAACATACAACATAGGATGAAACAAGATGGCTAAAGTGGCGCTCATTACTGGCGGCATGGGTGGCATTGGTACGGCAATCTGCAAGCAATTGGCGGATGCCGGCTTTTCGGTGGTCACCACCTATTCCAAACCCGGCCGCGAAGTCCAATGGCTGGCGGATGCCAAGGAAGCTGGCTACACCTTCCGCGCCTATCAATGCGATGTGACCGACTATGACGCTTGCGTGGCCCTGGCCGCGCAAATCACTGCCGATGTCGGCCCTGTCGATGTACTCGTCAATAACGCCGGGATCACCCGTGATGCCAGCTTCAAGAAGCTGGACAAGGTGAACTGGGATGCAGTGATCAAAACCAACCTCGATTCCATCTTCAATGTCACCAAGCAGTTCGTCGATGGCATGGCAGACCGTGGCTGGGGCCGAGTGATCAACATTTCATCGATCAACGGCCAGAAAGGCCAGTTCGGCCAGACCAACTACTCGGCAGCCAAGGCCGGTATGCATGGTTTCACCATGGCGCTGGCGCAGGAAGTGGCCAAGAAAGGCGTCACGGTCAACACCATCAGCCCGGGCTACATCGCCACTGACATGGTGATGGCGGTGCCGGAAGATGTCCGCAACAAGATCATCTCCGGCATTCCGGTCAGCCGTCTTGGCAAACCGGAAGAAATCGCCGCGCTGATCACCTATCTGTCGTCTGACCTTGCTGGTTTCATGACTGGCGCCAACCTCGCCATCAACGGCGGGCAACACATGCACTAACCTTCGGGTTTTGCTGCAACAAAAACGGCACTGTTCGCACAGTGCCGTTTTTGTTTCCATATCCAATGAATCCAGTGAAAGAAAATATATACTATTGAATATACTTTCTGATTCCACTGGGAGCATCAAGATGATCGAAACACGTGTTGCAAAGCTGTTCAAGAACGGGGCCAGCCAGGCAGTCCGCCTTCCGGCTGAATTCCGCTTTGAGGGTGACGAGGTATATGTCACGCGAGATGACGCGACAGGCGATGTCGTGCTGTCGACCCGGCCTGGCGCCAACACCTGGAATGCGTTCTTCGAGTTGCTGCATGCAGTCGATGTGCCTACCGACTTCATGGCCGACCGACCGCTGAACGTGCCACCGCAAGAGCGCGGCCTCTTTGATGACGAACTTCCGCAAGACCTGAAGGCGGGCCGCTAACGATGCTGCACATGCTGGACACCGACACGGCAAGCTACCTCATCAAGGGAAAGTCTCCCGCCATAGAAACCAGGCTGGCTGCGCTCGTGCCATCAATGGTTTGTATCTCGGTGATGACCCGGGCCGAGTTGCAATATGGTCTGAAACGTTTGCCTGCCGACCATCGCCTGCACCTCGCGGTGCGCCAGTTTCTCAAGATTGTTCACATCCTGCCGTGGGATGTCGAAGCGGCGGACTGGTACGCCGAAATCCGCCATCAGCTTGTCAGCACCGGGCAACCGATTGGCGAGCTGGATATGATGATCGCCGCACACTCGCTATCTGCCGGCGCGGTACTGGTCACCAACAACAGCCGCCATTACGAGCGGATCGAAGCTCCCCTGATTCTGGCGAATTGGGTGTAGTGAGGTATCGCGGAGGAACCGAGCGCGTGAGCGCCAAAACTCAGGAAGATCAAAGCGCCCGCAAAAACGCCGCAATATCGGCAATTTCATCCGGGGTCAAAAAGAACGGTTTGTTCTCCTGTGTAGAGCGGTAGTAGGCCTCACGAGAAATCGCTTCTTCCAGCCTCGCTACGCCGCCGTTGTGCATATAGGGGGCCAACTTGCCGACCTGCCGTAACGAAGGTGTCTTGAACGCTGCAAGATCAGCCGGATTACCAGTCGCCAGGTAACGTCCCAATTCCGCCACTTCTATATCGCTGAATATCAAGCGCCCAAGCGTGCCGCTTTTCCTGGCCCGCTCTGCCCGATCGATCACCGTTTTGATATTTCGCTGAATGTCCACGCCGGCCACGCCAAGCGCATGGAAGGCATCATCTGTCAGCCTTGGCGTAGTCCCGTTGATTTGATGGCACTGCACACAAGCCGCCAAGCCGGTGAACAACTGATAACCACGGCGTTGCGCGGCATCCAGCGCGGTTTGATCGCCAGCGAGAAATCGATCAAACGCCGTTTCGGGCGAGCGCAGCGTCCGTTCATACGCGACGATGGCCGATGCAATCTTCTGCTTATCAATCGAGCCAGCGCCGTAAACCTTTTGAAAATCAGCGGCCAAATCCGGCAAGGATCGAACCCGATCAATCACTTGCCGTTCATTCTCGAAACCGTGCTCGAACGGATTAGTAAGCGGATCGAAAACCTGTGCCAGCAAGCTGGTTTGCCGGCCATCCCAGAACAGGGCTTTAGCGGAGCCTACATCCAGCAGTGACGGGCTTTTTCTTGATCCGGCAACCAATCCGGCACCGATTGAGGTCGCCTTTCCATCGCTGAATGCGTGATCTGGTTGGTGACAAGTTGCACAGGCAACTAGGCCGTTGCTGCTGATGCGAACATCAAGAAAGAGCTTGCGGCCGAGGTTTTGTTCTGGTGTCAATTCACCAGATATTGAAAGACCGGAAGCGGCCAATAAAAACCCAGCGAGCATCCATGTTGTTAGCAACTTCATTTGCACCTAGAGATATGCTCGGAATCATGAGGTGATGATACCAGCCACAAAAAATGGAATGCGTGTAACGCAACGCGGATTATCCGTTAAGCGTAACCCGCAAATTCAGTGCATGTGCTAATTGAGCACTGTTCTTTGCGAGTCAAACGAACCGTTCTATATGGCTAAAGACTGGCTTTCAAATAAGAGATATCCACATTTAGTTTGCCAGCTATAGCGCCCAGCACAGATATGACATCTGCGCTTAACACAACATCATTTTCGTCCAACTGGGTGCATAGCAATTCCAAACCGACCCCCCATTCTCTATGCTCGATTAAGTCGCGTGCATTCTCCAAATCTCTATCAGGCAAGCGCCCACTAAATTTTGGCAATAGCTCAATCAGGCACGATTCAACCTCATCATTTGACAGCATATAAGCTCCTTTATTTGGGAAAGGCAGTTCGCAGGGCGCAATCCCTGCAGGGCATTACGCCGCACCTCAGTCTCGTAATAATCCAATATTATTCTCATCAATCCACTCAGCCGGGAATATGTCTTACCCCAAAAAATGAGTAGAGGATGGAATTAATCAATTGAGGCCCAGCGCAGCAAGCCATAGCTCGGAAGCTGCGGCGCAATACCCTGCGAGGATTGCGCCCTACGGGCTGTTCAGGTGTCAATTCACCGGATACTGAAAGGCCGGAAACGACCAACAAAAACCCAGTGACCCCCCATTTTGTTAGCAGCTTCATTTGCATTTGGAGATATGCACGGAATCATGAGGTGATAATGCCAGCCCAAATACTGGAATGCGTACACCGTAGTGTGGGTTAGCCATTAGACATAGCCGCAAACTTCAATCTACCTGGCAATTGGAGCTCGCTTTTCGCGGGTCAAACGACTCGCACCACATGACTATTTTTTCATTCAAAAATTTGCAACGATGCCGTATCGTAAACCAGCTCTTTTCCCAACACCATCTGAAGTAAAAAATTAGCCAGTGATTGAAACACAGATGAATTTGAACTGGACACACCAAATGCACCAAAACAAAATGTCAGCTCGCCGGAAATGGCATCACCAAGCTTCAACGCAGCATCAACCCCGGACACAATAGCATCTAAAAACTCAACAGGGATACCTAGATGAATTGGCTCAACACCATTACACCGTGCGTCTGCATACGCCCTTAAATCAGAATCTCCCAAGGAAATCCAAACAGTCAATTGACCAGTCAAATTGGGTACAAATTGACAGCCAAGTAACCCATAAACAACTCTTGGCCCTTTTGGCATATACACCTCAGCCACAACCACCCTTCCACCCAAGATTGGCGCTGAATGACCACCAAATTCAAAGCTTTTATGAATCTGCTGGCTATAGACAAACTCAGGAATAGGAGAGCACCCATCCCACACCTTAAGCTCGCTGTAGTGACCAATTCGAAACAATGAAACCATCGTTACATTCCCCAGAATTTGTACCAGCCACTGGCAAATTCGCCAGGATTCGCAAGAATTACGTCCGGGTGATAAACACTAAATTTATCTACACCATACTTTTCCAAAGATGCAGCGTGAGCGGCTTCATATGACATACCTCGCCCCATCTTTGTAGCCTCGGCCAGTTCATGTGTATAAAACGACGCATCGGCCCCTGTAACAGACTCCCCTGCAGATAGTGCATTTCGCAAGCGGCTAACCATATCAGCATTCGGCTGATAGTCTCCGAATTGAGAAAGATGCTGCTCAACTTTTGCCACACCTTTTTCAGACACGTTAACAGTGCGGCCTGCCAACTTGCCCAAACCGGTACCACCTTCAGCTCCCTCCCAAAAGGCGCCGGTTCCTCTCGCAGCTGCAGATGCCTCGGCAAACTCTGTAGCAAAGCCCCCCACAGCCCCCATCGCCGCCGCGCCAGCAACTGACCACCAATCAACGCAACTAAAGCGCCCGCCGTTTTGCCAAAGTTGAAACGCAAGATCAATGCCCCCACCCAAAACAGCACCAACGCACCACGGGCAATTCCCACTCGGATCGCGATACATGGTTGGCTGGCCACCAACATATGCATGCAAATTCGCCCCACCCCCATAAACATCCATCGGGTCTTCGCTCAAGAAGCGCTTGAGCGTTGGCGAGTAGTAACGGGCACGGTAGAAATACAAGCCGTTGCCGTCATTTTCCCGGCCGGTGTACTGATATGGATTGGCGCTGCTATCGCCGCTGGTTTGGACTTCTCCGTACGCCTCGTAGGTGTAATTGGTGCGGATTGCGCCACCATCGTCGGCCAAGGCCAGGGTACTGCCTAACCCATCCGGCAACAGCCAGCGTCGGCCTTGGCTATCGGTACGGGTGAGCCAGTTGTCGATCCCGGCACCCGGCAGAACTTGTGCAGTGTTGCTGCCGGCTAATTCACTGACGGTATTGCTGCCGTCGTAGAGATAGCCGGTGGTGGCACCGCCAAGCGTCTTGCTGGTGCGGCGGCCGAACGGGTCGTAGTCATAACTGGCAACGACCACACTGCTGCTGTTCTGGACTTGGGTCAGCCGGTTGCGGCTATCCCACACATAGGTGTTGCCGTTGTAACTGGTGAGATGGCCAACGCCGTCGTAACCGACTGGCTGGCTGTTTACGCTCATCAACCGGTCAGCGGCATCGTATTGGGCGTTGGTGAACGCGGTGGGCATGAGCTGCCGCGCCCAGCTGCCTGCCACCGTGTTACGCCCGCCAACAGCATCGTAGCCATAGGCGAGATTGCCGAGTTGGCCGCCAGCGGCGTTGTTGTAACCGATGGAGGCCAGCGAACCGTTGTCGTTCCAGCCGTAGTTGATGACCAAGCCGTTGCCAAGCGTAACCGTCTGCAAACGGTTCGCGTTGTCATAGCCGTATTGCACCGTTGGCGAACCGGTTCCTTCGGTAATGCTCTGCAACCGACCAGTTGTGTCATAGCCGTAGCCGATATTACGGTCGGCCTGCCCTGCACTCTTAACCGCCAGGCTGGTGCGGCGGCCGAGATTGTCATAGCCATAGCTCACGCTGCCTTGCGAGGTTGTTTCCGATTGCAGCCGGTCAAGGGCATCCCAAGCGTAGCTATAAGTGCCATAGGTAGTGCCGTTACGCGTTTCGGTCAGCGTTTTCAGCAGGTTGGTTTGCGGCACATACACAAGGCCGAGCTGCGCATCCGGGTACTGCACCGTAGCGATGCGATCCAGCTCATCGTAGGTCGCCGTACTCGTCCGGTTGAGGCGATCCTTGAACAGGCGCACGTTGCCGTGCGTGTCGTAGCTGAAGGTGTCGGTGAAATTGAAACGGTCTGTCCGCGTTTGCAGGCGCTGGCGGCTGTCATAGGCCCATTGCAGCGTGTGCTGCTTGGGGTCGGTTACGCTGAGCAGGTCGCCCAGCGCGTCGTATTGCACTGAAGTGACGCGGTTATAGGCATCGGTAATCTGCGCCGGGTAATCGTTGTTGTCGTAGGCATAGCGCGTGGCGTTTCCCTGGCCATCCCGCATGCTGGCAACACGGCCGAGCAAGTCTGTCGCGATATTCACTGCAACGTTATTGGCATCGGTGATCGAGGCCAAATCCGTCGCGTCGTATTGGTATGTAGTGACCTTGTTGTTCGGATTGGTAACAGTCAGCAGCAACCCTTGGTCCGAATAGCCGAACGTGGTGGTCTTGCCCTGCGGGTCCTGGACACTTTGCAGCTGAGCGTTATCGTCATAGTTGAGCGTGACGGCCAGCTGTTGGAAAGGGAAAGTCCAGACCTTGGTCGGCAGGCCGGCAAAGATCAGGTTGCCACTGCCGCGTGAGTCATATTCGACGTTCGTGGTGACGGGCGAGCCGGAATTGGCATTCACCGTAATCTGCGTGACATTGCCCTGCATGTCGTACTGATAGACCGTCTTGCGCCCAAGCGCATCGACGATATCGTCCAGAAAACCGGTCGTTTGGTTGTAATCGTACTGAATCTTTTGCGGGCTGCTGCTGCCGTCGCCACGTGTATCCGTAACGGTTCGGCCCCAGGTATCAAACGTGAATACGCGGCGGAAACTACCGGCATCCGCAGTGCCGTTGAAAGCACGCGGGCTGGTGATATCCGTTTCCGTGATTTTCCCGGTGGTGCTGTCGGTTACGTAATTGAAATTGACCACCGCACCATCCGCCAGCGTTTGCTGGGTGACACGCAGATTGGTAGCCGTATCGTACTGGTTGACGACCATCGTATAACCACGGCGGTCGATGACCTTTTGAATACCACGGATCGCGGTATTGGCGTCGTAAACGTATTGCTCGGTCGTCGAATCCGGATAGGTAACCTTGGTCAGACGCACCAATTCGGGGTGGCCCGAGTAATTGCTATCCGGCTCGTAGTCGTAAGTAACGGTTCGATTCAGTTGATCCGTCGCCGATTTGATGCGCATGAAACTATCGGCTTTAAACGTAATCGTGCGGCCGGATGGGCTCTGAATCTGGCTTAATGCGCCGCCGGAGTAATTGAACTGGATGGTATTGCCGAATTTATCGCTGATGGAAGCCAAGCCGTCTTTCGGCACCCCATTGGCGCCGTGCGCCGAGAAAATCAGTTTCGAGCCACCACGTACGGAAAGAACCCAAATATCGTCGGGATACTTGTGCACAATGGTTGCGCCGTAAAGCGCCCCGCCAGTGGCCGTATGCACATAGGTAGACGACATCGTATCAGTGGTGCTGCTATTGAAGCTGTAAACAGAACCGTTCCCGGTTTCCAGATAGACAATTTTGGTTTGGTTGCTCGGAATATTGACACGCATGCCGTAGACAAAACTCATGCCCGCGCCAAATGGCAATACACGATCAATCTTCTGCGCTAATTGGCTGTTATATGCACGCGCCACCGTCAGCGGCATGACGTCTTTAACGGCCATATCCAGCCGCTGATGGGTGAACGCACCATCATTACACGTTACCGGATCACCGCCTTTTGCTGGGCAATTGGGCGGGTCTTTCGGGCCGGGCTGCGGCGGCCCCGATGAATAAAAACCATAACCCATCGTCTGATTCAGCACGACACCACTCGCCGGAACAATCTGCTTGGCATCTGGCGTAACCGAACCTTGGCCGTACACGTGCCAACCACCACGAGCGCTGCTGTAGTTCCAGAAATCGACTTTCTCACCCGGCTTCAGCGCGGTGTAGTTCGGGTAAATGACCGTCGCACCGGTCGCCCCGCCAGCGTTGACCGGCATGATCGTTGCGCCACCGGGCTGCAGCGTGAAATACACCGGGAAGTTGGCCGGGGTTTCAAACGGAGCAGTATCCAGCGCCATAGGCGTCAGACCAATGCGGGTCACGATCTTGCCTTGGCGATCCTTGATCACCATGCCCTTGGGGATATGAACTTCCAGGCCCGGCATGGCCGGATGCGTCAGCACGACTTCTTTTGTCGTCGGCGACGGGATATCAACCATCTGGCCTTGATCGACCTTGGGCATCCAGACCAGATGCTTCAGCTCGTTCTGGCGACCTGCCACAAGATTTTCGATCAGCACGAATTGGCCGTAACGGCCGGCTACCGGCCCCGCCTTAGTGCCATCGATCACGACTTCCTGAATGCCGGCCGGCACGCCGGACAGCACAAAACGTCCATCGGCATCCGTTTGGGTAGACACCGCTCCCAAACTCACGCTGGCACCGCTCAGCGGCATGCCGTTCAATTTAACCAGATGGCCGGAAATGCTGGTGCTGGCAAGCGTAGCCCCAGCCGATGACTGTTGGGCAGTCAGCTTGGCGCTGCCAAAACGGCCCTGCGCAAGCGCCGACAAAATAGCTAGGCGTTTGTGTTGAATATCGGCGCTAACAATTCGCCCGCTGCGCCAGGCACCATGCCAATTGCTTTGAGATGGCACCCAAATTTCATCATCGTCATCGAAGCCGACCGTTTTCGCGGCGGTGGATGACGTGACAGTGGCGGAATTGCTCGATGTTGCTGTGGGCGAAGTAGCACTATCCTGGCTGGATTGGGTAATGGAACCATTGAGCGCCGCGGTTGTAAACGGCAGGGTAAACAGATCCAGCGCTTCACCGTTTTTATCCGCGACACGGCTCAAGAACAGCGTATAGGTCTGCCCCGGCAACAGCTGCCGCTGCGGCGTAATGAATGCCAGCATCCCGCTTTCTACCGCATTCACCTCAAGCGGAATAACGCCGTCAACACCCCACAAAGTCACGGTCTTAAGATTGATCGTGGCGCTGTCGAACGGCCTGGAAAAGCGAAGTGCAATACGAGGCGTCGTCGTCACACCGGTAGCACTCTGCGCCGGATCAGAGAAGACGATGCCGCTCTTGGCTTGCTGCTGCGCCTGCAATACCGATTGCGGCTGAGCCACGCTGGCCAACTTCCCGGATGCCGGGTCAAACCGCTCTGCAACACTCGTCTGGCCAGCAGTCGTGCCACCAAACAACAACACACTGCCATCCGCAAGTAATTGCGCCGTACCACCGCGCCGTGGATTGGCGTCGGAAGCAACAACCGTTACCGCACCAGTGAGCGGATTCCACAACTCAATGGCTTTAAGCAACTGCCCTAGCGCATCCACGCCACCCGCGATGAGTACCTGTCCATTCGACAGCAAAGTCGCCGTATGGCCTTGTCTTGCCAGCAACGAATTGGGCGCCGAATTGGTGACGGCGCTCCTGACGATATCAATAACCAAGTCCTGGCGAATCAGCTTGCCTTCACTGCCAACACCGCCATGAATCCAGACTTTGCCGTCGGGTAGAACGGTTGCGGTATGCGCAAAGCGGGCAGCAGGCAATCGATATGCAAGCTGCTGACTTTGAGTTTGCCCGTAGAGTTGGAGCTGCAGCGTGGTTGATGCGGATGTATCACCGCCGCTGATCAGCACGTCACCATTGCCCAGCGTGGTGTGCTCGGTAGCCAGGACGGGCACGCTGGTGCACAGCAAAAGAATCGAGGCGAGAAGGTTTTTTTTGATATTGAACAGCGTGTTTTGCATCGTGCGAGCCAAGGTGATTTTTGTTTCGGTCATCGAAATTGAGGTGCTGAGCGGGGGACTTAGCTAAGTTTTCGTACGGAGTTGGAACGAAACCGCACCAGTACCACCTGTACTCGGCTGTTGCAGCAGCACCGTATAGGTGCCACTGGCCGGCAAGACCGGCAGGTTGACGTTGCCGGAGAGCGAGCAGTTCGTGTAAGTGCCGTATGTATTCGTCGTCGTTAAGCAACTTGCTGTTGCCGTCGTACTCACCAACACCGAACCGTCCGGGTTCTTGATCGTCAGCGGCAATGTCCCGTTCAAGTTGAACGAGCTGGGCGTCCCGGAACCCGAAACTGTGAGGTTGAGCTGCTGACCGGCTGTGCCGCTGAAGGCAAGCTGTGCCGCCTGGCCGTTACGGGCCATGTTGATCGACGTCGCGGCTCCATCCACTTGCGCTGTGCCTGCTGCGGGCGTGCTGAGTTGGAATG
>NZ_JONM01000013.1:0-107665 GCF_000711875.1 Andreprevotia chitinilytica DSM 18519
GCAACGCAGGATCACTACAACGGCGGCGACAAGGTCACGTTGAATGGCGTGAATTACGTTGCCAACTGGTGGACCAACGCCAATCCGTCGACCAATAGCGGCCCGTCCGGCTCTGGCAAGGATTGGACTGTGCTTGGCAACTGTGGCGGCGCAACGCCGGTACCGACACCGGTTCCGACGGCTACCCCGACACCGAAGCCGACTGCAACGCCGACGCCTACCCCGGCTACGCCGACACCCGCTCCGACCGCAACCCCGGTGCCGACACCCACTCCGACGCCTGGCCCGACGCCGACTCCGTCCGCCCACAAGCTGGTCGGCTATCTGCACGCCAGCTTCGCCAACGGTTCCGGCTACATCAAGATGGCCAACGTGTCGGATGCGTGGGACGTGATCAACCTGTCGTTCGCCGAGCCGGATTCGCCTACCAACGCCTTGCTGCACTTCAACCGCTGCTCCGTCAGCGAGTGCCCGAGCGTGGAAAGCGATGCGGAGTTCCTCGCTGCCATCCAGGCCAAACAGGCCAAGGGCAAGAAGGTGCTGATCTCGATCGGCGGCGCGAACGGTGAAGTCCAGCTCACCACCACTGCCGCGCGCGATAACTTCGTCAACTCCGTGTCGGCCATCATCGACAAATGGGGCCTGAACGGTCTGGATATCGACTTCGAAGGTCACTCGCTGCAACTGAACGCCGGCGACAACGACGTAGCCAATCCGACCACGCCGGTGATCGTGAACCTGATCTCCGCGCTCAAGACGCTCAAGGCCAAGTACGGCAGCAACTTCATGCTGACCATGGCGCCGGAAACGTTCTTCGTGCAGCTGGGCTACAGCTTCTACGGCGGTAACTGCTCGGGTTGCGATACCCGTGCCGGGGCATACCTGCCGGTGATCTACGCACTGCGCAACGATCTGAACTGGCTGCAGGTGCAGGATTACAACTCCGGCTCGATCACCGGCCTGGATAACGCCTACCACTCGATGGGCACGGCGGACTTCCATGTCGCGATGACCGATATGACGCTGTCCGGCTTTGCGGTTGCCGGCAACAAGTTCGCCTTCCCGGCGCTGCGTCCGGATCAGGTCGTGATCGGCATCCCGGCCAATGCGTACGCAGGGAATGGCTACATCTCGGTAGCGACCATGGATACCGCGCTGGATTGCCTGATGAAGGGCACCAACTGCGGCACCTACAAGCCAGCCAAGACCTACCCGGGCCTGGGCGGTTTGATGACCTGGTCGATCAACTGGGATGCCTACAACAACAACGAATTTACCAACGGCTACAAGGCTTACTTCGGCCAGTAACCGACGGTAGCGGCCCATAGGGCTGGCAACGAACATGGCGGCAAACGGGTTTTCCGGCGGCTGCCATGTATTACTTCTGGATGGAGGACTACAACATGCAAAAAGCAAAACGAAACGCGCGCATCGCCGGCCTGATCGCAACGCTGGTATTTGCCGCCTCTGCCTACGCCGCTTACCCGGCCTGGCAGGCAGACGTGTATTACACCGCTGGCACCATCGTGTCCTACAACGGCCACGACTATAAGGCGCTGGTCAACCAGACCGACTACACCAGTACCGGTTGGAATCCGACCAACGCCAGCCTGTGGACCGATCTGGGCGCAAGCGCCGGCGGTGCTACACCGACGCCGGCTCCGACAGCGACACCGACCGCTACGCCGGCCCCGACTGCGACGCCGGTTCCTGTCACTGCGACGCCAGCCCCGACGCCGAAGCCGACCGCTACACCGACCCCGGCGCCGACTCCGGCCACCACCTGCTACGCAGCGTGGAGCGCCACGCAAGATCACTACAACGGCGGCGACAAGGTCACGTTGAATGGCGTGAATTACGTTGCCAACTGGTGGACCAACGCCAATCCGTCGACCAACAGCGGCCCGTCCGGCTCCGGCAAGGATTGGACGGTGCTCGGCAACTGTGGCGGCGCAACGCCTGTACCGACCCCGGTTCCGACGGCTACCCCGACACCGAAGCCGACCGCAACGCCGACACCTACCCCGGCTACGCCGACGCCAGCCCCGACGGCTACTCCGGTTCCGACCGCAACACCGGTTCCGACCCCGACGCCAACCGGCACCCCGTCGTCGCTGGCCAAGCACGCCCTGGTTGGCTACTGGCACAACTTCACCAACCCGAGCGGCAACACCTACCCGATCGCCCAAGTGACCGATGATTGGGACGTGATCGTCGTCTCCTTCGCCGACAACGCAGGCGGTGGTGCAGTGAGCTTCACGCTCGACCCGAATGCCGGCACCGAAGCGCAGTTCATTGCCGACATCAAGGCCAAGCAAGCGAAGGGCAAGAAGGTCGTGCTGTCGCTGGGCGGTCAGAACGGTTCGGTGACGCTGAACTCGTCGTCCGACGTGACCAACTTCGTCAACAGCCTGTACGGCATCATCACCAAGTACGGCTTCGACGGTATCGATCTAGATCTGGAAAGCGGCAGCGGCGTCTCGCTGGGCGCACCGATCATCAGCAACCTCGTCACCGCCGTGCAGCAGCTGAAGGCCAAGGTCGGCTCCAGCTTCTACCTGTCGATGGCGCCGGAATGGCCGTATGTCCAAGGTGGTTACACCTCCTACGGCAGCATCTGGGGTGCTTACCTGCCGATCATCGATGGTCTGCGTAACGACCTGACGATCATCCACGTCCAGTACTACAACAACGGTGGCCTCTACACCCCGTACGCCACCGGCGCGCTGCCGGAAGGCTCGGTGGACATGTTGGTTGGCGGCAGCAAGATGCTGATCGAAGGCTTCGGTCTGGCAGCGGGTGCTTCGGGCACGTTCGCCGGTCTGCGTCCGGATCAGGTGGCGTTCGGTGTGCCGTCCGGCCCAAGCTCGGCCAACTCCGGCTTCGTCACTTCGGCAACGGTCAACAACACGCTCGATTGCATGACCAAGCTGGTGAACTGCGGCACGATCAAGCCGAATCAGGCGTACCCGACCTTCCGTGGTGTGATGACCTGGTCGATCAACTGGGACAAGCACGATGGCTACAACTTCTCGGTGCCGGCCGCCGCGCACCTGAAGACACTGCCATAAGCGAGTCAGTAGCAGCAGGAGCAGCGCCGGTCATGCGGCAGGATGGCCGGCGCTGATTCAACCCTGTACAGTTCGATCTTGAAACCGGAGCGGTAACGCTCCGGTTTTTTTATTGCCTTTTTAGTTGCGGCAATCCTGATTTTCAGATTGATTGCGACCGGATTTGTCCGAATGAAACCTGCTGCTGATTTGATAAGTTTATATATTGTTTTGGCGTTATTTCGTTTGGGGTAAGTGAAGTATTTGGCGGGATTTCCCAAAGCGATTTGATTGCAGTGTTTTGGGCTGTGGTGACGTATTTTTTGTAATGAATTTACATAAAATTACGAATAAATCATGTACTTTCAGTGCATCCTTACTCCATGTGAACAATGCCTAATATTTGAAAATTAAACCTTGTTAATCAAGGTGTTGAGTGAATTTTTTCATCTGTTGACATCGCCGTTTTTTTATCTAGGATTGCGAGGTTTGCTTTCGGCGATGTGCATGTTTCTAGATGTGGTGGTTCGAATGCATTATTGCCGGGGCGAACCAACTGTATTGCAGCGCAATACAGTCAACGACGCATTGCGTTGAATTCCAAAAATAAGGAGATGGAGATGGTTCGCAAAAAACGCTGGGCCGGGCTATTGCTCGCGCTCATTGCAGCTGCTGCGGTTTATGCCGCACCAGCCTGGCAAGAAGGCAGTACCTATACCGCCGGTACCGTGGTCAGTTATAACGGCCACGATTACAAGGCGCTGCAAACCCATACCGCCTATGTTGGTGCCGGCTGGAATCCGGCCGCTACGCCAACCCTGTGGCAAGACCTCGGCGTGACCCCCGTCACGTCGCCCACCCCGACGGCGACGCCAACCACCGCGCCGACGCCCAAGCCAACTGCAACACCGGTTCCGACTGCAACCCCGGTTCCGACCGCAGCGCCAACGCCGAAGCCGACCGCGACGCCAGTCCCGACCGCGGCTCCCACACCGAAGCCCACCGCGACACCGACGCCCACGGCGACCCCGGTGCCGACCACCGCGCCAACTGCTACACCAGCCCCGACCACCACGCCAACCGTCGTCCCGACGCCAGTCGGCAGCTGCACGGCCTGGGCACCGGGTCTGTCCGTGATCGTTGGCCAAGCGGTCAGCTACAACGGCGTTTCCTACACTGCTCGCGCCGCACACACCACGCAGACTGGTTGGGAACCGCCCAACGTGCCAGCCCTGTGGGCAGTCGGTGGCCCATGCGGCTCGCCGACCCCGGTGCCTAGCGGCCCGACCCCGACGCCCGCACCGACCACCGGCTATTGCGCGCCGGATTGGGTCTCGACCAAGGTCTATGCCACTGGCGCCATCGTCGGCTACAAGGGCAACGCATACCAAGCCCTGGTCGACACGCACGCCATCGCCCCGGATGACACCGTCTACACCAACCAGTGGAAACAGGTTGGCGTGCCGGATGCCACGCTCTGCCCGGTCTCGATCCCGAACACGATCAACTACGGCACGGCGCAACCGGTATCCGGCAACCCGAACACCGGCGTCGTGCTTGCCGCTGGCAAGCTCTCGGCCACGCGGATTTCCAACACGCAATCCACGCTGACCGGCACCCGTGGGGGCATCAATCCGGCCACCGATCCGGGCGGCAACCATCCGGGCTTCGATTCGGATAGCGGCGCACGTGTTTCCAAACTGGCGCCGGGCACGTTGCCGTTGCAGCACAACGTCTACGAAGCCGACGCAGGGCAAGAGCGCGTGGCGTATCTGGGCGATTGGGCGATCTACGGCCGCCAGTTCGACTTCAGCAAGCTGCCGGCGAAGAACCTGGATCGTCTGGTGTATGGTTTTGCCGGTATCTGCTTCCCGGCCGCCAAGGGCACGCAAGCGCCGGGCTTCCCGACCACGGCTCCGGCCGCAGTGAACCGCACTTGCACGCAATCCAAGTTGCCGGATGGTGCGATGGCGATGGCTGATTTCGAGGCCGCGTTCCTGCGCAACCTCAATGGTGGCCAAACCGCCAAGATCACCGGCACCGAGAGCATGTACGAGATCGGCAAGGATGATGTCGGCGGCGTGTTCGGCGTGCTGTACAACCTGCGCAAAGCCAACCCGAACCTGCATCTGGATCTTTCCATCGGCGGCTGGACGCTGGGCGAGGGCTTCCCGTGGATGGCATCCGATACCACGCGCCGCAAAGCGTTCGTGGATTCGGTGGTCAGCTTCCTGCAACGCTATGACTTCGACGGCATCGACATCGACTGGGAATACCCGGCCACCGATGGTGCCGTGGTCGGCATGGCACGGCCGGATGATCCGCAGAACTATCTGCAGCTGTTGAAGGATCTGCGCGCCGGTATGGACTGGCTGACGGTGAAGACCGGCAAGAAGTACCGCCTGTCGTCCGCAATCCCCGCCACCAAGGGCCCGCTGGACAAGCTCGACTGGGCCAATATCAACCTGTACCTCGACCGCTTGTACGTGATGACCTATGACCTGACCGGGGCATGGGAACGCAACATCAGCCATCACACGCCGCTGTATATCAACCCGAATGCCAATGGCTCCTCCACCGGCACCTCGGCCAGCTCGACCATCGAGTACCTGCACAATCAATACGGTGTGCCGTACAACAAGCTGATGATCGGCGTGGCCAACTACCATCGTGCGAAAGCCATCATGCCGGGGGACATCAAGGAGTACACCAACGGCCTGAAGGGGGATTCGACGTTCGGTGATCCGAATGCGACCGGCACGGCCTTCATCCTCGCCATTGCGGGTGTGGGCAGCTGGGAAGCCGGCGTGGTGGAAGGGTATGACCTGTTCCAGAACTATCTGGACCGGGACATCAAGCCGCGCAACGGCTATCACCTGTACACCGACAAGACCACCAACGCGGACTTCATGGTGAACCCGATCGGCGCAACCGGCTGGTCGTTCATCACCACCGAAACGCCGCGCACCGCCGCACTCAAGGCGCAGTACGCGAAGGACAAGGGGCTGGGCGGGGTGTTCTTCTGGCAGATCGAGCAGGACAACGGCTACAACCTCAACGCGGTCAACTTCACGCTGGGGAACAAGCTGCTGACCGATACCGCCGATGGCAAACCGCAGGATCAGATTCCGACTTGCGGCGAGAACATCACGGCGGCGGATTGCCAGACGTTGATCAATAGCATCAAGTGATTGGGTTGGTTTGAATCGGGGCTAACTTCCTCCCCTCTCCCACTAGTGGGAGAGGGGACTGGTTCGTAGGGTGGGTTAGCAGCCTGGCTGCGTAACCCACGCGGGGCACCGGTTCACCCGCAGCAACCATTCACATGCAACAGCAGTCACGGCCCGTCCTGTTTGAGAAAGCAGGGCGGGCCGTTCTGTTTCTGCCGCAAGCAATACGCAAGCTATTTCGAGTACATCGGTCACCCAAGCTGAGTGCTATATAAAAAAACAGCACTCTCCCGATGAGCAGGCCATGGCCGAGTTCGATCCGCAAACCCTCAAGCTGACGCTCAAAATCGTCTACTACGGCCCGTCGCTGTCCGGCAAGACGACCAATCTGTTGAGCCTGCACGAGCAACTGCTGACGCCAAGCAAGGGGCAACTCATGGTGCTGGAAACGCAAAACGATCGGACCCTGTTCTTCGATCTGTTTCCGCTGGGTTTTCGCGCGCCGTCCGGCTTGTTGATCAAGTTCAAGATCTACACCGTGCCGGGGCAGGTGGCGCACGACAGCACGCGCAAGGCGGTGCTGTCGCGCACCGATGGTGTGGTGTTCGTGGCCGATTCGCGCAAGACGCAGACGGTCAACAATGGCGAATCGTTCGAGAACCTGGCCGACAACGCCGCCCGTGTCGGGCTGGATTTCCAGCATCTGCCGCTGGTGGTGCAATTCAACAAACGCGATTTGCCCGATGTGCTGTCCGAGACGGAAATCCACGACCGCTGGGCGACCGCACCGTGGCCGCTGACCTTTGCCAGCGCCTTGCAAGGGCAGGGCGTGATTGAGACGTTCAGCGTTTTGCTCGCGCAACTCTTCCCCCGGCTGGATGCGGAGTTTGCCCTGCAGGCCGACCACGGGCTGGATAGCGACCAATTCATCGCCGGCGCGGTCGGGAGCGCAGCATGAACGAGCGCGACAACCTGCCGCTGCCCGACTTCGACCGCGAAGTGCCGCTGGCCGAGCAGCTGACCAAGATCGACCGGGCCAGCCTGCAAGCAGCGCTGCGCGAGTTGATCGGGCCGTTCCGCTTGGTCGACAACGGCGGTGAGGTGGTACTGGAAAGCGACCAACCGTCGCCGGCTGCGAGCACTGTCGACATCACATTCGAAATCGACCCGCAAGGCCGCCTGAGCGCGGATTGCCCGCCACCCGCCCTGCAAGCGGCGGCGCGGCTGGTCGAGGCCATCCTGCTGGCCAATCATCGTTACCGCATGGCGGCGGAGCTGCATCTGGCGGTGGCCGAGAGCGATTACGAGGCGTTGCGCATCAAGCACACCGAGCTGGCGACGTCGGAACAGCGCTACCGTGCGCTGGCGACCAATCTGGAGCTGCGGGTGAAGGAGCAGGTCGACATCATCGAGAAGCACCAGCGGCAGATTTATCAGGCCGAAAAGCTCGCCTCGGTCGGGCAGCTCGCGGCCGGTGTCGCGCATGAGATCAACAATCCGATCGGCTTCGTGCGCGGCAACCTGAATACCGCCGCTGATTACGTCGCGCAGTTGCAGGAGTTCGGTCGGTTTTTGCAAGAATGGGCCGTCAAAGCAGACGCGTCCCCGGCCCTGTTGGCGCACTGGCAAAAGCTTGATCTGGATTACGCGCTGGAAGATTTCACGCCGCTGCTGAGGGAGTCGATTACCGGGGTGGATCGGGTGGCGCGCATCGTCTCGGCATTGCGTGATTTTTCGCAGATCGACCAAGTCGAGACCAACAAGCTGGATGTGACGGCGTCGATCCGTGCGGCGGTGGATATCGTGCATAAGCAGCCGGGCGCGGTGGTCGAGATCGATGTCGATATCGCGCCAAATTTACCGATGCTGCGTGGCTCGTCGGCACGGCTCAATCTGTTGCTGCTGAATCTGCTGGATAACGCCAAACAGGCCATATCGCCAGAGGGCCGGATTGCCGTGACGGCCAGTGCGGATGCGGGGGCATTGCAACTGAACGTGACCGATACCGGCTGCGGCATTGCGCCCGAAGTGCTGCCACGCGTGTTCGAGCCCTTCTTTACCACGCGCCAGGTCGGTGCCGGCGCCGGGCTGGGCCTGACCGTCAGCCGCGATATCGTCCGGGCGCTTGGCGGCGAAATCGCTGTTCACAGCGAACTCGGCAAAGGCACGGAAGTGGCAATGCGCTTTCCCTTGCCGCAGGAGGACGCATGAGCGGCTTCGCCTCCTTCTTCACCGGCACGCCAACCACGCCGGATGACACGCACGGCATTGCGAAGGAAGCGACGCATTACCGCCTGCTGCTGGTGGACGACGAGCGCAATGTGCTCACCTCGCTCAAGCGCGTGTTCCGGCAGGAAAGCTACGAAATCGACACCGCTGCCGACGGTGACGAAGCGCTCGCCTTGCTGCAACAACAGCGCTATCACGTGATGGTCTCGGATTTCATGATGCCGAAGATGAATGGCGCGGAGCTGCTCAAGGCGGCGCGGCAAGTGCAGCCGGACACCATCCGCATCATGCTGACCGGCCACGCCGACACCCAGGCGGTGATGGGGGCGATCAAGGAAGGTGCGGTCTACAAGTTCATCCTCAAACCGTGGAATGACGACGATCTGCGCGTCACCATCGGTCTGGCGATCGAGCAATACGAGCTGGTGCAGCGCAACCGCAAGCTGCAAGAGGAAAACCGCCAGAAAACCAGCGAAATCGCCGCCTTGGCGCGCATTACCGGTGGCAAGCGCAGCCAGCTCGGCATCATGCTGCAAAAGCGCAACCTGATCAGCGCCATGCAATTGCAGGAGCTGCACCGCCTGCAGGAAACCCGCCGCGAGCCCTTCATCAAACTGCTGCTGGAACGGGACTGGGTGGGCGAAGCGCAGCTGCGCGATCTCTTCATCAAGGAATTGCTGGTCGAGGAAGTGCAGCTGGCCGAATTCGTGGTGGATCAAGCCGTCGCCACGCTGATTCCGCGCAGCTTCTGTTTCAAGCATCTGGTGTTGCCGCTCAAGCTGACCGGCAAGCAATTGCTGCTGGCGATGGCAGACCCGGCGGATCGGAGTCTGGTCGAGGAAATGCGCTTCGTCGCCGAGCTGGATGTACTGCCGGTGTATGCGCCGTCGTCCGCCGTCCAGAAAAAACTGGCCGAGGTCTATCCCGGCGAGCAGGCGATGTCGATCGATGAGCTGGTCACGGTGGTGGGCAGCGATGACCCGAGCGAGGGCATCGAAGTCGTCATCGAGGAAGACGAACAAACCAGCCTGGAAGAGCTGCTGACCGCCACCGACGAGCCGCCGACCATCCGCCTCGTCAACGCCATCTTGCTGGAGGCGGTGCGGCTGGGGGCCAGCGATATCCACGTCCACCCGAATGCCAAGAATGTGTCGGTGCGCTATCGCATCGATGGTGTGCTGATCGAGAAGATCAAGATTCCGGTGCAATTGCTGATGGCGCTGGTATCGCGGCTCAAGATCATGGCCGAGCTGGATATCTCCGAACGCCGCCGCCCGCAGGACGGGCGCATCACGGTGAAGTCGCCGCTGCGCATCGTCGACGTGCGTATCTCGACGCTGCCGACCATCAATGGCGAAAAAATCGTCATGCGGCTGCTGGATCGCAACGCTGTCGTGCACAACCTCGACGATCTGGGCTTCTCGCCGCGCCACCGCGCCCAGATGGAAACGCTGACCGAAAAGCCGCAAGGCATCATCCTCACCACCGGCCCGACCGGCAGCGGCAAGACCACCACCCAGTATTCCCTGCTGCAGCACAACGCCACGCCGGGCAAGAACTACGTCACCATCGAAGACCCGGTCGAGTACTACCTCGACATGGCCGGGCAGGTGCTGATCAAGGAAAAGATCGGCCTCACCTTCCCGGTGGTGCTGCGCGCCATTCTGCGGCAAGACCCGGACGTGATCTTGCTCGGCGAAATCCGCGATTTCGAAACGGCGGAAGTCGCCTTCCACGCCGCCATGACCGGCCACCTGGTCTATTCCACATTGCATACCAATTCGGCGCTGGCGACGCTATCCCGCCTGCTCGACCTCGGCCTCAAGCCCTACGTACTGGCCGCCGCGCTGGAGGGCATCATTGCTCAGCGACTGGTGCGCCGCATCTGCGAGCACTGCCGCATGCCGTACCAGCCCGATCCCGCCGTCCTGGCCAAGCTCGGGCCGCTGTTCTGCAACCAGACGCTGGAATTCTTCAAGGGCAAGGGCTGCCACCACTGCCACGAATCCGGCTACAAGGGCCGCGCCGGCATCTATGACGTGCTGATCCCCAATTCCGAAATGCGCAACATGATCTCCGGCGGCGCCAGCCTGATGCAGCTGGATGAGTTCTCGCAACGCCTCGGCTCGTCGGGCCTGATCGTCGATGCGTGCGAGAAGGTGAGGGCGGGGGTGACGACGGTGGAGGAGATTCTGCGGGTGCTGGGGCCGCAGGAGATCACGTGAGCGCATACAGAAAAAATGCTTTCCGGCGATAATCGCGCTTTGCCGGAGCCGCCATGCCCCCCTCGTCCCATCCAAACATCCAGACCGACGTCGATCTCAGCCGCCTCAACACCTTGGGGCTGACCGCCCGTGCCAGCCATTTCACCGCGATCACCGCGCTCGCTGATTTGCAGGCGGTGCAAAACGATGCCGCATTGCGCTCGCTGCCGTGGCATGTACTCGGCGGCGGCAGCAATCTGGTGCTACCCGCCGTGGTGCAAGGGTTGACGCTCAAGGTCGAAGCGCCCGGTCGGCGTCTGGTGGGTGAGGACGAACATGCTGTCTACGTTGCGGCCGGTGGTGGCGAGACGTGGCATGACTTTGTGCAATGGACCTTGGCGCAAGGCTGGGGCGGGCTGGAAAATCTATCGCTGATCCCCGGTACGGTCGGCGCAGCACCGATCCAGAACATCGGCGCGTATGGCGTCGAAGTGAAAGACACGCTGTTCGAGCTGACCGCGTGGCATCTGCAAACCGGCGAAAAGCGCGTCTTCAGCAACGCCGAATGTCGTTTCGCCTATCGCGATAGCCTGTTCAAACGCGAAGAAGCCGGCCGCTGGCTGATCGCGGAAGTCATGTTCCGCCTGCCCAAACGCCCAACGCTGCACACCGAATATGGCGAGATCGATAGCGAGCTGGCCGCCGCGCTACTGCCGCGTACCCCCGGCGGCATCGCGCAAGCCGTGATCAACGTCCGCCGCCGCAAATTGCCCGACCCGGCGGTGATCGGCAATGCTGGCAGCTTCTTCAAGAACCCCATCGTCTCGTTGGCTGTGCGCGAGGCGTTGTTTGCTGAATATCCGAAGCTGGTTTCTTATCCGGTCGATGGTGGCGCGTACAAACTGGCGGCGGGCTGGTTGATCGATCAAGCCGGCTGGAAGGGCAAGCAACTCGGGCCGGTTGGCATGTACGAGAAGCAAGCATTGGTGCTGGTGAACCACGGCGGCGCGGTGCAGGCCGATGTGGCCGCGCTGACGGCGGCGGTGCAGGCAGATGTGCGGACGAAATTTGGCGTGGTGTTGGAGCCTGAGCCGGTTTGGTGGTGAGGGGCCTCGACCGCATCGTGGTTTTCTCCCCTCGCCTATCCCGTGCAAGGCTTTGGCCTTGTTCAGGGAAAGTGGGAGAGGGGCGGACCACGGGCTGCGCACTTGCAAGCACCCTCTCCCTAACCCTCTCCCATAAATGTGAGAGGGGACTGGTCATCAATCTTTGCTAACGATTCACCATCGTACGTTTACGTGGCGTCTCCGCTGCAGTGGCCGACCGATTGCTCGCCAAACTCCCCACCAGCTGATTCGTCTCCCGCAACCGTTCCGCCAGCATCAATGCCAGATTGCGGTACAGCTTCGGCTGCAGTGCCGGAATCCCGACCATGTGCCCGCGTTCAAACTGCAAGAGGCGCACCTCCGTCAGCGCCAGCACGCTAGCCGAGCGTTCGCCGAAATCGAGCAGCGCCAGCTCCCCAAAGGTATCGCCCGCCTCCAGCACCGCCAGCTGCACCTGCTGGCCGCCGGTCAGGCGCTGAACCGACAGCGTGCCCGCCACCACGATATACATTGACCGCCCGGGTTCTCCCTCACGGACCACGCAATGGCCGGCTGGCTGCGTTTCCGGCCGGCAATGGCCGACGAATTCGCCAACCTCGTCGATGGAAAAATCGCGCAGCAACGCAACGCGGGTGCGCAGGCGGAGCAGGAGGTCGTCGCTGAACATGGTGGAGTCGGTCGGGAAGGGGTAACTGCTTCTGTTATAGCCCGCTGTACGCCTTGAACCCATCGCGCCAGCAGCGGCGGAACCTATCAGCGTTGTTGATCGGTTGTCATAAATCCAATGTGCTTACTCCACGTTGACGATTTGGTTGCTGCGTAAGCAGCATGGCCGTTTTGTTGATTCACAGCGGGGCCAAGATGGGGTGGAAATACGACGAAGACGACATCACCCGGCGCAAAATCCGGCACGACGAAATGTCTGCTGGAGTTTGCTGGGGAGTGCCATTTGCCAAGCGCAAATCGGCAGCAGAAATCGAAGCGGAGGCTTGGGCCGAATTGCCCTCGGTGGCCGAGCGGCTGGCCCAGCAGATGGCGGAAGTGATCGCGGAGCGCACCCCGACGGCGGAAGACATTCGCGCAATCCAGTCGCTCGGCCCACGCGATATCAAAGTGCCGTTTCACACGCTGTTCCCGGCGCCACGATTCGGGCCCGGTGAAAACGGCGGACCGTTTCAATCCGGGCTGGGGCGGTCGGTGGACGAGATTGTCGCCAAGTCGCCGACTTTGCAGCGGCAGATGGCGGAGCTGCAAGCCCAAGACTGGCGAATTGACTTCCATGCCGGCCCGGGTTCAGTGACCGATACGGTGAATCAGCGAATTTTGATTCAACGATCGCTTCAACCCGATTCCCGAGCCGTAGCCCAAGTACTAGCTCACGAGTTGGGGCATGCCTCTTACCCCGCACATATTGACCGTACCTCGACCGAATCCTGCATGCAGAGCTACCTCGACAACGAAGGACTCGCTACGCTGAACAACCTTCGAGCACGAAGGGAAATCCTGCGTAACGATGGGCCGGATATCGGTATAGCTGGCAGCCAAACCGCTCGATACGAGGCTGAATTCGATGAGTACGAACGGTCCGGCGACATGAATCAAGCTGCACGCCAGATTGGTCGTATTTTTGCGAATGGTGAGCAGACATCGAATTCGGGAGCGCTTTATGGCGATTACTATCGCGCCGTTTGCCCGTAAACGAGCCTCTTCGTTTGCCTGCAATTTGGCATTCACTCTGTCGATCTTTGTCTTTACAGACGCTTTTGCCGACGAGGAGTACACCATGAAGTACGAAAAGCTATGGAATTGGGTAAGCCAACTTGAGCAAGCGTCCACGCAAGGTGTAGAGGCGGTACGAGCCATGGTTCCCGTTCACTTGCGTGTGCAGAGCCGGAATACACGCAGAACGTTCTATCAAAGTGACGCGCACTTTCAACTGGATGGTGCGGTGACGGTTACCGAGGTGTTTGTGCGAGGGGCCACTGATCACCCGGAAGAGCGGCAAATGATCACTGTTGAATTGGAAGGATGCGTGCAACGCGATGAGGTCGATGGGCGTTTCCCGGGCATGGAGCTAGTGCAAGTTCCACCGCCTGGCGCAGAAAATGCCCAATGGTATTTCGGATTGCCACGGGAAGACGGTCGAGGGCTGTATTTCGGCTTTCTGACAAGGTCGCCTACCGAATGTTTGCGCCGAATCATCATTCGAGAGGCCTATTAAAGCGAATGCTTACGCATTGTGGCGAACTGGCTGCCCGATTCTTGGTTCCTGTATTCACCCCCGCTTTCGCTGGATCAGAAAGCGAATTAGCGCACGAAAAACCATGGGATTGGGTGAGCCAATTAGAGCCGGCATCCACGCAAGGTATCGAAGCAGTAGGTGCCGTGATACTTGCAAAACCTGGTACGACAGTGTGCGGGATCGCTGCGCCGCGATGCCGGACGTGGGGCACCCCGTCTGTCATACCCGGAACTGCTCTGCCGTTTGCCGCAACGCTCCGGCGAGTTGGTTGAGTTCTTGCGAGACGCGGGCGGTTTCCTTTGAGGCGTGGGTGTTGCCCTCGCTCATGCGGGCGATGGTTTCCACCCGGCCGGCGATATCGTGCGCCACGGCGGTCTGCTCGCCCAGCGCGGTGGAAATCTCGCTGATCGAATGGGCGACTTGATCGGCGCTGCCGAGGATTTCTTCCACATGACCGGCCGCGCCATCCGATAGCTGCTTGCCGGCCGCCACGCGCGTGGTCACCGAATCCATGCCGGTGATCGCGTTGCGTGCCGAATCCTGCATCACCGCGACCATCTGCGAAATTTCACTGGCGGAGCGCGTGGTGCGTTCGGCCAGCTTGCGCACTTCGTCCGCCACCACAGCGAAACCGCGGCCCTGCTCACCGGCCCGCGCCGCTTCGATGGCGGCGTTGAGCGCCAGCAGGTTGGTCTGATCGGCCACGTCCTTGATCACTTGCACGATGGTCGAGATGGTGGCCGATTGCTGGCCCAGCTCGTCGATCCGCTGGCCGGCTTGCTGTACGGTGACTTCGATCTGATCCATTTCGCGATTGGTTTGCGAAATCACCCCCGCGCCGGAGCGGGCGGCGGTGCCGGCGTTGCGTGCCCGCGCCAGCGCATCCTGGGTGGACGAACTGATGAGGTTGATGGAAACCGTCATCTGCTCGATGGCCGCCGCCATGGAACCCGCCGATTCGCTCTGGCTGACCGAGGCATCGGACACCCGCTCCGCTACGTCGGAGGCTTGGCGGGCGGCTTCGGAGACCTGATTGGCGTTGTGCAGCACCTGGCGCAACGACGCCTGCATTTTTTCCAGCAGCCGGTTGAACGCATCCGCCGTCTGGCCGGCCTCGTCGCGGCTGGATACGGCGGCGCGGATGGTGAAGTCATTGTCCTGCGCGACGGCGACGATGGCATTGCGCATGCGGCCGAGCGAGGTCACGATGCCGCGCGCAATCAGCGTGCTCAGCAACAACAGCACGATGACCGCCGCGCCGAGACTGGCCAGGATGAAGCGAATGGCCAGTCGCTGCGCATCCGCGCCTTCCTGTCGGGCGGCGTCGGTGGCCTTGGCATTGGCGGCGACGAGCTTGTTCAGCGTGTCCTGCAGGCCCGGCACGACATACACCCACGATGCGTTGTAGGTGTCGTATTGCTCGAACAACTCGGCCTGTTTGGCGCTATCGGTGTTGTCGGCCAGCTGGCCGATGATGCCGGTGGTCTGCTCGGCGTAGCCGTGCCAGTTCTTGAAGATCTTCGAGAATTGCGCCCAGGCGGCGGCTTCGTCGCTGGAGAGCGGGAGCTTGCCGTACGCAGTCAGCGCCGTCGTCAGTTCCTGATCGGTTTTGACGACCCGCTCATGGATATTCTTGAAGCGCGCCTGTTGCCATTGCTGGGTGCGCCACAGGGCGGCTTCCAGGCTTGCCGCGCGCAGGGTGGCGGTGCGACTGCGGATATCGGAAAGCAGATTGGCGGTCGGGAGTTTTTCCTCCCCGAGCAAGCGCAAGGCGCTTTCCACCTTGCCGACGCCAATCCAGCCGCCGGCTGCGACCAGCACGAGCATCAGGATGGCGAACAGCGTCAACAAGGTCAGTCTGGTTTTGATGCTGAGATGATGCATGGTGGCCCTTGGCTCTGTTGACATTGGTTTCACGACTGCGTTTGGGGTAGCTCGGGATGGATTGCAAGGCGCAAAGCGCGCCGTGGTACGAGTACCACAAGCGGTTTGTAACGCGGCAAGGCACCCGAGATACCCCAAACCCGAAGGGCTGGGCCGGAAAAAGGCCATTCACGTTGTTGCGCTCCTCGGAAATAACTGGTTATTGCCATCGTCGCGCGCCTAGTGTCTGGCCTTTTTCCGGCCCAGCGCAGCCGCGAAACCAATGTCAACAGAGCCTGAGCGTACTCCGGTAGGCCCGCGCCGATGTCGGCGGAGGGTGACGGAAAGGGGCCGGATGCGTCGGCCGGCGGGCTGCCTTTGGATGGGAGCGGCGCTGGCACGGCGCGCAACATGCAGTGCTGGAACACCGCCGCGCCCTGTTCTGGCCCACCTTCTTGGCGCAAATGGTGCATCGGGGGCGGTGGCTATGCACATGGCGGTTTTAGCTGAGAATCTGCACATTTGTATTGCGCAGTCCGCACCAGTGCTGACTGGTAGGGATCAATCAGCCGGCGAGGGCGGCCAGCAACTTCCCATGCACGCCGCCAAATCCGCCATTGCTCATGACCAGCACCTGATCGCCCGGCTTGGCTGCTGCCGTTACCGCGGCGACGAGCGCATCCAGATCGTTGAAGCTTTGCGCCTTATCGCCCAGCGGTGCCAGTGCGTCGGCCGGATTCCAGCCGAGGTTGTGGCCATAGCAGAACGTCAGATCGGCGTCCTTCAGCGAGCCGGGCAGGGCGTCTTTCATGGTGCCGAGCTTCATGGTGTTGGAGCGTGGCTCCAGCACGGCGAAGATGCGCGCGGCGCCGACTTTCTTGCGCAAACCGGCCAAGGTGGTGGCGATGGCGGTCGGGTGGTGGGCAAAGTCGTCGTAGACGGTGACGCCGCCGGCGGTGCCTTTGATTTCCATGCGGCGCTTCACGTTCTTGAAGCGGCCGAGTGCTTCGACGGCGAGCGGCGGTGCAACGCCAATATGGCGGGCGGCGGCAATGGCGGCCAGCGCGTTCAGGGCGTTGTGTTCGCCGATCAGCTCCCATTGCAGGCGGCCTTGCGGCTCGCCCTTGAACAGCACGTCGAAACCGTCCGGGTAATGCGCGCCGATCGACCAGCCACCTTCGCAGCCGAAACGCTCGAAACCCGTCCAGCAGCCACGCTTCAACACATGATCGATGCTTTCCTCACGGCCGTTGACGATCAACAGACCGTTGCCGGGAACCGTGCGCACCAGATGGTGGAATTGGGTTTCGATGGCGGCGAGGTCGGCAAAGATGTCGGCGTGATCGAATTCGAGGTTGTTGAGGATGGCTGTACGCGGCCGGTAGTGGACGAATTTGCTGCGTTTGTCGAAGAAAGCGGTGTCGTATTCATCGGCTTCGATGACGAAGAACGGCGAGGTGGAGTTGGCATCTTGCGTCGGCGTCCCCGGCAGCCGGGCCGAGACGCCGAAGTTCTCCGGTACGCCGCCAACCAGAAAGCCGGGGGCGAGGCCGGCGTCTTCCAGAATCCACGCCAGCATGCTGGTGGTGGTGGTCTTGCCGTGGGTGCCGGCCACGGCCAGAACCCATTTGTCGGCCAGGATGTGATCGCGCAGCCATTCCGGGCCGCTGGTGTAGGGCAGGCCACGGTTGAGGATTTCCTCCATCAGCGGGTTGCCACGCGTTACTACGTTGCCGACGACGAACAGATCGGGTTTGAGTTCAAGCTGGCTCACGTCCCAACCGTCGATCAGTTCGATGCCGAGCGCTTCGAGCTGGTCGGACATCGGCGGGTAGACGCCGGCATCGCAGCCGGTAACAGTGTGGCCGGCCGCGCGCGCCAACGCTGCGATCCCGCCCATGAAGGTGCCGCAAATGCCGAGAATGTGGATATGCATGAAGAAAAATCCGAAAAAACCCTGATGGATGAACGGCTTGTAACTGTTCCGAAACAGTTGGCGAAGCAGGCCGGCTTGCGTAGAATCGGCCGGCCTTTTTTATTCCTAAGCACTTCTATCTAGATCATGTCGACGACGCAACCGGTCAACCCGGTCGAAGTAGCCCGGATTGCCCTCAAGCGCCTTGCCGAGCGCGGCTTGCCGCCCACGCCAGAAAATTACGCGCAATTCTACAACGCGATCGTCACGATCAAATCGCCCGAAACCAAAAACAGCGACGAGCTTCAGCATGCGTGGCAAATCCTGGTGAAGCTCGATGACGTGGTGAGCGACGCGCAGGAAACCACTCAAGAGCTGATCACCGCGCTCAGCGAAGGCGGCGAGAAGATGAACGGCAGCCTGGGTGCGTTGCACGATACGCGGCAGGCGCATGTGGATCGCCGCATGACAGTGGAAGAGGCCCACTCCGTGCTGGAAGGCCTGCTGACCGAGTTGATCGATTCCACCAGTTCCATTCATGGCGCGGTGTCTGCGTCCAGCGGCGATCTGAGTTCGATTCGGGATGCGGTCAAGCATATCGAGGAAGACCTCGCCTTCAATCGCAAGATGCTGGAGCAAGATGCGTTGACCGGCGCGCTCAACCGGCAAGGTTTCGATCACGTGCTGGCGCGGGAAGTGAAGCGGGCGCTGCGGCATGAACAGAAGCTTTCCGTGGTGCTGTTCGATCTGGACGATTTCAAGTTGATCAACGATCGCTATGGTCATCTGACCGGTGATCAGGTGCTGATCCACGTTACGAACCTCGCCAAGGCGGTGCTGCGCGAATCGGATCTGCTGGTGCGTTACGGCGGTGAGGAATTCCTGCTGCTGCTGCCGGAAACCGACGTCAACGGCGCACGCTATGTGGTCGACCGCATGCGCACCGTCGCACACCGCACGCCGTTCCTGCACAAGAACCAGCGCGTCGATGTCAATTTCTCGTCCGGCATTGCCGAGCTGAAAGCTGATGAAAACGGCCGGGCACTGGTGTTGCGGGCCGATGAGGCGCTCTACCGCGCCAAGCACAGCGGCCGTGGCCGGATTGAAATCGCGACCTGATTTGTTTTGGCGTTGCCGTGATCGAAAAGGCCGGATTAGCCCGGCCTTTTTATCGCGCTGTACTTTCAAAGATCGAACGAATAACGCACATAAACCATGTCCGCGCCGGGGTTCGGCTTCTTGAGGCCGGCGTTGGAGTAATGGAAGAAATTCAGGCTCAACTCATTGGTGCCAAAGCGGCAGCCGGCACCGATGCGGCTGGCGAACTGCCAGTGCGTGGTCAGATTCCAATGCGTACCCCAGCGCGTTTCAGATAAGGCCCCCACGCCCACGCCGCCATCAATGAAGGGCGAACAGCCTTTGAGGTCGGCCTTGTACTGGTAATGCAGGATGGGGGCGGCTTCCACACTCCAGACCGGCCCGACGTGGGTGCGGTTGTAGGTCACGCCGGCTTCGGCGCGGGTCTGCAATACGCCGGTATCCGTATCGAACCACTGCCAGGGCAGATTCCAGCCGGCGTCTACTTGCACCGTATCCGGGAATCCGACCGCGTTTGGCCGGGTCAGCCGGCCCACGGATAGGTTCAGTCGATCCACCGCGGCGCAGAATGGGGCGACGAGCGTGCTGGCTAACGTCAAAACAGCGATGGTATTTCGCATGGAGAGCGTCTCCTGTTCGAGTTATGCGCATTGCTTGGCGTTTCGGGCTGTTCTTGTGCGTGAATCCCCATCTGTTCCCATCTTGCTGACAAGGGGGATAGCGCGCCGTTACCGCCTTCTGCGTAAGAAGATGTAAGAGTTGCCGTCGTCATTCCCAAGAGCGGGGCCTACCGTTATCCTTGTCAGGTTTTGTCTCATGCTCGCGGGCCTTTCAACATGCACACCGCCGATTTCGTCCAGTGGTTTCGTCAAGCTGCGCCGTATATCCACGCGTTTCGCGGCCGGACATTCGTGATTGCGCTGGGCGGCGAGGTGGTGCGTGAAGGCAAATTCGCGACCCTCACGCACGACATCAACCTCCTTACCAGCCTAGGCGTAAGATTGGTCGTCGTCCACGGCGCGCGACCGCAGATTGACGCACGGATGGCTGAGCGCGGCCTGACGCCGGAATATCATCGCGGCGTGCGGCTGACCGACCTCTCCACGCTCGAATGCGTGATTCAGGCCGCCGGCCACGTGCGGGTGGAAATCGAATCCTGGTTGTCGATGGGGCTGGCCAATTCGCCGATGGCCAATGCCGATATCCGCGTCTCGGCCGGCAACTTCATTACCGCGCAGCCGATGGGCGTGCGCGATGGCATCGATCTGCAATACACCGGCGAGGTGCGCAAGGTCGATACCACGGCGATCAACTACCGTCTGGACGATGGCGAGCTGGTGCTGCTGTCCACGCTGGGCTACTCCCCGACCGGCGAAGTATTCAACGTAACGCTCGAAGACGTGGCGACCAGCGCCGCCATCGCCCTCAAGGCAGACAAATTGCTGTTCCTGTTCGGCCACGACGGCGTGGTGGACGAAAACGGCGAGCTGCAAACCGAACTCACCGCGCAAGAAGCGCAGCAATTCCTCGACGCCCATCCGCAAGCCAACGAAGACATCCGCCTCTACGTACCCTGTGCGATCCGCGCGGTGCGCCGGGGCGTGGCGCGGGCGCACTTGATCACCCATCACGTCGATGGTTCGTTGCTGATGGAGCTGTTCACCCGCGACGGGATCGGCACCATGATCTCGCGCGAGCCGCTGGAAACCTTGCGCCAGGCCACTATCGACGACATCGGCGGCATGCTGGCGCTGATCGAGCCGCTGGAAGATGCCGGCGTGCTGGTCAAACGCGGCCGCGAATTGCTGGAGCGCGAAATCAATCGTTACGCCGTGCTGGAGCACGATGGCAAGATCATCGGCTGTGTGGCGATCCAGCCGTTTGGCGATAGCGGCATGGCCGAGCTGGCCTGCCTCGTGGTCGACCCCGATTACCGTGATGAAGATCGTGGCGCGCAGTTGCTGCGTCATGTGGAGCAGCAGGCGCGCAGCCTTGGTTTGCGGCAGTTGTTTGCGCTCACGACCCGTACCAGCCACTGGTTTGTCGAGCGCGGTTTCGCGCAGGGCACCGTGGACGAATTACCGATTGAAAAAAAGCGGCTCTACAATTACCAAAGACGTTCCAAAGTATTTATAAAAGCGCTCTAAGCGGCGCGAACAAAACCCTGCTGGCTGTGTTGCGCTCACTTGCCGTACTTAATCGTACTGTCTGTGTTTCGCTCGCCTTGCCAGCACCGCTGCGCCGGGTTTTTTTCGCGCCTCTGAGTCGCTCCAAATCTCACGGAGATGAGCCCTGCCCACCATGCGGTTCCCCCTTCCGGCTTTCCTGGTCCCGGTGTCATTACGCGGGCGCTTGCTGCTTTTGGGTGGTTGCTTGCAGCTGCTGGTGCTGGCATTGGTGCTCCTCAACACCAACCGCCTCTGGCAAGAGTCGGCCAACCATAGCGCCGAGGCACGCGCCCAGCAGCTTTCCCGTCTGTTTTCCACCGCACTCACCGCGCCGATGGCGGCCAACGATTACGCCAGAGCGGGTGATCTGCTCGATCGTCTGCGCGTGCCGGAAGGCATCGAATACATGGCATTGCGCGATGCCAAGGGCCATGTCGTCATCGCGCGGGGGTGGGATGTCGGCCAGCCGTTGCCGCAAGCCTCGGTATTGAAAGCAGGCACGCTGCCGGCATTGATGCATGTGGCTGCGCCCATCGAGCAGGGTGGTGAATACCTGGGTGAGCTGCGTTTTGGCCTCTCCACGCAGGATGAACAAAGCGGGCTGTCGCAATTGCTGGTTCAGAATGCGCTGATCCTGATCGTCGGCGAGCTGCTGGCGGCGCTGCTGGTGGTGGGTTTGGGCTGGCGTTTGGGCCAACACATGGTGGCGTTGATCGACCGGATCGAGCGGGCGGCATCGCGCCGTTTCGAAGTCCCCGTTCCGCAGATATCCGGTCAGGATGAAGTCGCCCGGCTATCGCGCCGTTTGGCCGTCATGGGCGACGCGGTGCACACCCAGTTCATTTCCATTGCCGACAGTGAACGCAAATTCCGCGCCATTGCCGACAGCAGCCCGAACGCTGAACTCTGGCTCAACCCGGATGGCCGGCTGATCTGGGCCAATGCCACGGTCACGCGCCTGACGGGCTACACCGCCAACGCCTGCATGTTGCTCGGAGATTTCCCGCTCTCGCTGGCCTTGCCTGAAGAGCGCACCCGCTTTGCCGATACCCTCTCGCGTGCCGTGGCAGAGCGCACCGCGATTCAGGATTTCGAATTCCGTGCCGTGCGGCGCGATGGCAGCTTGTTCTGGGCCGCGGTTGATTGGCAACCGATCTACGCCGACAGCGAATACCAGGGCTTGCGCCTGAGCCTGCGCGACAACACCGAACACAAGGATGATCGGCTGACGCTGCGCAAAGCGGTGATCGAACTGCGGCAGATTCAGTCGCTCGGCCAGAGCTACCTGCAACGTGCCGAAAGCGAACGTGCACGCCTCTCCGCGCTCTTGTCGGCCATGCGCTTTGGCGTGCTGTTCGTCGATAACGACAACCGTGTCCTGTTTCACAACCCGGCGTTCTCCATGCTGTGGGGCTTGGCGCCGACGGCGTTGCTGGCTGGCAAACCGATCGGCCAGGTGCTGCAGCAGGCGGAAAACCGGCCCGCCATCGGCGACATCATCGGCCACTACCTCGAAGAAACCGCCCTGACCGAAGAGCGCCTCGACTACGGCGAGCTGACGATGGAAGACGGCCGCGTGATCACCCAGCAGCGCTATCAGGTGATCGACCCGCAAGGCATGCCCAACGGCAAGATGTGGTTGTACGAGGACGTCACCCAGCAGCGCCAGATCGCGGAACGCATGATCAACCTTGCCGAGCGCGACGCACTGACCGGCCTCTATAACCGTCACCGCTTCCAGCAGGAGCTGGAACGGATGGTGTCCGAAGCCGACCGGCGCGACGGCACGATGGCGCTGGTGTTCTTCGATCTGGACGAATTCAAGTATGTGAACGACACCTTCGGTCACGGTGTCGGCGACGATCTGCTGAAAAGCATCGGCCGCGAGATCGGCACGCAAGTGCGTCGGCATGAAGTGCTGTCGCGGCTGGGTGGCGATGAGTTCGCCATTCTGGTGCCCGATTGCAACGAATTCGAAGTCGGCAAGCTGGCCGATCGCATCGTCAGCAACATCGCGCAGTTACAGTTCTCGGTCGATGGCCACGTGATCAAGCCGTCCAGCTCGGTCGGCGTCGCCATGTTCCCGCAACACGCCAACACCGCCGCCGAACTGGTCGCCCATGCCGATGCCGCCATGTATCAGGCCAAGGCGGCGGGTAAATCGACCTGGCGCGTCTATCGCGCCGATGCCGATCCATCCAAGAGCGCGATCACCCGCTTGTCGTGGAAGGACCGCATCACCGAAGCGCTGGAAGAGGACGGCTTCGAGCTGTACTTCCAAGGCATCTACGACGCCCGCACCCGCGAACTGGAACACCTCGAAGCGCTGCTGCGGATGAAAGACGTCAACAATCCCGGCAACATGATCCTGCCGAGCCATTTCATTCCCGCAGCGGAAAAGACCGGCAAGATCATCGAGCTGGATCGCTGGGTGATCCGGCGCTGCATCAAGCTGCTGGCGGAAAAGCCCTGGGCGCCGTCGATTGCCGTCAACATTTCCGGCCGCTCGTTCGACGAGCCCGGCATGCCCGAATACATCGCCAACCTGCTGCGCGAGCATCGGGTCGACCCGAAGCGACTGCTGGTCGAGCTGACTGAAACCGCCGCTGTCTCCGATTTGCGCGATGCCCAGCGCTTCATCGATGCCCTGCGCGATACCGGCTGCGTGGTCTGTCTGGACGACTTCGGCAACGGCTTCGCCTCGTTCGCCTACCTCAAGCAACTGAAGGCTGACGTGCTCAAGATCGACGGCTTCTTCATCAAGGACTTGCCGAGCGACCGCGACAGCCAGGTGTTCGTGCGCGGCATGGTCAGCATGGCGCATGACATGGGCAAGACCACCATCGCCGAATTCGTCGAAGACGAAACCATCCTCAACATGCTGGTGGAAATCGGCATCGACCTGGTGCAAGGCTACTACCTCGACCGGCCGACGCCCGATCACCCTGGTCTGTTGGCCGCAGCTTGAGTGCTTGCCGCTGGAACCTCCACCCCTTGAACCCCAGAGGACAGAGGTTCACAGAGAAAGGCATCGTCTTATGTAGGAGCGAGCTTGCTCGCGATGGCAACGGTGGATCGCTCGACGTCGCTATCGCGAGCAAGCTCGCTCCTACAAAAACCTCGGTTTACTCATTGTTCTCTGTGTACTCCGGGTTCTCCGTGCCTACAGGTTTGTTGTTGGTTTTCTCTGTGACCCCTCTGTGTTCTCAGTGGCCTCTGTGGTTCAAGATTTGTTTTTTGCACCCCCCAACGCGCCCATGGAGTGAACAATGTCATTCGCTAACCCGGACGACCAAACCATTCGCGATTTCCTCGCCACCGTGCGCACGATTGCGGTGGTCGGCCTATCGCCCAAAACCAACCGCCCCAGCCACGGGGTAGCAGCGTATCTCAAGCGCGTCGGTTACCAGATCATCCCGGTGCGCCCGCTGGTGGCTGAAGTGCTGGGGGAGCCAGCCTACCCAGACCTTGCCAGCGTGCCGGGCGATATCGATCTGGTCGACGTCTTCCGCCGTGCCGAAGAAGTCGATGCCGTGGTGGATGCCGCTATCGCCCGCGGCGCACGGGGTATCTGGATTCAGCTGGATATCGTCAATGAACCCGCTGCACAACGGGCGCGGGATGCCGGCTTGTTTGTGGTGATGGATGCGTGCTTGCTGGTGGAACACGCACGGTTGTTTGCCGCTTAAAGCATCCCTCGCAAGGTGCATTGCACTTGGCGGTTATACCAGGCGTTGATCCTCGCTAGGATAACTTTTGCTGTGGCCCCGTTTCGCTTGCTCGATGGAGCGGGTAGCTTGACCGCCGGTTACACGCCGATCAACGCCCCGGAGGTACAATCCGGGGCGTTTTTCATTCTCAGTTTCCCCATTCCCAAGCGTTCATGACACTCGACGCCCGCCTTCGCGGCAACATCTTCGCGCTCTATATCGTGCAAGGGCTCAATTACGCCCTGTCACTGGTGACTTTCCCCTTCCTCGCACGCACGCTGGGGGCGGATGGTTTCGGCGTGATGAATTACGCCTTTGCTGCGATTCAATACGGCGTGCTGTTCACCGATTTCGGCTTCAACCTGTCCGCCACGCGGGAGATCGCCCAAGTTCGGCACGACCCGGCGGCCGCAGCGCGGGTGTTCTGGAAGGTCACCTGGGCCAAGTCATTATTGGCGTTGCTGTCCTGCGCCGTGCTGGCGGTGCTGATCAGCGTGATCGGCAGCTGGC
The DNA here is from genome assembly GCF_000711875.1 of Andreprevotia chitinilytica DSM 18519. GTDB lineage: Bacteria > Pseudomonadota > Gammaproteobacteria > Burkholderiales > Chitinibacteraceae > Andreprevotia > Andreprevotia chitinilytica. The sequence continues at coordinate 25,266 of NZ_JONM01000013.1, forward strand.
AGCAGCATGCGGCGGTGTTTGGTTGGTCGCTAGTTTATATCGTCAGCTCGGTGTTCTTCCCGATCTGGTATTTCCAGGGCTTCGAAGAAATGCGCGTGGCCTCCGCGCTGACCGTGTTGGCGCGGGCGCTGATGCTGGGTCTGCTGATCTGGCTGGTGCAAGGCCCGCACGACGTCGCCTTGGCTGTGGTGTTGCAAGCTGCGCCGGCGATGCTGGCCGGGGCGATCTGGTGGTTCACCGCCTGGGGCTTGCCGCGCCCGCAATGGAGCGTGCCGAACGCTATCGAGATTCGCCAATCGATGCGCGATAGCTGGCCGTTCTTTCTTTCCGCCATCTCGACCAATCTCTACACCACCTCGACTGCCGTCTTGCTCGGCTTCTTTGCCGCGCCGGCGCAGGTCGGTTTCTTTGCCGCCGCCAACAAGCTGATCTACACCGCGCAAGGCTTGATCGGCCCTTTGGTGCAGGCTACTTATCCGCGTATCGCGCAGCTGGCTGGCAGCGATAAGGCCGGTGCGTACCAATTGATTCGCAAGGCATTCAAGCTGCAAGGCGGTGCGGGCCTTGGCATGACGCTGGTGTCGATGCTGGCTGCGCCGTGGATCGTGTCGCTGCTGCTGGGTAAAGGCATGCTGGGCTCGGTGGAAGTGCTGATCTGGCTGGCACCGGTCATCCTGCTGGGGGCGCTGTCGTATGTATATGGTATGCAGACCTTGCTGCCCTTCGGGCAAGAGCGCTATTTCAGTCGCGTGTTGGTAGTCGCCGGCGTGCTCAACGTGGGTTTGCTGATGCTTCTGTTGCCGGGGGCCGCGCAACCGGCGATCCGCGCCGCGCAGGTGGTTGACGTGGTCGAGGCCTACATCGTTGCCGCGTTCTGGTGGCGGGCGCGCAGGATTCATGCGGAGATTCGCGCATGACTGCGCCGCGCATATCGATCCTCCTGCCTTGCTACAACTCGGCCCTGCATTTGCAGGAGACGCTGGATTCACTCTCGGCGCAGTCGTTTACCGATTTTGAATGCATCGCGATCAATGATGGCTCAAGCGATACCACACTGGCCCGGCTCAACGCGCATGCCGCGCAAGACCCACGTTTCAAAATCATCAGCCGCGAAAACCGTGGCCTGATCGCCACGCTCAACGAAGGCATTGCCGCTGCGCAAGGTGAATGGATTGCGCGGATGGATGCGGACGACATCGCTCATCCGCAGCGCCTGGAAAAACAACTGGCCGTGCTGCAAGCGAGCGGGGCGGATGTCTGCGGTGTCGGCGTGCGCTTCATTGGCGGCCGTGATGGCCTCTGGTTACCGCCGACCACCGATGCCGCCCTGAAAGCTGCGCTGCTGTTCAATCCACCCTTTGCCCACCCCGGCGTCATGGCGCGGACAACGCTACTCAAACAGCACGGTTACGACCCGACGGCGCAGCACGCGGAAGACTACGCACTGTGGTGCACGCTGGCCCGCGCCGGCGCGATCTTCACCGCCGTGGCCGAGCCGCTGCTCGACTACCGCATCCACCCCGGCCAGATCACCCAAACCCGTCGTGACGACTTGGCTGCCACCGCCCGCCGGGTCCGCACCGATTACGCTCAGGCTTTTCTGCCGGCAGATTGGTCAGAGGCGGAAAAACGCTTTTTCGCCCTGCATGCCAGCCCGGAAACCACACTCGATTTCGAGCAATGGTTCGATTTCACCGAAGCGCTGCTCAAGTTGGCGACGCGCGATCCGGCGACGAAGCCTGCTTTTGCGACCGTCTGGCTGGATGCGCTGGTACGCACGCAATCGGTCAACTCCCGCTATTGGACGCAATTCTCCCGCCTGTGCAGCGCCTTGCCGGTGCCGGTTGAAGAGCAAGGCAAACTGACCAGGCAACGCTCCCGCGTGGTGATGGGCGACTTTTTCTATGGCTTGCTGAAGCTGTTGCGAGGCCGTCGATGAAGGTGCTGTTCCTCGTCCGCGATCTTGGGCTCGGTGGCGTCGAGCGCTGCGTGGCGCTGGTCGGCGAAGGCTTGGCCGCGCGTGGCGTTGACGTGAGTGTTGCGATGCTCGCCGGCAATCGCAATCTGTGGGCGGATCGGACTGCTGCGTTGAACATCGTCGATCTGTCTGGCGTCTGGCACGGCAAGAAACCGTGGACATGGCTGGCAGGCTGGCGTGCCGTGCGCAAGCTGGCGCGCGAACACGATGTGATCATCGCCGCGACTTTCCTTGCGCCGCTTTATATGGGCTATGCCGCCACGCGTGGCTTGAGCAAGCGTTTTATCGGCTGGGTGCACGGCCCGCTGGCTGAGTTGGATGCGTTTGCGCGGATGAATCCTGTGCATCGCACTGCCTGCCAGTTCGTTTATCGCCGTATGCAGGAGCTGGTGTTCGTCTCGCAGCATGCACGGGAATCGATGGGGCGTTGGTTGGGGTCGGCGGTGAAGCCGGGGTGGTTGGTGTTGCCGAATTTTGTGGATGCGAATGGCATCGCTGCTTTTATTCCCCCCTTCGCGGAAGGGGGGGTAGGGGGGATTTCTACGTCGCCTGAGGTCTCTCCGACGTTTGACCAATGCGCCAACATTGCAGAAATCCCCCCCAGCCCCCCTTCAAGGAAGGGGGGGGGAGGGCACCTGCTTTTTGTGGGCCGCATCGCCGAAGAAAAACAACCCCACCTCTGGCTGGATACGCTGGCCGCACTGGACAAACAGGGCATCAAAGCCGAATTGACCATCGTTGGCGACGGCCCGCTTGAAGCCTGGTTGCGTACCGAAGCCAATAGCCGCGGCCTGAGCGAGCAGCTCATCTTCGCCGGCCGCCAAGGCCACGTCGCGCCGTATTTAGCCCAAGCCGACATCCTGCTGCTCACCTCCAGCTTTGAAGGCTGCCCGCTGGTGGTGCTGGAAGCGATGCAAGCCGGCCTACCGGTCGTGTCAACCGATGCTGGTGGTGTGTATGAGTTATTCGGTGAGCGCCGCAATGATTTCATCGCCGCCGCCAATACCGGCGCAGCACTGGCCGACCTGATTGCCAAGCAACTGCCCCAACATGCACAACTGGCCGACTGGCTGCGCCATCGCGCCGACGCCTATTCCGCCGCCGCGACGCTGGATCGCTGGCTGGACTTGTTAAACCCATCCATGAAGTCATCGCCATGAACCGGATCGCCCTGCTGATCCCGCATTACAACAATCCAACCGGCTTGGCGGCATCGCTGGCCTCGGTCGGGCCGGACGAAGCGGTTGATACCTTCGTCGTCGATGACGGCAGCACCCGCGTGCAGTTGGATGAAGCTGCCGCCCGTGCCGCCTACCAGGCCAAAGGCGAGCTGACATTCATCTACCTGCCGCAAAACCGGGGCATCGAGCACGCGCTCAACACCGGCCTGCAGGCGATCGTGGATGCCGGCTACGACTACTGCGCCCGGCTCGATTGCGACGACCGTGTCGCGCCGGATCGCTTTGCACGGCAAGTGGCGTTTCTCGACGCCAACCCGGCCATCGCCCTCGTCGGCAGCGCGGTGACCTTTTTCGACGCCAGTGGCGACCGCTTCACCCTGCATCAGCCGCAAACCCACGCTGAAATCGTCCGCCAGATGCATGACGACAATGCCTTTACGCATCCAGCCGTCACCTTTCGCATCGCCGCCGTGCGCGAGATCGGCCTGTATCCGACCGATATGCCGGCCGCCGAAGACTTCGCCTACTTCTGGCGCTTCGTCGCCCGCTACCAGACCGCCAACCTGCCGGATGTGCTGACCTGGAGCGAATACACCACCGCCGGCATCTCGCTCAGCAAACGCCGCCGCCAGCAATGGAGTCGCTTCAGGGTGCTGTGGCAATACTTCGATTGGTCGCCGCGCTCGCTCGTGAAGCTGGTCAAGCCGCTGGTGTGGCAGGTGGTGCCGTTTGGCGTCGCCAAGAAAATCAAGCAACTCGTCGGTATTCGGAGCTGGTCGTGAATTCTGCTGAAACCCAGCTCGAAAGCGCGCAAGAACAAGCGCGCGTGATCGTGCTGATCCCGCACTACAACAACCCGACCGGCCTCGTGAAATCGCTGGCCTCCATCGGGCCGGACGAAGTCTGCGATGTGCTGGTGGTCGATGACGGCAGCACGCGTGCGCCGATCGATCAGGCGGCGGCGCGGGATGCGTTCAAAGCGCAGGGCGTGTTGCGATTTTTGCATTTGCCGCAGAACCGGGGCATCGAGCATGCGCTCAACAGCGGCTTGCAGTGGATCGGTGCGCGAGGTTATGAGCTGGTGGCGCGGCTGGATTGCGGCGATGAGAATGTGCCGGATCGATTGGCGCAGCAAACGGCGTTTCTGGATGCGTATTCTCAGGTGATGTTGCTCGGCGGTGCGGCGAGTTTTGTCGATCAGGCGGGTAACGAGCAGTTCGTGCTGCGCCATCCGACTACGCAGGCGGAGATCGCCAAGGCGATGCGGGCGAATTCGGCATTCATCCATCCGACGGTGATGTTCCGCGCTGCTGCTTTGGCGGAAACCGGTGCTTATCCGCTGGATGCACCTGCCGCAGAGGACTACGCCTTGTTCTGGCAATTCGTGCAGCGCTTCCAGACCGCCAACCTGCCGGATGTGCTGATCCGCTATGAGCTTGATCCGGGCGGTATTTCGCTGGGCAAGCGCAACCGGCAGCTCAAGTCGCGGCTCAAGGTGCAGCGGCTGCATAACGATTATTCGCTGGCGGCGCTGGCCGGGATTGCGCGCACGGTAGCGATGTTGGTACTGCCCTATGAGCTGGTGTTCAAGTTGAAGGCGAAATTACGGGGGGCGAAATGAGCCACATCCTCCACGTCGTCGAATCCTTCGGTGCCGGCACCCTATCCATGGTGTGCGCAATGGCGAATCGCCAGGTGCAGGACGGCCACCGCGTGACCTTGATCCATTCGCTACGCGAAGAGACCCCACCCAACTGGCGCGAATTGTTCGACGAGCGGGTCGACACCATTGAGCTAAATATGGGGCGGGCGATCAAGCCGGCGCATGACTGGCGTTGCGGACGCTTGCTGGCAGGCCATCTCAAGCGCTTGCAACCGGACGTGGTGCATCTGCATTCCAGCAAGGCCGGGGCGCTGGGGCGGCTGACCAGCGTGTTCGTGCGCGGGCCGCGTTATGTGTTCTCGCCGCATGGCTTGTCGTTTTTGCAGCGGGCGGAAGGGCGCTTGAAGAACAGCGTTTTTCTCGCCATCGAAAAGCTGCTGGCGCGCATTCCGGTGACGTTTGTAGCTTGCTCACCATCCGAGGGTGGCGAGATTCGCCAGCACCTTTCCAAACGCGTAGTGGTGGTCGAGAACGCCGTCGATCTGGCGCAGATTCCGCGTGCTGTGGGCGGTAGCGAGACGATCCGTATCGGCACGGTCGGTCGGGTGGCCTTGGCGCGCAATCCGGAATTGTTTGCCGAGATCGCCGGTACGCTGGCCAAACCGGGCGTCGAGTTCGTCTGGATTGGCGGTGGTGACGAGTCTGGCGAAACCGCGCTTAACAAGGCCGGCGTGAAGCTCACGGGTTGGGTGGATCGTGCCGAGGCGCTGCGCCAACTGGCAACGCTGGATATCTATATCCAGACCTCGCGCTGGGAGGGCTTGCCGGTGGCGGTGATCGAGGCGATGGCGGCCGGTCTGCCGGTGATTGCCACCGATGTGGTCGGCAACCGTGATCTGGTGCGCGATGGCGAAAATGGTTGGCTGGCGCGCAATACGACTGATTTTGTGGCGCGGCTGGCTGAACTGATCGAGTCGTCGCAATCGCGTCGCCAACTGGGCGAGCAAGCCCGAACGTTCGCAGCCGAGCATTACTCGCTGGATATGATGATGAACAAGCTTTACAGCGCATACGGATTCTAGATGCCGGATATCGAATTGAATAAATCGCAACTCCCCGAACGTGCCAAGCCTTGGTTTGCCTTGGCTGACTTCGCTGCCTTGGCGATTTCTTTTGTGGCTGCAGTCGGGCTGTTGTGGCTGTTCCGTAGCCATCGCTTCGGCGGCAGCCTGCATAACTGGTGGTTGTGGGAAGGCCAGCAACAGGCGGCCGGGTTCCTCGGGCTGGCACTGATCACGGTGGCGACGTTCTGGTGGCGTGGGCACTACAGCCTGCGGCTGCCGTTCTGGGATGAGCTGCTGGAAATCCTGCGCTCTTTGCTGCTGGCGGCGCTGTTGAACGGCATGCTGGTGCTGCTGGGCAAATTCGCGATTTCGCGTTTCTTGTGGCCGGTATCGTGGGGTGTGGCGTTGCTGATGCTGCCGTGGTTGCGCGGCGCGATGCGGCAGGCGTTGTTGCGTGCCGGGATCTGGCAATTGCCGACGGTGATCATCGGCGCTTCGGCCAATGCGCATGAGGCCTACCGGGCGATGATGAGCGAGGCCCAGCTTGGCTTTGACGTGCAAGCATTCCTGGCCGTCACGCCGGCCGGTGCCGAGCAGCTTGCGCACTCGACGATCAAAGTGGTGCAGCTGTCCCCGGATGAGCTTTTGGGGTGGTTGGATGCCAATGGCCGTCCGCACGTCGTGGTCGCGGCCGCTCAGGACGAAATGCGCGCAATCGAGACGCAGGTCGAGCAATTGTCCTTGCGCTACAAGGACTTGCACGTGATTCCGCCGATTGCCGGGTTGCCGCTGTTCGGCGTGGTGCCGCACCACTTCTTCAGCCATGAGGTACTGCTGCTGCGCGTGCGCAATAACCTCACCGTGAAATCGCTCACCGCCTTGAAGCGGGCATTCGATCTGTTTGGCGCTGGCGTTGGCTTGTTGCTGTTGTCTCCGTTGTTTGCCTTCGTGGCAGTGCAGATCAAGCGGCAGGGCGGGCCGGGGGCGGTGTTCTTCGGTCACGTGCGGGTCGGTATGAACGGCGCGCCGTTCAAGTGCTGGAAATTCCGCACCATGGTGCACAACAGCCAGGAAGTGCTGGAAAACCTGCTCGCCAGCAGCGCCGAAGCCCGTGCCGAGTGGGACAAGGACTTCAAGCTGAAGAACGACCCGCGCATCACGCCCATTGGTGCGTTCCTGCGCAAGACCAGTCTCGATGAGATTCCGCAGCTGTGGAATGTGATCAAGGGCGAAATGAGTCTGGTCGGTCCGCGTCCGATCATCACTGAGGAGTTGGAGAGGTACGGTGACAAGGTCGATTTCTACCTCGAAGCGCGGCCGGGTTTGACGGGCTTGTGGCAGGTATCCGGCCGCAACGACGTGAGCTATGCCGAACGCGTGGCGCTGGATGCGTGGTACGTGAAGAACTGGAATCTGTGGTACGACGTGGCGATCGTCTGCAAGACGATCAAAACGGTCACGCGGGGCAGCGGCGCGTATTGAGTTCGTACCTGGCGGGCTGGTCCGACCGTTAGTGGTTGAGCAGTTCGCTGGCCGGGCAACGCGGGGTGCCTGCCTTCCAGGTCGGCCAGCGCTTGAACGGCAGCGAGGCCCACTGCGTTGGCTCGTACAGCTGTAGCCAGCTCGCCGCGTGATTGCGGTCGACCAGTTCGAAGATGGGGATGGTGATTTCCGCCTGCTTGCCGTTGGCGAAATCGTGCCCTTGGCGATAGTCGTTCAGCAGCATCAGGGCACAGGCACCGAGTGCCACATGCCCGCCGGGCATGGCGCGCAGCTTGCCGGCTGCCAGTGCCTCTACCCCCCTCGTGGAAGAGAGCACACCGCCGACCGGCAACCGCGCCATCTTGGTGTTCGCCAAGGCATCCATGGCACCCAGGGCCATTTCGTCGTTGGCGGCCCAGATGGCGTTGATGGGGCGCTTGAAGCCGAGCAGCCGCTCGATCTGCTGGTTGGCGTCGATCCGCCGCCAGTTGGCTTCGAGCTCATAGGCGAGGATGACATTGCCGTGTTCGGCGAGATATCGTTGCAGCCCTTGGTAACGATCCACATCCGCTTGCGTTGAGCGCACCCCGCGCAGGGCCACCAGCGTGGCGGGGCCGGTGGTTGCCTGTGCCAGTACGGACTGCGCCAACAAGTAACCGGCTTGCTGGTTGTCCGGCACGATGGTGCCTAGCCAGTGTTTGAAGCGTTCGCGTGGGTGGCCTGCAAACGCTTGTTCCTGTTCGTTCAGGCCGTTTGATAGCAGCAGTGTATCGACGCCCGCGCGGTTGGCCGCTTGCAGGATCGGGCTCATGACGGGCTTTTCGTTGACGAGCAGCAGATAGTCCGGTTTTGGGCTGACCTGGAGCGCTTGCCTGGCCAAGGCAACCATCCGCACGTGATCGCGTTCGGCGTAGCGCACATCCAGCGTCCAGCCCAGTTGCTTGGCTGCGGCTTGCATCAATCCCGCATAAGTCACCCAGAACGATTCGTCGTGCAAACCGGGGTTGATGAAGACGATATAGGGCTTGTTGGTGCCCGCCCATGTTGGCAGGCAGCAAATCGCCAGGATGGCGACGAGGATGGACTTGAGTCCGGAGCGCATCGTTTTTCCTTGAACCTTGGGCGTGGTGACAGCAAATCGCTGCCGCCGAAAGCTCGCTTACAGATCCAATTCTAGAGCAGCTTTTTAGCGCCGCTCAGGATCACGACCAGCGCGAAATAGAGATACAGCACGGCCGAAATGGCATGGCAGGCCTGGATGAAACGACGGCCGAGCAATTTGCCGCCGTGGCTGGCGGTGTAGGCAATGAAGATCGACCACGCCAGCCCGCCGGCAAAGAAGCCGCCGAGGAAGATCGTCGCGGCCAGCGGGCTGCCATCGGTGGCTTGGGCGATCAGGCTGCCGCCCACCGCGGCGAACCAGAGAATGGCGGAGGGCGATGCCAGTGCCAATGTCAGCCCGCGGCCGAACAGATGATGCGAGGGCGGCAGCGGCGCGTGCTCCACGTGCCCGTTATGCGCATCGCGCCACGCATGCAGCGCCATCTTGCCGGCCAACCACAGCATCACCCCGCCACCGACGATCCAGGTCAGCCATTGCACGGCGGTGAACTGCAGCAAGACGCTCATGCCCACCAACGAGAGCGCGGCATAGGTGAGGTCGCCAAAGCATGACCCCAGCCCCATCCAGAGCGCCGGTCGTGCGCCGTATTTGAGCGCCACATCAATCATGGCGACGTTGACGATGCCGATGTCGAGACACAACGAAATCGAAAGCAGAAAACCGGTAAAGAAAATATCCATCCCGGCAGGCTAACAAACACGAGTTAAAGCTGGCATTCGGGAAACAGCTAGTTTCGTAGGGCGGGTTATGACGAAGCGTCTAACCTGCCACATTGCCTTCGGTTTTCAGGTTTTAAACATTCAATTTCGCCAGAAGGCCGGGCTGAACAGGATCAGCAGGGAGATGATTTCCAGCCGCCCAAGCAGCATGGCGGTCGAGCAGATCCAGACCTGCACATCTGACAACACGCCATAGTTCGACGACGGGCCAACCACGCCCAAGCCAGGGCCGGCGTTATTGATGCAGGCCAGCACGGCGGAGAACGAGGAAATGAAATCCAGCCCGGACAACAGCAAGGCGAAGGTCAGCAGCACGACGCACAGCACGTACAGGAACACGAAGCCCAGCACGGCGAAGACGACCGAGTTGGAAATCGCCATGCCATTCACGCGCAAGGGCCGCACTGCATTGGGATGCAGCAGCAGGGCGAATTGGCGGCCTGATTCACGCAACAGGATCAGCACGCGGATCATCTTGAGACCGCCGCCGGTCGAGCCCGAACACGTGCTCAGGCAAGACAGCAACAGCATCCATAACGGCACCACCAGCGGCCATTGACCGAAATCAACGCTGGCGAAGCCACCCCCCGTCGCGACCGCCACGGCGTTGAATGCCACGTGCCGCAAGCTGGTGGCGTAGTCGCCATAGGTCTGCTGTTTGACCAGATAGGCGGCCAGCAGCAACACGCTGACCACGTTGAGCAACACCATCGCCTTGAATTCGGAATCACGCCAATACGCCCGCAGGCTGCGGCCGGTGAGCGCGCGGTAATGCGTGGCGAAGTTGGTCGCGCCGATCAGCATGAAGGCGATGAGGATGATCTCGACCGTGGGGGATTGGAAGTAGCCGACGCTGGCGTCATGAGTGGAAAAACCGCCGATGCACAGGGTAGACAGTGCATGGCAAACGGCATCGAACCACGTCAAACCGCCCACATAACGCAATAGCAGCGCGCACAGCACGGTGAAGCCGGTGTAGATCAACCACAGGCTGCGTGCCGTTTCGTGAATGCGCGGGGTGAGCTTGGCATCCTTCATCGGTCCCGGTGCTTCTGCCTTGAAGAGCTGCATGCCGCCAACGCCCAGCATGGGCAGCACGGCGATGGCCAGCACGATGATCCCCATGCCGCCTAGCCAGTTCAGCAGATGCCGCCACAGATTGATCGACTGCGGCAGGTGGTCGATGCCGGAGAGGGCGGTCGCGCCGGTGGTGGAAAGACCGGACATGGCCTCAAAGTAGGCATGCGTGAACGAGAGCTGCGGGTTGTAGAGCAGCAAGGGGACGGCGGCGACGGCTGGGAGCGTGGTCCAGAGGCCGACCACCAACACAAAACCATCCCGCGGCTTGAGTTCGCGGCGGGCGAAGCGCGTGACCAGCATCAGCGCCGTGCTGACGACGACCAACCCGACCAGAGCGTGCAGGAAGGGAATCAGGCCGGCATCGTTGTTCCACCACGCCAGGCCGATCGGCGCGAGCAGCGTGAACGAGAAGACCAGCGCCACGCGCGCCAGCACGTTGACGACGGGCAGGAGGCGGTAAGCGGCGCGCATCAGAGGAACCCGAGTTTGACCGCGAACAGCTTCTCGACCTCGGGCACGCGTCGTTTGCTGTCTGCGAATACGATGACGTGGTCGCCGTCTTCGATCACGGTTTCGTGGTGGACGATGATGACTTGCTCGCCACGGACGATGGCACCGAAGCGGATGCCTTCCGGCAGGCGCAGCTCTTCGATGCGGCGGCCGACAATGCGTGAGGTGCTGCGGCTGCCGTGGGCGACGATTTCCATCGCCTCGGATGCGCCACGGCGCAGGCTATGCACTGCCGCAACGTCGCCACGCCGCACGAAGGCCAGTAGCGAACCGATGGTGGCTTCCGCTGGCGACAGTGCTACGTCGATCCGCCCGCCTTGCAGCAGGCCGACATAACGCGAGCGATTGATGATGGCAATCACTTTGCGCGCGCCCATCTGCTTGGCCAGCAGGCCGGACATGATGTTGTCCTCGTCATCGCTGGTCAGCGCGATATAGAGGTCGGTGCGGTCGATCTGTTCGGTATCGAGCAGCGTCTCGTCGGTGGCATCGCCGGCCAGGACCAGCACCCTTGGCAATGCCTCCGCGAGCTGGGTGGCGCGTTCGCGGTCGGATTCGATGACCTTGACCTGGCATTCGTCCTGCAAGGCGGCTGCGACGCGCTGGCCGACATTGCCACCACCGGCAATCAGCACGCGGCGAATCTTGCGCTCGGCGGCGTGGAAGGTGGCGATGACTGCGCGCAAGTGCTGGCGGGCGGCCAGCACGAAGATTTCATCGCCCGCTTCGACAACGGTGGCGCCGTCTGGGTAAACGGTGTGATTGCGCCGATACAGGCCGACCACGCGGCAGTCGGTCTTTGGCAGCAGCTCTTTCAATCTGGAGAGCGGACGGCCAGCCATCGGTGCGCCTTCTTCGGCACGAACGACGACAAGCTGCGCCCGTCCGTCGGCAAATTCGAGCACTTGCAGCGCTTCTGGTGTCTGGACCAGGCGCACGAGGTAGTCGGTGACAATCTGTGCCGGGGTGATGGCGTGGTCGACGGCGAAACCGTCGTCGTTGAGGAGCTGGGGATGGGCGAGCAGGTCGGCACTACGAATGCGCGCCAAGCGCTTGGGCACACGGAACAGCGTGTAGGCGATCTTGCAGGCGGTCAGATTGAGTTCGTCGGTCGGGGTGACGGCGAGCAGTAGATCCGCATCCATTACGCCGGCGGCTTCCAGCACGGACGGGTTGGCGGCGTGGCCCAGTACGGTTCGCAGATCCAGCCGATCTTGCAGTGCCTTGAGCGCAATCGGGTTCTCGTCGACGACGGTCACGTGGTAATGCTCGGCGACGAGTTGCTCTGCGACCGAAGCGCCAACCCGGCCAGCGCCGAGAATCAAAATGTTCGACATGGATCAAGCCCCGAAATAAACACCGCCGCTGTTGAGTAACAGCGGCGGCGCGCATCATGGCTGGCATTGCAGGCGGTGAACAGCCTCCTAATACCATTTAAATCTACGTCAACAGAGCCTGGCCCGGCTCAGCCCAACCCGGTGTCATTCGTCGTCCGGGTTGCGATGCTTTTTCGGCACCTGAATGCCGAGTGCTTTGAGCTTGCGGTACAAGTGGGTGCGTTCCAGGCCGATCTTTTCTGCAACGCGGCTCATGTTGCCGCCGGTCTGCTCGATATGCAGCTCAAGGTAATACTTCTCGAACTGATCGCGGGCTTCACGCAGTGGCAGTGAAAGGTCGACCAGTGGCTTGGCGTGTTGCGTGGAGGTTGGCAGCTGGGCCACTTCGCCGCTTGGCGCGAATTGCGACAGCATGCGCGATACCGGGCCGGTGTCGATTTCACCGTCGCGCCCGGTCAGTGCCAGGCTTTTGACGACGTTGAGCAGTTCATCGAGATTGCCCGGCCATTCCTGCTGCGCCAGCAGCTTCAATGCGGCAGATGTGAAGCGGCGCGGACCGAGTTTGCTGGTGGCAACGATCTCGGTCAGCATGGCTTCCGCCAGCAGCGGGATGTCGTCGCGATGCTCCTTGAGGCTGGGCACCGGCACGATGTATTGCGACAAGGCGTGCAAGAGTTCGGGATCAACACTGGCGGCGAGGGCGTTGAGCGGCTTGCTCGAGGCGGAAATCAGCCGCACGCGGGATTTTTCCAGCCGCGGCAGCATGCCCTTGAGGCCGGCTTGTGCGCGGCGATCGAGATAGGCGATATCGCGCAGGAACAGCACCCCGCCTGCTGCTTTGTTCAGCAGCTCTTGCGGCGCGACGGCGAAATCGTCGTTGGAGAGCGGGGCGATGAACGGCTGCTTGGGGTCACCCAGATAGCGGGCGCAAATCTCGAACCCGACCCCCGGCGCGCCGAGCAGCATCAAGGGTGTTGCCTGTGGCTTGGCGGCATCAAGCACGCGAGCCAGCTCCTGGATCAGCTCGGAGCCGCCCAGCCGCGCCAGGTTGGCCACGACTTTCTGCACATCCGGTTGCTGAGAGAGCGCGCGTTTTACCGCTGCCAGCAGCTTTTGCAAACCGATTGGTTTTTCCAGGAAATCCAGCGCCCCGATACGCGTCGCTTCGACCGCGGTATCGATGGTGGCGTGACCGGACATCATCACCACCGGCATGGTCAGCTGCCCGTTGCGTGCCCACTCTTTCAGGAGTGTCACGCCATCGGTATCGGGCATCCAGATGTCCAGCAGCACCAGCTTGGGCTGAGCCTGGTTGCGCAGGCGGCGAGCGGCCTCGGCGTTTTCCGCCACGGCAACGCTATACCCTTCGTCCTGCAAGATTTCGGACAACAACTCGCGAATGCCGACTTCATCGTCGACGACCAAAATATCCTGACTACCCACTTCATTCCTCCGTGAGCGGCAATTCAATCCGAATGGATGCGCCGCCGCTGTCGCGGTTGCCGACCGTGATCCGGCCGTGATGTTCTTCAATGATTTTCTTGACAATCGCAAGGCCAAGCCCGGTGCCCTTTTGCTTGGTGGTCACATAAGGCTCGAACACGCGCGAGAGCATGTCTGGGGGAAAACCAGCACCGCTGTCTTCTATTGTCAGCCGAGCGAATTTATCGGCTTTTTCCGTCTTTACGCAAATTTCGCCGGTGCGATCCGATGCCAGATCGAGTGACTGGATGGCGTCCTGTGCGTTTTGTAGCAAGTTATGGATCACCTGGCGCAGATGGGTGGTGTCGCCGGTGACCCGCAATGGCCCATGCGCATGGTCGATGCGGGTAATGGGCGCAGCCTCATACAGTACCAGCACTTCGTTCAGCAGTTGCTGCATATCGAGCGGTTTCTGCTTGCCGGTGGGCATGCGGGCGTAATCGCGGAAGGCATCGACCATCTGTTTGAGCGACGCCACTTGTTTGACGATGGTCTGGGTATTGCGCTGTAACAGCTCCGCGCCTTGCGCATCGAGCTTGTCAGCCAGTTTGAATTCCAGCCGTTCGGCGGCGAGCTGGATTGGCGTGAGCGGGTTCTTGATTTCGTGGGCGAGCCGGCGTGCCACCTCACCCCAGGCTGCATCGCGCTGCGCCGATAGCAGCCGGGTCACGTCCTCGAACACGACCACGAAACCACCATCCGAGCCTTGCAGACGCGTGCCGCGCAGGTTGAGCACGCACTGGGCGTCGTCGAGTTCCACCTGGCGCTGCCAATGATCTTCTTCCGACAGCAGCCCTTGCTCGACCTGCGCGCAGAAGCTGGTGAGCCGTGGGTAGAGTTCGTTCCAGGCGGAGAGCGGGGTCTCGCCGATTTGATCGACGTCGATATCGAGCAGCCGCTGGGCGCTCTGATTGATCGACACGAGTCGCCAGTGTTCGTCGAACGACAACACGCCCGATGAGAGCGAGCCCAGCAGCGTTTGCAGATAGGCCTTGGCTTCGGCTTGCTCGGCTTCCTTCTTCTCAAGCGTACTGCGCGCATCGGCGAGCTGGCGGGTCATGCGGTTGAACGAGTGCGTGAGGATGCCTAGCTCGTCACGACTGGTTACGGGTTGTTGGCGCGAGAAGTCGCCGGAGGCCACGGCTTTGGTGGCTTCTGCCAGCACGGCCAATGGCGCTGCCAGTTTGTCGGAGAGATAAATGGCCAGCGCAGTTGCACCGAGGAAGGCCATCAGCACCGCGATGGTCAGCGTCAGCGAGTAAAAGAGTTTGAAGCCCTGCCGCGCTTGCGACAGCTGTTTGTAGTCGGCACGTACCCGCTCGACCAGTTCCGCATCGTCTGACAGCGATTTGGGCACGGGTTGGATCAACTGCAGGATACGGACGCGGTCGCCAAAATTGGAGCTGTGCACGGGCACCAGCGCCCGCATGGTCAAACCAGTATCCGGCTTGGATTCAAGCTCGGTGACTGCATCGCGCACGGCTTGCCGAAGCTGGCTGCGTTCCGGCTGATTCGGGAACAGGCTGGCGCTCTCATTGCCGATGTGGGCGATGGTCTGGCCACTTTCGTCGAACAGCGTCAGCTCCTGCACGGCGAACTGTTCGCGCAAGCGGGCCAGCCGCGAGAACACGGCGCCGCCAGTGTCGTCGTGGATGTCGAGCGCGATCACCTTGCCTTTGCGCACCAGATCGCTCAACTGGTTGTCGATGGCGTTGTGGCCGAGATTGAGTCCGCGGTCGAGGGCGTTATCGACCCGCACGTTGAACCAGTTCTCGATCGAGCGGTTCATGAATTGGACGGACAGCGTATAGACCAGCGCACCGGGAACCACCGCGATCAGCGCAAATGACAGCACCAGCCGCAGGGTGAGGCGGGAACCGAACATCTTGGCGCGCACCCGTTTGCCGAGTTGCCACAACTGCGTGCCGACCAGCACGCCCAAACCCACCAGCATGAGGACGTTGAGGGCGAGGATCGCGCTGTAGTACTGCGAAAAGACGGAGGTTGGCCCTACTGCCGATGCCAGCATGAACAATAAGATCGCACCGAGCGCACCGAGCAAGACAAGGATGCGCTTCATTGTGCGGGTTCCCCATCGACGTCGATCCACGACGATTCGAGCTTCCAGTCGCTTTGGCCGATGGTCGAGAGCTGGAACGGTTTGGGCAGTTGCGACAGATCGAGCTTCAAGCGGATCTTGCCGGAGAACTCGCTCTTGTCGCGGGCGACGCTACTGCCGGCAAGCACGTTCCAGCCGCGCACGACGCCCAATGCGGAGAGCGCTTCGTCGAGATTCGGGAAGCTGCGATAGAAGTTGCCGAGATTGAGCCGGTACTGGCGCGACAGCGAATGATAGGAGAGCCGGTAGGTCAGCGTGGCGGCCGGGCCGAAACCGTCGCTGATCTGGCGATACCACGAGTAGATGCGTGGTTTGGTGAGCTGGAATTCGTAGATGAAGGGCAGCGACAGGCCGTTGGCGAGCGCGTCTTCGAGTGTGCCGTTGAAGTTGACGGTGAAGCGGGCGGCCAGTTCGATGTGGTCGCCCGCGTATTCGGCGCTGCCGTTGATGGGCTTGATACCGCCATCGGCCAGCGCTGGCGTGAAAACGACTGCTGCCAGCAGCAGCGCCGCCAGTTTAAGGAGTACGTTTCGAAAACAGCGCGTAGAAAAAGCCATCGTGTTCCGGATTGGGCAACAACTGTCCGTCATCCGGCAGCACCAAGCGCTCGGCATCCGTATGGCGGGCGGCAAAAGCGTTGGCTTGCTCGGCATTTTCGGCTGGGAAAATCGAGCACGTAGCATAAAGGAGTTTGCCGCCCGGTGCCACGAGCGGCCACAGCGCATCGAGCATTTGTGCCTGTTGCGTGGCAAAGCTGGCGAAGTCTTCCGGGCGGCGCAGCCATTTGATGTCCGGGTGGCGGCGTACCACGCCCGTGGCGGAGCAGGGGACGTCCGCCAGGATGCGGTCGAACGCCTTGCCATCCCACCATGCGGCCGGTTTGGCTGCATCGCCCACTTTCAGCGTGGCGTTCAGCTTGAGACGAGAGAGATTGTCGGTAACGCGCCCAAGCCGCTTGGCATCGGCATCGACGGCGGTCAGATCAATATCCGCCAATTCGAGCAGGTGGCCGGTCTTGCCGCCAGGCGCGGCGCAGGCGTCGAGTACCCGCATGCCGTCCTGTACGTCGAGCAGTTTGGCGGCGCGTTGCGCACCCCAATCCTGCACTGAGGCATCGCCGTCGAAGAAACCGGGCAGTTGATCGACGCCGACCGGGTGTTTGAGTAGCAGCGCCGTGTCGTCGAGTGCTCGCGTTTCGATGCCGGCTTCAGCAAGCCGTGCTTGATAGGCCTCTGCCGAGCCACGGCGGCGATTCACGCGCAAGGTCATTGGCGGATGTTGGTTGCTGGCGGTGAGAATGGATTCCCAACCTTGTGGGTAGGCTTTTTTCAGGGCTGCAATCCACCAGTCGGGATGTGACCAGCGGCCTGCCGGTGTCTTTTGCAGCTCCGGGATCAGCTCGTCACGCTGGCGCAGGAAGTTGCGCAGCACTGCATTGACCAGTCCTTTACCAAAACCAGTCCCGGTATGTGCCGCTACTTTCACCGCATGATCGACGACCGTATACGGGGCCGCGCGGGTGAATTGCAGTTGGTACAGCCCGACCAGCAGCAAGGCCCGCAGCCCCGGCTCACGCAGCGGCTTGTTCAGTAGGGCATCCAGCGCGCGCTGCAGCAGGCCGAGTTGGCGCAAGGTGCCGTAGCAAACGTCCTGAATCGCACCGCGTTGTTGGGGCCGCAGTTCAGGCTCGGCACGCCAGACCGTGCTCAACGCATCGGTCAAGGTTTGGCCTGAGAGAACGGCGGCGACGGATTCGCCTGCATACTTTTGAGTGAGGTACATCAGTATTCCATCTGGCCGCGTGCCATGGCCTCTAGGCGAGCAACGCGGTCTGCAGTTTGTGGGTGGGTACGGAACAGGTCGTCCATGCCGCCGCCAGCCAGCGGATTCATGATCATCATCTGCGCTGTTTCCGGGTGCGCTTCGGCAGTGTGCATGGGAATGCCGCGTGCGTAGGCTTCGATCTTGCGTAGCGCGTCGGCCAGTGCTTGCGGGTCGCCAGAAATGCGTGCGCCGCCTGCATCTGCGGCATATTCGCGGGAGCGGGAGATCGCCATCTGGATCAGGCTGGCGGCGATCGGCGCGAGGATGGCGAGCAGAATGCCCACGATGGGGTTCATCGGCCGGCCGTTTTCATCGCGACCGCCAAAGAACATGGCGAAGCTGGCAAGCGCGGAAATGGCGCCGGCCATGGTGGCTGAAATCGTCGAGATCAGGATGTCGCGGTGCTGCACGTGAGTGAGTTCATGCGCCATCACGCCGCGTAGCTCGCGGTAGGTCAGGACGCGCATGATGCCGGTGGTGGCTGCCACGGCGGCGTTTTCCGGGTTGCGCCCGGTGGCAAAGGCGTTTGGCTGGTCTTCGTCGATGACATAGACCTTGGGCATGGGCAGCCCGGCGCGTTGGGCCAGCTCTTGCACCATGCCGTAAAGCTCCGGTGCGGTGCGGGCATCGACTTGCTGTGCGTTGTACATGCGCAGCACCATCTTGTCCGAATTCCAATAGGCGAAGACATTCATGCCGCCGCCGATCAGCAAAGCGATCAGCATGCCGCCCTTGCCGCCGATCAGCCCGCCAATGAAGACGAACAGAGCCAGGATGGCGGCCATCAGGATGGTGGTTTTAAGCCAGTTGTTCATGGGTCCAAGCGAAAGAGATGGGTTGCAGACATCGTTATAGATGTCTCATCCGGCGGAAAATTCAATTGAGACTAATTACCGAACCGGCTGCCGGCAGCGATGGGCGTGCCAGCGAGAAAGGCGGTGGCGTCAAGCCGTTTACCGCCGGCCTTTTGTAGTTCGGTGACTGCAAGCGCATTTTCGCCGCAGGCGATCACGATGCCGTCGCGGTCGGCGCGCAACACTTCGCCGGGTTGGCCGGTACCGGTCGTCGGCGTGGCCCGCCAGATTTTGACCGGGGTGCCATCCAGCGTTGTCTGTGCGGAGGGGAAGGGGTTGAAGGCGCGGATCATCAGGTCGAGTGCGCTGGCGGACTTGGCCCAGTCGATTTGCGATTCTTCTTTTTTGAGCTTTTCGGCGTAGGTCACGCCTGCTTCCGGCTGCTGCGTGCGTTTGGACTGTAATGCGGGCAGATCGGCGAGGGCGGCGACGATGGCTTCGGCGCCTTGTGCCATCAGCTTGTCGTGCAGCGTATGCGCGGTATCCACTGCCGCAATCGGCGTGACGTGCACGCTGAGCATGTCGCCGGTATCGAGGCCAGCGTCCATCTGCATGATGGTGATGCCGGTTTGAGCATCGCCCGCCAGGATCGCACGCTGGATTGGCGCCGCGCCGCGCCAGCGTGGCAACAGTGAGGCGTGGATGTTCAGGCAGCCGAGCGTCGGCATATCGAGTACGGCTTGCGGCAGGATGATGCCGTAGGCGGCTACGATCATTGCATCGGCGTTGATGGCTGCGACCGGGGCTTGTTGCTCCGGCGTGCGCAGCTTTTCCGGCTGATAGACCGGCAAACCGTGTTTTTCTGCAACAACTTTCACCGGCGATGGCGTGAGCTTCATGCCGCGGCCGGCAGGGCGATCAGGCTGGGTCAGGACGAGAACGATTTCGTGACCGGCGGCGATCAGCGCTTCGAGCGCTGCAGCGGCAAAATCAGGCGTGCCAGCAAAGATGAGTTTCATGGGCAGAGGGCTAGCGAAAGCGGAAGGGGGTGGACTTTACGCCTCACCCCCGCGCTTTATACCTTTACATCGTTTGGCGTTGATTCTTTTTGAGTTTCTGCAGAATGCGATTGAGCTTCAAGCGCGACAGCTTTTCGACAAATACCTTGCCATCCAGATGATCGATTTCATGCTGAATGCAAATGGCCAGCAGGCCAGTCGCTTCGATTCTCAATTCTTTTCCGGTTTCATCAAATGCCTTCACGACGATGTGCTCGGCGCGTTCGACTTCTTCATAAATACCCGGTACGGACAAGCAGCCTTCTTCAGACTTGGTCTTGCCGTCCATTTCAATGATTTCCGGATTGACCAGTATTTGCAGCTTGTCTTTTGTCTCGGAAATGTCGACGACGATCAGGCGTTCGTGCACGTTGACTTGCGTTGCCGCAAGCCCGATTCCAGGCGCGACGTACATCGTTTCGGCCATGTCGGCGGCCAGTTGTTTCAATCGGGCGTCAAATTGCTTCACCGGTTTTGCAACGGTGTGCAAGCGTTCGTCCGGATAATGCAATATATTCAGAATGGCCATGGTTGCTTGCGGCTTAAAAAGTTTGTATGCAGAATCATTGGATAACCAATCACACAGCGCAGCCGATTAAGGTCTGCGCGGGATGAGCGCGACAATGCGAAAAACGATTATATCTCTTCTTTTGGCCATCGGTGCCGCTGCGGGTTCCGTGCAGGCCGATACACTGGCGTTGCAGAACGATGTGCCTGACCGCTATGTGGTGGTTAAAGGAGACACCTTGTGGGGTATCTCCGGCAAATTCCTCAAACAGCCTTGGCGCTGGCCGGAAATCTGGCAGATGAACAAGGAAGAGATCAAGAACCCGCACTGGATTTATCCGGGCGACGTGGTAGTGCTGGATCGCTCCAGCGGGCAGCCGCGGCTGAAGTTGCTGAAATCCGACAAGGTCGGCAATCGCCCGACCGGCCCGGTTCGTCTTTCCCCGCAAGTGCGGATCGAGGACATGGCGAATGGCGCGGTGTCGAGTATTCCATACGGTTCCATCCAGCCCTTCCTGAAGCGCCCGTTATTGATCGAGCCGCAGGAAATGGACAAAGCGCCGCGGATTGCCGCCGGTCCGGACAACCGCGTGGTGTATGCCACTGGCGACAAGATTTACGCGACCAATCTGACGGGCGAGGTGGGCGACAACTGGCAGGTGTTCCATCCCAGCAAGGCGCTGATCGATCCGGATGATCCTGACCACAAGCGTGTGCTTGGTTACGAGGTGAAATACCTGGGCGAAGCGCGTGTGGAGGCCGTTGGCGAAGTATCCACCATGCGTTTACTAAGCTCCGCTGAAGAAATCGTGCCGGGCGACCGTTTGGTGCACACAGAAGAGGCGACGTTCGTCAACTATGTGCCGCATGCGCCGGCGCAGGGCGTGAAAGGTCGGATCGTGTCGGCTTATGGCGGCATTGGCGAATTCGGTCAGTATGCAACTGTCGTGGTGAACAAAGGCTCGCTGGATGGCCTGGATATCGGCAGCGTGTTATTCACTTATAAGCAGGGCCGCTTGATCAAGACGGTGGATGGCGAGAAGGAAGGTCTGAAGACGCCACCAGAGAAAAACGCCAATCTGTTCATCTATCGGGTCTTCCCGTCGGTGTCCTACGGCCTGCTGCTGGATACCACCAGCCCGGTCAACCTTGGTGACGAGGTGCGTTCACCACCGAACTAATTGGTGAACAACGCAACAAACGGCCACGCAAATGCGTGGCCGTTGTTTTTTCAGCACGCCATGTCAATGGGATTTCATGTTCGATGGCCGTTTTAAGGACGGCCGCTTGGTGTCTTCAAGGGAGTTGCAATGCCGCTAGATGGCGACAGTCGGGATTGGTTGAGATTTGGCTTGGTTCCCGGAATAGGCCCTCGACGCCAATTGGCCATGTTGCGGGCGTTTGGCACCCCTCAGGCGGCCCGCGCCGCCAGCTTGCAGATGGTGGAGCCTTTGATCGGTGCCGGTGCGGCCAAGCGCTGGTGTGATGCCGCCCAAGCGCCGGAACCGGAGCGCGTCGAGCAAACACTCGAATGGCTTGCGGCGGCAGATCAACATCTGGTGACGCTGGCCGATGCGGACTATCCGCAAAAGCTGCTCGATCTACCCGATCCGCCGGCCGTGTTCTACGCGAAGGGGCGTCGAGACTTGCTCGGTGCAGCGTCACTGGGCATCGTCGGCAGCCGCAATGCTACGCGGCAGGGCATCGAAAACGCCGAGCGCTTTGCCGATGTATTGAGCGTCGGTGGGATTGCGGTGATCAGCGGGTTGGCGGCCGGTATCGATGCGGCTGCTCATCGCGGCGGTCTACGCGGGCCGGGCTCGACCATCGCGGTGGTCGGCACCGGTCTGGATCGTGTTTATCCGGCCAGCAATCGCGCCTTGGCACACGAGATCGCATCTGCCGGGGTCATCGTTTCCGAATTCCCGTTGGGCAGTGAGCCAAAGGCCGAACATTTTCCGCGCCGCAACCGCATCATCGCCGCCCTGTCATTGGGAACGCTGGTCGTCGAGGCCACACTGGGCAGCGGTTCCCTGATCACCGCCAAGCAAGCGGTCGATCTGGGGCGTGAGGTATTCGCGATACCGGGTTCGATCCATTCGCCGCAGTCGCGCGGTTGTCACCGCTTGATCAAGGATGGCGCCAAGCTGGTCGAATCGGCGGATGACATCCTGCTTGAACTAGACTGGCAAGTACGTCTGGCACCGCCGACGCATTTGGGGTCGCAACCATCCGTTACGCAGTCATCTGTCATGCCATTGCATGATGAAAAGGCCGCCCATGTACTGGATTGTCTGGGCTTCGATCCGGTTGATCTGGATATGCTGATGGCAAGAACCAGCTTGACGCTGGACACGCTCTGCGCAATCCTGCTCGGTTTTGAATTGTCCGGTGAGGTCGCTGCCTTGCCGGGTGGGCGATATCAGCGACTTGGAAAATAGCCGCGACGCCCCACATGGATGCTCATGCTAGACGTTCTCGCTTATCTTTTTGAAGCTTTTCACAATGCCGACGGCGTGCCGGAGATGTCGGTGCTCGCCCGTCAGTTGAGCAGCGTTGGTTTCGAGCAGGAAGAAATCCAGGAGGCGCTCGCGTGGTTGTCCGAGCTCTCGCAACTCGATACCGGCGCGTATAACGACATTCCCGATACGCCACGCTGGCTGCACCCGACCGAGTCGGCCAAGCTGGATGCCGAAGCGCTGACGTATTGGCTCTATCTCGAACAAGCTCGCGTGCTCACGCCAGCCGAGCGCGAAATGGCGCTGGACCGTGTACTGGCGGATGACCACGATGAGATCGGTGCCGAGCGCCTGAAACTGATCGTGCTGATGGTTGTCTGGCGGAAACGTGATGAGCTTTCTAACCTTCTGATCGAAGAGATCCTTTTTGGCCGCAATGGCGCGACCTTGCATTGAGCGCCCAACCGAATTCCCCGTCGAGGCCCCATGGCTGAAAACCTGCTGATTGTCGAATCGCCATCCAAGGCGAAAACCCTGCAAAAATACTTGGGCAAGGATTTCCAGATCCTTGCTTCCTACGGCCACGTACGCGGTTTGGTGCGCAAGGACGGCTCGGTCGATACCGAACACGAATACAAGATGAAGTACCAAGTCATCGACAAGAACAAGAAACATGTCGATGCCATCTGTGCCGCTGTAAAAGACGCCAACAACGTCTACCTCGCATCTGACCCGGATAGAGAAGGCGAGGCGATTTCCTGGCACATCCTGGAAATCCTCAAGGGCAAGAAGCTGCTCGACAAGGACAAGATCTTCAAGCGCGTGGTGTTTCACGAAATCACCGAAACAGCGGTCAAGAACGCTGTTGCCAACCCGCGCGATATCGACAACAACCTCGTCAATGCTCAGCAGGCACGTAGTGCGCTGGATTACCTGGTGGGCTTCAACCTGTCGCCGCTACTGTGGCGCAAGGTCCGCTCCGGTCTTTCCGCCGGCCGCGTGCAAAGCCCGGCGCTGCGTTTGATCTGCGAACGCGAGATCGAAATCCGCGCCTTTACCAGCCAGGAATACTGGACCATCCATCTGGACAGCCACAAAGGCCGCCAGAAGTTCGGCGCCAAGCTGAACGAATGGCAAGGCAAGAAGCTGGAGCAGTTCGATATCCCGACCGAAGCCGTGCAGGCTGACATCCTCAAGGCGCTGACCGGCGCCGAGGCCAAGGTCGTCAAGGTCGAGAAGAAAAAGAAATCGCGCAGCCCGGCCGCGCCGTTCACGACCTCCACATTGCAACAGGAAGGCGTGCGCAAGCTCGGCATGACCACCGACCGCATCATGCGCACCGCGCAGCAACTGTATGAAGGGATCAATCTCGGCGGCGAAACCGTCGGCTTGATCACCTATATGCGTACCGACTCGGTGGCGTTGTCGAACGATGCGCTTGGCGAAATCCGCGACTACATCAGCGCCAATTTCGACAAGGACTACCTGCCCAGCGCGCCGGTCGCCTACAAGAACAAATCCAAGAACGCACAAGAGGCGCACGAGGCCGTACGCCCGACGTCCATCCTGCGTTCGCCCGATTCGATCAAGGCTTTCCTGAGCCCGGATCAGTTCAAGCTTTACCAGATGGTCTGGAAGCGTACGCTGGCGTGCCAGATGTCCCCGGCCAAGTTCGATACCGTCGGTGTCGATATCCAGGTTGGCCCGCAAGCAGTGTTCCGCGCCAGCGGCCAGACATTGGTCTTCCCCGGCTTTATCGCCGTGTATCAGGAAGATGCTGATGACGTCGAAACCGACGAAGACGAAGCCCGTCTGCCGCCGCTCGAAGAAGGTGACGTGCTGCCGGTCGACAAGCTGTTTGGCGAGCAACACTTTACCCAACCGCCGCCGCGTTATTCGGAAGCGTCGTTGGTGAAAGCACTGGAAGAGTTCGGCATCGGCCGGCCTTCCACCTACGCCAGCATCATCAAAACGCTGAAAGATCGCGAATATGTCGATCTGGACAAGAAGCGCTTCATCCCGACCGATACCGGCGAAGTGGTGAACAAGTTCCTCACCGAACACTTCACCCAGTACGTCGACTACAACTTCACCGCCAAGCTGGAAGATCAGCTCGACGAGATCTCCAACGGCTCCCGCGAATGGGTGCCGGTGCTCGATGAGTTCTGGACCAAGTTCCATCAGCAGGTCGAAGAGAAGCAAGGACTCTCCCGCAAGGAAGTCACGCAGGAAGAGCTCGACGAAGCTTGCCCCAAGTGCGGCAACAAGCTCGCCATCCGCTTGGGCAAGCGGGGTCGCTTCATCGGCTGCACCACCTATCCAGAATGCGATTACACCCGCAATCTGAATGAGGATGCCGACACCGCACCGCTGGAACCCGAAGTGGTGCCGGATCGTGTCTGCCCGGAATGCAGCAGCCCGTTGCATATTAAGACCGGCCGTTACGGCAAATTCATCGGCTGCTCGGCCTACCCGAAGTGCAAGCACATCGAACCGCTGGAGCAACCGAAAGACACCGGCGTCGAGTGCCCGATGTGCCACAAGGGCACGCTGAAAGAGAAGAAGAGCCGCTACGGCAAGCTGTTCTACTCCTGCAGCACCTACCCGAAGTGCAACTACGCCACGTGGGACCCGCCGATCGCAGAAGCCTGCCCGCAGTGCAAATGGCCGGTGCTGACGATCAAGACCACCAAGCGCCGCGGTGTCGAGAAGAAGTGCCCGCAGAAGGAATGCGGCTGGTCCGAGGTGATCGAGCCGCCGGCACCGAAGGAGTGACAGGGTTCATCGTCGCGCCAAGCCAACAAGAAAAAAGCCGAGAAACATCTCGGCTTTTTTCTTGTGCGACGGTTTTACGAAAGATGCATTCAAGGCATGACGAATGTCCCACCGGTATCTGGCTCGCTGCGTGGCGGGGTTTCCGGATGGGTGGTGCGCAGCATGCGCACGCGGGTCATCAAGGAATGCGGCGACAAGCCATCGGCTGGGTATTCCGCTGCGCCGACATCCGTGCCGATCTGACAGGCGCGCCCGTCGATCACCGTTGGTTGGCGCATCACCCCTTGCAGTGCGCTGATCAGGTCATTGGCGCTGGGGTGGGAGTAGCTGAGTACGGCAAAGCTGTGATGTCCCCAGCGCACGAGGGTGTCGCCTTCTCGCAGCAGGCCGCCGATGCGCTTGGCGACGGCGGTCAGCACCACCGCTTGGGTATCGACGCGCAGTTTCTTCACCAACTCATCAACGCCGTGCAGATCGATCACGCCGACCGAGAAGCGCCGCTGCGTGGCGTCCTCGGAGGTCACCAGCCGGTTGAGCAGGTCACGCAGCATGGTGCGGTTTGGCAGGCCGGTTTCCAGGTCTTCATACGTCATCCGGTACAGGCGTTCCGCCTCGGCCTGGGCGCGTAGCTTGGCGGCTTCGCGGGCCCGCGCTTCGGCATCGGCGCGAGAGAGCATCAGCGTGCCCATCAGCATCACTGCAGTGATCCCTGCCAGGGGTAGGCCGCCCCAGTTGCCGGAAAGCCCGCTACGGACGCTACAGATGGTGTTGGTGTCAAAGTTGGCTGCCGCCATGCCGGTATAGTGCATGCCGGCAATAGCCACCCCCATGACCAGCGCCGCCAGGAACCGGGCCTTGGAAAGCTTGCCGGAGTCGTGCTCACGCAATTTGAACGCGATGATCAACGCGACTGCCGAGGCGGAGACTGCGATCAGCGCTGAAGCACCAACCAGCGTGAAGTCATAGTTGATGCCGGGGCTGACCTGCATGGCTGCCATGCCGGTGTAATGCATCACGCAGATTCCGATGCCCATCAGCACCGCGCCAAGGGTTACGGACCGAGCGCCAAGAGTGGACTGGCTGGCAAAGTGCAATGCTAGGGCCGAGACCGCGACTGCGGCCACCCAGGACAGCGCCGTCATCGCGACGTTGTAAGTGACGGCGATAGGTAGCTCGAAAGCCATCATGCCGGTGAAGTGCATCGACCAGATGCCGGTCCCCATCGCGATCGATCCACCGATCAGCCAGTCGCGCGCTCGGCGGGCTTCCGAAGCGGTGATGCGCCCGGCCAGGTCCAGCGCGGTGTACGACGCCAGCGATGCGACGACGTAAGAGACAAAAACGAGAAGAAAGTCGTATGAGCTATGCATGGCGCATCTCCGGACTTTACAGCTACAGGTTGGTTGCGACATTTCGACGTTCCCCCTGTTTGCAGGAGGGAACATGGCAACAACTTTTCTGGTTTAGCCGGGGGTAGTGCGACCGCCAAGCGGTGTTTCCCGAGCGGAAGCACCGTTACCGTTGAGCGGCGTGAAAGACGCCCCCTTGCATGTCAGCTTGAACAGGTTTTATCAGCCTAAAACTTACCAATATCTGGCTGCATTGCTGTGGTTGCTGGTATTTCCTTTCAAAAATCTGGTTTGTTTTGGCTGGAAAAGTTGACAGGAAAGTTCTGTCCTACACCGATTTCATCCGACCAACGGCGCTTTTTCCCAAAAAAACAGCCCGCTGGACGGCGGGCTGCTGGGGCGATATTGCAGTAACTCAGTGATGCAGAATCTTCGACAGGAACGTCTGAGCACGCTCGCTACGCGGCTGGCCGAAGAAGTCTTCCTTGGCCGCATCTTCAACGATGGCGCCGCGATCCATGAAGATCACGCGGTTGGCGACCTTGCGGGCAAAACCCATTTCGTGGGTCACGCACATCATGGTCATGCCTTCCTTGGCCAACTGCACCATCACGTCGAGCACTTCGTTGACCATTTCCGGGTCGAGCGCCGAGGTCGGCTCATCGAACAGCATGGCAATCGGGTCCATCGCCAGCGCACGTGCAATGGCAACGCGCTGTTGCTGACCACCCGAGAGCTGGCCGGGGAATTTCTGTGCTTGCGCTTTCAGGCCGACGCGATCGAGCAGCTTCAAGCCTTTTTCCATCGATTCTTCATGCCCGCGTCCGAGCACCTTCTCCTGCGCCAGGCACAGGTTTTCAGTGATCGAGAGGTGCGGGAACAGTTCGAAGTTCTGGAACACCATGCCGACTTTCGAGCGCAGCTTGGGCAGATTGGTCTTGGGATCGCCGACGGATGTGCCTTCGACAGTGATGGTGCCAGCCTGGAATGGCTCCAGCCCGTTCACGCATTTGATCAGCGTTGATTTGCCCGAACCGGACGGGCCGCAAACAACGACTACCTCGCCTTTTTGTACCTTGGTGGTGCAGTCGGTCAACACTTGGAACTCGCCGTACCACTTGCTGACGTTATTGATTTCAATCATTGATTAGGTCCTTAGCGGAGTACGGCGATGCGCTTGTGCAAGCGCTTGAGCAGCATCGACAGCGGGAAGCAGATGCAGAAATAACCGAGCGCGGCAAACGTGTACATCTCTTTGAGCGCACCGTTGTTGCTGGCCGTGACCACGTTGGCGCCCATGAAGTCCTTGATGCCGATGATGGTCACCAGCGACGTATCCTGGAACAGCACCACGGTTTGCGTGAGCAGCACCGGCAGCATGTTGCGCAGCGCTTGCGGCAGGATGATGTAACGCATGCTTTGGACATAGGTCAGGCCCAGGGCTTGCGATGCGCCAACCTGACCGCGCGAGATCGACTGAATGCCGGCGCGGATGATTTCGCAATAGTAGGCTGCTTCGAAGATGGCGAAGGTGATGAACACCGACTTGTCCGGCCCGACCTTGAAACCGAAGAACGGAATCAGGAAGTAGAACCAGAAAATCACCAGCACCAGCGGCACCGAACGGAACAGGTTCACATAGGCCGATGCTGCCAGCGACAACCATTTGACGCTGGAAAGCCGCGCCATCGCCAACAGGCAGCCCAGCACGATGCCGATCAGCATCGACGAGCACGTCAACGCCAGCGAATAGCGCAGGCCGGCCAGCAGAATGTCGCTGTTATCGGCCACCAGTTTGAAATCGATCATTTCCCACCCCCGGCAATCAGGCCCGGCACGCGGGATTTATGTTCGATCCAGGCCATCAGGCGGTTCACCGCCATCGCCAGCACCATGTAGAGCACGGTGGTAGCGAGAATAGTGATGATCACCTGGTTCGAATACTCGACCATCTGCTTCATCTGGAACGTCAGCTCAGTCAGACCGATTGCCAACGCCACTGCCGAATTCTTGAAGGTATTCATGAATTCGCTGGTGAGCGGCGGAATGACGATGCGGAAAGCCATCGGCAGGATCACGTAGCGATAGGTCTGTGTCAGGGTCAGACCCATCGCAAGACCCGCGTTACGCTGGCCGCGCGGCAAGCTCTGGATGCCGGATTTGACCTGCTCCGCCACGCGGGCGGCGGTAAACAGCCCCAGGCCGACCGCGGCGGTGAAGAACTCCGGCCGCGGCATGCTCTGCTTCATCCAGCTCCCCGCGGCTTCCGGCAAGAGTTCCGGCAGTACGAAGAACCAGAAGAAGAGCTGCACCAGGAACGGGATGTTGCGGAACACTTCCACGTACGCATCGCCTAGCAATGACAGCCAGCGGGACGGCACAGTGCGGATCACACCGACCACGGCGCCGACTGCAACTGCAATCAGCCAGCCGGACATGGCCGTGGCGAGTGTCCACTTCAACCCAGTCAACAGCAGTTGCCAGTACGGGCCGTCGCCAGTCGGGGATTCCTCGAAGAGGATTCCCCAATCCAGGTGCAGGCTCGTCATCACACCCCCTTATCGGTCGGGTGTGCGAACGCGTCCTTGAGCTTGTTGCTCATCGGCATGTTCATGTTGATGCCCTTGGGCGGAATCGGCGTGGTGAACCACTTGGCGTAGATCTTGTTGATTTCGTCGGACTTGTAAATCTTGATCAGGCTGTCGTCGACGAACTTCTTGAATTGCGCATCATCCTTGCGCAGCATGATGCCGTACGGCTCGGATGACAGTGTTTCGCCTACCACGGCGAAGTCGGCCGGGCTCTTGGAGGCTGCGATCTTGCCATACAGCAGCACGTCGTCCATCACGAAGGCGGAAGCGCGGCCGGTTTCCATCATCAGGAAGCTTTCGTCGTGATCCTTGCCGTACAGGTTCTTCACGTCGAGGCTCTTGCCCTTCTCGTTTTGCTTGATG
Organism: Andreprevotia chitinilytica DSM 18519; assembly: GCF_000711875.1. Classification (GTDB taxonomy): domain Bacteria; phylum Pseudomonadota; class Gammaproteobacteria; order Burkholderiales; family Chitinibacteraceae; genus Andreprevotia; species Andreprevotia chitinilytica. The sequence continues at coordinate 54,664 of NZ_JONM01000013.1, forward strand.
TAACGGTCGGAGGTGGTGCCGGTGGTGGTGACCACGGCCTTGCCGTTCAGATCGGTCAGGCTGGTGATGCCGGAGTTCTTCTTCACGGCCATGCGTACGTCGACCCAGAACATGTTCACGCCGAAGGCAACGGCTTTCTGGCGTTCCATGCTGTTGGTGGTGGAGCCGCATTCCAGATCGATGGTGCCGTTTTGCATCAGCGGAATGCGGGTGCTGGAGGTCACCGGTTGATAAACCACATCGAGCGACTTGAGCTTCAAGGTTTTTTGCAGTTGGTCGGTCAGCTGATTACACAGGTCGACAGAGTAACCAACGTATTTGTTGCCGACGAGGTAGGAGAAGGGTTGTGATGCATCGCGCACGCCGACGACGACGGTGCCGCTGTCCTTGATCTTTTTCAGCGTGCCGGTCAGTGTTTCTTCGGCGTGGGCGGTTGCGGTAAACGCGGTGGCGAGTGCCGCCGCGATAGTCAACATTTTGCGCATTGCTGTCTCCAGGGGGATTTGATTCACGCCACGGAGTATAGGCACCTGCCGCATCCTGTTCTCTCAGAGAAAACCCTAAGAAATTCGCGGGTTTGCGGCGATGCAGCAAACAAACCGGGGGGTACGTTTCATCTGTTTTTCCAGCGGTGTTTTTGTGCGCTAAAGCCCCTCTTTGGTGCGTTTTGCGGCGTCAATCTTGGGGGCTTCAATCATTCAGCCGGATTGATGCTTTGCAACGATCGCCCCAAAAAGGCGCCGCAGTCTTGGACTTTCCATCCGCATTGGCTTGCCAAGTATAGGAAACGACTTACGCCGTTCGTCGGTAGATTGACGGTTGATCGCGCCAAACGTCGTGCCGACTCGGTCAGGGTTGCATTTCCACCCGCAGCTGGCGGCTGGCGCTGCGGCCTTGATCATCCACCACTGTCAGCTGATGCCAGCCCCCGCCAGTCGGCCGCCATGCCAGTCCGCCGGTCTTGGGTTCGGCCTGACCGAGCAAGGATTGGTTATCGAACCAGAACAGCGTTTTTGCATCGGCGGCGGCGATTGCTTGCAATGCCAAGGTTTCATCCGGGCGCGACAAACGCAAGGTGTAGGTCACGTTGTTGATCGGGGAGGTGATGCGCGGCGGGTTGTCGGTAATGCCGAGCTTGCCGTCGCATTCGGCGCGTGGCGGCGTGCGGCGGGGCATGCCGGCCTCGCGGAACAGCCGTGCCATGTCGCTATCCCAGAATTCGTAAATCTCGGTATGGGTGCTGCCCGGATCGAACGGCGGGCAGGCCGGGCGACCACTGCGGTTATCGACGACCACCGGCTGGTGCAGCGTACTGACCTTGATCGGGCTGATGCCGGGAATGAACCAGGTTGGCACGGTACGCGGACACCATGCATTGGGCAGGTCGCCGCTATCGGCGCAGACCGCCACGCGTTTCAGATCGGATGGCGGCAGGTGCTTCGGTTGCGGCTCGCGGGGGCGGGCCAGCATCAGCGCGTCGGCAATGCGGAAAAACAACGGCGCAGCCATGTCGATGCCGACCAGGGATGGATTGGCGCTGCCGTCGAAATTACCCAGCCACACCACCAAGACATAGGGGCCGATCACGCCCGCCGTCCACGCATCGCGAAAGCCCCATGAGGTACCGGTTTTCCATGCCGTGAACCAAGGGCGGGAGCGTGCCTGCGCGATGCCATCCGGGCGTGGGTTTTGCGACAGCATGTCCAGCACGATGAAACTGGCCTCGCTCGACAAGAGCCGCGGGCCGGGCTGGTTGGGTGTGGATTCCAGCATGCGTAACGATTTGAGCACACCGTCGTTGGCAACCAGTGCGTACATCGTCGCCAGCTCTTGCATCGTGACTTCGCCACCGCCCAGCGTCAGCGCCAGGCCGTAGTGCTCTTCCGATTTCAGCTGTGCTACGCCGGCATCACGCAGGAAGTCATACAGCGTCGGCCGTTTCAGGCTGCCCGCCAGCCAGACCGCCGGGATGTTGCGACTGCGGATCAGTGCATCTTGTGCGGCAATCGGACCAACGAAACGACCATCGAAGTTCTCCGGCTGGAACGGGCCGAACGCGGTCGGCGAGTCTTTCAGAATACTGCGTGGGTGGATCAAGCCCTGATCCAGCGCCAGCCCGTACAGGAAGGGCTTGAGGGTGGAGCCGGGGCTGCGCTTGGCATCGGTGCCGTTCACTTGGCCGGCGATATCACCATCGAAATAATCCGCCGAGCCGACCAGCGCCCGCACACCCATATCGCGGGTATCAATCAATAGCGCTGAAGCGTTATGTATGCCACGTGCGCCGACTTGCGCGAGGTACTGGCGGATTTGCCGTTCCAGCACGTTCTGCAAACCCTGATCGAGCGTGGTTTTCACCGGGCCACGGGGGTGATGCTCGGCGACGACTTGTTCGACGAAATGCGGCGCGCGAAACGGTAACTGGGCCAGCGGTCGTGCCGGTACGGGCAAGGTCATCAGGCGGATGTTGGCGGGTGAAACGGAATAGGCGGCTTTCCAGTTAGCAAACAACCGATTCCGTGCTGCCGTCAGCGAGGCGCTACTGCCGGCGCGGCGGCTGGGTGATTGTGGAATGACTGCCAACGTGAGTGATTCCGGCAGGGTGAGCTGCGCGGCGGGTTTGCCGAAGTAGATCAGGCTGGCCGCGCCAACCCCGGCGATATTGCGGCCATAGGGTGCGAAATTGAGATAGGCGTCGAGAATGTCGCGCTTGGAGTAACGCGCCTCCAGCCACAGCGCCAACGCAATCTGTTTGAGCTTGCCGGATGGCGTGCGTGTATCGAGCCGGTATTTGAGCCGCGCCAGTTGCATGGTCAACGTCGACGCACCTTGCCGGTTGCCGCCGGTGTAGGTGGCGATCGCGGCGCGTGCCAGCGCCACCGGGTTCACACCTGGGTGCCAGTAGAACCAGCGGTCTTCGTACAGCTGCACGGCGTCTTTCAGTGTGGGCGAGATGTCGCCTAGCGGTAGCCATAGCCGGTAATGCTCGTCCGCCGCGAGGGTCAGCCGCAGCAGTTGGCTGTCGCGGGCGAGGATGGCAGTTGAGCCGGGCACGTCGGCGGAGAGCGGGGCGTGCGGCCAGAGGCGGAGGGCAAGGAGCATTGCAACTGCGATGGCAAACGTTAGCGCCACGCCACGCCGGAAAGGGAAACGGCGGGGCGTCATTGGCTTGAAGTGCTTGGCGGGCTGCGGAGAGGCTGCTCAAAATTTCTATCCGCAACGGAGTAACTATTTATTCCTCGCGCTGGCGGAGTAGTGCGCGGCGATGCATCGTGCTGGTGGTTTCGGCTTCCCCCTTTTTGAAGGGGGATTGAGGGGGATTTCGACGTCATCGCAAGTTGAGATGCCGCAGAAATCCCCCCTAGCCCCCCTTCGCAAAGGGGGGGATTGTTCATGCGAAGTTGGTAGGGCAGCGGAGCGACTATCCCGATCAAGGCTTCACAATCTCCAACGACCCAACCGCGCCACGCGCCTGCATGCGCGGGTTGTACATCGCCTCGGCAAACGGTGCCGGAGTCTTGAATTTGCCGGCGTGGGTGGCGCGCAGACGGTAGACGAAGGTGGCTGCGTCGTGGCCGGCCGTGCCATACAGCACCAGACGATCTTCACGCTGCTCCAGGTAGTCGAGCGCGAAGTTGCTCTGGCCCTTCTCGCCAATCGGTGGTTGCCATGCCGGCGCGGTGGGTTGTTCGGCTTGCCCGCCGCCTTCCCCATCCCCTTCTCCATCAGCCGGAACTGCATTCGGATCAGTCGCTGCCGGTTGTGCTTCACTGTCATCGTGCGGCGCTGGCACCACTTCGACACCACCCGGCAGCAGATCGACCACCGCGACTTGGCTGACGCTATCGCGCTCAGTCGCGCGCAGGCGGATACGGACGAGGAATTCATCGCCGATCTTCACCTTGCTCAGTGGCTTGCCGTCCAGGCTCACATACTCGCGCACGATTTCCAGCCCTTGCTTCAATTCGCCGGTCGGCGGGTTGCGGTCGAAGCCGGATTCAGAGAGCGCGTAGTAGGCCGGTGTTGCGCCATCCTTGCCCATTCTGATCCGGTAAGCCGAGATCGATAGCGGCGCGCGGCCGAGCGGACCCGCTGGCAATGTCACCGGCGTGGCTTTGCCGTCATGCGTGACTTCGGCCAGCGTATACGCGCCGCCGTTGTCCTTGACCGCTGCGGCATAGGCATCCAGCGCCAGCAAGGTCGTGGCGGCGGAGAAGGTCTGGTATTGCTGGCCGGAGATCGCCTTGCCCATCGCATCGACTTCATTGCTTGGGGCACGTTGGCCGGGGAAGTGACGCGACAGCAGATACAGCTTGAGCGCGTCATGGCTGAGCGGGTCGTCGTAGACATCGCCATCTGCTTGTTTCTTGGCGGTTAGCAACCACGGCACGCCCTTGATCACCTTGTCGGCCAGCGCATCCTGCTTGAGCAGCTTGTAACTGGCGGCCAGGAAGCTGGCGGTGGTGTCCTGCTGCCATTGCGGCGCGTAGCGCTGGTTCAGCTCCTGCTGCAGTGCCGCCAGCATGCCGCTGGTCATCTGGCCTTGGCGGGTGAGCAGGTAGATGGCGTAGGCACGTTCGCGGGCGCCGGCCAAGCCTTCGCTTTCGCCGCTGGCGACTTGTTCCAGCCAGTTCTTGCCATTGCGCAGCAGGTCGGTCGGCACCGGCAGACCGTGGTCGCGGGCTTCCAGCAGATAGTGGTAGCCGTAGATCGACGCGTATTTGCTCACGATCGGATTGGCTGCCCATAGCCCGAAACCACCGTCGTCGTTCTGCCGTTCGCGCAGCGTGCGCAGCGTGGCCTGGAATACCTGCAGCGGCTTGCCGGCGGCGCGCTCGTTTGGCGGCGTGAGCAGCAGGGCCGGGATCGCCTTGCTGACCAGTTGCTCGGTGCAACCGTAGCCGTAGCCATCCAGATAGGCAGCGAGGCCATTCGCCCACACCAACGGCGAGCCGGCCACGCCTGCTTCCACCTTGCGGAATTGCGGGTAGAGCGTTCGGCTGAGCTGCGCCTCGGTCGGGCTGCTGGTGAAGCTGCCGACGGTCACTTGCGTGCGATAAGCGACGGTTGGTCGCACCGACAGGCTATCCGCCGCCTTGCCGGACTTGCCCGCCGCCGTGGCGACGAAGCGCAGTTGCGTATCGCCCAAGCTATCGGTAGCGCGTACCTGGAACTCGGCGACGGCTTCGCGCAATGGTTCGATGCTGAGCTTGCCGGCCGGTTTGATGATCTGGATGCCGTTGCCTGCATTCAGCGCCACCGATACATCCACCTTGGCCTTCATGTTGTTGAATACGCCGACGGTGACGGTGAACTCATCGCCCGGTGTGACCGCGGGCGGTACGTTCGGACTAAGGATCAGATCGCCCTTCACCAGCGTGGCAGTTTCCTGCACGTTGATCTTCTGGGCTGAGACCGCCACCGCGAACACGCGCAACTTGCCGTTGAAGGTGTCCGGCGCAGTCCATTCAAAGCGCTTGCCACCGGCTGGCATATCCACCACGCCAGACCAATACGCCACCGGCGGTTGGTGTTTGCGTTTGAACGGATTCAGGTGTTTGCCGAGCGCGCCTTCGCCGTCGCCACCCGGGGCGGCGGCCTGCATCAGCTTGGCGAATTCCGGCAGGATCAGATCGAGGATCTGGCTGGTCTTCACGTCGAGCGAGCGCTTCTGGAAGAAGAAGCCCAGCGGGTCCGGCGTCTTGTAGCGGGCCACTTGCAGGATGCCTTCGTCTACTGCAACCAGCGCCACGCGGGCCGGTTCGTCGCTGGTGAGATTGAAGGTGATCTTCTGGCCCGGTTTCACTTCCTTCGGTGCATCGAGCTTGAGCGGATGCTTGCGGGCATCGAGATTGACCGCGAACGGTGCCACGCCATAGGACAGCGGGCTCATGAACACTTCATCGCTGGCCGGATCGCGCACGAACTGCACCGACACGTAACCGTTGCCTTCGAAATCCTTCGGCAGCGTGATGTGCTGGATCGAGCTGGTGGTATCCGCCTTGAACCAGACGTGTTGATACACGCGGTCGCGCTCGATGCTGATCAGGCCGGCCCCGGTGTAGGGCGCGCGGATATTGAGTTCGACCGTATCGCCCGGCGCGTAGCTCTTCTTGTCGAGCGTGATTTGCAGCTCGGCATTGCGTTCCAGCGAGCGGGACAGATTGGCCTGACCGGCAACGGTGTACTGGATGCGGTTCAGCTCCGCGCCATCCGGGCCTTTGACCACCACGGCGAAGTCGCCCGGCTCGTCGGTCGGCAAGGGCAGGGCGCTGCCGCCGGCCGGCAGATCGAGCGGTTTGGTATCACGCACGATCTCCTTCAGGCGCGATTGGTAGCGGTAGGTGCCGTCCGGCTGCTTGACCAGCACCGATACATAACGCCGCTCGACCCAATTGTTGGTCAGCTTGTCGGCCGCGACCGATTTCAGATCCGGCGCGATCGCGATCCAGTTGGCGGCACGCTTGGCGCCCCGGTTCACGTAATCGAGCGGGCCGTCGGCCTTCACGCCGACCAGATAGGGCGCGCTGGAGACGAGCGTCGCGCTTTCCGCCGCCACGCCGCGACCGCTGCCGGCTTCGAATACGCGGGCGGTCAGATGCAGACGGTAAGTGGCACGGGCGAAGCGGGTCAGGTTGAGCGCCAGCGTGGCGTTGCCCTTGTCGTCCGTCGTGGCCGGCGCGAGCTGGTCGCGGAACGGCTCCTGCAGGCTGGCAAGATCGGAGAAACGATAGTCCGGGTACTTGGTAAAGGCGGGGATCGCCGGGTTGAGCGCAACTTCTGCTTCCACGCGGCGGCCCGCAGCCGGTGCGCCGAACAACTGCATCGCCTGCACTTGCGCGATCACTTCGTCCGGCTTGATCCAGCCCTCGCTCGGCACTTTCGACAAGGTAGCGGTGACCTTCATGCGATCCGGTTCAAAGTCCTGCACCTTGAAGGTGCCGCTGCCGATCTGGTCGCCGCGCTTGTCGTTGCGCACCAGATAGATGCTGACTTGATAGTTGCCGGTGGCGGCGGTATCGGTGCTGGCGAAATCGGAGCCTTCAAAGCCGGATGGCGACAGCTTGATGCGGTCTTTCAGCACCGCCAGACCGCGTGGGTCGGTGACTTCGACTTCCAGCGGCACGCCGGCGAGGCTGCCCTGCCAGTTGGCGGTACGGGCAATTACGCCGACGTGGGCGGTTTCGCCCGGCCGGATCAGGCCGCGATCGGTAAATACATAAGCGGAGAGCTGCTGCGCCGAGACGGCGTTCTCGATGCCGCCGATGTCGAAGCGCGACAGGTTGAGTTCGCGGTCGTAGCGGAACAGCGGCAGGAACGACAGATCGTCGCCCTTGCTCACGGAGATCATCAGCGGTGCTTTTTCGCGCACGAGGTCTTTCAGCGCCGGCAGACGGGCGCGGCCGGTGGCATCGGTAGTGGCGGAAATCACGCTCACGCCGTTCTTGCCGATCACGTCTACCTTGGCGTCGGCGACCGGCATGCCGTTGGAGATCGACTGCACGAATACATCGCGGCTGCCGTCGTTGGCGGTCTTGATCAGCATGCCCAGATCGGTGACCAGTACGAAACGGCTGTCGGATGGATCATCGTGGTATTGCTTGGGCTGCTTGGGGTTGAACGGGGTCAGCTTGAGCATGAATACGCCATGCCGCACGCCGGTGCCGCCGCCCAGGTATTTGCCCAGATCGATGCTGTCGTAGAACGGCTTGCCGGGTTGGCCCGGAGGCAGCGGCTTGGTTTCGATCAGGCGCTCGGTCAGGCTGTCGATGAATTCCTGGCTGAGTTCCGGTTTGGCGAAATCACCGTGGTTCTGATCCACCAGATGGTGCAACTGGTTCGGCAGCACGCGGCCGACTTCGATGCGCACGCCATCCAGCCCGCGAGCAACGAAGGCGACTTTCTTCTCGCCATTCAGCGACAGCAATGCGCCTTGGCTGAGCAGCTTCACTGTTTGCGGATAGGGCGCGACCTTGATGACGGCGGTGGTTTCCTTGCCGGATTGGTAGCCGCCAAAGCCAGCCACGCCCTGATCGACCTTCACGAACAGATACCGGCCAACCGGTGCTTCGAACTTGTAGCCGTGCTGGGTGTTGTATTCATCCGCGCCCGGCACTGGCTTGAGCGCCAGCGATTGCATCTGCTTTTGCGATGCCTGATCGATGCGCGACGGCGACCATGCGGTCGGCTCGGTGCGTTCTTCCTTCGGCGTATCCGGGTGGAATTCCGGCAGCAGCCACGCTTGCACGTGGTTGGACAGGGCTTGGTCCGATACGGGGACGTTGCTGCCGAATACCAGTACTTGCTCCGGCTCGAAGCGCTCGTTATCGACCAGCGTCATCGCCAGACCGTCGAAACGCAGGCTGTAGAGGCCCGGCACGCTGATGGCTGATTCGATGGCATCGGTGGTGCCGCTGCCGCCACGCGCTGCCGTGATGCCCTTGGCGACGGTCAGCTTGAGTTGGGTGTCTTCACGCGGAATGTTCAGTGAGGCCGAATGCACGTAAGCGTTGAGCTTGAGTTTGTCGAAGCTGAGTGCGAACGGTGGGGCGCTGCTGTCTTGGTAACTGAGGCCACCACCCAGCTTGAGCGTGATCGCGTCCTTGAGCTTTTGCGTGTCGGCCGGATGGCTGAAGTGAATGGTGGCGACCATCTTTTTCAGATTGGCGTCACGTGGGTCTTGGTAGAAGCTGGCCTCGGTCACCTTGGCGGTGAACGGGGCGGTTTTGAACTTGGTTTCGTAGTCGTCGAGTTTGACTGCCGGGGCGAACAAGCCTTGCTTGGCCAGCGTCAGCTTGAATTCCGCATCGATCGGCCAATCGCCTTTGGGACGGAACACCAGCTTGCGGTCGTCGTCCCAGCGCCAGTCACCGGCGAAGGTCGGTTGCATGTCGATGCCGGTTTTGACCACTTGGCCGATCTGCTTGAGCGGCGCGACCGATTCGTTGAATTCGATCACCAGTGGCTGGTAGATCGGCTTGCCGTTGTCGTCGTAGGGCGTCGCTTCCGGTGCCTTGACGGTGTATTCGCTGACCAAGGGTTTGGGCAGGCTTTGATACCACTTCCAGCCGAACCAGCCGCCGGTGGCCAGCGCAGCAACGATCAGCGCGCCGATGGCACCGCGTTTCGGGTTGGCCTTGAGCCAGCGCCCACCCTGGCAGGTCTTGCGGGCACTCCATTGCAACCAGCGCGGCGCTTGCCAGTTCACTTCACCGAACAACTGCCGCGCCAACCATCCCAGTGCCTTGCCGAGCGGGCGAAGGATCGCCAGCAGGATTGCCAGGAAGCCATGCAGTACGGCGGCAAGACGAGCCATGTTTTCGCCTTATGTCAGCAAAGTGAGGTTTTTGATTATACGGGGCTGTACCGACGGGTGGTGTATCGGTCGGCTTGTTGATTCTGCCGTTGATCGAAGCGGATAAAAAAGCGCCGGTTATTCAACCGGCGCATGGGGATTTATCCGTTCTTGGCGGGTGGTGCCGGCTCTTTCGATCGGCATTCCATCGGGAGGAATTGCTCGGCAATGTCGTCGCTGGCGCACTTCCACGACACCTTGTCATCGTCGCCTACCGACGGGATCAGCAGCAAGGACTGGCCTTTCAGCGCAACAATCTCCAGCGTGAGCGTCAAGATGCCGTTCTTGTTGATGCTGATCTGGCTGACCGAAAGCGGCTTGGGCACGGCGAAGCCGGCTTGTTCCAGCGATTCCGGCACCTGCTTGGTTTTCAGGTAATACGCTTCCACTGCGGCGTCGGCTTGTTTGCCATAGGCCAATACCTCGTGGAGTTTGGCGCGGGTCTGGTATTGGGAGTAGGCCGGAACGGCGATGGCGGCAAGGATACCGATGACGAACACGCCGATGAACAGACCGCCAACGATGAGCGCGATCATCAGCCCTGGGCCGGAGTCGCCGCTGGCGGAAATGCCCTCGTTGTATTTGTCGTTCCAGGCCGCATCGTCGGCACACAGAAAAACGATGCCCTCGATAAAGGCAATCAGGCCTGGAATGAGTGTCCAGCAGAACAACAGGTAGAACAGCCCCCACCATTTGCCGAGATAGAAGCGGTGTACGCCAAAGCCGCCAAACAGGATAGCCAGCAAGCCGGCCGCGACCTTGCTCTTGTAACGGGGGCCCTTCTGATTGGCGCCGCAATGCGGGCAAATCGGGTTGTTATCGTGTAGCTGCTTGCCGCAAGCCTTGCAGAAAATCAGTTGTGCCATCTCGGTTTCCTTGTCGCTCTTTGATTGCGCGTTGAGGGAAGGGGGCGGTCTCGATTGCCGCTCTACATATATATGCCATATGGATTACCGGGATGATGACATGGAACTGACTGACATGGCGGTTTGCCGCAGGCGGTTCGGAAAAAGTGTGGCAATGGCGATAAAAAAGGCCGCATCAGCGATGCGGCCTTTTTTAGGGGAGGGCGTCAGATTCGGGGGGGCCGCGAAGAAAATCCAGCGCAGCGGTGCTGGCAAGGCGTGCGAAGCGCAGACAGTACAAATTCGTACGGCAAGCGAGCACAACGCCGCCAGCAGGGTTTTATTCGTGGCTCGCTTAGCCGTGCATGGGCGCGAGTACCTGCTTGAGGAACTTGCGAGCGCGGTCGGTCTTGGGATGCGTGAAGAAGTCGTTGGGTGGCGCATCTTCCAGAATCTCGCCTTGCTCGAGGAACAACACACGATCCGCCACTTCGCGGGCGAAGCCCATTTCGTGGGTGACGACCATCATGGTCATGCCGGATTCGGCCAGATCTTTCATGACCTTGAGCACTTCACCGATCATTTCCGGATCGAGCGCGCTGGTCGGCTCGTCGAACAGCATCACTTTCGGTTGCATCGCCAGACCGCGAGCAATGGCGACGCGTTGCTGCTGACCACCGGAGAGATTGGACGGATAGGCGTCTTTCTTGTGCGCCAGGCCGACTTTTTCCAGCAGCGCCATCGCGCGCGCCTCGGCCTCGTCCTTCTTCATCTTCTTCACCTGGATCGGCGCAAGGGTGATGTTTTCGAGTACGGACAGGTGCGGGTAGAGATTGAAATGCTGGAACACGAAACCGACGTGTTCGCGCAGCTGGTTGATGTTGGTGCGGGTGTTGTTGACTTGCACGTCGCCGACCCAGATTTCGCCGTCGTTCACCGGTTCCAGCTGGTTGATGGTGCGAATCAGCGTCGATTTGCCCGAGCCGGACGGCCCACATACCACCACCACCTCGCGGGGTTTCACTTCGAGGGTGATGTTCTTCAATACGTGGTGATCGCGGCCATACCATTTGTTGACGTTGGCGAAGCGGATCATGGGTTGGGCGGCGGTATCGGTCATCATGGGGGCGGATTGTGGTTGTTGCGTCAGCATAGCCTCAAGCGGGGAAAACCCGTAAGGAAAGCTTGGGCTGACGAACGGATGGATACGGTTAGCGACCGTTAGCCGACAGGAAGTTCGCCAGCACCACGTATTGCGCCACAGTCACGTTTTCCGGCCGGCAACCGGGGTCGATGCCGAGTTGCTCCAGCTCGGCATCGGTGAGGATGCCTTTGACGTTATTGCGCAACGTTTTGCGGCGCTGACCAAAGGCGGTGAGGACGAGTTTTTCCATCCGTACCAGATCCGTCACCGGCCAGGGCGGGGTCGGCCACGGCACCATCCGTACCACGGCTGAATCGACCTTGGGCGGCGGGTAGAACGCTTCCGGCGGCACGTCGAGCACGCGTTCCATGTTGAAGCGCACCTGTAGCATGACCGAGAGCCGGCCGTAGTCGGTCGTGCCGGGGTCGGCCACCATGCGATCGACGACTTCCTTTTGCAGCATGAAGTGCATGTCGGAAATCGCCGCGCCGAAGCTGGCGAGGTGGAACAGCAGCGGCGTGGAAATGTTGTACGGCAGATTGCCGGCGAGCCGGATGATGCCGTCCTTGCCGATCTCGTTAGCCAGCGTGCCGAAATCGAACTTGAGCGCGTCTTGGTGATGAATGATGAGCTGCTCAGGCGAGAACTTGCCCGACAGATGCGCCACGATATCGCGGTCGATCTCGACCACGTGCAGCTTGCCGGCGCGCTTCATCAGCGGTTCGGTCAGCGCGGCCAGACCGGGGCCGATTTCGACCAGCACATCACCCGGTTGCGGGTTGATCTCGCTGACGATGGCGTGGATCACGCCTTGGTCTTGCAGAAAATTCTGGCCGAAGCGTTTGCGGGGGATGTGGCTGGACATGGAAATTCCGGAATTCTTTTAACGCTTAGGCCGCGGCACGATGATTGACGGCCAGCTGCGCGGCCAGCGTCAGCGCGGCTTGCAGGCTACCCACATCGGCTTGGCCCGTGCCAGCCAGATCGAGTGCGGTGCCGTGATCGACCGAGGTGCGGATGATGGGCAGGCCGAGGGTCAGGTTCACGCCTTGGCCGAAGCTGGCGTACTTGAGCACCGGCAGGCCCTGGTCGTGATACATCGCGAGTACGGCATCGGCGGTTTGCAGGTATTTGGGCTGGAACAGCGTATCGGCCGGCAATGGGCCGATCAGTTGCATGCCCGTGGCGCGCAGTTTTTCCAGCACCGGCTCGATGATGTCGATTTCTTCGCGGCCAAGATGGCCGGATTCACCCGCATGCGGATTCAGACCGGCGACCAGAATGCGTGGCTCGGCGATGCCGAACTTGCTCTGCAGATCCGCTTGCAGGATCGAGAGCGTGGTGACGAGGCTTTCAGCGTTGAGTGCGGCGGCGACATCGGCTAGCGGCAGGTGCGTGGTGGCCAGGGCGACGCGCAAGCCGCCGCCAACCAGCATCATCACTACTTGATGGGTATTGGTGTGCTCGGCCAAGTATTCGGTGTGGCCGGAAAAGAACTGGCCGGGGCAACCGTCGTTGATCACGCCCTTGTGGATCGGCGCGGTGACCATGGCATCGAACACGCCATCCAGACAGCCATCGATGGCGGCATCGAGCGTATCGAGCACATAGCGTGCATTGGCCGGATCGAGCTTGCCGGCAACTGCCGGGTGGGCGAGGGGAATATGCAGGATCGAGACGGGTGCAGCGCTGCCGGCCACGAAGTCGGGCCAGTCAGCGCTGACACCGACTGCCGCGGCACGTGCGGCCAGCAAGTCACGGTCGCCGATCAGTACCAGCTGTTCGGCGCGGGATGCTTCAGCTGCCGCAACCTGCACGGCCAGCTCCGGCCCGACACCGGCAGGCTCGCCGGTGGTGATGGCCAGAACCGGACGGGTGGTCATTACTGATCCTTCAGGCGGATATTGACGAAGGCCTTGTCGCGCAGCTGGCGTACCCAGTCTTCGAACTGCTCGTCCGACTTGCGTTGCTTGATTTCGGAAGCGACGCGGAAGCGGGCGTGCTCCTTGGTCACATCCTGTTCGCGGCGGCCCAGCACCTGGATCAAGTGGTAGCCGAACGGGCTACGCACTGGCTGGCTAACTTCATTGGGCGCGAGTGCGGCCATGGCTTGCTCGAACTCCGGCACGGTTTCGCCCGGGCTGATCCAACCCAGATCGCCGCCCTTGGTTGCGCTACCATCTTCCGAGAAGGCCTTGGCGACATCTTCGAACTTGGCACCGCGCTGGACGCGATCGCGCAGCTGGATGATCTTGCGCTTGGCGTCGTCATCGGAGGTGATCTCGTTGACCTTGATCAGGATGTGGCGCGCGTGCGTTTGCTGGACCACTTCCTTATCGGACTTGGTGCGCTTGTCGAGCAGCTTCATCAGGTGGAAACCAGCCGGGCTGCGGATGATTTCGGTGAGCTGGCCGGGTTTGAGCTTGTCGAGCAAGTCGACGAATGCTTGCGGCAGGGTGCCGGAGGCGCGCCAGCCGAGCTGGCCGCCGCTGGTGGCGTCTTGCGCGGTGGAATACTTGGCGGCGACGGAGCCGAAATCCTTGCCTTCCTCGATTTCCTGGCGGGCGGCGGTGATCCGGGCGCGTTTTTGCTGGATCACTTCAGGGCTGGCGTTTTCCGGCAGCGCGATCAGGATGTGGGCCAGATTGAATTCGATCTGCGGTTTGCCGGCGGCCAGTTTGAGCGCGTCGTCGATTTCGCTGTCGGTCACGACGATCTTGGCGTCGATTTCACGTTCGCGCAGGCGGGTGAGGATGATTTCGTTGCGGATATCCTCGCGGAACGCATTCCAGTTGTTGCCTTGGTCGGTGAGCGCCTTGCGGAAGTCCGGCACCGACAACTGGTTCTGTTCGGCGATGCGGGCAATGGCACGTTCCAGCTGCGCATCGTCCACCTTGATGCCGACGCTGGTCGCATATTGCAGCTGCACCTGCTCGTTGATCATCCGGTCCAGCACCTGCTGGCGCAGCACGTCATCGCTGGGCGCTGCGATCTTTTGCTGGACGAGGTTGGTCTTGATGGTGCTGATCCGGGCGTCGAGATCGTTTTGGGTGATCACGCCCCGATTGACGACGGCCACGATGCGATCGACCGTATCGACCGCCGCGAACGACAGCTGGCTGATCAGGGCGACAACGCAGACGGTCAGGCGGGCGAGATTATGGCTCCGCGTTGATTGGGGGCGGGCTTGGGCGCGCATGGGTTGAATGTTCATGGTGATCCTGTCTTTCAACGGTCTATTTGCAATCAATTGAAACGGGAAATGGCAATTCAAACGAAGCGGCTAGCGCATGTTCGAGGCAAAGAAATCGGTATAGCCAGGGATGGATTGGCGCAACGTATCGATCGGGTTGCTGCCCAGTCCACCCAATCCGCCGAGCTCCAGCAAGGCGAAGTACGTGGTGTTGAAGGTGCCGTTACTGGTGATGTAACGCTGGGCGGCCAGCCGCAGGCCCCAGCAACCGGCATTATATTCAAGCCCGGCGATCGTCTCCAAAGCACGGCTGTCTGCCAGTGAGTAATTGATGCGGCCAATCCCGTACCAGTTACGCCCGAGCGGCCATTGTGCCGAGAAGTCGACTTGCTCGGTACCCAGGTTGCGGTTCATCGCATAGCGCAGGTTCAGCACGTGGCCCGCTTCGGGTTGCCATGACACACCTGCGCTGGATCGGCCGGTCGCCTTGTTCTGTACGTTGTATTGCAAGGAATAATCGGCGTACAGGTTACGCCACAACTGGCCGCCGAACGACAGCAACAGATCGGATTGCTTCGCATCGCTGACCACATCGGTGGTGTTGAGCGTGACGCGTTGCTGCTTGAAATAGAAGCGCTGGCCGATGGTGGCGCGCAACAGTTCGTCGCCGGTTTCGGTCTTGTAGAAGCGGCTCGTCAGCGCCAGCGTGAGCTGGTTGGCGTCGTTGATCCGGTCATTCCCGGAGAACTGGTTCTCGCGGAACATCTGGGCGAACGAGAAATCGGTCAGCGCCGAATCGAAGTTCGGCAGCTGCGATTGATCCTTGTTCGGGATGTACACGTAGTAGGCGCGCGGCTCCAGCGTCTGCGTGAGCGATTGATCCATCCACTTGAGATCGCGATCGAAGAACAGGCCGGAGTCGACGCTGAAGGTCGGCAGCACGCGCGTTTCATTGCGCCGGCCGCTGGAGTCTGCGTTGCTGAGCTGGTAGTCGGTAGCGTGAACGCCGATCTTTGGCACGACGAAGCTGTATGCGTTCACGAACGGCATCGCGACGGTCGGGTAGACCCAAGTGCGCAAGCCGTTGACTTTGCTCGGGTGGGTGAAGTCGGTGAATTCGCCGCTGATTGCCGTTTGCACGCCTTGCACCCAGTTGGGCGTGGCCGAAAAACTGAGCTGCGGCAGGCGCGCGTAGGGGATGTCGATCGGGTTGGTGGTGCTTTGCAGCGTCTGATATTTCTGCCACAGCGCCGCGCCGGACCAGTTGTCGCCGGCGTAATTGAACTGGACTTGTCGCGGCAGGTTGGTCTGCGCGGCAATGGCAGCGCGATCGCCGAAATCGTTGAAGTAGTTGTCGTCCGAGACCTTTTCCAGATCGATCGACATGGTCAGGCGATCGGCGAGGATCTGCTGGTGCTTGAAGCTCAGGGCGAAGCGGCCCTGGTCTTCCAGTCGGTCGCTGATGGTGGCGGCGTTGAGCTGGCCACTGTATTCCGGCTGCAGGTAACGGAATTCGCCGCCGAGCATCATGCCGCGCCGCGCCAGATAGCGGGGGTAGAACGTGGCGTCGTAGTTCGGCGCGATGTTCCAGTACAGCGGCGTGGTGATGTCCAGGCCGTTTCGGTTGTCGAAGGCGAATGACGGGGCCAGCAAACCGGTCTGACGGCCTTCCTTGAGCGGGAAGTTCATCCACGGCGAATACAGGAGCGGCACGCCCTTGAATTCGAGCCACGCGTTGCGGGCGATACCCGTATTCGTCACGTAGTCGAGCGAAAGATCATTGGCGCGCAGATACCAGTCGTCCACGTTGGCCGGGCAGGTGGTGAAGCGGCCTTGCTCCAGTTCGTATTTGTCCGGGCCTTCGAACACCAGCTTGACGGCATCGCCACGGCCCAGTCCTTGCGCGATGCTGTAGTTCGGATCGGTGAGCGTGCCTTCGCGGCGGGCGATGTAGTAGTCGAGCGAGTGACCAGTGAGGACGTCGCCCTGGCGGGTCATCTTGACGTTGTCGCCGGCTTCCAGCCGGTCGGTCTTGGTGTCGTAGCGGCTCCAGTCCGACTCGACCGTCATGTCGCCACGCTCCAGTACCACGTTGCCGCGGGCAGATGCGCCGACTTCGGATTGGCCGTTCACTTCATCGGCATCGATGCGCATCGGCATGTCGTCGTCAGCGGCGAAGGCGAACCCGGCGACGAGCAAGAGCACGAGCGGGGCGGCACGAAATGGCGGTAGCGGATTGGGAGTCATGCGGTAATCAGTTGGATGACGTTGGCTTTTCTGCGGGACTGGATGTAACCCTTTCCCGACGATGGCATGACCAACACCAACAGAACTGTGGGCAACCGGTTTAGAATCCGGCGATTCTATCCGGTTTTTCCGACTACGCCCCATGAACGTTTCCGCAGATATTTCCACCTGGCTCGAATCCACCCTGGGCACCGCGCCGACAACGCTGTCCGCTGGCGGCTCGGATGCCAGCGTGCGCCACTACTGGCGCGCCAGTTACCCCGATCGCAGCTACCTCGTCATGCAGGCCGATCCGGCTGCTTTCGATGCGCAACCTTTCCTGGCCCGTCGTGCCGAACTCGAAGCCGCCGGCATCCGTGTGCCAGCGACCTATGCGCAGGATCTGGCGCGCGGCTATGTGTTGCTGGAAGACCTCGGCACGCAGGAGCTCACGCCGCTACTCAATGACGAAAAGACCGCCAAGGCGTGGTATCTGCAGGCGATTGACGTACTGGTCAAGATGCAGGCGGCACTCAAGTTCGAGCATCTGCCAGTGTTCGATGCCGCCTTCCAGCGCCGGGAAATGGAAATCGGCCGCGAGTGGTATATCAACGTGCATCTGGCTAAACCGCTGGATGAAAAGCAGCTCGCCCTTTGGGAGCGCTCGCTCGCACTGATCATCACCAAGAACCTCATGCAGCCGACGTTGTTCATGCACCGCGACTACCACTCGCGCAATCTGATGGTGGTGAACGATGAGCTGGCCGTGCTGGACTTCCAGGACGCCGTCAACGGCCCGGTCAGCTATGACCTCGTCTCGCTATTGCGTGACGCCTATATCGCCTGGGACGAAGGTTTCGTGCTCGATCTGGCGATCCGCTACTGGGAAAAAGCCCGCGCCGCCGGTGTGCCGGTGCATGCGGACTTCAGCGACTTTTACGCCGCGTTCGAATGGCAAGGCTTGCAGCGCCACTTGAAGGTGCTCGGCCTGTTTGCGCGGCTCAAACACCGTGACGGCAAGGATCGCTACCTCGCCGATATCCCGCGCGTGTTCGCTTATATAAGAAGCGTTTGTCAGCGCTACAGCGAGCTCACTCCCTTGGGCCGACTGCTGGTCGATCTCAATGGCGAAAAGATCGAAACCGGATTTACGTTTTAGGAGCGTGAGGAGTGAAGGGTGAGGTGTGAGGGGTAAAACCAAGTTCGCACCTGCGCTCCACGCCTCACATCTCTCATCTCACTCCTCACACACAAATGAAAGCAATGATTCTTGCCGCCGGTCGTGGCGAACGGATGCGACCGCTGACTGACACCTGCCCGAAGCCGTTGCTGGATGTGGCCGATACGCCGTTGATTGGTTGGCATCTGAAACGGCTGGCGGCGGCGGGCGTGACCGACGTCGTCATCAATCATGCCTGGCTTGGCCACATGATCGAGGCGGCGCTGGGTGACGGCACCGCCTATGGCGTGAAGATCGCTTATTCGCCGGAAACGACGGCGCTGGAAACAGCCGGCGGGATTGCCAAGGCGCTGCCGTTGCTGGGTGAGGAGCCGTTCCTGCTGTTAAGCGGCGATATCTTTACCGACTATGATCTGGGCCGTCTGGTGGCCGTGGCGCAGGCGATGCGCCATTCGCCGCGCCGGCTGGCGCATCTCGTGATGGTGCCGAACCCGCCCTATCACCCGAATGGTGATTTCGCGTTGGTGGATGGCCTGATCGCACCCGACGACGCCCCCAAGCTGTGTTATGCCAATCTGGCGGTCTGCCAGCCGGCGCTGGTGGCGGAAGTCGCCGCGGGCGGCATCGCCAAACTGGGGCCGATCCTGGCCCGCTTTGCTCGGGAAGGGCGAATCAGCGGTGAAACGTTTGATGGCTTGTGGGCGAATGTCGGCTCACCGGCCGACCTGGCTGAAACGCGCGAAATCGCTGCAAAAACATTGATTTAGCCAATTGAGTTTGGGGATTGAGTTTTGCTGCGTCGCAACGTAAGCTGATTCTAACTAGGCATACCTGAGAGCTGCTATGCACGCCCCTGAATTCTTTGAGCAACAAGCATCGCGCCTGGCCGAATTGCAGCACCAAATGCGCCAGGCGCTTGATCCTTTTGGCCTGGTGGCCACCACCATGAAAGCGCAACGCGCCTGGTTGCTGCATCCCGATGCGCTCTCCAACACGCTCTCGATCTGGTTCAACGACGCCCAGCGCTGGCAGCACATGGTGGTCGAACGCTTTTACGGCGAACCGGACGACGACCTCTTCCCGCCCCACCCGGACGATGTCCGTTTTGCCGACCCGGTCTGGCGTGATTCGCCCTATTGGGATGGCATCAAGGAGTGGTATCTCTTCAATACCCGCTGGCTGCAAGACTCCCTCTATGCCACGCCCGGCCTGCCTGATCAGGAGCGCAGTCGCAGTGCGTTCTGGCTGCGGCAAGTGCTCAATGCCGTCGCGCCGACCAATTTCTTCTGGCTGAATCCGACCGCGATCGCCAAGGCGCTGACCACCCACGGCGACAGTATCTGGCTTGGCTTCGAGAGCTATGCGCAGGATGTCGAGCGTGGCTATATCTCGATGACCGATATGGATGCGTTTACGGTCGGCGAGAATCTGGCGACCACGCCGGGCGCTGTCGTGTATCGCGGCAAATTGCTGGAAGTGATCCATTACGAAGCGACCACACCCACCGTGCATGCCGTGCCACTGGTGATCGTCTCGCCGTGGATCAACAAGTATTACGTGCTTGATCTGGACGAGCGCAAGAGCATGGTCAAATGGCTGACCGACCAAGGCTTCTCGGTGTTCATGACCAGCTGGAAGAATCCTGGCGAAGATGAGCGCGATGTGAGCTTCGATGATTACGTGACTGACGGCATCGACCGCATCGTTGAAGTCGCCAAGTCGGTCTCCGGTAGCGACAAGGTCAATTTGGCCGGCTACTGCATCGGTGGCACGCTGGTCGCGATTTATCTGGCGTGGCTTGCCAAGCGGGGCGACGCGGCCAAGATCGCCAGCAGCACGCTGCTGACCGCACTCACCGATTTCTCCCGCCCCGGCGATATCGAAGTCTTCCTCGATGAAGAAGGGCTGGCGTTCTGTGAGCGCGTGATCAAGCAGAAAGGCTATCTGGGCGGTAGCGAAATGGCGGCCAGCTTCCGCATGCTGCGGCCGAACAGCCTGGTGTGGAATTACTGGATCAGCAACTACCTGCTCGGCGAAAAACCGACCGCATTCGATGTGCTGTTCTGGAACACCGACACCACGCGCATGCCGGAAAAGATGCACTGCTATTACCTGCGCGAGTTCTACTTCCACAACAAACTGATCGAAAAAGATGCGCTGACGATTGCCGGCGAGCTGATCGATCTGGGCCGGATCAAAACGCCGCTGTTCATGGTCGGCACCGAGGAAGACCATATTGCGCCCTGGCTGCAGACCTGGAAGCTGACCGAACGCGCCACCGGGCCGATCACCTATACGCTGTCTACCTCAGGGCACATTCTCGGCATCGTCAATCCGCCGCTGCCCACTTCGAAGCGCAGCTACTGGCAAGGCGATGTCAAAGCCGGTGAGACAGGGCAGGCCTGGCGCACCAAACAGCAGAAGGTCGCCGGCTCGTGGTGGCCGAGTTGGGCCGAATGGCTGCAGCCCTTGTCCGGTGAGCAAGTGAAGCCGAAGCTCTCCAACCGCGCGCATCCGAAGCTGGATGATGCGCCGGGCAAGTACGTGCTGGAGTAAGGTGCTGCCCTGCATCACCCAAACAAAAAGCCGGCGCGAAGCCGGCTTTTTTTTTGGGATGCCGGCCTGCCATTACAGCTTCACGCAGCGCGGGGTCTTGCGATGAATGTCATGTGTGATAAAACCGGTGTCGTTCTCCGGCATCGCCAGCCAATCGCGGTGCGAGAGCGATTCGCGGATGTCCTCCAGCCCGCTGGCCCAGTGATCGCGTAGGGTAGACGCCCCGAACAGGATGTCCTTGCCCGGTCCTTCATGCGCCTTGGCGCTGTAGATCAGATGGATGACGTTGTAGCGCTTGTTGCAGGCCAGCTGCTCCGCCAACTGGCACCAGTGATTGGCTTGCCGTTCGGCGGCCGGGACTTTATCCAGCAGCTCCCGTACCAGCCGCCGCGCGCCTTGCGAGCGCTCCAGCCAGTCGGTGACCAGACGGGTGCGGCTGGAGTACTGCAAGTCCTTCTGCCGGCTGGCGACGCCCAGCATGGTATCCGGCACCGTGCCCTGTGCACTCCAGAGGTCAACCTGAAAAGCCAGGGTGTCGCAACGTGGCGTGGCTTGCAATACATAGGCCAGCGGTGTGTTGGAAACCACGCCGCCATCCCAGTAGTACTCGCCATCGATCAGCACGGGTGGGAAACCCGGTGGCAGCGCGCCCGAGGCCATGAAGTGTTCGGCCCGCAAGCGCCGCTCCGTGTTGTCGAAGTACTCAAGATTGCCGGTGCGTACATTGGTCGCGCCGACCGAGACGCGCAGGCTGCCATCGTTGATGCGGTCGAAATCGCACAGGCGCTCCAGCGTGGTCTTGAGCAGCGAGGTGTCGTAATAACTGGCATCGAGCGGATCGACTTGCATCGAGGGCGGCGGGCTGGGCCAGCGCGGTTGAAAGAAACCGCGTTGCCCCTGCACAAAGGCATCCATGGTCTGCCAGTCGGTCAGCCACTTGCGCATGTGAAAACTGCAGTTGAACAGGGCGTCTTCAAACGCGGCGGGCAGCGAGGGTGAAAAGCTGGGTTGGCAGACGGTCTGCCAGAACTCGCGCAGCCGCTCCAGCCGGTGTTCCGGGGCATTGCCGGCGATGACGGCGGTATTGAGGGCGCCGATGGATACGCCGGCGATCCAGTTCGGCGCAATGCCGGCTTCTTCCAGACCTTCGAACACCCCTGCCTGATACCCGCCGAGCGCACCACCGCCTTGCAGGACGAGGGCGATGTTTTGGTATGGAGGGAGCGTGATGCGTGGGGTGGCGGGCGCTGGACTGCTTGTGCGGTTGCTTGGACATTGATTTCTCCGATTACTAGCTCCCCTCCCTCACTAAGTAGCTGAGCAAGGCGAGGGAGGGGGGACGGCTGCGATTTACTGCATGTACCAGCCGTGGCTCACCACAAACGACTGCCCGGTCAGTGCCGCACTCGGGAAGGTCGCCAGAAAGCGCACCGTCTCGGCCACGTCTTCCACCGTGGTGAACACGCCATCGACGGTCTCGCCCAGCATCACTTTCTTGATCACTTCCTCCTCGCTGATGCCCAGCTCGCGGGCTTGCTCGGGAATCTGTTTTTCCACCAGTGGCGTGCGCACGAAGCCGGGGCAGACCACGTGCGAGCGGACGTTATGCGCAGCGCCTTCCTTGGCCAGCACTTTGGATAAACCGATCAGGCCGTGCTTGGCCGTCACATAAGCGGATTTGAGCGGCGAGCCCTCGTGCGAATGCACCGAGCCCATGTAGATCACCGTGCCGCCACGGTTGTCCCGGTACATGTGGCGCAAGGCAGCACGGGTGGTCAGGAATGCGCCGTCCAGATGGATGGCCTGCATCTTTTTCCAGTCGGCGAACGAGTAATCCTCGATGGGATTGACGATCTGGATGCCGGCGTTGGAGACCAGAATGTCCACCGAACCCAGTTCGGTGACGACGCGATCGATGCCGCTGTTGACGGCCGTTTCGTCAGTGACGTCCATGCGCACGCCAATGGCGCGGCCACCCGCGTTATTGATCTGGGTGGCGACCGCTTTTGCGCCGTCTTCGTTCAGATCGACGATGGCGATGGCTGCACCGGCCTTGGCGAGGGTCAGGGCGATTTGCTTGCCGATGCCGCTGGCCGCGCCAGTGACGACGGCGACTTTTCCGTTGAGGTCAGACATGTTCTTGTTCCTTGTAGTGAGTGCGTTGCGGGCGGGGGATTACTTGGCGAGATAGTCGTAAACAACTTCGCCGAGGGCCAGGGTCAGGTCGGCGACGAGATGGCGGGCTTCGACGATTTCCAGCACTGGCAGCTCGGCCACCGGGGCGAGCGCGTGGTGGGCCAGCTCCAGCGAGGCCGGGCCGGTCCACGCGCCTTTCATCGTGATGTCGACCATGTAGTTGCGGGCCAGCTCGCAGATGCGGGCGGTGCCGTCGACATGGGGAATGATCTTCAGCAGGTAGTTGGGCAGCTCCAGCCGGCGTTGCTGCTCGGCCAGATCCAGTGCCCGGTGCTTGTAGCCCATCGTGCCGGTGGCAACCCGCACCGGGCCGTAATCGAGCGTGCCGACCAGTGTGTCCTTGTGCGTAGCGAGTACCGGCTTGGCGAGCTTCTTCGGAAAGCCCCATAGCTCGCGCCCGCCCGCCAGTGGCGGGTGGTCATCCAGATACATCGCCAGCGTGTAGGTGCCGGGTTTGCCGCCGAAGGTGACCGGAATCACCTGACCACTCTCGGTGTAATCGCCAAAGCCGGTGGAATCCGGCATGCGGATGAACTCGTAGCTCACCAGTGGATCGTCAGGCACTTGCAGCGGCTCCGGCACCACTGCGCGCAAGCGGTCGCGGTCCGTGCGGTAGGTGATGATGAAGAATTCGCGGTTGACGAAGCGATACGGGCCGGGCGGGTAGGCCGGGCTGGTCAGCGGCATGGCAAACGCGTTCTTGCGGACGGATTCGATATCCATTTGGAGCTCCTTGGTTGGGCGGGGAGGGGCGATCAGTAAAATTTCACGCTCGGCTTGGCTGCGCGAGAGACGGTATCGGCGGCGATGACGGCCAGCGTGCGCGGCCAGCCCAGCACCGCGGCCTGATGCAGACGGTACAGCGAGGCGTACATGCCCTTGGCGGCTGCGCCATCGACCGCATGGACACGATCGGCCCGCCAGAATGCCGCCACGCTGCCGACGGCTTTGGCCTTGCCGAGCGATACCAAGGTGCCGCGATCGCGGTAGACGAAAGGCAAGGGTGGTTTGCCGACCAGCAAAAGGCCGATGGAGGCGGCGAGAGTGATGGCTTGCTGGCGCGCCGCCTGGGCGGTCGATGGCACGGGGTGGCCGTTGGCATCGGTGCAGCCGGCGCAATCGCCGAGCAAGAAAATGTTGGGGTCGTCGATGCTGCGTAGCGTGGCATCGGCAGGAAACTGCCCGCGCTTCCCAGCCGGGAGTGCGTCGGTGATGCAGGCGCTGGCCCCTTTGATGCCGGAGGCCCAGACCTTGATGTCGGCGGCGAGGGTGTCGCCGTTGTCGAACACCAGTACGTCTTCACGGGCTTCGGTGACGCGCCGGTTGAGGATCACGCGCACACCACGCTGTTCCCGCGTTTGCGCCGCACGGGCGGACATCTCCGCCGTGCCGGTCGAAAGCAGCCGATCCGCCGCATCGATGACCGCGATATCCAGCTGTTCGCCGACCACTTTTGCGCCGTAATGGCGCAGCTCACCGATGACATGATGGATTTCTGCGGCCAGCTCCACCCCGGTTGCACCGCCGCCGACGATCGCAATCGACAGCCGTGCCTGCGTGCCAAGTTCCACCGCCATGGCGCGGGTGATCAGGGTGCGATTGAGGGCTTGTGCGCCATCGGCGTCGTTCAGGGTGTGGCAATGCTGCGCTACGCCGGGCGTACCGAAGTCGTTGGTGATGCTGCCGAGGGCGAGGACGAGTAGATCGTAGGGAACGGTGCGCTCGCTGCAGACGATGCTGCCGTCCGGGCCCGAGAGTGAGGGTGCGATTGGCGCGATCGAGGCCGGTGACGGCGCCGGGCTCGTAGCGATAATGACGGGTCTGGCTGTGCGCCGCGTAGTTGATGCCGTCGTCCACCAATAGCCCCGTGGCGACTTCATGCAGTAGCGGCTTCCAGATGTGGCTGGCGCGGCGCTCCACCAGGATGATGTCTGCGCGTTTGCTGCGTCCGAGCGTGCGGCCCAGGCGGCTGACCAGCTCCAGCCCGCCTGCGCCGCCACCCACTACGACGATGCGTGGCCGGGAAGGCCGGGCGGCCTTTGTTACGGATGCGTTCATGACGATGCCTCACATGTCGATCATGTGAGGCATCGTAGTTCCGCCATCCTCTTTCTATTTTGTTACTTGTTCTGTAATTACTTGTTGGACAAGTGTAGCGGCGAATGCAAGAGAGTTGTCATGAGATATATCTCTGTCAGAGGCGCGAAATCCCTTGGTTTTTGAGTGCCGCCATTAGCGGCGATCGACTGCTGTCTCGTGCGGAAAATCCATCTCTGCATAAGGCACGATCCGGCTCTTGTGTTTCCAGCGATAACCGAACCACAGCGCCGCAAACAGTGGAATGCCGATGTATGTTGCCGCCACCCCCACCCAGTCAATCCTGTTGGCCAGGAAGGCTTGGTAGTTCTGGCCGAGCGTGATTACGAGGCAAAGTACAAATGCAAAGATCGGCCCGAAGGGGAAGAACTTCGATTTGTAGGGCAGTTCGTCCAGCGAATGCCCCTGCGCGATAAAGCCCTTGCGGAAGCGGTAATGGCTGATCGCGATGCCAAGCCAGGCGATAAAACCCGTCATGCCTGAGGTGTTGAGCAGCCAGAGGTAAACCGTCTGGTTGCCAAACAAGGAAGTGAGGAAGCACAAAGCGCCGACGGCGGTGGTGATATACAAGGCATTGCGCGGCACGCCGGATTTCGACAATTGGGCAAAGCACTTGGGCGCGCGGCCTTCGGTGGCGAGGTTGTAGAGCATCCGTGTCGACGCATACATGCCGGAGTTGCCGGCCGACAGCACAGCGGTGAGGATGACCGCGTTCATCAAGCCGGCGGCAAACGCCAAGCCGGCATGGCGGAACACCAGCGTGAATGGCGAGACACCGATATCACCCACGTCCGTCTTCAGCAGGCTCGGGTCGGTATAGGGAATCAGCACGCCGATCAGGAAGATCGCCAGCACGTAGAACAGCAAGATGCGCCAGAACACCTGCTTCACGGCCCGTGGAATGGTCTCGTGCGGGTTTTCCGATTCGCCAGCTGCAACGCCGATCAGCTCGGTGCCCTGGAAAGAGAAGCCAGCGATCATCGCCACGCCAATCATGGCCGGCAAGCCGCCGACAAAGGGCGCATCGCCCACGGTGAAATTGCTCCAGCTTTGCTGCGCACCGCCCTTGAGGATGCCGAAGATCATAGCGAGGCCAACGGCGATGAAGATGATCACGGTCACGACCTTGATCAGCGCGAACCAGTATTCCGCCTCGCCAAAGCCTTTTACGGAAATCCAGTTGAGCAGGAACATCAGGCCGAGGAAGAGGGCGCTCCAATACACGCCCGGTACGTCTGGGAACCAGTAGCGCATCACCAGTTGCGCGGCGGCGAGTTCGACCGCGATGGTCACCGCCCAGTTGTACCAATAGTTCCAGCCCAGCGCGAAGCCGAAGCCTTCATCGACATACTTTGCGCCGTAGGTCGAAAACGAGCCGGCCACCGGCATATAGGCGGCGAGTTCGCCCAGGCTGGTCATCAGGAAGTACACCATCAACCCGATCAGTACATAGGCCGCCAACGCGCCGCCGGGGCCGGCTTGTGAGACGGTCGCACCGGAGGCGACGAACAGGCCGGTGCCGATCGAGCCGCCAATGGCGATCATGGTCAGGTGGCGGGCTTTCAGGCTGCGGTGCAGGCCGGATGCGGCCTCGCCTGGGGAATCTGGATGTGCTTGCATGGGGGCTCCGCCAGCGACATGGCTGGCCGACGAAAAACCGCACAACCTATCAAAGGCTTGGCAGTGCAAACAGCGTGGATTTCCACAATGCCGGGTGGCGGATGCCCAAGCCAATGGTTGCGATGGCGGCGTCAGGAAATTCCGTAAGCCGGTTTACTGACTTTCCCTTGTTGTCGTGCCCCTGCCGACTCAGGATAATGTTCCGGGTTTAATCGGTGCGGACTTGCCAAAGACGCACCGCCCTGTTTCCCAATTCCTTGATTTTCTTAGAGAAGGATTCCCCATGGCATCGCGTACCGATCTCGCCAACGCCATCCGCGCTCTTGCGATGGATGCCGTCCAGAAAGCCAACTCCGGCCACCCCGGCATGCCTATGGGCATGGCCGAGATCGCGCTGGCGCTGTGGGGCGAGGGCCCGTTCCGGCACAACCCGCAAAACCCGCACTGGCCCAACCGCGATCGCTTCATCCTCTCTAACGGTCATGGCTCGATGCTGCAATATGCGCTCCTGCACCTGACCGGCTACGACGTCTCCATCGACGACATCAAGAATTTCCGTCAACTGCACAGCAAGACGCCGGGCCACCCGGAATACGGCTACGCGCCTGGCATTGAAACCACCACCGGCCCGCTCGGCCAAGGCATCGCCAACGCGGTTGGCTTCGCCCTCGCCGAAAAACTGCTGGCGCGCGAATTCAACCAGCCGGGTTTCGACATCGTCGACCATTACACCTACTGCTTCCTTGGCGACGGTTGCCTGATGGAAGGCATCTCCCACGAAGCGTGCGCACTGGCCGGCACCTGGGGCCTGAACAAGCTGATCGCGTTCTGGGACGACAACGGCATCTCGATCGATGGCCACGTCGAGCCCTGGTTCACCGACGACACACCGGGCCGTTTCGAAGCCTACGGCTGGCACGTGATCCGCCCGATCGATGGCCACAATGTTGAAGCGGTGTCGAAAGCCATTGCCGAAGCCAAGACCATCACTGATCGCCCGACGCTGATCTGCTGCAAGACCATCATCGGCAAGGGCAGCCCGAATAAGGCCGATAGCCACGACAGCCACGGCTCGCCGTTGGGTGCCGCTGAAATCGAAGCCACCCGCGCCGCCATCGGCTGGCCGTACCCGGCATTCGAAATCCCGGCCGACGTCTATGCCGGTTGGGATAAGAAAGTCGCTGGCGCGAAGTGGGAAGGCGATTGGAGCCATCTGTTCAAGGAATACGCCGCCGCTCACCCGGAACTGGCCGCTGAATTCACACGCCGCAACGCCGGTGACCTGCCGGCCGCTTGGAGCAAGATCGTTGCCGACGCCGTGGCCGAGACCAACAGCAAGGCCGAAACCATCGCGACCCGCAAGGCCAGCCAGAACGCGCTGAACGCCTATGTGCCGCATCTGCCGGAAATGCTCGGCGGCTCGGCCGACTTGACCGGTTCCGTATTCACCAACTGGAAGGGCAGCACCCCATTCAAGCGTGAAGGCACCGAACTCGTCGGCAATCACATCAGCTACGGCGTGCGTGAATTCGGCATGAGCGCGATCATGAACGGTGCGCAGTTGCATGGCGGCTGGCGTCCGTATGGCGCGACCTTCCTGATGTTCAGCGAATACGCCCGCAACGCGTTGCGCATGGCTGCGCTGATGAAGATCCCGACGCTGTTCGTATTCACCCACGACTCGATCGGTCTGGGCGAAGACGGCCCGACGCACCAAGCCGTCGAGCAAACCGCTACGCTGCGCTACATCCCGAACATGAACGTGTGGCGTCCGGGCGATACCGTTGAAACCATGGTGGCCTGGGCCGATGCGATCGAGCAGAAGAAGACGCCGTCCACGCTGATCTTCAGCCGTCAGAACCTGCAATTCCAGACCCGCACGCCGGAACAGATCGCCAACATCAAGAAGGGTGGTTACGTGCTGCGCGACGCGGCCAACCCGAAAGTGGTGTTGATGGCGACCGGTTCCGAGCTGGATCTGGTGGTGAAGGCTGCCGAAGCGCTGGCTGCCGAAGGGATTGCCGCTCGCGTGGTGTCGATGCCGTCCACCAATGTGTTCGACAAGCAGGATGCCGCCTACAAGGCTTCCGTGTTGCCGGCTGGTGTGCCGCGCCTCGCCGTCGAAGCGGGCATCACCGACTTCTGGCGCAAGTACGTTGGCCTGGAAGGCGATGTGGTCGGTCTGGATACCTTCGGCGAATCCGCACCGGCTGGTGAGCTGTTCAAGCTGTTCGGCTTTACCGTCGACAATGTCACTGCCAAGGCACGTGCATTGGTGCGGTAATTAGTGCGGCCAGTTTGGGAAGTATGACAGCGTCAAGTTGGTGGAAAACGGGCATCCTGAAGATGCCCGTTTTTTTATTCCTGAGCGTCTCCAAGGAGCCGTCATGAGTACCATCACCAGCCCCCGGCTCGCCGCACCCTGGCTCACTGCGCACAAGGCAGTGCGGCTGGCTGTGGTTTTTTCCTTATTGCTGCATGGCTTCGCACTCTTGGCAAAGCCATTTGCCGCGAACCCGGTTCCGATCGAACCACCGCCCTTGCGCGTTACCCTCTCGCTGCCGGAGCATCCGTCCGCCGCTGCGGCCGAAATAGGCGTGACTAAAACGGCCGCACCTGCGCCGGAAAAGAAATCAGCGCCTGAGAAAAAGCCACTTCCCGCTGCAAAACCCGTTGTCACTAAGCCAGTGCCGGCTCCTCCGGCCAAAATAGAAGCTGTCGCGCACAGCGATACCCGTTCCGATAACCATGTTGCCGCGTCGGCTGATCCGAAACCTGCCAAGGAATCTGCAGCACCTGCGACGACTTCTGCTGAGCCAGCGGTCGCAGGCGCCGCTATTGCAAATGCGCAAACGGCAGCACCATCGACCGCTGGTGCTGCCGGCAATGGCGTAGTTGGGAGTGCTGCCCCGGCAAAGGGCGAGAATGTTGGTGCCGCGGCCACGGATTCCGGAACAGTGCCGGATGGCGTGCCCCGTTTGTTGGCTGGCCCCAAGCCAGCGATGTCGAACGCATCACGTACACGTGGCGAGCATGGCAGCGTGTCCCTGCGGATTGATGTTGGTGCGGACGGGAAAGTAAACGGCGTGTCGATTGAGCGCTCGAGCGGCTATACGCGGCTCGACGATACTGCCCGTCAAACGGTGCTGACGCGCTGGCGCTTTGCGCCTGGCCTGCATCAGGGCAAGCCGATTGCCACGTTTGTGAACGTCCCCGTCATCTTCCGCCTGGAAGAGGAATAAGTCGGTTTACCCAGGGCGGATTATTTGAGCAGCTTCTGCCGCCGCAGCT
This sequence comes from Andreprevotia chitinilytica DSM 18519, assembly GCF_000711875.1. Classification (GTDB taxonomy): domain Bacteria; phylum Pseudomonadota; class Gammaproteobacteria; order Burkholderiales; family Chitinibacteraceae; genus Andreprevotia; species Andreprevotia chitinilytica. Next base: position 84,367 of record NZ_JONM01000013.1, read on the forward strand.
CGTCTCGCACCAGTTGTTCAATCCGTGGCGCAAGTCGGGCATCCAGCTCTTGGGCGATTTCGGCAGTCAGCTTGCGTAGCGTGTCGCCGTAGAGCGTGCTGACGAGGGCGGTGAAATGCTGGCGGGTGAGCTGTTCGATTTCGCTGGCGATTTCGACTGCCAAGTGCGCGCCTACCGATGCGGTGAGTGCTTCTACCGCTTGGTCGTCGAGATGGGGCGCCTCGACAGGCGAAGCGCTATGTGCCGGCTCTTGAAGTACTTCTGCTAGTACTTCCGGGGTATCCGGCTCGGCATCCAGACGCAGATCCCACCCTTCGTCACTGGCAAATGAGATATCCAAAGTCGACTCGTTGCCGATCTCATCCACGGGTACCGGGGCTGGCGATGCCTCAATCAAGTTCGCCCTGCGTGGCGTTTCTTCCCGGATTGCTTCACCACGTTCGAGTGGTTCATCTTCGAAAGTGATCGTCAGTTCTTCGTCTGGCTCTTCGTTCGCGGAGAGCGCTTCGGCTACCGGTGCTGCTTCCAGCTGAAGCTCGACCTCAACAGGTGGCTCGGCGATCGGCTCTGGCGTAACCGGTTCCGCTGCCAGCGCCAGCAGTTCTGGCGCGGCCGGTGTCGCGACGTCTGCCTCTACCTCAAGTTCAAGTTCGTCGCTGGCCTGGGTCGTAACTGCTTCATCGGTGGATAAAGCCGAATATTCAATGGGCGCAGCGACAGCGGCTGGGCTTGCTACGGCGGGATGATGTTCTGCCTCGGCCGCCGAATCGTCGAACAGGCTCCAGTCATCGAGCGGGCTGGAGGTGGGCTGTACTGCCAGCGCATCGAGATCGAGCAGCGGCAGGTCGAGGAATTCGGCTTTAGCGGGCGCAACTGGCACCGGGCGTGGCGGTTCGTAGTAGGCCGGTGCCGGGGGCGGCGGTTTGAAAAAGTCGTTCGGGTCGAACATCAGGGCGCCCGGTTCGACCGTCTCGGTCAGTACCGGAATGGCCTCTTCGGGCACGGGCGCGTGATGCGGCAACGGGGCGAGGTCGAGGTGATCGTCCGCTTCGTCGGTCAACACCGGAATCACCTGACCGGCAGGGGGCGTGCCGCGATGGCGCGCCATCAGCGCATCCATCTTGTTGAATAGCGGGCTGACGCTGTCGTCGTTGTCTGGCTTGGTCAAGCGGCACCTCCCGTTGTTTGGCCGAGCTTGAGCATATCCACGGCGACGGGCGTGATGCCGTGCGCCTGATAGGCCCGCCAACGCTCGCGTGCGGCGGTGCGCTGGGCGTCGTCCTGTTCAACGATTTCGATCACGCGCTCGTATTGCTGGAAGTCTGGCGGAATGCCGTCCGTCCAGTTGAACAGCGCATTGCGGATGGTGAGCTTGTTGCTGCGGTAATCGACCACAACGGGCGTCGCCGGCGCAATATCGGCATCCGCCGCGCAATGCGGCAGAAAGCCGATTTGCGGCTGCTCCCACAGCAGGCGGTCCAGCGCCATTGCCGCGGCTTCACTGCCAGCCAGCACATTCAAGGTGAGGCCGCGCGCAACCGCCTTGCCAACCAGCTGGCACAGCGCTTGTTCGCGGTTTCTCACGTTGAAGTAGAAGGTGACTTCCATTGTGGGGTCGGTTGGGCGTGTAGGAATTTACTTCTTCGCTTTCTTGGCGGCGCGCTGGGCGAGGTATTCGACCAGCAGCGGCACCGGCCGGCCGGTTGCGCCCTTGGCTGCGCCGGATTTCCAGGCGGTGCCGGCGATATCCAGATGCGCCCAGGTGTAGTCCTTGGTGAAGCGGGCCAGGAAGCACGCTGCTGTCACTGAACCAGCCGGACGGCCTCCGATATTGGCGACGTCGGCAAAGTTGGATTTCAACTGTTCCTGATAGTCGTCCCACAGCGGCATGCGCCATGCCTTGTCGCCCGATTCGTCGGCAGCGGCGAGCAGCTCATCGGCAAGCGCGTCATTGTTGGCATACAGGCCCGATGCCACGTGGCCGAGGGCGATGATGCACGCGCCGGTGAGCGTGGCCAGATCGATCACCACTTCCGGCTCGAACTTGGCGGTGTAGGTGAGTGCATCGCACAGGATCAGCCGGCCTTCGGCGTCGGTGTTGAGGATTTCAATGGTCTGGCCGGACATCGACTTGACCACGTCACCCGGTTTGCTGGCGTTGCCGGCCGGCATGTTCTCGCAAGTCGGGATCACGCCGACGACGTTGATCGGCAGGCCGAGTTCAGCCAAGGCGCGGAAAGTACCCAGCACAGCAGCAGCGCCGCCCATGTCGTACTTCATTTCATCCATGCCTTCGCCCGGCTTGAGCGAAATACCGCCGGAGTCGAAGGTGATGCCCTTGCCGACCAACGCGATCGGCTTGGCGCTCTTGGCACCGCCGCGGTATTCCAGCGTGATCAGCTTGGGCGGTTGCACCGAGCCCTTGGCGACGGATAGCAAGGAGCCCATGCCGAGTTTTTCCATATCGGCGGCTTCGAGCACGTCGGCCTTGATGCCGTAGTGGCGGGCGAGCTTGACGGCTTCGTCGGCGAGATAAGTCGGGGTGCAGGCGTTGCCCGGCAGGTTGCCAAGCTCACGGGCGAAATTCACGCCGTGGCCCACAGCCAGACCGCGAGCGAGGCCGGCTTCGGCAGTATCCACATCAGATTTTTTTGCGACTATGTAGGCAATCTGCGCCAGCAGCGGCGCCGGATCGGGTTCGGATTTGAAGGCGGTAAAGCGGTAGGACTCGGCAACGATGGATTGGGTGATGGCGTGGGTGAGCGCACCGGCATCGACCCCCCTGATCCCGCCCAGCCATACCGCCGCGCTGATCGATTTGCCGCCGACCAGCACCTTGGCGATGGTATCGGCCAACTTGCGGCTGGCGGCGGCATTCACGTCTTTGTCGACCTGAACCAGCACGATTTTTTGCGGCTTATTACCGATCGGCAGGTGCGTGGCGAGCGTGCTGCCCGATTTTTCGGCCAGTTCGCCCGAGGCGAGCAGCGCGGAGATCCAGCCCTGGCCGGCTTCGTCGAGCTTGGCGAGCGCCGTCGGCAGCTTCTTTCCGGCGATGGGAAGCACGAGGCAATCGGCTTGGGCTTTTTCGGGGGAAGTGAGATTTATGCTAAATTCCATGGCGGTCTCCGTGCTGGCGCGGGTGGCGAACTGAGCATGTTTCCCAGGGTGTCGGGAGCATGTGCCGCTTGAATGTGCCGATTGTGTGAGCGGAAGAATTGAAAACACGGCTGCAAGGCCGCATTCATCCGGTTTGATATTTGGATTATTAAGATTTGGATATCGATCGCCCGATTATTTCCTAGCCCCCTTGTTCCGTCAAACCGTGCCCCCGACCCGATTTTTCCTATGCTGTTTCGCAAAAGCCTGATTCAGGAGCTGTCGTGGATGGCGCTCGCCGTCTTCGCCGTGCTGCTCCTGCTCGTGCTCACCACCCAGATCGTCCGTTTGCTGGGTGAGGCATCGGTGGGTGCACTTGCGTCCAGTGCGGTCTGGGCCATGATGGGTTTTGCCGCCATCCGCTATCTGCCGGTGTTGATGTCGCTGATGTTGTTCATCAGTGTGCTCGCCGTGCTCACCCGGCTGTGGCGCGATCATGAAATGGTGATCTGGTTCGCCAGCGGCCGTTCCATCAAGAATTTCATCCGGCCGGTGCTGGAGTTCGTGCTGCCGATCGTGGTGCTGATCGCCGTGTTGTCCTTGTTCGGCTGGCCTTGGGCTTTGGGGCGCGGTCAGGAGTTTCGCGACAAATCGATGGCACGCCAGGAAACCACGCAGGTGGCACCGGGCGTGTTCCGTGAGTCGGCCGGGGCGGATCGTGTTTATTTCGTCGAGAATTTCTCTGGCGATGCCAAGAGCGGCCAGAACGTCTTCGTGCAATTGAAGAAAGACCGGGAAATCTCGGTGATTCTGGCCGAGCGCGGTGGGCTGTTTCTGGATAGCGACGGCACGCGTTGGCTTTGGCTGGGCCACGGCCGCTCTTACAAGGGCGTGCCCGGTCAGCGCGATTTCGAGACGCTCCGTTTCGAGCGCGCGCAGCTACGAGTCGATACCACTGACCGGCCGGTATCCAGCCCCGGCACGCAAGCGATGGCGTCATTGGCGTTGCTGGGCAGCAAGGATCTGGAACAGCAGGCGGAGCTGGCATGGCGCGTAGCCTTGCCGGTCTCGGCATTGATTCTGGCCCTCGCCGCGATTCCGCTGGCCTTCTTCAACCCCCGCGGTGGCCGCGCCTTCAATCTCTTGTTTGCGATCGTTTTGTACTTCCTCTACTACAACTGCATCAACATCAACCAAGCCTGGATTGCCGACGGCCGCGTGCCGGTCTGGCTGGGCATGTGGCCCTTGCATCTGATCGCGGCCAGCGTGACTGCCGGGCTCTTCGTCTGGCGTAGCCGGTTGAGGATGGGTTGATGAGCCTGCTCGCGCGCTACCTGTTCCGCGAAGTCACCCTCTACGTGTTGTTCACGCTGGCGGGGCTGTTGGGTCTGTATACGTTTTTCGATTTGATCACCGAGCTGTCGTCGCTAGGCAAGGGTGGTTATCGGCTGATCGATGCACTGATCTACGTGCTGCTGCAGATTCCCTCCAACGGCTATGAATTGATGCCGATAGCCGCGTTGATCGGCGGCATCTTCGCGCTGGCGGCGTTGTCCGGTCAGTCCGAATTGACTGTGATGCGTGCATCCGGCGTATCGATCCGGCGTTTGCTGTTGTGGTTGTTGGGGATTGGCATTGTCTACGGCGCGCTGACCGTGGCTTTGGGTGAATACGTCGCACCCGCCGCCAAACGCATGGCGAACCAGTACCGCTTATCCGCGACCAAGGCGATGCTGGTCGGTGAGTTCCGCTCGGGCGTGTGGGTGAAGGACGGCAAGCAGATCATCAATATCTCCGAAATGCTGCCGGACCTGACCATCCTTGGCATCCGCATTTATGAATTCGGCGACGGCCTGACGCTGACCCGCATGCTGGAAGGGGACGAAGGCAGCTATATCGACGAGGGCAACTGGCAGTTGCGTGGCGCGCGCGAAACCCGCTTTGCCGCTCAGGATGGCGGCGTCAAGGTGCAGGCGATGCCGCAAACGACCTGGCAGACGCAAGTCTCGCCAGAGATGCTCGCGGTGTTGTTGGTCGAACCGGCGCAGATGTCGGCGCGGGCGCTGTACAGCTACATCGATCACCTGTCGAGCAATCGGCAGAAGACCTCCCGTTACGAGCTTGCGCTGTGGGGCAAGCTGTTTTATCCGCTGGCCTGTATTTCCATGCTGGTGATCGCCTTGCCGTTCTCGCAAACGCAGCGCCGCAGCAGTGGCACCGGTTTGAAGCTCTTTGCCGGCATCATCGTCGGATTGTCGTTCCACTTCTTGAACCGCATCGTCATTTACCTGGGCGAGCTGAAAAACTGGCCGCCGCCTTTGGTGGTCTCGATTCCGACCGTCTTGTTCATGCTCGTGGCGCTGGTCATGCTGTGGCGGCAGGAAAAAAGATGATTTCTCCATGCGATCAGCAGATTGATTTATCGACCGGTCTGGCCTGAATCATTTGTACTCCCCAGCTTTTGCCCGTTCCCGCCTGTTCGGGAGCGGATTAACGACTTAAGGGATTCACCTTCATGCACGTATTGCTGACCGGCGGCGCCGGCTATATCGGCTCCCACACCTATATCGAATTGCTTGCCGCCGGCTTCACGCCGGTGATCTTCGATAATTTCTACAATGCCAAGCCAGAAGTACTGAACCGGCTTGAGCGCATCACCGGCAAACCGGTGCTGGTGGCTGAAGGTGATATTCGCGACCGTGCCGCGCTCGACGCGGTGTTCGCCAAATACCCGTTCGAATCGGTTATCCACTTCGCTGGCCTGAAGGCGGTGGGTGAATCGGTGCAAAAGCCGCTGGAGTACTACGACAACAACGTCGTCGGCACGGTGCGCCTGTTGGAAGCCATGCAAGCGGCCGGCGTGAAGTCGTTGGTGTTCTCATCCAGCGCCACCGTGTATGGCGATCCGCATACCGTGCCGATCACTGAAGACTTCCCGCTTTCCGCCACCAATCCGTATGGCCGCAGCAAGCTGATGATCGAAGACATGCTGCGTGATCTCTACAAATCCGATGCCAGCTGGGATCTCGCCCTGCTGCGCTACTTCAACCCGGTTGGCGCGCATGACAGCGGCCTGATTGGCGAAGACCCGCAAGGCATCCCCAACAACCTGATGCCGTTCGTCTCCCAAGTGGCCGTCGGCAAGCGCGCCCAACTGAGCGTGTTCGGCAGCGACTACCCGACGCCGGACGGCACTGGCGTGCGCGACTATATCCACGTGGTCGATCTGGCTCGCGGCCACGTCAAGGCGCTGGAAAAGCTGCGCACACGGCCAGGTCTGGTCACGACCAACCTCGGTACTGGCCAAGGCTATTCGGTATTGGATATGGTGAAAGCGTTCGAAGCAGCCTCTGGCAAAGCGGTGCCGTACCAGATTGTTGCGCGTCGTCCCGGCGATATCGCCGCCTGCTACGCGAATCCGCAAAAGGCGTTCGAATTGCTGGGTTGGAAGGCCGAAAAGGGCCTCAAGGAAATGTGCGAAGACAGCTGGCGCTGGCAATCGGGCAATCCCAATGGCTTTGAAGCTTGATGCAGCTGATTGACCGTGCCGCTTGATGCGGGCGGCATGGCCGGTTAGCCTTGTAGCGAATAGCAATCCACGGGCAGTGAAATGACGCTTCGTTTTACCAAGATGCATGGCCTGGGCAACGATTTCATCGTGCTCGACGGCGTGCGCGAATCATTGGCGCTGGATACCGAGACAGTCAAAAAGCTCGGTGACCGCCATTTCGGCATCGGTTTCGATCAGCTGTTGCTGGTCGAACCGGCGGCGGATGCCGCGCATGATTTCCGCTATCGCATCTTCAATTCCAGCGGTGAAGAAGTTGAACACTGCGGCAACGGCGCGCGCTGTTTCCTCAAGTTCGTCCGCGATCAAGGCTTGACCGACAAGACCGAACTCGCGGTCGAGACCGCACAGGGCGTGATCTACCCTAAGCTGGAAGCCAGCGGCGAAGTGACCGTCAATATGGGCGCGCCCCGTTTTGCACCAGCGGAAATCCCCTTCGTGGCCGATGCCGAGGCACTGGTCTATCCGTTGCAGGTCGGTGAGGAGACGTTCGATATCTCCGTTGTCTCGATGGGTAATCCGCATGCGGTACAAGTAGTTGCCGATGTCGAGACTGATCTGGTGCTGCGCGTTGGCCCGCTGATCGAAAAGCACCTGCGCTTTCCGCGCAAGGTGAATGCCGGTTTCATGCAGATTGTCAGCCGCGATGCGATCAAGCTGCGCGTGTACGAACGCGGTGCGGGCGAGACGTTGGCTTGCGGCACCGGTGCTTGTGCCGCAGTGGTTGCGGGCATTCGCCGTGGCCTGTTGAACGAACGCGTGCGCGTGACCACTCACGGTGGGGATCTGACGATTTCCTGGGCGGGTGGCGGCTCCCCGGTGTTGATGACCGGCCCGGCAGTAACTGTGTTCAGTGGCGAAATACAACTCTAATTAATTGGATGAGGTAGGGGACGAAATGCAAGCGCATGACATCATTGCCTGGCTCAAGGACAACCCGGCGTTCTTCGACGATTACGCCGACGAATTCGCCGAAATCTACGTGCCGCATACACATCGCGGGCAGGCGATTTCGCTGGCCGAACGCCAGTTGCTCACGCTGCGTGACAAGAACCGCGCACTGGAAATGCGGCTGGCCGAGCTGTTGCAGTTCGGCGAAGAAAACGACCTGATTTCCGAGCGCTTGCATCGGCTGTCGGTTGATCTGATGCAGGCGCAGGACTTGGCCGGCATCATCGGCACGCTGGAATACCACCTGAAAGAGCGTTTCCAGGTGCCGCAAGTGGCGCTGCGCCTGTGGCTTGACAGCGATTCGACCCTGCGTGAGTTCAGTCCGGTAGGCGATGCGGCGAAGAAGCTGGCGGAAAATCTGGTCTCGCCGTACTGCGGCCCTTACGTCACGGACGAAGTGCAAGGCTGGTTTGATGCCGGCCCGCTCAACTCCTTCGCCCAGTTTGCGTTGCGTGTGGGTGACGAGCCATTTGGCCTGTTAGTGATGGCGAGCGACGACGTCGAGCGCTTCTATCCGGATATGGGCACGCTTTACCTGCAGCGATTGGCTGATCTGGTGTCTGCCGCTATTCGCCGCGTGGTGCCGATCGGCTCAGGGGTCGGTGCTTATGGTGACGACGCGCGCTGAGCGTGTCAGAACGCGCCGCCCGGCGCGTTCGACCACCGCTTCTGATCCCGCCCCGTCTGACCCAAATGCGTTGCCATCGTGGGGCGACCGTTTTACCCAAGCCGCCGCCCATTTTGAAATGGTGCTTACCGGTGAGCGCGCGGCCAGTCCGCATACCCGCACTGCGTATCAGCGTGATTTGCAGCAGCTCGCCGCCTTGGCTCAAGCGGCGGATACCGCGCCGGATGAACTGAAGCCCAAGCATATCCGCGGCTTCGTCCGCATTCTCAAGTCCCGCAATTATGACGCCCGCAGCATTGCCCGCACGTTGTCTGGCTGGCGTACCTTCTATCGCATCATGCAACGCGATTGCGCGTGGTCGGGCAACCCGGTGCTGGGCGTGCGACCGCCAAAGCGTGGTCAAAAGCTACCGCAAACCTTCGAGAAGGATGCCGCGCTGGGCCTGATGAACAATCTGCCGGACGACGGCGTGCTGGAAGTACGCGACCGCGCGATGGTGGAGTTGATGTATTCCTCCGGTTTGCGCGTGTCCGAGGTGGTCGGGCTGCTGCTGATTGATCTCGATCTCAACGCCGGGCTCGCTCGGGTGCTGGGCAAAGGCAGCAAGATGCGGCAAGTCCCCGTTGGCGGTGCCGCCATCCGGGCTTTGCAAGCGTGGTTGTCCGTGCGCTTGCAACTACTCGGTAGCCGCACCGCGAATACCGTTTTCGTTGGGCGCAACGGCGCACCGTTAAGCACCCGTGCCGTGCAGCTGCGCTGCCGTCGCATTGCCCGCAAGCTCAATCTCACCGAACCGCTGTATCCGCACAAGCTGCGTCATAGCTGCGCGACGCATCTGCTGCAGGCTTCCAAGGATTTGCGCGCAGTGCAGGAGCTGCTGGGGCATGCCAATCTTTCCACCACGCAGGTCTATACCCATCTCGACGTCGATTATCTGATGAAGAGTTACGACCAATTCCACCCGCGAGCGAAACGAAAATGATGCCATCTCCAAATCAAAAATCTCATTGTCGGTATCGCCTTGCCGTGCAAATCGCACTGTCTGCGGCTCGCCTTCGCGATCTTTTTGATTTGGAAATGGCATGATTTCCCGTTTTGCCTTGCTGACCCTCGTCGCGATGTCGATCGGCTTGAACGCTGCCAACGCCGCTGAAATTGCCCTCGATATCGGCCACTCGCTGAAAAAGCCCGGCGCAATCAGCGCTTCCGGCCGCAAGGAGTTCGATTTCAATGTGGCGCTGGGCCGGGTCGTGGCCGCTGAACTGGAAAATCACGGGCTGGCGGTCCGGTTGATCGGCATTGATGGCGACCGGGACGTGCTCACGGATCGAACGAAGCAAGCCGTCGGCGCGACGTTCTTTCTGTCGCTGCACCATGATTCGGTGCAGCCGCAATACCTGAAGGAAGCGGAGCGCTTCTCTGGCTACTCCCTGTTTGTCTCGCGCAAGAATCCGCAACCTGAGGCGAGCCTGGCCTGTGCGACCCGGATCGCCGATGCCTTGCTCGCTGCCGGCATGCATCCTTCCCTGCATCACGCCGAGCCGATTCCCGGCGAGAACCGGCCGCTGGCGGACAAAGCGCGTGGCATTTACTGGTTCGACGATTTGATCGTGCTGAAAACCGCTACCCAGCCGGCGGTGCTGCTGGAATCCGGCGTGATCGTGAATGCGCGAGAGGAAGCCTGGCTGGCTTCACCTGCCGGGCGGCAGACAATTGCCCGCGCAGTGGGTGCGGCAGTGCCGGAGTGCGTGCCATAAATACTTAGAGCCACTAGCAAAACCCTGCTGGCGTTGTTGTGCTCGCTTGCCGTACGAATAGTACTGTCTGCGCTTCGCACGCCTAGCCAGCAGGGTTTTTCTAGCGGCTCTTGTCCGCGTCTTTAATTTATTTCTCTGGCGCATTGAATGGAAAATCCCCGGTGAGCGAGCTTCCCAAACAGATCGGCAAATACAAAGTCAGCGCGGAGTTGGGGCGCGGGTCGAGCGGTATTGTCTACCTCGCCAGCGACGGCTTTCTGGGCCGGCAAGTCGCGGTCAAGCAGCTGAGCCCGGAAAATCTGGGCAATCCGGAAAAGCGTCGCCGTCAGATTCAGCAGATGCGTACCGAAGCCAGCCTCGTCGGCCAGCTCAAGCATCCGCACATCGTCAGCCTGCTCGATGCGGACATGGATGCCGAGGTGCCCTATGTGGTGATGGAATACGTCGAGGGGCGTTCGCTGGAGCACAGCTGCACCGCTGAGCAATTGTTGCCGGTGGGCGAAGTGTTCGATATCGCGTTCAAGTGTTGCGATGCGCTGGATTACGCGCAACGGCACGGGCTGGTGCATCGGGATATCAAGCCGGCCAACATCCTGCGCAGCGACAACGCCGTCAAGATCACCGACTTTGGCACGGTGCTGTCCGCGCAATCGGATGTCACCCAGATCAAGGGTTTGATCGGTTCGCCGGCCTATATGTCGCCAGAGCAGGTGCAAGAGCAGTCGCTCACTCATCAATCGGACATCTTCTCGCTCGGGGTGGTGATCTATCAGCTGCTGACCGGCGCGTTGCCGTTCGAGGCGGATAGCGATTTCGCCACCATCTTCAAGATCACGTACCACGAGCCGCTGCCGCCGACCACGTTGCGGCCCGACTTGCCCCGTGCTGTCGATGCCTTGGTCAAAAAGGCGCTCGCCAAGAACCCGCAAGACCGCTTTGCCGATTGGAAAGAGTTCGCCCGCGCCATTGCCAAGCTGGTCGATCGCTTGCCGCCCAGCGAAGAGTTCAACGATGACGTGCGGCTGTTTGGTTTGTTGCGGGCCATGCCCTTTCTGCAGCCCTTTCCCGATCACCTGTTATGGACAGTAATGCGCCTGGGTTCCTGGCATCAGCTCGCGCCCGGCAAACACCTGATTCGCGAAGGCGCGCAGGGCGGATCGTTCTATCTGCTGGTGGAGGGCGAAGTCACGGTGGAACGGCACGGGCTGGAACTGGCGCGCATCAAGGCGGGCGTGACACTGGGCGAGATGGTTTACTTGCGGCCCGGCCGACCAATCCGCACCGCCAGCGTGATCGCGCGCACCAAGCTCGTGGTGCTGAAGATTCGCAACGATGCGCTGGAAGCCGCGCCGGAAGCGGTGCGGGCGCATTTTGATCGGGCGTTTCTCGGTTTGCTGGTTGAGCGGCTGGATAGCACCGGTCGGCAGTTGGCGATGCTGGATGAGGGGCGTTGACCGTGCCGCAATGGGCTTCTGCAACATCGTAGCCCGGACGGCTTGCCGGCCGGGGTGGCATCGCAACCGGAGTCACCCCGGCCGGCAAGCCGTCCGGGCTACGGGGAGCGTTCTTCGTAGGGTGGGTTAGCCTCTCGCAAGAAGCGTAACCCACGCGGTGCGGGGATTCGTTGTTACGCCGCAGCGACGAATGCAATGTCGCCCGGCGGGTTACGCCCCGTAGCCGAGCGAAGCAAGCTTCGCACGCGAGGGCTAACCCGCCCTACAGGTGGGCGTAATCCCCCGTGCTCAACTCGCCTGAAACTGAAACAAGTCATACCCCATCTGCTGCTCGACCAGCTTGGTGGCACGCAGCAGCAGCTCGCCATCCGGTGTCAGCACTGATAGCTCACGCAACGGCGAATACATGCCTTTGGCGGCGGCGATTTGCGAGGGTTGGTTGAGGGCAGTGATTTCCGGCAGCAACAGGGCAGGCTGATAACGCGAGTCTTGCGTGCCGATCGTTGGTTTCAGCAGTACGCCTTGGGCGCGGGCGCTCATGACTTGCAGGCCCATTTCTATCCGCGATTCGTCTGCCTGCTGCAGCCAGCGTACGGAAGCCACCATCCAGTCTTCGCTGTATACCGGGCGGATGGCGACGATTTCGCCGGCCCGCACGCGTTCGGTGGGCGCGCCTTGGGTTTGCACCGCATAGCCGCCGGGGCTTTCGTTGAGGATGCGCCAGCGCACGCCTTCGGGGGAGGCTGGTTCGGCGCTGCTGCTGGGGTCGAGCGATTCCATGCCGGCACATTGCGCACTGACGGCGAGCCCGAGGCAAATCTCGATTTCGCTGTCGGTCTGCATCCGGTTGAACAGGCGCTTGGGGGCGATGGTCCATTGCCGGGAGACGCGGCGCAGCAGCTCCAGCCACATCAAGGCTTTGAGCCGATCCTGCGCTTGTGGCACTTTTTGTTCGAGCGACGCGAGCGAGCGGAGCAGCTTTTTACCCAGCTCGATGGTATCGATCAGCATCGCCAGGCCGTTGTAATCGTCGGCCGTGCGTGCGCCTACGAAACTGGGGCCTTCGTCCGCATCGAGCCGCACCAGAAAGAAGCCGGCGGTGCTGCTCAGCTGGGTGACGGCCTGAAACTTGATCAGGCTGGCGTAGTTGTCGGTCAGCTCGATCACCTTGTCGAGCTCGGACGGCGCATAGCGCATCGGGTCAGCCAGGGCGAGCATCAACAGCCGCTTGTACTGATGCGAGATGGTCAGCTCTTCTTCCGGCTCTTCCAGCAACTTGTTTTCGGCGGCGTAGCGGAACAGCTGGTGCGATTCCTGCCATACGCCTTCCGGCAGCGCGGTATAGATGCGGCTGCACAGCTTGAGCACGCGGTAATGCAGCAATAGCACGATCTGGATTAGCTGGCTGGTGAGCTTGTTGGAGCCGAACAGGCTGCGTTTTTCCACCTTGTCGATCAGCGCGCGCTTGTAGCCGACCGAGAGTTCCTGCCAGAGCGTCCGCGCCAGATTGGCGACCTGGCGGGCGCTTTCTTTCATCGGCAGGCCATGCGTGGTGTACATCGACTCGAAGCCGCCAGCCAGCAGATCGAGCGTGGTGCGGTATTGCTCCAGCAACTTGAAGCGTTCGTCCGGGTCGATCTTGGTGCGATTGCAGGCGGAGAGCGCGTCGTAAACCAGCCGGCCGGCTTCGATCACGTTGGTCATGGGCAGCGCAATCAACCAGTCCCGCAGTTTTTTCGGGTTGGTTTCGACACTGTCGGCAAGCCGGGGGTCGAGGTCGGGAAGGTTAAGCAAGAGGAACATCAGGGATTTCCGCGTCGGTTTCCAAAGCGGCGTTTAGCGCCGCCAGCGTGCGTTCGGCCAAAAGGGCTGCCTCTGTGTCGGTCAAGGTATACGGCGGCATGACGTAGATCGTGTTGCCGATGGGCCGCAGCAATAATTCATGCGCCAGCGCCGCTTCAAAAAAGCGTAGCGCAAAGCCGCTGCCTGCATCCGCCACGTCGAATGCCATGATCATGCCGCACTGCCGGAAGTGGCGCACGCGTGGATGCGCTTTGAGTGGCGCGAACAGTACATTCCAGCGTGTGGCCTTGGCGCGGTTGGCGGTAATCACATCGCCGCGTTCGAACAGATCGAGCACCGCATTGGCCGCCGCGCAGGCGAGCGGGTTGCCGGTGTACGAATGCGAATGCAGAAAGCCGCGTGTCACATCTTCATCGTAGAACGCGGCGTAGATTTCATCGCGCACCAAAACGGCTGCCAGTGGCAAAAAGCCGCCGGTAATGCCTTTGGACAGACACAGGATGTCCGGCCGGATGCCGGCTTGCTCGCAGGCGAACAGCGTGCCGGTACGGCCGAAGCCGACGGCGATCTCGTCGGCAATCAACAGTACTTCGTGGGCGTCGCACAGCCGGCGTGCTTCCTGCAGATAGATCGGGTGATACATCGCCATGCCGGTCGCACCTTGCACCAGCGGTTCCACGATCAAGGCTGCAATCTCGCCGTGATGCTCGGCCAACAATTTTTCCAGCCCACGTGCAGCGCGCAGGGCGACGTCTTCTGCGGTTTCGCCATCGGCCGCGCGCCGCCAATCCGGGCTGGGGGCGCAGAAATGCGGCTGGATCAGTTCGGCATAGGCGGTGCGGAACACCGGCACATCGGTCACGGCCAGCGCACCGAGCGTCTCGCCGTGATAGCTGCCTTCCAGATACACGTAGCGGTGCTTTTCGGCGCGGTCGTGGTTTTTCCAGTAATGCGCGGCCATCTTGAGGGCGATCTCGGTCGCCGATGCGCCATCCGAGCCGTAAAACGCGTGGCCCAGACCTGTGAGTGCGGCCAAGCGTTCCGAAAGGCGTACCACCGGCTCGTGGGTGAAGCCGGCCAGCATCACGTGCTCCAGCGTATCGAGCTGGTCCTTGATGGCCTGTTTGATGCTCGGCGCACCGTGCCCGAACAAATTAACCCACCAACTTGATACGGCATCCATATAACGGCGGCCGTCAGCGTCGTACAGCCACACCCCCTCGCCGCGCACGATAGGAATCAGCGGCAGTTTTTCGTGTCGTTTCATTTGCGTACAAGGGTGCCAGACGGCAGCAAGGCTACGGGCGAGGAGGGTGGGGTTGTCCATCAGAACCGGGTGATCAGTAAGCGTGCAACTATTTTGCCACTCATCTGTCGGCGGCGGGGCCGCGCATGCTGACCAAGCCTCTGAAAGGGGGATGAAATCGTCATATTTGCTTTTGCTAATGCAGTGTAAGCTGCAGGCGATTTGCTGCAATGACCCCGCCTCGGGACTGCTTTGCAGCCAGCCTGGAAGCCGCTTGGCATCGGCTTGAATCTGATCGATTGGGAGCACTACCGCATGAACGTGACACCCGCTATCCCCTTGCGCATCGGCCTGACCACCCTCGCGCTGCTGTTGGCGTCTTGTGGCGGTGGCGGTGGCGGCGATAACAGCACTTCGGTGCCTGCCGGCCCGCCGCCCTCCCGCGCCGATACGCAGCGCTTCCTGGAGCAAGCCGCCTTCGGCCCGACCGATGCCGATGTCGCCGCCGTGCAAAGCCAAGGCTTCTCGGGCTGGATCAGCAACCAGTTCGTCACGCCGAGCAGCGGCTATCCCGGCTATTTCTATGTGGTCGGCAATGGCGGGGGCGGTTGTCAGACTGATCCGAACGTCGTCGCCCATGCGGCCAACAATCTGATGCTGCAAAACTGCGGGCGCGATTACTACGGCGTGTTCCAGGTGCAGCGGCAGTTCTTTGCCAACGCGCAAAGCGGCAAGGATCAGCTGCGGCAACGCGTGGCGTTCGCTTTGTCGCAAATCATCGTCACCAGCGGTTATGAAGCGTATGCGCAGGCTGATTATCAGCAGATGCTGCTGGACAACGCCTTCGGCAACTTCCGCGATCTGCTGACCAAGTTCACGCTGCACCCGACCATGGGCGACTGGCTGGACATGGTGAACAACGACAAACCGAACCCGGCCAAGGGCATCCAGGCCAACGAAAACTACGCGCGCGAGCTGCTGCAGCTGTTTACCATCGGCCTCTCCAAGCTCAACCTCGATGGCTCGGTGCAGACCGATGCCAACGGCAAGCCGATTCCCACCTACGGCCAGACCGAAGTGACCAGCCTGGCGCGGGCCTTTACCGGCTGGACTTACCCGCCGGTGGCCGGTGCCGCGTCGAAATGGACCAACCCGCTCAACCACGCCGGCCAGATGGTGCAATTTGATGCCCACCACGACACCAATGCCAAAACGCTGCTGGATGGCCAGGTATTGCCGGCCGGGCAGAACGCACAGCAAGACCTGAATGGCGCGCTGGACATCATCTTCAATCACCCGAATGTCGGCCCCTTTGTGGGCAAGCAGCTGATCCAGAAGCTGGTCACCGGCAGCCCGAGCCCGGCCTATGTGCAGCGGGTGGCGGCGGTATTCAACAACAACGGCAAGGGCGTGCGCGGCGACATGCAGGCGGTGGTGCGGGCGATCCTGCTGGATTCCGAAGCACGTGGCGACAGCAAGACTGCGGCCGGCTACGGCCGGTTGCGCGAACCGGCGCTGTATCTGGCCGGCTTCCTGCGCAGCATGGGTGCGACCACCGACGGCGTGTACACGCGGGGTATTTCGCAAAATCTCGGCCAAGGCGTTTACGCCTCGCCATCGGTATTCAACTTCTACCCGCCCAGCTATCTGGTGCCGGGCACGACGATCACCGGGCCGGAGTTCTCCATCCTCGACACCAGCAGCGCGCTCGGGCGGATGAACTTCATCTCGCAGATCGTGTTCCGGGGGGGCGCGAACGCGGATGCCAGTGTAGCCAATGCGATCGGCACGCACCTCGACCTCACCGGCTACGCCAGTGTGACCGATGCCGGCACGCTCACCGACCAGATCGCTGATCGTCTGCTGCATGGCCAGCTGCCGGCCGGCGCACGCACCGCCATCGTCAACGCGGTGACGGCACTGACCCCGGCCAGCATCAAGAGCGACCCGGCCTTGCCGGCCAAAACCGTGGCTTACCTGATTGCCACCTCGCCGCTATACCAAGTGGAGCGCTGAACATGAACCGTCGCAGTTTTCTCAAAGGGGCAGGCAGCGTTGGCTTGGCTGCCACATTGGGCCAGTTCTCGCTGATGCGTGCATTGGCGGCCGGCGGCAGCGATTACAAGGCCATCGTTTGCGTGTTCCTGTTCGGCGGCAACGATGGCAACAACATGATCGTGCCGTACGACACCACCGCGTATACCAACTACGCCGCCATCCGCGGCCCGTTGGCGCTGGCGCAAAACACGCTGGTGCCGCTGACCAACCCCGCCACGGTGAGCGCCGCGCAGATGGGCGGTGTGCAGCAATTCGCCCTGCATCCGAGCCTGGCGCCACTGCAATCGATCTGGAATGCCGGCCAGCTGGCGGTGCAGTTCAACGTCGGCACGCTGGTGCAGCCGACGACCAAGGCGCAGCTCAAGACGGCTGGCTGGCCAGTGCCGCAGAACATGTATTCGCATATCGACCAGCAGCAGCAATGGCAAACCGCCACCACGCTGGCCGCCGGGGTAGCCGGTGCGGGCTGGGGCGGCTTGATTGCTGACCAGGTCGCTGCGGGTACTGGCACGGTGCCGCCGCTGATCACGCTGGGCGGTAACAACACCTTTACGCTCGGCAAATCGACACGCCCATTGGCCGTGCCCAATAGCGGCAGTACCTTTGGCCTCAACTACGGCAACGCCAACCTGCAAACCGCGATGGCAGCGCTGGCCAGCCAGACGGATGGATCGCAATTGCTGGCTGGCGAAGCGCAAATTGCCAATTCAGCGCTGGCCAATAGCGCCTTGATCAACCCGATCATCAACAACGCCAGCTCGACGGTGAAATCGTTGTTCACCGGCATCACCGGCAACATCGCAACCCAGCTCCAAACCGTGGCGATGCTGATCGAAGCTCGGGCGCAGCTGGGTTTATCGCGACAGATCTATTTCGTGACACAGGGCGGTTACGACACGCACTCTGCCCAACTGACCACGCAGGGGACATTGCTGGCCCAACTTGGCCAATCGCTGGCGGCGTTCAATAGCGCCATGAATCAGCTGGGCGTAGGGAGTTCGGTCACGACCGTGACGATGTCCGACTTCGCTCGCACGCTGAAGCCGAACTCCACCGCCGGCTCGGACCACGCTTGGGGCGGTCACCATCTGATGATGGGCGGCGCAGTGAAGGGTGGACAGTTCTACGGCACGATGCCGCAGCTGGCATTGGCCGGTGCGGATGACGCGACCTCGGAAGGGCGCTGGATTCCGACGACGGCTGTCGATCAGTACGTTGCGACGTTGGCGAACTGGTTTGGCGTGCCGCCTGCGGCGTTGCCGGCAGTGGTGCCGAATCTGGCGAACTTCACCGGGGCAGGTTGGCCGGCGAATTTGGGGTTTTTGGGGTAAGGGGTGGCTTTGTTGTTGTGTTGGAGTTAAGCGCCTGCGGCGCAGGCAAAGGCGTTACAAGCGGGAGTTCGTCCCGCATGCCGAGTCACTTTTCTTGTCTCGCCAAGAAAAGTAACCCAAAGAAGGCGACCCTGCATCCGCGCCCTGCGGGTTCCCGATCAAGCAAGGCCGTCGCGGGCGGGAATCGAAAACTCGGGCCAAGGCCCTCAGACACTCGATCCCCGAAGGCCCCCGCGCCAACCTTGCTTGCTCGGCGCGGCTGAAAGGGGGGCAAACCATCTACTCCCCGGCCCTCTCCTGTGAAGGAGAGGGTGACGTTGTTTGATGCTGCGGCGTTTCATGTTGCGCCGCGCCTTGGTTTTGCTCCCCTCGCCCGTTTACGGGAGAGGGGCTGGGGGTGAGGGCACTACCGCGGGCCGTGTTTTTTTTCACCACCCTCTCCCTAACCCTCTCCCACTAATAGCTGAGCAAGGCTAAAGCCTTGCACGCGAGGGCGAGGGGACCGATCACCGTAATGCGTCATTCATCGCACAAAATCAGCGACTGATGTTCATAACCACATTGGTTGCACTGCGGGCTTTTCTCCCCTTTCGCTAAGCGCCGAGGGAGTGTCGCGAGACCTTAGGCTCGCGACCGACCGAGGGTAGCCTGTGGCGTGCGAAGCTTTGCTTCGTTCAGCCAGAGCCGCCCAACGGGGGGCGCCTTTGGGGTGGAGGGGGCTTTGGCGAGACAAAGTCCCTTCCCCGCCCGCGCGGCGGAACGCGCTGTAACGCTTTTATCCGCGCCTTAGGCGCTTAAGCTGGGTTGTTGGGTCTCCGAGCCCAAACAAAAAACCGGTCTTCAACGACCGGTTTTTTTGCTTGCTGCACATCCGAAATCACATTGCCGTATACACCGGCCCACTCCCACCCTCCGGCGTCACCCACACAATATTCTGCGTCGGGTCTTTGATATCGCAGGTTTTGCAATGCACGCAGTTTTGCGCATTGATCTGCAACACCTGCTCGCCGCTCTTCTCGACAAACTCATACACCCCGGCCGGGCAGTAGCGCGATTCCGGGCCGGCGAAGCGGGGCAGGTTCACCGTGGTGGGGACGGCGGCGTCTTTCAGCGTCAGGTGGCACGGCTGGTTGGCGTCGTGGCTCAGGTTGGACAGCGCCACCGAGCTGAGCCGGTCGAAGCTCACCTTGTTGTCCGGCTTGGGATAACGCACGGGCGTACAGGCGGCCGCGTCTTTGAGTGCGGCGTGGTCGGGCTTGGTGTGGCGCAGCGTCCACGGCATGCGCAGGCCGAGCTGGGCCAGCCAGAGTTCGGTGCCGGTGAGCATGGTGCCGACGAGGGTGCCGAAGCGTGACAGCATCGGCTTGGCGTTGCGCACGGTATCGAGGTCTTGCCATACCCACGAGGCTTGCAGCTTTTGCGGGTAGGCGACGAGTTCATCGTTGCTGCGACCCGCGGCGATGGCCTCGAAGGCCGCTTCCGCCGCCAACATGCCGGACTTCATCGCATTGTGGCTGCCCTTGATACGCGGCACGTTGACCATGCCGGCGGCGCATCCGAGGACCACGCCGCCCGGGAAGGCCAGCTTGGGCAACGATTGCACGCCGCCCTCGGTAATCGCCCGTGCGCCGTAGGAAAGGCGCTTGCCGCCTTCTAGTAGTGGGCGGATTCTCGGGTGGGTCTTGAAGCGCTGGAATTCTTCGAACGGCGATAAATAAGGGTTGCTGTAGTCCAGATGCAGCACGAAGCCGATCGAGACGAGGTTTTCGCCGTAGTGATACAGGAAGGAACCGCCGCCGGTATCGTTGGCGAGTGGCCAGCCCAGCGTGTGTTGCACGAGGCCCGGTTGGTGCTTGGCCGGGTCGACGCGCCAGACTTCCTTCAGGCCGATGCCGTATTTCTGCGGATCGGAATTGGCGCGCAGGCCGAAATGCGGTTCCAGCTGGCCGATGAGCGAGCCGCGCGTGCCTTCGGCGACCAGCGTGTAGGCGGCGTGGATTTCGATGCCTTGGGTGAATTGGGCGGTTTCGTTGCCGTCTTTATCGCGGCCCATGTCACCGGTGATCACGCCCTTGAGCGCGCCGTGCTCGTTGTACAGCGGGGCGGCGGCGGTGAAGCCGGGGTAGATTTCCACGCCCAGCGCTTCAGCTTGTTCGCCCAGCCAGCGGCAGACTTCGCCCAGACTCGCGATATAATTGCCCGCGTTGCGCAGAATGCGCGGTTGTAATACTTCTGGAATGCCGAATCCCTGGCCTTCATCAAGGATCATGAAGGCGTCGTGAGTTGCGACGGTATTGAGCGGCGCACCGCGTTCGCGCCAATCCGGGAAGAGTTCGTTGATCGCAATCGGATCGATGACCGCACCCGATAAAATGTGCGCGCCGACTTCGGCGGCTTTTTCCAATACGCAGACGGAGATTTCGCGATTTGCCTCGCCGGCGAGCTGTTTAAGCCGGATCGCTGCCGCCAAGCCGGCCGGGCCGGCGCCGACGATCAGCACGTCGTAAGTCATTACATCGCGTTCCATTGCGTACCCCTTATTCAAAACCCGAACCCGCTTATATATTTTGCGGATATAAATAATAAAAATAATCGACTTAACAGATATTGTACTTGGCCGTAAAATTGCCAGCAAATCAGAGAACTAGCCTCAGAATCCAGGAATTCCCGATGAAAATTCTTGTTCCCGTCAAGCGGGTGGTCGACCACCACGTGACGATCAGCGTCAAACCGGATGGCTCGGATGTCGATATCGCCGGCGTCAAAATGGCCATCAACCCGTTCGACGAAATCGCCGTCGAAGAGGCGCTCCGCCTCAAGGAATCCGGTCAGGCGACCGAAGTGGTCGCCATCTCCATCGGCACGGCTGCCAGCCAGGATGTCTTGCGTCACGCACTGGCCATGGGCGCCGACCGCGCTATTTTGCTTGAAACCGACGCTGAATTGCAGCCGCTTGGTGTCGCCAAGTTGCTCAAGGCGATTGCCGACCGCGAAACACCGCAATTGCTGATCGTCGGCAAGCAGGCCATCGACGGCGATGCCGGTCAGGTCGGCCAGATGCTCGCCGCCTTGCTGGGCATCGGTCAGGCTACGTTTGCCTCCACGCTCAAGATCGCCGATGGCGAAGTCGAAGTGGCCCGTGAAGTCGAAGGCGGCATCGAAACGGTGGCGATCAAGCTGCCCGCTGTCGTTACTGCCGATTTACGTTTGAACGAGCCGCGCTTCGTCAAATTGCCGAACCTGATGATGGCCAAGAAAAAGCCGATCGAAACCATTGCTGCAGCCGACTTGGGCGTCGATTTCACACCGCGCCTGAAACGGCTGTCGGTTGCCGAGCCGCAAGCCCGCGCCGCTGGCGTGAAACTCAATAGCGTCGAAGAGCTCGTCGCCAAACTGAAGAACGAAGCGGGGGTGCTGTGATGAGCAAGATTCTGGTGCTGGCCGAGCATGACGGCCACCAGCTCAAGATCGCATCCCGCCAGGCTGTTACCGCTGCGCAGGCATTCAATGGCGGCGTTGATTTGCTCGTGGTTGGCGCGGATACCGCTGCCGTTGCTGCGAGCGCGGCGCAAGTCGCTGGCGTGGCCCGTGTGCTGCGTGCAGATGCCGCACATCTCGCCCACCCGCTGGCCGAAGATGTCGCCGCCTTGGTGCTGAGCATCGCTGGCGAGTATGACGTGATCCTCGCCGGCCATAGCCATTTCAGCAAGAACGTATTGCCGCGCGTGGCGGCATTGCTGGATGTGGCCATGCCGTCCGACGTGATCGAGATTCAAGCCAACAACACCTACGTGCGCCCCATCTACGCTGGCAATGCCTTGCTGACGATTCAGAGCCAGGATCCCAAGCAAGTACTGACGGTGCGTGGTACGCGCTTCAAGGCGGCGGTTGCTGGTGCCAACGTGAGTGGAGCAGTCGCTGAGATCGCTACGGTTGCCGTACCGGCTGCAACGGGTGCGGCCCGTTGGGTCAGTGAAGAGAAGAATGTCGGCGATCGCCCGGAACTGGGCGAAGCGCCCGTAGTGGTATCCGGCGGCCGTTCGCTCGGCGAGCGCTTCGAAGAAGTGCTAGGCCCCTTGGCGGACAAGTTGCACGGCGCGTTGGGCGCGACGCGTGCGGCGGTCGATGCCGGTTTTGCGCCGAACGATCTGCAAGTCGGCCAGACCGGCACCATCGTTGCGCCTGATCTCTATATCGCCGTCGGGGTGTCCGGCGCGGCGCAGCATTTGGCCGGTATCAAGGACAGCAAGGTGATCGTCGCGATCAACCATGATCCGGATGCGCCGATTTTCAACGTGGCCGATTACGGGCTGGTGGCGGATCTGTTCGAAACGATCCCGGCACTGGTCAAGGCATTGGGTTAGGTCGATTTAGCGGGTTGATTTTTATGTAGGAGCGAGCTTGCTCGCGATAGCGATATTTGATGTGTCGCCAATCGCGAGCAAGCTCGCTCCTACAAAAAACCGGATCGGCTGTACCAACGAATTCAATCAAGGAATTGCAATGAGTCACTTCAATACCGAAACCGTGCTGTCGGTGCATCACTGGAACGACACGCTGTTCAGCTTCAAGACCACTCGTAACGACGGCCTGCGCTTTGAAAACGGCCAGTTCGTGATGATCGGCCTGCAAGTCAACGACAAGCCGCTGATGCGCGCTTACTCGATCGCCAGCCCGAACTACGAAGAGCATCTGGAATTCTTCAGCATCAAGGTGCAAAACGGCCCGCTGACCTCCCGCCTGCAGCACTTGAAGGTGGGCGACGAGATCCAGATCAGCAAGAAGCCCACTGGCACGCTGGTGCTGTCCGATTTGAAGCCGGGCAAGAACCTGTATTACTTCTCCACCGGTACTGGCTTGGCGCCGTTCATGAGCCTGATCCAGGACCCGGAAGCCTACGAGAAATTCGACAAGATCGTGCTGTTCCACGGCGTGCGTACCGTGTCGGAACTGGCCTATGCCGACTTCATCGAGAATGTGCTGCCGAATAATGAATTCTTCGGCGAAGAAGTGAAGAAGAAGCTGATCTACTACCCGACCGTAACGCGCGAAGAATTCCGTAATCAGGGCCGCCTGACCGACCTGATCGAATCGGGCAAGCTGTTCGAAGACATCGGCCTGCCGCCGCTGAACCCGGAAACCGACCGCGCCATGTTGTGCGGCAGCCCGGCGATGCTGGAAGACACCTGCAAGCTGCTGGATGCCCGTGGTTTCCAGGTCTCCAAGCGCATCGGCATGCCCGGCGACTACGTGATCGAGCGTGCGTTCGTCGAGAAGTAATTCAGAACGCTGCGCAGCAAAAAGCCGGTCGATTGACCGGCTTTTTTTGTGTCTTGTTTTGTCGCTGCGTGGGTGTTGGGCTTCGCTGCGTGTTCAGCCGGGAGACATAGGTAACACTTGTCGG
>NZ_JONM01000013.1:107675-124251 GCF_000711875.1 Andreprevotia chitinilytica DSM 18519
ATCATGCACCGTTACCGGTTCAGATCAGCCGAGCAGTTGGCGGCCTATCTGGGGCTGGTGCCGGTGGAGCGGCAGTCGGGCAGTTCACTGGCGGGGCCGTCCCGCCTGTCCAAAGCCGGCCCGGCGCGAGTGCGGGCTGTTCTGTACATGGCGGCGGTGGTGGCGATCCGCTACAACCCGGACATCAAGGCGCACTACGAGCGGCTGCTGGCGCGCGGCAAGGCGAAGAAATCGGCGCTGGGCGCTGCCATGCGCAAGCTGGTGCACCTGTGCTTTGGCGTACTCAAAACACAGAAGCCCTACCAGCCCAATTTTGCGTTCAGTGATTGACGGGCAAGACGGTATCTACGTTTTCGGTTTTCAACGCGGCCCAAGCCACGCCTCCAGCGCATCCATGAACACGCGGGTCTTGGCCGGGGTCAGCCGGCGGGCGGGCATGAAGCCGTAGATTTTCAATGGATCCGGCGTGTGTTCAGGCAATAACCGCAGCAGGCGCCCGGCCCGCACTTCTGCCTCGCAAAAACTGTTGGCAATCATGCTCGCCCCCAGCCCTGCGATCACGGCTTGCAGGCGCAAACCGGCGTTGGGCGTACGTAAACGCGGGTTCAGATTGACGATGCGGCGCTCGCCGCCGGGCGTCTGGAAGCCCCAGCTGGATTCGGTCATCGCCGCAATGAGCGGCCAGTCGCTCAAGCCCGATACCCCCGCTGGCAAGCCGAGCCGCCGCACCAGCGCCGGCGACGCAAACAAGCCGCGCTCCACGGTAAACACGCGCTTGGCGATGCGGCCCGAATCGGGCAGGGCTTCGGCCGTGATGGCAAAGGTGACGTCATAGCCCTCCGCCAGCGGATCGACCTGCCGCGCGATCACATCCACTTC
The DNA here is from genome assembly GCF_000711875.1 of Andreprevotia chitinilytica DSM 18519. GTDB lineage: Bacteria > Pseudomonadota > Gammaproteobacteria > Burkholderiales > Chitinibacteraceae > Andreprevotia > Andreprevotia chitinilytica. The sequence continues at coordinate 108,555 of NZ_JONM01000013.1, forward strand.
GACTTCCAGCTGCGGATAACGCGCCAGCAAGTCACACACCACATCACCCAGCTGCTGCATGCCGAACTCATACGGCGCAGCGATGCGCAGCAAGCCTCGCGGCTCATCACCTTGCGCGGTCATGCCGTCGGCGACATCTTCCAGCTGTTCAAACAGCGGGCCGATTTCGCGCAGTAGCTGCGTACCGGCTTCGGTCAGCCGCAAGCGGCGGGTGCTGCGTTCCAGCAAGCGCTGACCGAGGCGTTTTTCCAGCCGGGCCACCGCCACGCTGACCGAGGATTTCGGCACATCCAGCCGTTCCGCAGCGCGGGTGAAGCTACCTAGCTGCGCCACGGTGGCGAACAGATACCAGTCATTCCAGTCTTTTGTTTTCATGGATGAACAATCATTCCAGAAAAGGCAGTTTATCCACCAATCCATACAATATACCGTGCGGCGATGAACTCTTCGCCCGCCATTTCGCCCTCCCATTCACTGCCAGCCGCATCGCCTGCGCCGCTGCTCGCCAAACACCCGGAAATGGGTGTCGCTCAAGTCTGGCTCTTTGGCTTGGCCGCCGGGCTGGTCACCGGTCTGGATTTCATCGCCTCCGCCATGATTGGCATTGCCGGCGCGCACATCCGCGGCGGTGTGCATGCCGCGCCGGAGGAATATCTGTGGGCGATCAGCGGCTATGCGGCAGCGGCCATCGTCGCCAACCTCGTGATCGGCCGGGCTGCGCACTACACCAGCTACCGCAAATACACGCTGGCGGCGCTGCTGCTGTATTTCCTCGGCGCACTCGGCTGTTCACAAGCCAATGACATCTGGATGCTGGTTGGGGCGCGCATCGTGCAGGGTTTGGGTGGCGGCGGCCTGTTTACCGCCTCCCGCGTGCTGATCCAGCTGGTGACCAAACCCACCGAACGCCCCCGGCTGTTCTGGGGCTTCGGTTTCGGCAGTTTCGGCTTGCTCGCCATCGCACCGTGGCTGTCGGCCCAAGTGGTTGAATGGGCCAGCTGGCGCAGCATCTTCTGGCTGCAAGCGCTGCTGACGCTGCCGGTATTCGCCTTGGTGTTCGTGGTCTATCCTCGCCGCGTCGGCGCAGATGCCGCGGAGCCATCGCGCATGGGCCATCTGGATTGGCCGGCCGCGCTGGCGCTGGGTATCGGTAGCCTGTTGCTGATGCACGTGCTGCAGGATTTCCGCTATCTGCAGCCCGGCGCGGAAAGCAGCTTGATCCCCATCTTGCTGATCGGGGTCGGCATCGTCGCCTTCATCGCCGCCCGTCTGCACAACTACCCGGACCCGTGGCTGGACGCCCGCCGGCTGGTCAGCCGCCGCTATCTGGTCGGGCTCGGCTTCTACACCATTTTTTATGGCATCAGCGGCTTCTGGAATACGCTGCTGCCCAGCTACCTGCAAGCAGGTCTGGGCTTCAATTTCCTGACCACCGGGGAGCTGATGCTGTGGGGTGGGCTGGCAACGCTGGGGGCTTTGGTGGCCTACAACATCTGGATGCCGCACCTGTTCCGCAAACGGCGCGTCATCGGCATCGGCTTTCTGCTGCTGGCCGTTGCCTGCGCATCGCTGAGCACCAGCGCCATGCCCGGCGCATCGACCAACCTGCTGCTACCCGCAATCGTGATCCAGGGGCTGACGCCGGTGCTGATCATGCTGCAGGTGGCGACGATGACGTACCTCGATTTCGACAACGAGGACTTCGCCCACGCCTACCAGTTGAAGAACATCATGCGGGAATTGGGTACTGCGTTTGGTACCGGCATGAGCAGCCTGATGCTGCAGTCCGGCGTGGCGCAAGCGCGTACCGATCTGGTCAGCCGCTTTGACCATGCCACGCTGGATACGCTAGCGACGGGCGGGCAATTCGGCCAGACGTTGATGCAATGGTCGGCGGAGATTGATCGGCAGGCCACGTTGATTACGGCCGATCACCTTTATGTGGGGCTGGCGGTGTTTTCGTTGGTGGCGGGAGTGGTGGCGCTGGTGCAGCGGCCATTGCGGTAGGCTTTAGATCAGGTATTGCGTATTTAGATTAAATGCGGCGCAACGCCCTTTCGCGTGCGAATCTTTGATTCGCTCAGCTATAGGGATTACGCCCTACGAAATAGCAGGCAATGGCAGATAGCTGTATCAATTTTTCTCGCGATGGTTGCGCTGGGGCTTTTCTTCCCCTTTCGCTAAGCGCCGAGGGAGTGTCGCGAGACCTTAGGCTCGCGACCGACCGAGGGTAGCCTGTGGCGTGCGAAGCTTTGCTTCGTTCAGCCAGAGCCGCCCAGCGGGGGTCGCCTTTGGAGTGGAGAGGGCTTTGGCGAGACAAAGTCCTTTCCCCGGTCGCGGGACGGATTCCCGCTGTAATGCCTTTAACCGCGCCGTAGGCGCATAACTGCAAACTCTCTCCCTACGCCCACCGCCGCTGCTCCGTAAAACACACCGACAACCAGATCTGCTCCAACGGCATATCCAGCTCGCGCCACAGCTGCTGGCGCAAGGCATCCTGCGCGGCGACCGATTGCGCAGCGAAATCCGGGCCGGTGGTGAAGTTGACCTCGACCACATAACTGCGGCCACTCTTGGCAATGTGGGTGGAATGGTCGCGGACATCGTGTTCGGCAGCGATACGTGCCACGGTGGATTCCAGCTTGCCGGTGATCGCCTCATCCGGCGCGATCCACAGCAGCTCGCGCACGTTGCGGCGCAGGATGCCGAACGGGATCGGCAACAAGATCAGCGCCATGGTGCAGACCAGTACGCCGTCGACATATCGCCCCCAGTTGGCGCGAAAGTCATCGCTGGCCGCAGCCAGCACCGCAAAGCCGATCAGGATGACGAAGCTGAACACGCCATCCAGCAGCCATTCCTTGGCATCGATCCGCACCAGTTGCGAGCCGGTCTTCTTCGCCACGCCACACTCCATCGCGTACATGCCCAGGCACAGCAGGCTGCAGACGGCGGCATAGGCGATCGCGTGGTCGACCTGCACTTGGTGGCCGCCATCGAGCAGACCAGAGACGCCATTGATGAAGGCGTACAGGCAGATCGCCAGCATCATGCTGCCGTTGATGGTGTTCACCAGCGGTTCCAGATGCGAGTAGCCGTACTGGAAACGGGCGTCGTCCGGGCGGGTGATCAGTCGGGCCGTCAGCAGGTTGAGCAAGGTGCCGACCACGCTGAACAGCGAGAAAAAGCCATCGAGGATGATGGCGTTCGATTCGCTGTAAAAGCCGTAACCAACACCAATGATGGCGATGCTGATACAGCCGGCGAGCGAGATGGCAAGCGTGCGTTGCTCGAGGCGAGCGTTGTTGGCATTGGTTTGGACGTGGGCAGACATGGGCTTTTTATGTGGAATGAATCGCGTTTGAGCATACCGGTGCCCCGCTTTACCCACGCCCCAGCAATACCCGGTCTCAGCGTGAGTACTCACGAGGCATAAAACACTTTCGCCAGCCCTTGGCGACGAACGGCAGAAAAAGCATGTTGCAAATTGATAATTACAAAATGTATTATTCCGTCATGAACAAGATCACCACCACCCCAGAAAGCTTCCAGCCGGTTGAAGAAAAGATCAACCGGGTTTGCGGACGCATGCCAGGCAGCAACAAGCAAAACGTGTTGCTAGTGCATTTGGTCAAGCACGTTTACGCCGGCCTACACAGCCGGATGAACGAAGCGCTGCGTGAATACGAGCTGAACTCGGTGAGCTTCCAGGCGCTGATGATGCTGTTCGGCGATCCGGAGCGCTCGCTCAACCCATCCGAACTGGCGGAAGCCACCGGTGAATCGCGCGCCAACGTCACCCGCATCTGCGATGAACTCGTCGCCAAGGGCCTGTTGGAACGCACGCCCAATCAGGACGACCGACGCCGCGTCGATTTGCGCCTGGCCAAGGCCGGCGAGGACGAGGTGTATCAATTGCTGCCCCTGCTGCGGCAACGCTGCCACGTGGTGTTCGACGTGCTCGACCAGGACGAGAAAAACGTACTTGAAAGCCTGCTTAAACGGGTGCTGTGCGAATTCGACTGATTGCGAGCCCCCTGCCCGCCCCGTAGCCTGCGCAACTTCCCGACTGTTTGAACCGATACCGGCTATTTCGCAGCCCGCCCGACCCGTTTTTTTATCCAGATGGTTAAAAAATGAATAATTCAATGATCAAGAACCTTACAGCCTATCGCCTCAGTGCGCCCTTGGTGCTAACGGCTGCGGCAGCGATCCTGTTGTCCGCCTGCGCCATCATCCCGTCCGAATCCGGCACGCAACCGCAGCGCGATGCCGCGGGTGCGCAACTCGCCGCCGACATCAAGCTCGCCCGTGAAGGCTGGCCGGCTGCCCGCTGGTGGGAGCAATACAACGATCCGCAACTCAGCGCGCTGATCGATACCGCGCTGAAAGACGGCCCGAGCGTCGCCACCGCCGCTGCCCGCGTGAAGACCGCACAAGCATCGCTGGCTGGCCAACACGCCAACGATGGTTTGAATGTCGGCGTCGAAGCTGCGTATGACCGTCACTACTACTCGGCCAACGGCCTGTTCCCGCCGCCGCTGGGTGGCAACTGGATCACCGAATCGCAGCTGATCGCCAAGGCCAGCTACGACTTCGACATCTGGGGCAGACACCGCGCCGCGATTGCCGGGGCCGTCGGCGAAGTCAACGCCACCCGCGCCGATGCCGCGCAGGCCGAGCAAGGTCTGGCCGCTTCGGTCGCGCAAACGTATTACAAGTTGCAGGCGGATTGGGCGCGACTGGATGTGCTGCGCAATCAGGCCAAGCTGCAGGCGTCGCTGTCCGAATTGCGCAAGAAGCGCGTCGATCGCGGCCTCGACCCGATCACCGTGCGTGAATCGGTGCAGGGCGATCAAGCCCAGCTGGCCCGCCAGATCGCAGCGATTGAAACCCAGGCCGGCCAGGATCGCGAGGCATTGCGCGCCTTGATCGGTGGCGATGCCAAGGCATTGGGCAACCTCACACCGCGTCCACTACCGAATCAGGATGGTGCTCTGCCGAAGGAACTCGGTTTCGAGCTGCTGGCACGCCGTGCTGATCTGCAAGCGGCCCGCTGGCGCGTGGAAGCGTCGCTGTCCAAGATCGAATCGGCCAAGGCCGCGTTCTATCCAGAGATCAATATCGGCGGCAGTTTCGGTTTCGATACGCTGGAAGCCGGCAAGCTGCTGGACTGGACCAGCCACACCGCCAGCCTGTTGCCATCGATCAGCCTGCCGATCTTCGATAATGGCCGTCTCTCCGCCCAGCTCGGCACGCAACGCGCCAAGCGGGATGAAGCGATTGCCGATTACAACCAGGCCATCGTCAACGCCGTGCGCGATGTGGCGCAGCAAGCGGTCGCGATTCGCGGGCTGGAGAACCAGATCAAGGCGCAAGCCGACAGCCAGAAGAGCGCGCAGGCGCTGCAAACCGCCGCGCAATCCCGTCTCAAGATCGGTTTGGTGGATCGCAGCGCAGTGATTCAAGCGCAACTGGCGGTTGCCACCCAGCAAGACACGGCACTGCAATTGCAGCAGGCCCGACTGGATAGCGAAATCGCGCTGATCAAGGCACTGGGCGGCGGTTACCACGCCCCGGCCGCAACCCGGCCGGCCGCCGACTGATGCTGTGACCAGTCCAGATACCTGAACCAAACCCGACCCGAATACATAACCAAACACCGAACATTGCGTACTGGAGCATTCCACATGACGACCGAACGAGCCCCCGCCCCTACCCCGACCGCCGACCCGAAGCGCAAGCCCATCCTGCTGGGCATCGCCGCGCTGTTCATCCTCGCCGGCATCGGCTACGCCGCTTATTACACCCAAGTGCTGAGCCAGCGCGAACAGACCGACAACGCCTACGTGGGCGGCAATACCGTCACCATCACCTCGCAGGTGAACGGCTCCGTGACCGAGATCCGCGCTGATGAAACGCAATTCGTCCAAGCCGGCCAGGACCTGATCAAGCTCGACCCGGCCGATGCCGAAGTCGCCCTGCGTCAATCCGAAGCCAAGCTGGGCGAAACCGTGCGCCAGCTGCGTCAGCAATACGCCAACGCCGACCAAGCCAAATCCGTGCTGGCACAAAAGAACGTCGACCTGCAAAAAGCCAAGGACGACCTCGCCCGCCGTGCCCCGTTGCTGGCCGAGCAAGCGGTCTCGGCAGAAGACGTCGACCACGCCAAGCAAGCCGTTGCGAGCGCCCAAGCCTCACTCGAATCGGCCCAGAAGCAATATGAATCGGCTGACGCAGGCATTGACGGCGTAAAGCTGGTTGACCACCCGAGCGTACTCGCCGCCAAGGCCAACTACGCCCAAGCGTGGCTGTCTGCCCGCCGCAACGCCATCGTCGCCCCGGTCTCCGGCCAGGTGGCCAAGCGCAGCGTGCAGGTCGGCGCGCGCGTGGCCCCGGGTAACTCCTTGATGTCCATCGTGCCACTCAACCAATTGTGGGTGGATGCCAACTTCAAGGAATCCGAACTGAAGAACATCCGCATTGGCCAGCCGGCCAAGGTCGAAGCCGACGTGTACGGCAGCAAGGTCGAGTACACCGGCAAGGTGGTGGGTCTGTCGGCCGGTACCGGTTCGGCGTTCTCGCTGTTGCCGGCGCAAAACGCCACCGGTAACTGGATCAAGGTGGTGCAGCGCGTACCGGTGCGTATTTCGCTCGATCCGAAGCAACTGGGTGAACACCCGCTGCGCATTGGTCTGTCGACCGTCGTGACGGTCGATACGCACGATCGCAACGGCCCGGTGCTGGCATCGAACCCGAACAAGGATTCGATCATCGCAACCCAGGCCTTCAACCAGCCGCTGGCGGAAGCCGAAGCCATTGCCGACGGTGTGATCGCCAAGAACGCAGGCAACCGCAAGTAATCGTCTTTGCTTGCGAGCACGCAGGATGGGTTGAGCGGAGCGATACCCATCGTTTCCGATGACGGAGAGTGATGGGTATCGCTCCGCTCAACCCATCCTATGTGCTGGATTTTGTTAACGGCTCAGCACTGGAGCATCAATTAAATGTCCGAAGTCGCCTCAATGGACTCCGTCCCCAAGGCCGCCCCAGCGCCCATCGTGGATGGCAAGCTGGCGCTGCTGACCGTGGCGCTGGCGTTCTCCACCTTCATGGAGATCCTCGATACCACCATCGTCAACGTCTCGGTGCCGCACATCGCCGGCAACCTCGGCGCCAGCGCCAACCAGGGCACGTGGGCCATCAGCTCGTACGGGCTGGCGGCGGCCATCGTCGTACCGCTGACCGGCTGGCTCGCCCAGCGCTTCGGCCAGGTCAAGGTCTTTACGCTGTCGGTGATCCTGTTCACGTTGATGTCCGCCCTGTGCGGCATGGCCACCAATCTGGAACAGCTGGTGTTCTTCCGCTTCATGCAGGGTTTCGTGTCCGGCCCGATGGTGCCGCTGTCGCAAACGCTGCTGCTCAACACCTATCCACCGCACAAGAAAGGACTGGCGCTCGCACTCTGGTCGATGACGGTGATCGTCGCGCCGATCTTCGGCCCGATGCTGGGCGGCTGGATTACCGACAACTACAGCTGGCCATGGATCTTCTATATCAACGTGCCGGTAGGCATCTTGGCGGGCATCGTCACCTGGCGCATCCTGAAAGACCGCGAAACGCCGCTGGAGCGCAAACCGATCGACTACGTCGGCCTCGTGCTGCTGTTCGTCGGCGTCGGCAGCCTGCAACTGATGCTGGATAACGGCAACGACATGGACTGGTTCACCTCGCCGTTCATTCTCACGCTATCCATCATCGCGGCGGTGTCGCTGGTGTTCCTGGTCGCGTGGGAACTGACCGATGCCCACCCGGTGGTCGATCTGTCGCTGCTCAAGACGCGCAACTTCCGCTACGGCGTGATCATCCTGAGCATGGGGATGTTCTGCTTCTTCGGCAGTACGGTGCTGTTGCCGCTGTGGCTGCAGACGGTGCTGGGCTTCAACGCCACGTGGTCAGGTCTGGCGACTGCGCCGGGCGGCGTGCTGGCGTTCTTCCTGTCGCCCTACATCGGCAAGAACATCCAGAAGCTCAACCTGCGCGTGGTGTCGTCGATTGCGTTCGCGGTGTTCGGCGCGACCATGTTCTGGTTCGCCAGCTTCAATCTGGATACCGCCTTCAACCAGGTGATCGTGCCGCGCTTCCTGCAGGGGATCGGTATCGCGTGCTTCTTCATTCCGGTGAACCAGATCATCTTGTCGGGCATCACGCCGGACAAACTGGCTGCGGCATCCGGCCTGTCGAACTTCTTCCGCACGATTTCCGGTAGCTTCGCCACCGCCATCATCGTGTTCATGTGGGATCAGCGCGCCAGCTTCCACCATGCACGACTGGTGGAGAACGTCACCGCCTTCAACCCGGCGTCGACCGACTACGTGAGCAAGCTGCAAAGCATCCTGCCGGGCAACGCGGCCTACGCGCAGATCGAAGCGATGATCAACCAGCAGGCCTTCATGCTCGCCACCAAGGAAATGTTCTGGCTGGTGGGCGTGGTGTTCTTCTTCCTGATCATTCTGGTCTGGCGTGCCAAACCGCCGTTCGGAAATGCGGCAGCGGGTGGCGGCGGGCATTGATCGCCGACCCAACCTCGTAGCCCCTCGTAGGAGCGAGCTTGCTCGCGATAGCACTGGTCAATTAAACGGTGCCATCGCGAGCAAGCTCGCTCCTACAATTCTTTGCATCTCTCGCCTTAAGCAACTGTAGCCCGGACGGCTTGGCCGGCCGGGGGGCGTCGTAACATGCTCCGCGACCGGAATTGGTACGCTAGCTGCCCCGGCCGGCCAAGCCGTCCGGACTACGGAGGCGTAATCGCCAACTTCAGCTTAGCGCCCCCCTCCAACAACACCGTCCCCTGCGCCTGCACCGTGGCCTTGCCATCCGCCACCTTCACGCTCGCGCCTGAATACGCATCCCGCAGCACGTCCCCATCGGCGAACACGCCGGCCACCGGAATCACCACCTCACCCTTCGCCTTCGGCACCGCCACGATGCGGTCATTGCCGGTGATCCGCGCAAATGCATACGGCGCGTCGGACAATTTGCGATGTTCGCCACGCGCAATCGCCACGTGGCGGGCGCGGAATGTGGTGAGCTTGCGCCAGTGCGCCAATACCGTCTGATCGAGGCTGTTCCAGTTCATGTCCGATCGGGTGGATTGCTGCGCATCGCCGCTGGGGCGTGGGCCGGGTGGGCGGGCGCTTTCGTCGCCGTAGAAGATTTGCACGCCGCCCGGTGCCAGCAATAGCGCGCTGCCGCCATCGACCAGATCCTTGCGGGTGTACAGATCGGTGTCGTGCGACGAGATATAAGACAGCGCATCGAACGCCTTGCCGCCAGCACGGCCGGCTTCCAGCTTATCGGCGTAATAGGCGTAGATGGTATCCAGCGCCTTCGGGTCATCCAGATTGCGGCCCTGGAAGTCGAAGTTGATCAGGCTATCGAAACCGACATCGAAATAGCTATCGCGTTCGACACCATGCCCCCACACCTCGCCGGTCATCCAGAACGGGGCGTCGTCGATTTTCTTGGTCGGGTTGGCGGCCTTCCATTCCGCCAGCGCCTGCGTGCCGGCTTGCTTGAGCGCCTGCCACGATGCGCCTTCAACATGTTTGACCGTATCGCAGCGGAAGCCATCCACGCCGTAATCGCGCACCCAGTCGGTCAACCACTTCACCAGATAGCCACGCACGGTGGTGTTGGGCAGCGCCACGGCGCGGGTATCGGGCTTCCTGGCGTAGAACGGTGGCAGGCCGACCGGCTCCGGGCTTTCGGTACGGAAGTCCGGCAGGTAAGCGAGTTGCTTGGTCAGGTCATCGCTGCCGCCTTCGATATACCCCGGCAAGCCGGCACGCACCCAATCCCGCCCCCACCATTGCTTGAAGGCGAAATTGTTGTAGTCGATCCACGAGTGGTAATCGCTGATCTTGTATTTCTCCCAGCCTTTCCACAGCAGTTGCGGCACGTATTCGGACAGCGACTGGATATCGGCATAGCCGGGGTGGTTCATCACCACGTCGAACAACACGCGAATGCCCTGCGTATGGGCGGTGTCGATCATCTCGTGCAGCTCTTCCGGCGTGCCCATGTTCTGGTCGAGCAGCGTGTAATCGAGCGCGTAATAACCGTGATAGGCGTAATGCTGGAACGCATTGTTGCCACCGACCACCCAGCCGTGAATCTGCTCATACGGCGCGGTGATCCAGATCGCGTTCACGCCCAGTTGCTTGAAATAGCCTTCCTTCAGCTTCGCCGTCACCCCGGCCAGATCGCCGCCGTGGAAGGTGCCGATCTCCTGCTCGCCATCGCCTTGCCGACCGTAGCTGTGATCGTTAGCCGGATTGCCGTTCATGAACCGGTCGGTGATCAGGAAATAAACGATCGGATTATTGGCAAAACTGTTGTCCGGTGCGGCGACTGGCGCGGTGGGAACGGCCTTGGGTGGTGCCGGCGGCGGCGCGGCACAGCCCGCCAGAGCAGCAAGGATCAGCGAAGCAAGCAAGGAACGACGCAGCGGCATGGCACAACCTCAAACCGGTTTGAAGTTAGCCATGTTGCCATTCCATTCGCATGAGCGCCAGCCGGAGCCGCAATTTGGTTTTCAGCATTGGCACTGCCACCCCACCCCGGTTGGTCTTCCCCATTCCCCCCACCCCAGGCAATTTTGTATCAGCGTGTTTCCAGCCGCCCGCCATGACATATCCGGCTACATATCCAGCCGCCCAGCCCATGGCGCTTTGCACATAATCCTCCGCAAGCCATGTTTCAGGAGGACATGAAATGCGTGATCTATGGATGCAATTCCGCTCATCGCTGAACTGCCGCATGTTCTTGCTGCTGGCGCTCGGCATGTCGGCCACCTTTCTGGGCGCGTTCTGGCTGCCCGGTCAGGCCAGAAACAGCGAATTGATCGCCCAGCACAATCAGCAGATTGCGCAACAGGCCATCAAGCTGGCCATCCAGCTCAACAGCGTCTCCAAGGCGGCCCGGCTGGAAATGCCGGAGGCCATCGGCTGGCTGGGTTTGAATATGCAGTTTGGCGATCTGGCGCCGGTTCGCGGCGAATCCATCGGGGACTTGCGCACGGAAATCAATTTCGGTCTGGGCAATGCCGGCAAGGTGCGCGATGTCCGCCTCAGCCCGGATTGCCGCGTAGCGCTCGGCGCTGAATCGCGCCCCGAACCCTCCCTGTGCACCACGGTAGATTTGCGGCTGATGGATGGCACGCCATTGCGGCTGAGTTTCGATTCATCGCTCCGCCCACTCGCCGAGCCCTGCACGACGTGGCAACTGGTGCTGTTCCTCACCGGCCTGCTCGTTCTGTCCGCCATCGCCACCTGGCTGGCCACCTCACCGCTCAAACAACTGGCCGGCGTGGCGCAGGGATTGGGACAAGACCTGCAACACCACGCCAAGGAACAAGGCAGCCGGGAATTGCGCAAAGGCATCCGCGCCTTGAATACCCTGCGCAACAAGTTGCATCAGCATGTGCAGCAACGTATCTGCATCTTCTCTGGCGTCATCATTGATTTGCAGGACAGCATCGCGGCGCTGCAGGTACGGATAGAACAGCCGGACTCCCCGCAAATCCGCCGCGAAATCCACGAAACCCTGCAGACCATGCAACTGCGCATCCGCTCCGGCGCCGAGCTGGCGCAGTGCATCGGCAAAGAAGACCTGCAACCGCTGATGATCCGCGCCGAATCCCTGGTGGGCGATGCCTGTAACGATGGGCTGGATGCCGGCTGGGACGTGATGTGCAGCCCATTGCCGGATGGCGTGGCGGTGAAAGGCCACCCCGGCTTGCTGCGACATTGCCTGATGAGCCTGCTGGAGCACGCCGTCAAATGCGGCGGCTTTGCCCACGTAATGATGTACACCGCCGCCCGGCAATTGGTGATCGAGGTCCGCGATGCCGGGCCGGCGCTCTCTGACCACGCACTGGCAACGCTGTTTGAGCCGTTCCACGATCGGGCGGAATCCCCCTATCGCCTGCTGCCTCGTACGGCCGGTTTCGGCCTGACGATTGCCCGCGATATCGCCGAACGCCACGGCGGCGGTCTGCAGCTGCAAAACGGCATGATCGGCGTGATTGCCACGCTGACCTTGCCGATTCATGAGTCGTCGTTGCTAGTGGCGTGAGTGGCTGTTCAATGCCCTTCTCCCCTCGCCCTCGCGTGCAAGGCTTTAGCCCTGCTCAGCGATTAGTGGGAGAGGGCTAGGGAGAGGGTGCTTGCAAAGGGCACTGCATCTCGCCCCCCCTCACCCCCGGCCCCTCTCCCATAAATGGGAGAGGGGAGACAAACAGACGTTACATCGCCCCCTCCATTTCAATTTCCCTGCATTTTTCTTGCACATTTGCTTCCCAGAATCAGGACAGATTCGGGTTCGGTCATCGTCGTGCCGGCCGAATCGCTGCCGCAATCAGGAGCCGACCATGACCGTGAATCGCATCAACTTCCCCATCAATTCCACCCCCACCGCCAGGCGCTCGCCTCCCAAACCGGCCGCGGCACCCGCGGCGGCCCCGGCAGCAGTAGACGCCCCGGCAGCCACGACAACGGCCGTCGCCGATGCTGGTGGTGCCGCCAAGCCGGCCGTCGATACCCGCGCCTGATCCGTCGCACCTGATTCATTTCAGGCCCGCCGAGTGAGTCAACTTGCGCCAGGTTCAGCCTGGCCGGGATTCGCTCGCGCTCAACGCGCCGCCCACGGAGTCGACCATGCGATCGCAACCCCCATTGAACGTGGTATTTGCCGGCAATAACGCGCAAAGCTGGGCCGGTCTGGCGCATTGCTTCAAGGCCAACGGCTTCGGCTTCCACACCCTCCGCCAATGGCATGCGCTCTACCCCACCTGCGCCGCGCTCTCGGCCGACCTGGTCTTGCTGGATATCGCCAACTCTGGCATGAGCGTCGGTGCGGATCAGTTGGCCGATCTGCAACCAGGGCTGACCTCGTCGCATATCCCCACCATCGTACTGGCCGATCGATCAGACCCGATGGAGCGCGTCGCCGCGCTCGAAATGGGCGCGTGTGATTACGTCACCCAGCCGTGCGAACCACGCGAGCTGGTCGCCAGAACACGCTCGATCTTGCGGCGGATATGGGAAATGCCACCGGCCAAGGAATCCTGCGCTGCGCAAATGCAGTTCGGCGACTGGTCGCTCGACTTGATGGATCGCCATCTGGTTTGCGATGGCTTTGCGCCCATTGCGCTATCCAGAAAGCAATTGGACATCATGCGCATCCTGTTCACTTATCCAGACAGCATTCTGGATCGCGACCAGATATTGCATATGCTGCGCGATCATCCAGAAGACTATTCAGTGCGCGCCATCGATCAACATATCTCCAGAATCCGCAAGAAAATCACGGGCGATACCCTGCCCGACCTGATCAAGACCGTTCGCAGCACCGGCTATATGCTGATTGCCCATTAAGTTACGCGAATCAATTCCATGCCTCTATTTGCCCATGAATTCCGAATTGCAATCCCTATTCAGCACGCCGCACGATTCAATTCCAGCCAATGCAATGCACGTCATATGGCCCCAACCCGCGCAGCGGATCGATCATCCATCCAGCCTGTTTCATCAACCTGCCACTGACGAGCCGCCAACATGGGATGTGCTGCAGCAACAGCGGCGCGATGTGCTGGCCAGCAAGCTGGATACGCTGCGTTTTCGGCGGGAAATACTGGAACTCGTGCGCGAGCGCGCACGGTATCTGAGGCTGGATGCGGATGATCTGTTGAGTTGGCTGGCCCAGCAAACCACACCCACATTCAAAGCACCGATCAATTCGTAGGGCGCAATGCCCTTCGCGTGCGAATCTTTGATTCGCTCAGCTATAGGGATTGCGCCCTACATGGCTGGTCAGTATTTGAACAGCAAGTTGTCGACCAACGTATACAGCTTGGATTCATTGCTGGCCCATTTATCCAGCTTCATGCCGCCCATCTGGTACGAGGCCGTCGATAACACGGTGCCGCCACGCCTGAGCGTGATCGACGCATAGCTCATATACGGCATGCCATCCCGGTTGAACGCGCCGCCATCCCATGCGCGCATGGCCTGATATTCCATCACCGAGCTACAACCGGCCGGCTCGGTGCCGGGGGAATACACCGCGCTGGATATTCCATATTTGCGCAATCGCTGCTGCACGGTCGGCACGAATTCGGCGATGTACACCGTGTCGTTCCACAGGATGCAGACTTCCTTGACCGGCAAACGGGTGCGGCCCTTGCTGATCGACGACTCCTGGGTCATCGACGACAACTCGGAGATCCCCGAAACGGTGGCCGTCATGATGTCCCTGATCGGCAGCGGCGGTGGCAGGATCAGGCAGCCGGGCAAAGTCGCCACCAGCAGCGCCGCCAGCGATGCGGTGACAAAGTGTTGCTTCACCATCCCGACCGCTGCCAATCAGAAATCCAGCACGCTGTAGAAAATGCGCTGCATGGTGCCGACGGTCGAGGCATCGGCAATAACACCACGCCCGACTTGCTCCAGCCGCGCATCCGCCACCTTGCTGGACGACACCACATTGCCGGCCTTGATATCACGCCGGTTCACGATGCCGGAAAAACGCAGGATGTTGACGTTGTCGTTGATCAGCACGCGCTTGTCGCCGCCGACCATCAGGTTGCCATTGGGCAGCACATCGATCACCGACACGGCCAGGGTGCCGGTCATGGTGTTGGCATTATCGGTCTGACCGCTGCCTTTCAGGCTGAGGTTGCTGGAGGCGTCGATATCCTTGTCGAACAACGCCTTCACCAGGCCGCTCTTGGTTTTCAGGCTGGAGACCTTGCTGACCGAGGTATTGGATTTATTGCTGCCGGTAAGGCTTTCGGCGATCTGGATCGTCAACACATCGCCGACCGAGCGGGCCACCGGTTCTTCATACAGGCTGAAGCCATTGCTCGGCTGAAAGATGCCGCCCTGGTTCTCGATCCGCACCAGCTTGGGCATTGGGCGCGCCGAGGTCGGGCCGGTCACCACTGGCTCGGCACAGCCGCCGAGCAACGCCAAAGACGTCACGACACACAGAATCCGTCCCATCGAATCACCCCTGTTCAGCTCTGGAGAACCGGGGCTTTGCCCCGCCGGGCTGACGCACGCAATGCGCGATTCAGCTAGCAGGATTGTGGGGAGGGAATGTGCAGGGATTGGGCAAGGAATGTGGAATTGGGGGGAGTATCTCCCGCCATTCGTGGCTTATTCAGTTATGCGCCTACGGCGCGGGTAAAAGCGTTACAGCGCGTTCCGCCGCGCGGCCGGGGAAAGGACTTTGTCTCGGGCTGTACACTTTCCTTTGGGCCCTCTCCACTCCAAAGGCGACCCTGCGCCTTACGCTCTGGCTGAACGAAGCAAAGCTTCGCACGCCACGGGCTACCCTCGGTCGGTCCTCTCTGATGAGAACAACCTCCTAAGGTCTCGCGACACTCCGTCGGCGCTTAGCGAAAGGGGAGGAAAAGCACGCAGTGCAACCGGTGTAGTTATGAACAGCAGCCGCTGATTTTGTACGATGAATGGCGCACTACGATGATCGGTCCCCTCGCCCTCGCGTGCAAGGCTTTAGCCTTGCTCAGCTATTAGTGGGAGAGGGTTAGGGTGAGGGTGGGGAAAAGAGCACGGCCCGTGGTAGTACCCTCACCCCTGTTCAGCCGGGAGACATAGGTAACACTTGTCGG
>NZ_JONM01000014.1 GCF_000711875.1 Andreprevotia chitinilytica DSM 18519
TGTGTAGAAACTCACCAGCGTCGCCACCAACAGCGCCACCACCGAATTGCCGATAAAGCGATAGAAGTTATTCAGATGCGAGCCCTTGTCCGCCAGCACATCCGCCCAACCGCCCAGCAACATCAGGAACACCGGCAACAGGATGGTGAACAGCGTAATGCCAAAGCCCGGCAACTCGCGCTGGTGCTGATGGATGAACTGTGACTCCAGCGGATTGACTGCCGGCAACTGCACTCGTGGCGCGATGAACTTGGCAAAGATCGGCCCGGCAATGATCGCGGTCGGAATCCCCACCAGCAGCGCATAGAAAATCGTCCGGCCCACATCGGCGTGATACTCGCCCACCGCAATCATCGCCGCCGGATGCGGCGGCACCAGCCCATGCACCACTGATAAACCCGCCACCATCGGCAAGCCCACCATCAACATCGACGTGCCAGTGCGACGCGCCACGTTGAAGGCAATCGGAATCAGCAGCACGAAACCGACCTCGAAGAAGATCGGCAAGCCAACTAGAAAGGCGATACAGACCATCGCCCAATGCACATTCTTCTCGCCGAACTTGCCGATCAGCGTGGCGGCAATGCGCTCCGCCCCACCCGATTCGGCCATCATCTTGCCGAGCATGGTGCCCAGCGCCACGATCAGCGCAATGTGGCCGAGCGTCTTGCCGACCCCGGCCTCGTAAGACGATACGATGTCCTTGGCCGGCATGCCGGCCACCAGTGCCAGACCGAAGGAGACGATGGTGAGGGTAATGAAAGGATTGAGTTTGTAGCGGGCGATCAGCAACACCAGCGCGATGATCGCGACGACGGCGTAGCTGAGCAGCAGGGCTCCGGGAGTCATGGGTTAGTCCTCAAGGCAAGTCGTTATCAACTGGGGTGCAGCCAACTTGGGCAGCTGCGTGTGGCCGGTGGGCCGGCTCGGGTTTTACCCTTTCCGTAAAAAGGGGCGATGCCCTGTAGGAGCGAGCTTGCTCGCGATGGCACCGTGTCAATCTGGCGCAGCCGTCAAAGCAATCGCGAGCACCCCAAGAGTATTTCCACGCTGAGCGATGGCAAGCCATCGCACGCTTGCGGGGCACAAGCTCGCTCCTACAAGGGGATTGCATTAGAAAAACGTCTCAACAATCTCCGTCACATTGAACGCCTCATCCAGAATCGCCAGCTGCCGCCACTTGTCGAACGTCAGGCAGGGGTGGGAGATATCGAAGGCGATCATGTCGCCGATCTGGATATCCGCACCGGCATCGATCTGCATGAAAGCGTGCTGATCCATCATCGCGGTGACTTTCCACGCGTCTGGTGCGGCTTTGGGGGCGGCATCACCGGGGCGGAAATGCAGGGCCGGGATCGGCAGGCCGGCATCGAATGCGGCGTCGCGCTTACCGAGCGCAATGATGGCAAGGCCCGGTTCCGGCAACGACTGCACATAGGCCCATACCTGCAGCGCCGGCAGCAGGCTGGCGTGCATTGAACGCGCTACCGGATTGTTGGCCTGGATGCGCGTTTCGGCGGATTTGTAGATGCCCACGTCGTGGGTGAGATAACAGCCGGGGCGCAGTACCACGTCGAGCGGGCGGCCGATATCCAGCTGCGTCCATTCTTCCGCTACCACGTCGAACCACGCGGAGCCCGCGCCGGTGAGGATGATGGTGCCGGGGGCGAAGCGGCCTTCGGCGTGCAGGCGCTTCATTTGCGCTGCACCGCGTTGCAAAAAGGCGCGGATGTCGGCTTCTTCCTTCAGCACGCCTTCGTAGAGTTCGATGCCGACCAGCGCCAGCGATTGCGGCCAGCGGGCGATGGCGGCGAGCACGGCGTCTTCTTCCGCCTCGTTGCGCACGCCGGTACGGCCACCCGGTACACCGAGCTCGATCAGTACCTTGAGTTTCTGGCCGGCGTCGGCAAAGAACTGGCCAAGCTGATCGACGTTGGCGGGGGAATCGACGATACAGGCGAAATCGAACGATGGGTCTTGCTGCAGCCGGGCAATGATCGCCATATTGCCGCGCCCGACCAGCTGGTTTGCCAGCAGCACGCGGCGCACGCCGTGGTGGTAGGCGGCCTGGGTTTGCGGTGCGGTAGCGAGAGTGATGCCCCAGGCGCCGTGGGCGAGTTGTTTCTGGAACAGCGCCGGGCTCATGGTGGTTTTGCCGTGCGGTGCGAGCTTGACCTTGTAAGTCTCGATGAACTGCTTCATCCAGTTCAGATTGTGTTCGATCCGTTGGCCGCTTAACACCGCCAACGGCAGGCTGAGGTCTTCCTTGAGTACGTTCCAGCCCAGCGTGTTCGCCGTGCTGACGGCTTGGCCGGCTGGGAAGTCACCCAAACCCTTGCCATAGCGGCTAAGGGTGGCTTTCTGGAAGTTATTTTCAATACTCACGGCGAATACTCCTTGGATTGCTGGATTTTTCAGCTGTAGTTGGCAAGGTTACGACTACGGTTTTCAAATTTCAAGAAAATAATTTTCACGTTTCGACGTACGGTAGCTGCCTGCTGAAAGTACGCCTCGGTCGTGTTTATTTACCTGACACGCTGATAGGGTCATCGCATACGCTATGCGCCCCTTCGCGTGATTCCTTGCCGTGCACATCTGAAGGATGGCGGGATCTACATGGCATGAGTCTGGCGATCAAATTGGTAGTGTGCTGAATTCATCCTGACCAATAAGTGATAACAACAATGCGGGTTTGGTTACTGCCATGATAAGCATGTGAGGTGTGCGGCTATGCGTATTTCCCGCTTGCTGTATGTGCCGTGGTTGAACCAGCCTGTTTCCACAACCTTGCAAGGAGAACGATCTTGATCAAACTCACAACGACAACACTCGCCAGCGCATGCCTGGCGCTGTCCGCTGGCCTGTTCACGGTGGGCGCAGCCTGTGCCGCTGGCGACACGGTGAAGATTGGCGACATCGCCGTGGAGCGCGCACTGTTCAAGTCACCCGGCAATATCGAGAAGAAAATCGAAATTTGCGCGCAATGTCACAGTGCCAAGGGCGAGGGCAGCCCGGAATACGATACGCCGGCCCTGAATTCATCCAGCGCCAACTACATCGCCAAGGAACTGAAGCTGTATCGCCCAACGAAGGGCAAACCAGCGGCGCGCAAACATCGGGAAATGAACGCGATGGCCGCGCTGCTGAATGATGCCGACATCAAGGAACTGGCCGACTATTACGCGCCCATCAAGCCGGCGGCCAAGTAACGCGCTGGCCCAAGGGATTGAGCTACCTACCCCCGAGTGCTGCTCGGGGGATTTCTTGCCCCTTCTGCTTTATCTCCCTCGCCATTTTTTCTTGAGCATCCCATCTGTAGCCCGGACGGCTTGCCGGCCGGGATAGCCATCTGAATAGGTGCGATTGGTTTGGATATTTGCACCAACCCCGGACGACATTGGTTCACACGCGGCTCCTGCCGGAGTCGGTTCAAATGCGGCTCCCGCCGACAATGCCGTCCGGGTTACGGGGGCGTTTTGCAGGGCTGATCGTGCATTCTTCGGCCCTAGGGCAAATCCCGATTGTTTGCACAATCTGCGTGTAGGGTGCTGACGCAGCACAATCCCTTGACCGGTTTCCCCACTGCCGGTAGAAACCGGTGTTGCTCAAAAAATGTTTGCAGTTTGGCCGTGTTTGTAAATAGGGAATTCAATCTGCTTGCGCCCGGCACCAACGCCTTCACACAAATGAAGACAATTTGCTGACAAAAAATCGACATCTGCCGTGCAACTACACGGTTAAATCCGGTCTGACGAAGCTCGATTCAACTTAGAAACCGATGATGAAACATAAGAAAAAAATAGTCGTCGCGGTGGCGGCGCTGCTTGGCGTTATCGCGCTGGGTTATCTGATACAGCACTTCTTTTTCCCCGCAGTAAAACCGCAATATCTGACTGCACCGGTCGTCCGTGCCGATATCGAAGAAGCCGTGCTCGCGAGCGGCGCGCTGGAGCCGGTGAAACAGGTCAGCGTGGGCGCGCAGGTGAGTGGTCAGCTCAAATCGCTCAAGGTGGCGTTGGGTGATCGCGTCACCAAGGGGCAATTGCTGGCCGAGATCGATCCGGTATTGCAGCAGAACGATCTGCGCAAAGCCGAGGCCGGTCTGGCTAACGTGCAAGCACAACGCGCCGCCAAGGAGGCGCTGCTCAGGCAATACGAGCTTGCCCTCAAGCGGCAACAGCAGATGATCGCCAGCGATGCCAGCCCGCGTGCCGATCTGGAAAGCGCGCAGGCGCAAGTCGAGTCCACCAAGGCGGAACTGGCGTCGCTCGATGCGCAGATTCGCCAATCCAATGTTGAAGTCGATACCGCCAAAGCCAACCTCGGTTACACCCGCATCATTGCGCCGATGGATGGCGAAGTGATCTCGGTTGTTACCAAGGAAGGCCAGACCATCGTTTCCGCCCAGTCCGCGACCACGATTCTGGTGCTGGCCAACCTCGATACGATGACGATCAAGGCGCAGATTTCCGAGGCTGACGTGGTGCGCGTCAAACCCGGCCAGCACGTGTACTTCACCATCCTTGGCGCGCCGGACAAACGCTTCAACGGCAAGCTGCGCGGCATCGAGCCGGCCAACAATACCTTCAGCGATTCGACTACCTCGACGTCATCCTCGACCACAACGAGCACTGCCATCTATTACAACGGCCTGTTCGATGTGCCCAACCCGGAGCACATCCTGCGCCCGTCGATGACCGCGCAAGTGTCCATCGTGCAGGGCGAGGCCAAGCAAGCGCTGACGCTGGCAGTATCCGCCTTGGGCACGGCAGACAAAGACGGCCGCTATGACGTTCGCGTGTTGAAGGATGGCAAGCCGGAGGCCCGCAAGATCAGGATCGGGTTGAACAACAACGTCAACGGCCAAGTGCTTGAAGGTCTGGCTGAGGGTGACAAGGTGATCATCGGCGATCCGACGCAAATTGCCGGTGCGGATGGTCACGGCCCGGGTGGCCCGCCGCCAGGACCGTAATGATGAAACGACCTCTGTTGGAACTGACCCATCTCGAGCGCCGTTTTCCGGCCGGCGAGACGGAAGTCACCGTCCTGCGCGACATCAATCTGACCATTCACGCCGGCGAAATGGTTGCCATCGTCGGCCAGTCCGGCTCGGGCAAGTCGACGCTGATGAACATCCTCGGCTGCCTCGACAAACCCTCCAGCGGCAGCTACCGCGTGGCCGGGCGCGAGACGGGCGAGCTGGCTGGCGATGAACTCGCCACGCTCCGGCGCGAGCATTTCGGCTTTATCTTCCAGCGCTACCACCTATTGCCTCATCTGTCGGCCGAGGCCAATGTCGAGATTCCGGCCGTCTACGCCAGTACCGACAAGGCACACCGGCGAGCACGCGCACAGCAATTGCTGGGGCGGCTGGGGCTGGCTGATCGCACCGAGCACCGCCCCAGCCAGCTCTCCGGCGGCCAACAGCAGCGCGTGAGTATCGCCCGCGCCTTGATGAATGGCGGCGACGTCATCCTCGCCGACGAGCCGACCGGCGCACTCGACAGCCACAGCGGCGCGGAGGTGATGAATATCCTGCGCGAGCTACATCACGCTGGCCACACCGTCATCATCGTCACCCACGATATGAACGTGGCCAACAACGCTGGCCGCATCATCGAGATTCGCGATGGCGAAATCATCGCCGACCGCGCCAATCCGAGCGCGCACGAAGTCGTCCCGGCCGTGCTGGTCAAGCCGCCAGCGGTTGGCCCGCGCAGTTGGCTGCACGGCAACTGGGCTCGCTTTGGCGAGGCGTTCAAGATGGCGTGGATCGCCATGGCTTCGCACCGCATGCGCACCTTGCTGACCATGCTCGGCATCATCATCGGCATTACCTCGGTGGTGTCAGTCGTGGCCTTGGGGCAGGGTGCGAGGCAGAAGGTGATCGACGACATCAGCGCGATGGGCACCAACACCATCGACATCTATCCCGGCCGGGATTGGGGTGACGACAAGGCGGCCTCGATCCACACGCTGGTGGCGGGTGACGTGACCGCGCTGCAGGCGCAGTTCTATGTCGATAGCGTTGCGCCCAATGTCTCTGGCACCAAAACGCTGCGCTTCGGCAACATCACCGCTGCGGCGCTGATCTCCGGCGTGGGCGAGCAGTATTTCCGCGTAAAGGGTCTGATCACGGTGCAAGGCGCCGCGTTTCAGGCGGAAGACGTACGTCGGCAGGCGCAGGTGGTGGTGCTCGATGACAACACCGCCAAGAAGCTGTTCCCGCATGGTGAAAACCCGGTGGGCCAGATCATCCTGATTGGTTCGGTGCCGGTGCGCGTGATTGCCGTGACCAAGAAGCGGGAAGCCGGCTTTGGCGGCGGGGATTCCAACCTCAATGTCTGGGTGCCCTACACCACGGCGATGGGCCGGCTGTTCGGTCAGCAGTATTTCAGCAATATCTCGGTGCGCGTGCGCGACGGCCTGCCGAATGCGCTGGCTGAGCAGAGCTTGATCAAGCTGATCGTCCAGCGCCACGGCACCAAGGATTTCTTCACCTTCAGCAGCGACAGCATCCTGCAGACCGTCGAGAAAACCACCGGCACGCTCACGCTGCTGATCTCAGCGGTTGCGGTGATTTCGCTGGTGGTTGGCGGGATTGGCGTGATGAACATCATGCTGGTGTCGGTCACTGAGCGCACCCGCGAGATCGGCATCCGCATGGCCGTCGGCGCGCGCCAAGGCGACATCCTGCAGCAGTTCCTGATCGAAGCCGTGCTGGTCTGCTTGCTGGGCGGGCTGATCGGCGTCGGCTTGGCGTTTGGCATTGGCGAGCTGTTCTCGGTGCTGGTGTCGGCCATGTCGATGAAGTTTTCCACGCTGTCCATCGTGGCCGCCTGCCTGTGTTCGATGCTGATCGGCATCGTCTTCGGCTTCCTGCCGGCGCGTAACGCCGCGCGGCTTGATCCGATCGAAGCGTTGGCCCGCGAGTGAGTTTTCATATGCGTTTTCTGAAAATCAAATCAAAGCTTTTTCCCGCAACGGACTGCTATTCCGGTAAGCAGACAATCGCGCCGCACATTCCCCCTTCCGCGAAGGGGGGAATCAAACCCTCGCGTTTTCTTGCGCTTACTCTCGCGCTGGCCCTCGCCGGCTGTGGCAGCATGCTGAAAACCGATTACCAGCGCCCGGCGGTCACCATTCCGGCACACTGGCAAGGCCAGACCACCACCGGCAACACCGTGGCGATGACCGAGCACTGGTGGACACGTTTTGACGACCCCACGCTGACCGCGCTGATCGACAAGGCATTGCGCAGCAACAACGACCTCGCTGCTGCCGCAATCAAAGTGCGCCGCGCCCGTCTGCAAGCCGGCTTGACCGACACCAACCTCACCCCGAGCGTGACGGTCAGTGGCAACGGCAGTGTCTCGAAAGACCTGAAAAATGGCGGTCCCAGCACCAAGACCTATAGCGCCACTGCCTCGCTCAGTTACGAGCTGGATTTGTGGGGACGGCTCGCCCGCCTGCGCGATGCTGCAGACTGGGAAGCACAAGCCACCGAGCTGGATCGCCAGAACACCGCCTTGGCGCTGATCGGCACCACTGCCCAGCTCTATTGGCAGATCGCCTATCTGAATCAACGGGTTGCCGCGAACGAAGCGAGCCTCGTCTATGCGCAGCAAGCGCTGACGCTGACCCAAGTGAAGCACCGGGCCGGCGCAGTCGCCGGGTTGGATGAAGTGCAAGCCGAGCAAAGCGTCGCGACCCAACAAGCCAACCTCGCCACGCTGCAGCAACAGCGCGAAGAAGCCCGCAACGCCTTGGCCATCCTGTTCGACCAAGCCCCGCAAAACCGCGAAGCCGAGCGCGATCGCCTACCCGATAGCGCCCTGCCTGATGTACCAGCCGGCATCCCCGCTGACGTGCTCGGCCGTCGCCCCGATCTGCAAGCGGCCGAGTGGCGCTTGAAAGAAAGCCTCGCCAACGTTGATGCAACGCGCCTGGGCTTCTATCCGACCTTCTCGCTGACCGGCAGTGTTGGCAGTACCAGCGCCAGCCTTGCGAACGTGCTCTCCAACCCGCTGGGCACGCTGGGGGCTGGATTGGTGCTGCCCTTCGTGCAATGGAATACCACCCAGCTCACTATCAAGGTGTCGCAAAGCCAGTACGACGAAGCTGTCGTCAACTTCCGCCAGACGCTCTACAAGGCGCTGGCCGATGTCGAAAACACCTTGTCGGCGCGGATGTACTACCGCCAGCAAGGCGATGCGCTGCAACGCGCTTTTGACCTGTCCCGCCGCGCCGAGCAACTGGCCGAAGTGCGTTATCGGGCCGGGCAGACCGGAGTGAAAGAGTGGCTGGACCAGCAGGAATCCCGCCGCAGCGCCGAGAGTGCGCTGGCCGAGAATCACTACAACCAGCTCAATAATCTGATGAAGGTGTATCAGGCGTTGGGTGGGGATGTGGTAGGGCAGTAGGTGCTGGCGTAACCAGGACTGGGGCTGCTTCTTTGGCCCAAAGGGGCGTTCGTCGCTACCAAGGCGCGCAAGCCTAGAATCCCCCCTCGCCCGCATGCGGGAGAGGGGCCGGGGGAGAGGGCATCACCGCCGTGGCAATCTTGCCCCTTCTTCGGCGACACCCATCAAATCAAATCGGAATGAACCGCACCAACTGACCCTTGGCAATCGGCGTATCAGCTGGGATCTCCACCAAACCATCCGCCTGTGCCAAGCCCGCAATCATCGCCGAGCCTTGCTGGCCGACAACGCCAACGCCATCCGGCCCGAGCGTGGCACGCAGGTATTCCTGACGAGCGTCCGGCTTGGGTTTGTCGAATGCGGCGGGCAAGGTGAACGAGCGCGGTTGGACGTGTGCAGCACCCATCCGGGTTAACAGGTAAGGCCGCACCAATACCAGCAAAGTGACGAAGGCCGAGACCGGATTCCCCGGCAGCCCGACGAAATCCGCCGTGCCGATGCGCCCGAAAGCGAGTGGTTTGCCCGGCTTGATCGCCACCTTCCACAAATCGAGCGAACCAAGAGCCGATAGCGCGGCTTTCACGTGGTCTTCTTCGCCGACCGATACGCCACCGGTGCTGATGACTACGTCGCTCTTGGCCGCCGCCGCAGATAGCGCGGCTTCGGTGGCGGCGCGGTTGTCCGGCACCATGCCGCCGTCGGTCACGACGCAGCCGAGTTCGCGCAGCATGGCCAGCAGCATTGGCCGATTGCTGTTGTACACACCGCCTTCCGGCAGCGGCGTGCCCGGCTCGGTAAGTTCGTCGCCGGTCGAGAGCAAGGTCACGCGTAATGGTTTGAATACGTCGATGGCACCAATGCCGCCAGCGGCCAGCTTGGCAATCCGCGCCGCGTTGATTTGCTCGCCCGTCTGCACCAGTACCGCGTTGCGGGCGATGTCTTCGCCAGCGCGGCGGATATGTTGGCCGGGCTTCACCACCACGCCATGCTTGATCCGTAATGTTTCGCCGTCCGCTTCCGTGTCTTCCTGCATCACCACCGCATTCGCGCCGGGCGGGATCGGTGCGCCGGTAAAGATGCGCGCCGCTTCGTTCAGCTGCAGCGGCGTGCCGACGTGACCAGCGGCGATGCGTTGCACGATGGGGAAGGAGGTCGGCAGGAACAGATCGGGCGCGAAGGCGATCGCGTAGCCATCCATCGCGCTGTTATCCAGCGACGGCACATTGACGATGGCGCGGTATTCCGCTGCGGCGATCCGGCCCACCGCATCGGCCAGCGCGAGGGTTTCCGTCTCTGTTGGGGCTTTGGCGGCGGCGGAGAGGCGGTCGATGGCGTCTTGTACGCTTAGCACTGGGGTATCTCCAGGTATTGCAGAATCAGTTGGGCGATAGTGGCTGGCTCGTTCAGCGGCCAGACCGGCAGGATGGTTTCGATCGCAGCATCGCAGGAAGTGAGATTGAGAGCGCTATCGCTGGCTATGGCGACCACGTACGGGTCAGCAGCATTGCGCAATGGCTTGCCGAGCGCGGGGCGGAAGACTTCCAGTTTCGGGATGGCGGCATCGGTGAAGCTTTCCACCAGTGTGAGATCGGCTGGCGCAAGGCGGGCCAGCAGCGTATCGAGCGTCGGTTCCAGTGCGCCGCGCAATTCTTCAAAACGGGCGATGCGGTAGGGCGTGGCGATGACCACCTCCTGCGCGCCTGCCGCGCGGAAGCGGGCGCTGTCTTTGGTTGGTGGCTCGAACTGGATGTCGTGATGGCTGTGCTTGAGTACGTTCACCTTGAGGCCACGTGCGGCGAAGACCGGCAGCATGGCTTCGATCAGCGTGGTTTTGCCGGAACCGGAATGGCCGGTGAAGCCGAAGACTTTCATGCGGATTCCAATTAATTAAATGCAAAGACCTAAATCTTGAACCACAGAGGGGGCAGAGAAAACCAACTACAAATCTGTAGATACAGAGAACACGAAGGGCACAGAGATCAATGAGAAACCCGAGGTTTTTGTAGGAGCGAGCTTGCTCGCGATGGCAATGGTTCATCAAACAGCGCTATCGCGAGCAAGCTCGCTCCTACAGCATGGAATGCTTTTCTCTGTGTGCTCACCGATCTCTGCGTCCACAGATTTTCGCCTTTGCCTTTCTCTGTGAACCTCTGTGTTCTCTGTGCCCTCTGTGGTCCAAGACTTAAGGTTTTTAAGCCGCCAGCGCCAATTCCACCGCCCGCTCCGCATGAATCGCTGTGGTATCAAACAACGGCACATCCGTATGTGCTTGCTGGATCAGCATCACGATCTCGGTACAGCCCTCGATCACGCCCTGCGCACCGGCGGCCCGCATGGTGTCGATGATACGCAAATACGCGCGGCGGGATTCCTCACGCACGATGCCTTGGCATAGCTCGTCGTAAATGATCTGGTGCACGATGTCCTGATCGGCGGGCGAGGGCACGATCACCTGCAGCCCGTGGCGCTCGGCCAGCCGGCCTTTGTAGAAGTCCTCTGCCATCGTGAACCGCGTGCCGAGCAGGCCGACCGTGGTAATGCCCTGCTGCTTGATCCGCTCCGCCGTGGCATCGGCCAGATGGATGATCGGAATACTGATCGCCGCCTGAATCTGGTCGGCGACCTTGTGCATGGTGTTGGTGCAAATCAGCAAGAAATCTGCGCCGGCTTTTTCGACGTTTTGCGCCGCATCGGCCAGCAGCGCCGCTGCTTCGTCCCATTGCCCGGCGTATTGCAGCGCCTTGATCGCTTCGAAATCCACGCTGTACAGCACGCTGCGCGCACTGTGATGACCGCCCAGGCGCTGGCGGATGCCTTCGTTGATGGCGCGGTAGTAAAGGGCAGAACTTTCCCAGCTCATACCGCCAAGCAGGCCGATGGTTTTCATGTGAGGTTTCCAAAAAGAATCGAGCTTAGTCTGCTTTGGAAAATGGTTGGCTTGTAGGCACAGCGTGCACAAAGTGCGCGCAGGACAGCATGACCCAACTCTCACCCCACCTCAATCCAGCAATACCCCCGCCGCATCATGAAACGGATACGGCCCCTCCGCCGCATCGACTTGCGCCACATGCGACACCAGCCCCTGCCCGGGTCTCCATTGGTGCAACACATAGCCACCGGGTTCGAGCACGAAGGCGGACGGGCCATCCGGGCGCAGGTCGAGGGCCACCTGGTGGGCGGTGGAGGGGGCTGTGGAGGCCAGCGTGCCGGCGAAGCGCGTCGTGATGGGGCGATGCAGGTGGCCGCAGAGAATCTGCTCCACGTTGGGATGGGCGGCGACGAGCCCGGCCAGCGCGGCGGTCGAGGCGGGGTCGAGGCCGATGGCGTCCATGTGATCGATGCCGGTCTGGAACGGCGGGTGATGCATCAGGATCAGCGTGGGGCGGCCGGCGCAGGCGGCGAGTTGGGCTTGCAGCCAGTCAAGCCGGGCGGCGCACAGCTGGCCGTCGCTATGCGGTGGGTGCTGCGTATCGAGCGCAATGATGCGGAGCGGGCCGAGGTCGACGCGGTATTGGATGAAACCGGGGTGCTGCGCAAGATAGGCGTGCTCGGGGAAAGCCGCGAGCAGGTTCTCGCGGTGGTCATGATTGCCGACCGCCAGGTAGTAGGGCATCGCCAGCTGATCAAGCAGCGGCTTGAGCGTGGCGTATTCGTCCGCGCCGCCGGCATCGACCAGATCGCCGGTGACGAGCACCGCATCGGGGCGAGGTTCGAGCGTATTCAGGCGGTCGATGCAGCGTGCGAGTGCAGCGGCGGTATCGACGCGACCATAGGCTTTGCGGCCACCAGCCTTGATATGCAGGTCGGTAATCTGGGCCAGAATCATGCGGCCTCCGCGTAGGTGAGGTTGGCTTGCCAGGCTTCGGGCCGGATCTGGATGCCGATGGCGTCCCCCACGACGGGCGCAAAACGGCCGGTGATATCGACGGTCACGGGCTCATTGCTCAGGCCCGCGATGCTGAGCCGGGTGCGCTCGCCAAGGAACACGGCTTGCGCGACGGTGCCGCGCAGGTGGGCTAACTCGGGCGGGACGACGATGGCGTCTTCGGGGCGCAGCCAGAATTGGCGCAACGGCGGCGTGCCGGCGGGGGCGGGCAGCAGGCCGCCCCGGCAGAGCAGGCCTTGTTCGGTCCAGTCACCATCGATCTGGCTGATGGTGCCGATGAAGCGGGCGACGGCGAGATTGGCCGGGCGGTGATAAATCTCGCGTGGTGCGCCAATCTGTTCGATGCGGCCGGCGCTCATCACCACGATGCGATCACCCAGCGCCATCGCTTCGGCTTGGTCGTGGGTGACATAGACGGTGGTGACGCCCAGCTGGCGCAGCAGCCGATCCATCTCGCCGCGCACGTGTTCGCGCAATTGCGTATCCAGTGCGGTCAGTGGTTCATCGAGCAGCAAGACGCGTGGTTGCGGTGCCAGTGCGCGGGCCAGCGCGACACGCTGCCGTTGGCCACCCGAAAGCTGCGCGATGCTGCGATCAGCGAAGTCAGTCAGACGGGTCAGCGCCAGCAACTCATCCACGCTGCGCTTGATCTCGGCTGCCGGCGCTTTGCGGATGCGCAGGCCATAGGCAATGTTCTGCCGCACGCTCATGTTCGGGAACAGCGCGTAGTTCTGGAACACCATGCCGACTTGCCGGTGCTCGATGCTCCGGCGCGTCACGTCGTCGCTGCCGAACAGGATGCGCCCACCGGCATCCGGGCTTTCCAGCCCGGCGATCAGCCGCAGCATGGTGGTCTTGCCGCAGCCGGACGGCCCGAGCAGCACCAGTGTTTCGCCCGCGCCGATGGATAAATCGGTGGGCTGCAGCGCGCGGTGGCCATTCGGGTAGTGCTTGGCGCAGCCTTGCAGGGTGATATCGATGGCGTCGAGTTTCATGCGGTTTGGTCCTGTTTCATACGATTCGTCCGCTGGCCTCGCTGTTGGCCGGTGGGCTTGCTCACCGACTGCAGCACGGTCAGCAGCGGCACGATCATGACAAAGAAAATCAGCGTGTAAGCGCTGCCGATCTCCAGGCGCATCGAGGCATAGGCATCGGCCAGACCCACCGGCAGCGTCTGGGTGGTGGGGGTGTGCAGCATCCATGTCAGGTTGAATTCACCGATCGAGAGCGTGACGACGGTCAGCGCGCCGGCGAGGATGCCGGGGCGGATATTCGGCAGGACCACGGTGGTGAAGCGCTGCCAGAACGTCGCGCCCAGGCTGGCCGCGCCTTCTTCCAGTGTTTTCAAATCACAGCCGAGGCAGATGGCGGTGACGGATCGCACCATGAAGGGCAGGGTGAAGATCACGTGCCCCACCACGATGAACCACGCGCTGGTGCGAAAGGCGGTCAGGCTGCCGTACATCACCAGCAGCGCCAGGGCAGAAGCCAGGCCGGGGATAGCGACCGGCAGCACCATCAACCCTTCCAGCCAGCGGGCCAGCCGGTTGCGGCTGCGGGAGAGCGCATAGCCGGCAGGCACGCCGACGACCAGCGTAATGGCGAGCGTGGCCAGGGCGATCAGGATCGAGAGCCCGATCGCGCCGTGATACAGCTCCCACACCTGCTGTACCCAGCGCAGCGTCAAACCGCTACGCCAGCCATGCGCGTAGTTGTCGGTCACGCCGGCCAGCATCGACATCAGTACCGGTACGACCAGAAACAGCACCATCAGCAAGGTGATGACGAGCTGTAGCGCGGTCAGGAATTTTTTCATTTGTTGCCCTCTTCAAGCCGACGGTGCGGCGCTTTGCGCGCCGGCGGTGTGGGCCAGCGACAGCACCGTCCACGTCACCGCGCCCAGCACCAGGCTCAGCGCGGCGGCGGTCAGCATGTTCGCGTTGAGGGTGAACTCGGTATAGATGACCATCGGCAATACATCGATATCGGTCGCCAATGTGAACGCCGTGCCGAACGCGCCCATCGAGGTGGCGAAGCACATCGCGCCGGTTGCCAGCAGCGCGGGGGCCAAGGCCGGCAGGGTGACGTCGCGCAGCACTTCCCAATCGCGTGCGCCGAGCGAACGGGCGGCTTCTTCCAGACTGGCATCGAGTTTTTCCGCCGCCGCCATCACGGTGAGCACCACGCGCGGGATGGAGAAATACAGATAGCCCAGAAATAGCCCGGTCATCGAATAGGCAAACACGCTGCGCGTGCCGGTGATGGCTTGGGTGAGATCGCTGAATACGCCTTGGCGGCCGGCCAGCATGATCACCATGAACCCCACCACCACACCGGGGAAGGCCAGCGGCAGCGTCAGCGCGGCGATCAGCAACTGGCGGCCGGGGAAGGCGCGCCGCGACAAGAACAAGCCGGCTACCAGCGACAATACGATGGTCACAGCGGTGACTGCCAACGACAGCAGCACGGTGGAGATCAGGCTCTGCAGATAGCGCGGGCTGTGCAGCAAAGCCAGATAAGCGCCGCCGTGCTCACCGGTACTGATCCGCAGCAGCGCGCCCATCGGCAGCAGCCAGAAGGCAGCGAATACCACCAGCAGCGGCAGCAGGAACAGCAGGCGCATAGGGCGGCTGAAGGTTAGGTCGGTTTGCATGGGTGGGTCTCTGTTGCTTCAAAACTTGTTCGCGATTTCATGCAGCGGCTGTTCTCCCCTCGCCCGCTTGCGGGAGAGGGGCTGGGGGAGAGGGTCGTGCCAAATGCATCAATTTATGCAAGCACCCTCTCCCTAGCCCTCGAGGGGACAAAAAGCGTATGAATCGCCCCTTACCGCACTTCCGCCAAATACCGCTGCACAAACCCCGGCTGCACTGCACCCATCCGTTCGTAATCCACGCTCTTCACCCGCGCGTATTCGCTGGCCGGCAGGAACTTGGCCGCCACATCGCCGCTGATGCTGCCGCGCACCGGGCGCAGGTAGGCGTTCGACCACAAGGCCTGCCCCTGATCGGATAGCACGAAGTCGAGCACCTTCTTGCCGTTGTCGGCATGCGGGCCGTTCTTCACCAGTGTCATCACGTAGGGAATCGAGATCGAACCTTCCTTCGGGATGACGAATTCGACGTTGGCGTGGTCTTTGTACTTGGCGCGATAGGCGTCGAAATCGTAGTCGAGCAGGATCGGGATTTCGCCCGAGAGCACGCGCGCATAGGCGGTCTGCTTGGCGACGATCGGCTCGTTCTTCTTGAGCTGCTTGAAGTAATTGATGCCCGGCGTGAAGTTATCCAGCGTGCCGCCCAGCGCCATGTTCACCGCCACCGCGCCGGCATAGCCGACGAAAGCGTTGCTCGGGTCGAGCATGCCGACCATGCCCTTGTATTCGGGCTTCAACAGGTCTTGCCAGCTTCTGGGCACCGGCTTACCGCCCAGTGCATCCTTGTTCACCATGAAGCCGAGCGAGCCGGAGTGGATGGTGAACCAGTAGCCTTGCGGGTCTTTCAGGCCGGCGGGGATGTCATCCCAATGCTTGGGCTTGTAGGGCACCAGCAGGCCCTTTTCCTTGGCCTGAATGGCCGAGCCGATGCCGAGGTACACCACATCGGCCACCGGGCTTTGTTGCTCGGCGATCAGTTGCGCGATCGATTGCCCGGAATTCTTGTTGTCGAACGGCACGGTAATGCCGGTTGCCTGCTGAATGGCCTTGATCTGGCTGGCCCAGTCGGCCCACTCGGGCGGGCAGTTGTAGCAGATCGCCGTTTCACCGGCATGGCTGGCAGCAGCGCTCAGCAACGCGCCGGTGCACAGCACGGCGGTCAGGATTTGACGCAGACGCAACATGGTTGATTCTCCTGGGAGGCGTACAGGGTTAGGCATGAATGGAACCGCCACGGCGAATGCCGTGCGGCAGTACCAAGGACGCGAGCCGCTGGCCGGAATCCAGCCAGCCATGCAGTCGCTCCATGGCGCGGGCGCCGATGTCGGCGTTGGGTTGGGATACGGTGGCAAGGGCCGGGGCGAGCAGCTCGCCGATTTCCAGGCCATCGAAGCCGAGAATGGCGACGTCCTGCGGAATGCGCAGCCCGCGCGCGAGCAGGCGGCGCATCACCAGAATGGCCAGCCGGTCATTGCCGCAGAAGACGGCGGTTGGCCGATCCGGGCCGGTGAGTCGGCCCACCAGTTCAGGCGGCAGGTCGGCGGATTCGAAATCGATTTCCAGCGGCTCGCCGGGGACGAGGCCGGCAGCGCGCATCGCATCGCAATAGCCTTGGTAGCGTTGCTGGGCACGGTCGGAAGCTTGCAGCTGGCCGCTGATCATGGCGATGTGGCGGTGCCCCCGCAGCAGCAATTCGGTCACGCCTTGCGCTGCCGCCGCGCGATTGTCCACCGATACGCAAGGCCGGGCATCGCACTGGTTGTACACCAGCATGTACGGCACGCTGAGGTCTTCCAGCCGATCGAGCCACGCGTGTTGCGCGGCATGCGCCACGGTCAGGATCATGCCGTCCACGCGCTGGTTGAGCAGCGTCTCCAGCGCGTGTTGTTCGCGGTCCGCCCGGTAATGCGTGGTCATCAACAACACGCGGTAGTTGGCGGCCAGCGCCGCTTGCTCGATGCCCTGCAGGCATTCGGCGAAGACCGGGTTGGAGAGGGTTGGCAACATCACGCCGATCAGGCCGGTCTTGTCGGCGCGCAGTTGGCGGCCGATCAGGTTGGGCCGAAACCCCAGTGCCGCGATCGCCGCCTGCACCGCGCTCTGAGCGGCGAGGCTGACGCGGTCGGGGGTGTTGAGCGCACGCGATACCGTCGCGATGGATACGCCCGCCTGCTGGGCAACGTCTTTGATGGTGGCAACCACGGTCGGCCTGAAAATGCGTTGATGAAAACGTTTACATTTTCAGAGGCCGGTATGACGTGTGAATGACCGTTATGTTGCGGGGGGATTGCAGGGGGGCGGAGTGGGGTATTCCCTCTCCCACTTGTGGGAGGGGAGAGACGTGCGGGGACTGGCTACCCCCCAGTCATCGACATGAACCGCACGATCTTCTTCGGCTGTTCCAGAAACTCATGCCGCTCCGGCTTCAGTTCGATGGCATCGCGTAAAGCAGCGATCAGTTCTTCATCGCTTGCACCGCCCCGCAACATCGGCCGTAGTTCCAGCTTTTCTTCCTGCCCCAGACACAGGTAAAGCGTGCCATCCACCGACAGCCGCACGCGGTTGCAGGTGGCGCAGAAGTGTTGGCTGATCGGGGTGATAAAGCCGATCTGGCCGCGGCCGTCCGGGGTTGACCAGTAGCGGGCGGGGCCGCCGCCGAGTTCGATGGCTTGCGGTTGCAGGTTGAAGCGCTTGGCCAGCCGTTCGCGGATCGGGTCGAGCGAGAGGTAATGCGCGTTGCGACCGGTGTCGCCCATCGGCATGGCTTCGATCAGCCGCAGCAGGAAGCCGCGTTCGAAGCAAAAGGCGGCCATCGGTTCGATGTCTTGTTCGTTCTCGCCCTTCATCACCACCATATTGAGCTTGATCGGCGAAAAGCCGGCCGCCTGAGCAGCATCCAGCCCGGCCATGACGCTGGCGAGGCTATCGCGCCCGCTCAGGTGGGTGACGCATTCGCGGCGCAGGCTGTCGAGGCTGATGTTGAGGCGACCAACGCCGGCCTTGCGCAACGCTTTGGCGTGGCGATCCAGCTGGGTGGCGTTGGTGGAGAGTGACAGGTCTTCAATCCCCGGCAGCGCAGCGAGGCGGGCGGCGAGATCGGGCAGGTTCTTGCGCAGCAGCGGCTCGCCGCCGGTGAGCCGGATGCGGGCGACACCGAGCTGGCCAAACAAGCCAACCACGCGCTCGATCTCGTCGAAGGTAAGCCAGTGCTCCGGCTCCTCGAAATCCTTGAAGCCCTGCGGAATGCAGTAGGTGCAGCGCAGATCGCACCGATCCGTGACCGACAGACGCAGATAGCTGATACGTCGGTTGAATCTATCGATCAATGGGGCGGGGGAGGAGGGCAAAGCAGCCATGATGTGGGTTACTTCGTTGCAGCGAGCGCATTCAACGCTGCTGCATCGTTCAAATTCGAATTCAGATTAACAAAGGGATGATCGAAATGGACTTCGACCGCGCCGACGCTATCTTGCCAGCGCATTAATGCATGCTGCCCCTGATCCAGTGCGGTTTGCAATGCAGACAGCACCGTAGCGCGAATCAGGCAGATCGCCGGCTGGCTGCGTTCGGCATTGGCGGCGCGGATGACTGGCGCTTGGCTACGTACTTCCCAAAGACGCGCTAGCAAATCGGTAGGCAGATTGGGGACGTCGCAGGGCAGTACCAGCAGCCAATCGGCGCTGCTGGCGTACAAAGCGGCCTCGATGCCGGCTAACGGGCCGGGAAAGCCGAAACGCAGATCGGGCAGCACTGGCAGCTGGCTGGCGGCGTAGAGCGCACCATTGCGATTGGCCGAGAGCCAGATCCGGCCGAAGTCCGCCTGGTTGATTTGCGCGAGCACGTGCTGATACAGCGGCTGGCCGTTGAGCTGAACCAAGCCCTTGTCGATCCCGCCCATGCGCTGACCACGGCCGCCGCAGAGGATGACGGCGTCGCGGGTTTCGGGGGTGTCACCTGCTTGAGCACGCGTTCCCCCCTTCTCCGAAGGGGGGGGAGGGGGGATTTCGACGCCGCTGGAATTTGCAGCTGATTGTTGAAAATCCACCGAGTGCGCTCTTTGGTTTTGCGCGACCAGCCGTGGCGATTGAACGCGTGCAGAAATCCCCCCTAGCCCCCCTTCGAGGAAGGGGGGAATAAAAGGCATGTCGGTGGAGGTTTGCAACGGATTCCTAACCATGCTCCCCCCAACGCGCCCGCACATTGGCATCACTCGTCTTCGCTTCCACCCAATGTTTGCCATGCGCCCGTTCTTCGCATTTCCAGAACGGCGCATCGGTTTTCAGCGCATCGATCAGGAATTCGCACGCGGTCAGGGCGGCTTGGCGGTGGGCGCTGGCGGTGAGCACCAGCACGATGCGCTCGCCGGGGATCAGCCGGCCAACGCGGTGGATCACCGTCACGCCGCTCAGTGGCCAGCGATCGGCGGCTTGCTCGGCCAGGGCGGTGAGTGTGTTCTCGGTCATGCCGGGGTAGTGTTCGAGTTCGAGTGCGAGCAGCGGATCGGTCACGTTGTCGCCATCGCCACGCACGCGGCCGACGAAACTCGCTGTCGCGCCGACGCCGTGATCGCCAATGCAAAGCTCGGCTTCTTCAGCGGCGAGATCGAAATCGTCGTGCTGGACGGCAATCTTGATGCGGCAGGTCATCTCAGCCACCCGTCACCGGCGGGAAGATCGCCACTTCCGCGCCATCGTGTACCAGGGTTTCCGGCGAGGCCATTTCCTGATCGACCGCGACGCGAAACACGCGTGGGCCGCCGAGTTCCTCGGCCCAGACACCGCCGCGGGCGATCAACAGTTCGATGACATCCGCCACCGTGTATGGCACGGCGGGGATGCCCAGCGGTTCGGCATCAAGACCGAATTGCTCGCGCAGGCGGGCAAAGTAGCGCAGATGCAGGGTACTCATCGTTGCTTCCCTCATGATCGGAGCCGCTGAAAAAAGCCAGCGTAGCGGTGCTGGCAAGGCGCGCGAACGCAGACAGTACAAACTGGTACGGCAAGTGAGCGCAACGCAGCCAGCAGGGTTTTGTCAGCGGCGATTGTTTCGGTCATGACATTGTCCGCAAGTTAGGCGGCAAATGCCATCTGGATCGGGTCGACGTTCGTCGCCTCACCCATTGCTTCACCAATCGCATCGCCCACCAGAATGATGGCGGGGCTACCCAGACCCGCCGCTTGTGCCTTGGTCGCGAGTGCCCCCAGATTTGTGACAAGCCGGCGCTCTTTTTTTGTGCTGGCCCACTGTACGACTGCCGCGGGCGTCGATGCCGGGAGTGTTTGCATGAGCCCGTCAGTGAGCGATTCGATGCGGCTCATGCCCATGTAGATGACGAGCGTGGTGCCGGTGGCTGCCAATGCGTGCCAGTCCGGCTCGCTGTCGTCTTGCGCGTGGGCAGTCACAAACGTGACGCCACGGCAGTGCTCGCGATGGGTGAGCGAGATGCCGAGCGATGCCGCAGCGGCCAAACCCGAGGTGATGCCATTGACGATCTCGACCGTCACGCCGGCCGCTTCCAGATAAGCGATTTCTTCACCGGCACGGCCGAATAGCAGCACTTCGCCGCCTTTTACGCGGACGACCACCTTGCCTTGCAGCGCATAGCGGCGCATCAG
Organism: Andreprevotia chitinilytica DSM 18519; assembly: GCF_000711875.1. Classification (GTDB taxonomy): domain Bacteria; phylum Pseudomonadota; class Gammaproteobacteria; order Burkholderiales; family Chitinibacteraceae; genus Andreprevotia; species Andreprevotia chitinilytica. The sequence continues at coordinate 20,575 of NZ_JONM01000014.1, forward strand.
TTTCTGGATGAACGCTTGCGGCGTGGATTTGCAACCGCCGCGCTTGCCGACCCGGATCACCGTGGCTTGTGGCGCAAGGGTGACGATCTCCGGATTGGCGAGTTCGTCCAGCAGCAGCACGTCGGCAGCGGCGAGTGCCTTGGCGGCCTTGAGGGTCAGCAGGTCCAGATCGCCGGGGCCGGCGCCGAGGAGGATGACTTTGCCTGGGTTCATGGTGTGCTCCGGTGCTTCAAAAATGATTGCTAAGGTTTGTTTTGATTCGTTCCCCCCTTTTTGAAGGGGGGCTAGGGGGGATTTCTGCGGCGTCTCAACTTGCTACGACGTCGAAATCCCCCTCGATCCCCCTTCTCAAAGGGGGAGGAAAAACCGGAAGCATCGCGCTGCTACGTCGACGCAATCTGCGGCGTCGTCGCGCACAGCCGTTTCAGTTCCGGCACGCAGGATCCGCAAACACTGCCGCAACCAAGCGTGGCCTTGAGTTCGACCAGCGATGCGCCACGGGCAATGGCGTTGCGGATGCGGGACTCGGGCACTTGCACGCAGTTGCAGACGATCTTGTCGCGCGGGGCGCTGTTGGTGGACTTGGGGGCGAACACCGCGAGGCGCGAGCCTTGCCACGGTTGGGCGTCGAGCAGCGTACCGAGCAGCGCATCGCTGCCAGCAGCATCGCCCGCCAGCACGAAGCCATTGAGCACATCGCCTTGCCAGCCCACGCGCTTGAGCACGCCGCGCCGGGCATCGTGGAACTCCAGCACGTTCTCGCCGGGGTGTAGATCAAGGGCCGTGAACAGCCGCTCCAGCCAGCCAGCCGGGGCGGATTCGTGCGCGGCCTTGACCACCAGCAGGTCGTCCGCTGCCAGCGTGATCGCGGCGTAACTGCAGTCCTGCAGCAAGGGCTGGACGGCTGCTTGCAGCGCCTGCACATCGCCGCGCCGGGCCGCGGTCAGCCGCCACGGCAATTCGGCACGTTCCACGCGCACGGCAGCGTGCTTGAGTTCCGGCTGGAACGATTTGGGATCGGCTGCGCCAGTGGTGGCGGCGTTGATGCCGGTGCTGTTGAGAAACTGGCCGCTCCAGTGCATGGCGGCGAACACGCTGCCGGATTGCACGTCATCCGAGACGGCCAGCGGCAGCACCATGCCACCGCGCTTGCTCGCCACGCGCACCAGCTCGCCGGCCTTGAAGCCGCGCCGCTCGGCATCGCCCGGATGCATGGTCAAGGACGGTTCCGGCGTGTGCTGGAACAGGGAAGCGACACGGCCAGTGCGGGTCATGCCGTGCCATTGATCGCGCAGGCGGCCGGTGAGCAGGTGGAACGGATAGCGGGCGTTGGTTGCCTCGGCCAGTGGCTTGTACGGCGTGACGTGAAAACGGGCGCGGCCGTCGGCGGTGGCGAACACGCCATCTTCATAGCGGCGGGCTTGGCCAGTGGTTGCGCCAGCGGGCAGCGGCCATTGTTGCGGGCCGGCGGCATCCAGCATGGCGTAGTCGAGGCCGGTGATGTCCAGATCGCGGCCAGCGGTGAGGGCGCGGTGTTCGTTGAAGGCCGCTTCCGGCGTGGCGAAATCGAACAGGCTCGGGAAATCCGGTGCGAGATGCGCTTCGATGCGGCGAGCGATTTCGCCGACGATCTCCCAATCCGGCAGCGCCTCGCCGGGGGCGGGGATGGCAGCGCGCACGCGGGAGATGCGGCGTTCGGAGTTGGTCACCGTGCCGGCTTTTTCGCCCCAGCTGGCGGCGGGCAGCAGCACATCGGCGTAGGCGGTGGTGTCGGTTTCGGCGAAGGCTTCTTGCACCACCACGAATTCGGCCTTGGCGAGCGCATCGGCCACGTTGCCGAGGTCCGGCATCGAGTGGGCCGGGTTGGTACAGGCGATCCAGACCGCCTTGATCTTGCCGTCGCGAATGGCGTCGAACATAGCGACGGCAGGCAGGCCGGGGCGGTCGGAGATGCGGTCGGCGTCGATGCCCCACAGTGCGGCGACTTCGGCGCGATGTTCGGCGTTACCGATGTCGCGGTGCGCGGCGAGCATGGTCGCCATGCCGCCGACTTCGCGGCCGCCCATGGCATTCGGCTGGCCGGTGAGCGAGAACGGGCCCGCGCCCGGTTTGCCGATCTGGCGGGTGGCCAGATGCAGGTTGATCAGCGCCAGATTCTTGTCGGTGCCGTGGGCGGATTGATTGAGGCCCATGCAGTACAGCGACAGGCTGGCCGGGCTGCGGCCGAACCATTCGGCGGCGGTGATCAGGTCGGCTTCGAGGATGCCGCACAGCTCGGCGGCCATCTTCGGTGTGAAATCGCGCACCAGCTTTTTCAGTTCGGCAAAGCCTTCGGTATGTGCGGCCACATAGTCGGTATCGACCAGGCCTTCCCAGATCAGGTGATGCAGCATGCCGTTGAACAGCGCGACATCGGTGCCGGGCTGGATTTGCAGGTGCAAGTCGGCCGTGGCGGCGGTATCGGTGCGGCGCGGGTCGATCACGATCCATTTCACGTCCGGGCGCTCGGCCTTGGCGGCTTCCAAGCGGCGGAACAGCACCGGGTGGGCGTAGGCGGCATTGCTGCCGGCGAACAGGACGCAGTCGGTCAGTTCCAGGTCTTCGTAACAGGTGGGCGGGCCATCCGCGCCGAGCGCGAGCTTGTAGCCGACCACCGCGCTCGACATGCACAGGCGCGAGTTGGTATCGATGTTGTTGGTGCCGATCAAGCCCTTGGCGAGCTTGTTGAACACGTAGTAGTCCTCGGTCAGCAACTGGCCGGAGACATAGAAAGCGACCGCATCAGGGCCGTAGCGCTCGATGATGTCGGCAAAGCGTTCGGCCACGGTATCGAAGGCAGTCGGCCAATCGACTTGCTGGCGCGGCTCGTCACGGGTGAGGCGCATGGTGGGATAGAGCGCACGGCCGGCGTCGCTGGCGACCGTCTTCGCCAAGCTCATGCCTTTGGTGCACAGCCGGCCGAAATTGGCCGGGTGATCCGGATCGCCCTGTACGCCGGTGATGCGGCCGGCTTCGGATTCGATGAGCACGCCGCAACCGACGCCGCAGTAGCAGCAAGTGGATTTGGTGATGGTTTTGGTCATGGCGAATCCTGTTGAAGAGAGCAAAACCGTTGGCTTGCGTGGGTTGCGTAGGGCGGGTTAGCAGCTTGCTGCGTAACCCGCCGGACAACGTGGTGACCCAAACGTCGTATTCGGCGGGTTACGCCGCTACGCGTCTAACCCGCCCTACTGTGTTCGGATCAACTCAGCGACAAAAACACCTCGCCATCCACCACCTTCACCGGAAACCGCCGCGCACAGCCGACGTCCGGCGCTTTGGCTTCGCCGCTGGCGAGGTCGATGTTCCAGCTGTGCAGCGGGCAGGTGACCGTTTCGCCGTGGACGATGCCTTGCGAAAGCGGGCCGGCTTTGTGCGGGCAGCGGTCGAGCAGGGCGAACACAGTGTCGCTGGCGGTGCGGAACACGGCCACGTTGCCGCTGGCGCGTTCGACCAGGCGGCTGCCCAGTTGCGGGATGTCTTCAACGGTGCAGATACGCACCCAGGGTTGTTCGGCTTGCATGTTCATTTGTCTCTTCCTCGCTGCTGTTCCCCCCTTTTTGAAGGGGGGCTAGGGGGGATTTCAGCGGCATCTCACGTTGACGCGGCGTCGAAATCCCCCGGCCTTTGGCCCGCCCCCTTCAAAAAGGGGGCTAGTCAGGTGGGGCCGTCGTGGAAACTGGTTACGCGACCACCTTGATCGGGATGTACTCATTCTTCTGCGCCCCGGCGATGCGGGCAGCCCATGGGTCGGGCAAGCCTTCCAGCGAGTACAGCAAGCGTTCGAACAAGGTACGGCGGTTGGCGGCGTCCTCAACCACCTTGGCCTTGATGTAATCCAGACCCACGCGCTCGATGTAATGCACGGTGCGGTCGAGGTAATAGGCTTCTTCGCGATACAGCTGCAGGAAGGCGCCGCTGTATTCCTTCACTTCCTCGGCGGTCTTCACCTTGCACAGGAACTGCGCGACTTCGGTCTTGATGCCGCCGTTGCCGCCCACGTAAAGCTCCCAACCGCTATCGACCGCGATCACGCCCACGTCCTTGATGCCGGCTTCGGCGCAGTTGCGCGGGCAGCCGGAGACGGCGAGCTTCACCTTGTGCGGCGACCACATATTGGCCAGCATCGTTTCCAGATCGATGCCCATCTGCGTGCTGTTCTGGGTGCCGAAGCGGCAGAACTCGCTGCCCACGCAGGTTTTCACCGTGCGGATGGATTTGCCGTAGGCGTGGCCGGATTGCATGCCGAGGTCTTGCCACACGTTGACCAGGTCTTCCTTCTTCACGCCCAGCAAGTCGATGCGCTGGCCGCCGGTCACTTTCACCATCGGCACTTGATACTTGTCGGCCACATCGGCGATGCGGCGCAGTTCGGACGAATTGGTCACGCCGCCCTTCATCTGTGGAATGACCGAGAACGTGCCGTCCTTCTGGATATTGGCGTGCACGCGCTCGTTGACGAAACGGCTTTGCGGATCGTCCTTGGCTTCATGCGGCCAGGTGGAGAGCAAGTAGTAGTTCACCGCCGGCCGGCAGGTGGCGCAGCCGTTCGGCGTGCGCCATTCCAGGAAGTCGTAGACCTCCTTGTGCGTCAGCAGATGGTTCTCGCGGATCGCCTTGCGCACGTTGGCGTGCGTGTGGTCGGTACAGCCGCAGACCGCCTTGGTCTTGGGCGTTTCCTGAAAGCTGGAGCCCAGGCAATTCATCAGGATTTGCTCGACCAGACCGGTGCATGAGCCACAGGAGCTGGCGGCCTTGGTTTGCTTCTTCACGTCATCGACGGTGAACAGGCCCTTGTCCTTGATCGCCTTGACGATGGTGCCCTTGCACACGCCGTTGCAGCCGCACACTTCGTCGCTGTCCTGCATGGCGGCAGCGCGGCTTTGGCCGCCCACGCCGGAGTCACCGATGGCCGATTCGCCGAACATGATGTGTTCGCGCAGATCGTTGATCTTGCGGCCCTCGCGCAGCAGCTTGAAGTACCACGCGCCGTCGGTGGTGTCGCCGTAGAGGCAGGCGCCGACCAGTTGGTCGTCCTTGATCACCAGCTTCTTGTACACGCCGCCGGCCGGGTCGGAGAGCACGATGTCTTCGGTGCCGTCGCTACCCATGAAATCGCCGGCGCTAAACAGATCGATGCCGGTGACCTTGAGCTTGGTGGACAGCACCGAGCCCTTGTATTGGCCGATGCCGTGCTGCGCCAGATGGTTGGCGCAGACCTTGGCTTGTTCGAACAGCGGGGCGACGAGGCCATAAGCCACGCCGCGATGGTTCACGCACTCGCCCACGGCGTAGATGCGCGGGTCGAATGTTTGCAGCGTATCGCTCACCTTGATGCCGCGATCGCAATGCAGGCCGGCCGATTCGGCCAGCGAGGAATTCGGGCGGATGCCGACGGCCATCACGACCAGATCGGCCGGGACTTCGTCGCCATCCTTGAAACGCACCGAGGTCACTTCGCCCAGATCGTTGCCGACGATTTCAGCGGTTTGCTTGGGCATCAGGAAGGTCAGGCCGCGATCTTCCAGCGACTTGCGCAGCAGCGCGCCGGCGGTGTCGTCCAGCTGGCGATCCAGCAGCCAGTCGCCCAGATGCACCACGCTGACTGCCATGCCGCGCAGCTTCAGGCCGTTGGCCGCTTCCAGACCCAACAGGCCGCCGCCGATGACGACCGCGTGCTTCTTGACCTTGGCGGTTTCGATCATCGTTTCGGTGTCGTAGATGTCGCGATAGGTGATCACACCCTTCAGATCCTTGCCCGGCACCGGCAGGATGAACGGGGTGGAGCCAGTGGCGAGCAGCAGGCGGTCGTACTGCACCTCGGTGCCGTCGTCCGCCACGACCAGCCGGCGCATGCGGTCGATGCGGGTGATGGTCTTGCTGGTGTGCAGGGTGATGTTGTTCTCGGCATACCAATCGAGCGAGTTGAGGATGATGTCCTCGAACGCTTGCTCGCCCGCCAGCACCGGCGAGAGCAGGATGCGGTTGTAGTTGGGATGCGGCTCGCTGCCGAAGACCGTGATGTCGTAGCGATCCGGCGCGATGGTCAGCAGCTCTTCGATGGTGCGGATGCCGGCCATGCCGTTGCCGACGACGACGAGTTTCGGTTTGTTCATGGTGAGTCGTTCCTTCAAAAACGTACTTAACTTGTTCCCCCCTTCCATGAAGGGGGGCTAGGGGGGATTTCTGCGGCATCTCAACTTGCAATGACGTCGAAATCCCCCTCAATCCCCCTTTGCCGTGCGAATTTATTAATTCGTTCAGGCATGAAAGGGGGAGGTTAAAACCCTTAAACCCGCGCTGCCGCTACGGTCCAGCTGCTGCGCCAGCGTTGCTTCACGGTGGTCAGGCTGACCCAACCCAGTGCTGCCAGGCAGGCGAACAACCACAGGCCGGTGGCGTAATCGCCGGTGGCTTGCTTGATCGAGGCCAGGCTGGCTGCCAGTGCGAAACCACCCACGCCGCCGGCCATGCCGATCAGGCCGGTCATCACGCCGATTTCGCTGCGGAAGCGTTGCGGCACCAGTTGGAACACCGCGCCGTTACCCGCGCCGAGGCAGAGCATGGCGGCGATGAACAGGCACAGTTGCACGGCAGCGCCGCCCGGGTTGAAGCCGGCCAGACCGATCAACACCGCCACGGATGCATACACTGCCAGCAGCGACTTGGTGCCACCGATCTTGTCGGCCAGCACGCCGCCGACCGGGCGCATCACCGAACCGGCCATCACGCAAGCCGCAGTGGCCCAGCCAGCCATCTTCGGCTCGAAGGCGAACTGGTCATGGAAGTAACCGGGCAGGGCGCTGGCGAAGCCGGAGAAACCGCCGAAAGTCAGCGCATAGAAGAACATGAACCACCAAGCATCACGATTCGCCAGCACTTGGGCGTAGTCGGTCCAGGTCTTTTGCTTGAAGTCGCCCGGTGCATCTTTGGCGAGCTTCCAGTACACCGCCAGCACGATCACCAGCGGGATGGTGGCCAGGGCGAACACGTTCTGCCAGCCAAAGGCAATTGCCAGCACCGGGGCGAACAGGGCGGCCAACACGGTGCCGGAGTTACCCGCACCAGCAATGCCCATCGCCGTACCTTGGTGCTCCGGCGGATACCAGCGCGATGCCAGCGGCAGGGCCACGGCGAACGATGCGCCCGCCACGCCGAGGAACACGCCCAGCAGCAGCGCTTCGTGCAGGTTGTGCACGCCCAGCTTCCAGGCGGCCAGCAGCGCACAGATCACGATGACCTGACCCAACAGGCCAGCGCGCTTGGCGCCGATGCGGTCAGCCAGCATGCCCATGAACAAGCGCAGGATCGCGCCGGCCAGAATCGGTGTAGCGACCATCAGGCCACGTTGTTGCGTGGAGAGCTCCAGCGCTTTGGCGATCTGCACCTGCAAGGGGCCGAGCAGATACCAGACCATGAAGCTCAGGTCGAAATACAGAAACGCGGAAAACAGCGTGGGCGTATGGCCGGCTCGCCAGAAGGAACGGTTCATGGGTGGCTCTCCTCGTTAACACAGCCCCGGCGACATGCCGACAGGCGAAAAAAAAGGCGTCCGCTCGCAACCCGAAGGTTGGAGGGGACGCCGTTGTCCTTGTGTTTGGGAATCCAATCCCGCCGACGCGGGAGTCGGAGCGCGCCGGGGGAAGGATTACCCGCGTCACCCTGCCTGCGTTGGCAGGGTTAACGGTTCGGTGACCAGCACGCCTTTGTGCCAGTCAGGGGATATGTAGCAATGGTCGTGCCAGCGGCTCAGCGGGCGGTAAAAAGACCGGGAAGTGGCGGATTTGCTGGATTTATGGGGTTTGCCCCATTTTCTTTTGCTGCACTGCAACGGTGCACCAGGCCGAGGCGTTGCACTGTTCCGACGCGTTTGTAGGGGTTTGACCTTATCGGTTGATCGGCGGGGAAAACGTAGCCCGGACAGCGTTGTCGGCGGTGCCGCTTATGAACAAGTTCCGGCCGGGGTTGGCGCATGTGAAGAGGAGTCTGGGTCAGAGGAGTGATTCGTATAGTGCCCCCGGCCGGCAAGCCGTCCGGGCTACGTGTGGCGCTGGCTTGAGACGTAGCCCGGACGCATTTTGCGGCCGGGGTTGCTTCGGTACGCACGGCCGCATCGGTTTGCGCCAAATCAAATCCATGCACACTTTGAGAATCGTCTCATGTGCCCGGAGGTGTTGTTTCTCTACCTTATGCAGATGCTTTTTAGAAATGAGGAAAGGTTTATTTCCTTGTTCGAAAAGAGGCAAATCTGCTGTCCGCAATGCGGGCGGCTCGTCTTCTCGATGGGGTAGTGCAATGACCAAGGCGATTCGTTTGAAATTATGCAAAGCAGCGGGCAAGTCATGTGCCGAGCTGGCGTCGATGAGGTACCGAGGCAAGGCGAACAGGCTGACCTTGATCGCCGGATTGCTGTTGAGCGGGCTGGGCGTATCAGCCGAATCGCGCGCAGCCTATTACTTTGCCGATGGCAATGACAGCACCTGCGCCAAGATCGTCGATACCGCCAGCGCGTTTACATCCAATACCCAGGATGACAACTGCACCAAACAAGCCGGCACCAACCCCGGCGGCAATATCGTTTTCTATTCCAAGACCGGCGTGAAGGGCACGGCGGGCGGGGGCGACTCGATCAACGTCGGTGGCGATCTGACCGTGTGGGGCAATACCAGCCTCAAATCCATCCTCGACATGAACGGCCACAAGATCACCGGCGTGAGCGCTGGCACGCTATCGGCTATCAGCACCGATGCCGTCAACGGCGCGCAGTTGTTCACCACCAACACCAATGTGCAAAACAACGCCACCGCGCTCACCGCACTCAACAGTGCCGTCGTGGCCGGGCAGAAATATGTGAAGGCCAACGGGTCAACCGGCAAGGATCTGGCGGATGCGGCCGCGACCGACCCCGGTGCGATCGCCATCGGCAACGGTGCCTATGCCGGGCAGCCGGACAAGGTACAGGCGTATTCCCAGACGGCCATCGGTGCGGGCGCGCGGGCCGAGCAACACATGACGGTGGCGCTGGGCGCGTATGCCTGGGCGCGCGCGGATATGTCTGTTGCAATTGGGCAGCAGGCGCATGCAAATGCGGATGAATCCGTGGCGCTGGGCAGTGCATCGTGGACTTCACGTGGCGCGGTGACCAAGCTGTTGGACCCGCTCTCTTATTCCAAAGCCACGGTGACGACATGGGTGGGGGAGGTATCGGTCGGGGACGATACCAATGCCGACCTGAAACGCCAGATCACTAACGTTGCAGCCGGCACCCAAGCCACCGATGCCGCCAATGTCGGCCAGGTGCTGGGCGTGAAAAGCGTGGTCGATACCAACGCCATCCGCACGGCAGCGGCCTTGGGCGGCGGTGCGAAAGTCGGCACGGACGGCGCGATGACTGCGCCGGCCTACACCGTTGGCGGGATCAGCCACAACAATGTCGGCAGCGCCTTGAGCGATCTGGATGGCCTCACGGCGAACAACAAGATCGCCATTACCAATCTCAATACCGGGCTGGCCGGACTGGTGCAGCAAGATTCCGCCAGCAAGAACATCACGATTGCCCGTGCCACTGGCGGCGACAGCATCAACGTCGCCGGCACGGATGGTGTGCGGACAATCTCCGGCGTGAAGGATGCCCGGTTGTCGGACGACAGCACCGATGCCGTCACCGGCAAGCAGCTGCATGCTGCCAACGCGATGCTTGCTGCAACCAGCACGATCGTTGCCGGCAATGCGGCTGTAATCGCTGCAGCGTTGGGTGGTGGCTCGACGGTAGGAGCGGGTGGCGTGATCACCGCACCGACCTACCAGTTTGGTGATCAGACCTTCAATAGCGTCGGCGGCGCACTCACCAATCTGGATGGCCGCACCGCCGCCAACACCAGCGCCATTACCAATTTCAGCAACGGCAGCATCGGCTTGGTGCAGCAAAACGCCGATACCAAAGCCATCACGATTGCCAGTGCCACCGGGGGTGACCACATCAACGTCACCGGCACGGATGGTGTGCGGACAATCTCCGGCGTGAAGGATGCCCGGTTATCGGACGACAGCACCGATGCCGTCACCGGCAAGCAGCTGCATGCCACCAACAGTAACGTGGCGGATAACGCAGTCGCGATTACCAATCTATCCACCCAACTCAATAACGGCTCGGTCGGCTTGGTGCAGCAGGATGCCGCCACCGGCAATCTCTCCGTCGCCAAAGACACAGCCGGTACGCAGGTGAGCTTTGCCGGCAAAAACCAGGACGGCATAGCCATCGCCCGCAAGCTGACCGATCTGGCCGATGCCGATCTGACCGAGACCAGCAGCGACGCGGTAACGGGCAAGCAGCTGCACGCGACCAATGGCCGGGTCGGCGTGTTGGAGGCCAGCACGGTGCAATACGACGACGCCAGCAAAGCCAGCATCACCCTCAACAAGGGCGGTCAGGCGGTGCAGATCAGGAACGTGGCGGATGGCACTGACGATGCCGATGCGGTGAATGTGCGCCAGCTCAAGAGCGCGGGCGTGATCAATGCCGATGGCTCGGCAGGAGCGGTCGTCACCTATACCGACGCATCTCGCGGCTCGGTCGTGTTGGGCGGTGGTATGGCCGGCACGCTGATCACCAATGTGCGGGATGGCGTCATCGGGGCCGGCAGCCGCGATGCGGTGAACGGCGGCCAGATCGCCGCGCTGCGTGATTCGCTGCAGTCTTCGATCAGTGGGCTGGACGGTCGCGTCTCGACGCTGGAGCAAAACGGCGGCGGTGGCAGTTCGCAAGGGGGTTCCAAGTTCAACGGCAGTGGCAGTGGCGCGGCCGATGAACAGCAAGAGCAAGCCACCGCGACCGGGACCAATGCCACCGCCGCCGGGGCCAATGCGACTGCTTCCGGCAACAGCACAACGGCGCTTGGTGCCAATTCCATCGCCAGTGCGGATAACTCAGCAGCCATCGGTGCCAATTCGGTGGCGGATCGGGCCAATACCGTCTCGGTCGGCTCAGCGGGCAACGAACGCGCCATAGCCAACGTCGCAGCCGGTACTGCCGCTACGGACGCGGTCAACGTCGGGCAGCTCAACGCGGTCAGCAGGCGCGTCGATCAGGTGCAAGCCGACCTGAACAGTCTGCGCGACGACGTGTACCAACGCCTGAGCGATCAGGAACGCAAGCTGGACAAACTTGGCGCGATGAACGCCGCCATGTCCACCATGACCGCCAGTGCCGCCGGTCTGCGCACCGATAACCGTGTAGCCATCGGCACCGGTTACATGAACGGGCAAAGCGCCATTGCCTTCGGCTACCAGCGCCGTGTGACTGATGCCACCACCGTGACCATTGGCGGTTCGACCTCGGGCAGCGAATACAACGTGGGCGTAGGCGTGGGGATTGGTTGGTAGATAGAGGAGGAAGGGGAAGAGCAGAACGACAAAAGCGCGCCAATACCTAAATATCAGGCGCACCCTTTTCGCGTTGCAAGGGAAGAGGGGATTCGGGGGAACAGGCCATTGCCAGTTCCCTTTTTGTTTGGCGGCGTTCAATCCGCCACGGAAGCTACCGCAACCGGCGGTGGTGCCATTGCACTAAGTGACGGCGCAGTTGCCGGTGCCTAATCCGTTGTGACCGTCGACCCGGCCCAGGTCGCCATCGGCCGTGGCGCAACCGCAAAGAACGCCAATGCCGTTGCGATCGGCCCGGAAGTCTCCGCCATTGCCGAGAGCTCAGAAGTTGAACCGCCTGGGCGCGATGAACGCCGCCATGTCCACGATGGTCGCTAGTACCGCTGGCCTGCGCACTGATAACCGGGTCGCAATTGGTGCCGGTTCCATGCACGGTCAAAGCGCGATTGCCTTTGGCTACCAACGTCGCGTCAACGACGTGACGACCGTGACCGTGGGCGGCTCGACATCCGGCAGCGAGTACAACTTCGGGGTGGGCATGGGGATTGGCTGGTAATGCTTGCACGCTAAAGCACGCAATGCATTGAGATCAGTGGTGCAGTACCGCCCATCAGAGGGCGGTTTGGGGGGAGAGGCCATTCGTGCCTCTTCCCCGTTTTTTTGGGCTTAAGCACGCCAGCAATACTGTCTGTTACTTTGCCTGACACGGTGCAGTACGCAAATCGGCCCATGCCCGGCTACATCGTTCCTTCACCACACAGCTGCCCTCGATCCAGTAAGCGCCGTCGCGGAGCCGCGCAAGGACTACCGTTAAAATTGCCATCCTTGATCAGAATGTGACGGGGATAACAGTGTCTTGCCTTGAATCCAGATTCAATTGCGCCACGGTTCATGTGTCGCTTTGAACGCATGTGTCCATGCGGCAAATCTTAAAAATGCCGCTCCAATCTGGGCAGCACTGCAGCACGATTGAAGAGCGAGTGGGTCGCTGTGCCATTTGGGCAAGAAACCAGGCAAGGAGCCTTGATCATGAAAAAATTTCTGCTTGCGGTTGTTATCGCCTGTGCCGCAACGTCGGCGCTGGCCGCGAATGTCGGTGTCTCCGTCACCATCGGCGATCCTAATTTCTATGGTCAGATCAACATCGGCGATTACCCTCGGCCACAGGTGGTGTACACGCAACCGGTCGTGATCGTGCATGAGCCAGTGCACTACGAGCCGATCTACCTGCGGGTGCCGCCCGGCCACATGAAGCACTGGGATAGACATTGTGGCGAGTACAACGCATGCGGACGCCCGGTCTATTTCGTGCGGGACAATTGGTACAACAACGAATACGCGCCGCGTTATCGCCAGGAGCATCGCGATGAAGGCCATTGGCGTGAAGAAGACCACGGTCGTGGGCGGGACCATGATCGCCACGATGATCGTGGGGATGAGCATGACCGGGGCCATCGTCATCACGACGATTGATCCACGCGCCCGGGTTTGCCCGACGCTCGCGGCGTAAATACACATTCCAAATTCGCCGCCTGAAACGAACAACGCCAGCTTTGAGCTGGCGTTGTTTTTTGTGCGCTGGGTTTTATTGCCGGCATCGTCCCGGTCAGGCCATCGCCACCTTGCGTCGTAGCAGCGGCTGCTTCCAGCGCTGCGCCAAGATCACGCCAAACAGCGCGATACCGCCGCCGATCACATGGTAGGTGTGCAGTGTTTCGCCCAGAAACAGCATGGCGATTGCCACCGTGAATACCGGCAACAGGTTCATCAGCACCGTGGTCTGGCTGGGGCCGAGCCGTTTCAGGCCGTGCATCCACAAGAAGGGCGCAAGGATGGAGGCCGGAATGCCTGCGAACAGCACCAGTGGCAGGCCGGCGGGAGTAATCGGCGGGGCGGATTGGCACAGGTAGTAGACGAACAGCACCGGGATGGCGCACCAGATCTGCATGAACAGCGATGTCCAGCTATCGAGCGGAATCGCCCAGCGCTTGAGTAATACGCCATAGGCGGCGTAGGAGAGGCACGCCAGCAGCATCATGCCGTCACCGGTCGTGATGCCATGCGAAATCAGCGTTGCGGCATCACCGCGACTCAGCAGATAACCCAGCCCGAACAAAGACAACATGCCGCCGACGATGCTGCCCAGCGTGGGCGCTTCGCCCAGCAACAGCATGCTCAGGCCGACGGCCAGCAACGGCATCAGCGATGCGAGCAGGCCCATATTGGTAGCGGTGGTGGTTTGTGCGGCGATATACGCCAGACATTGGTACATGACCATGCCGAGAACGCCGAGCACCGCCAGCTTGGGGAGCCAAGGCAGGATGGCGCGGCGCTGAGCCCAGGCCGGCTTGAACAGTACGGTGGCCATCAACAGGCCCGCGAGCAACCAGCGATAGAAGGAAATGGCGGCGGGGTCGATCACACCGGCGGCGAGCTTGCTGACCACCGCATTAGCGGACCAGATCACGACGGCGAGTATGGGGAAGACGTAGTGTTTGAGTTGCATGGCATGCCTTCGGGTAGATGGCTGGTCTCTGCAGGAGCAGCTCGCTCCTACATGAGTCTTTGTTTGGATTGGGCCATTCTTCCATAGTCGGTTTCGGTGGATATAATCCAAATCAGACAAAACATGCCGTGATCCAGACATGACCGCCGATACCCAACTTCAGCCGCCCTCGTTCACCGAACTGCCATACCCGGTGTATCTGCGCATCGATCATTTCGATGCGCATAGCCGCTTCGCCATGCACGCTCATCCGTGGGGACTGCTCAACTATTCAGCGGTAGGCGTGATCGAAATGGAAATCGCCGGCCAGCAGTACATGTCCCCGCCGCAATACGCGATCTGGATTCCGCCGGCGGTGCCGCACAGCGCGTATATCCGCCAGCCGGTGAGTTATCACTCGGCCTATATCGACGCCGCGCTATGCGGTGACTTGCCGCAGCAACCACGCGCCGTGATGCTCAGCCCGATCCTGAAGGCGATCCTGGCCGACTTCGCCGAGCGCCAAGTGCACACGCCGGCCACCGATGCGGACAAACGCCTGGCCGAGGTGTTGCTCGACCAGTTGCGGGCGCTGCATTACACCAGTAGCTATTTGCCGGGGAGCGACGATCCGGCTTTGTCTGCACTGCTGGCTGCCTTGGAAAAAGAACCCGGTTGCAACCGCACGCTGGCCGATTGGGCGGTGGAGCTGCACGTCACCGAGCGCACGCTGGCGCGGCGTTGCCTGCGTGATCTGGGAATGAGTTTTGGGGAGTGGCGGCAACGCCAGCGCTATCTGGCGTCGCTGCCGATGCTGGAGCAGGGCTTGCCGGTGCAGACGGTGGCGTTGGAGCTGGGCTACAGCACGTCGTCGGCGTTCATTGCGATGTTCCAGCGCCAGAGCGGGACGACGCCGGATCAGTTTCGGCGCAGCCAGCGGTAAGTGCCTGCGGCGCATGCATCAAGTCGTGCTCGTAGTTGATTTCTTTGAGGAAACGTAAAGCAAGTTCGATCTCCGGGTGGGGCATCTGGTTTTATGGGGTTCTGTATGAACAGATGAATTGTTTCACCGGAGATTGAAAATGGCCTTGCTGAAAAAATGGCATCGAGCCGGCATAAACCTGGGGGTCGCGATGACGCTGGTGCTGCCGCTTGCGTCGTTCGCTGCCGACTCGCTCTTCGTGCCCGAGACAACCCCGCCCCGCAAGCTGCTGCAAAGCAGCCCCAAGCCGATGCTCAAGACGCTGGCGAACGAGCCCAGCTCGCAGCAGATTCGGCTGGTTCGCATCAATACGCAGCTACTCGGTAACGACAGCGACAGCCTGAAGATCGAGCTGGAGCCGGGCATGACCGTGATTGCCACCAAATCCGGTTTTGAAAGCGGCGGCGACGGCATCATGTGGTCCGGGCATGTGGTCGTCGATGGCCAGCCTGAGGGTGCGTCGCCGGCAAGTGCCGGTGATGTCATCCTGACCCAACGTGGTGAAAACCTGTTCGGTTCCGTTCACGTCAATGGCCAGTTGTATCGCATCCAGCCAGTGGGCGATGGCGAGCATGCGATCGTCAAGGTGGACGCCACACAGCTACCGCAAGGCGGCGATGACGAGGTATATGCACCGCCAGAAGCCATCGAGCCGGCCCCCAAGCCACTACTGAAAAGCACGAGCAGTGCCATGAGCACGGTGCGCGTGTTGATCCTGGTTACCAGCGAGGCCGCGAGGAAGATCGGCCCGGATCTGGATGGCTTTGTCACGCAAATGTTCGCCGAAGCCAATCAGGGTTTTGCCAACACCGGAGCCAAGATCAGGCTGGAGAACGCGGGTGTATTTCTGGCTGACTATACGGAGCCCAAGCCTTATACGACGACCTCGTTCGGCGATACGCTGAGTGCATTGAAAGACAAATCCACGGCGTTGGGCGCGAGGGCGCAGAGTCTGCGGGCGGAACATCGTGCCGATCTGGTGTCGCTGCTGGCGGACAACAGCGCCTACTGCGGGTTGGCGTATGTGGAGGCCAGCGTGAATTCCGCAGTGAGCATGGTGAAATCGACGTGCGCCATCGGCAATTACTCCTTCGCGCATGAGCTGGGGCATAACTTTGGCCTCAAGCATTCAGCGGACGACATTGCGGATGTCAATCTCAAGTACAAATCGGGCTATCAGCAGAAAGCCGTCGCGCCCTATTGGCGCACGATCATGGCCTATGATTGCAGCGGCGTGACCTGCCCGCGGATCAATCAATTCTCGAACCCGAATGTGTTGGTCAACGGCTTGCCCGGCGGCTCGGTCACCACCGGTAATAGCGCCCGGCGCCTGGAAGAGCGACGCGAGACCGTTGCCAACTTCTTCCCGCCGCCCGATGTGCCGCCGGTTGCCGTACCGCCTTCCGTCCACGTTGCCGGGCCGGTCAGTATTGCAGCTGGCAAGGCATTCACGCTGGATGCCAGCGGTTCGACCAGTAACAACAAGGGGGCATCCGCGCTGAAATACCGCTGGACGGTGCCGGCCGGTATCACCGCCAATATCCTCGACAGCGCCAGACTGACCGTGCTGGCCCCGAGCAACAGCAGCGAAAAGAAGTATCTGTTTGATGTGGAAGTCGATGACGGTCAGGCGAAAGCGAGCGTATCGCACATCGTTGCGGTGGCAGGCGCAGAGCCGACGCCGATGCCGACACCCACGCCTGTTCCGATGCCCATTGCCAATGCCGGGCCGGATCGCACCGTGGTGGCGACTGGCAACTTCAGCTATGCATATGCGCTGCAGGGAGCACAAAGCAGTGATCCTGCCGGCCAGAGCCTGAAGCACCAATGGCGCGTGGTCAGCGGTCCGTTTTCCTTGCGCAATGCTACGCAAGCCAACGCGGAAGCGATCGTGCCGAAGAACACCACGGGCGAGAGCGTGTATGAACTGATGGTGAGCAACGATGCCGGCAAGACAGCAACCGCGACGACCAAGGTGATTGCCGTGGCGCCGCAGGTGACCTTGAACGGCAACAATCGCACCATCGAGAAACAGTCGGTCAGTTACAGCGCCAACGCGAATTTTGGCAGCGCCACCTATACGTGGACATTGCTGAATGGGGCAGCGCAGCCGGTGGCAACCGGTACCGGGCAAACCTGGAGCACGCCGGCCGATCTGGCTGCTGGCAGCTACAAGGTGAACGTGCGTGCCTACAGCAGCAGTGGCGAGCGCACCGCAACCCTTGAAAAGGAGTTGACGATTGAGCGTGCTGTCGTGCCAACACCCACGCCGACTCCGGCCCCTACGCCAGCTCCGACTCCGACTCCGACGGTGGTTCCGACGCCGACACCGAATGCATGCGCAGCCGCTTGGACTGGTGCCAAGGCATATACCGGGGGTCAGAGCGTATCCAGAAATGGCAAGAACTACCTGGCCCGCTGGTGGACGCAAAACAATGAACCGGGTCTGGCTGCCACGACCGGTAATGAAGGCTCTGGCAAGGTGTGGGCGGATAAGGGGGCTTGCCGGTGAGATAGTTCGCCAGTGATGCGACCAAAAAAACGGCCCATTAAGGGCCGATTTTTTTTGGAGCCACAACTTATCCAACCGTCGATCCGATGAAGGACGGCATCCCGCTTAGAACCACTCAGCGTGGAAAATCCCCGGCTTGTCGGTGCGCTCGAAGGTATGCGCGCCGAAGTAATCCCGCTGGGCCTGGATCAGGTTGGCCGGCAGGCGTTCCGCACGGTAGCTGTCGAAGTAGGCAATCGCGGAGCCGAAGGTCGGCACCGGAATGCCGGCTTGCACAGCCGCCGCCACGACTTCGCGCAACGCTGCTTGATACTCGTTGGCAATACCCGCGAAGTACGGATCGAGTAGCAGGTTGGCCAGCTTCGGGTTCTTGGCATAAGCATCGGTGATGTTCTGCAAGAAGCCGGAACGGATGATGCAACCGGCGCGGAAGATCTTGGCGATTTCGCCGTAGTGCAGGTTCCAGCCGCTTTCATCCGACTGAGCACGCATCTGCGCAAAGCCTTGGGCGTAGGACGCGATCTTGGACAGATACAGCGCACGGCGCACGGCTTCGATGAAGGCGGCGCGATCGGCGATGGCCGGCTTCTTCGCCGGGCCGTTCAGCACCTTGCTGGCGGCAACGCGTTCGGTCTTGAGTGCGGAGATGAAGCGGGCAAATACCGATTCGGTGATCAGCGGCAGCGGCACGCCCAGATCGAGCGCGCTCTTGCTGGTCCACTTGCCGGTGCCTTTCTGGCCGGCCTGGTCGAGGATCACATCGACCAGTTCCTTGCCGGTGTCGGCGTCTTTCTTCTTGAAGATGTTGGCGGTGATCTCGATCAGGAAGCTATCGAGCTCGCCCTTGTTCCAGTCGGCGAACACGGTAGCGAGTTCGGCGTTGGAGAGGCCCAGCACGTTCTTGAGGATGTCGTAGGCTTCGGCGATCAGCTGCATATCGCCGTATTCGATGCCGTTGTGGACCATCTTCACATAATGGCCGGCGCCATCCGGGCCGATGTAGGTCACGCACGGTTCGCCATCCGGGGCCTTGGCGGCGATTTCGCGCAGGATCGGCGCGACCAGCTCATAGGCTTCTTTCTGGCCGCCCGGCATGATGGACGGGCCTTTCAGCGCGCCTTCCTCGCCGCCGGAAACGCCGGTGCCGATGAAGTTGAAACCGAGGTCGGACAATTCCTTGTTGCGGCGGATGGTGTCGGTGTAAAGGGTGTTGCCGCCGTCGATGATGATGTCGCCCTTGGCGAGCAGCGGCTTGAGCTGGTCGATGGTGGAGTCGGTGGGGCCACCGGCTTTCACCATCAACAGAATGCGGCGCGGGGTTTCGAGCGAAGCAACGAAATCTTCCAGCGTGTGGTGCGGCACCAGCTTCTTGCCGGGGTTCTCGGCGATGACTTCGTCGGTCTTCTCCGGCGAGCGGTTGTAGATCGAGACCGTATGACCACGGCTTTCAATGTTCAGCGCCAGGTTGCGGCCCATGACCGCCATACCGATAACGCCGATTTGCTGCTTGGACATTTCTTCTGCTCCTGTCGATATGCGCATGTCGTAGCTGCGCCTGTTGCCAAGGTGCAATCATCGGCCTGTTGAGCCGAGCTTGCCAATTCGGGGCTGCCGCAATGCTGTTGGCCGCCGTTTGATATGGGGATGCTTTCTGCCAGATAAAGACATCCTGCCGCAAAGTTGTCGCCGGGTGTCTGTATAGACACTTGTTCTACCGTTGCGCCGGGTGAGCGCTATTTTTGCCTGCTATGGCATGCTTGTACAAACTGTTTAACCATTTGGCATGGGAATTTCCGGCCGGATGTCTGGTGCCAGGGCGAAACAAGTGGCGACGACGTCCCGGAGTCGATCCATACTTTTCAGCAAGCGTGCGCCAAATACCGCCAGTCAATCCCGTTGAAATACGCGTGCTTCCGTCTTGAACGACACAATTGAGAGCTTCCCATGATCGACGTCATCACCTGTCTGCAGACCTTCAACCAAGGGCGTGATCCAGAGCGGCTGGCGATGAAGTTCGCCAAGATGCGCCAAAGCCCGTTCATCTTTCTGCGCGGTAGCTGCCATCTGTTTTATGACCGCTTACCGGCAAGCGATGCGCTGTTCAAGCGCGCACCAGCCACGTGGCATTGCGGCGATCTGCACCTGGAGAACTTCGGCAGCTACAAGGGTGACAACCGGCTGGTTTACTTCGATATCAATGATTTCGACGAAGCCGTGCTGGCACCGGCCACCTGGGATCTGGTGCGGTTTCTGACCAGCGTGATCCTGGGCATGGAGGACCTGAAGCTCAAACGGCCCGATATCCTGCCGCTGTGCCACGTCTTTCTGGATAGCTACAGCGCGGCGCTCGCCAACGGCAAGGCGCGCTGGGTAGAGCGGGAAACGGCCGATGGTCTGGTCAAGGATTTGCTCGACAGTCTGCAAGGGTGTTTGCGGCCCCGTTTTCTGGATAGCCGCACCGAGTTGAAGGGGAAGCGGCGGGTGCTGCGGATCGACGGCAAAAAGGCGCTGTCGGTGTCGGATGAGCAACGCAGCCGCATCGAAAGTTTCATTGCGGCATGGGCCAGCCAACAAACCCATCCCCAGTTCTTCAAATTGCTGGACGTTGCGCGCCGCATCGCCGGCACCGGCAGCCTGGGCGTGGATCGCTATTCCATTCTGGTCGAAGGCAAGGGCTCGCCAGACGACAACTACCTGCTCGATCTGAAGCAGGCCTTGCCCTCGGCATTGGTGCCGCATGTGCCACTGAAGCAGCCAGCGTGGACCAGCGAGGCCGAGCGCGTGGTGACGATCCAGCGGCGCATGCAGGCGGTGTCGATGGCTTTTCTGCAATCGGTACGGATCGAGGACGATGCCAGCGCGCCGTCCTACATCCTGCGTGGCTTGCAGCCAAGTGAAGATCGGGTGGCGCTGCCCGCCGATGCCCCTGCCGACAAAGCCTCGGGCAAGCAGCTCGCCAGCTTGATGTGCAGCATGGGGGCGGTGGTGGCTTGGGCACAGTTGCGCAGCAGTGGGCGGCAAGGGTCGGCCATTGCGGATGAGCTGATCGACTTTGGCCAGCGAGCCGACTGGCAGCGCCCACTGCTGGATGCCGCCGAGGCTTGCGCCACTGCGGTCAAGCAGGATTGGCAGACCTTCGGCACGGCTTGGGATGGCGGTGTTTTTGCATCGGCGAGCCCCGCGCGCCGATAATGCCGCAGCCCCTTCGGCCGCTCTCTCCCCTTTTTACACAAGTGCCCCATGAAACCGATCCGATTCATCAGCCTGATTTTTTTCTCCGCTGCGGTCTGCGCAGCCCAAGGCGGCCCGGAACAAATCGTGAAGCTTTGCGTGGCACGGCTGCAATTGGCTGAGCCCGTGGCCCGGGCGAAATGGGGCCACGACGGCGCAGGCGATGCGGCCATTCAGGATCGGGCGCGTGAAGCGACGGTGATCCAGTCGGTAAAGCAGCTCAGCAAGCCCTTGGCGCTGGACGAGAACTATGTGGCTGCCGTGTTCAACGATCAGATCGAAGCCAATAAACAGCTGCAAGCCAGCATCATGCAGCACTGGCGGGAGGATGGCGGGCCGGGGGAGGGCACCATCCCTGATCTGGCGCGGGATGTGCGGCCGAAAATCGATCTGCTCAACCGTCAGATCGTGGCAACGCTGGCGGAAAATGCGCCGCTTTTGCACCAGCCGGATTGTGAAGAAACGCTTGGTCAGCTGATTGCGCTGGAGCCGGCTGTGGATGATGTGTTTCGCGCTTCGCTCAAGCTGGCGTTGGCGCATGTTTGCCGGCCCTAAGGGCTATCTGGGTATTCTCCCCTCGCCCGCGTGCGGGAGAGGGGCCGGGGGTGAGGGCCGAGCAACGGCAGCGTACTTATCCTGGCACCCTCACCCTAACCCTCTCCCACTCGTGGGAGAGGGGATAACTTCAACAGTTGTGCGGCTGTCACCTGATGCGAAACGACTCGCATCAAATCACCGTCGGCAAATCCCCCGCCAACACCTGCTGCGGCACCTGGCTGAATGCGTAGTTGCCGCTGCTGTCCAGATCAAACACCCAAACGATATCGAAACGATCGCCGGGCCAGCTTTGCGGCACGGTGGTGTCGTTGCCGACGATGGCGTTGGCGATCAGCGGGATGTTCTGGTGTTCCCAACCAATCAGCACAATGCCGGCCGTCGCCACGGCCTGGGCGGCGACTTGGCTTTCCTGCCCCTTGAGGCAGCCGGTATTGATCTCGATGCCCAGTTTCTGCGACAGCGGCGTCAGCGTTTCCTGCGGGCGCATGCTCTCGCTGTGCTTGGCGATGCCGGAGGCAAACAGCGCTTGCGGTTGTGCCAGACCGGTGTTCTGCAACGGGCCGTGGCTCGGTGCGAATAGCACTGCCAGCGCGCCGGCACGCTGCCAGCCACGCACGATCAGCGATTCGGCATCCTGCGTGCCATCGATGGCGACACCGTAGGGCGCGCCAGTATCTGCCGGTTTTTCAGCGTGACGAACGATCATGATTTTTGTGGCTTGGGGCATGTTTTTCTCGCAAAGGTGAGGGAGGAGTGACGGTGGAATGACGGGGGCGGCGGGTTACGCTTTGCTAACCCGCCCTACGTTCAGGAATCAGGGGGTGAGGCCGATCAACTGCGCCACACCGTTGCCCAGCGTCGGGTTGGGCACTACGAAGAACATCCCGCCGCGGCCATTCTGGGCGCTGGTGCACTTGCCGGAA
This sequence comes from Andreprevotia chitinilytica DSM 18519, assembly GCF_000711875.1. Classification (GTDB taxonomy): domain Bacteria; phylum Pseudomonadota; class Gammaproteobacteria; order Burkholderiales; family Chitinibacteraceae; genus Andreprevotia; species Andreprevotia chitinilytica. Next base: position 42,687 of record NZ_JONM01000014.1, read on the forward strand.
ATCGAGCCTTCCTGATTCATGTCGCCAAAAATGGCGGTGTGACCATCGCTGCCCACAGTAACGCCGACCTTGGCATGGTTATGGGTATCGCCACCGCCACCGGTCAGCCCCAAAGCCACGCCTTGCCACGTGCCGGTCTTGGCATTGGTAACCGCGCCGGGGGGCGTGGTCAGGCTGGCATCCCAGCAATCGATCTGGGTGGTTGCGGTGGTGTCGGGTATGGCGACGCTCTTGGTCTGCTCCCACCAATTGGCCACATACAAGGGCACGCCGCCGAGCAAGGACGACACCATCTGCCACGGCGGCACACTGAGGTGCGATGGCTTGGCGATCAGCTGCACGCCGCTCGACAAGGTGGCCGAAGTCGCACGCGCCGTTGCCAGCCGCTTGCCCAGTTGTTTCACCAGTAACTGGATATCCGCAGGCCCGCCGTTCTGTACCAGCTGCGGTACCGTGGGGTCGGTGACCACGCTGGCGGTCTGCAAGGCCTCCAGCACCGTTACCACGTCGGACTTGGTCAGCTTGAGCGCGAAGAAATGCTGGCTGTATTCAATGTTGTTGTCCTGCACGCAGCCCAAGGTATTGCCGTCACTACGGGGGAAGGCGCGGCTGCCGCTGCCGGGCCAGGACGGCGTGGAGACCTGCACCACCACGCCATCACCGGCGTCGTTCCACGCCAATACTCCTTTCGAATGCCCCCACGGCGCGCCGCAATTCACGCCACAACCGGCCACGGATGGGTCGGTCTTGAACTGATCGTTCCAGACCACGAAGTGGTAGCTGCCGTTGTAAATCTCGCCAAATGTCGCGCCGAGCGGGTCCACGCTGGTGGTGCCGATGCAATCCACCCCCTGCTGCAAGGTGGCGTCGTCGCTACTGGCGTAGACGAACTGCTGGCTGGCGCCTTGCTTGTAGCTCTGCAGGCTGCCGCCAAATACGCAGGTGTTGGCAGGCGCTTGCGCCGAACAGGCGGGGAAAGACTGCCCGTTGAATTTGAAGGCAAACCACCAGTCGACCGGGTGCCCTTCGGCCAGCAGTGGCACTGGCGCATCGTCGGCGTGGCCAAAGCTGGCCGTGGCGGCAACGAGCAGCGCTGCGGTCAGCCGTAATACGCAGAAAAAACGGGTGCGGATGGATCGCATGGCAGTCCCCTGATCAACGTACGTTTTGAACCAGGAAATTGCTCTGGCCGCAGCTCTTGGCCGCCTGATTCACATCGTTGCTGCTGCAATCGCGCGATGTGCCGGATTTATCGAAGCACACGTGGATTTCCTGCAAGAACCGGCCGCCACCGGTGCAGATGGCGAGCACGCTGCCGGGGCTCAGGCTGGGGTTGGCGCTGACAAAGGCGCTGGCCAGATCGGCGCTGGTGGTGCGAAAGGGCTGGGCGGGCAGCTGATAGGCATCCGGGATCGCCACCCCATCCTTGAGCTTGCCCGACAAGGTGAAATAGTCCGCAGCGGATAGACCGGAGCAGGTGCCGTGCTTGCTCCACTCGTGCTGCATCAGATTGGTCGATGGATAGAGACTGGCATATTGCGCTTGTTCATCGCTGCTGAGCGGCGTGTTGCCACAGCTTTGCGGATAGCCTTTTTCAAATTGCGGCCAGAGCCCGTGCAGAACAAAGCCATAGCGTTTACCAGTGCCGCACTCCGATTGATCGGCCGCATGGGTGGCGCAGTAGGAGGGCGCCCAGCTGAGCGAGAGCGCGTAATAGTCGAACAGGCCGGGCTGGTTTTGCGTGCTGGCGTCTTGAGACTGCGACTTGGGCTGGTGCCGTGCCTCGGCGGAAAGGCTGAAGGTTGCGGCAACAAGGGCAAGGAGCAGGCAAAGTCGGTTCATGGGTCGTTTTCCTGGGCAAGGCGTATTCGAAGCCGCGGGGCATCGATGGGGGAATGATCGGGCTGCACGTCATGGGGCGAAGTGGAGGACGGCTCGTCAGGCAAGACCTGCGAATCATCCGGCTCCTCTTCCTTGGCACAGTGCATTTGCGCTGTTTTTGCCGCTAGTCGGTGCTGCGATCAGACAAGCCGGCCAAGTACCCGCGCATCGTGCTTTTTTGTAGTTAGAGCAAAAGAATATCGCAAGACGAATTGACAACCTGCTTGCGGATTCATGACACCTTTGTGTTGCCAGGCTCTGTTGACGGCATCGCGGCTGGCGCGTGAGGAGGAAACATGGTGTTTCACGACCGGATCGAGGCCGGCCAGCGCTTGGCCGAGGCGCTGCGCTACCTGAAGGGCCAACGACCGCTGGTGCTTGCCATTCCGCGTGGTGCGGTGCCGATGAGCAAGGTGGTGGCCGATGCGCTGGACGGCGAGCTGGATGTGGTGATGGTGCGCAAGATCGGTGCGCCGTATCAGCCTGAATTCGCGCTGGCAGCGGTCGATGAATCGGGCTGGGTCTATCGCAACCCCTATGCCGGCGATGATGAGGAGAGTGCGCGTTATATCGAAGCGCAGCGCGTGACCGAACTAGCGGTCATCCACCGCCGCCGTGCGCAATACACGCCGGGGCGTGCCCCCGTGAGTCCCGCCGGGCGTGTTGTGATCGTCGTGGACGATGGTCTTGCGACCGGCGCCACCATGATCGCCGGGCTGCATGCGGTGCGTCAGCAACAGCCGGCGCGGCTGATCTGCGCAGTGCCCGTCGCGCCGTTCGACGTATTGGCAAAGATGCAACGCCATGCCGACGAAGTGGTCTGCTTGTTCACGCCCACGTTCTTCCAGGCGGTCGGGCAGTTCTATACCCATTTCAATCAGGTGGAGGATGGCGAGGTGATTGCGGTGCTGGCGATGGTGGGGAAGTGATTTGTAACTTCCCCCGGCAATATGCTGGAGAGGGGCGCTCCGTAGCCCGGACGGCTTGGCCGGCCGGGGGCATCTGATCCCTGACGCGATGTCGCCCCGGCCGGCAAGCCGTCCGGGCTACAACTGATGCGGCGATGGTTGATGCCGCTTAGCGCGCAACGCTATTGCCCGAACACCTTCTGCAACAGCTTGCTGGCCTGCCCGAGCGGATCTTTGCGGATGGCTTTTTCCTGCTCGGCAATCATCAGGAACAGGCCATCCAGCGCTTTTTGCGTCACGTAGTCATCCAGATTCGCATCCTCCGCCTTGATCAGGCCCAGCTGCGCAGCCATGCCGGCGTAGGCGTTGTATTTGTCCGCCAGTTGCACGCGGGCGGTGGCTTTGCTGACCACCGGGCGGAATTTGGCCGTGATGGCCTGGCTGGTAGTGCGGCGGAAGTACTCGGTCGCGGCGGTATCGCCACCCGTGACGATCTCCTTGGCATCCTGCCAACTCATCTTCTTGATGCTGTCGACCAGAATCGGTTTGGCTTGCGTCACCGCACTTTCTGCGGCGCGGTTCATGGTCAGCACCAGCTCATCCGCCTGCTTGCCGTAGCCCATCGTGCGTACCAGCACTTCGCCCTTTTTCAGGCTCTCCGGCAGCGGAATCTTCACGCGACTATCGCCAAAGAAGCCGTCCGTTGTGCCCAATTGATTCACGGCAATGGTGGCGGCTTTGTTCAGCGCTTCGCGCAGGCCGTTGCCGGCTTCCTTGTCGCTGATCTGATCGACGCCAGCGAGGGCGAAGGGCGCGGCGAGCAGGCAGAGGAGGGTGAGTAGCAACAGGCGGAGTTTCATAATCAGGTCCGACGGAGTTGGGAATGGTGGAAGGGTGCGGGCTTTTGCTGGATGGCGCAACGACCTATGCCGTCGAGCGGTGGCTAACTTGGAGGGTTTCGACGATGCAGATGATTTGTCATTGCCAATCCATATCGGCAAGTAAGCGAAACGGTCGATTAAGCAATATGGCAAATGATTGGCATGGCGTGCATGAATTCAAGCGCACGGTGCTTGATAAAGGTAACGCGATGAATGCGGAAGCAGGATGCAAGCTAAGCGAAATAAAATACCGCCCCGATTAAATGGCAGAGCGACAACCCCAGTCTTGTACTGGTGCTGTTCATATGAATTGGGGTCTGGCGGGTTTGTTGCGGTAGATCGGAAGGGTGGAGGTCAGGGCTCCGGGTTGGGCATGACTTGGCTGCGTACCCATTCCAGCATTTCATCTGGCGTTTCGCCGTAGCGCTTGGCACAGAGGCGGATGCGTTCAAATACCAATCGTTGCAGTGCCAGGCGCTCGATCTGACGTTGGGTCAGCTGGGTGGTTTGCTTCACCAGCGAGTGCCACGATTCATCACCATTTGCCGTCGTAGCGGGTTCAGGTTCCTTGAATAAGGCTGTTAAGGCTGATGGATGATTCGGCGGGTGGGGATGATGGTGCGTCTGATTGCTTTGGGGTGACTGCGATTCGCCGGACTTGGCGGACTCAGCTTGATCCGGTGCCTTGAATAAGGCAGATGGGTGATCTGTTTCGGAAACGCCTGCGGGAAGATGCAATTGAATCATGTTTTTTTGAATTGGCTGCGAAAGGTATCAATAGGCCATGCCTGACCAGAAAAGTTTAGTGTGTGGGTATTAATTATCAAATTCAAGCTGCATCAACTTGCTATTGAACAATCTTTTTTCAGGCTGTTTTTGCGGAATCGGTGTGGTGACGCGGTCAGCTGCATTGGTCGGCACACTTGCTAACTTACCCGGCATTCTGCCGTTGTGCACTATGGGTTAGACCCGACAGTCCAAATAATAGCTGTATTTTCCGGCTATCTGCTCGATTGTCTGGTCTTGCCTGGAAAAAAACGACGCCCTGCGGCACGTCGGCCTATGATCTAAGCACGCTGCTGCCCCGGCGCAAACGGAATTGGTACCAACAGCACTTCACGCACCCAGGCAGCCGCCGCAGGGAAATACCTGCAACCCAAAGGCCGCACGGTCGCAGCAGCGGGCCGGCGTGGCCAGGAGAACCATCATGGCCAAGAGTCAATTACGTAGTCACCGCGAAGCCAAGAAGCCCAAGAAAACCAAACCGCCTATTGCTCCGGCAACCTCCTTCGTCACACCGGCCAAGCCGAATACGCCAACCGGCACCAAGCACTAGTCCCCTAAGCTTTAAGCCGCAAACGACACCAGCCCTGCGCTGGTGTTGTTTTATCTGCGCTCCCCGTGGCTGAACTCCCCAATGTGCTGCGCAAAAAAAGCCGGCCCTTTACGGGCCGGTCAAGAAGGAGAACATTGCATCGGACCTTTCGGCCGATTTCCAACATCAGCTATTCGGGGACGAACAGCTTACTTACTGCCTTTTAGAACCCTTTAGAATCCGCCAAAGATGCTGCTGAATCCCCACAGGCTTTGGCTGATGCCGCTGCACTGCCAGTTGGCGGTAGTGCTACCGGCGCAATTGCCGTTGTCGCGACCGGTCGACCAGAACGCGAGCCGGCCCAGGCCATTGGTCTTGGCGAAGTTCAGTACCGTTTGCGCATCGGCCAGTGAGAACACCTCGGTCGGGTCATCGTTCTGCCCGATCATCGGCGTTGCGCCGATCATGGCCCAGTACTGTGCATCGGTCTTGCCCGGCAACAGGTTCTTGATCTGGTTGAACGACAGCTGCAACGCCGTGACCGAACGCGAGCCCATCTGGCCCGACGATGCGCCGCCATCGTAGTAATCCATCACCATCAGGTTGACCAGATCGATACGCGCACCGGCATTCTTGGCCGACTGCAGCACATAGAAGCTTTCTGCCGGGATACCGTTGACCGGGTTGACCGCCAGCGTGAACGACACGGTGAAGGCCTTGCCCAGGCTGGCGTAGTGATCCTGCAGGATCTTCACGGCGGCGCTGCGACGGTCCACCACGGTGGTATCGAGGTTGTTTTGCTGATCGCCGTGCTCGGCATCCAGATCGAGGTGATTTACGCCGAACTTGTCGAGCTCAGCCTGATATACCGCTGCCAGGCTGGCGGCATCGGTACATTGGCGCGCCAGATCAAGTGCGTTCCAGCCGCCGCTCGAAATGATCACGTTGCCGCCCAAACCCTGCAACCCTTGGGCCTTGGAAAGCACGGTGGCTTCGTCGATCGGCCACTTGGCACCGCAACCGCCGTTCGAGTTCACGAACGCCAGCGTCAGGTACTTCTGGCCGGTGGCTTGCGACCAGCCGACCGGATCGAACGTACCGCTGACATCGACATACGGCGTGAAGCGATAGCCGCCACTCGGAGTGGGGGTCGGCGCTGGGGTCGGTGTGGGTGTTGGAGCGGGTGTTGGAGCGGGTGTCGGGCCCGGAGTTGGTGCAGGTGTCGGCGTTGGCGTCGGTGCCGGCGTGCTGCCGCCACAGCTGCCGACGACCGTCCACGGCTGGCCGCTGCCGGCTGCGCCGGAACTGGTCGACGGATTGTTGCCCTGCGTCCAGAACGCCGCCTTATAGTTCACGCCGTTGTAGCTCACCAGCGAGCCACCGCCATAGGCCGTGCTGCTGCTCCACGCTGCATAACAGCCGGAGCTTGGTGCTGGGGTCGGCGTGGCAGCCGGTGCCGGGGTTGGTGTCGCGGCCGGTGCCGGAGTTGGTGTTGCGGTGGGTTTCGGCGTGGGGGCCGGGGTTGGTGCAGGAGTGGGGCTGCCGCTGGTATCCACACCCAGGTCTTGCCACAGACTGGTGACAGTGGGGTTCCAGCCGGCGCTGCTGTAGTCGGTCTGGGTGACCAGCGCCTTATAGTCGTGGCCGTTGTAGAGCACGATGGTGCCGGCGGTATAGGTCACATCCGGCTGCCAGGTCGGGTAAGACGCAAACGCTGCAACCGGCAATATGGCCAAGGCAGCACTCATCGCCAGACGGCGTGAAAACGCTTTCTGCTTCATGATTGGGACTCTCCATCCTTTATTGATCTGTACGAGGACTTTGCCTCATTTGTGCCGATCCGCACCGCGCAGCTAAGTTGTTGTTTTGCTGATTGATGGGTGCAGATTGTGTGGCTGCAACCTGCGCCGGGATACGCCAAACGCGGATATGCAAACGCTTTCAGATCATTCAATAGCACCATGACATTGTCAACGTGGGTGGAATCAACATCGGATTTGTCTGAAACACGCATCGATCTTGCTGCGCATGGTGTCAACGTGCGGCAAGGCATTGTTACTTCTAGGGATGGCTGCCCTGCTTGCCGGCTGGCGGCTCGCAGCCAAATCAGTCGTTGCTGATGCGCTTATGGACGATCGGTTGTAACAGGGGGACAAGCGGTTTGTGTTTCTGACAACAATGCTTGCTTGGTATGTATCTGGTTTGTTGTTTCTAGTTATGCGCCTGCGGCGCAGGTTAAAAGCATTACAGCGCGTTCCGCCGCGCAAACGGGGAAAGGACTTTGTCTCGCCAAAGCCCTCTCCACTCCAAAGGCGACCCCCGCTGGGCGGCCCTCCGGGCTACCCTCGGTCGGTCGCGAGCCTAAGGTCTCGCGACACTCCCTCGGCGCTGAGCGAAAGGGGAGGAAAAGCGCGCAGTGCAGCCATTGCGAGGAAAACAATGGCTACAGTGTGCGACTGACCGTTATTTCGTAGGCTGCAATCCCCGCCGGGCATTGCGCCGCATCTAACTCTGAACCGGCTTCCCAAAAGATCGTGAACAGATTCTAAGAGCAGGCTAGCGAATGCAATATTGCTGCTGGCATGCTTGGCACCTGACTACGCCGACCCACTTGCGACCCATCCCCCACCCAAAGGAACACGCGTGGAGATCAACCCACAACTTGCGCTGAACCTGCTGCTGCGCGGCGGGGCGATGCTGTTGCTTGTCCTTATTGCCGCTTCTTTGCTGCGCGGTTTTCCGCGGGTGCTTGCTGCCCGCCTCGGTGCCGCAGTCGCATCGTGTTCTGGCTGTTCACCCGCGCTTTGCTCAATGACGCCCCGGACGAAAAATTCGTGCTGCGGCCGTGGTACTTGGCGGTATGGAGCCTGCTCGCCGCCCTTGGAGTGTTGAATTGTCTGGTGTTCGTGCCAAGGCAGCTTTCGATCTCTGCGCCGGCCGGCTTGGTGCTCACCCTCGCAACGGTGTTGCTGGCCGCGTTATCCGTAGCGCAATCGCTGGCAACGTGGCGGGCCGATCTGGTTGAAGGCCGTCGACGACTGCGCATGTTGATCGTGGCGGCGACGGCGGGTTACAGCATCGTGATGGCGCTGGCTGCCCTTGCATCCGAAGGCGGCGTACCAGCGGCGCTTTCAAGCACGACCAACGCCTGCGGGTTGGCGATCCTGTCCCTGTTGATCGCATGGCAGCTCCTGCACGTGACTGGGCTCGCTTCGGGCTCCTGTACCTGAACGACGGCAAGATCGGCACCGAACGCATCCTGCCGGAAGGGTGGGTGAAATACTCCGCCGCCCAAACGCTGGATACCGGCTATGGCGCAGGCTTCTGGATCAACAGCGTCAGCGGTGACGGCCCGTGGGGGCTGCCGTGGGGCATGCCCAACGTCCCGCCAGATGCCTTTTTCGCCATGGGCTACATGGGCCAGCACGTGGTGATCGTGCCGTCCCAACATCTGGTCGTGGTGCGCCTGGGGGTATCACATCATCCGGATGGAATGATTGCGGGGATGGATCGGTTGGTGGCGGGGGTGATTGGGGCGGTGCGACGTGAGGAGACGGCTAAGCGGTAGGTTGGGTTGAATGAAATGAAGCCCAACGCATTCGGTTGCCGTTGGGCTTCATTTCATTCAGCCCAGCCTATGGGTTTGGATTTTCTTTTTTTGATTTGTTGAAATGCCAACAACGAAAACATTAAAAGCCACGTCATAGCAAAGAAAGCCTTACCGCCAAGCATCAACAAATACGTAAAATCATTGCCGCCGTCATTTGTTCTTAACGCCGCCAACCCTGTCCCGAGTTTCATGTCTGCGGCTTTGCCAGCTTCCAAGGATTTTTGATAGGAATAGCTGGTAAGAGATTTGACGATGGTATCTTGATTCTTCAAGAAAGCCTGCCCTGGCTGGCTTTGGACAAATACCAACCAAGCATCCATGTCTTCCTCGGTCACATTGTCCATGTAGAACTTAACGTACAATGCCTTTAATGCTGGATAGTCCATATAGGTGCACGTGGATTTTACGTACTCCTTGAACAATTTTTCTACTTTGGGCCACTCTGCTGATTTTGGTGTGAATCCGTTATAACTTCCGTTTTTCTTTACCATTTCTTCAGGGGCGTAATAGGCAGTAGATGCCGTTTCTATGCAAGTCTCAATACCTAGCCTATGCGCCGTTTCAAGATGCATCGCATCCAGCATTTGATCTATTTTTCCAAGCTTGCTTTGCTCATCGGCTTGCGCCTTTTCGCCAGTTGCAAACATGATCAGGCAAGTAGCCAAAGCGAATTTTTTAATTGCGTTCATTGTGACTCGTGATGTAATAATTTAATTATTGGGTGATGAGTGTCGGGCTTCATTCAGCTCAAACTGAGGATTGGCTCGCAGTATACGGCTACTCTTCAAGAATCTCGATGATCTGTTCCGGACTCGGGGCGGCCGGCCGATAAAGAACGCCGCAACATTTCTGGTCGATGATCAGGTCGTCATTTGCGTCTCTGGTGTTGATCAAGCCCCGATTGTGCCCCACCGGCTCATCAATCCCTGTTTCGACTTCACCGGTGTTGCTCATTTTATGGCTCCACTTCGTCACACCAAATCGGTAAAAGTGGTAGTCCAGCCTGCCGCCTTCATAGGTATTGATAAAGACAGCGATTGGGTAAGTGGAGGCATTGGCCAGCGGCAACAGACCATCGCGCTTACACGCATCCATGACGATGCGCTTTGCCTCCTTCACGTCGCTGATCCCGTCCAGGTCGATCCCTTCACGCTCATCGCTGATCGATCCCGGCGCGAAGTTGTAATCCACGCCCCACGCATATCCGTAACAGTTGGCTCTTTCGAAAGGCATTCGGTGCTCCTGTTGGATTGCCTTGGTTATGCCTGCATTCTCAGCCTAATTGATGCGTTGGGTTTTTAAGGTGCGATTTGCCCAATAAAAAATAACCAACCCAAGCCAGATGGCTGCAACGGCTAACGAATTTTCTGCATAGTACTCAAAAGGGAATGAGTCGCCGCATTTAACTCCGTGGCCGCCAAGCATGTACAACGCAAGATAAGTACAGAACCAGGCGGGGACGAGCCATCCGCATGAAAAGCAACACAGCAGTATTCTACGCAGCCCGCTCATTTTTATAAATTTCCTGTATGTAACGTCTCTTGCCGTTGTGATTTGTTTGCGGTTATGAAAAGGCGTATATCAAAAGGCCGATTGCGAAAATAGGGATTGATATGAAGAAGGCCTTCAAGGCACGCGCGTTGATTTGGTGGAGCTTCTCAAATAGGTTATTTATTTCAGGGTCGTTGAATTTAAGATAACCCTTGTTGGTGTACATCTTGCGGATCAAGAGAGAATTTGATCTGTATGCAAACAACGAAGTGTCTTCGAAATATTTTCGCGTATAGCATAGGTATTTTATTTTCTTGAAATAAATGTTCCATGCAATTATGAAGTATGGCAATACCAGGAATATGTATAAAAGATAGAGTCCTAGTAGTGCTTGCAAGAGTTCAATCATTGGGTGCCATTCATTGTCATGGCGCTATGCCGACCACAAATGCCTACACATTGGGCTTTGTTCGATGTGAGTTTGGCGCAGTTAGATATAGTGGACATGGCAGGTTGAGCGAATCTGCTCATAGCAGTGATTGCAAAGGATACTGACGTTGTTCGTGATGTCGGCTGCTTGTTCAGAAACGTCGTTCCATTCGCCTTCCTTGGCGAAATGTTCGTGGCATTTTCCGCACCAAGAATCCGGCCACGGTTTTTCTTCGTCGGGTTCGGCGCAATACCAGTCCTGATTTTCCCCGCGAATCAGGTGCTGGCAGACATAAGTGGTGACCGAGTCGCCATGTGTAGTGCAGTTGATGCTGTCTTGGTCAGCCATCGGTTTTCCGTATGCTTGAGACAATCGGTGCCCTGGAGTGGAGGGGGAAGGGCAACTATTGGGCATCATTCTATTCAGCCCCACCAACGAATGCAGCAAAACTTAAAAGGCCAGTTCGTAGGGCGCACTCCCCGTCGCGTGCGAATCTTGGATTCGCCCAGCAAAGGGCAGTGCGCCGCATGTTGGATCATTTGAGATACGGCGGAACGCCCTTTGGGTGTTCCGCCCTACGTTCTACTTCCGGTCTTTCTCCCTGAATTCCTTCAATTCCTTTTCATTGATCCGCGCCATATCAATCGCGCTGCGTCGCTCCTGAGCCAGTGAGATACCCGTTTGTGTCAGCTGGTACGCAGCGGAGCCGGGATCGACGATGCGGGCGAGGATCTGGAAGAGCCGGCCGAGTTCGTCTACGCATTCGATGCCGTAGCGGGCAAAATCGTCGGTGGTGCGGCCGATCGAGCGGGGTGCAGAGGCGTAGCGGGGGAGCGGTGGTGCAGGTGTACCTTGGGGTGCGTTGGGCATGGGAGCCCCCTACATTTGCGGGTTTTTACCCGCCGCTTCGCTGCTAAACGAAGGTGGCGGGCGCAAGGACGGGTTAGCAGACCGGAATGTAGGAACCGGCGCACCCGAAGGTGCCCCATCCTTGCTCCGCCATTGAAGGCGCACCAAGGGTGTTGCGGACGTAATAAAACCGCTTTGCAGCGGTTTGTCCGCCTACATATCCAGGCTGCTAAACCTGATCACGCCGTGAGGCGTGACAAAGCGAAGTATCCCCAACCCTCACCGGAGCGGTCAAGAACGTCAGCTTCCGTAGCCCGGACGGCTTTGCCGGCCGGGGAGCGGCGTGGGCAAATCAAGCGGGTTGGGCCATGTGAACCAACCCCGGCCGGCAAAGCCGTCCGGGCTACGGGCCTATGCAATCCCGTGACGTCATCGGGCCCAATAAAAAACCGGCCCTTGCGGGCCGGTTAATCACTCGTCGAACTGACGTTTACAAACGCGGGTTCACGTCGTTGTGCGGCTTTGCACTCAGGCGATGTTCCGCCCGAGTGCATACCTCACTTACTGCGCGAACTTCGCTGCAGCGCCCATCAGCGTGGCGCTGCTGTCATCGCCATCCAGCGACCAGGCAAACACGCCGCGGAAGCCCTTGGACTTGGCGTAGTTCACCTTGGTGGCGAGGGTGGTGACGTCGTCATAGCTCCACCAGTTGCTGCCGTCGTACTTGAACAGACCCATGGTGACGTTGTTGTAGTACACGGTGCCGGCGGCGTTCTTCAGCACCTTGTAGTCTTCAACGCCGTTTTCATAGGTGCCGTGTGCCGGTGCGGTCGCGCCGGAGTACAGGCCGTTGTTGCTGCCTGCGGCGACGCTGGTCCAGCCGCGACCGTAGAAGGGCACGCCCATCACGATCTTGTTGGCGGGCAGGCCGGAGCTGATCAGCAGGTTGACCGCATCATCCGTGTTGTACGACGCAGCGATGCCGGCCGCCTTCACGTTCGGGCTGTTCGGGTCCTTGTAGAGGTTGGCGTGGAAGTCGGTGACGGCCGACGGGGTCGGGTGGTTCTGACCAGTCGCATCCAGGTAGCTGGTGCTCGTGTATTCCCAGCCGCCGTGATAGTCGTAGGCCATCAGGTTGATCCAGTCCACCAGCGGGGCGAGGGCGGCCGGTTCGGTTTGCGCGATCTTGTCTGCGCCGGCCGAGCTGGTTGCCGTCAGGTAGTAATGCTTGCCGGTGGTCGAACCGTAGGCATCGAGCTGGGTGCGCAGCTCTTGCATCAGCAGGGTGAAGTTGTGCTTGTCGGCGGTGGCATTGAGGGTGTTGTAGCCCACGCCTTGCACGCCCGGGTATTCCCAGTCGATGTCGATGCCATCGAAGATGCCCGCGCCAGTCCCCGCGCCGCCGAAGCCGCCGGAAGCGGTGATGTTGCCCTTGATGAACTGGTTGATACAGCTCGATGCCAGCGCTTTACGGCCCGCATCGGTCGCTGCGGCGGCGGAGAACCACTTCGACCACGTCCAGCCGCCGACGGAGATGAAGATCTTCAGCTTCGGATACTTGGCCTTCAGTTCCTTCAATTGGTTGAAGTTGCCGGCCAGTGGCTGGTTCCAGGTATCTGCGGTGCCGCTGACGGTATCGCTGAATGTCTTCTGGTAATCCGCCCAGGCATCGCCACCCAGACCGGCGGAGGCCGAGTTCGGATCGGTGGAGCCCGGTTCGAGCTGGCTGATGCCGTTCTGGCATTGATAGGTGCCGTCGGCTTGCTTGTAGAGGTTGGCGAACGCGTAGTTGACGAAGGTCATCTTGGCGGCGGAACCGCTGGTGTCGATGGTCTTCACGAAGTAGTTGCGCGCGTAGATGCCCCACTGTGCGAAGTAAGCGCCGACTTCAGCGCCGCTGCTTGGTGTGGGTGTCGGGGTCGCGGTCGGCACCGGCGTGGGCGTGCCACTTGGTGTCGGGGTCGGCGTACCACTTGGCGTGGGTGTTGGTGTGGCGGTCGGTTTCGGTGTTGGCGTTGCTGTCGGCACCGGGGTTGGGACGGGCGTGCCGCCGCTGCAGTTACCCAGCACGGTCCAATCCTTGCCGGAGCCGGATGGGCCGCTGTTGGTCGACGGATTGGCATTGGTCCACCAGTTGGCGACGTAATTGACGCCATTCAAGGTGACCTTGTCGCCACCGTTGTAGTGATCCTTGGTCGAATCCCATGCGGCGTAGCAGGTGCCGGCCGGGGTAGGTGCCGTGGTCGGGGCCGGCGTTGCAGTTGGCGTTGTAGTTGGTTTGGGCGTCGGCGCCGGGGTGCCCGTGACCGGCGTCGGTGTGGCAGTTGGCGTGGGCGTCGGTACGGGGGTCGCAGTCGGCGTGCCACCGGTATCTACACCCAGGTCTTTCCACAGGCTTTGTGCGGCAGCCGGATTCCAGCCTGCGCCGACATAGTCGGTCTGCGTGACGAGCGCCTGATAATCATGGCCGTTGTAATAAACAATGGTGCCGGCCGTATAGGTGCCACCGTCTTGCCAGACCGGATAGGCCCAGGCGGCGGCAGGCAGCATGGCGAGTGCGGCGCTAATGGCCAGCTTTCGCGGCAAATGATGTTTCATTCGTAACTTCTCCATCTTCTTTCGTTTTTAGATACACGCGTGGTGAAACCGGTGTAGTACGGCAGACCACGCTCGCTCAGGAACATGAGTCAGTGCTGTAAGCTGATCTTCGTCAGCCATTGTCAGCTGTTGTTGCCAGGGTTTTTTGACGACAGCAACCGCTCACGTCAATTCGGCCACCCCTTGCTTGTACCGCATGTCGTGGCCGGAATTGAGCATCGGAAACGATTATGCGGTTGTCAATATTGTTTTAAATTCAGCAGATTAGATAATTCTTCTGCATCGCTTGCGTTGGCCGCGCCACGGGGTTGGCATGTCGGCGTGCAAGTCTCTCCGTGCCTTGTTTTGGTGCGGGGTGATGAGGCGGTGGTGAGTGGATGCGAGTGATTAAGTCAAAAATATTGCGCTGGATGAGCGGTAGGTTTTTATATTGAGAAAGCTGTTGTAAATGTTGTTGACGAAGTGGTTTCTTCATCATTTCTTCGGTGGTTTTATGGGTGAAAAACAGGGGCTGATCACGGGATCGGGGCAAAACCCGCGCCGCCAGATACCACTCCGTGGCCGTTGGTGATACCTATTCCTGACATTTTTCTGCAAAATTTGAATGGCTACTGCAAGAATCCGCTCGCCTTTACGTGATGGCGTCATTGCAGTCCGCCCGGCCGGGTAGTTGACGGCGTCATGCTCACAGGGTATTTCACCCGATTGGGCTGCGATTCCACCGGTAAAGCACAACGGTGGCGTAGCGAGGGAGAACGGTGGCATGACCAAACAGGTAATCAAGCGTTACGACAAGCCGGCCGGCGGCTGGGGTGCGTTGCGTAGCGTGTTCAAGCATATCGAGGAGCAGGGCATCGTCGGGCGGGGCGTGAGCACCTTGTTGCGCGCCAACCAGCCAGATGGTTTCGATTGCCCCGGTTGTGCCTGGCCGGACAAGAATCACCATTCCACGTTCGAGTTCTGCGAAAACGGCGCCAAGGCCGTCGCCGCCGAGGCCACCGAACGCCGTGTGACCCGCGCACTCTTTGCCGAGCACACCGTCGCCGATCTGGCCGCGCATGATGATTACTGGCTGGAAGGGCAGGGGCGGCTGACCGAGCCGATGCGCTACGACAGCGCCACCGATCGCTATCTGCCCATCGCCTGGGACGATGCCTTTGCCGCCATTGCTGCCCACCTGAACGCATTGCCGCACCCGGATCAGGCGCTGTTTTATACCTCCGGCCGCACTTCCAACGAAGCGGCCTTCCTCTACCAGTTGTTCATCCGCGAGTTCGGCACCAATAACCTGCCGGACTGCTCGAACATGTGCCACGAGCCATCCGGCACCGGCATGAAGGAGCAGATCGGCGTCGGCAAGGGCACGGTCACGCTGGATGACTTCGAGCATGCCGAGGCGATTTTCATCTTCGGCCAGAATCCCGGCACCAATCACCCGCGCATGCTGGGTACGCTGCGCGAGGCTGCCAAGCGCGGCTGCCGCATCGTTGCTTTCAATCCGCTGCGCGAACGTGGGCTGGAGCGCTTTGCCGATCCGCAAAGCCCGGCTGATATGCTGTCCGCCCACGGCTCGCAGATTGCATCGCGCTATTACCAGCCGCGCATTGGCGGTGATCTGGCGGTCGTCAAAGGCATCGCCAAGGTGGTGTTGGAAGCAGGTGACATCGATGAAGCGTTCATCGCCGAGCACACTGATGGCTTCGAGACCTTCCGCGCCGATGTGATCGCGGAAAGCTGGGCGACTATCGTGGAAGAGTCCGGCCTGAGTGAAGCGCAGATCCGCGAAGCTGCCGCGATCTATATCAAGAGCAACGCCACCATCTGCACCTGGGGCATGGGCATCACCCAACACAAGCATTCGGTGGCGACGATTCAGTCCATCGTCAATCTGTTGCTGTTGAAGGGAAATATCGGCAAACCCGGTGCCGGTGCTTGCCCGGTGCGTGGCCATTCCAACGTGCAGGGCGACCGCACGATGGGGATTTACGAAAAGCCAACGCAAGCCTTCCTCGAAAAACTCGGCCGTGCGTTCGATTTCACGCCGCCGCAGAAACACGGCCACGACGTGGTTGGCGCGATCGAGGCCATGCTGGCGGGTGAGGCGAAGGTATTCATTGGCATGGGCGGCAACTTTGCCGTCGCCACACCGGATGCCGAGCGCACCAAGCAGGCGTTGCGGCAGTGTGATCTCACCGTGCATGTCACCACCAAACTGAATCGATCCCATCTTGTGCATGGCCGTGATGCACTGATCCTGCCTTGCCTGGGCCGCACCGAGATCGATATCCAGGTCGCCGGCCCGCAGGGCGTGACGGTGGAGGATTCGATGAGCATGGTGCATATCTCGGCGGGCATGAATCCGCCGGCATCGGAGCATCTGCTATCCGAGCCGGCCATTGTGGCCCGGCTGGCTGCCGCCACGCTCAAGCACAGCAAAACGCCGTGGCTGTGGCTGATCGAAGATTACGACCGCATCCGCGACAAGATCGCCCAAGTGATCGACGGTTTTGCCGATTTCAACCTGCGCGTGCATGTGCCGGGCGGGTTTTACCTCGGTAACTCGGCACGGGCGCGGCATTGGTCCACCACCACTGGCAAAGCCAGATTCATGACGCATGCGGTGCCGACCGATCTACCCATCAAGGCGATGCGCCGTCAACACGGTGAGCGGCCGGTATTCAACCTGATGACGGTGCGCAGCCACGATCAATACAACACCACCGTCTATGGGCTGGATGACCGCTATCGCGGCGTGTTTGGCCATCGGCGGGTGTGCTTCATCAACAAGGCTGATTTGGCGCGGCTTGGGTTTACGGCCGGGCAATGGGTTGATCTGACTTCCGTCTGGCATGACGGAGAGCGGGTGGCGCAACGCTTTTTGCTGGTCGAGTACGATATCCCAGAAGGTTGTCTGGCGAGTTATTACCCGGAAACCAATGGGCTGGTGCCGCTGGATAGTTTTGCGGATCGGGCACGCACGCCGGCTTCGAAATCGGTGCCGGTGGTGTTGGGGTTGAGTGCGGTTGAAAACCTGACGTCTTGAACCACAGAGAGCACAGAGAAAGGCAAAGGCGAGGTATTTGTAGGAGCGAGCTTGCTCGCGATTGCATCGTGTAGCGATACGTTGCCATCGCGAGCAAGCTCGCTCCTACAAGTGTCCTTTCTCAGTCCAATTGGGCTTTCTCTGTACCCACGTCGGTTCAAGATTTTGTGTTTTGGATTCCGAAAACATGGAAGACCTTCTCATCGCCATCATGGCCCAGCTCGCTGAGCACGATGGCCTGTCCGATCACCAGATCGGCAAGCGCCTTGGCATCGGCATGAGCCAGCTCAACCGGGCCTTGGCTTTGCTTGAAACGAGTGCCGAGCAAGGCGGGCTGGGGTGCGTGGTCAGCCGGCAGGATGGCAAGCGGCGCACGCTTTGGCTCACCGAGCGCGGTCGTGCATTGTGCGTGCCGCAATGAACGCGCCCGAATCGAGGATGGAGTCGAATTTGTTGGCAGGTATCCAGCAAGTACAAGCGCTGCGCATCGAGCGTGGCGAGGCGGTGCAGCGTAGCGAACTGCTAGCCGAAGAGACGCCCGTGGCGCTGGTTTACAACGGCATCTCTCACGCGGTGATGATGGCGAGCCCGCTCGATCTGGAAGACTTCGCGCTGGGTTTTTCGCTGACCGAGGGCATCATCGCGCAGCCGCGTGAGCTGACCGATATCGAGGTGCAGACATCCAGCGCGGGCATCAGCATCGAGATGCGGATCACCGAAGAACGCTTCCGGCAGCTCAAGCACGTGCGGCGCACACTCGCCGGCCGCACCGGCTGTGGCTTGTGCGGGCAGGATTCCCTTGAGGCGGCCATCCGGCCGATTACGCCTGCGAGTTCCGCCGTGAGTGCGAATCTCACGGTGGATTCGGCAAGTGTTCAGCGTGCCTTGCAGGCGTTGACGGTGCTGCAACCGCTCAACGCGGCGACCGGCGCAGTTCACGCTGCCGGCTGGTGGCGGGGTGAAGAGATGTGGGTGCGGGAGGATGTCGGCCGGCATAACGCACTGGATAAGTTGATCGGCGCAACGGCTCGCCACGTTCCACCCGAAGGGCGCGACGGCTTGCTGGTGATGACCTCGCGGGCTTCCTACGAGATCGTCCACAAGGCGGCTGCAGCGGGTTTCGTCATCGTCGCGACGATTTCCGCGCCCACGGCCTTGGCGGTGCGGCTGGCTGACGAAGCAGGCATGACCTTGATCGGCTTTGCGCGCGATGAGCGGATGACGGTTTATAGCCACGCCGGGCGCATGACTGCATGAGCCCTGGTGCCTTGTGCAGTCGAGGTTGGGTGGTTGATGCTGCTGCGAGACTCGCGGTAAGGCTCAATAGGCCCAGACCTCCACCGCCGCCTGGATCGATGCATCCGCTCGTGCCAGGTCTTCCGGCACCATTACCGGCAAGAATTCGACATCGGCCCCGAGCCAAAGAAAGAACGGTTCCGCGATTGCTGGCATCTGCGACGCATCATCAAAGTTGACGACGATATAGCCGCCGCGCTGTCCGCCCACGGTGGTGAAGTAGGCGGCCTCTGCCTTGATGTCGGCCAGCAGCTTTCCCAGTCGCTCGCCAAAGTGCGGATCGCGCAACGCCTTGTTTCCCATCTCGTTCGAAAGTCTTAATTTCATCAGGTAACGCATGATGCAGCCTCGTTGATCGGTTCACGGGCTACTCATCGTGGTTTGCTGCAGTGAGCACTCCCCGCCACCGGGCAGCAAGAAGTGACCGGTGGTGGTCGGTTTGATGACGCTGTGGGCGGCTACGCGGTTGGCGGCGCAAATCTTGACAATGACCAGGCAGGTACCTATTAAAAGGTTGCTAATTTACTTACGCCATTCTTTTGTGGTGTGGATTGTCCCGGTCGGAATGGAAGTATTATAGGGGCGAGCTGGCTCGCGATTGCTGCGGTGGATTTGCCATCGTCATCGCGAGCAAGCTCGCTCCTTCATTTTTTTCCAAGGATTGATGGGCCTTGATCGTCTGTTGAGCGTGGAACGGGTAGATGCCAGTGCGCCCGTGGGGGTGGTGTTGCTGATCTGGCGAATGGTTTAGTGATCAACTTCGGAGGGTATTGTCATGAAAGGCATTGGTAGACGCATCTTGTTTCAATGGCTGGGGGTGATGATGGCTGGTTTGCTCTGTGCTGCGCCTGGGTTCGCGCAGACGACGCTGGTTACCTGCCCTGGAACGGCAACGAATCACTACACGCCAGGATTAACTGATTCGCCGCAGTTGATCGCGGTCAATGCCAACGCGACGCTTGGGCCCTGCGTTGGTGACGCTACTGTGGTGTCGGCTACTTATCATTTTGGGGGACAGGGCACATTGTCCTGCGCATTGACACTCAATAGTGTCAGCGGTGGCACGACAACCGTCACATGGCAGGATGGGCAGCAGAGCACCGCGACCTTTGTCCGGGCCGTGACGGAACGGCTTCCTATCGGGGATGTAGTGACCACCAACGAGCTTTTGGTGACGGCAGGGAGGTATGCCGGTGCCAACATGACGTTTGTGGCTACGTTGGTGCAGCCCAATCTGTTGGCATGCATGACACCGCCAGGTGTCACCGATGCGGCAGGCCCGGCCGTGATGACCATCACCAGCCTGCAATAGCCTTTATGTAGCCAGTCGCCGCTGATGCCGCTGTGGGCGCTCTTCTGCCGCTAAGGCTGAGTCTGGGTTAAATGACTGGCGCTTCTTGCCAAAGCGGCAAATTCTCTTCCGGCATCGGCGCGTTTTCGGCAAAGCGTACGCCGACGCCAACGAGCCGCACCGGCTTACTGCCGCGTTGCCAGGCGGTGGTGAGTAGCTGGCGGTATATGTCCTCGGTCGGCGTGCTGCAGACGCATTCCATGGTGGTCTGCGTGAAGTCATGGAATTTGATCTTGACGTAGGCTTTATGGGGCGGCGTATCTGCGCCGCTGCGAGTCAGCCGGTGCGCGAGGTCTTCCCATAAGGGCGGTAGCGTGGCGAGGCAGGCGGCGAGGTCGGGCAGGTCGTTCGGGTAGGTGTTTTCGACCGAGAGCGATTTGCGCTCGCGGCGGGGGTCGACCGGGCGTTCGTCTTGTCCCCGGCATTGGCGGTAGAGCGAGCGGCCCATCTTGCCGTAGTCGCGCACCAGTTGTTCCAGCGGCCATTGCTGCAGATCGGCGCAGGTGTGTGCACCGGCGGCGTTGAGGCGGGCGGCGGTGACTTTGCCGACTCCCCATAGTTTCTTGACCGGCAAGGACTGGATGAAGCTGTCTATTTCGTGCGGCAGGATCACGTACTGGCCGTCCGGTTTGTTCCAGTCGCTGGCGATCTTGGCGAGTAGCTTGTTCGAGGCGATGCCGGCGCTGGCGGTAATGCCGACTTCGGCCGCGATGCGGGCGCGGATTTCTTCTGCGATCAACGTGGCGCTGCCACGGCAGCGGGTGGCGGTGGAGACGTCGAGATAGGCCTCGTCGAGCGAGAGCGGTTCGATCAGGTCGGTGTAGTCTAGAAAGATCGCCTGGACGGCTTTGGACGCGGCTCGATAACGTTCGAAATCCGGTGGCAGTAGCACGAGTTGCGGGCAGCGCTTGAGTGCGGTGGCAGTGGGCATGGCGGAGTGGATGCCGAATTTGCGTGCCGGGTAGTTGCAGGTGGCGATCACACCGCGTTGCTCCGGCCGGCCGCCAATGGCGAGCGGTAGCGGGCGTAACTCGGGCCGGTCGCGCATTTCGACCGAGGCATAAAAACAATCGCAATCGATGTGGATGATCTTGCGCACGATGGGCGTGGGCTGAGTAGCAACAATCCGTTTATTGTACGATCGTTCTATTGATTTGCAAATTATGATGCAGGGTGTGTCGCTGGGTCGCGAGGGTCGTAAATCGGCGGTGCTACACTGCGGCCGGATCAATCAACGTAAAGCGAGCGGCTACGTACCGCATCTGGAGAAGAATTCATGAAGGCTTCAATCATCGTCGGCATCCTTTTGATCGCGCTGGGGGCGGGCATTCTGGTCCTGGGCAATATCAATTACAAAACCGAGGAAAAGGTGTTCGAACTCGGCCCGCTCAAGGCGACGGCGGAGAAAGAAAAGAGCGTCGCCTTGCCGCCCTTGTTGGGTTGGGCGCTGGTGATTGGCGGCATTGCGGTGTTGGTCGTCGGCTCGCGCAAGAAGTAGTCAGCTCGATCCACGTTGCCGATGCAGGGTGAAGGCGCTGTGCGTGCCGGTGAGCAGAATGGCGATCCAGATCGGCACATAGGTGCCAAGGCCTGCTGCGCTGAAGGGCTCACTCAGGAAGACGACCGAGATGATGAAAAGCAGCACCGGTTCCACATAGCCAAGGATGCCGAGCAAGCTCATCGGGAGTAGGCGGCTGGCACCCAGATAGCAGCCGAATGCGGTTGCGGTCATGATGCCGAGGCAGGGTAGCAGCAGCCACAGCAAGGGCTTGACGGTGAGTGCGGTGGTGCCGGCGTCATGAGTGCCAAGCTGGAACGCCGCCCACGGCAGGATGAAAAGGATTTCCAGCAAAAAGCCGCTGACCGGGTCGAGCTTCACCGCTCGGCGCAGCATCAGGTAGGGCGGGTAGCCGAGCGCGGTAACGAGCGATACCCACGAAAATGCCCGGGTCAGCCAGAGTTCGTGCAAGACGCCGGCCAATGCGAAAGCGACGGCGATCCATTGCAGGCGGCTGGGTCGTTCGCCGTAGAACACGAAGCCCACCAGTACCATCACCAGCGGCAGCAGAAAGTAGCCAAGCGAGACTTCCAGTAGCCGCCCGGCGAGCGGCGCCCACATGAATAGCCATTGCTGAATGCCGAGCAGCAGTGCGCAGACAGGCACTGCGATCCAGAGACGGGGCTCGTGCCGGAAGCGGTTCAGCATGGCCAGGAAGCGGGGCCAATGTCGCAGTAGCGCCATCGCGACGAACATGCCGGGAATCGTCCAGACGATACGCCAGGCGAAGATGTCGATGCCGGTCAGTGGCGTGAGCAGCATGGTGAACCAACCCAGCGCGGCGAATACCACCGACGCCACGACTGATAGTGCGACTCCTTGTCCTGACAGCATGCGCGTTCTCCAATCGAACCGGCAATCCTAGCAGGGCGGGGTAAGGCTGGCTGTGCTGGCTTTCCGCGATAGGGAGGCGTGAAAAGAACTCGTGTCGTTCCGATGTGGGGCTTATCACGCATCGCCGCGTGCGGCTAAACTGCCGTTCCCGATCGTATTCGATCAAGTTGCAGGAGTTTGTCCGTGAGTCAGAGCCAGTCCACCTATTTTCGCCACGTCGACGGCGGCTATTACCGCTTTATCGCTGATGCCCGCCATAGTGAAGATCTAAGCGCGATGGTGGTCTATGAGCATCTCTGGCCGTTTGATGCCGGTTTTTGGGTCCGGCCGGCTGGCGAGTGGGTGAGGCGTTTTTCGCCGGTGCCTGAAGCTGAGGCGGTTGCGGCACAGCAGGGTGATCGTTTGGCCGCTCAGGCGGCCGTGAATGCCGCAAAGGCGGCGCGTCGCGCGCGGGGTGGTTAACGGCTTTTCTTGGGGGGCCAGTAACCAACAGACGTGAAAACAATGGACGTAAAAAAGCCCGGATCGCTCCGGGCTTTTTCGATCATCGCGGCTGATTAGGCAGCTTTGATGTTCGACGCTTGCTGACCCTTCGGGCCAGTAGTGATGTCGAAGGTGACCTTTTGGCCTTCAGCCAGGGTCTTGAAACCGTTGGACTGGATTTGGGAGAAGTGGGCAAACAGATCGTCACCACCTGCATCCGGAGTAATGAAGCCAAAGCCCTTGGAGTCGTTGAACCACTTGACGGTACCGGTAGCCATGAAAAAATCCTTGTTGATCAGTAATAAAAAGTAATAGGTAAAAATGGGCGAGGCCCAAGCGCATGACAATCAAGGGAAATGGCAAAACGAGGTAATACCAAGTGTCACAACGAATACCGCAACTTCACGGCTTGAAATATCCTGCGTTTGTCTTTCTACGCCCATTCGTCGGTTTGTACAAGATTTTTTTACGTTCGTCCATGCGGGCAATGTGAGTGGATGAGCGGCCTGCGAGCGGGGCTTTCTGAAAAGGCCTATGCTCAGGGGGCAATAATGCGCTGTCATTACCGCCACAAGCCTTGTATAGTGCGGCCTCGCCCCGACCGCGCAGCGAATGCGTCGCGATCCCGGCCATCTCCGCCGTCCTTGTGTCCCGTTCGGACGACGTATTCCTCGCGTTGAACATCTCGCCAGTTTGCCAGCGCCTTGCTGTTGGCCACTTTCGGCTTTTCGTTCATTCGTGTGCTGGTCATGCCGGCACACCGCACAACCTTTGGCACACGCACGTGCGTGCCGCCAGCAGGAGCATCATTACTATGGCTAAAGAAGATCTGATCGAAATGGAAGGCGTGGTGGCCGAGTTGCTGCCCGATTCACGCTATCGCGTTGTGTTGGATAACGGCATTGAAATCACTGCTTATACCTCCGGCAAGATGAAGAAGCACCGCATTCGCGTCTTGGCTGGTGACAAGGTCACGGTCGAAATGTCGCCTTATGACCTGACCAAGGGCCGCGTGAGCTTCCGCCACAAGGACGAGCGCCCGGGCAATTCCGCGCCGCCGCGTCCCGGTTTTGTGCGTCGCTGATGTCTTGCACCGCCAAACGCCCTTCGGGGCGTTTTTTTGTGGCTGGAGAAAATGCAGTTGTAAGTAAAGCCGCTGGTCAGAGCGGCACTGCGGTGCATGATGTTGCAGCAGTACACTCTTAGGGTAAGTCTGATAACACCTCGGTACGCTTGAACTATTTTGTTCTGCCATCACGCCAGTGCTTCGCCTTGGCATGAAGTCTCGGCTCGTTATGGAGCAAGCCATGGAAAAATATGTCCCTACCCACAAGGCCACCTATGGCCCGGTCGCCGCGTTGAGCGGACGGCTGGTTGCCGATGATCAACGCCTTCTCGAGCGCCGTCGCTCGCTCGATGAAGACGATGCAATGTGGCAGTACATCAATTACGCATTGAACGGCAACGAGCGGCGCACATCACGTGGTCGACGCAAGGTGGATCGCCTGAAACGGATTTGATCGTCCCCTCGCTGTAGCTCTCTGTAGTACCCCATCAAGACACCGGCCGCGCGCCGGTGTCGTTGTTTGGCTCCCTTCCTTGAACGGTGCCTGCTGGCGCTGCATAGTGATTTTACGGGGCTCGCTTGCCTCAACCGCATGCCGTGTTGAGCTGCTACACCGTACTCAAGGGAATCAGGGGAGCAAGATCATGGATACGCCTAGCTATGTCTACGTGTGCTACATCGCAACCACGCCGGAGCAGCTATGGCGAGCGCTGACCGACAGCGAGCTCACGCAGAAATACTGGCGACGGGTTGAATCGGACTGGTTGCCGGGCTCTCAGGTCACGTACTGGATCGACGATGCGCGCATCGATCTGCAAGGTATCGTGCTGCTGGCCGAGCCGGGTCAGATGTTGTCGTTCACCTTCGGCGTGCAATGGCTGGAGCACATGCGCGATGAAAAGCCATCCCGCGTGACGTTCGAGCTGGAGGCGCTGGGCGACGTGGTCAAGCTCACCATGACACACGATGAGTTCGCGCCGGGCAGCAAGGTGTATCACGGCATCCAGCAGGGCTGGCCGGCCATCTTGTCGTCACTCAAGACCTTGCTGGAAACCGGCAAGCCCCTGCATTACACCCATTGGGTTGATCCGCTGGAAAAGATTGGCAGTTGAGTTGTCCGTGAACGCTTCGCCATTCCGGCGGCATTGTGCTGGGCATCTGCGGCTGGGATCATGTGCGCTACGGCAATAAAGCTCGGGGATGGACATGCGTTGGGATGACATGCGCGAAAGCGGCAATGTGGAGGATGAGCGATCCAGTAGCGGCTTTGGCGGCGGCGGATTGCGTTTGGGGATTGGTGGCGTGGTGTTGGCCATTGTGGTTGGCCTGCTCGTTGGCAAGAGCCCGATGGAAATCCTTGGCATGGTCATGCAGTTCTCCGGCCATCAGCCGGTTGCCACGCAACGCGGGCCGATTGCTGCGACCGATAACGACCAATCGAAGCGTTTCGTCGCGCATGTGCTGGGTGATACCGAAGACACCTGGGGCAAGCTGTTTCAGGAGTCCGGCGAGCAATATCGCCCGCCCAAGCTAGTGTTGTTCCGCAACGCGGTGCAGTCGGGCTGTGGTCAGGCCAGCTCGGCCGTCGGGCCGTTTTATTGCCCGGCCGATAGCAAGGTGTATCTGGACCTGGGGTTTTTCGACGAACTGCACAAACGTTTTGGCGCACCCGGTGACTTTGCTGCGGCCTACGTCGTGGCGCATGAAGTGGGCCACCACGTACAAAACCTGATGGGCATATCGGACAAGGTGCACCGCGCCGAGCAGGGCAAATCGAAGGCAACGGCCAATGCTTTGTCGGTCAAGCTGGAGTTGCAGGCGGATTGCTTTGCCGGTGTGTGGGGGCACTACGCACAAGCGCGTGGCCTGGTCGATCGGAACGATATGGAACAAGCACTGACCGCCGCCAACGCCATTGGTGACGATACCTTGCAGCGCAATGCCGGCCGGAATGTAGCGCCGGATTCGTTTACCCACGGTTCATCCGAACAGCGGATGCACTGGTTCCGCACCGGCTTCGAGAGCGGCCGGGTGAAGGACTGCAATACCTTCAGTCGCAACGCCGCCTCGTAACAGCCCGAGGCTTAACAGCTGCCAATCTTCCTGGCGCTGCCTTTGATGTGCATCTCGCGCTTGGGTGTCGTGATCTGGTGCTCGAAGGTATAGCTGTCCTTGGCCGAGTTGAACTGGAACACGCTGTGCATCGACATTTGTTCCGGCTTGGTGCACTTCATGTCCATGGTCAGCGTGTTGCCAGATACGTTGTACTTGGGTGCATCGCACTGGCGTTCGCTCTTGGCATTTGCGGCGGACTGGGCGCGGCGCGCTTCGCCGGCTTCGTGCCATTTGTTGATGTTCTCTTTGTTCAGGCACATGGTCATGGTCATCGTGCCGGCTTGTGGGTCGATCGACATGCCGTGCTGCTTCATCGCGGCCTGCGTCCTGGCGTCCATCTTGCTCATCGCGGCTTTTTGCTCGGGCGGCATTTCGGTGGTGATCGCCCATTGGCCTTCGCTGGGCATCAGTGACGGCAAGTCGCTGGCCAATGCGGTTGGAACGAATAGGGCGCCGGGGACGAGCAGGGTGGTGGTCAGCAAAGCGGTCGATAGCGTATGGCGCATGGCGAGCTCCGTGTTCACGATGAGGCAAGGTGGGGTGTTCAGCGTGCCGCGTGTTCCAGCATGCTGCGGATCACCGCGTTAAAGGGCGCGATCAGCGCCGGGTCGAACTGCCGGTCAGATGCATTGACCTCGGCAATGGCACGCAATACCGAGCGCTGCTGGCCGCGTTGCTGATGCTTGAGCATCACTGATTCGAATGCATCCACCAAGGCCAGGATCTTAGCGCCGGTGACGATCTCGTGGCCCTTCAGCCCATGCGGGTAACCACGGCCATCGGGCTGCTCGTGATGCTGCAGCACGATGGTGGCGGCCTCGCGCCAGGCGGGCATGCGCTCTAGCAGGCCAGCGGCCCAGGCGGGATGATCTGCCAGCAGCCGGCGCTCATCGTCGGAGAGACGCCCGACCTTGAGCCACAACGATTCCGGCAACAGCATCATGCCGATGTCGTGGAGATAGACCGCTGCTTCCAGTTGTAGCGGATCGGCCGGCAAGCCCGCGCGCTCGTTGGTTTCCAGTGCCAGTTTGAGATTGCGTGCAGTCCGGCCCAGGAACTGCGGCGAGCGTTGCTCAAGCTGCAGCGCCAATGTCTTGAAGAATGGCAGATCGCCGTCCCGAAGTTCCGCCAAGGCTTGCGCAGTCGGTGTGCCGCCCAATTCAGGTGCTTCGCCATGCATCTGAAAGCCGGTGAGGGACTCCAGCAAGCGCCGGCACGCCATTTCCAGATCAATGCCGCGCAGCTCACCCAGTGTTTGCAGACCTTGTTCCAGTCGATCCAGCTGCAGATGATCGGTGGGGCGTTGCTCAGCCAGTGCTTCGACTGCCAGCTCCAGCCGATCCAGCGTCAGCAGGATGACTTCGGCCAGGATCGCGCTGAAGGTGATATCCCCCGCTCGCAGGCGGGAAAGCTGGTTTTCGATGCCGTGCGCGAATGGCACGACGAAGCGCACCCGGCATAGCGAGGCGTCGCCCTTGATATTGTGGAAGGCACGGAACAGGTCGGCGACCAGCGTCAGATTGTCTGGCGTGCGTCTCAGCTCGGAAACCAGCCGTTCGATATTGGGCGCGTAATCAGTTAGCGCGTCGCGGAACTCGACCAGGTCACTCAGGTTGGACTGCAGGGCTTCGGAGCTCATCGCGGCGCCATGGGTACGGGATCGGGGGCGGAACGTTCTATTCACGGTCTTATTCACCATAGAACGCCCCGCAGCGCCTGCCGATTCGTGTGATGCGGCTGGGTGCTAGCCGGCATCGACTGCGTTTTGCAGCAGCTTGCCGACGAGCTCGTTCAGCGTCACGCCTTGCGCTGCTGCCTGTTCATGCAGGGTTTTGACGAGGTCGCCATTGAGCTTGACCGCGAAGGGCACAAGGCCGGCGGCCTGATCCAGCTTGCGTTGCTCGCGGCGATCCACCATGCCGGCTTTGCCGAAACGATCCGGCGTGCTGCTGTTGCGCAGTGTGTTGTTGATCTTCAGGCCCTGGTTTTTTTCGAGGTCGGTTTTTTTCATGGTGATGGTATTCCTTTCGCGTAACGCGCCAGTTTACGTGGACTGCGACCTGCCGTAACCCCGTGTGACAGAGTTTAAAAACCGTCATCGGTGCGTCTTGGCTGCGCGTTAATGGATCAGAGGCACCCATTGCGTGTCTGCAGGAGTACGGATCATGGCAAAGCATGGCTTGATGACATTGATTGGTGCAGCAGTTCTCGCCGTCGCCAGCTTGCAAGCTGGCGTTGCACAGGCGCGCGTGGACGTGGATTTGAACATTGGCATTCCACTTGGCCCACCGCCGCCACGCGTCGAATACGTACCTGCTCCACGGGTCGGCTACTACTGGGAACCGGGCGTGTGGGTCCGTGTGGGTCCGGATTGGCGCTGGCACAACGGCTATTGGCGCGAAGACTACCGGGAGACCGAATACCGGCCGTATTGGCATGACCACGAGCGTGATCGGGGTTGGGGCGACCATGACCGCTGGCATCGCGGTTGGGGTGATCAGGATCGGCACGACCACGATTGGCATGAGCACGGCCACCACTGGCACGATTGATCGCTGCCGGTGCTCGGGTCGATAGCCAGGCAATGCGCTGGCCGGATGTTGAAAAGGGGGCGATGCGTTGGCGAAACCAGTGGCGATCCTGTCATCCCCTTCCTTGCAACATGTCTTGAAATAACTGCCCCTGATCAAGGCTATTCAGCATGGGGAGCCGGGCGGGACGAAGGGCTGGCGTGATGTCAACGCGCAAACCGCTTGGTGAGACTTTGAGTAGCAGGTTTCACCAGGCCCGTTCATGGAGGGCAAAACCATGAAAACCTGGATGCGTAGCGGTGTTTGTGCCGCAATGATAGTCAGTGTGTTGTCCGGTTGTGCTGACATGACCACGCGACAACGTAACGCGGCCATCGGTGCCGGTATTGGTGGTGTGGCCGGCTCGGTGCTGACCGACGGTAATCCGTGGGGTGTGGTCGGCGGCGCAGTGGTTGGTGGCGTGATCGGTCATGGCACCGGTAGTGACAGGAAGTTGAGGCATTACGATACCCACTAAGGCATCAATGGTTCAGTGGGCTCACTTCCCTCGCCACTTCAACCCAAGCCCGCAAGCGTGCAACGTCTTGCGGGTTTTGCTTTGTAGGCGATCTGCGTGATTGCGCGGAGACATTCCCCGCACTACGCATTCCCCGCTAGGATGGCGTCATTCCAGAACCTTCACCCAGGCAGGCGCCACGCGGGCAAACCGTGTGGGGACGATCTACAACCGATCTACAACATCTACAACAGGATGTGAACAAGGAGAACAACATGATCAAGGCCATCATTTCCGACATGGACGGGGTGATTTACCGCGGCAAGCAGCTGATCCCCGGCGCACAGGATTTCGTCGACCGCATGCTCGCCGGCGGCACGCCCTTCCTGTTCCTGACCAACAACGCCGAACAAACCCCGCTCGATCTCAAGCTCAAGCTGGAATATCTCGGTATTCATGGCCTGACCGAAGCCAACTTCATCACCAGCGCCATGGCCACGGCCATGTTCCTGAAGAGCCAGAAAGACCGCGCTACGGCCTTTGTGATCGGCGGCGGCGGCCTGATGAACGAGCTGTATAACGTTGGCTTCTCGATTTCCGAATCGCACCCGGACTATGTCGTGGTCAGCAAGACCGCCACCTTCAGCTTCGAGATGCTCAAGAAAGCGTGTCGCCTGATCGATGCCGGTGCGAAATTCATCGGCACCAATCCAGACATGATCGACCCGGTGGAAGGGGGCGGTTTCGAGCCCGCTGCCGGCACCATCCTCGCTGCCATTTCCGCGGCTACCGGCAAGAAGCCCTACATCGTCGGCAAACCCAATTCGCTGATGATGATGCTCGCCACACGCAAGGTCGGCGTGCATCCCGAAGAGGCGCTGATGGTGGGCGACCGGATGGATACCGATATCGTCGGTGGGCTGGAAGCCGGCATGAAGACCGCGCTGGTGCTGTCCGGCGTGACCACGACCGACCAGATCGACCATTTCCCGTACAAGCCGGATTACGTGTTCAACAACGTGGGCGAGATCGAGCTCGACAAGCTCTGATTCGCTTGGGGTTGATCAGATCGGGATGACTTGGGAGGGCTAAACCCATGCGCAGGCTATTCGCTTTGCTGTTCCTGGTCGCTGCCACGCTGGCCCGTGCCGAGGGCTACGCCCAGCATGGCCCGCTGCAGGTCCGCACGGTAGAGACCAGCTGGACCGATCCGGCGCGGCAACGCGAGATTCCGCTCAAGCTGTACGTGCCGGAAGGCAACGGGACCTACCCGGTGATCCTGTTCTCGCACGGGCTGGGCGGCTCGCGCGACGGTGGGGCGGCGTGGGGCAAGCATTGGGCGAGTTGGGGATTCATCAGCATTCACCTGCAGCATGCCGGATCGGATAAGGCGATCTGGCGCGGCGGTGCCGACAATGTCTTGAAGGCCGCCAATGCAAGCCAATTGCAGGCGCGGGTGCAGGATGTGAAATTCGTGCTCGATGAACTGGCCCGTCGCCAAGGCCATGATGCCTTGCTGGCCCACGCCGATCTGCACCATATCGGCATGTCTGGCCATTCCTTCGGCGCGGCTACGACACTGGCTTTGGCGGGGGAGCGTTATCCGCTTGGGGGCAGCCTGATCGAGCCGCGCTTTGCCGCCTTCATTGCCTTCAGTCCGTCCGCCACGGGCCAGTTCGAAGCCCAAACGGAGCGTTTCGCCGGTTTCAACCGGCCGTTTTTCAGTGTGACCGGTACACACGACGCCGATCCGCTCGGCCGTGGCATGACGCCAGAGATGCGTACGTGGCCGTATCAGGCCATGCCTGCGGGCGATAAGTACCTGCTGGTCATGGAGGGCAAGCCGCATCTGTTTTTCAATGGCAGCGACAATGAGCCGGATGCAGCGGCCAGCCAGGTGGTCAAAGCAGCCACGGCAGCATTCTGGCTTGCCAACCTGAGTGGCGATAACGAGGCCAGGGCGTGGTTGCGCTCGGCCAAGTGGCCGGGAAAAACCGTCGCATCATTCGCCACCAAATAGCACCGGTTGCAGTTGGCCGCGCTCTTCCGCTCTTCTCTTTGTTCAGTCCGCTTCTTGATCGGATCGCAGGCGTTCCCGCATGTGCCGAAACCATAGCCGCCACGGCCGGGTCTGGCGCTTGGCCCAACGCCGCAGCCGTTGCACGAAGGCATAAATATGTCGATAGAGCGGCAACCGGCGCAGCGCCGGACGGCAGGCCCGCTCGATAAACGCCAATACGCCAAAGCTGAACAGCTTGAGCGCAATCAGCAAGGCCACTGCCCAAAGGACGTGGCCGCCTTTCAGTAACCACAGGTCGAGAAATTTGGCGGGCAACAGCGCCAGCATCGGCAAGGCGAAACAGGCAAAGGCTTGCCACGGGCTGCGTCGAACCAGCCAACCGGTCAGCGCCGCACCCCATACGCGCCAGATCCGCAGTTCAAGGAACCCGGCGACCAACGGGCGCAAGTGCAGCCAAAGCCAGGTTTCCAGCAGCACGAACAAGGCAATCGGCAAGCTCCAGACTCTGGGGCGGCGGTGTTTCGGGGTTTTGGCCATAGGCGGTGAAAAGGACTCGCAAAAAGAGTGCCGATGCTCAAAAGACAATGGCATCGCCTGTTGGTTTGTGACAAAAACATTTCGTCACGCGACACGGCCAACACAGATTGCGCCGGGTGGAGGAAAATCGCGTGCCGCACCAATCGGATCGGCTTGATGGTGCTGCTTGTATGGCGCTGATTGTAGCGCCTCGATAAATCGTACTTCGGATCTGCCGATGATCAAGTTTGAATATTTTCCCCGCCAAGTCATTGAAGCCGGCGGCAACCGCTGGGATTGGGCGCTGCTGCCCTTGGTCCTTTCGGCGCTGGTCTTGCTCGCCTTCGGCGCGGCGCAAATGTCGCACCCCTATCAGATTGGCGCGCCGATGCCGATCTATCTCGATCCAGCCTACCTGCCGTATTACCTCCTGCGCACGACCCTGCGGATGTTCATCGCGCTCGGGGCGTCGATTGTGTTCACCTTGGTGTATGCCACGCTGGCAGCCAAGAATCGTGCTGCGGAAAAAGTATTGATCCCCTTGCTGGATATTCTGCAGTCGATTCCGGTGCTGGGTTTTCTGTCGATCACGGTGACCGGTTTCATCGCCTTGTTCCCCGGCAATCTGCTCGGTGTGGAATGCGCGGCGATTTTTGCGATCTTCACGTCGCAAGCCTGGAATATGGCGTTCTCGCTGTACCAGTCGCTGCGCACGGTGCCGGGTGAGTTGCAGGAAGCGGCACGTATTTTCCAGCTCTCCGGCTGGCAGCGCTTCTGGCGTCTGGAGCTGCCGTTCGCCATGCCGCAACTGCTGTGGAACATCATGATGTCGATGTCCGGCGGCTGGTTTTTCGTGGTCGCCTCCGAAGCGATTTCGGTCTCCAACCAGAACATCAAATTGCCGGGCATCGGCTCCTACATCGCCCTCGCGCTCGAACAGCGCAATTTGCCGGCGATTGGCTGGGCCATCGGCACGATGGTGATCGGCATTCTGCTGTACGACCAATTGCTGTTCCGGCCTTTGCTGGCCTGGGCGGACAAGTTCCGCTTTGAAACCGAAGGCGGCGAAACCGGCCAATCGTCGTGGTTGCTGACGTGGTTGCGGCGTACCGAGCGCTTGCAGTTCATCGCGCGTGGCGGGCTCAAAGTGGTGGAAAAGAGCTTCTCGCTGTTTCGCCGCGAGTACGACGGCACCTCGATCCGCGCACGGCCGCAGCCGATATCGGATAAATGGTCGCGCATCTGGGATGCCGGGATCGCAGCGCTGGTGCTGTTCGCAGTCTGGCGGCTGGTGACCTTCATCCACAGTGAGGTCGGGGCGGGCGAAGTCGCTCGCGTGTTCCTGTTCGGTTTTTACACCTTGATCCGCGTGCTGGTGCTGATTGGCCTGGCATCGCTGGTGTGGGTGCCGGTCGCCATCTGGATCGGCATGAACCCGCGCTGGGCTGATCGCTTGCAAGCCGTGGCGCAATTGCTGGCGGCGTTCCCGGCAAATCTGATGTTCCCGCTGGCCGTGGTGTTCATTGTCTATTTCAACCTGAATCCGGATATCTGGCTGTCGCCGTTGATGGTGTTCGGTACGCAGTGGTACATCCTGTTCAACGTGATCGCCGGGGCATCGAACATCCCGAGCGAGTTGCGCTACGCGGCGCAGAACCTGGGTTTGAAGGGGTGGCTCAAGTGGCGGCGCTATCTGCTGCCGGCGATTTTCCCGAGCTTCGTGACCGGGGCGATCACCGCCAGCGGCGGCTCATGGAACGCCAGCATCGTGGCCGAGTACGTAACCTGGGGGAACACCCAGCTGGAAGCGCACGGTTTGGGTAGCTATATCGCCAAGATGACCGCGACCGGCGACTTCCCGCGTATTGCGCTCGGTATCGGCGTGATGTGCGTGTTTGTCATGAGCTTGAATCACTTCCTCTGGCGCAAGCTGTATAGCCTCGCCGAAGACCGGATGCACTTTTAAGGAATCGCCCAGCAATGGGTAAAGAGATCGACACGATGACCGACACATTGATTGAACTGAAAAACGTCGAAAAGCGCTTCAAGTCGGCGGACGGCATGGCGCGTACGGTGCTGGAAGGCGTCGATTTCGAATTGCAGGATGGCGAAATCGTTGCGTTGCTGGGCCAGTCGGGCTCGGGCAAATCGACGCTGCTGCGCGTCATTGCCGGCTTGATCCAGGCGGATGGCGGCGACGTGAAATATCGCGGCCAGCCGCTCTATGGCCCGGCCAACGGCATCAGCATGGTGTTCCAGTCCTTTGCGCTGTTCCCGTGGCTGACGGTGCAGCAGAACGTGGAACTGGGTCTGGAAGCGCGCGGCGTGAGTCAGGACGAGCGCGCCAAACGCGCCGAAGCCGCCATCGAGCTGATCGGCCTCTCCGGTTTTGAAGGCGCGTTGCCGCGTGAGTTGTCCGGCGGTATGCGCCAGCGGGTCGGCATCGCCCGTGCGCTGGTGATGGAGCCGGATGTGCTGCTGATGGACGAAGCGTTCTCCGCGCTCGACGTGATGACCGGCGAGCAACTGCGCGACGACATGCTGGAACTGTGGGACGGCAAGAGCACGCCGATGCGCGGCCTGTTGATCGTGTCGCACAACATCGAAGAAGCGGTGCTGATGGCCGACCGCATCCTGATTTTCGCCAGCGACCCCGGCCGTGTCCGTGCCGAGCTGCGCATCTCGCTGCCGCGCCCGCGTGATGTGGATAGCGTGGAAGTGCGCGCGCTGATCGATCAGGTCTACGCGCTGATGACCGCCCGCGCACCGCGTGCCGGCAAGGCCGCCGAAGAAGCCGTCAGCCTGCATCTGGGCTACCGCTTGCCCGAGGCCGATGTCAGCCGCATGGAGGGCATGCTCGAACTGCTGTCCGAAGAGCCATTCAACGGCCGCGCCGACTTGCCGAAGCTGGTCGACGAGACCGACCTGACCGATGACGAATTGCTGCCATTGGCCGATGCGCTGCATCTGTTGGGGCTGGCGCAACTGGCGCATGGCGATATCGTCATCACGCCGCTGGGCAAGCGTTATGTCGAAAACGAAGATGTCCGGCAGGAAATTTTCGGCCAGCAACTGTTGGCGCACGTACCGCTCGCCGCGCATATCCGCCACAGCCTGGAACAAGAGCCATCTGGCGAGTTGCCGGAAGGCCCGTTCCTCAAGCTGCTGCGCGAATCGCTCGATGCCGATGAAGCCGAACGCGTGCTCAAGGTGGCGATCGAGTGGGGCCGGTATGGCGAAGCCTATGAGTACAACTACAACACCGGTGTGGTGCATTTGCCTGAAGGCGAGGAAGAAGCCGAGGCGGAGTGATTGGCGTCTCGCCGGTCAGACCCGAAAGGCAAATCGGTAGACACGGAGCACACCGAGAACAGCAAACGAGCACACCGAGAGAACCCGATGTGATTGACTTGGTTTTCTCTGTGTTCTCCGCGAGTAGGGCGGGCCGTTTGACCCGCATAGGGGATGTGTGGCGAGCGCACAGTATTTGCGGGTTACGCCTTGCGGCTAACCCGCACTACGGGGCGTTTGATTTGATCGGAACGTGGGCGTACGCTGGTTTTCATCACTCCGTTCCTCGATCACTCCCCGAGAAAGCCATGCTTACCCTTCGTTTCTTCGCCGCCATGCTGCTGCTGGGCTTGGTCGGTGCCGTTCACGCCGCCTGCCCGCCGCTGCTCAATCACCAATTCAAAACGCTGCAGGGTGAGTCGTTCGATTTCTGCGGCTATGCCGGCAAGCCGATCCTGGTCGTCAATACCGCCAGCAAATGCGGTTTTGCGCCGCAGTTCGACAAGCTGGAAAAAATCTACAGCCAGTACAAGGACAAAGGGCTGTTGGTGGTCGGCTTCCCGTCGAACGATTTCAAGCAGGAGCTGGAAAGTAGCAAGGAAATCGGCGATTTCTGCCGGCTGACCTACTTCGTGAAATTCCCGATGATGGAGAAATCCAGCATCCGCGGCGATGACGCGAACCCCTTGTTCAAGGACTTGATCAAGGCTTCCGACACCAGCCCGAAATGGAATTTCTACAAGTATCTGATCGCCCCGGACGGCAAAACCGTCACCGCCTATGGCTCGATCACCGAGCCGGATAGCAAGGACATCCTTGGCAAGATTCAGGACTGGTTGAAGTAGCCATCCCCCCGATCTTTCTAGATACCTCCCCGATACGGCCGCAGCGAATGCGGCCGTATGTCATTGCAGCGATGCTGCCGCAAGAATTATTACTCCGTTTGCGCAGCCAGCTTTGTCAGCATCGCCCGGCCTGAATAGACGTCTGACTTGAATTGCTGACGCGCCCAAGGCCGGAAACGCCTGTCCTCAGCCATCCCTGGTTGCCGCAGTGGCAAAGCCAGAAAGCCAAAAGTCAGTCGGCCATTCGTCCTCAAATCCCGACCCAAATATCCGTATGTCGCCCATCGAGTTTTAAATTTGAAAGCGCTTTCAAAATGAACTAACGTGCCTTGGCGTGTGTGCCAACACACGCCGTAAATCTCGTGCAGTTCCTAGGAAAGCGCTTTTCAACGTGAAACCTGGAGTCATTGATGGGCAACAATTGCAAACCCTGGTTGCTGGCTGCGGCTTTTGCCGCCGCTGCAGCAACCTCGCTGGCGGATGAAGACGGATTCAAGCCCTTGGCCGAGACGCGCGACTGGCCGCGTATCGAGCACAAGAGCCCGCACGACAGGATGGTGAACTGGAAGGTCGAAGCGCTGCTGCGGCAGATGTCGCTGGAAGAGAAAGTCGGCCAGATGACGCAAGTGGAAATCCAGAACGTCACGCCGGATGAAGTCCGCAAATACCACCTCGGTTCGGTGCTTAACGGCGGCGGCTCGTGGCCGGGGCAGAACAAGGCGGCCAAGGTGCAGGACTGGTTGAACCTGGCGGATTCGCTGTGGGCGGCCTCGGTTGACCCAAGTAATCCGCACCGTATCCCGCTGATCTGGGGCACAGACGCCGTGCACGGTCACAACAATGTGCGCGGCGCGACGCTCTACCCGCACAATATCGGCCTCGGCGCGGCACGTGACCCGCGGTTGCTGCATCGAATCGGTGAGGCGGTGGCGCAAGAAGTGGCCGCTACCGGCATCGACTGGGCATTCGGCCCGACGCTGGCCGTGGTGCGTGATGACCGCTGGGGGCGCACGTACGAAGGCTATTCGGAAT
This sequence comes from Andreprevotia chitinilytica DSM 18519, assembly GCF_000711875.1. Taxonomy (GTDB): domain Bacteria; phylum Pseudomonadota; class Gammaproteobacteria; order Burkholderiales; family Chitinibacteraceae; genus Andreprevotia; species Andreprevotia chitinilytica. The sequence goes on from NZ_JONM01000014.1 coordinate 79,127, forward strand.
ACCCGGTGATCACCGAAGCTTATGCCGAAGAGGTGATCGAAGGCTTGCAAGGCCGGCTGGGCCGCGACCCAAGCAAAGTCATCGCCACCGCCAAGCATTTCATCGGTGATGGCGGCACCACCAACGGCACCGATCAAGGGGTGACCGTGGCGACCGAAGAGACGCTGCGCAACTTGCATGCACGTGGCTACTACGGTGCGTTGCGGGCGGATGTGCAAACGGTGATGGCCTCGTTCAGCAGCTGGCAGGACCAGAACGCAGGCGCGACGGCCAAGGCCTACAAAATGCACGGCAACAAGTACCTGCTGACCGACGTGCTCAAGAACAAGCTCGGTTTCGACGGCTTCGTGATTTCGGATTGGAACGGCATCGGCCAGGTGAACCGCAGCAACAGCGATTCCCCCACCGACTGCAGCAATAGCGATTGCCCGTGGGCGATCAACGCCGGCATCGATATGGTGATGGTGCCGGATCGCACCGATTGGCAAGCCTTCATCGCCAACACCATCGCCGAAGTGAAGAACGGCACGATCCCGCAAGCGCGGATCGATGATGCAGTCCGCCGCATCCTGCGCGTGAAGTTCAACGCCGGCTTGTTCGAAAAGCCCACGCCATCGGCCCGTTTGGCGGTGCATGAAGTCGGCACGCCGGAACACCGCGAGCTGGCACGTGAGGCGGTGCGCAAGTCCTTGGTCCTGCTGAAGAACAACGGCGGCACCTTGCCGCTGCGGCGTGATGCCAAGGTGTTGGTCGCCGGCAAGAGCGCGGACAACCTCTCTAATCAGGCCGGTGGTTGGTCGGTCACCTGGCAGGGCTCCGGCTTGACCAACGATGACTTCCCCGGCGCAACCAGTGTGTGGAAAGCGGTGCAGCAGATCGCCCCGCAGGCGGTGCTGGATACCAGCAGTGACGGCGCGCTGGCCGACGCCAGTTTCGACGCTGCCGTCGTGGTGATCGGCGAAACGCCGTATGCGGAAGGCGTGGGTGACATCGGCAAGACTAAGACGCTGGAGCTGGCCCGACTGCATCCGGAAGACGTGAAGCTGATCGAAAGCCTGCGCAGTCGCGGTGTGAAGAAGATCGTCACCGTGCTGTTCTCTGGCCGTCCGCTCTATGCCAGCCGCGAGCTGAACCGCTCGGATGCCTTTGTCGCCGCGTGGTTGCCGGGGAGCGAAGGGGAGGGCATTGCCGATGTGCTGTTCCGTCGCAAGAGCGGGGCAGTGAATGTCGACTTTGCCGGCAAGTTGTCCTATTCGTGGCCGAAGTCCGCCTGCCAGACGCCGCTCAACGTGGGCGATGCCGATTACGCGCCGCTCTATGCCTACGGCTATGGCCTGAACTATCGCCATCCGGCTGAACAAGGCCAGTACGACGAGACCAGCCGCGATTACGGTTGCGGCATGGATGGCAGCGGCGGCGGTAGCGCCAGCACACCGCTGACGATCTACGATCGCGGCAACCAGAACGGATGGGTGATGCGCATTGGTGCGCCATCCAACTGGGGCGGGATCGATGTCGCGCAGGCCAGTGCCAGCACCACCGCGACGCCAGCCGGTGAAATCTCGGCTACGCCAGTGGATGACCAGAACGGCATCCAGTGGGCCGCGGTGAAGGTGCATTGGAACAACGCGGCCGGGCAGGTCTACATGCAGAGCGCCACATCGCTGGGCACTGATCTCTCGCCGTATCTGAATGCGCATGGTTCACTGGTGTTCGACGCCAAGCTCGCCACCCCGGCCAGCAGCGCAGTCACGGCGCGGATCGACTGCGGTTATCCGTGCATCGGGGCGGTCGACGTCACCACTGCCGTCAACGCCTTGCCGGTCAATAGCTGGACGAGCGTGGCGATTCCGCTGAGCTGCTTTGCAACGGCCGGCACGGACTTCACCAATGTCAACACGCCGTTGCTGCTGTACACCAGCGGCGCGTTCGACATCTCGCTCGCCAATATCCGTTGGGACCCGACCAACCCCGGCACGGTGAGCTGCCCCTGATTTCAGCCATTGATCTTGATCGCGTGTTGCGGTCAATTTCCGGCCGCCGCGTCGCCGCTGAGCAAACAGCAAGCGGCGCGGCCGGTCGGCTGTTCGGTGAATCATTCAGTCAATAACAAAGGAGATTGTGATGGAGATGAAACGCGCTTTACCTCGCCAACGCGTGCTGGTCGCTGCCTTGCTGCTGGCCGCCGCGCAATGGGCCGCCGTCGTGCCGGAGTCGTTTGCCGCTGCCTGCGTGCCGCAAGTCTGGACGGAAGGCCCCACCTATACCGTCGGCACGGTGGTGACCTACAACGGCCACAACTACGTGGCCTTGGTCACGCATACCGCCTATGCCGGCACCAACTGGAACCCTGCCGCTTCGCCGTCGCTGTGGCAGGACCAAGGCAGCTGCTCGGGCTCTGCCACGCCAGCCCCCACGCCAGCCCCAACCCCAACGCCAGCTCCCACGTCGACCCAGGCCGCAACGCCGACCCCGAGCGGGCAATACGGCTATCAGGTACAAGGCAGCAACGTGGCGTTCTACGTGAACAACGCGCCGTGGGCCGATCTGCATTACCAGATCAATGGCGGCGCACAACAAAACGTCCGCATGGCGGTCAGTGGCACGACCAATACCTACACGGTGGCTGGCGTGGCAAGCGGCGCGACGGTTCGCTATTTCTTTACCATCGGCAATAGCTCGGGCGGCGCAAGCGATACCGCATGGGCGCAGTTCACTGTGGGCAGCAGCACCCCAAGCAGCACGCCCACTCCGGCCCCAACAGCAACCCCCGTCCCCACACCGACCCCAACGCCTGCGCCGAGTGGCTGGACGCTGGTCTGGGAAGACAACTTCAATGGCAGCGGTCAGCCGGATGCCGCCAACTGGAACTACCACGTCGGCAATGGCTGGAATCCGGGGCTGAACGGCTTCCAGGGCTGGGGCAATGGAGAGTGGGAATGGTATCGCCCGGAGAATTCCTACCAGCAGAACGGCATGCTGGTAATGCGCGCGGATGACAGCACCACGCCGACCAATATCGCTGGCCGGGACTGGTATCAGCGTTCCGCACGCCTCACCACCAAGGGCAAGCAGTCATGGCAGTACGGCCGTATCGAAGCCCGCATCGCCATGCCGAACAGCAGTGGCACGTGGCCCGCGTTCTGGATGATGGGCAACGCGTGCGATGACACTTACACCACCAACTACAACGCGCCGATGTCGACCTACGACACCATGGCATCGAACTGGCCGAGCTGCGGCGAGATCGACATCATGGAGCACAAGAACAGCGATACGGTCACGTATCAGAACCTGTTCTGGGATACGCGCACCGGCCTGCTACCGTGGGCGAATGGCGTGGTCGGCAACCAGCCGGGCAATGCGCAAGTGGGGGATGTGAGCCAGTTCCACACGTATTCGATCGAATGGGATGCCACGAAGATCCAATGGTTTATCGATCGCGACAGCAATCCCAGCCCGGTGCACGTGGTGGATATCACGCCGGCCAATATGGAAGAGTTCCGCAAGCCGTTCTACATCATCCTGAACCTCGCGCTATCCGGCCAATTCACCGGCAATGCCCCGTTGGATCAGGCTGCGTATCCGCTTTCGATGTATGTGGATTACGTGCGAGTGTGGCAAAAACGTTGAATACGGGAAATTGATGCAGTAATGAAAAAGGCCGCCAGATTGGCGGCCTTTTTTATCGTGGCGACGAAGAGCCCGGTGTGATCCGGATCAGGGCAGAGAGCCCGGCACCACTAGAATCTGGCGCGCCCAGCAGGAATCGAACCTGCGACCTTCAGCTTCGGAAACTGACACTCTATCCAACTGAGCTATGGGCGCTACGAGGTGGCGGATAATAGCGCGTTTTGCAGGGAGCGTCCATGCACGGCTTTGTGACACGCCCCTTTGCACGTATAATCCGGCCGGTTATTCCACCTCCAAAGACATGACATAAGGGATGGCAGCATGAGCGGTTCCAACGCATCTTCGTCAGCGAAGGACGTCGTTTTTCAGATCGTGGTATCGATCGTCGGTTTGGTGTTGTTCGGTGTATTGATTGCAAAGCTGGTTAATTCGGGTACCCATGTCGATCTGGGTGCGACGACGATGTCCAATGAAGCCGTTGCCGCCCGGTTGAAGCCGGTTGGTGTGGTGAAAGTCGTTGACGGCGGCCCGCCGGGATCGCGCAGCGGCAAGGCTGTGTTCGAAGCGGTTTGTATTTCCTGTCACGGCACGGGCCTCGCTGGCTCGCCGAAGTTCGGTGATGCAGGTGCCTGGGCGCCGCGTATCGCCAAGGGCTTCGAGACGTTGTGGGGTCATGCGATCAAGGGCTTCAACGCCATGCCGGCCAAGGGCGGTTCGCCTGATCTGACGGATGACGAAGTCAAACGTGCTGTTGCCTATATGGGTAACGCTGGTGGCGGCAAATTCACCGAGCCACCAGTACAAGGCGGTGCGGCAGGTGGCGCGATTGATCCTGCCACCAAGGGCAAGGAAGTCTGGGAAGGTACTTGCCAGGCATGCCACGCTACTGGCGCAGCTGGCGCACCGAAGATCGGTAACAAGGCTGATTGGGCCCCGCGCCTGAAAGACGGTGCTGATGCAGCCATCGCTATCGGTATGAAGGGCCTGAATGCAATGCCGCCGAAGGGTGGTTACACCGGTTCCGATGCCGAGTTCAAAGCAGCAGCGCTCTACATGATCGGCCAATCCAAGTAAGCGGATTTCGCATGATCGAACGGGCGGCCTAGGCCGCCCGTTTTCATTGGCACGACGAAACTGAGGGAATAAACCGATGACCACAACTTTGCAGATCCGCCCGGCCCAGCCGAGTGACGTCGCCGATATCCTGGCGATGATTCGCGAACTGGCTGAATTCGAGCACCTGAGCCATCTCGTCGAAGCGACCGAAGCCAAACTCATGGCTGATCTATTCGGCTCGCAGCCTGCGGCTGAGTGCGTGGTGGCGACGGTTGGTGATTCGCCCGCTGGATTCGCACTGTTCTTCCATAACTATTCGACCTTTCTCGCCAAACGCGGCCTGTATCTGGAAGACCTGTTCGTGCGGCCCGCCTTTCGCAGGCATGGCGTTGGCAAGGCGCTGATTCGTCATCTCGGCCGGCTGGCAGTCGAGCGCGGTTGCGGCCGGTTCGAGTGGTGCGTGCTGGATTGGAACGCGAATGCCATCGCGTTCTACCAAGGCTTGGGTGCAACGGTGATGCCCGATTGGCGCCTTTGCCGGGTAACAGGCGATGCGCTGACGGCAATCGCGCAGCCCGACGCCTGATGTGTTGACTGGTCGGCGCGCCTCTTCCGGGTTTCCGGCACGCTGACTTTTGATTCGAGCCCGATTCGTTTGCTACGAAAAGGAGTTCGTTGATGTTCAATCCCTGGTTGGTGCTGGGCCTGGCTGTTTTTACTGAAATCGTCTGGGCCTTGTCGCTTAAATATGTGCAGCTCCATCCAAGCCCGTGGGTGATGGCCGGATCAATCGCGTTGTCCTTCGTCAACATGGCTTTGCTGTCGTTTGCGATGCGCGATATTCCGGCCGGCACCGCATATGCGATCTGGACTGGCCTTGGCGCGATTGGCGTGACGATTGGCGGCATGATCTGGTTTGGTGATCCGCTTGGCGCGGCGCGGGTGTTCTTCCTGCTGCTGATCGTGGGTGGGGTGGTGGGTTTGAAAGTGGTGACTTGAGCGCCGCCTGAAAAGCAAAAAGCCGGCATTGCCGGCTTTTTGCTTTGGGTGAGCGAATCAGACCCCGTTCTGTTTGAAGAAGGCCAGCATCTTCGCCCAGGCATCCGTCGCTGCTGCGGCGTTGTAGCTCGGTCGGTAGTCGGCATTGAAGCCATGCTCGGCTTCCGGGTAGACGTTGATCTGGTCGTTGCTGCCGGCGGCCTTGAGCGCCGCACGCATCTTCTCGATGCTCTCGGCCGTAATCCCTTTGTCCAGACCGCCATAGAAGCCGATCACCGGTGTTTTCAACTTCTGCACGATATCAATGGGGTAGAGCGGATTGTTCGGCGAGGTCGCACCCATCAGCCGGCCATACCATGCTGCGCCGGCTTTCAAGGCTGGATTGTGCGCGGCATACAGCCAGACGATGCGCCCGCCCCAGCAGAAGCCGGTGGTGGCCAGCCGCTTGGCATCGCCGCCGTGCTGACCGGCCCATTGGGCCGTGGCATCGAGGTCGGACAACACTTGCTCGTCCGGCACTTGTGAGACGACCTTGGTCAACAGATCGTTGATCTCCGGATACTGGCGCGGATCGCCCTGGCGGAAATACAATTCCGGCGCGATGGCGAGATAACCCTGCTTGGCCAGTCGTCGGCACAAGTCCTGAATATGTTCGTGCACGCCAAACACTTCCTGCACCACCAGCACGATGGGCAGCGGGCCTTTGGTATCGGCCGGTTGGGCGCGATAGGCCGGTAGTGTGGCACCCGCGACGGGAATGCCGACCGAACCAGCTGTCAGGCCCTTGTTGTCGGTGGTGATCGTGCTGGCGGCGACCGGTTTGACTGCCAATGCAAAACCGGCAGCGATGCTCACTGCCAGAAACTGGCGACGCGAATGGTCATCGGGTGTGTGATTATGCGAGGGAGAGGCAGGCGTTGAATCGGTCATCGAATCGCTCCGTTTAAAGAATGGCCAAATAAGCATAATGCAGCGCTGGCGATTTGGATGACGGCCGGTATATAACTTGGAATACTGACTTGATAATGCGGCGCAGTTGCCGCCTGTTGATTGCTGATAGGTAATTGTGGCGCGATACCGTATACTGACCCCGCAAATTCAATCAGCCCGACGCAATGACCGGCCCACCCGCCGGCATGAGGCTGCAAACCTGTCCTGATCTACTCCAGATTTTCATCTGCTGCGTCGCAGCCGGGACAACTGTATCTTTCTTCGGAAATCATTTATGCCCTTTGCTTCCCTCGGTCTGGACGACTCACTGGTACGCGCCTGCGCTGAACGCGGCTACACCGAACCGACCCCAATCCAGACCCAGGCCATTCCGGCCATTCTCACCGGCGGTGATCTGCTTGCAGGCGCCCAGACCGGTACCGGCAAGACCGCCGGCTTTACCCTCCCCATTTTGCAATTGCTGTCGAAAAAGCCGGCTGAAAAGCCCGGTATCCGTGCCCTGATCCTGACCCCGACGCGTGAATTGGCCGCGCAGGTGGAAGAAAGCGTGCGCGAATATGGCAAACACACTGGCCTCAAATCGATGGTGATGTTCGGCGGCGTGAGCATCAACCCGCAAATCAAGGCCCTCAAGGGCAAGATCGACATTCTCGTCGCGACCCCTGGCCGCCTGCTCGATCACGTATCGCAAAAGACGGTCGATCTCTCGAACGTTGAAATCCTCGTCCTCGATGAAGCCGACCGCATGCTCGACATGGGCTTTATCCACGACATCAAGAAAGTGCTGGCACTGCTGCCGAAGAAGCGCCAGAACCTGTTGTTCTCCGCTACTTTCTCGGAAGAAATCAAGGCGCTGGCCGATAAGCTGCTCAACCAGCCTGCGCTGATCGAAGTCGCTCGCCGCAATGCGACTGCCGAGACGATCGCCCAGCGCGTGCACCCGGTTGATCGCGACAAGAAACGCCAACTGCTGGCGCATCTGATCAAGCAACACAACTGGTTCCAGGTACTGGTGTTCACCCGCACCAAGCACGGCGCAAACCGTCTGGCCGAACAATTGGGCAAGGATGGTATCCCGTCATTGGCGATCCACGGCAACAAGAGCCAAGGCGCTCGTACCCGTGCGTTGTCCGAGTTCAAATCCGGCACGCTGCAAGTGTTGGTGGCCACCGATATCGCTGCACGCGGTATCGACATCGACGAACTGCCGCACGTGGTCAATTACGAGCTGCCGAATGTGTCGGAAGACTACGTGCACCGCATCGGCCGTACCGGCCGCGCCGGTGCGGAAGGCGAAGCGATTTCGCTGGTCTGTGTCGATGAAATCAAGCTGCTGCACGACATCGAGCGTTTGATCAAACGCGAAATCCCGAGCCAGGTGATCGAAGGCTTCGAGCCCGATCCGACCATCAAGGCGGAACCGATCCAGAATGGCCGCCGCGGCCAAGGCGGCCAAGGGCAGGGCCAGCAGCGTCAAGGACGTCAACCACGTCCGCAACGTGCCGAGGGCGAAGCGGGCGAAGGCCAGCAACGTCAGCCGCGTCGCGAAGGTCGCGGCCAAGGTCAGCCACGCCAAGGCGGGCAGGGTGCCCAAGGTGAAGGTCAACAGCCGCGCCGCGAAGGCCAAGGACAAGGCCAGCCGCGCCAAGGTCAGGGTCAAGGCGGCCAGCAACGGAAAAACCGTGAAGGCGGTCAGGGCCAAGGGCAACCGCGTACGGGTCAAGGTCAGCCGCGCCAAGGTGGTCAGGGCGGCCAAGGTCAGGGCCAAGGTGCGCAAGGACGTGGCAAGAGCAGCCAGCAGCCGCGCGGTCAGGGTGGTCAAAGCCAGCCCCGGAACAATCCCAATGCGCAAAGCCGTGGCAATAGCAATCCGCCGCGTGATCCGTCGTACTGGGATGAGCGCCAGCCGACCAGCAATGAGAGCCGGCCGATCGCTGCGCTGTTCGATACGCCGCGTCGTCGTCATAGCTAAGGAAGCCTACTGTGTACTTCGAGCATGCCGTCGTAATCAACGAGCCCGGCAACCCGCTGGTCACGCCGCTTAGCATTGAGCAGCTGTGGAATGGCTTGGTATTGCGCGCTGAGGCCCCTGATCTGTTTCTCGATCATGTGGACGAGGTACGCATTCTGGAGCGCAGTGCCGGTGTACTGCTGCGGGAAATGCAGATGGGTAACTTGATGGTGCGTGATCGGATTAAGCTCACGCCGCATCAATCGGTGCATCACGACACCGAAGCCAACGAGCAACACCAGGGCGGCACGTTGACCATCACGATCGAAGTGCCGGAAGCCGAACAGTTGCTGGTGCGCTTTGTGTACAACACGCCCGTGGAAGAACACGACCCGCAGGCCGGTGAAGGTGAGGCCAATTACGTGGCCTACCTGAAAGCGGCCTACCGGAATATGGATGTTGAGGCGCTGCGCAAGATCAGGAGCATGGCCGAGGCGGGTGAACTGGGTTAAGCGCCTGTTCCACGCAAGGTGTATTGCACCGGAAAAGAGGTCATCGACAGATGGCCTCTTTTTATTTGGTCGCTGGCTTGTTGACTGCAGTGATCGATTTGCCAGCTAACTGTATTCCTCACTTTCCCCAATTAGGCACGCAACCATAACAGCTTAAAGTGGGCTGTCATTAATAGGACTCGCTCATGCAAACCGGCATTCTCTTCAGCTTGGCGGCCTACATCATCTGGGGCCTGCTGCCGCTATACATCAAATCGCTGCATGGCATTGGGCCCATGGAAATCCTCCTGCACCGCATGGTCTGGTCGCTGGTGTTTCTGGGGGTGATCCTGGCATGGCGTCGCCAATGGGCCTGGCTCAAGCCGGCGTTTTCGAATCCCAAGCTGATCGTAGGCTTTGTGATCAGTGCCTTGCTGCTGGCCTGTAACTGGTTCACCTACATCTGGTCGGTCAATGCCGGGCACGTGGTGGACGCGAGTTTGGGTTATTTCATCAATCCCTTGGTCAGCGTCATGCTGGGGGTGCTGTTTCTGCACGAGCGTCTGCGGCGTGGGCAATGGGCCGCCATCGCGGTGGCCGCCGCTGGCGTGTTGTGGCTCACCATCGCCACCGGCCATCTGCCGTGGATTGCGCTGTTGTTGGCGGCCACTTTCGGCACCTACGGTCTGCTACGCAAAACGGCGGCGCTGGGGGCGCTGGAAGGCTTGTCGCTGGAAACGCTGTTGCTGTTTCCGCTGGCGGGCAGTCTGTTGGCCTCGCTGTTCATTCACGGAGAGGCAGGCTTCAGTCATGCCACGACTGGCGTGCAGTTTCTGGCGCTGATGGCTGGGCCGATCACCGCGATTCCCTTGCTGCTGTTTGCTGCCGGTGCACGACGGATTCCATTGTCTCTGCTGGGCTTGCTGCAATATGTCGGGCCGACGCTGCAGCTATTGTTGGGCGTGCTGCTGTGGCACGAGCCGTTCGGCGTAGACAAGATGATTGGCTTCGCGTTTATCTGGACGGCACTGGCGCTGTATACACTCGAAGGGCTGTGGACGACGCGTCGGCGCGGGTTGGCCAGTATCTGAGCTGATTGAGTCAACGATATAAACAACAACGCCGCCCTGATTGGGCGGCGTTATTGTTTACAGCCGAAGCAGCGATTGCTTAGTGCTTCTTCTTCATTGGCGGCAAGTCGGTGCAGCTGCCTTCGAATACTTCGGCAGCCATACCGATCGATTCACCGGTGGTCGGGTGCGGGTGGATAGTCTTGGCGATATCCACGGCATCCGCGCCCATTTCGATGGCCAGGCAGACTTCACCGATCATGTCGCCCGCGTGCGGGCCGACAATCGCGCCACCCACGATCCGATGCGTTTCGGCATCGAAAATCAGCTTGGTGAAGCCCTCAGTGCGGTCGTTGGCAATTGCACGGCCGGACGCCGCCCACGGGAACACGCCTTTCTCGATCTTGATGCCTTGCTTCTTGGCATCATCTTCGGTCAGGCCGACCCATGCCACTTCGGGATCGGTAAACGCCACGCCCGGAATTACGCGGGCATCGAAGTAGGACTTCTGGCCTGCTGCGACTTCCGCTGCCACGTGTGCTTCATGTACGCCTTTGTGCGCCAGCATCGGCTGGCCGACGATATCGCCGATGGCGAAGATGTGCGGCACGTTGGTGCGTTGCTGTTTGTCAACCGGAATGAAACCACGTTGGTCGACGAACACGCCGGCGTTCTCGGCTCCGATCTTCTTGCCGTTCGGCGAGCGGCCGGTGGCATGCAGCACGACGTCATAACGCTGCGGTTCTTTCGGTGCTTTTTCGCCTTCGAAGCTCACGTAAACGCCATCGGCCTTGGCCTCGACCGCTACGGTCTTGGTGTTCAGCATGATGTTGTCGAAGCGATGGGCGTTCCACTTTTCCCACACTTTGACTAGATCGCGGTCCGCGCCTTGCATCAGGCCATCCATCATCTCGACCACGTCGAGACGTGCGCCGAGCGTGGAGTACACCGTGCCCATTTCCAGGCCGATGATGCCGCCACCGATGATCAGCATCTTCTTCGGCACGGACTTGAGTTCCAGTGCGCCGGTCGAATCCACCACGCGCGGATCATCCGGAATGAACGGCAGCTTCATGACCGATGAACCAGCGGCGATGATCGCTTGCTTGAAGCGGATCACTTTCTTTTCGCCCGTCTTGTCCTGGCCGGTGCCGGTGGTGGTTTCGACTTGCAGATGATAAGCATCGAGGAAGGTACCGACGCCGCGCACGACGTCGACCTTGCGGGCTTTGGCCATGCCGTTCAGGCCGCCGGTGAGCTTGCCGACCACTTTTTCCTTGTAGCCACGCAACGCATCCAGATCGACTTCGGGCTTGCCGAATTTGATGCCGTGCATTTCCAGATGCGCGACTTCGTCGATCACTGCCGCGTTGTGCAGCAGCGCCTTGGACGGAATGCAGCCTACGTTCAGGCACACGCCGCCCAGCGTGGCGTAGCGCTCGACCAGCACGGTCTGCAGGCCGAGATCGGCGGCGCGGAAGGCGGCCGAATAGCCGCCAGGGCCGGAGCCGAGGACGACGATTTCTGCTTCGATGTCGACCGGGCCGGTGTAGCTGCCGGCGACTGGCGCTGGCGACGGTGCTGCGGCTGGAGCCGGCGCAGCGGCCGGTGCGGGCGCGGCTGCTTTGGGGGCGGGTGCAGCTGCAGCGGCGCTGGCTTCGATGACAGCAATGACGCTGCCTTCGGAAACCTTGTCGCCGGTCTTGATCTTGAGTTCTTTGATGACGCCGGCGGCGGAGGCTGGCACTTCCATCGTGGCCTTGTCGGTTTCCAGCGTGATCAGGCTTTGTTCGAGCGCGACGGTATCGCCGACGCTGACGAAGACTTCGATCACGTCCACGTTATCGTGGCCGCCGATGTCCGGCACCTTGAGTTCGATTGTGCTCATGGGGTGAATCCTGTGAGGGGGCATGTAGGGTGGGTTAGCCCATCAGGGCGTAACCCACCGCAGCGAACGCGGGTCATGATGCGGACCCGCCCTACATGGTGATGGGTGTCAGAGGACCAAACGGCGGATGTCTGCGAGCAGCTTGCCCAGGTGCACCGTGAAGCGACCGGCTGCTGCGCCGTCGATCACGCGGTGATCGAAGGACAACGACAGCGGGCACAGCAGGCGCGGTTCGAATTCCTTGCCGTTCCAAACGGGCTTGGTCTGGCTCTTGCACACGCCGAGGATCGCGACTTCCGGTGCATTGATGATCGGCGTGAAGCTGGTGCCGCCAATGCCGCCAAGCGACGAAATCGTGAAGGTCGCGCCTTGCATGTCGGTCGGCTTGAGCTTGCCTTCGCGCGCCAGGCCGGAGAGATCGGTCAGTTCCTTGGCGATCTGCTTCAGGCCCTTCTTGTCGGCATCCTTGATCACCGGTACCACGAGGCCGTTCGGTGTGTCTGCCGCGAAACCGATGTGGTAGTACTGCTTGAGGATCAGGTTGTCGCCGTCGAGGCTGGCGTTGAATTCTGGGAACGCCTTGAGCGCCTCGGCGGCGGCCTTGATGATGAAGGCGAGCGGGGAGAGCTTGAGACCGCTCTTTTCCCATTCCTTGCCGATGGTCTTGCGGAAGTCTTCCAGCTCGGTGATGTCGTATTCGTCGTTGAACGTAACGTGCGGGATCATCACCCAGTTGCGGTGCAGGTTCGCGCCGGAAATCTTCTTGATCTTGGACAGCGGCTTGGCTTCGATCGGGCCGAACTTGGCAAAGTCGACCTTCGGCCACGGCAGCAGATCCAGACCGACGCCCGAACCACCCGCAGCGGCGGCAACCGGCGAGGCGATGCTGCCGGTCAGCACGCCCTTCACATACGCTTGCACGTCGCTGTTGACGATGCGGCCTTTCGGGCCCGTGCCCTTGACCTTGCCCAGATCAACGCCGAGTTCACGCGCATATTTGCGGATGGACGGGCTGGCATGGGCTTTGGAGAAGCTGCCTTCGTCGATCTTGGCGGGTGCGCTGGCAACCGGTGCTGCAACGGGGGCGGCGACAGGTGCCGGAGCGGGGGCTGCAACCGGAGCGGGTGCCGCGGCAGGGGCTGGTGCAGCAACGGAAGTAACCGCTGCGCCGGAGGACTTCACCGTCACAACCAATGCACCTTGGCTGACTTTGTCGCCAACCTTGATGGCAACGCTTTCGACGACGCCAGCGGCGGACGACGGGACTTCCATCGTGGCCTTGTCGGTTTCCAGCGTGATCAGACTTTGTTCCAGCGCGATGGTATCGCCGACCTTGACCAGCACTTCAATCACGTCGACATCGTGGTTGTCGCCGATATCCGGCACGTGCACTTCAACGGTTTGGCTGGCGGCTGGCGCAGCAGCTGCTGCAGCCGGCGCTGGGGCCGGAGCTGCTACGGGGGCAGGTGCTGCAGCTGGTGCCGGCGCAGCAGCACCGGCGCTGACTTCCAGCAGCACGACGACGCTGCCTTCGGATACCTTGTCGCCAACCTTGACCTTCACTTCCTTGACGACGCCAGCTTGTTCGGCCGGCACTTCCATCGTGGCCTTGTCGGTTTCCAGCGTGATCAGCGATTGTTCTTTCTCGATCCGGTCGCCCGCGTTGACCAGTACTTCGATGACATCGACGCCGTCATGGCCGCCGATATCGGGCACTTTCAGTTCAATGATGTTGCTCATGTCTACATCCTGTGAGGGGTGAGGGGTGAGGAGCGAGGGGTAAAACCTGCTCCTGCCAGCGCCCGGCGTGATGGTGGGCAATGCCCACACTGCACGCCGAGCGCCTCACTCAAATCAAACAGTCCAAGGGGCCGGGCGGTCGGTTTCGATGCCGTACTTGGCAATCGCTTCCGCAACCTTGGCACGCTCGATCTTGCCTTCGTCGGCCAGCGCCTTCAGGGCGGCGATGGCGACGTGGTAACGATCGACCTCGAAGAACTTGCGCAACTGCTGACGGCTGTCCGAACGGCCGAAACCGTCGGTGCCGAGCGTGACCATCTTCTGCGGCACGTATTCGCGGATCTGGTCGGCGAAGACGCGCTTGTAGTCGGTGGCGGCGATCACCGGGCCGGCGCGATCCTTCAGCAATTGCGTCACGTACGGCACTTGCGGTTCGGCGGCGGTCGGGTGCAGCAGGTTGTAACGGCTCGCGGCCATACCGTCGCGCTTCAGCTCGTTCAGGCTGGTAGCGGACCAGATGTCGGCGTCGACGTCGAAGTCGGCCTTCAAGAGGTCGGCCGCAGCAATCACTTCGCGGAAGATCGTGCCGGAGCCCATCAGTTGCACCTTGAGCTTGGCCTTCTGGTCACCCTCGCGGAACAGATACATGCCCTTGATGATGCCGGCTTCTGCACCTGCCGGCATGGCCGGGTGGGTGTAGTTCTCGTTCATCACCGACAGGTAGTAATAGATGTTTTCCTGTTCCTGATACATGCGGCGCATGCCGTCTTGCACGATCACGGCCAGCTCGTAGGCGAAGGTCGGATCGTAGGAGACGCAGTTCGGGATGAAGTCGGCAAACAGGTGGCCGTGGCCGTCCTGGTGTTGCAGGCCTTCGCCGTTCAGTGTGGTGCGGCCGGAGGTGCCGCCAATCAGGAAGCCGCGTGCGCGCAGGTCACCAGCAGCCCAGGCCAGATCGCCGATCCGCTGGAAGCCGAACATCGAGTAGTAGATGTAGATCGGGATCATCGTCACACCGTGGTTGGCGTAGGACGTTGCTGCAGCGATCCAGTCAGCCATCGCGCCGGCTTCGTTGATGCCTTCCTGCAGGATCTGACCGTCGGTCGATTCCTTGTAGAACATCAGCTGGTCGGCATCTTGCGGCGCGTACAGCTGGCCGACGTGCGACCAGATGCCGAGCTGGCGGAACATGCCTTCCATACCGAAGGTGCGGGATTCATCCGGCACGATCGGCACAACGCGCTTGCCGATGTTCTTGTCCTTGACCATCACGCCCATCAGGCGGACGAAGGCCATGGTGGTGGACATTTCACGCTCGCCGGTGCTGTCGAGCAGCGCCTTGAAGGCATCCAGCGTTGGCACTTGCAGCGGCTCGTTCACCGGGTTGCGGGCCGGCAGGTAGCCACCCAGCGACGCACGGCGTTCGTGCATGTATTTCAGTTCCGGCGCATCGGCCGGCGGCACGTAGAACTTGCACGCACGCGCTTCTTCGTCGGTGAGCGGAATCTTGAAGCGGTCACGCAGGTGCAGCATGTCGTCGTCGGACAATTTCTTGGTCTGGTGCGCTACGTTCTGCGATTCGCCCGCCGCGCCCATGCCGTAGCCCTTGACGGTCTTGACCAGCAGCAGCGTCGGCGCGCCCTTATGTTCAACGGCAGCCTTGTAGCCGGCGTACACCTTGTGCGGATCGTTACCGCCACGGGTGAGGCGCCAGATGTCGTCGTCGGACATGTTGGACACGAGGTCACGCAGTTCCGGGTAGGCACCGAAGAAGTGTTCGCGGATGTAGGCGCCGTCTTTCGACTTGTACGTTTGGTACTCGCCGTCGACCACTTCCATCATGCGTTTTTGCAGCAGGCCTTTCTTGTCGCGGGCAAGCAATGCATCCCAACCCGAACCCCAGACCACCTTGATCACGTTCCAGCCGGAGCCGCGGAAGTCGCCTTCGAGTTCCTGAATGATCTTGCCGTTGCCGCGTACCGGGCCGTCCAGACGTTGCAGGTTGCAGTTGATGACGAACACGAGGTTGTCGAGCTTTTCACGGCCGGCGAGCGAGATCGCGCCCAGCGATTCCGGTTCGTCCATTTCGCCGTCGCCGCAGAAACACCACACCTTGCGGTCGCCCTTTTGCGTGAAGCCGCGGTCGTGCAGGTATTTCATGAAGCGGGCTTGATAGATCGCCATGATCGGGCCCAGGCCCATCGAGACGGTCGGGAATTGCCAGAAGTTCGGCATCAGCCACGGGTGCGGATAGGAGGACAAGCCGCCACCATCGACTTCCTGGCGGAATTTGTTCAGTTGATCTTCGTTGATGCGGCCTTCGAGGAAGGCACGCGAGTACACGCCCGGCGCGCTGTGGCCTTGGAAGTAGACCAGGTCGCCACCGTGGTTTTCGCTCGGGGCATGCCAGAAGTGGTTCCAGCCCACGTCGTACAAGGTTGCGGCAGACGCGAAGGAGGTGATGTGGCCGCCCAGATCGCCATTGGCACGGTTGGCCTTCACGACCATCGCAGCGGCGTTCCAGCGGGTGTAGGAGCGGATGCGCTCTTCAAAGGAGTGATTGCCCGGGCTCTTGGCTTCCAGATGCGCCGGGACGGTGTTGATGTAAGCGGTGGTGGCGGTGTAGGGGATGTTTACACCGTCTTTGCGGGCATGGTCGACGAGTTGTTCGACCAGGAAGTGCGCACGTTCGGCGCCTTCGTTCTCCAGCACGCCATCGAGGGATTCAATCCACTCGCGCGTTTCCTGGGGGTCGATATCGTGTTGCTGCTCTGCCATTTCACTCTCACTGTGTGTGTGGGTTGATCTTTACCTGCAATAAGCCCCGTGCCGGGTAGGCGCGGGGCTCGTGGTATTGCAAGGGGTTATCGCGGGGTATTCCGCTTGTAATAATTGATGAGACCGTTGGTCGAGGCGTCGTGATGCGTGGTCAGCCCCGGTGTAGTCAGGTCGTTTTCGATGGTTTTGGCGAGCTGCTTGCCTAGCTCGACACCCCATTGATCGTAGGAATTGATATTCCAGATGGTTCCCTGTACGAAAATCTTGTGTTCATAGAGGGCAATCAGCGCGCCCAGCCGACGCGGCGTCAGACGCTGCATCAGGATGGTGTTGGTCGGGCGATTGCCTTCAAAGATCTTGTGCGGTGCAAGCGCGTCTTGCGCTGCGCCGGTAACGCCAGCCTTGGTCAGTTCTGCGCGCACTTCTGCGTCGGTTTTGCCGCGCATGAAGGCTTCGGTCTGCGCGAAGAAGTTGGCCATCAGGATGGTATTGTGCGGCTCCGGGATTTCCGGATGTTCAACGCTGGCGATGAAGTCGATCGGCACCAGCTGGCTGCCTTGATGCAGCATCTGGTAGTAGGCGTGCTGGCCGTTGATCCCGGCATCCCCCCAGACCACCGGGCCAGTGTGGTAATCGACGCGGTGGCCATCCAGATCGACCGTCTTGCCGTTCGATTCCATGTCCAGCTGCTGCAGATAGGCCGGGAAGCGTTGCAGGCTCTGGTTGTACGGCGAGACAAGATGCGTGGCGGCGCCGAAGAAGTTGATGTACCAGACACCGAGCACGCCCAGGATCACCGGCAGGTTTTGTTCCAGCGGCTTGTTCTTGAAGTGCTCGTCCATGGTGTAGGCACCGTGGAGCAGGTCTTGGTAGTCATGCTTGCCGAGGTAAATGGCGATAGGCAGGCCGATGGCGGACCACAGCGAATAACGGCCGCCGACCCAGTCCCAGAATTCGAACATATTGTTGGTATCGATACCGAACGCAGCCACGGCTTGCGCGTTGGTCGACACGGCAACGAAGTGCTTGGCGATGTGTGTTTCGTTGCCAACACGATCGAGGAACCACGCACGCGCGGTACGGGCGTTGGTGATGGTTTCCTGCGTGGTGAAGGTTTTGGAGGCGATGATGAACAGCGTTGTTTCCGGATTCAGCTTCTTCAGCGTAGAGACGACTTGGTCGCCATCAACGGTGGAAACGAAGTGCATGGTCAGGCGCTGGTGACCGAAATCCTTGAGCGCATTGCAGACCATGACCGGGCCGAGATCCGAGCCGCCGATGCCAATGTTGACGATGTCGGTGAAGGCCTTGCCGGTGTAGCCGACGCGCTCGCCTGAGCGAATTTCGTCGGAGAACTGGAACATCTTCTCCTTGACCGCGTTGACCTTGGGCATCACGTCTTCGCCGTCGACCAGGATCGGATTCTTGTCGAGGTTACGCAAGGCGGTGTGCAGGACGGCGCGGTTTTCGGTGACGTTGATCTTCTTGCCGGAGAACATCTTGTCGATCCGGGAAGTGAGGCCGGATTGGCGGGCCAGATCGAACAGCAATGCCATGGTTTTTTCGGTGACGCGGTTCTTCGAGTAATCAAAGAACAGGCCGCCGGATTCCAGCGAGAATTTTTCGAAGCGCTGCGGGTCCTGTTCAAACAGGTCACGCATGTGCAGGCCGGATACCTCGTTGAAATGCTGGGTCAGGGCAAGCCAGGCGGGGGATTGGGTCAAGCTGGACATCGGGGGGCTTCCTTGAGTGATTCCATTTCCAGATCACGAGCACTTCGCGCTGCAATTTCCCAGGGGCAGCGCGCGTGTCGTTTGTTGTAGCGTCTTTCGCCGGCCTTGCGCTTTCAGGGTTGCCTTAAAAGCACCAGCTGCGAAGTCGCGGTCAATCAACCTTCGTGACTGCGTACGCGCTTTTCCTTCAGGTTGCGCTTCATTTTTTCGAGTTGGTCGATCAGCTCCGGCCCGCGTTTGAGCGCGACGCCAACCGCCAGCACGTCGATGATCACCAGGTGAACGATGCGCGTGATCATCGGGGTGTAGAGATCGGGGTCTTCCATGGTGTCGGCGAATAGACAGATGTTGCAGCGCTTGGCGAGCGGTGACTTGCTGTGCGTGATGCCGATGACGTCGGCGCCGGCATCGCGGGCGATTTCAACCGAGCGGATCAAGTCGAGCGTACGGCCGGAGTTGGAGACCGCCACGACGGCATCACCCGGCTTGAGCATCGAGGCGCTCATGCCGTGCATGTGCGGGTCGGTATAGGCGACGGTTGGCACGCCCAGGCGGAAGAACTTGTTTTGTGCGTCGATCGCGACTGCGCCGGATTGGCCCTGGCCCCAGACTTCGATCTTGTGGGTGTTGGTCAGTACCTTGATGGCTTTTTCGAGCGCTTCGGTATCGAGCTCGTTACGGCAGCGCAAAAGGTGGGAGATGTTGTTATCGAACAGCTTCTTCGCCAGGTCATGCGCGGAGTCATCGGCGGACACCATCGAGTGCACATACGGCACGCCGGACACCAGACTACGCGTGAGGCGCAGCTTGAAATCCTGCAGGCCGGAGCAGTTGAGGCTGCGGCAGAAACGGATCACCGTCGGCTGCGAGACTTCGGCCAGATCGGCGATTTGCGCGATCGGTGCGTTGGCGACCAGATTCGGTTGCGCCAGTACCAGTTCGGCAACTTTGCGTTCGGACCGGGACAAGCTGTCGATCATTGTTTTAATTCTTTCCAGCATGTGTTGTCTCTGTGCCTTTCAGACCTTGTGGGCCCGTGATTGACCTGTCTTGGATAAACAGCGGGGCGGTTCGTGTTACGAACTGCCCCGTCTCCTCTTGATGCGGCTTCAAGCCGCCCAGAACACTTCCTTGCTACCGCTGCTTTGATCAAGCACCCGGCGGATCGGGTATTGCTCGGTAAGCGGTTTTTCTTCTGCCATCGCAGTTTCTAGCAAAGATTTCTTGCCTTCGCCGGTGATATGCACGATGACGTGACGGGCTTTGGCGATGGTTGGTAGCGTCAACGTAATGCGCTTGTGCGGTGCGATAGGTGGCGTTACTGCCGCGACGAGGGCCGTGGATGCGCAGGTCGCTTCCAGCTCGGGCGCATTCGGGAACAATGAGGCGGTATGGCCATCGTCGCCCATACCGAGAATGGCCACATCGATCGGGGCGGGCAGCTTGGTCAGACGCGCTTCGATTTCGGCTAATCCTTCATGGGGTGTTGCTGCAGTGGAAACCGGCGAAATAAACGTCGCTTCGGCGGCCGGGCCGACGAGCAGGTTCTGGCGCACGGTACGCTCGTTGCTGTCGGCATGATCGACCGGCACCCAGCGTTCGTCGATTAGCGTGATCACTACCTTGGACCAGTTCACCTCGGTATTGGTGGACAGGGCTTTGAACAGACCGGCCGGTGTGCGGCCACCAGAGACGGCCAGGCCAGCCGTACCACGAGCGGCGATAGCGGCTTTCAGATCGGCGGCGATGGTCGCTGCCAGCTGTGCATCGAGTTGTTCTTTTGCTGCAAATTCATGCCATTGCAAGGACATGCAAACCTCTTGGAATCACGCGTGATATCAATTTAGCGACAGCGCGGCGGGGGCCGCACTGTCCGATGCATGGATCAGGATTCTTCGTGCCAGCACAGGCCGTCGCGAGACAGCAGCGCGGACGATGCCGCCGGGCCCCAAGTGCCGGCGGTATAGGGCTTCGGGCCTTCGATGCTGGTTTCCCAGCTATCGATGATCGGCTCGACCCACTTCCATGCGGCTTGCAGCTCGTCACGGCGCACGAACAGCGACAGGTCGCCACGGATCACGTCCATCAACAGTCGCTCGTAGGCTTCCGGCGCGCGGGCCTGGAAGAATTCCTTGAAGTCGAGATCGAGGTGCACCGGGCGCAGGCGGAACTGGTTGCCCGGCTCTTTGGCCATCAGGTACAGGCGGACGGATTCATCCGGCTGCAACTGGATCACCAGCCGGTTCGGCGTGGCATTGCGGCCGAAAATCGACAGCGGCGTTTCGCGGAAATTGATCACGATTTCGGCCAGTCGCTCTTGCAGACGCTTGCCGGTACGCAGGTAGAACGGCACGCCGGCCCAGCGCCAAGTCTGAATCTCGGCCTTGAGTGCGACGAAGGTTTCTGTTTTCGAGCTGGCTGGCACGCCCGGCTCTTCCAGATAGCCCGGTACCGGCTTGCCGTTGACGGCACCAGCACGATACTGGCCGCGTACCACGTGGCTGTGCACGGTTTCGGCGGTCAGGGGCTTGAGGGCGCGCAGAATCTTGAGTTTTTCGTCACGGACCGCGTCGGCATCGATGCTGGCCGGCGGTTCCATCGCTACGATGGTCAGCAACTGCAGCAGATGGTTCTGGATCATGTCGCGCAGCGCGCCGGCCTTGTCGTAGAAGTCGGCACGGGTTTCGACGCCGACTTGTTCGGTCACAGTGATCTGCACATCGCGAATCCATTCACGACGCCATAGCGGTTCCAGCAAGGTGTTGCCAAAACGCAACGCGATCAGGTTCAGAACCGGCTCTTTGCCGAGATAATGGTCGATCCGGTAAATCTGTTGTTCCTGGAAAAACTCGCCGACTTCATGGCTGATCTTGTTCGACGATTCGAGGTCATGGCCAAGCGGCTTTTCCAGCACGACGCGAGAGTTACCCTTGTTGAGGCCGACCGCGGCCAGGCTCTTGGAGATCGGGGCAAACAGGTCTGGCGCGGTGGAGAGGTAAAACACGCGTGAGCGGCGGGGGAACTCGTTCAGCACTTCGGCCAGCTTGGTGAATTCTTCCGGCTGGGTGGCATCGAGTTTCAGGTACTGGATGCGGGCGGAGAACGTGGCCCAGTCCGCGTCGTTATAGGCGCTACCCAGATAACCCTTGGCCAGACTGTGCGCTTTTTCGATGTAGGCAGCAGTATCGGGAACGCTCCGACCCAGACAGATCAGCCTGCCATCAGCGGGCAGGTTACCGTCCTGGTGCTGGTGGTATAGCGCAGGCAACAGCTTGCGCATTACCAGGTCGCCGGTGCCGCCAAACAGCACCATGTCGAAAGCGTCGATCGCAGTCATTTACGGGGTTTTCCTTTGTTGTTCTGGCGTGAAGCGCATCGGCGTAGGCGTGAAACACCGAGGTCGGATGTAGTAAGACTTTGTAATCTTACTACACGCCGAAAATCACGCGCAAACGGTTTTCAAACAAGCAGCTACGTGTTGTTGCAACAGCGTGTCAAACTGCCGTGAGGCCGCATGTTGGCTGGTTATTGTTGCAGTGCAGCAGGAATGATGTCTGTGTGGGGTGTAGTTGAATTTACAGTTAGTCTGTAGTAAAACTACGGCTGTTTTTCGCCGCGGTGCGCTGTAGGCTTGAATGGGCTTCGACGCCGCCTGACCCGGAGTTAGTCAATGTCGTCTGTGCATCCTCGCGTATCCGAAGTAACCCAGCGCATCATCGAACGTAGCCGCGAATCCCGCGGTCGTTACTTGCATCGGCTCGAAGAGGCCGCCAAGAAAGAGCCGATTCGCAAGGGTCTGGCTTGTACCAATCAGGCGCATGCCTGGGCTGCCGCTCCGGAAGGCGACAAGATACTGATGCGCGAAATGCGCCAGCCGAATGTCGCAATCGTCTCGTCCTACAACGACATGCTGTCGGCACACCAGCCGCTCGAAACCTACCCCGCGATCATCAAGGA
This sequence comes from Andreprevotia chitinilytica DSM 18519, assembly GCF_000711875.1. GTDB lineage: Bacteria > Pseudomonadota > Gammaproteobacteria > Burkholderiales > Chitinibacteraceae > Andreprevotia > Andreprevotia chitinilytica. Next base: position 101,374 of record NZ_JONM01000014.1, read on the forward strand.
AGCTGTGCGTGAAGTGGGTGCCACCGCGCAATTCGCCGGCGGTACGCCCGCCATGTGCGATGGCGTGACGCAAGGTCAGCCGGGCATGGAGCTCAGCTTATTCAGTCGCGATGTGATCGCCATGAGCACGGCAGTTGGCTTATCCCACAACGTATTTGATGCCGTGGTTGCCTTGGGCGTGTGCGACAAGATCGTGCCGGGCCTGTTGATGGGTGTATTGCAATTCGGCCATTTGCCGGCGGTATTTGCCCCGGCCGGCCCGATGACATCGGGTATCTCCAACAAAGACAAAGCCAAGATTCGCCAGCTGTTCGCCGAAGGCAAGTGCGGCCGGGATGAGCTGTTGGCCTCCGAAGAGGGCAGCTATCACGGCGCGGGCACCTGTACGTTCTATGGCACCGCGAATTCCAACCAGATGTTGATGGAGGTGATGGGCTTGCACCTGCCGGGCGCTGCCTTCGTCAATCCGGGTACGCCATTGCGTGATGCGCTTACCGCTGCAGCCGGCCGCCGCGCTGCGCAGATTACTGCGCTGGGCTCGCAATTCACGCCGGTCGGCAAGGTGGTGAGTGAGAAGGCTGTGGTCAACGGCATCGTCGGTTTGCTTGCGACCGGTGGTTCAACCAATCATACGATTCACCTGATCGCGATCGCCAAAGCCGCCGGCATCGAGATCAACTGGGATGACTTCAACGATTTGTCTGAAGTGGTGCCGCTGCTGGCGCGTGTGTATCCGAACGGTTCGGCCGATGTGAACCACTTCCACGCGGCGGGCGGTATGGGTTATCTGATTCGTGAGTTGCTGGATGCAGGCTACTTGCACGATGACGTGCTGACCGCCGCGGGCCAGGGCTTGCGTCATTACGCCCAAGAGCCTTTCCTGATCGATAACAAGGTGGAGTGGCGTAACGCACCGGCCAAGTCTGGCGACGAAAGTGTGCTGCGTACTGCTGCCGAGCCGTTCAGTGCCGATGGCGGCCTGCGTCTCCTGTCTGGCAATGTGGGTCGCGCAGTGATCAAGGTATCGGCTGTTGCGCCAGAGCATCGCGTTGTCGAAGCGCCGGCCATCGTGTTCGATGAGCAGGATGATGTGCTGGTCGCATTCAAGCGCGGCGAGTTGGAGAAAGATTTCATTGCGGTGCTGCGTTTCCAGGGCCCGCGTGCCAATGGTATGCCGGAGCTGCACAAGCTCACCCCGGCGCTGAGCGTGTTGCAGGATCGCGGCTTCAAGGTGGCCCTGGTCACTGACGGTCGTATGTCCGGTGCTTCGGGCAAGGTGCCGTCGGCTATTCATATGACTCCGGAAGTATTGTGTGGTGGGCCGCTAGGCAAAGTGCGTACTGGTGACGTGATTCGTCTGGATGCCGAAGCGGGCGTCGTTGAAGCCAAGGTCGATGCCGCCGAGTGGGCCAAGCGCGAGGTGGTCACGATGGATATGGCCAAAAACGGCCATGGCATGGGGCGTGAATTGTTCGCCAGCTTCCGGCTGGCGGCAACCGGTGCAGAAGAGGGCGCGATTGCACTCGGTCTGGCCCATTAATTAGTAATAAGCAATTAAGTTAAGAGAATCGCGGGTCGGTGTGCGGCCCGTCGTCAGGATGGCCGGATTGCCGGCACTCGCCTCGGGCGGGATTTGATCAACGAACCAGCCAGTAGAACAAACATGCAAATTCGAGAAATCATGCGCTCGTGCCCGGTGATGCCGGTGATCGTGATCGACGACCTTGAAACCGCAGTGCCGCTCGCGCGCGCCTTGGTCGAGGGCGGCATCAAGGTGCTGGAAGTCACTTTGCGCACACCCGTAGCGCTCGCCGCCGTCAAGGCGATTGCCGAAGCCGTGCCGGAAGCTATCGTTGGCGTCGGCACTGTCGTTCGTCCCGAACAATTCGCCGAAGCCAAGGCGGCTGGTGCCAAGTTCGCGGTGACACCGGGTCTGACCCCGAAGCTCGCAGCTGCTGCACGCGAAGTCGGCATGCCGCTATTGCCTGGCGTGATGACCCCATCTGAAGTCATCGCTGCGCTGGAAGAAGGCTTTGATGCGCTCAAGCTGTTCCCGGCTGAACAAGCAGGTAGTTACGGCATGCTGAAGGCACTCGGCGGCCCGCTGCCGCAGGCACTGTTCTGCCCGACCGGTGGTGTGACGGTCGAGTCTGCCCCCAAGCTGTTGGCACTGCCGAATGTCGGTTGTGTCGGTGGTTCGTGGTTGTGTCCCAAGGACAAGGTTGAGGCGGGCGATTGGGCGGGAATTACTGCCATCGCACGCGAAGCCGCCGCCCTGGGCAAGTAATCCCTAATAGCCAAGTCCGACGGGCCGTTTTAAAACGGCCCGTTGTTGTTCCGGCGCAATGTGCTTGGCATGCAACGCTGGCATAATTGCGTATCAATTTTTTCGCCTGTCGATCCCTCAAGGAGACTTCCCATGGCAATCCGTCTCGCCATTAATGGTTATGGCCGCATCGGCCGCAATGTTCTGCGCGCCTTGTACGAATCCGGCCGTACCGACGAATTCCAGATCGTTGCGATCAACGATCTCGGCAACGCAGAAACCAATGCGCATCTGACCCAATACGACACCGCGCATGGCAAGTTCAACGGCACCGTCTCGGTTGATGGCGATTACCTCGTCGTCAATGGCGACAAGATCAAGGTTTGCGCTGTGCGCAATCCGGCCGAATTGCCGTGGAAGGACCTGCAAGTTGACGTGGTGCTCGAGTGCACCGGCTTCTTCACCAGCAAGGACAAGGCTTCGGCTCACTTGGCCGCTGGCGCCAAGAAGGTGGTGATCTCTGCACCGGGTGGCAATGATGTCGATGCAACGATTGTTTATGGCGTGAACCACGGCATCCTCAAAGCGAGCGATACCGTGATCTCCAACGCATCTTGCACCACCAACTGCCTGGCCCCGCTGGCCAAGCCGTTGCATGAGAAGATCGGCATCGTGTCCGGCCTGATGACCACTATCCACAGCTACACTAACGATCAAGTACTGACGGACGTGTATCACAGCGACCTGCGCCGTGCTCGTTCGGCGACCCACAGCATGATCCCGACCAAGACCGGTGCTGCCGCTGCGGTTGGTTTGGTGCTGCCGGAGTTGAATGGCCGTCTGGATGGATTCTCGGTCCGCGTGCCGACAATCAATGTCTCGCTGGTCGACTTGACCTTCACCGCTGCCCGTCCGACCAGCAAGGAAGAAATCGACGCTGTGTTGAAGGCTGCTTCTGAAGGCGAGCTCAAAGGCATTCTCAACATCAACACCAAGCCGCTGGTGTCGGTCGACTTCAATCACGACCCGGCCTCCAGCACCTATGATGCGACCCAAACCAAGGTCAGCAATGGCACGCTGGTGAAGGTACTGTCGTGGTACGACAACGAGTGGGGCTTCTCCAATCGTATGCTCGATACCACCAAGGCACTTTGGAACGCCAAGTAAGTTTCAAGCGTCTCCAAGTAAAAACCGCCGGCTAAACCGGCGGTTTTTCTTTGTTCGCGCCACTCTTCATAAGAGATGAGAAAGGTTTTGTTGTATGGATGCGACGCTTTTGGGGTCGATTCAGAATCAGGTTTGCCTGAGCCAAGTGCCCTCCCTTAACCTTGGTCCGTAGAGCAAGTTTCGTGTCGAAACCAGATGCAAGCCTTGCTGTTACCTGGTGGTAAAAACCAACTCTCGTGTCTAGGAGACTCATAAATGTTCAAGCGTGTTCTCGTTGCCGCTGCTGTCGCAGCCGCCTTCTCCGCCCCGGCTTTCGCTGAAGTCAAGATCAGCGGTTCTGCTGAGCTGGACGTGATGTACTACACCAACCAAGCTCTTGCCAATGGCAAAGACGGTGGCGTTTTCGCAATCGACACCCCGGTTGTTCTGAACTTCGACGGTTCCGACAAGTGGGATAACGGCCTGTCGACCATTTGGCACGTTTCGCAAAAACCTGGTCCTGGCACTACTTGGGGCACTGGTGGTCAAGCTAACGCCAACGGCAAGGCTACTCCGCTGGCAGCTTGGGGTTCGCGTGAGTCGTACATCGGCATTTCCGGCGACTTCGGTTCCGTGAAATTCGGTCGTATCTTCGCTGCTACCTACCTGCAAAAAGACTGGCCGTACCTGACCGACGGTTCGGGCAACGCTGGTGAAGACCGTGGTGTTACCGCTTTCGCCTTCTGGCCGAACGCGATTCAATACGCTGGCAGCTTCGGCCCGGTGAGCGTGTTCGCTACTGTTAACGATGGTAACGGCGGCCTGAGCAGCGGCAGCAACGGCTACCAAGGTTACGAATTGGGCGGCGGCGCTGATCTGGCTGGCTGGCACTTCGATGCTTCCTACTTGGGCATCAAGAACGGCTCTGCTAACGGCAAGTACGACAGCACCCTGTTCCTGGCCGGTCGTGGCAACGTTGGCCCGGTTAGCCTTGACCTCGACTTCTCGCAAGACAAGTACGATGGTTCCGCTCCTAACACCAAGGAAAATGCAATCCACGGTAAGGTTGGCTACAGCTTCAACGACAAGCTCAGCCTGAACGCTGGTGTTGTGTACATCAAGGACAACGGCGGCGCTACTGACGGCAACAAGGCTACCCAGTTCAACGCTCAGCTGAACTACGGCGTGTCCAAGAACACCGCTGCCTTCCTGCAATTCCGTCACATCCAACTGGGTGACGAAGGCAAGCTGCCGGCTGGCTTCACGTGGCAAGCTCAAGGCATCGCTTCCGACAAGAAGAGCATGCAGCGCGTTGTTATCGGTACCTGGACCGGCTTCTAATCGACTCATCTGAGACGGTTTTAAGTTTAAGTCTTGAAAAAGGCGGCTTCGGCCGCCTTTTTCTTTGTCTATTATTTCAAGTTCCTAATTTCATTCGTAAGGTCTTTGCCTTACATTCCCCACCCAATCGGTGTTTACCTGATTTCTGTTGTTGCATTCGTAGCCTAATGTGGTGCATCGAGCACCGCCATGGGGCGGCTCGTGCCTAGGAGATCGGAGAAAATGCAAACCTTGCGTATTACGCTCTGTGCAGCGGCCATGACCGTTGCTTTCGCAGCAAATGCAGCCGAAGTAGAAGTGCTGCACTGGTGGACCTCTGGCGGTGAAGCCAAGGCCGCTGGCGAGCTCAAGAAGATGCTCGAAGCCAAGGGCGACAAGTGGAAGGATTTTGCAGTTGCAGGTGGTGCTGGTGAAAACGCGATGACCGCGCTCAAGACGCGCGTCGTATCCGGCAATCCTCCGGCGGCTGCACAGATCAAGGGCCCGGCAATCCAGGAGTGGGGCGATGAAGGTGTGTTGACCTCGCTGGATGACGTGGCCAAGGCCGACGGTTGGGACAAGGTCCTGCCGGGTGTCGTGATCAACACCATGAAGTACAAGGGCCACTACGTGGCGGCTCCAGTCAACGTTCACCGCGTGAACTGGCTGTGGGTGAACCCGGAGTTGCTGAAGAAGGTCGGCGCCAAGGCCCCGACGACTTGGGATGCATTCTTCAAGACTGCTGAAGCGCTGCAGAAAGCCGGCATCCAGCCCGTGGCCTACGGTGGCCAGCCGTGGCAAGACGCGACCGTGTTTGAAACCGTCCTGCTGGGCGTAGGCGGTGTCGACTTCTACAAGAAGACGCTGGTCAACCTCGACCAAGGCGCGCTCAAGAGCGCCACGATGGTCAAGGTGCTCGAGACCTACAAGAAGATCAAACCGCTCACCGACAAGAACAGCGCCGGCCGCGAGTGGAACCTGGCGACTTCGATGGTCATCAATGGTAAGGCCGCCATGCAGTTCATGGGTGACTGGGCCAAGGGCGAGTTCCTCGCCGCAGGCAAAGTACCGGGCAAGGACTTCCTGTGCGTAGCCGCACCGGGCACTGCGAATGCCTACACCTTCAACATCGACAGCTTCGCCATGTTCAAACTGTCGAACAAGGATGCCGAGAAGGGTCAGAAGGACCTGGCTTCCGTGCTGGTCAGCCCGCAATTCCAGGAAATCTTCAACCTGAACAAGGGCTCCATCCCGGTTCGCCTGGGCGCGGACATGAGCAAGTTCGACGAGTGCGGCAAGCAATCGGCCAAGGACTTCGCTGCTGATTCCAAGTCCGGCACGCTGGTGCCGTCGTTCGCCCACGGCATGGCCGTTCACTCTGCTACCCAAGGCGCGATCTATGACGTCGTTTCGCAGTTCTGGAACGACGACAACATGACTGCCAAGGCTGCTGCAGAGAAGCTCGCAGTTGCTGCAAAAACCATGTAATGCCGTTTGACTCGTTGTCCTCCGCCTCACAAGGGGGAGGACGGCGAGGTGCCGAGGCCGGGGAGAGGAAGCCCCGGTCCCGGTTCTACTGCTTCATCACCAATCAGAACGGCTACCCAATCCAGCGCAGCGCTCTTGGCCAGGCATTCGGTCGTAGAAGGTACCCACGAGTACCCAGGACCGAATCGCAACGCCAGGAGGGTTGGGTAGCCGTTCTGACACAACAAAAGACCAACGGTCACATGGAGATAACACCATGAGTTCACCAACCCAGCCGGCACAGTACGGCTTCGCGGAGCGCTGGTTGCCGCGGCTGGTTTTGGCACCGTCGTTCCTGCTGACGCTGATATTCATCTACGGCTTCATCACCTGGAACGGCTACCTGTCCTTTACCAGTTCCCGCCTCTTGCCCAGTTTCAATTGGGCCGGACTCACTCAATATCACGCCCTGTTCGCGCTTGAACGCTGGTGGGTGGCGGTGAAGAACCTGTTCATCTTTGGCGGCCTGTTCATTGGCGGCGCCATGGCGATCGGGATTGCACTGGCGATTCTGCTGGATCAGAAGATCCGCGCTGAAGGTGCTTTGCGCACCATCTACCTTTACCCGATGGCTCTGTCGTTCATCGTCACCGGCACGGCCTGGAAGTGGATGTTGAATCCGGGCCTGGGTCTGGAAAAACTGATGCACGATTGGGGCTTCACCAATTTCACCTTTGATTGGCTGGTGAATTCGGACATGTCGATCTACACCGTGGTGATTGCCGGTTTGTGGCAGTCGTCCGGCTTCGTGATGGCGTTGTTCCTGGCCGGCTTGCGTGGCATCGATGACTCGATCATCAAGGCCGCACAGATCGATGGCGCCAGCCTGCCGCGCATTTACTGGAAGATCATCCTGCCGGCATTGCGCCCGGTGTTCTTCTCCACGCTGATGATCCTGTCGCACATTGCGATCAAGAGCTTCGACCTCGTCGTCGCGCTGACTGGCGGCGGCCCTGGCTTTGCTTCCGACGTGCCGGCCACCTTCATGTATGCAATGGCGTTCACCCGCGGCCAGATGGGCCTTGGCGCAGCCAGTGCCACCATGATGCTGATGACCGTGGCCGCCATGGTCGTGCCTTACCTGTATTCCGAGCTGCGGAGGAGTCGCAATGCCTAAATTCTGGCGTGGCGTCGTGTATTCGGCGCTGTTGTTGGCAGCTTTGTATTACCTGCTGCCGCTGTATGTGATGGTGATTACCTCCGTCAAGACCATGGATCAGATCCGCGCCGGCAACTTGCTGTCGTTCCCGACCAGCATCTCGTTCGATGCATGGTCCAAGGCGTGGTCGAGCGCATGTACCGGGGTGGAATGCGGTGGCTTGAAGCCGTTCTTCTGGAACTCGGTACGGATGGTGATTCCGGCGGTGTTGATCTCCACCTCTTTGGGCGCGCTGAACGGTTACATCCTGTCGAAGTGGCGCTTCCCGCACTCGGAGCTTACCTTTGCCTTGATCTTGTTCGGTGTATTCATTCCGTTTCAGGTGGTGTTGCTGCCGATGGCGCAAACGCTTGGCTGGTTTGGTATCGCACGTTCGGTCACCGGCTTGGTGTTCGTCCACTGCGTGTTCGGCCTGGCTTCCACCACGCTGTTCTTCCGCAACTATTACGTGGGCATTCCGGACGAGCTGATCAAGGCGGCACGTCTGGATGGCGCAGGCTTCTGGCGGATCTTCTTCCGCATCGTGCTGCCGATGTCGACTCCGATCGTGATGGTCGTGCTGATCTGGCAATTCACCCAGATTTGGAACGACTTCCTGTTCGGTGTGGTGTTCTCATCGGGCGATAGCCAGCCGATCACCGTCGGCCTCAACAACCTCGCCAACACCTCGACCACGGTCAAGGAATACAACGTCGATATGTCCGCCGCGCTGATCGCCGCGCTGCCGACCATCCTGGTGTATGTATTTGCGGGCAAGTATTTCGTGCGTGGGCTGACCGCCGGCGCAGTAAAAGGATAACGGAGGAATTTATGGGCGCACTCGCCATCAAGAACGTCACCAAGAGCTTTGGTGACACACATATCCTCAAGGGCATCGATATCGAAATCGATTCGGGCCAGTTTTTGATCCTGGTCGGCCCGTCCGGCTGCGGCAAATCGACACTGATGAACATCATCGCCGGCCTTGAAGCGCCGACAACCGGTGAGGTGCATATCGGCGACCGCATGGTGAACAACATCGCGCCGAAAGATCGCGATATCGCCATGGTGTTCCAGAGCTACGCGCTGTATCCGACCATGAACGTGCGGCAGAACATCGCCTTCGGCATGGAAACGCGCGGTGTGCCGAAGAAAGAACAGGAAGAAATCATCGCCCGCGTCGCCAAGATGCTGCAGATGGATCACCTGTTGGATCGCAAACCCAGCCAGCTGTCCGGCGGTCAACGCCAGCGCGTGGCCATGGGCCGTGCCTTGGCGCGTGATCCGATCCTGTTCCTGTTCGATGAGCCGCTCTCCAACCTCGATGCCAAACTGCGCGTCGAAATGCGGACTGAAATTAAGCAACTGCACCATCGCCTGAAAACCACCATCGTCTATGTGACCCATGATCAGATCGAAGCGATGACGTTGGGCGACAAGATTGCGGTGATGAAGGATGGTGTGATCCAGCAGTTCGGCAGCCCGCAAGAAATCTACGAGCAACCGGCCAATCTGTTCGTCGCGAGCTTCATCGGCTCGCCGTCGATGAACTTCATCCCTTGCCATTTGGCGGAGCAAGCGGGCCAGATTGGTGTGAGCCTGCAAAGTGAAGGCGAGGCACGCTTTGTGCCGCTGCCGAACGCCGCCAAGCTCGCCGGCCAAGTGGGCAAGAAAGTGATTCTCGGTTTGCGCCCGGAACAGTTCGATGCAGTGGAAAACAGCGAAAACAGCCTTGCCTGCAAGGTGCATCTGACCGAGCCAACCGGCCCGGACACCATGGTGCTGACCCAGCTGAACGGCATCGAGATTTGCGCCCGTCTGCATCCGCGCGATGCCAAGGGCCCGGGTGAAACAGTCCGCCTGAAGCCGGATATGACCAAAGCGGTTGTCTTTGATGCCGAGACGGAGACGCGTCTGGCTTGATTGGATTGATTCGATGAATCACCGGCGGTGCTTGCGCTGCTGGTGCTGTTTTTCTCGTGAGTAGTCATTCGCCCCGCTTTATGCGGGGCTTTTTTTGTGCCGAGAATGAGGGAGTGAGTCGCGAAAAATCCAGCGACGCGGTGCTGGCAAGGCGGACCCACAAGGGGACAAATGCAGACGGTACGTTGAGTACGGTAAGTGAGCGCAACACCGCCAGGAGGGTTTTTGTTCGCGGTTCTAGAGTTGCCGACGCTCGACCAGCGCCTGCGCCAGCGTACCCGGGTCGACATGTTCCAGCTCGCCGCCGACTGGCAGGCCACGGGCGATCCGGCTCACTTGCAGACCACGGGCACGTAGCAGTTCAGAGAGATAGTGCGCGGTGGCTTCACCTTCGACGGTGAAGTTGGTGGCCAGCACCACTTCGCTGACTTCGCCATCGCTGGCGCGTTCCAGCAGGCGAGACAGTGCGATGTCCTTGGGACCGATGCCATCCAGTGGCGAGAGTCGCCCCATCAGCACGAAGTAGAGACCCTGATAGGCCAGCGTTTGCTCGATCATCAGCAGATCGGTCGGCATTTCGACCACGCACAGCTGATGCGTATTGCGCTGCTCATCGGCGCAGATATCGCAGACATCGGCTTCGGTGAAGGTATTGCAGCGTTTGCAGTGATTGAGCGTGGCAATCGCATATTCGATCGCATGCGCCAGATTCACGGCACCGCCCTGATCGCGCTGCAGCAGGTGATAGGCCATGCGGCTGGCTGATTTCGGGCCAACACCGGGTAACACCTTGAGGGCTTCGATCAGTTGCTGGAGAGAGGAGGGAGTGGTCATCGGGCAAGGCTCTGTTGACGTAGGTTTTGCGGTCGCGCGGTGCCGAATTTTGCGGTCAATCAAGGCATAAGGCGCGCCGCATAACCGGTTATGTCAGCGACTTATAACGCGGAGTGACCGCAAAAGTCGGCTCCGTCCGAAGGATTTGCCCGGCTTTGGGCCTCTTGCGGTGTTGAAAGCCACTGGCGTAATCGATTACGCGGCGTGTCTTTCGCCTAGCAATAGGCCCAAAGCCGGGCAAACGCGATCCGCAAAACCTACGTCAACAGAGCCTGGGGTTGGCGGGAAGAGGAGGCGCGTGGCTTTATACACCTCACTCCTCGCGCCTGACTGGCGATCAGAACGGCAGCTTGAAGCCCGGGGGCAGCGGCAGGCCGGCGGTCAATCCGCCCATTTTTTCCTGGCTGGTTGCCTCGGCCTTGCGGGACGCATCGTTGAATGCGGCGGCGAGCAGGTCTTCCAGCATGTCCTTGTCGTCGGACAGCAACGAGTCGTCGATCGACACGCGCTTTACCGCGTGGCCGCAGGTCATCACGATCTTGACCATGCCGGCACCGGCCTGGCCTTCCACTTCGACCTTGGCGAGTTCTTCCTGCGCCTTGGCCATGTTTTCCTGCATCTTCTGCGCCTGCTGCATGAGCTGGGCGATACCGCCTTTACCTATCATGTCGTGCTCCTACTTGAAATCGATTTGAAATGGGGGTGAACTTGAACGGCCACAGCCTTCAATGGGTTTGATCGGGTGTTCGATCATAAGGTTTGATCGAATCAGGAATGATGCTGCCGCCGAAATCTCGCACCAGCGTCTGCACGAACGGATCGTTCTGGATCTCGGTTTCTGCCTCAGACTGGCGTTGCGCGCGTTCGCGGAAGGTCTGTGCTGCCGGGGTATCGGTTGCTTCGTCACCGAGTACGACTTTGACTTGGATCGGCCGACCAAAGTAGTCCGATAGTGCCTCGCACAAGGGATCTTGATAGTCGCGGGTTGCGGTATTGCGATGCTCCGCCGCGACGCGTAACTCGAATACATCATTGCGGAACGATGCCAGTTCGGCGTGTTGCGCCAGCATGCCAGCGCGACCGAGTTTGACCTTGCCAAGCAGCCCGCGCCAGTCGCCATCGAATTCGCGATGGATCGGTTCGGCGGGAGCTTCGTGCCAAGGTGCTGAGTCGTGAGAGGGTTCAGCATCGGGTGCGGCTGGTGCGGCGACTTCTTGAGTTGGTTCCGGGATCGCTGGCGCGACTGGCGTTGGCACGAATACGTGTGATTCCGTCGGTGCGTCGTCGCGAATTGGTTCAGCAGTGTCAGTCGCCTCCAGCTCTGCCCAAGGCGGGGGAGGAGGTGGTTCGTCCGCTGCGGCAGGTGGCTGCGCAACGACCGGTGAAGGCACCACGCTGGGCTGGCTGATCGATGCTGCAGCGATACTCGGCGCGGGCTGCGCTGGTGTGTGTGACGGTTCGACTTGCTGTGGCGATGCTACGACGCTCGCCGAACTGGCTTGCCGTGGTTGCGACGACGAACTGATTGGATTGGCTTGCGCAGGCGGAGCGCTTGCCAGATTGACTTGCCCCGGCGATGCCGGTGAGCTGATCAAATTGACTTGCACCGGCGATGCCGGTGCAAAGGCCAGCATCCGCAGCAGCGTCATCGTAAAGCCGGCGTACTCGTCCGGCGCCAGCGGCAAGTCACGACGGCCGTGCAAGGCAATCTGGTAATAGAGCTGGGTGTCTTCCGGAGTCAGGCTTTGCGCAACTGCAAGGATATTGGCGCGTTGCGGCAGATCATCCGCCAACGCACCCGGCACGGTTTGCGCTAGTGCAATCTGGTGGAGCAGATGGGCTAGTTCATGCAGGGCGGCTTCATAGGAAAGACCACGGCCGGCAATCGTTTCCACGCTTGCCATCAAGGCCGTGCCGTCTTGGGCGATCAGCGCTGCGAGAATATCGAACAGATACGATTGATCGACTGCGCCCAGCATGGCGCGTACGCCGGCTTCTTCGACTTGGCCCGCACCGTAGGCAATGGCTTGATCCAGCAGGGACAACGCGTCGCGCATCGAGCCGTTGGCCGCATGTCCCAACAAGGGCAGGGCGCTGGTTTCGAAGGTGATCTGCTCGGCATCCAGCACTTTTTGCAAATGGCCGGAGACCTGCTGCGGCGTCATTTGCCGCAAGGAGAATTGCAAACAACGACTCAAGACCGTGATCGGCACTTTCTGCGGGTCGGTCGTTGCGAGGATGAATTTCACATGGCCCGGCGGCTCTTCCAGCGTTTTCAGCATCGCGTTGAAAGCGCTCTTGGAGAGCATGTGCACTTCATCGATGATGTACACTTTGAACCGCCCGGCGGTCGGCGAATACTGAGCGTTGTCCAGCACCTCGCGGATATTGTCGATACCGGTATTGCTCGCGGCATCGATTTCCAGCAAGTCGACAAAGCGCCCGGCATCGATTTGCGTACAAGCGGAGCAGACGCCGCAAGGCTCAGCAGTGATGCCGGTTTCGCAGTTGAGCGCCTTCGCCATGATCCGCGCGATGGTCGTCTTGCCGACGCCTCGCGTGCCGGTCAGCAGGTAGGCGTGATGCAAGCGTTCGCTGGCGAATGCGTTCGCCAACGCCTTGATCACGTGCTCCTGCCCCACGAGTTGGGCAAAGGTTTTGGGTCGCCACTTTCGGGCAAGTACTTGGTAGGCCATAGTGGCCGATTCTAACAGATGCTCACGCCATGCAATCCGCAGAACACCATCCTTCCCCCGCAGATTTCCCTGATGACCCGCCGCCAGAGCCGCCCTATGAACCTGCTCTTGAAGAGTGCTGCGGTAGTGGTTGCGAGCCCTGCATCTTCGATACATATGCGGCTGAGTTGAATGCCTATCGCGCCGCTGCGATGGCATGGCAGCAACGCCACCCCGATGTGAAACTGGATATCCGATGAAGTCACTATCTAAATATGTCGCCGCATTGTGCTGTAGCGGTCTGTTGTTGGCTGCACATGCTGCCGAGTTACCAGCATCGGTTAAAGGCGCGCTCAAGGCGGCCAAATTGCCGGCCGATGGCTTGTCGGTTGCCATCCTCTCGCTGACCGATGGCAAGCCGGTGTTGCAATACCAGGCAGAGCGGCCGGTAAACCCGGCCTCCACCATGAAGCTGGTGACTACATATAGTGCACTCAGCCTGTTGGGCCCGGCGTGGCAGTGGCAAACCGATTTCCTGGCCGATGCGCAGCCGGTGAATGGTGTATTGAACGGCGATCTTTATCTGCGTGGTAGTGGTGATCCCAAGCTGACCATCGAGCGTGTCTGGCTGTGGCTGCGAGATTTGAAAGCGGCTGGTGTTAACGATATTCGTGGCAAGTTGATTCTGGATCGCTCGCTGTTTCAACTGCCGGCGGAGAGCGCGTTCGAGGACGATGGCAATGGTGCCGAGCGCCCGTTCATGGTCGAGCCTGATGCCGCACTGACCAACTTCAAATCCATTCGGCTGACGATTGATTCGACTGGCGAGCGGGTTCGGTTGACGGCCGAGCCGCCCTTGCCGGAAGTACGCGTCGGCAATGAACTTGCCATTGGCCGCGGCGGCAACTGCGAGGCATGGTCGCAGCATGTGTCGCAACGGCTTGGGCAAACCAACGGCGTGCAGTTTCTGGTGCAGCTGGCGGGCGAAGTGCCGGCCGGTTGCAAGGTGGAGCGTTATGTCTCGGTCCTGAGTGCGCAGGCCTATACGGCAGCATTGGTCCGCCAGCTGTGGCGCGAACTGGGCGGGCAGGGCATGACTGGTTGGAGCGAAGGTACGACGCCAGCCAATGCCGTGATGCTGGCATCGACCAAATCAGCCGACGTCGCCAACACCATTCGCGACATCAACAAATTCAGCAACAACATGATGGCGCGCCAACTGTTCCTCACGCTCGGTGCGCAGTCGCAGGAGAGCGGCGATACGCCCACGCGTGCTTCGGCATCGATTCGCAACTGGCTGGCGCAGCGCGGATTGCGATTTGATGAGCTGACGCTGGAGAACGGCTCGGGTCTGTCGCGTCACGAACGCATCAGTGCAACGCATCTTGCGCAACTGTTGGTGAACGCCGATCGAAGTCGCTATGCCGCAGAATTCGCTTCGTCGCTACCCATTGTTGCCATCGATGGCACGATGAAAAAGCGCCTCAAAGGCGATGACGTAGTGGCGCACATCAAGACTGGCACGCTCAAGGACGTGAAAGCGGTCGCGGGCTATGTTCGGGACGCAGACGGTGTGGACTGGGCTGTGGTCGCCATTGCCAACCATCCACGTGCACCACAATATGCCCCGGTATTGGACGAAATCCTGCGCTGGATCGCCAATGCGCCGACCAGCGAACTCGCGGCGTTGCGCGTGGCAAGGTAAAATCGCGGATTAATCAATCTGTTCTTTACGGAACCCTGCCCATGACCCAAGCCTTGGACAAAGTCCTTATTCTCGACTTCGGTTCGCAAGTCGCCCAGCTGATCGCCCGCCGCGTGCGTGAGGCCCACGTGTACTGCGAACTGCACTCCTTCGACGTGTCGATCGACTTCATCAAGGCATTCAACCCCAAGGCCATCATCCTGTCCGGTGGCCCGAACTCGGTGTACGAGAGCGATTACCAGGCGGATGCCGGGTTGTTTGAACTGGGCGTGCCAGTGCTGGGCATCTGTTATGGCATGCAATGGATGGCGCAAGCGCTGGGTGGCAAGGTTGAGGCAGGTCATGTGCGCGAATTCGGATTCGCCGAAATCCGCGCACGTGGCCACAGCAAGCTTTTCAACGGCATCGAAGATCGCAAGGGCGATAGCGGCGAAGGTTTCCTCGAAGTCTGGATGAGCCACGGTGACAAGGTTACCCAGCTGCCGGAAGGCTTCAAGATCATCGCCGAAAATCCAGCTTGCCCGCTGGCCGCCATGGCGAACGAGGACAAAGGATTCTATGCGGTGCAGTTCCACCCTGAGGTGACGCATACCCTCAAGGGCCGCGAAATGCTCAACCGCTTCGTGCTCGACATCGCCGGTTGCAAGCCGGGCTGGACGATGCCGAACTATATCGATCAAGCCGTCGCCAAGATCCGTGAACAAGTCGGTAGTGATGAGGTCATCCTTGGCCTCTCCGGTGGTGTCGATTCCTCGGTCGCTGCTGCGCTGATCCACCGTGCGATTGGCGATCAACTCACTTGCGTGTTCGTCGATAACGGCCTGTTGCGCCTGAACGAAGGCGAGCAAGTGATGAACATCTTTAATAAGCATCTGGGCGTGAAGGTCATCCACGTTAATGCGACTGAACAGTTCATGGGTCATCTGGCCGGCGTGAGCGATCCGGAAGCCAAGCGCAAGATCATCGGTCGCGAATTCGTCGAAGTGTTCCAGGCCGAATCGGCCAAGCTACCAAGCGCCAAGTGGTTGGCCCAAGGCACGATCTATCCGGACGTGATCGAATCTGCTGGCTCCAAGACCAAGAAAGCACACACCATCAAGAGCCACCACAATGTTGGTGGCTTGCCCGATACGCTCAAGCTGCAATTGCTCGAACCGCTACGTGAGTTGTTCAAGGATGAGGTTCGCGAACTTGGCGTGGCGCTCGGCCTACCGCACGAGATGGTTTATCGCCACCCATTCCCGGGCCCTGGTCTCGGCGTGCGTGTCTTGGGCGAAGTGAAAAAGGAATACTGCGATCTGCTGCGCCGCGCAGATGCCATCTTTATTGATGAGCTGCGCGCTTTCGATTGGTATGACAAAACCAGCCAGGCGTTTGCCGTGTTCCTGCCCGTTAAGTCGGTGGGTGTGATGGGTGACGGCCGTACCTATGAATATGTGGTTGCACTACGTGCGGTGCAGACCAGCGACTTCATGACGGCCAAATGGGCTGAGCTGCCTTATGAGCTGCTGGGCAAGGTATCCAATCGCATCATTAATGAAGTCCGCGGTATCAATAGGGTGGTCTACGACGTGTCGGGCAAGCCGCCGGCAACGATCGAGTGGGAATGATTTCCCTATATAGATAAACAAACAGCCCCGCATTGCGGGGCTGTTTGTTTGTGGATTCGGTGGTTTTCGCCATCTGGCAGCGGGATGCTGGCATGGCAGATCGCAGATCGTGCGGCGGATTCGATAAAAATTGCAGAATTGTTGCGTTGCCGATCAAGCACTTAGGGGGATGTTTGGGTGATTTTTGTTGGAGGGTGTTGACGGGGTTTGGGTAGGGC